>NZ_JAUJQE010000004.1:0-687465 GCF_030482505.1 Burkholderia sp. AU45274 | reverse complement strand
TCCTGGAAGGCGGCAAGCGCGTGTCGTACGGCGCGCGGGCGATCACGGCCGGCGGGCTGCTGTCGCTGCCGAAGACGGTGTTCCCGGGCGGCGCGCTGATCGGCGACGACGCGGGCTTCCTGAACGCGTCGCGGATCAAGGGCAGCCACGCGGCGATCAAGACCGGCATGCTGGCGGCCGACGCCGCGTTCGACGCGGTGCAGGCCGGCCGCCAGTCGGACGAGCTCAACGCATACCCGGACGCCTTCAAGCAGTCGTGGCTGTACACGGAGCTGTACCGCGCGCGCAACTTCAAGCAGTGGATGGCGAAGGGCCTGTACCTCGGCACGCTGATGGTCGGGCTGGAGCAGAAGGTGATGGGCGGCAACGTGCCGTGGACGCTGCATCACAAGCATGCGGACCACGAGATGCTGAAGCCGGCATCGCAATGCCAGCCGATCGAGTATCCGAAGCCGGACGGCAAGCTGACGTTCGATCGCCTCTCGTCGGTGTTCATCTCGAACACGAACCACGAGGAGAACCAGCCGGCGCACCTGACGCTGAAGGATGCGAACGTGCCGGTGAACGTGAACCTGCGCACGTACGCGGGGCCGGAGGGGCGCTTCTGCCCGGCGGCCGTGTATGAGTTCGTGAAGAACGACGACGGCAGCGACCGCCTGGTGATCAACGCGCAGAACTGCGTGCACTGCAAGACCTGCGACATCAAGGACCCGACGCAGAACATCGTGTGGGTCACGCCGGAAGGCGGCGGCGGGCCGAATTACCCGAACATGTAATTGCCGGAATGCGCCGCCACGCGCGGCGCGCTTTTTGGGTTGCCGCAAACGAAACGGGGCGCTGCTTGATGCAGCGCCCCGTTTTGCATGCTCCGCGCAACTGGCGGCGAGACGCGCTGCGCCCCGCCCGCTCGCGTCAGGTCGCGCTGCCCGCGATCTTCGGCGTCGGCGTCTCTACATCGCCGCACTGCGCGCGATGGCGCAGTGCATGGTCGATCAGCACCAGCGCGAGCATCGACTCGGCGATCGGCGTCGCGCGAATGCCGACACACGGATCGTGACGGCCGAACGTTTCCACCGTCGCTTCCTCGCCGGCCTTCGTAATCGAACGACGCGGCGTGCGGATGCTCGACGTCGGCTTGATCGCGATCGACACGGTGATGTCCTGCCCCGTCGAAATCCCGCCGAGCACGCCGCCCGCATGGTTGCCGACGAAACCGCCCGGCGTCAGCTCGTCGCCGTGCACCGAGCCGCGCTGCGCGACGCTGTCGAAGCCCGCGCCGATCTCGACGCCCTTCACCGCGTTGATGCTCATCATCGCCTTTGCGATGTCCGCATCGAGACGATCGAACACCGGCTCACCCCAGCCGACCGGCACGCCCGATGCGACGACGTCGATGCGCGCGCCGATCGAATCACCATCCTTGCGCAGCGCATCCATGTACGCCTCGAGCTCCGGCACGACGGCCGCATTCGGCGAGAAGAACGGATTCTCGTGCACGTGCGACCAGTCGACGAACGGCACGTCGATCTCCCCGAGGCCGCTCATGTAGCCGCGCACCTCGACGCCGAAGCGCTCGCGCAGCCACTTCTTCGCGACCGCACCCGCGCCGACGATCGGCGCGGTCAGGCGCGCGGACGAACGGCCGCCGCCGCGATAGTCGCGGATGCCGTATTTCTGCCAGTAGGTATAGTCGGCGTGGCCGGGGCGGAACGTCTCGACGATGTTGCCGTAGTCCTTGCTGCGCTGGTCGGTGTTGCGGATCAGCAGCGCGATCGGCGTACCGGTCGTCACGCCTTCGAACACGCCCGACAGGATCTCGACCTCGTCGGCCTCCTGCCGCTGCGTCACGTGGCGCGACGTGCCGGGCTTGCGGCGATCGAGTTCGACCTGGATGTCGGCTTCGGTCAGCCCCATTCCCGGCGGGCAGCCGTCGATCACGCAGCCGATCGCGGGACCGTGCGATTCGCCGAAGGTCGTGACAGTGAAAAGCGTGCCGAGGGTATTGCCGGACATGATGGAACCGCCCAAAGAGAAATGGACAAACCGATGCGCTGCCCAGGCCGCAGGCAGGTCGATCGTTTGCCGGTCGAGAAAAGAGGTAAGCCGCTATTATGCCAGCCGTCCCGGGCACGCGGGCCGTGTGAACCGTTCGGACCATACCGGCCTAGCACGGGAACGGCCCGGGCGACGATTGCGGACCCGCGCCGTTCCGGTCGAACAGGCCCGTTCACGGCGGCCATGACGGCCCGGGGCGGCGCCGCCGGGCCCGCCCCGCCTACTTCCGCGCGCCGCGCAGTTCGGTGACTGCCGCCTGAAGCGCTTCGGGTGTCGCGACCGACGCCGGGATCGGCTCGCCGACCGCCAGCGTCAGCCGGCTCATCACGCCGCGCTTGATGGGCCGCGGCATCCGCGCATCTGAATGCCGCGAAAAATAGCTGCCCCACAGCCCGCGCAGCGCCATCGGGATCACCGGTGCCGGCGTGCGGCCCAGGATCTCCGTAATGCCGTGGTGGAACGTGTTGATGTCGCCCGTCTTCGTCAGCTTGCCTTCCGGGAAGATGCACACGAGTTCGCCTTCCTTCAGCGCGGCCTCGCATGCGTCGTACGCACGCGCGAGCATCGCGGGATCCTCGTGGCGCGGCGCGATCGGGATCGCCTTCGCATGCCGGAACACCCAGCTCGCGAAGCGCGTCTTGAAGATCCGGTGGTCCATCACGAAACGGATCGGGCGCGGGCTCGCGGCGGCCAGCACGAGCGCATCGACATAACTGACGTGGTTGCACACGAGCACGGCCGCCCCTTCCGCCGGAATCCGCTCCGCGTGCACGAGGCGAATCCGGTAGAACGTATGCACGAGCACCCATGCGACGAAGCGCAGCAGGAACTCGGGCACGAGCAGATAGATATACGCGGCGACGATCACGTTCAGCAGCGCGGTGACGAGGAACAGCCCCGGGATGTCGACGCCGGCCTTGGTCAGCCCCATCGCCATCACGGCCGACAGGATCATGAACAGCGCGTTCAGGATGTTGTTCGCGGCGATGATCCGCGCACGGTGCGTCGGGGCGCTGCGGCTCTGGATCAGCGCGTACAGCGGCACGCTGTAGAAGCCGCCGAACATCGCGAGCAGGAACAGGTCCGCCAGGATGCGCCAGTGGCGCGCGCCGGCCAGGAACTCGCCGACCGACAGCAGATGGCCGGGCGACGGCAGCGCATGGCTCGCGAAATACAGCTCGATCGCGAACACGCTGATGCCGATCGAGCCGAGCGGCACGAGACCGATCTCGACGCGCCGCTGCGACAGGCGCTCGCACAGCAGCGAGCCGAGGCCGATACCGACCGAGAACGTCGCGAGCAGGATCGTGACGACGTCGGGGCTGGCGGACAGCACGTCCTTCGCGAAATTGAAGAACGACGTGAGGAACGTCGCGCCGACGAACCACAGCCACGAGATGCCGAGCAGGCTCAGGAACACGGTGCGGTTCTGCCGGGCGAGCCCGAGGTTGCGCCAGGTCTCGCTGACCGGATTCCAGTTGATCACGAGATCGGGCTGCGGCGCCGGCGTGGACGGCACGCGCTGCGCGACGAACCGCCCCGCGAGCGCGATGACGACGACGCTCACCGCGAGCACGCGCTCGCCGTTGCCTTCGATGCCCGCGGCCGCGCCGCCGATGATCGTGCCGATCAGGATCGCGATGAACGTGCCCATCTCGACGAGGCCGTTGCCGCCGACCAGCTCGTGCTCGCCGAGATGCTGCGGCAGGTACGAATACTTGACGGGCCCGAACAGCGTCGAGTGCATCCCCATCATGAACGTGCACAGATACAGCAGCGGCGCGCTGTGCGTGACGAAACCGGCCGCGCCGACCAGCATCAGCACGATCTCGAAGGTCTTCACGAAACGCGTGAGGGTCGCCTTGTCGTACTTGTCGGCGATCTGGCCGGACGTCGCCGAGAACAGCACGAACGGCAAGATGAAGATCGCGGAAATCAGGAAGGCCGCCGTCTTCGCATCGACGCCGGAGAACCGCGCGGTGTGATAGGTGACGAGCGACGTGAAGCCGATCTTGAAGACGTTGTCGTTCAGCGCGCCGAGGAACTGGGTCGTGAAGAACGGCGCGAAACGGCGCTCGCGCAGCAGGTCGAACTGCGACGCGTGCGCGCGCCGTTCGTCACGCCGCCTGGAAGTGGCTTGCGTTTGATCGCTCATGCGGAATACGCGCGCGCCGTCTGGGCAGCGCTGCGCGGGCCTCGTGTGGTCATTGAAAAAAAGGCGGCGCAGGACCCACCTGCGCCGCCGCGTGCCGGGTAGCGGCGCCCGCGCATGACGGCGACGGGCGCGGCATGGTTCACGACTTGTGCGCTTCGGCTTCCGATTCCGGCCAGTCGCGGATGTATGCCTTCAGCATCCGGTTCTCGAAGCTCTGCGCCTCGACGACCGTCTTCGCGACGTCGTAGAACGAAATGACGCCCATCAGCACCTTCTTGTCGAGCACCGGCATGTAGCGCGCATGGCGCTCGAGCATCATCCGGCGCACTTCGTTGACGTCCGTTTCCGGCGTGCACGTGAGCGGCTCGTCCATCACCTTGCGCACCTGCACGTCGCCGATCGCGCCGCCGTTCACGTGCAGACGCAGGATGATCTCGCGGAACGTCAGCATCCCGACGAGATCGCCGTACTCCATCACGACGAGCGAACCGATGTCGTGTTCGGCCATCGTATCGACCGCTTCGCGCAGCGGCTTATCGGGCGTCACCGTAAACAGCGTGTTGCCCTTCACTTTCAGAATATCGCTGACGCGCATCGTAGTCCCCTCATGCTTGAATGCAAAACCTCGTTCGATCGTATCGGAAAGCCTGTCAAAAGGAAAGCGCGGGCCCGCCGCGGCGGGCCGCCCCCGCTTGCGGAAGCGGACTGCCGGCAGCACAATGGCCCCATGAACAGCGGCCGGAGGAGACGTCCATGGCGCATACGCATTCGGAGCAATTCGCCAGCTTCGCCGATTTCTACCCGTATTACCTGAATGAACACCAGAACCGGACGTCGCGGCGGCTGCACTTCATCGGCTCGCTCGGCGTGATCGGCTGCGTCGCGATGGCGATCGCGACCGGCGACTGGCTGTGGCTGCCGGCAGCGATCGTCTGCGGCTACGGATTCGCGTGGGTCGGACACTTCTTCTTCGAGAAGAACCGCCCGGCCACGTTCCGGCACCCGATCTACAGCCTGATGGGCGACTGGGTGATGTTCAAGGATATCTGTACGGGCAAGATTCCGTTATGACGCGGCCGGGCGCCGCGCTTACGCGGGGCGCGGCGGCCGCGCGTGCGGATCGGGCACGGCGCCCGGCGCCTGCCCCGGCATCGCCGTCGGCTGCGCACCCGCGAGCCGGTGCGCGGCGATCAGCGTCGCGAGCGACACGTCGAAGCGGTCGCTCGACAGCACCGCGAGCAACGCAGCGCCATCCACGTGGCTGCGGCGCCGCTGCAGCTGGTAGGTGAGTTCCGTGCGGTCGATCACCAGCACGTCGAACAGCTGCGCAAGCGTCAGCTGCTCCGGGTTCGCGAGCAGGATGTAGCGCGGCGTGGTCTCGCCGCCGCCGTCGAGCCGCGCAATCCATTCCCGCTCCTCCATCGTCGTCAGCAGGCGCTGCGCGGTTTCCATGTCGCAGCGCAACATGGTCGCGAGCCGCAGCGCCGTGTAGCCGCGCTTGCCGGCCGTGCGCGCCTCGGCCAGCCGCGCGAGCATTTCCAGCGCGTCGAGCAGGTCGCTGCCCGGGTAGTGGATGCGGTGGAACTGGCCGACGCGGATCGCCGGCAGCGCGGACGCCACCATCGCGCCGAGCAACGCGATGAACCAGCTCAGGTACACCCACAACAGGAACACGGGCAGCGCCGCGAACGCGCCATAGACGGCCGTGTAGGTCGGAATGCGCCGCACGTAATAGCCGAAGCCGCGCTTCGCGAGCTCGAACGCGACGGCCGCGAACAGCCCGCCGATCACCGCGTCGCGCCATGCAACCGTGCAGTTCGGCAGGTACACGTACAGCAGCGTGAACGCGAGCACCGTCAACGGCAGCGAGACGAGCGCGAGCAGCCACTCGACGATCGACGTGGACGGCGCGGCGCCCGTAAACGCCAGCGACTGCGTGAACAGGTACGACGAGATCGACAGGCTCACGCCGAACAGCAACGGGCCGAGCGTGATCAGCGCCCAGTACGCGAGCACGCGCTGCGCGAACGGCCGCGGCTTGCGCACCCGCCAGATCAGGTTGAACGCCGATTCGATCGTCATCATCGTCATCACCGACGTGACGACGAGCACGATCAGGCCGGCCGTCGTCAGCCCTTTCGCCTTCGACGCGAACTGGTTCAGGTACTTGAAGATCTGGACGTTGAACTGCGCGGGCATCAGGTGATCCGCGAGGAACCCCTGCAGCGAGATCTGGAACGACGCGAACATCGGGAACGCGGTGAACAGCGCGAACGCGACCGTCACGAGCGGCACGAGCGCCAGCATCGTCGTGAACGTGAGGCTGCCCGCCACTTGCGGGATGCGATCCTCGGCGCTGCGCCGGGCCGCGAACTGCGCGAGGCGCTTGATGGTGTCGAGATCGACGCTCAACTTCGGCAAACGACTTCTCCTTCTTGATGCCGCGCGCCCGACGGCGCGCCGCCGTCGCGCTGCGCGACGGCTTCAGCCCCTATAATAGCCGCTCGATTCCAGCAGGGGCCGACTGCACCGGGCACGCGCGCGGCCGCACGCGGCTCCGTCGCCCATGAAAGACATCCTCGTCCTCTATTACAGCCGCCACGGCGCCACGCGCGATCTCGCGCTCGCGATCGCGAACGGCATCGACAGCGTGCCGGGCATGCAGGCCCGCATCCGCACCGTGCCGCCCGTGTCGGCCGTCTGCGAAGCCACCGCCCCCGACATCCCCGCCGACGGCCCGCCGTACGCGGAACTGCGGGATCTCGAGGAGTGCGCGGGCCTCGCGCTCGGCTCGCCGACCCGCTTCGGCAACATGGCCGCCTCGCTCAAGTATTTCCTCGACGGCACCACACCGCAATGGCTGTCGGGCGCACTGACCGGCAAGCCGGCCTGCGTGTTCACGTCGACGGGCAGCCTGCACGGCGGCCAGGAATCGACGTTGCTGTCGATGATGCTGCCGCTGCTCCATCACGGGATGATGATCGTCGGGATCCCGTACACGGAATCCGCGCTCACCACGACGCGCACCGGTGGTACGCCGTACGGCGCATCGCACGTCGCGCAGCACGATCGCTCGGCAGCCGCCGGGCTGTCGGCAGACGAAAAGGCGCTCGCGGCCGCGCTCGGCGTGCGGCTCGCGCGCGCGGCGGCCGCCCTGTCCAGCGCCCAGGCCGCCGAGACCGCATGAACGCCCCCGCCCGCCCCGCCGTCGCGGCCCGGCCGCGCCACGCGCTGGTCGCCACCGCGTGCCTCGTCGCACTGATCGCGCTGTCGCTCGCGTGGGAGCTGTGGCTCGCGCCGCTGCGCCCGGGCGGCTCCGCGCTGATGCTCAAGGCGATCCCGCTCGCGCTCGCGCTGCCCGGCGTCTGGCGGCGTAACATCTATACGATGCAGTGGGCGAGCATGCTGATACTCGTCTATTTCGCCGAAGGCGTCGTGCGCGGCATGTCCGATCGCGGGCTGTCCGCGACGCTCGGCTGGTGCGAGACCGCGCTCGCCGTCGTCTTCTTCGTGGCGGCGCTGGCGTACGTCGCGCCGTTCAAGCGCGCGGCGAAAAAGTCGCGCGCCGCGTCCTGACCCTTACGCGACAAGGTGATGATGTCCTCCGAAGCTTTCGTTTCCGCGTGCCGTGACGCGATCGGCGCCGATCATGTGCTGACCGACCCGCACGATACCGAACCGTTCCTGACCGACTGGCGCCGCCGCTACAAGGGTGCCGCATGCGCGGTGCTGAAGCCCGCGAACACCGCCGAAGTCGCCGCGCTCGTCAAGCTGGCCAACGCACACGGCATCGCGCTCGTGCCGCAAGGCGGCAACACGGGCCTGGCCGGCGGCGCCACGCCCGACGCGAGCGGCAGCCAGGCCGTGCTGAGCGTCGCGCGCCTGAACCGCGTGCGCGCGCTCGACCCGCACAACAACACGATCACCGTCGAAGCCGGTGTGATCCTCGCCGACGTGCAGGCGCGCGCCCGCGAAGGCGGCCGGCTGTTCGCGCTGAGCCTCGCGGCGGAAGGCAGCTGCACGATCGGCGGCAACCTGTCGACCAACGCGGGCGGCACCGCGGTGCTGCGCTACGGCAACGCGCGCGAGCTGTGTCTCGGGCTCGAGGTCGTGACGCCGCAAGGTGAAATCTGGGACGGCCTGCGCGGGCTGCGCAAGGACAATACGGGCTACGACCTGCGCGACCTGTTCATCGGCGCGGAAGGCACGCTCGGGATCATCACGGCGGCCGTGATGAAGCTGCATCCGCTGCCGGCCGCGCAGGTCACCGCCCTCGCCGCGCTCGAATCGCCGCACGCGGCGCTCGATTTCCTCGCCCTCGCGCAGCGCGCGGCCGGGCCGCTGCTGACCGGCTTCGAGCTGATGTCGGACTTCTGCATGCAGCTCGTCGGCAAGCACTACCCGCAGCTGCGCTACCCGTTCGCGCAGACGCATGCGCAGACGGTGCTGCTCGAACTGTCCGACAACGAAAGCGAAGCGCATGCGCGCGCGCTGTTCGAGAAACTGATGGAAGAAGCGTTCGAGGCCGGGCTCGTGGTCGACGCGGTGGTCGCGGAGAATCTCGCGCAGTCGCGCGCGTTCTGGGATCTGCGTGAACACATCCCGCTCGCGCAGGCCGACGAGGGGCTCAACATCAAGCACGACATCGCGGTGCCGATTTCGTCGATCGCGCGCTTCATCGACGAGACCGACGCGGCGATCCAGCAAGCCGCGCCGGGCGCGCGGATGGTCACGTTCGGTCACCTCGGCGACGGCAATCTCCACTACAACGTGCAGATGCCCGAAGGCGGCGACCCGAAAGCGTTCCTGGCCGCGTTCCAGGCGCCGATCAACCGGATCGTCTACGACAACGTGCATCGCCACCACGGCACGATCAGCGCGGAGCACGGCATCGGCCAGTTGAAGATCGACGACGCGCAGCGTTACAAGTCGCCGGTCGAAACGACGCTGATGCGCACGCTGAAGACCGCGCTCGATCCGCGCGGCCTGATGAATCCCGGCAAGGTCCTGCGCTGAAGCCGTCCACTCCGGAGCCCCACCCGTGAAAGTCCGCGTCCTGTCCGACCTGCATCTCGAAAGCAACCTGCCCGACGCGATCCCGCATGCCGACGCGGATCTCGTCGTGCTCGCCGGCGACATCCACAATCACGCGGAAGGCCTGCGCTGGGCCGCCGAAACGTTCGATTCCGCGGTGCCGGTGATCTACGTGCCGGGCAACCACGAGTACTACGACGGAGAATTCGGCGCGCTGGAGTCGGCAATGCGCGATGCGGCGCAGGCGCTCGACAACGTGCATTACCTGAACAACGACGTCTACGTCGATCCCGGGCAGCGCTACCGCGTGCTCGGCACGACGCTCTGGGCCGATTTTTCGCTGTTCGGCGCCGACGAAGCCAGCCTTGCCGGTTCGATCGAGGCCGGGCAGCGCGTGATGCTCGATTTCAAGGGATTGATCCAGGTGACCTGGCCGCACGATGCGGCGCTGCATGCGACGCCGGGCACGCCGGAGCGGGATTTCTCGCCGGCGGACGCGATCGCGCTGCATCGACGCAGCCGCGCGTGGCTCGAAGCGCAGCTCGCCACACCGTTCGCGGGCCAGACGATCGTCGTGACCCACCATGCGCCGCACCGGCGCTCGCTGGCGGAGCGCTATGCGGAAGATCTTGCGTCGGCGGGATTCGTAACGGACATGGCGGAGCTCGTGCAGCCGCCGGTCAATCTGTGGCTCCACGGCCACACGCATACGTCATTCGACTATGTGGCGGACGGCGGCACGCGCGTGGTGTGCAATCCGCGCGGCTACATCCACAGGCGCACCGGCGAACTGGAAAATACCGCGTTCGCATGGGACAAGGTCGTCGAGCTCGGCTGAACGCCGGCCCGCGCGGCCGCGTTGCGCGGCCTTTTTCAACCCGGAGCGTGACGGCCGGATCAGCGGCCGGGGCGACGTTGCTCGCGCACCCGCACCGGCACCGGCTTCATCTGCGCCTTCGCCTTCATCGCGCGCAGCAGGTCGCGGGTCGCCGCGGCGGCCGCGGCCGCGCCCAGCAGGACTCCAAGGCCGATCATCAGGTGCGTATCCATTGCTACTCCGGGGTTGCGTATCTCGTTAATTCCCACAGTATCAAACTGTCTGACACGCGTTCGTAAAAAAATGTTGCGTGAAGGACAAATCTCGTCAGATCGCGGTCAACCGCGCTGTCATGTCGCACGCGTGTACTGCTCGAGCGCGGCTTCGTCGGCGGCGAGCGTGGCCGGCAGTTCGTCGCGCAGGAAATCGACCCAGGTGCGAATTTTCGCGTCGAGGTACTGGCGCGACGGATACAGCGCGTAGATGTTCATCACGTGCGACCGGTACTCAGGCATCACGCGCACGATGTGCCCGCTGCGCAGCCAGCCGATCGCCGAATAGAGCGGCAGACCGCCGATCCCCATCCCTTCCCGCACGGCCACCGCGAGCGCCTCGGCGACGTTCACGCGAAACGGCGGCGCCGTGACCGGCACGACCTCGTCGCCGTTCGGCCCCGATAGCGCCCATTCGTCGAAGTGAAAGCCCGGCGCGATCATCCCGAGGCACACATGCTGCGCGAGGTCGGCCGGCCGCTGCGGCACGCCGTGCGACTCGACATACCCGGGCGATGCGCACACGACGCTGTAGCTCACACCGAGCCGCTGCGACACGAGCCCCGAATCGGGCAGGTCGCGGCCGACGACGATCGCGACGTCATACCCCTCGTCGAGCAAATCGGGCATCCGCTGCGCAAGGGTCAGCTCGACGTGCACGTCCGGGTAGCGCTCGCGATAGCGCGCGATGGCCGGCACCAGGTAGTGCTGGCCGAGGCTCGTGAAGCAATGCACCTTCAGCTTGCCCGACGGGCGCGCATGCGCGTCGCCCGCCTCGGCTTCGGCCTGGTCGACATACGCGAGGATCTCTTCGCAGCGCTGCAGGTAGCGCTCGCCGGCTTCGGTCAGCGCGATCCGGCGCGTCGTGCGGTTCAGGAGACGCGTGCGCAGGTGCGCCTCGAGGTCCGAGACCGCGCGCGACGCGTAGGCGGTAGTCGAATTCATCTGCTGGGCGGCCGCGGTAAAACTTCCCGCGTCGACCACGCGGACGAACACCCGCATGTTTTGTAACGTATCCATCCCATTACCCGTTTGAATCCGGACGGATTGTTGCACAGAGGCGAACAAGTATTGTCTCAGGATTCGTAAAAATGACTTGCACCCTTGTCCATTTATTCAGGAATCACTGAAAAATATAATCGCATCCGACTCATCTATATCCGAAAGGGAGAAAATCGTGCAGTCTCCGGCGACAAAAGGGACGCTCGCACTGGCGGTTCTTGCAGTCTCATTAATAATGGCCGGATGCGCGAGCATGGGCGACAACAAGCCGCAGTCGGCCCGCATCGAGGCGAACGCGCTCGATGCCGGCGCTGCGATCCGCGCGGCCGACCGTGACGCGGGCTGGCCCGCGGCCGACTGGTGGCGCGCCTACCGCGATCCGCAACTCGACGCCTGGATCGCCAACGCCCAGGCCGGCAACCCGACGCTCGCGGCCGCCGAGGCACGGGTACGCGAAGCGCAGGCGATGGCGCGCGTGGCCCGCTCGGCCGAGCTGCCGCAGATCAACGGCAACCTGTCGCTGATGCGCCAGCACTGGCCGGACAACGTGTACTACGGCCCCGGCCCGCTCGCGAACACCGATACCTGGAACAACACCGGCACGCTCGGCCTGTCGTACCACCTCGACCTGTGGGGCAAGGACAAGAACGCGACCGAGCGCGCGCTCGACACCGCGCATGCAACCGCCGCCGACGCGCGGGCGGCCAAGCTCGAGCTCGAAGTCAACGTCGTGCGCGCGTACGTCGGCATGTCGATGAACTACGCGTTGCTCGACCTCGCGCACGAAACGTTCGAACGCCAGCGCTCGCTCGCCGATCTGGCGCGCAAGCGGCTGCAGGCCGGCCTCGGCACTCAGCTCGAAGTGAGCCAGGCGGAATCGACGCTGCCCGATTATGAGCGCCAGATCGACAGCTATGAGGAAGCGATCCAGCTCGCACGGCATCAGCTCGCCGCGCTGGCCGGCAAGGGCCCCGGCGCGGGCGATGCGATCAAGCGGCCGCAGCTGTCGCTCGACGCACCGGCCGGCCTGCCGTCGGCGATGCCGGCCGACCTGCTCGGCCGCCGCCCCGACGTCGTCGCGGCGCGCTGGACGGTCGACGCGCAGGCGCGCGGCATCGATGTCGCGAAGGCGTCGTTCTACCCGAACATCGACCTGCTCGCGACGGTCGGCGGCTTCGGCGTGACCGCGCCGTTCACCGACTTCCTGCGCGCGATGAACGGCGGCTGGACGGCCGGCCCCGCGCTGTCGCTGCCGATCTTCGAAGGCGGCAGGCTGCGGGCGCAGCTCGGCGCCGCGAATGCCGGCTACGACCAGGCGGTCGAGCGCTACAACCAGACGATCGTCGGCGCGCTCAAGGACATCGCCGACCAGGTCGTGCGGATTCGTTCGCTCGATACGCAGAAGAAGGACGCCGCACGCTCGGTGGCCGCCAACGACCGCAGCTACCAGCTGTCGCGCGAAGGCTTCCGCCGCGGGCTGACCGACTACGTGAACGTGCTGGTCGCGCAGCAGCAGTTGCTGCGTGCGCAGGAAACGGCCGCCCGCATCGATGCGGAACGCCTCGCCGCGCACGCGCAGTTGATGGCCGCGCTCGGCGGTGGGGTCGAGACGGGTACGGACGTTCGGGGCGGCCATCCGCAGGGCGGCCATCCGTCGCACGACGAATCCGCCGCGGGCGCAGCCGCGCCTGCCGCCGCGTCGGGCGCGAAGCCCGTGGCAGCCGTCGCCCGGCCCGAGCAGGTGGCCGCCGCCGGTGCGTCCGGCGTGCCGGCCGCACGGTAACGCGGAGCGACGCCATGTCAGCCTCCTCCCCCGCTTCCACACCCGCCGGCGGCCCGTTCGCGGCCTGGACCGCCGCGTTCGGCGACTGGGCCCGCACCGACGGCGCCGCGTGGCTCTACCTGTTCAAGGCGCTGCTCGCGACCTTCATCGCGCTCGGTGTGTCGATGCGGCTCGACCTGCCGGCACCGAAGACGGCGATGACGACCGTCTTCATCGTGATGCAGCCGCAAAGCGGCGCCGTGCTCGCGAAGAGCTTCTACCGGGTCGCCGGCACGATCTTCGGGCTCATCGCGACGCTCACGTTCGTCGGGCTGTTCCCGCAGCAGCCGCAGCTGTTCCTGCTGGCGATCGCCATCTGGATCGCGCTGTGCACCGCCGGCGCGGCACGCAACCGCAACTTCCGCAGCTACGGCTTCCTGCTCGCCGGCTATACGACCGCGCTGATCGGCCTGCCCGCGTCGCAGCACCCGGACGGCGCATTCATGAGCGCGATGACGCGCGTCTCGGAAGTCATCATCGGGATCGTGTCGGCCGGCGTGGTCAGCGCGCTCGTGTTTCCGCAATACACCGGCGAGCAGATGCGCACGACGGTGCGCAAGCGCTTCGGCAGCTTCGTCGACTACGTCGCGTCGGCACTGTCGGGCCAGCTCGACCGCGCGCACATCGAGACGATCCACACGCGCTTCGTCGCCGACGTGGTCGGCTTCGAGGCCGCGCGCAGCATGGCCGTGTTCGAGAATCCGGACACGCGCATGCGCAGCGGCCGGCTCGCGCGGCTGAACAGCGAGTTCATGAGCGCATCGAGCCGCTTTCACGCGCTGCATCAGTTGATGAACCGGCTGCACGCGGCCGGTGCGCAGGCCGCGATCGATGCGATCGAGCCGTATTTCCGCGAAATCGCGCCGCTGCTCACGCGCCATGGCGAACCCGTGCGCACGTCGATCGACGCCGCGCACTCGGCCGAGCAACTGCTCGCGTGGCGCGACGCGCTGCCGCGCCGCATCCGCGCGACGCGCGCGGAGCTCGAAACGCAGCCCGGCTTCCCGCTGCTCGACTTCGACACGGCCGCCGAGCTGCTGTACCGCTTCATCACCGACCTGCAGGAATACGCGGCGACCTATGCGTCGCTCGCGACCGCGACGCACGAGCGCGAACGCTGGATCGAGCGCTACGAGCCGCGCACCAACCGGACGGCCGCCACGATCGCGGGAATCCGCACCGCGACGGTGATTCTCGCGCTGGGCTGGTTCTGGATCGAGACCGCGTGGCCGAGCGGCGTGATGCTGGTGCTGAACGCCGCGGCGACCTGCGCGCTCGCGTCGTCGGCACCGCGCCCGACCGCGATGGCCGCGCAGATGGGGATGGGCACGGCGCTGGCCGTTTGCACCGGCTTCCTGCTGATGTTCGGCATCTACCCGCGGATCGACGGCTTCTGGCTGCTGTGCGCGGCGCTCGCGCCGTTGCTCGCGATCGGCATCTACATGACGCTGAAGCCGAAGCTCGCGGGCTACGGGATGGGTTACCTGATCTTCT
Source organism: Burkholderia sp. AU45274 (assembly GCF_030482505.1). NCBI lineage: Bacteria > Pseudomonadati > Pseudomonadota > Betaproteobacteria > Burkholderiales > Burkholderiaceae > Burkholderia > Burkholderia sp. AU45274. Next base: position 672,814 of record NZ_JAUJQE010000004.1, on the reverse strand, counting down.
TCTGCTTCCTCGCCGGCCCCGACAGCATCACGCACTACGATCCGATGAGCTTCATGAACGACGCGCTCGCGCTGCTGCTGTCGATGCTGGTATCGGCGATCGCGTTCGCCGTGCTGTTCCCGCCGACCGCGCCGTGGCTCAAGAAGCGCCTGCTCGCCGACCTGCGTCACCAGGCCGTCGCGGCCTGCCATGCGCGGCTCGCCGGTTTGCGCACGCGCTTCGAGAGCGGCGCGCGCGACCTGATGTACCAGGCGCACACGCTGTCGGCCGACCAGCCCGACGTGCAGCGTGACGCGCTGCGCTGGATGTTCGCGGTGCTCGAAACCGGCAACGCGGCCATCGACCTGCGCCACGAGCTGGCCACGCTGCCGTCCGATCCGCGCTATGCGCCGACGACGCCGTGGCGACGCGCGATCGAGACGATGCGCACCGCGCTGTCGTCGCTGTTCGCCCGGCCGGACGCCGAACGCTTCGACGCCACGCTCGCCGCGGTCAACGATGCGATCGATGCGACCCGGCAAACGCTCGACGCGTTCACGCCGACGCGTGAGGAACGCCACCGGCTGCAGCGGATCCTGAGCCACCTGCATTTCGTGCGCACGGCGCTGCTCGATCCCGAATCGCCGCTCGCCGCGCTCAACCGCAACCGCCCCGTGCGTCCCCAACCAGGAGCCTCGTCATGATGCCGCGTGAAATCGCCATTCTCGATGCCTACATGCCCACGGTGGTGCTGATGTTCGTCCTCGGCGCGCTCGCGACCTGGGCCGTCGACCGCCTGCTCGCCTACACGGGCCTCTACCGACTCGTCTGGCACCCGTCGCTGTTCCGGGCCTGCCTTCTCGTCTGCATTTGCGGCGGACTGAGTCTTGCCGTTTACCGTTGATTCCGAACCATCATGATTCTCAGAAAACTCTTCGGCTTCGTCGCGACCGCCGTCATCCTTCTCGTCGCGATCCTGATCGGGCGCTCGCTGTGGGTGCACTACATGGACGATCCGTGGACGCGCGACGGGCGCGTGCGCGCCGAGATCGTCAACGTCGCGCCGGACGTGTCGGGCGCGATCGTCGAGCTGCCCGTGCATGACAACCAGCTCGTCAAGAAAGGCGACCTGATCATGCAGATCGACCCGTCGCACTACCAGATCGCGGTCGAGCAGGCGCAGGCGGCCGTCGCCGCCCGCCGCGCGGAACTGCAGATGCGCCGCGACGACGCGGCGCGCCGCGCGGATCTCGATGCGCTCGTCGTGTCGAAGGAAAACCGCGAGAACGCCGCGCACAGCGCGTCGAGCGCCGATGCGCAGTACCAGCAGGCGATCGCCGCACTCGATGCCGCGAAACTCAACCTCGAGCGCACGCGCGTCGTCGCGCCGGTCGACGGCTACATCACGAACCTGCAGACCTTCAAGGGCAACTATGCGGTGGCCGGCCAGGCGAAGCTCGCGATCGTCGACAGCCATTCGTTCTGGGTCTACGGCTACTTCGAGGAAACCAAGCTGCCGCGCGTGAAGATCGGCGCGCCGGCCGAGATGCGGTTGATGAGCGGCGGCGTGATGAAAGGCCACGTCGAAAGCATCTCGCGCGGCATCTACGATCGCGACAACCCGCAGAGCCGCGATCTCGTCGCGGACGTGAACCCGACCTTCAACTGGGTGCGGCTCGCGCAGCGCGTGCCGGTGCGCATCAAGATCGACGACGTGCCGGCCGACGTGGTGCTGTCGGCGGGCACGACCTGCACGGTCATCATCGATCCGGACAAGCAGAAGAAGACGTAAGCGCCGGATGGCCGGCGGCGCTTACGCGGCGATGCGGAAACGCCCGACCAGCGACTTCAGCGCCTGCGCCTGCTCGTCGAGCGCATTCGCGGCCGCGGCCGCCTGTTCGACGAGCGCCGCGTTCTGCTGCGTGCCGGCATCCATCTGCGTGACCGCACGGCCGATCTCCTCGATGCCGGCGCTCTGCTCGTCGGATGCCGCCGAAATCTCGCCGATGATGTCGGTCACGCGCTTCACCGCGCGCACGACATCGCCCATCGTGCGGCCCGCATCGTGCGCGAGCGTCGCGCCGTTCGCGACGCGTTCGACCGATGCACCGATCAGCTCGCGGATCTCCTTCGCCGCGGTCGCCGAGCGCTGCGCGAGCAACCGCACCTCGCCCGCGACCACCGAAAAACCACGCCCCTGTTCGCCCGCGCGTGCAGCCTCGACCGCCGCATTCAACGCGAGAATGTTGGTCTGGAACGCGATCCCCTCGATCGTGCCGATGATGTCGCGGATGTTCTTCGCGCTGTCGTCGATCTCGCTCATCGTCGCCACCACACGCCCGACGACTTCCCCGCCCGTCTCCGCGACCGCCGACGCATTGGCCGCGAGCGCGCTCGCCTGCCGCGCGTTCTCGGCGTTCTGGCGTACGGTCGACGTGAGCTGCTCCATGCTGGCCGCGGTGCGTTCGAGCGCGACGGCCTGCTGCTCGGTACGCTTCGACAGGTCGAGGTTGCCGGTGGAGATCTCGCCCGACGCCGCCGCGATCGCCTCGGCGCTGACGGCGATCTCGCCGACGGTCGCCGCGAGCCCGGTCTGCATCTCGGCCAGCGCACGCACCATGCTGTCGCGGTCGTGCCGGCCCAGCGTGATCGGGCGCGTCAGGTCGCCGCGCGCGATGTCCGCGGCGATTGCCTTCGCGTGCGCGGGCTCGCCGCCGAGCTGCGACGCGAGACGGCGCACGACGCGCTCGGCGATCACGATCGCGAGCACGATCAGCGCAACCGTCATCGCCGCGATCATCGCGAACGACGACGAGAAAATGGTGGCGGACGCATCGAGCGTCGCCTTCGACTTCGCGCCGCGCATCTTCACGAGTTCGGCGACGAGTTTCTCGAGCTTGCCGGTTTCGACCAGCAGCGACACGTCCTGCGTGCCGACCTGCCAGTTCATCTGCGACAGGTCGAGCGGCTGCGCACGCACGAGTTCGACGAAATCGCGCAGATGCGCGCTCCAGGTGCCGACCGCCGTCGAGAACGCGTGCAGCCGCGCCGAATCGTCGGCGTCGGCCGGATCCGCGTAGCGCTGCAGCGTGCCGAGCGCCTGGCCGATCGACGCGAGCCCCGCACCCACGTCGGCGCCCAGTTCGTCGCGCTCCTTCGCGGTGGTCGCGGTCAGCAGCATCTTCTGGGCACGGCTCGCGCGCAGCACTTCGGCCCGAACCTCCGCGGCCGCGCGGCTCGCGACGTGGCCCTGCTCGTAGACCGACGCGATCGACGCATTCAGCCGGCTGATCTGCCAGAGCGAAAACATGCCGATCGCCAGCGTGCCGGCGAGCAGGATCGCGAAGGCGGCGCGCAACGTCGCCTTGACGGTCCACGGCCGGCGCTCGCGACGCGCCACGCGCAGGCGCCGTGCGGCGCGGCCGGCGGCAACGTCGGGGGCGGCGGCGGCCGCACCCGGCTGTGGATGCAAAGATGCTGCTTTCATCGAACTATCCCCGTATTGATCACGCGGCCGGAAAGGTCGGTCCCGGCATTCCCGCGATGGCTGGCCTTGCCGCGCGTCCTGCGCCCGCACCGGCGGATAGCCGGTGCCGGGCGCGGCGCGCCTGTTGTCATTGGGTCGTTCTACGGCCGCCACCGCCGTTTCTTGAGTCCGGGAAACCACGCACCGGCCCCGGGCGCGCCCTCCCATGACGGGCAGGCGCGCCGCCAGCGTTATACCCGGTCAAAAAAACGCGCACCTGACGATCCATCAGATGAATGTCCGATTCACGATAAAAGTTGTCCGGACATTCTCGATACGCCACATTACACTTCTTTGACGCAGCAACGAATCAAGACGCGCCAATCCCCAGCAGAGCGCGCCCGCCACCTCAACTCGTTCAGCTCTCACATGGAAACCAGCCTCGACACCGGCTCCGCCGGCGCAGCCGCCGCCCAGCCATCCACGCCCCCCGTCGCCCGCACCGTGTACCCGGTGCTCGGCGCGATCAGCTTCTCGCACATGCTCAACGACATGATCCAGTCGTTGATCCTCGCGATCTATCCGATGCTCAAGAGCCAGTTCGCGCTGTCGTTCGCGCAGATCGGCCTGATCACGCTCACCTACCAGATCACCGCGTCGCTGCTGCAGCCGCTCATCGGCCTCTATACCGACAAGCGTCCGAAGCCATATTCACTGCCGGTCGGCATGGGCTTCACGCTCGCGGGGCTGCTGCTGATGTCGGTCGCGCCGAATTTCCCGATGCTGCTGGTGGCCGCCGCGCTCGTCGGCTGCGGCTCGTCGGTATTCCATCCCGAATCGTCGCGTGTCGCGCGGATGGCGTCGGGCGGCCAGCACGGGCTCGCGCAGTCGGTGTTCCAGGTCGGCGGCAATGCGGGTTCCGCGCTCGGGCCGCTGCTGGCCGCGCTCGTGATCATTCCTCACGGCCAGCACAGCATCGCGTGGTTCTCGGCGGCCGCGCTCGTCGCGATGATCGTGCTCACGCAGATCGGCCACTGGTACAAGAAGCATCCGTCGATGAAGAAGAAGGCCGCGGCGGCCGGCCACCCGACGCTGTCGCGCGGCCGCGTGCTGGGCGCGATCGGCGTGCTGGTGCTGCTCGTGTTCTCGAAGTACTTCTACCTCGCGAGCATCAACAGCTATTTCACGTTCTACCTGATCGACAAGTTCCACCTGTCGGTGCAGGCCGCGCAGATCCACCTGTTCGTGTTCCTCGCGGCCGTGGCGGCCGGCACGCTGATCGGCGGGCCGGTGGGCGACCGGATCGGCCGCAAGTACGTGATCTGGGTGTCGATCCTCGGCGTCGCGCCGTTCACGATGCTGCTGCCGTACGCAAACCTGTTCTGGACCAGCGTACTGACCGTGATCATCGGCGTCGTGCTCGCGTCGGCGTTCGCCGCGATCCTCGTCTATGCGACGGAGCTGATGCCCGGCAAGGTCGGGATGGTCGCGGGCCTGTTCTTCGGCTTCGCGTTCGGTCTCGGCGGGGTCGGCGCGGCCGTGCTCGGCCAGCTCGCGGACGCGACGAGCATCCCGTTCGTCTACAAGGTGTGCTCGTTCCTGCCGCTGATCGGCGTGCTCACCGTGTTCCTGCCGAACCTCGAAAGCAGCCGGCGCAAGCAGGCGTGACGCACCGGCCGCGGCGTGCGCGCCGCGGCCGGTGGAACGGCTCGAAGGAAGGAATGAAGAAAACGGCGGCGGCTTCAGGCCGCCGTCGTCGCATGCAGCGTCAGGAAACGCTTGAGGATGCCCGACGAATAGCTGCTCGCGATCGCCGACAGGAAGTGCGAGAACAACTGCGTCGCATGATCATCGGCCGTATCGGAGATCGTGCGCACGAGCGCGAACGGCACGTCGTGCTCCGCGCACACCTGCGCGATCGCGGCGCCTTCCATCTCGACCGCGAGCGCATCCGGCAGCGCGTCGCGCAGCGCGACGACCTCGCGCTCGCTCGACACGAAACGATCGCCGCTGATGATGAGCCCCGCATGCAGCGTCGCACCGGCCAGGCCGAAGCGCGCGGCGAACTGCGCGCCCTCTTCCTCGACGAACTGCGTGCACGCCGCCCGCAGGCTGGCGCTCAGCGCCGCGTCGGTCGCGAAACGCGTGATGCCGAGCAGCGGCACCTCGTAGCGCGGAAAGAGCGGCGACGCATCGAGATCGTGCTGCAGCAGCGTGTCGGCCACGACGACATCGCCCACGCGCACCGTGCGCGACACGCCGCCCGCCACGCCGGTGAACACGACGCCCGCCACGCCGAACACGTGGATCAGCGCGCTGACCGTCGCGGCGGCCGCGACCTTGCCGACCCGTGCGAGCGTCACGACGCAGGCCGCGCCGTGCACGGTGCCGACGTGATAATCGCGACGGCCGAGCGTGACCGTCTTCATCGCGCCGTCGGCGCGCATCGCGGCGATCAGGTCGCCGAGTTCCTCGGGCAGCGCGGCCAGAATGCCGAGCGGGCGGGCCGCAGGCGTCACATCCAGGTCGATGCCCATCATTCCACCGCCTGCAGTTTCGCGACCGCGAGCGCGAGCCACTTCTCGCCGTGCCGCTTGAATTTCACCTGCGCCTTCGCATCGGTGCCGTTGCCCTCGAGCGCGGTGACCGTGCCTTCGCCGAACTTGGTGTGGAACACCTGCTGACCGACCCGGAAGCCGGCATCGGCGGCGCGCTGCTTGTCCGCGAACGCGGGCAGCGGCGCGGATACGGCCGGGTCGACGATCTGCTCGCGACTGCCGCCGCCCGGCCGCGCGAACCAGTCGCGCCCGTATCCGGCGTTGTCCGACCGGCCGCCCCAGCGCGAACCGGCCTCGACCTTCGGCGTCAGCCACTTCAACACGTGCTCGGGCAGTTCGTCGAAGAAGCGCGAGCGCACGTTGTAGCGCGTCTGGCCGTGCAGCATCCGGCTCTGCGCGAACGACAGGTAGAGCCGCTCCTTCGCACGCGTGATCGCGACGTACATCAGCCGGCGCTCTTCCTCGAGGCCGTCGGATTCGAGCACGCTGTTCTCGTGCGGGAACAGCCCTTCCTCGAGGCCCGTGATGAACACGGCCGAGAATTCGAGCCCCTTCGCCGCGTGCACCGTCATCAGCTGCACGGCGTCCTGCCCGGCCTGCGCCTGGTTGTCGCCGGCCTCCAGCGACGCATGCGACAGGAAGCCGGCGAGCGGCGTCATCGTGTCGGGATTCTGTGCCGGGTCGGCGGGCGATACCGGGTCGAGCACGTCGAGCGCCGGATCGTCCGTCGCGGTGCCGAGCTCGGGCGCCGCGATCGCGCCCGCGCGCAGCGGGATCGAACGGGCCGGCGTGTCGAGCCCGTAGCCTTCCTCGGCGATGAACGCGGTGGCCGCGTTCACGAGTTCCTGCAAGTTCTCGAGACGGTCCTGGCCTTCGCGCTCGCCCTGGTAGAAATCGGCGAGGCCGCTGGCGCGCACGATGTGCTCGACGGTGTCGGGCAGGTTCATGTGCTGCGTGTCGGCGCGCATCTTCGCGACCAGGTTCGCGAACCCGCCGAGGCTCGTGCCGGCCTTGCCCGTCACGTACGGGATCGCGGCGGCCATCGAGCAGCCGTACAGGCGCGCGGCGTCGGCCAGCTGCTCGATCGAGCGCGCGCCGATGCCGCGGGTCGGGAAGTTCACGACGCGCACGAACGCGGTGTCGTCGTTCGGGTTGTCGATCAGGCGCAGGTACGCGAGCGCATGCTTCACTTCCTGGCGCTCGAAGAAGCGCAGGCCGCCGTACACGCGGTACGGGATGCCCGACGACATCAGCGTGTGCTCGATCGAGCGCGACTGCGCGTTGCTGCGGTACAGGACGGCCACTTCGCTGCGCGCCATCCCGGTGTTGATCAGCGAGCGGATCTCCTCGACGATCCAGCCGGCTTCCTGCGAATCGGTGCTCGCTTCGTACACGCGCACGGGCTCGCCGTGGCCCGCATCGGTGCGCAGGTTCTTGCCGAGGCGGTGCGCGTTGTTCGAGATCAGCTGGTTCGCCGCGTCGAGGATGTTGCCGTGCGACCGGTAGTTCTGCTCGAGCTTGATCAGGTTGCGCACGCGGAATTCGTCTTCGAAGTCGCGCATGTTGCCGACGTTCGCGCCGCGGAACGCGTAGATCGACTGGTCGTCGTCGCCGACCGCGAAGATCGCGTTTTCGCCGCCCGCGAGCATCTTGAGCCACGCGTACTGCAGCTTGTTGGTGTCCTGGAACTCGTCGACGAGGATGTGCCGGAAGCGCGCCTGGTAGTGCGCGCGCAGCGGCGCGTTGTACGCGAGCAGTTCGTAGCAGCGCAGCAGCAGCTCGGGGAAATCGACGACGCCCTCGCGCTGGCACTGCTGGTCGTACGCCTGGTACAGCTCGACGAACTTGCGGTTGAAGTTGTCGGACGCATCGACCTTGTCGGGACGCAGCCCCTGCTCCTTCGCGTTGTTGATGAAGTACTGCACGTTCTTCGGCGGGTACTTTTCATCATCGACGTTCGCCGCCTTCATCAGCCGCTTGATCGCGGACAGCTGGTCGGCCGTATCGAGGATCTGGAAGGTCTGCGGCAGGCCGGCGTCACGCCAGTGCGTGCGCAGCATCCGGTTGCACAGGCCGTGGAACGTGCCGATCCACATCCCGCGCGTGTCGATCGGCATCATCGCCGACAGGCGCGCCATCATTTCGCGCGCGGCCTTGTTCGTGAAGGTCACGGCGAGCACGGTGGGCGGCGACGCGTAGCCCTGCTGGATCAGCCACGCGATGCGGGTGATCAGCACGCGGGTCTTGCCGCTGCCCGCCCCTGCGAGGATCAGCGCCGGTTCGTTCGGCAACGTGACGGCGGCGAGTTGTTCGGGGTTCAGATTGGCGAGCAGGTCGGGCATGGAGCGGCAGCGAACGGGCGAGAAAAATGCGGACCCGACATTATAAGTCGGCCGCGCGATGCCGTTCCCGATCCGTTCGGCGGCACGTCACGGGCGCGCTGCGGCGGCGTCCCGAGAGGCCTGCGCCGGCAAGGCGATGGCTGGTCGATGTGCATCCATTTATAATTGTCAGATTCGGCATCCAATTCACGCATTTTTCGGCAGATTTCCAACATGAGCGACAACACGCTTGCGAAGAGCTTCGAGCCCCACACCATCGAGTCCCAATGGGGGCCGGAGTGGGAAAAACGCGGCTACGCGGCCCCGGCCTTCGATCCGGCCCGCCCCGATTTCTCGATCCAGTTGCCGCCGCCGAACGTGACGGGCACGCTGCACATGGGCCACGCGTTCAACCAGACGATCATGGACGGCCTCACCCGCTACCACCGGATGCTCGGCGAGAACACGCTGTGGGTGCCCGGCACCGACCACGCGGGGATCGCAACCCAGATCGTCGTCGAGCGCCAGCTCGACGCGCAGGGTGTGTCGCGCCACGACCTCGGCCGCGAGAAGTTCGTCGAGCGCGTGTGGGAATGGAAGGAAAAATCGGGTTCGACGATCACCGGCCAGGTGCGCCGCCTCGGCGCATCGCCCGACTGGTCGCGCGAATACTTCACGATGGACGACAAGATGTCGGCCGCCGTGCGCGACGTGTTCGTCACGCTCTTCGAACAGGGCCTGATCTACCGCGGCAAGCGCCTCGTCAACTGGGATCCGGTGCTGCTGACCGCCGTGTCGGACCTCGAAGTCGTGAGCGAAGAGGAAAACGGCCACCTGTGGCACATCCGCTACCCGCTCGTCGACGGCTCGGGCTCGCTCACCGTCGCCACGACGCGCCCGGAAACGATGCTCGGCGACGTCGCGCTGATGGTCCACCCGGAAGACGAGCGCTACGCGCACCTGATCGGCAAGCTCGTCACGCTGCCGCTGACGGGCCGCGAGATCCCGGTGATCGCCGACGACTACGTCGACCGCGAGTTCGGCACGGGCGTCGTGAAGGTCACGCCCGCGCACGACTTCAACGACTACCAGGTCGGCCAGCGCCACAAGCTCGCGCCGATCGAGATCCTGACGCTCGACGCGAAGATCAACGACAACGGCCCCGAGCAGTATCGCGGCCTCGACCGCTTCGACGCGCGCAAGGCGATCGTCGCCGACCTCGACGCGGAAGGCTTCCTCGACTCGGTGAAACCGCACAAGCTGATGGTGCCGCGCGGCGACCGCACGGGCGTCGTGATCGAGCCGATGCTGACCGACCAGTGGTTCGTCGCGATGACGAAGCCGGCGCCGGAAGGCACGTTCAATCCGGGCAAGTCGATCACGGAAACGTCGCTCGACGTCGTGCGCAGCGGCCAGATCAAATTCGTCCCGGAAAACTGGACGACCACCTACTACCAGTGGCTCGAGAACATCCAGGACTGGTGCATCTCGCGCCAGCTGTGGTGGGGCCACCAGATTCCCGCGTGGTACGGCGAGAACGGCGAGGTGTTCGTCGCGCGCAACGAGGAAGAAGCGCGCGCGCAGGCTGCCGCGAAGGGTTACACGGGTGCGCTGAAGCGCGACGAAGACGTGCTCGACACGTGGTTCTCGTCGGCGCTCGTGCCGTTCTCGTCGCTCGGCTGGCCGAACGAAACGCCTGAACTGAAGCACTTCCTGCCGTCGTCGGTGCTCGTCACGGGCTTCGACATCATCTTCTTCTGGGTCGCCCGGATGGTGATGATGACCACGCACTTCACGGGCAAGGTGCCGTTCCACACCGTCTACGTGCACGGCCTCGTGCGCGACGCGGAAGGCCAGAAGATGTCGAAGAGCAAGGGCAACACGCTCGACCCGATCGACATCGTCGACGGCATCGACCTCGACACGCTGGTCGCGAAGCGCACGACGGGCCTGATGAACCCGAAGCAGGCCGCGACGATCGAGAAGAAGACGCGCAAGGAATTCCCGGACGGCATCGCCGCGTTCGGCACCGACGCGCTGCGCTTCACGATGGCGTCGATGGCGACGCTCGGCCGCAACGTGAACTTCGACCTCGCGCGCTGCGAAGGCTATCGCAACTTCTGCAACAAGCTGTGGAACGCCACGCGCTTCGTGCTGATGAACTGCGAAGGCCACGACTGCGGCAGCGACAAGCCGGAAGTCTGCGGCGCGGGCGATTGCGGCCCGGGCGGCTACCTCGACTTCTCGGCGGCCGACCGCTGGATCGTGTCGCTGCTGCAGCGCACGGAGGCCGACATCGCGAAGGGTTTCGCCGATTACCGCTTCGACAACATCGCCAGCGGCATTTACAAGTTCGTGTGGGACGAGTACTGCGACTGGTATCTCGAACTCGCGAAAGTGCAGATCCAGAACGGCACGCCGGAACAGCAGCGCGCGACGCGCCGCACGCTGCTGCGCGTGCTCGAGACGGTGCTGCGCCTCGCGCATCCGATCATCCCGTTCATCACCGAAGCGCTCTGGCAGAAGGTCGCGCCGCTGGCGGGCCGTTATCCGCAGGGCAAGGCCGAAGGCGAAGCGTCGCTGATGACGCAGGCATACCCGGTCGCGAACCTGCAGAAGATCGACGAGGTGTCCGAACAGTGGGCGGCCGACCTGAAGGCGATCGTCGACGCATGCCGCAACCTGCGCGGCGAGATGAGCCTGTCGCCGGCCACCAAGGTGCCGCTGCTCGCAGCCGGCGATGCCGAGCGCCTGCGCTCGTTCGCGCCGTACGTTCAGGCCCTCGCGCGCCTGTCGGACGTGCAGATCCTCGCGGACGAAGCGACGCTCGACAAGGAAGCGCACGGCGCGCCGATCGCGATCGTCGGGCCGAACAAGCTGGTGCTGAAGGTCGAGATCGACGTCGCGGCCGAACGCGAGCGCCTGTCGAAGGAAATCACGCGCCTGACGAACGAGATCACGAAGTGCAATGCGAAGCTCGGCAACGAGGCATTCGTCGCGAAAGCGCCGCCGGCCGTGGTCGAACAGGAGCAGAAGCGCGTCGCGGAATTCCAGAGCACGCTCGACAAACTGCGCGCTCAGCTCGATCGGTTGCCTGCGTAACAAAGGGTAAGGTCGTTTGCGTTCACTATAATGGGGACGTGAACATAGACCATCTGACAAGTCGATTACAGGAATAAAGGTTCGATCATGTTGAAAGTTACCAAGGCAGTGTTCCCCGTTGCTGGTCTCGGCACGCGGTTCCTCCCGGCAACGAAAGCGAGCCCCAAGGAAATGCTGCCGGTCGTCGACAAGCCGCTGATCCAGTACGCGGTTGAAGAAGCGATCGCCGCCGGCATCACCGAGATGATCTTCGTCACCGGGCGCAGCAAGCGCGCGATCGAGGACCACTTCGACAAGTCGTACGAGGTCGAGGCCGAACTCGAGGCGCGCGGCAAGGAAAAGCTGCTCGAACTGGTGCGCAGCATCAAGCCGAGCCATGTCGACTGCTTCTACGTGCGCCAGCCGGAAGCGCTCGGCCTCGGCCATGCGGTGCTGTGCGCGGAAAAGCTGGTGGCCGACAACCCGTTCGCGGTGATCCTCGCGGACGACCTGCTCGACGGCAACCCGCCCGTGATGAAGCAGATGGTCGACGTGTTCGACCACTATCACAGCTCGGTGATCGGCGTCGAAGAGATCCCGCCGTCGGAGACGAAGTCGTACGGGATCGTCGACGGCAAGGAGTGGGAAGAGTCGATCGTCAAGATGTCGGCGATCGTCGAGAAGCCGGCGCCGGAAGTCGCGCCGTCGAACCTCGGCGTGGTCGGCCGCTACATCCTGAAGCCGCGGATCTTCGAGCACCTGCGCGCGCTGAAGCCCGGCGCGGGCGGCGAGCTGCAGCTCACCGACGCGATCCAGGCGCTGCTCGCCGACGAGCAAGTGCTGGCCTACAAGTACCAGGGCACGCGCTACGACTGCGGCAGCAAGCTCGGCTACCTGAAGGCGACGGTCGAATTCGCGCTGCGCCACGCGGAAGTCGGCGCGGAGTTCGACGCGTACCTGCGCACGCGCGACGGCGCACATCCGGCCGCCTGAACGCGGCAAGGGCAAGGCCCCGCTCCGGCGGGCCCGCCCTCACCTCACCGGCCGACGCTCAGCGCGCTTCGACCGGCTTTACCGAGACGACGCCCGGCATCCCGCCCGCGTCGTCTTTTTTCGTCTTGACGAGCCAGCCGCCGCCGTCGCCGAACGGCACCTTCGCGAGCGCGCTCTTCACGAGCGCAGGCGCGGCCTGCTGCGTGCCGGGATCGCGATCGCGCAGCGCGGCCGATACGCGGTAGACGTCGGCGCCCGATTTCGCGTCGACGAAGCGCAGCGTCAGCACATGGCGATACACGCGGCCCATGAACGGCAGCGCGAACGGCGCCGGCCCGTCGACCGTCACGCATGCGCTGCTCGCGGCCCCGCACCCGTCGGCGATCGCCGCGACCGAGGCCGGCTGCGTCGCATACGCGATCGACAGCCGGTAGCGCGCGGCCGCGAGCGGCTTCGCATCGAAGCCGCGGTGCGCGAGTTCGTCGCGCACGAGCGTCTCGATCTGCCGGTATTCGGCATCATCGGCCTGCGCGGCCGTCCGCACGAAATCGTAGCCGTGCGCGCCGGATGCGAACGCGTTCGGCTGCCCGACCGCACTGACGCCGCTCGTCACGCCGGCGCAACCCGTCAACAGCGACGCCGCCAGCGCGGTCGCTGCCCATTCCTTTCTCATGGCTTTCCCCAAATGCCTGCCGTCGCGCCCGGCCCTGTCAGGCGGACGGCTCGTCGATCGCGGGCAGCGACACCGTCACCGCGGTGCCGACACCCACCTCGCTGTCGACCGACACGCTGCCCCCATGGCGCGTGACGACCGTCTTCACGAATGCCATGCCGAGCCCGGAGCCCGAGATTTCGGGCCGCTCGCCGGCATGGAATCGCTTGAAACGCTCGAACAGATGCCGCTGATCTTCCGGCGCAATGCCGTATCCCTGATCGCGAATCGTACAGAACATCCGTTTCGACGCGTGCTCGACCGCCAGCGTACACGTGATCACGGTATCGGACGGACTGTATTTGACTGCGTTGTTCAGCAGGTTCACGAACGCGCGCGTGATCAGCGAGCGGTCCGCGCGCACCCAGCACATGTCGGTGCCGACGTCGGTGTCGACGCGAATGTGCTTCGCCTGCGCCTGCGGCCACACCTCGTCGCTCGCATCGATCAGCACGTCGACGAGGCTCGTCACCTCGAGCTGGTACACCTGCGACTCCGCGCGCGCCAGCTGCACGAACTCGTCGGCCAGCGACAGCGCGCGGTGCGCATAGCGCTCGATCCGCGCGAGCAGCCCGCGCATCGCGTCGGTCTCGGCGCGGTCGCGCTCGATCTCGACGAGCGCGAGAATCGACGACTGCGGCGAGCGCATGTCATGCGACAACAGGTGCAGCGCTTCCTCGCGCTGCCGCTCGGCCGCGTGCAGTTCGGTTACGTCGACGAGGCCGGCGATCCAGCCCGTCACGCGGCCCTGCGCGTTCGTGCACGCCGCGTAGCGTAGCAGATGGTCGAGCCCGTCACGATCGCGCACCTCGATGCCGCGCGCCATCGCGTCGTGCTCGGCCTCGAGCGTCGGGTCGAGTGCCGCCGGCCAGTGTTCGCGGATCACCGCGTCGTGTTCGGCGTTGCCGTCGACGGTCTTCATGAAGGTCAGCTCGCCGAGCGCGGTGCGCAGCGGCCGGCCTTCCGGCAGCGGCAGCGACAGGCGCGACCCGTAGCGCTTGGCCGCATGGTTCGCGATCAGCACGGTGCCGGCCAGGTCGGTCACGAAAATCGGCTCGGGCATGCTGTCGAGGCTGTCCCACACGAAGCGCTTCATGTCCTGCACGCGCTGCGCGGCTTGCGCCATCAGCGCCATCTGTCGCTCCAGCACGTCGCCGCCGACGCTGCGCGTGCGCGGCGCCTCGGGCAGCAGGTGCGGCTCGTCGGCGAGCCGCTGCAGCTCGCGGCGCAGATACGACATCGTCATTTCCAGGCGCCGCCAGTTCCAGATCGGGTAGACGGCGACCAGCCCGAAGATCGCGGGCGCCGGCGACAGCCAGATGCGCGCCTCGAACAGCAGCGCCATGCTCGCGACGACGGCCAGCGCGGCCAGGCTGAGCGTCAGCAGCAGCGCGCGCCACGGCGACAGCATCAGGAAGCCGCCCAGCAGCGCGGCGAGCGGCAGCAGCGACGCGATGAACAGCCCGGCGGGCGACGCCGGCGAGATCGCGCTGCCGGTCGCCAGCATGTCGAGCACGTTGGCATGGATATACACGCCGGCGAGCGGCCCGAACTCGCCGGACACGGGCGTGGCGAAGCGGTCGTACAGCCCCGACGCCGTCACGCCGACGACGACGATCTTGCCGCGCAGCGCGTCGGGTTTCACGCGCCCTTCGAGGACGTCGTCGAACGACAGCGTCGGATACGCGGGCGTGTTGCGGCTGAACGGGATCAGGTAGCGGCCCTCGCCCGCCGCATCGCGCGACAGGTCGTGCGCATCCGCGCCAGGCACGCCGCCGACCGGGTGCAGCCGGCCGGCCTGGATCGCGCGGTAGACGGGCACCATCAGCTGCGGCCAGCGCACGCGGCCGTCGCTTTCGTACAGCGCCACGCTGCGTACGATGCCGTCGCGGTCGACTTCGAGGTTGATGTGGCCGAGCCCGACCGCGCGCGCCGCGAGCGCGGCCACCGGCGGATCGACCGCGCGCGTGCCGTCCGCCTGCTCGGGGCTCAGCAGCACGGGCAGGAAGGTCGGCACGTGGGTCATGGCGTCCGCGAACGCGCGATCTTCCGGCGACGGTTCGGTAAACAGGACGTCGTAGACGACGGCGGCCGGCTGCGCGCGCGCCAGCGTGTCGAGCAGCCGTGCATGCACGTCGCGCGACCACGGCCAGCGGCCGAGCGCGGACACGCTCTGGTTGTCGATGTCGACGACGACCACGTCGGGTGACAGCGGCAGGCTGCGCAGCATCAGCAGCCGGTCGTAGATCAGGCCGTCGACGCTCGCCGACAGCCGGCCGAGCGCGCACGCGAGGATCACCGCGATCCCGAGGCAGCCGATCGCGATCCATTCGATCAGGAAGCGGCGGCCGAGGCGCCGCCGCGGAGAAACGGAATCGGGTTTCATGCGCCGCGGGTCAGCGCGACAGCGTGAACGCGCTGACCGGACTGGTCTTCTCGTAGAACTTGCCGCCTTCGAACTCCTCGACGGTCACGGCCCAGAAATACTCGCCCGGCGGCAGGTGCGCGACGGTGATCTGGCGCGTATGCAGGCCGACCTGGTCGACGACCGGCGCGCTCAGGTCCTTCGAGCGCGACAGCACGAACCGGTAGCGCGCACCCTCGCCCGAACCGTTCGGCGACCAGCGGAACTCGTAGCCGCCGGCGCCGGGCGACGCGCTCGCGTCGAGCCCCATCACGCGGCGTTCGAACGCGTACGTCCGCGGCCGGCCCTCGAGGCCGTTCGCATCGATCGCGGCGACCCGCACGAAGTAGTTCCCGTTCGGCACGTCGCGGAAGACCGCGCGCGGCGAATCGGTGCGCGTTTCACGGAACAGGTCGAGCAGCCCGGCGTCGTGCGCGAGTTGCACGCGGTACGCATGCGCGTCGGCGAGCGGCGCGACGTCGAAGGCGACCTCGGGCTCGTCCTGCACCTTGTCGGGATGCGCGAGCGCCGGTGGGGGCAGCAGCTCGACAGGCGCGCCGACCGCGCCGGACGATGTCGCGACGCTGCCGAAATTCGCATGCACGAGCGTCGGATCGGCGGGCTTCCGGCCGCCCGCGACGCCGACGGTGCCGTCGAGCACTTCGACACGCGTCGACGCACTGCCGGCCGCGTCGTAGTTCACGCGAAAGTGCGTGCCGCGCACGCCGGCCACGACCGACGGCGACCGGATCTGGAAGCGGTCGTCGCGTTTCTTCAGATGGGTGACCTCGCTGTCGACCGAGCCGCGCGTGAGTTCGAACTCACGATCGAGCGTGCCGGTCAGCACCGTGCGGCGCAGCGCCTTCAGGTCGAGCTGGCTGTCGGGCGGCAGGCTCATGTGCGTGCCGTCGGCGAGCTCGAGCGTCACGAAGCCGTTCGGGCCCGTGCGCACGCGGTCGCCCTCGGCGAGCGTCGCGTCGTTCGCGAGCGGCGCGAAAGCATCGCCGGACGCGCGTTCGGCCGTGCCCTGCACCGCGACGACGCGAGCGGTCAGCTTTTCCTTGCGCAGGCGCGCCACCGGCAGCTTCAGCGCGATGCCGGGCTGCAGATGCTTCGGCGCGGGCACGCCGTTGATCTGTTGCAGCAGTTGCCAGTCGTCCGCGCCCTGCAGGTAGCGCGCGGCGACGTCGTACAGCGTGTCGCCCGCCTGCGTGCGGTAGACGACCATCTTGCCCGCCGCCGCGGGCGGCTGGGCCGCCGCCTGCTGCGCGGCGAACGCAAACGCGACCGCGCCGGCCGCGCGCAGCGCGACCGTGCGCAGGTTCGCCGTGCGCTGCGTGATTCCCGTGGTCACTCCGGTTCTCCCTGCCCGACCCGTTCGAGCCGGTAGCCGTAGCCGTAGATCGGCGCGAGGCGATAACCGTTTTCGGGCCGCAGGCCGAGCTTGGTGCGCAGCATCGAGATGTGCGTATCCATCGTGCGCGACGGGATGTCGGTCGCCTGCTTCCACACGAGATCGAGAATGTGCGCGCGCGACAGCGGCCGGTCGAGGTGCTGGAACAGCAGCAGCGCGAGTTCGAATTCCTTCTGCGTGAGGCTCACGGCCTTGTCGCCGACGTAGGCCTGCTTCAGGTTCACGTCGAAACGGAATTGATCGAATTCGCGAACGGTGGCCTCGGCGTTGACCGGATACGCGCGCCGCAGCAGCGAGCCGATGCGCGCGCGCAGGATCGGGCCCGACACCGGCTTGACCACGTAGTCGTCGGCGCCGGCGTTGAGGATCTGCGTGATCCCCGCCTCGTCGTCACGGCTCGTCATGAAGATGATCGGCAGGCTGTGCTCGGTCTGATTGGCGCGCACCCACTTCAGCACTTCCTCGCCGGACATGTCGGGCACGTTCCAGTCGAGCACCAGCAGATCGAACGTCTCGCGCTGCAGGCGCTTCTTCAGGGCCTTGCCTTCCTTGAACGCGTAGCACGTATGGCCAACGGCCGTCAGCGTTTGACTGACGAAATCCGTCTGGGCCGGATCGTCATCCAGTACAGCAATTCTCATAGCACCCCGCAAATCGAAATCGATTCGTCCTGTTCAGCTCCCCGCCCCACCCGGCCGCGCAGCACGTGCGCGGCTTCCGGACACCGGCCGGCGAGCCGTCGTTCGCCGCTCGCGCCACCTGCGCAAACCGGCGACCCCAGCCAAATATCTCAAAAACGGGGTACGGACGAACCGGCGATTTCATCATAGTAGTATGAAATTCGCCAATAAATTGCGCGGACTACCGTCTTTTCTTCGAATAATCCTACCCACCGCGCAATCGAGCGCCTAATCGGCGCCCGTGATGCCCGCCACCGGCTCGACAGCATCGTCGGACGGCACGCAATGCGCCAGCGGCTCCGGACGCGCCGGCTGGGCAAGCATCCGCTGCAGCTGGCCGCGCACGCGCTCCCACGCGGTGGCCGCGTAGTCCGGCTGGCTCGCTGCCCACGCCTGCGCCAGATCGAACACACGCTCGATCGTCGCACCGCAGTAGGTCAGGCCCGAGCCGTCGTCCTGCGCGGCATCGCGCAGCCGTTCGTCGAGCCACTCGGCCAGCCACGGCATCTCGGCCGCGGCGGAATCCGCGTAGGCTTCCAGCGCGGCACGCGCGTGGCGATCCTGTTGCGGGTCGAGCTCGATACGGCTCAGTCCCGATACGCTGCGTTCCGCTCCGGACGGACTTCGAATGGTCCCTGGTCTGAAGGACATGTCCTCTCCCCGTTGTACGACGGTAGCATCAGGCATGGCCCCCGTGCCCGCCGTACGACGTACCGTGGCCGGCGCATCCGCTGGGAGCGGACGACCGGCCGGGTCAGTATACGCAGCCGATCACGCAGCGAGGTTTAAGAATTGTCAGAAAAGTGTGACCGGCGCCAGGCGCTGCCGGCACCGTGATACGGGCCGTCAGCGACGGCGCATCAGGAACACGAAGGTCTTGTCCTGCGTCGTCGATTCGACGATCTCGTTGCCCGTCTGCTTCGCGAACGCCGCGAAATCGCGCTGCGAGCCGGGATCGGTCGCGAGCACCTTGAGGATTTGCCCGCTTTCCATATCGGCGAGCGCTTTCTTGGCACGCAGGATCGGCAACGGGCAATTGAGCCCGCGCGCGTCCACTTCCTTGTGAATCTGCATCGGCTGTCGACCTTCGAATGACGCGCCGTTCAAGGCGCGGAGAGAAGCCGCGATTTTACCGCAGCGCCGCCGTGCCTGCCCGGGCCGCCCGCGGCCCGGCGCTCGCGGACACCCAGCTCAGTTGCCCGAAAAGCCGCCCGCGAGCCGTTCGCGCAGGTGCCGCACGAGCGCGCGCACCGCGCTCGGCACGACCGGGCTGTACGGACGGATCGCGAAGATGTGGTCGCCGAACGCGCCCGACGGCCGCCAGCCGTCGAGCAGCGCGACCAGCCGGCCGGCGTCGAGATCGCGCTGCGCGCTGAAATCCGGCAGCAGCGCGATGCCGAGCCCGCCGAGCGCGGCCTCGCGCATCGCCTCGCTGTTGTTCGCCGCGAAGCTGCCGCGCACCGGCACGCTCACGCGCTCGCGCCGCCTGCCGTGCGGCTCGAAGCTCCATGCGGCCGGCTCGTTGTCGCGCAGATAGCACAGGCAACTGTGCTCGACGAGCTCGCTCGGGTGGCGCGGAACGCCACGCGCGTCGAGATAGTCGCGGCTCGCGACGAGCAGCGAGCGCGTGTCGCACAGCTTCCACGCGACGTGGGTCTGCGGCGCGGTGGTCGTATGGCGGATCGCGAGGTCGAAACCCTCCTGCGTCAGCGAATGCAGCCGGTCCGACAGGTCGAGCTCGATCTGCACGCCCGGATGCTGCCGCAGGAAATCGGGCAGGTGCGGCACGACCTGCTGGCGCCCGAGCGCGACCGGCACCGTCAGGCGCAGCAGGCCGCGCGGCTCGCCGGCCAGGTCCTTCACGCGCGCGAAGTGCTGCCCGATCGACTCGAACGCGTCGCGCGTGCTGTCGACGAGCGTCTGGCCAGCGTCGGTGAGCCGCACGCTGCGCGTCGTGCGCCGCACGAGCGGCACGCCGGCGGCCTTTTCGAGATCGGCGATACGCTGGCTCATCGCGGCCTTGCTGATGCCGAGCCGCTGCGCGGCGGCCGTGAAACTGCCGGCCGCGGCCAGCACCGTCAGCGAATGGATATGCGGCCAGAGCGCCTGGACATTTTGCTGATTCATCCGGTGATTATTCAGAATTCTGAACAGTGAATCAAGCTGCGCGGCCTTCTCCCGCCCCGCCCGTTTGCCTAGACTGGGCGCTGTCCACCCTCACCCGATCCCCCAGGAGACACGATGAATCCGGTTCCCGCGTACACCTCCGACGCCGACGTCGGCCACTATGTCGACGGCGCGCCCATCGCCGGCCGCAGCGGCCGCTTCCAGGACGTCCTCAACCCGGCGCTCGGCCGCGCGGTGCGCCGCGTGGCGCTCGCCGACGACAGCGAAGTGCAGCAGGCCGTCGCGTCGGCCCACGCCGCGTTCCCGGCCTGGGCCGCGACGCCGCCGATCCGCCGCGCGCGCGTGCTGCACCGCTTCCTGCAACTGATGAACGAGCACCGCGACACCCTCGCGGCGATCATCACGGCCGAGCACGGCAAGGTGTTCTCCGATGCGCAGGGCGAAGTCGCGCGCGGCATCGACATCATCGAATTCGCGTGCGGCGTGCCGCAGCTGCTGAAGGGCGACTTCACCGACCAGGTCAGCACCGGCATCGACAACTGGACGATGCGCCAGCCGCTCGGCGTCGTCGCGGGCATCACGCCGTTCAACTTCCCGTGCATGGTGCCGTGCTGGATGTTCCCGGTCGCGATCGCGACGGGCAACACGTTCGTGCTGAAGCCGAGCGAGCGCGACCCGTCGGCGGCCCTGTTCATCGCCGACCTGCTCACGCAGGCCGGTCTCCCGGCCGGCGTGTTCAACGTCGTGCAGGGCGACAAGGGCGCGGTCGACGCGCTGCTCGACCACCCCGACGTGCAGGCCGTCAGCTTCGTCGGCTCGACGCCGATCGCGGCGTACGTGCAGCAGCGTGCCGTGCAATCGGGCAAGCGCGTGCAGGCACTCGGCGGCGCGAAGAACCACCTCGTCGTCATGCCCGACGCGAACCTCGAGCAGGCCGTCGATGCGCTGATCGGCGCCGCGTACGGCTCGGCCGGCGAACGCTGCATGGCGATCAGCGTCGCGGTGCTGGTGGGCGACATCGCGGACCAGATCGTGCCGCTGGTGGCCGAGCGCGCGCGCAAGCTGGTGATCGGCGACGGCATGTCGCCGGAAGTCGAGATGGGCCCGATCGTCACCGGCGACGCGCTGAAGCGCATCGAAGGCTATATCGAGCAAGGCGTGAACGAAGGCGCGCAACTGGTGGTCGACGGCCGCGGGCTGCGCGTGCCGGGCCGCGAGGCCGGCTTCTTCACCGGCGGCACGCTGTTCGATCACGTGACGCCCGACATGCGCATCTACCAGGAAGAAATCTTCGGGCCCGTGCTCGGCTGCGTGCGCGTGAAGGATTTCGGCGAAGCGGTCGACCTGATCAACGCGCATGAATTCGGCAACGGCGTGTCGTGCTTCACGAGCGACGGCGGCATCGCGCGCGAGTTCGCGCGGCGCATCCAGGTCGGCATGGTCGGCATCAACGTGCCGATTCCGGTGCCGATGGCATGGCATGGCTTCGGCGGCTGGAAGAAGAGCCTGTTCGGCGACATGCACGCGTACGGCGAGGAAGGCGTGCGCTTCTACACGCGCCAGAAGTCGGTGATGCAGCGCTGGTCGTCGAGCATCGGCAAGGGTGCCGAATTCGCGATGCCGACCGCGAAGTAACCGCCTGACGGTACACCGCCCGCTGCGCCGTCGCGCGGGCGGCACACCAGCAACACCGGCAGGAGGCGTCAGCCGGCCTGCGTGCCGTGCGCGCCGTCGGCGGTCGGCAGGTACGACAGTTCGAGCCGGTACGCGAGCGCGACGAACAGGCTCTGCGCAAGACCCATCGTGGCCGTCAGCGCGCGGAAGCCGAACGTCGCGCTGTCCTGCACCATCAGCGTCACCTCGGCCTCCCGCGCCAGCGGGCTCATCCGGCTGTCGGTGATCGCGATCAGCCGTGCGCCGCGCTGCACGGCCTGCTGCGCGACCTGCACGGTTTCCTCCGCATACGGCATGAACGAGATGACGATCATCACGTCGCCCTCGCGCACCGAGCGGATCTGCCCGAGATGCATGCTGCCGAGCGCGCTGAACAGCCCGATGCGCTTGTCGGTGTGCTGCAGCGCGTAATCGAGATACACGGCAATCGGAAACGCGCGCCGCGAGCCCGCGATCCAGATCGCCTGCGTATCGGCGAGCAGGTCGACGGCCTGCGCGAGCGCCTGCGAGTCGAGCGTCTGCCGCAGCTGCTGCATCCCGGCAATGCTGCCCTTGATGAATTCGTCGGCGATCTGCTCGGGCTGCAGGCTCGACGAGCCCGATTCGATCACGTCGCGCAGCCGCAGGTTGTACGCGCGCCCCGGCGCGATCTGCTGCGCGAGCCCTTCGCGGAACAGCTTCTGCATCTCGGAGAAGCCGGAAAAGCCGAAATGCTTCGCGAAGCGCACGACGGCCGACGGCTGGACGCCGCACGCCTGCGCGAGCGTCTGGATGCCTTCCAGGCCAAGCTGGTCCCGATGCGTTTCCACGTGGCGCGCAATCACCTTCAGGCGATTGCTGAGGCCGTCGTACTCCTGCGTCAGGTGCTGCAGGAACTGCTCGACGGTGGCGGGAGGTTTCTCGGATGAACTCATCGGATAGCGCGAAGTTGACGGCCCCGATGTGCGCGCGATACTGGCGGGCGCGGCCCGGGACTCGACTGGAACCATGCATGAAGGGCGAATTTAATCACGTTTGCGACGCGGCCCGCGCCGCGTGCTCGCTCCCACGCGCTCGATCATCACTTGCCTACGCTCCACGGCAACACTGGAAGCGATTGTCCAACGCTCACGCGGCGTCGTAAAGATTAGGGTGTCTACCAACGCCGGCCGACGGCGCGAAGCCTTGCGCGACGGGCGCGCGGCGCACTGCAGCCGGCCCGTCGCGCGCGGTTCGACCGGTTCAACGATAGTCGACCCACACGCCGCCCGCATCGGCGGAGCGCACGCAGTTCTCGACCCAGCGCACGCCTTCCACGCCCGCATGGACGTCCGGATAGCGGATGCTCTTCAGTGCCGCGACGTCGCCGCGGTCGGCCGCATCCATCGCGAGCGCGAAGCGCGCATACAGATTCGACCAGGCCTCGAACAGCCCTTCCGGATGCCCGGCGCCGATGCGATCCTCGCGCAATGCATGCGGATGCAGATAACCCATCCCGCGATCGAGCACCTGCGCCGGCTGCCCCTGCACTTCGTAGCGCAGCTGGTTCGGATGCTCGTCCCACCACTCGACGCTCGCCTTCGAGCCGATCACGCGCACCTTCTGGCTGTGCATCGAGCCCGCGTTCACCGCGCTCGACCACACGTAGCCGACCGCACCCGTGTCGTATTCCATGATCGTGAACGCGTTGTCTTCCAGCGGCGCGCGGCTCTTCACGAAGCTCTGCCGCGAACACATCAGGCGCCGGATCTTAAGCTCGGGCGCCATCACCTCGGAGATGTACAGCGGATGCGTGCCGATGTCGCCGAGCACGTAGCTCGGGCCCGCGAACTTCGGGTCGACGCGCCAGCGCGCGGCCGCGCTCGCGGCCTCGACACCCTCGCTGTGGAACCCGTGCGCGAACTGCATCTGCACGATGCGAATTTCGCCGAGATCGCCGCGCGCGATCATCTCGCGCGCCTGCTCGATCATCTGGTGTCCGGAATAACCGTACGCGACGCCGACGATCCGGTTCTTCTCGACCGACAGCCGCTGCAGCGCCTCGGCCTCCTCGGTCGTGAAGCACAGCGGCTTCTCGCAGACCACGTGCAGCCCCGCGTTCAGCGCGGCGCGGCAGATCTCGAAGTGCGTGTTGTTCGGCGTCGCGATCGAGACCGCGCGAATGCCGTCCGGGCGGCGCGCCTCGGCGTCGAACATCGTCGCGTAGTCGGGATAGCAGCGCTCGGCCGCGATGCCGAGCTTCACGCCGAACTGGCGGCCGCGTTCGGGATCGATGTCGAACGCGCCGGCGACCAGCTGGAAGCTGCCGTCGCGCAGCGCGGCCGACCGGTGGCTGTAGCCGATCTGGCTGCCGAGCCCGCCGCCGACCATGCCCCAGCGAATCGAATGTCCAAGCAGAATCTGTCCGTCAATCATGATGAGTGTGTTCCTGGTCCGTGTTCAGTTCAGGGTGGGCGTGATGCGGTGGATCACGCGAAGCCGGCCGATGCGAGAAACGCGCGGCTCGCGGCGACGTCGCGCAGGCTCGTGCCGGCATTGCGCGGGTCGCGCTCCTGCTCGATCGTGATGTATCCCGCGTAGCCGATGTCGTCGAGCGCGTGCCGGATCGACCGGTAGTCGAGCACGCCGGTGCCGATCGGGCACATCACGCCGCGCGCGCACGCGGCGAAGAACGCGATGTGCTCGCCCATCACCGCGTCGTACACGGCCGCGTCGATGTCCTTGAAATGCACGTAGTCGAGGCGCGCCGCGTGGCGGCGCAGCCAGGCTTCCGGATCCATGCCCGAGTAGTACAGGTGGCCCGTGTCGAGACAGAGGCCGGCCATGCCGGCCGGAATGTCGGCGACGATCCGGTCGATCTCGTCCGCGAACTCGATGTAGCCGCCCGCATGCGGATGAATCACCGTGCGCACGCCGAATTCGTCGCGCGCGATCGTCGCGATCTGCCGGATGTGGTCGACCATCGCCGCCCAGCTGTCGTCCGACAGCCGCGGCGCGCGATCGCCGTGGCCGGCCGCGTAGTCGCGTTCGTCGTGGCCCCAGTCCATCACGACGAGGTACGGCGCCGCGTAGCGCTGGCCGTCCTGCGTCGGCAGCTTCGGCAGCCGCGTGATCAGCGCGCAGATCTCGCGCGTCTGGCGCAACAGGTTCGGCAGGTTCTCAGGCGACACGAGATCGTCGAAGATCGTGCCGGCGGTGATGCTCAGGCGTTGCCGCTCGAGCTCGGCGCTCACCACGTCGAGTTCGAGCGGGATGTAGCCGTACGGCCCGAGCTCGATGCCCGAGTAGCCGGCCTCGGCGGCTTCGGCAAGCACCTGCCGCCACGGCGGCAGGTGCGGGTTCTTCACGTCGTCGACACCCCAGCAGCACGGTGCGCAACCCATCTTCATCGTCATGTCGGTCAGTCCGGCAAGTAGGCGGCTGCGGTTCAGCCGCGATAGAACGCAGGGCGTTCGGCCATCGCTATCGGCTCGACCGCCCCGCTCTTTTGCGCACGCACGCAGGCGTCGGCCGCGACCGCCGCCGCGTAGCCGTCCCAGGCCGACGGCCCGGTGAGCGCCTGCGCGCGCACGCCGTCGATGAACGCCTGCAGCTCGACGTCGTACGACGCGATGAAGCGCTCCTTCCAGTCGGTCATGATCTCGACCGACTGCCGCGCCGAATGCTTGAGCCCCACGGTCGGCGGATCGGGCAGCTTCGCGATGCCCTGCTCGCCGACCACCTCGCACTGGATGTCGTAGCCGTACTGGCAGTTCACGAAGATCTCGACGTCGATGCGCACGCCGCTCGCGGTTTCCAGCAGCACGATCTGCGGATCGGCGAGATGCGCGGACGCATGGCGCGTCTTCCTCGGATAGACGACCTGCGTGCTCACGTAGTCCTCGCCGAGCAGCCAGCGCAGCACGTCGAGCTCGTGGATCAGCGTGTCGGTGATCGCCATGTCGGTCGTGTAGCGCTCGCCGACCGACTGGTTGCGGTGCGCGCAATGCAGCATCAGCGGTGCGCCGATCTCGCCGCTGTCGATCACCCGCTTCAGCGCGCGATAGCCTTCGTCGTACGGCCGCATGAAGCCGACCTGCACGAGCCGCTTGCCGTGCGCGACTTCGGCTTCGACGATCCGCATGCAGCCTTCGGCCGTCACGGCGAGCGGCTTCTCGCAGAACACCGGCTTGCCGTGTGCGATCGCGTCGAGCACGAACGCTTCATGCGTCGGCCCCCACGACGTGACGAGCACGGCCTGCACGTCGGCGGCGGCGACCACCTCCTGGCCGTCGCCGTAGATCTCCGCGTCGAGCCCATACTTCGTCACCGCGTCGCGCGCCTGCTGCGGATCGATGTCGTTGACGGCCACGACGCGCGCGCCGGACAGCGTGCGGGTCAGTCTGCGAATATGGTCCTGGCCGATCGCACCGCAGCCGATCACGCCGATTTGCAAGGTCATCTAAAAGTCTCCACTCGTTCATTGGCGGCGCGGCACGCGCCGCACCGGTCAGTCATCCGTCAGCGCGCGGTGCGATCGAAATGACGATCGACATAGCGCTGGATCGTGTCGCGCATGTAGCGCGACGACGCTTCCGCACGGTCCTCCCACGCGAACACGCACGACGACATCACGCCGTCGAAGCCTGCCGCGCCGAGCGCGCGAAAGAACACGTCCCAGTCGATCTCGCCTTGCCCGATGTCGAGATGCTGGTGCACGCGGATCTGGTTCGAACCCGGCGGGTTCACGATGTAGCGCAGCTGGCTGCTCTTGCGATGGTCGAAGGTGTCGGCCACGCGCACGTGCGCGAGGATCGGCGCGGCCTGCGCGATCATCGCGGCCATGTCGTCGCCGTAGTAGAACGTGTGCGGCGCGATGTACGACAGCTTCAGCGACGGCGAGCCGATGTTCGTGACGATGTCGATCGCCGGCTGCAGCTGCTCGATCCAGTCCTCAGGATGCGGCTCGACCGACAGCACGATGCGTTCGCGCTCGAGGATCGGCAACAGCTCGTCCATCGACCGGAACCACGCGGCTTCGCACAGCTCCTTCGGGTTCGCCCCCGGCCGTTCGCCGACCGAGCGCTCGGGCGACGCGCCGCGCCCGAATTCCGACACCATCAGCGCGCACTCCATCTCGACCGCCACCTCGATCGCCTTCTTCCAGCAGCGCACCGCCCATTGCCGCTCGTCCTCGAACGGGCTCGCCCAGCGGTACATCGGCTGCAGCGACGCGAGGCCGACGCCGCTCGCGCGCATCGCCTGCCGGAACGCGGCCATCCGCTCGCGCGTGGCGCGGGGCATCACCCACCAGTCGAGAAAGTCGCTGCGCGGCGACAGCTCGATCTGGTCGTAGCCGAGCTCGGCCACCGCGTGCGGCAGGCGGTCGAGCGGCAGGTGGCGAATCATGTAGGGGTCCAGCGCGATCTTCATCGAATATCCTCGACGGTGGCGGGTTCCAGGCGAAGGCGGCGGCACGTGCCACCCTCGATCTGCGATGCACGAAGGGTCAGCGGCGCTTCTTCTTGTTGCGGTACTGGTCGGCGATCACGGCCGCGACGATGATCGCGCCCTTGACCATCTCCTGGTAATACGCGTCGATGCGGATGAATGTGAAGCCCGACGTCATCACGCCGAGGATCAGCACGCCGATCACGGTGCCCGTCACGCGGCCGAGGCCGCCCGACAGCGACGTGCCGCCGATCACGACCGCCGCGATCGCATCGAGCTCGTACATCACGCCCATGCCCGACTGGCCGGAGATCGCGCGCGCGGCCGTCACGGTGCCGGCGATCCCGCTCAGCAGGCCCGCGATCGCGTAGACGAAGATCAGGTGGCGCGTGACGTTGATGCCCGACACGACGGCCGCGTGCCGGTTCGCACCGATCGCATAGGTGTACTTGCCGAAGCGCGTGTAGCGCAGCACGACGTGGAAGATCGCGGCGATCACGAGAAAGATGATCACCGGGTTGGCGCCCGCGCCGATGGCCGCGAACTGGTCGGTCAGCATCGACACCGGCATCCCGTTGGTGAACCACTTCGCGAAGCCGCGCGCGGCCACCATCGTGCCGAGCGTCGCGATGAACGGCGGGATGCCCGTCATCGCGATCAGCGAGCCGTTCAGCAGGCCGACCAGCAGCCCGACGCACACGCCGGCCAGCACGGGCCAGATGATCGGCAGGTCGGTCAGGTGCGGAAACACCGCGCGCGGGAAGTCGGACACCTGCGCGAGACTCGCCGAGACGACCGCCGCGGCGGCCACGACCGAGCCCGACGACAGGTCGATCCCGCTGGTGATGATCACGAGGTTCACGCCGACCGCGATGATGCCGATCACGGCCATCTGCAGCACGATGATCTCGAGCCGCTCGGTGTTGAACAGGAAGCTCTGGCCGACGACGATCCAGCCGACGATCTCGAAGAACAGGCTGATGCCGACGAGCACGAGGAAGATGCTCAGCTCGGGCGGCCACTTCGTGTGCCGCGTCTTGAGGGTCATGGTCTGCGCATCCGCGACCGGGTTCAGGTTGCCCATTGCTTTGTCTCCAATCTTGGTTCGGCTCAGCGCGACGCGAGATCCATGATGCGGACCTGGTCGGCGTCCTTGCGATCGACGATGCCGGTCATGCGCCCTTCGTGCATCACCATCACGCGATCGCTCATTCCCAGCACTTCCGGCATCTCCGACGAGATCATCAGCACCGCGACGCCCTTGCCGGCGAGCGCGCTGACGAGCCGGTGGATCTCGGCCTTCGCGCCGACGTCGATGCCGCGCGTCGGTTCGTCGAGGATCAGGATGCGCGGCTGCGTGAGCAGCCACCGGCCGATCAGCACCTTCTGCTGGTTGCCGCCCGACAGGTTCTGGATTTCCTCGTGCAACCCGGGCGACTTCACGCGCAGCATCCGGCTCATTTCCTCGCAGTCGCGCTTCAGTTGCGCCTGCTGCACGAAATTGAACTTCACGTAGCGGTGGCTGAGCACCGCCGCTTCCATGTTCGCGAGCAGGTCGAGATTCAGGAAGCAGCCGGTGTCCTTGCGGTCTTCGGTGAGAAAGGCCATCCCGTGCTTCATCGCCTGCGCGGGCGTCGTGATGCGCACCGGCTTGCCGTCGATCCGGATCTCGCCCGACGTGGCCGGCACGACGCCGAACAGCGCCTCCGCGACGTTCGAGCGCCCCGAGCCGACGAGGCCGGCCACGCCGAGGATCTCGCCCGCGCGCAGCTCGAAGCTCACGTCGCGGAACACGCCGTCGACGCCGAGGTTCCGCACCGACAGCACGACGTCGCCGATCGGCACCTCTTCCTTCGGGAACATCTGCGTGATCTCGCGCCCGACCATCATGCGGATGATGTCGTCGCGCGTGACGTCGCTCGATGCATGCGTGCCGATGTACTTGCCGTCGCGGAACACCGAGAACTCGTCGGCGATCTCGAACAGCTCGTTCATCTTGTGTGTGATGTAGACGATGCCCTTGCCCTGCTCGCGCAGCTGGCGAATGATCCGGAACAGGTGCGTGACTTCCTTGTCGGTCAGCGCGGAAGTCGGCTCGTCCATGATCAGCACGTCGGAGTCGAACGACACGGCCTTCGCGATCTCGACCATCTGGCGGCTCGCGACGGTCAGCGTGCGCACGTCGGTTTCCGGATCGATGTCGATCGACAGCCGTTCGAACAGCTCGGCCGTCTGGCGGCGCAGCGCGGCGTGATCGATCAGGCCGAAACGGTTCTTCGGTTCGCGGCGGATCCAGATGTTCTCCGCGACCGTCATGTACGGCATCAGGTTGAGTTCCTGGTGGATCATCGCGATGCCGCGGTCGAGCGCATCGAGCGGGCCGTTCAGCACGACCGGCTCGCCGTTGATCAGGATCTCGCCCTGGTCGGGCGTGTAGACGCCGGCAATGATCTTCATCAGCGTCGACTTGCCCGCGCCGTTCTCGCCCATCAGCGCGTGGACGGTGCCGCGGCGCACGCGGAACTGCACGCCGTCGAGCGCGACGACGCCCGGAAAGGACTTGCCGACACCGCGCACCTCGAGCACGCAGTCGGCCGCGGAAGAAGCCGGCGGGGCCGACGCGCCGGTCGAGCCGGACGAAGCGGCCCGCGCATCGTCGCCGGCCATCGGGCGCGCGACTCTGGCTGTAAACATGGACGTTCCTCGACAAGTCGTGCGCGAACCCGGTCGTGCCGGGCCCGCGCCATTCAACGGATCACCGGTCAATGCTTCGCGTACTGGTTCATGTTCTCGGGCGTCACGAGCTCGAACGGCACGTTCACGTAGCGGTCGACAGACTGCTTCTTCGCGAGCTTGAGCGCGGCCGCGACGGCCTGCTGCCCCTGCCCGGATGCGTTCTGGTACACCGACACCTTCAGCTCGCCGCTCTTCATCGACGCCAGGCCGTCCGGCGTCGCGTCGATGCCGGCGACGATCGTCTTCGGCGTCCACTTGCGCGCGGCCTTCAGCGCGTTGATCGCGCCGATCGCCATCTCGTCGTTGTTGGAGATGATCGCGTCGTACTTCGTGCCGGAGCTCAGCCAGTTCATCGTGATGTCCTGGCCCTGCGTGCGGCTCCACTTGCCCTCGCGCTTGTCGACGATCTTCATGCCCGCGCAATCCTTCGTCGCGATCACGTCCTCGATGTCCTTGGTGCGGGCGCGCGCCGATTCGTTGGACAGCTCGCCCATCAGCACGAGGAGGTCGCCCTTGCCGCCGAGCAGCTTGCACACCTGGCGCGCCTGCAGCGTGCCCGACTGCTTCTCGTCGGACGCGACCACCGCGACGCCGGCCGGCAGCTTGTCGAAATCGACCGGCTTGCGGTTCACGTAGACGAGCGGAATCTTGGCCGCCGTCACCATCTTGGTGATCTTCGGCGTCGCGTCGGTATCGACCGCGTTCACGATGATCGCGTCGACCTTCTGCGCGATCATGTTCTGGACCTGGCTCAACTGCTTGCCGACGTCGTTGCCGCCGTCCTCGATCTGCACCGTCGCGCCGTCCTTCTTCGCCGAATCGGCGATGCTGTTGCGCAGGATGGTCAGGAACGTGTCGTCGAACGACGCCATCGTCACGCCGATCTTCTCGGCATGCGCGAGCGGCGCTGCCAGGATCGCGGCGGCCGCGACGGCCATCAGCTTGGTCTTCATGATCAATCTGTCTCCTCATCTCCGGGGGGCGGAAGACGGCGCGTTGCGCGCCGCCGGGCCGAGTCCGATCGAAGCCGATACGGACTGAAGCATCCGGATGAAACTGTAGATCACTTCCTCGAAAATTTGGAAATTTATTTCTACGTGATTTCACCTAGGGAACTGGATTTCCAAAAAGTCTAGACTCCGTTCCGTAGCCCGATTCCTTGCGGCAGGCAGTCCCGCGTCGTGCAGCACACGATGCGAAGCGTCGCCCGAGGTTCGGTCCCCTAATCTGCCGGCATCGCCGAACGCCGGCCGCGAGCGTGACACGTGATATGAGCCTGCTGACCTTTCCGAGTGACCGCCCCATCGATCTCGCCTGCCTCGGCCGCGTGGCCGTGGATCTCTATGCGCAGCAGTACGGCAGCCGCCTGGAAGACGCGCGCAGTTTCCAGATGTATCTCGGCGGCTCGTCCGGCAACGTCGCGTTCGGCGTGGCCCGGCTCGGGCTGAAGACCGCGATGATCTCGCGCGTCGGCGACGAACAGATGGGCCGCTTCCTGCGCGAGACGCTCGAGCGCGAAGGCTGCGACACGAGCCAGCTGCAGACCGACCGCGAGCGCCTCACCGCGCTGGTGCTGCTCGGGCTGAAGGACCGCGACACGTTCCCGCTGCTGTTCGTGCGCGAGAACTGCGCGGACATGGCCGTGCGCGCCGACGAGATCAGCGAGGACTTCATCGCCGGCTGCCGCGCGCTCGCGATCACCGGCACGCACCTGTCGACGCCGGGCACGCGCGAGGCGTCGCTGACCGCGCTCGGCTATGCGCGCCGCCATGGTGTCGTGCGGATCCTCGACATCGACTACCGGCCGGTGCTGTGGGGGCTGACCGCGCGCGGCGCGGGCGAAAACCGCTACGTGCCGGACGCGCAGGTGACGCGGCAGCTGCAGCAGGTGCTCGGCGAATTCGACCTGCTGGTCGGCACCGAGGAGGAATTCCTGATCGCGGGCGGCGTGCCGCACGACGTGATCGGCTCGTTGCAGGCGGTGCGCAAGATCACGAACGCGACGCTGGTCGTCAAGCGCGGCGCGCTCGGCTGCTGCGTGATCGAGGGCGACATTCCCGCCCGCATCGACGATGCGCCGACCTGTCTCGGCGAGCGCGTCGAGGTGCTCAACGTGCTCGGCGCGGGCGATGCGTTCCTGTCGGGCCTGCTGTCGGGGCTGCTGCGCGGGCGCGACTGGGCCGAGTCGACGCGCATCGCGAACGCGTGCGGCGCGATCGTCGTGTCGCGCCATGCATGCTCCGCCGCGATGCCGACGCCGGCCGAGCTGGCCCACTGGTTCGACGGCAGCCGCAATCCGGTGGTCGACGCCGACCACACGCTCGCGCACCTGCATCGCGTGACGGTGCCGCGCCGCGAATGGGACGACCTGTGCGTGATGGCGTTCGACCATCGCAGCCAGTTCTATGAACTCGCGGTGCAGGCCGGCGCGGACGAAGCGCGGATCAAGACGCTGAAGCGCCTGCTCGTGCGCGCGGTCGAACAGGTCGAGCGCGATCGCCACATCGAAGGCCATGTGGGCGTGCTGATCGACGGCGGCGGCTACGGCAGCGACGCGCTGGCGTCGGCGACCGGACGCGGCTGGTGGGTCGGCCGCCCGGTCGAGCTGCCGGGCTCGCGGCCGCTGCGCTTCGACGAAACGCGCTCGGTCGGCTCGTCGCTCACGCACTGGCCGACCGAACAGGTCGTGAAGTGCCTCGTGCACTATCACCCGGACGACCCGGTCGACCTGCGCGTCGAACAGGAGCAGCGCGTGCTGGAGCTGTGGGAAGCCACGCGCGCCAGCGGCAACGAACTGCTGCTGGAAATGATTCCGCCGCGCGCGGTCACGCCGGCCGGCACCGAGGACGATGCGGTGCTGCGCACGATCGCGCGCTTCTACAACCTCGGCGTGAAGCCCGAATGGTGGAAGCTCACGCCGCTCACCGCCGACGGCTGGACGCGGCTCGCCGCGCTGATCGCCGAGCGCGACCCGTATTGCCGGGGCGCCGTGATCCTCGGGCTGAACCAGCCGCTGCAATACCTCGTCGACAGCTTCCGCTCGGCGACCAACCCGATCGTCAAGGGCTTCATGGTCGGGCGCACGCTGTGGGCCGACGCGTCGCTGAACTGGTTCGCCGGCCGGATCGACGACCAGGCGCTGATCGACGAAGTCGCCGGCAACTTCGCGCAGCTGGTCGACGCGTGGCTCGGCCGCCGTGCCGCGGCCGCCCGCGCCGCCGCGGCCTGACGCGGCGCCTGCGATGACCCTTTCCTCTTCACCGACCGACATGACCTCTACCGTGAGACTGACCGTCAGCCAGGCGCTCGTGCGCTACCTGGCCGCCCTGCGCGCCGAAGTCGTCCAGCCCGACGGCCGCACCGAGATCCTGCCGTACTGCGGCGGCGTGTTCGCGATCTTCGGCCACGGCAACGTGGCCGGGCTCGGCGAGGCGCTGCACGCGGAAAAGGACCGCCTGCCGACCTTCCGCGCCCACAACGAGCAAGGGATGGCCAATGCGGCCGTCGCATTCGCGAAAGCGAATTTCCGCCAGCGGATGATGGCCGCGACGTCGAGCATCGGCCCCGGCGCGACCAACATGCTGACGTCGGCCGCGCTCGCGCACGTCGGCCGGCTGCCGCTGTTGCTGCTTCCCGGCGACGTGTTCGTGTCGCGGCTGCCCGACCCGGTGCTGCAGCAGGTCGAGGATTTCGAACAGGGCGACGTCAGCGCGAATGACTGCTTCCGGCCGGTGACGCGCTACTTCGACCGCATCACGTCGCCCGAGCAGCTGCTCGTCGCGTTGCCGCGCGCGATCCAGGTGATGACCGACCCCGCGCAGTGCGGCCCCGTGTGCCTCGCGCTGCCGCAGGACGTGCAGACCTTCGCATACGACTGGCCCGAGGATTTCTTCGCGCCGCCGGTGATCCGGATGCGCCGGCCGCCGGCCGACGCGCTCGAACTCGCCGATGCGCTCGACGTGCTGAAGGCCGCGAAGAAGCCGCTGATCGTCGCGGGCGGCGGCGTGCTGTACAGCCAGGCATGGGATGCGCTGCGCGCGTTCGCCGATACGCATGGCGTGCCGGTCGCCGAATCGCAGGCCGGCAAGGGCAGCCTCGCGTGGGACCATCCGTTGAATCTCGGGTCGATCGGCGTGACGGGCTCGCCGGCCGCGAACCGTGCGGCCGCGCAGGCCGACGTGGTGTTCGCGGTCGGCACGCGGCTGCAGGACTTCACGACCGGCTCGCATGCGCTCTACGGCAATGCGACGCTATTGAGCCTGAACGTGCAGCCGTTCGACGCGGGCAAGAAGCGCGGCCGGCAACTGGTGGCCGATGCGCGCACGGGCCTCGGCCAGTTGTCGGCCGCACTGGCCGGCTGGCGCGCCGATCCGGCGTGGACCGCAAGCAACCGCGATCAGGCGGCCGCGTGGAACGCGCGCGTGACCGAACTCACGACGCGCGTGCCGACCGACACGCTGCCGTACGACGCCGAAGTGATCGGCGCGGTGCGCGACTCCGCGGCCGACGCGGGACGCGACAGCGCGCGCGACGACCTCGTCGTGTGCGCGGCCGGCACGCTGCCGGCCGAACTGCACAAACTGTGGCGCAGCGGCGTGGCGGGCAACTACCACATGGACTATGCGTACTCGTGCATGGGCTACGAGGTCGCGGGCGGCCTCGGCGCGAAACTCGCGCGGCCCGAACGCGAAGTGATCGTGATCGTCGGCGACGGCTCGTACATGATGCTCAACGCGGAACTCGCGACGTCGGTGATGCTCGGCCGCAAGCTCATCGTCGTGATCCTCGACAACCGCGGCTACGGCTGCATCGAGCGGCTGCAACTGAATTGCGGCGGCGCGAGCTTCAACAACATGCTCGACGACTGCGTGCCGGAAGGCGGTGAGCGCTCGACGATCGATTTCGCGATGCATGCGCGCGCGATGGGCGCCGAAGCCGTGCACGTGCGCGACATCGGCGAGCTGCGCAGCGAGATGAAACGCGCCCGCGCGGCGACGACGAGCCAGGTGCTCGTGATCGACACCACGCACCGGCGCACAACCGACGACGGCGGCGCATGGTGGGAAGTCGCGGTGCCGCAAGTATCCGAGCGTGCCGGCGTCGACGCGGCGCACCGCGCGTATCTCGATGCGAAGACCCGGCAGCGGCGCTGATCGCGCGCACGGCCCACGCACCCTCCCCGCGAACAACACATCCGAACCAAGGAAGCACGTCATGAGCTGGAACGTCCGCATCGGTATCAATCCCCTGTCGTGGATGAACGACGACCTGCCGTCGCTCGGCGGCGAGACACCGCTCGAAACGGCGCTGAAGGAAGGCGCCGAAATCGGCTACGCGGGCTTCGAGCTCGGCAACAAGTTTCCGAAGACGGGCCCCGAGCTGAAGGCGAAGCTCGCCGAGTTCGGGCTCGTGTGCGTGTCGGGCTGGTATTCGGGCTTCCTCGCCGAGGTCGAGCCGGGCATGAGCGACGCCGATGCGGTCGCCGCCGAGATCGAGCGCTGCCGTGCACACCTGACGAAGCTGCGGGTCAACGACGTGAAGGTCGTCGTGTACGGCGAATGCGCGGGCACGATCCAGGGCAACATCGACATGCCGGTCGCGAAGCGGCCGCGCTTCGTCGACGACGCAGCCTGGCGACGCTACGCGGCGCGCCTCGACGCGTTCGGCGCGCACCTGCTCGACACGTACGGCATCAAGCTTGCCTACCATCACCACATGGGCGCGTACGTCGAGTCGCCCGACGACGTCGACCGGCTGATGGCGCTGACCGACCCGGCGAAGGTATTCCTGCTGTTCGATACCGGCCACGCGTATTTCGGCGGCGCGGCCGACCCGGTCACGCTGCTGAAGAAGCATGTGTCGCGCGTGGTTCACGTGCATTGCAAGGACGTGCGACCGCAGGTCGTCACGCAGGCGCGCAACGACGGCTGGAGCTTCCTGAACGGCGTGATCAACGGCACCTTCACCGTGCCGGGCGACGGCGCGCTCGACTACGAGGCGACGCTGCACACGCTGAAGGACGCCGGCTACGAAGGCTGGCTCGTCGTCGAGGCCGAGCAGGATCCGGCCGTCGCGCCAAGCTATGCGTATGCGAAGAAGGGTTACGAATCGCTGCGCGCGATCGTCGACCGGTTGAGCGCGTAAGCGCGTGAACGCATGAGCCCCACCCTGTTGCGGAGCCCCACCCCATGACGATTTCTCCCCTGCTGATCAAGGCCTCGGCCGACCGCGAGATCTGCAACGTCACGCCCGAATCGGCCGGCTGGAAGCACGTCGGCTTCCGTGCGCTGCGCCTGAAGGCCGGCGACACCGAAACGCTCGACACCGGCGCGCGCGAGCTGTGCGTCGTCGTGCTCACCGGCACTGTACGCGCGGAGGTCGACGGTGCCACCTACGATGAGCTCGGCAAGCGCGACAGCGTCTTCGAGGATGTATCGCCGGACGCGCTGTACGTGCCGGGCGGCAAGACGGTCACGCTGGTCGCGACGCGCGATGCGGAAATCGCGCTGTGCACCGCGCCGTACGCGAGCGGCGACAAGCGCGTGCAACGCCTCGACGGCGAGCGGATGCGGCGCTCGGTACGCGGGCAAGGCACCAACACGCGCTACGTGTGCGACATCCTGATGGGCGACAACCCGGCGGCCGACCGGCTGCTCGTGGTCGAAGTCGTCACGCCGGCCAGCCATTCGAGCAGCTATCCGCCGCACAAGCACGACCGCGACGCGGCGCCTGACGAAACGTCGCTCGAGGAAACCTATTACCACCGGATCGATCCGCCGCAGGGTTTCGCGTTCCAGCGCGTGTACACGGACGACCGCAGCCTCGACGAAGCGTGCGCGGTCGAGGACCACGACGTCGTGATGGTGCCGCGCGGCTACCACCCGGTGGTCGCGCCGCACGGCTACAACCTGTACTACCTGAACGTGATGGCCGGCCCGAGCCGCGCGTGGGCGTTCAAGAACGATCCCGCGCACGAATGGATGCTCGACGCCCCGAAGCGCTGATGGAAAGACGGGCCCGCGCGCGGCCCGTGACGATGCGACGCCCGGCACGCGCACCCAGCGCCGGCGACGCCACGGAGCCGCCATGGTGACGACCCTCTTTCGCCTCGAACCCCATCCCTTCGACGACGACGCGTCGAACCCGGCGCTGCCGCGCTTCGACGCAGCGGTCGCCCGCCGGATGGGTGAAATCGCTGTCAACCTTGCGTCGCGCCGCGGGCTGCCGATCGCGGTGAGCATCGTCGGCGAGCAGGCGCCGCTGTTCTACTGCGCGCTCGACGGCAGCGATGCCGGCAACAGCGACGCGATCCGCCGGCGGCAAAACACGGTATTGCGCTTCGGCCTGAGTTCGCTCGCGGTCGGCGAGCGGTTTCGCCGCGCCGGCTGGTCACTGCAGTCACAGGGGCTGTCGGATGACGACTATGCGCTCGACGGCGGCGGCGTGCCGTTGCGGATCGCCGGGGCCGGCATCGTCGGCGCGATGACGATCGCGGGACTCGACTCCGAGCACAATCACGCGCTCGTCGTCGAGAGCCTGCAGTGGCACGTCGGCCGTTACGCGCTCGCGATGCACGCGTAACGATACGGGCGGCGCGATCGGCGCACGCGCGCCGCTGCACCGCCCTCGCCGGCTCAGTTCAACCCGCCGCTCACGACGAGATGCTCGCCGGTCATCCAGCGTGCATCGTCCGACGCGAGGAACACGGCCACCGACGCGATGTCGTCCGGCTCGCCGAGGCGGCCGAGCGGCGTCTGGCCGAGCACCTGCGCTTCGAGATCGGAACCGATGATGCCCGCGCTGTGCGTGCCTTCTGTCACGACCATCCCCGGGTTGATCGCGTTCACGCGGATCTTGCGCGGCGCGAGTTCGAGCGCGAGCACGCCGGTGATCGCGTCGACCGCGCCCTTGGTGCCGCTGTACACGGCGCTGGCGGGCGGCGTGATGCTGGTCACCACCGAGCTGATGTTGATGATGCTCGCGCCTTCGCCGAGGTGCTTGACCGCGGCCTGCGTGGTCAGCAGCACGCCGAACACGTTCGTGTCGAACTGCCGGCGGTAGTGCTCTTCGGTGATCGCTTCGATCGGCGCGAATTCGTACACGCCGGAATTGTTGACGAGCACGTCCAGACGTCCGTACGTGTCGATCGCCGTATCGACGATGCGCTGCGCGTCGGCTGCCTTCGACACGTCGCCGCCAACCGCGACCGCGCGGCCGCCGGCTTCGACGATCGCGCTCACGACCGCATCGGCGCCTGCCTTGCTGCTCGCGTAGTTGACGACCACCGACGCGCCTTCCGCTGCCAGTGCCTTCGCGATCGCCGCGCCGATGCCCTTCGATCCGCCCGTGACGATCGCGACCTTGTTTGCCAGCTTGCTCATGATTTCATTCCTCAGTCAGAAGACTTTCGATGGAGGGTGCCGGCTGCCGCGCTGTTGCGTCGTTGCGTCGTTGCGTCGTTGCATCGTTGCGTCGATATGCAACCGGTATGACTGGCAATTTACTGTGCGGTACTGCGGCGATAAAGCGGCTCGACGCGAATTGACTGGCGGAGTTTTCCGAACAATCGCTCGCGCGCCGTCAGCCGGCGCTCAGCCACGCGTTCGCGACCTCGCCGCCCAGGCCGTCGAGCGCGCCGTCATAGACGATCCGCCCGCGCCCCATGACCGCGACGCGCCGCGCGAGCCGCGGCGCGAACTGCAGCCGCTGCTCGATCAGCACGATCGCGACCCCGTCGGCCTGCAGCGCGGCGAGGCACGCGCCGACTTCGTCGACGGCGAGCGGCGCGAGCCCTTCGGCCGGTTCGTCGACGATCAGCACGCGCGGGCGGCCGGCCAGCGCCCGCACCAGCGCGAGCACCTGCTGCTCGCCGCCCGACAGCCGCCCCGCTTTCACGTCCGCGCGCGCGGCCAGCAACGGAAAGCGGTCGAACAGCCGTTCGAGCGCCGTGCGTTCGGCCACGCCGCTGACGCCGCGCAGCCCGAGCCGCAGGTTGTCGCGTACCGTCAGCAGCGGAAACACGTCGCGGCTTTCGGCGACGTAAGCAACGCCGCGCCGCGCGATCTCGAACGTGCGCGCCCCCACGCATTCGGCGCCGCCGATGCGCACCGAGCCGGCCGTGCGCACGAGCCCCATCACGGCCTTCGCGAGCGTCGAGCGCCCCGAGCCGTTGCGGCCGAGCAGCGCGAGCGTCTCGCCTGGCGCCAGCGCGAGATCGACGCCGTCGAGCACGGGTTGCAGCCCGTACCATGCGCGCAGGTCGCGAATGTCGAGCAGCGCGCTCATGGGCCGCCCTCGCCCAGATAGGCGGCGCGCACGGCCGGATCGGCGCGGATCGCATCGGGCGCGCCGGTCGCGACCACCGAGCCGCGCACGAGCACCGTGATGCGTTCGGCGAAACCGAACACCGCATCCATGTCGTGTTCGATCAGCAGGACCGTGCGCCCCTGCGTCGTCGCACGAATCAGCGCGATCATCCGCGCCGCCTGCGCGCGGCTCATCCCGGCCGTCGGCTCGTCGAGCAGCAGCGTGCGCGCGCCGCTCGCGAGTGCGATCCCGAGATCGAGCGCGCGCTGTTCCGCATAGCTCAGTTCGCCGGCCAGCGTGTCGCGGTGCGCATCGAGGCCGATGTCGTGCAGCACGCGAGCGGCCGCGAGATCGACCGACGCCGCTTCGCGCAGCCGGTTCCACCAGCGCCGCCGCTCAGCCGGCGCATGCAGCGCCGCGCAGCGCAGGTTGTCGAACACGGTCAGCCGCGCGAACGCGCTCGTCTGCTGGAAACTGCGGCCGATGCCGAGCCGGCTCGCGACGACCGGCCCGCGCCCGCGCAGCTCGACGCCATGCAGCACGACGCGCCCGCGCGTGGGCCGCACCGCACCGGCGATCACGCCGAACAGCGTCGACTTGCCCGCGCCGTTCGGCCCGATCAGCGCATGACGCTCGCCGGCCGCGATGCTCAGTTCGACGCCGTCGAGCACCGTCTGCGCGCCGAAGCGCTGCACCACGCCGTGCAGCGCGATCGCGTTGCCGTTCATCGCCCGTCCTCCCGCTTGCCGGCTTGCCCGCCCGGCGCGAGCCGCGTGCGCCAGCCCCACAGCAGCGTGCCGATGCCGAACGCGGAGCACGCGACGGCCCAACCGGCCGGCGTATCGGCGTCGACGCTCCAGGCGCCGAACGCGAAGCCCGCGCCGTCGTCCTGCGCGAAGCGCCACGCGTAGCCGAGCTCGGCCGCGCAGACGACAGCGACGCCCCAGAACACGCACGCACCGACCGCGCACAGCATGCGCCACCGCTCGGCCGCCGGCGCGCCGCGCCGCAATGCCTGCGCGAGCGCTTGCACGATCCCGGCGATCCCGCGCGGCGCGGCCACGACGACCACGACGAACAGCACGCCGAGATACAGCGCCCACGCGCGCGACACGCCCGCGACGACGATGCTCAGCACCGTGAGCACGGCCGCACCGGCCGCCGGCCCGAAGAACGCGCCGGTGCCGCCGATCACCGCGGCGATCAGCACGGTCGCCGAGCGCGCCATCGATACGCTGTCGGGCGTCGCGATCTCGACGTCGATCAGCGTCAGCGTGCCGGCGACGCCGGCGAAGAACGACGCGCAGGTGACCATCGCGAGCCGCACGCGGCGCGGATCGGACCCGAGCGCGGCCACGCGCACCGGGTTGTCGCGCACCGCATTCGCGAGTCGCGCGAGCGGCGTGCGCGTCAGCGCATGCATCGCCCACGCCGACGCGAGGCACCACGCGGCGATCACCGCATACGCCTGGCCGGGCGCGCCGAAATGCCAGCCGCCCCACGGCGTGCCGCTCGCGCGGTCGATCGGCACGCCGCCGATTCCGCCGAACCAGGCCGGCACGCTCCACGCGGCGGCCGCGACGCATTCGCCGAGCCCGAGCGTGATCATCGCGAACGCGGTGCCCGAGCGGCGCGTCGCGAGCAGCCCGGCGGCAAAGCCGAAACCGGCGCCGGCCACGCCGCCGACGAGCGGCAACAGCGGCAGCGGGCCGCCAAAGTGGTTGAACCAGTGCGCGGCCGCGAACGCGCCGAGGCCCGCGAACGCCGCGTGCCCGAACGACAGCAGCCCGGTCGTGCCGAGCTGCAGGTTGTACGACAGGGCGAGCACGACGAGCGCGGCCGTCTGTGCGAGATAGCCGAGCACCGCGCCATGCGGCCACAGCCACGCGGGCAGCACGACGCAGGCGGAGAACAGAGACCAGCGCATCACGCCGGCGAGCATGCGGTTACGCATCGGCACGCTCGCCGAACAGCCCGCGCGGCCGCGCGACCAGCACCGCGACGAGCAGCAGGTACGGCACCAGCGGCGCCAGCTGCGCGATCGA
This sequence comes from Burkholderia sp. AU45274, assembly GCF_030482505.1. Lineage (NCBI taxonomy): Bacteria > Pseudomonadati > Pseudomonadota > Betaproteobacteria > Burkholderiales > Burkholderiaceae > Burkholderia > Burkholderia sp. AU45274. Next base: position 631,909 of record NZ_JAUJQE010000004.1, on the reverse strand, counting down.
CACCGCGGCCATGCTGTCGGGCAGCGCGATGCCCGCCCATTCCGTGAGGTCGCGCAGCGACGTGTCGCTCGCGGCCGCGAAGGTCTGCGCGAAGCCGACCGCGAGCGACGCCGCGAACGCGCCGCCGAGCGAGCCGAGCCCGCCGATCACGACGACCGCGAACACGACCGACCCGACCGTTTCGGCCAGCGCGGGTTCGATCACCGCGAGCGGCGCGCCGATCACGCCGGCCAGCGCCGCGAGCGCGGTGCCCGCGCCGAACAGCGCCGTCATCACGCGCGGCACGTCGTAGCCGAGCGCCTCGACGGCCGCGCGGTGCGTGAGCGCCGCGCGCACGACGAGCCCGATGCGCGACGCGCGCAGCAGCGCGCCGAGCGCGACCAGCATCGCCGTGGACATCCCCATCATGAACAGCCGGTAGCGCGGCAGCGCGAGGCCGAACACGGTCACGGGCGCGCCGTCGAACAGCGCCGGCACGGGCGCCGGCAGCGGCGCGAGGCCCCACACGAGTTTCGCGCCCTCGCCGATCAGGTATGCGAGGCCGAAGGTCAGCAGCAGTTCGCTCGTATGGCCGCGCGCCTGCACGCGGCGCAGCAGCATGCGTTCGCAGCCGGCGCCGAGCAGCCCGACCGCGAGCGGCGCGAGCACCAGCGCGGGCCAGAAGCCCGCGCCGGCCGCGATGCTGTAGCCGACGTACGCGCCGAGCATGTAGAAGCTCGCATGCGCGAAATTGAGCACGCCCTGCACGCTGAAGATCAGCGTGAGGCCGGCCGACAGCATGAACAGCAGCAAGCCGTAGCTGAGGCCGTTGAAGGCCTGGAGCGCGAACGCGTGCACCGCGCCGTCAGGCCGCGAGCGGCTCGAGCGCGGCGCGCAGCGCATCGGGCAGCGGCACCGGCCGGCGCGTGCCGCGATCGACGTACACGTGCACGAAGTGCCCCTGCGCGGCGGGCGTGGCGTCGCCCTGCGCGAACAGCCCGACCTCGTAGCGCACGCTCGACGTGCCGAGCTTCACGACCCGCAAGCCGGCGTCGACCGACTGCGGGAACACGAGCGGCGCGAAGTAGTTGCACTGCGTCTCGACCACGAGGCCGATCGTCTGCCCGTGCTCGACGTCGAGCACGCCGGCGCGGATCAGGTATTCGTTCACGACCGTGTCGAAGTAGCTGTAGTAGACGACGTTGTTCACGTGCCCGTAGACGTCGTTGTCCATCCAGCGGGTCGTGATCGGCAGGAAGTGGCGATAGGCGTCGCGCGGGCGTGGTTGCGGCTTGTCGGACATGGCGATGGCGGTCAGGACGAGGGAAGCGAGGTGGGCGAAGCGCAGCGGCCGCATGACACGGCGCGCCGGCGAGAAGCGGAACGCCGCGCCGCGATCGCTCGCGGCACGGCGGATGCAACGCGGCTGACGGGCCGGCCCGTCACTGCCCCGGCCGGTCGACGAATTCGAAATCGAGGCCGCGCGCCCGCATCCAGTCGGCGAGCGCGACGCCCGTGCCGGCGCGCCACGGTCGCAGCAGCGGCGGATCGACGAGCTTGTATTCGAGCAGTTCCGGCGACAGCGCGACCGTGCCCGACGCCCGCACGTGGTACGCGATGATCAGCTCGTTCTTGCGGATGAATTCGTAGACGCCGACCAGCGACACGTGCTCGGCCTTCAGCGCCGTTTCCTCGAACACCTCGCGCGCGATGCCGTCCTCGGGCGTCTCGCCGTTCTCGAGGAAGCCGGTGATCAGCGCGAACATGCCTTCGGGCCAGGCCGCGTTGCGCGCGAGCAGGATCTTGCCGTCGAGCTCGACGATCGCCGCGACGACGGGCAGCGGGTTGTTCCAGTGCACATAGCCGCAGGTGTCGTCGGGGCACGCCTGGCGAAGGCGGCCGCCTTCATGGTCGGGATCGGCGCGCTCGGTGAGCGGGCTCGCGCAGCGCGGGCAAAAGCGGTAATCGGCGGTGGTCATCGATGGGAATCTGGCAGGCGCCGGACGGCCGCCTGCCGGCTGCCCGCGCACCCGCTCGGCGCGGGAAAGGCTTCATTCTAGCGAGTTTGCCCGTGCCGCAGACGATCCGGCCCCGCCGACGTCAGGGTTGCCGCCGCCCGCGTGCGGCGGTCGCCGCGAAACCGGCGGCGCCCAGCAGCAGCGCGGCCACCGCGACCCACAGCGCGGGGGAAAACGACCCGAAGCGCGCGGCCAGCGGCGCGGCGACGAGCGGGCCGAGAATCTGCCCGACCCCGTACGACGCGGTCGCATAGCCCATCAGCCCGGCGGCCCGCTCGCCGTGCAGACGCCGCGCCTCGCGCATCGCGAACAGCGTGATCGCGGTGAACGGCAGGCCGAGCAGCGCGCTGCCGACCGAGAAACCGGCCGCGTTCGGCCACACGATCCCGGCGGCAATGCCGAGCGCCTGCGTCGCGCAGCCGGCCGCCAGCAGCAGCCGGTTGTCCCAGTGCCCGGGCAGCCGCGCGGCGGTGATCGCGCCGACGATCAGCGCCGCGCCGAACATCGGCCAGAACAGGTCGGGCCACGGCGAGCCGGCCGGCAGCGCCGCGCGCGCGATCACCGGCAGGAACGTCGCGGTGATGATGTAGCCGAAGCCCGGCATGCCGTACAGCACGACGAGGCAAGCGGCGTCCGCGCGATGGCGGCGCTTGTGCGCGTGGTGCGACGCGGTTGCGGCGGCCGCCTGCGGCGCGGCGCCGCCCGACGGGACGGCGTGCGCCGGGGTGGCCGCAAACGTGCGCCAGATCACGACCGACAGCACCGCGGACAGCGCGGCGAAACCGAGCCAGCCCGACGCCGCGCGCTGGCCGGCCAGTGCGCTGCCGATCAGCCCCGTCACCACGATGCCGACGCCGGGGCCCGCATAGATCACCCCGCTCCACTCCGGCGCATGCAGGTCGGCCAACCGCCGCAGCCCCCATTGCGACACGAACACGAACGTCCACGCGCTGACGATGCCCGCGACGAAACGCACCGCGAGCCACACCGGCAGCAGGTGGCCGACGCCCATCGCGGCGGTAAGCAGCACGGTGGCCACGAGCCCGACGCGCACCATGCGCGCGGGCGCCACCCGCAGCGCCGCGCAACTGACCGCGCCGACGAAGTAGCCCGCGTAGTTCGCCGACGCGAGCCAGCCGCCGGCCTTCAGGCCGATCGAGCCGTCCGCGAGCATCAGCGGCAACAAGGGCGTGAACGCAAAGCGGCCGACGCCGAGCACGACCGCGAGGCCGACCATGCAGGCCAGCGCGGCCGTGCGGGCGCGGCGGTCGGCATCATCGACGAAAGGCGCGCCGGCGGCGGCGGTCGGGGTATCGGAGCGGGACATGGCGGCAAGGGCCGGCCTTCAACGCGCCGGCCGGATCGGAAATCGGAATGCTTCCATCCTAGCTTGACCAAACGTTCTCGAAAAATGAATAATTGAGAATCCAATCATCGCTCGGAGAGAATCATGGACCTGGCGGCGCTGGCGATTTTCCGGGCCGTGGTGCGCGAGAACGGCGTGACGCGCGCGGCGGCCAAGCTCAATCGCGTGCAGTCGAACGTCACGACGCGCATCAAGCAGCTCGAGGAGGAACTCGGCGCGGCGCTGTTCGTGCGCGACGGCCGCCGGCTCGTGCTGACGCCGGCCGGGCACACGCTGCTGCCGTATGCGGAGCGCCTGCTCGCGCTCGCCGACGAGGCACGCGACGCCATACGCGAGGACACGCCGCGCGGGCGGCTGCGGCTCGGCACGATGGAAAGCACGGCCGCGAGCCGCCTGCCGACCGTGCTCGCGCGCTATCACCATGCGTGGCCCGACGTGTCGCTGGAGCTGCTGACGGGCACGACGGGCTGGCTGATCGACCGCGTGCGCGACTTCGAGATCGACGCCGCGCTGTTCGCCCGCCCGCCCGCGCCGGAGACGCTCCCCGACACGTTCGAGACGGTGCCGATCTTCCGCGAGGACCTGGTGCTGCTCACGCCGCGCGGCCACCCGCCGGTGCGCACGCCGCGCGACGTGATCCTGCCGACGCTGATCGCGTTCGAGCGCGGCTGCACGTATCGCAAGTACGTCGAGCAGTGGTACGCGGGGCACGGCGTCAAGCCGGCGCGCGTGCTCGAACTCGGGTCGTATCACGCGATCGTCGCGTGCGTCGCGGCGGGGGCCGGCATCGCGGTCGCGCCGCGTTCGGTGCTCGACCTGCAGCCCGAGACCGGCAACATCACCGCGCACGTGATCCCCGAACTGGAAGGCATCGATACGCTGCTCGCGTGGCGGCAGGGTTATGCATCGGCGGCGTTGGCCGCGTTGCGCGAGGCGCTCACCGAAGCCGCGCGACAACCGGACGATGCAACGAAGCCGCCAGTCACCGTACCGGCCTGATCGCCGGGCGGCCGGCACGCGTTGTGCCCGCGTACCAACAAAAAGACCCGACCGGCAGATGCCGATCGGGTCTTTCTTGTTTCAAGCGATGCCGCCACGAGACGGCATCACATCGGTCGTGACGATCAGAGCCGCGCTTCGACCCAGCCCTTCACGCCGGCCAGCGCGCCCGGCAGGTTCGCCGGCTCGGTGCCGCCTGCCTGCGCCATGTCCGGACGGCCGCCGCCCTTGCCGCCGACCTGCTGCGCGACGAAGTTCACGAGCTCGCCGGCCTTGACCTTCTTGCTCGCGTCGGGCGTGACACCCGCGATCAGGCTGACCTTGCCGCCTTCGACGGCGGCCAGCACGATCGCCGCGCTCTTGAGCTTGTCCTTCAGCTTGTCGACCGTTTCGCGCAGCGTCTTCGCGTCGGCGCCGTCGAGCGTCGCGGCCAGCACGAACACGCCGCCGATTTCAACCGCCTGCTGCGCGAGCTCGTCGCCCTGGCTCGACGCCAGCTTCGACTTCAGCGCACCCAGCTCCTTCTCGAGCGACTTCACCTGGTCCTGCATCTGCGCGATACGCTGCGTGAGCTCCGACGGCTGCGCCTTCAGCGCGGCCGCGGCTTCGTTCACGCGCGCGTCGAGTTCCTGCACGTAGCGCACCGCGTTGTCGCCGGTGATCGCCTCGACGCGGCGGATGCCGGCCGCGACGCCGCCTTCGACGACGATCTTGAAGAAGCCGATGTCGCCGGTGCGATGCACGTGCGTGCCGCCGCACAGCTCGCGCGAGAAACCGAGGTCGAGCACGCGCACTTCATCGCCGTACTTCTCGCCGAACAGCGCCATCGCGCCGCCCTTCACCGCTTCGTCGTACGGCATCACGCGCACGATGCCCGGCGCGTTCGCGAGGATCTCGTTGTTGACGATCTGCTCGACGCGACGGATTTCGTCGTCGGTCATCGGCGCGTTGTGCGCGAAGTCGAAGCGGGTCTTTTCCGCGTCGACCAGCGAACCCTTCTGCTGCACGTGCGCGCCGAGCACTTCGCGCAGCGCCTTGTGCATCAGGTGGGTGGCCGAGTGGTTGCGCTGCGTGCGGGCGCGGCGATGCGCGTCGATTTCCGCGCGCAGCACGTCGCCGACCTTCAGCGTGCCCTGCTCCAGCGTGCCGTGGTGACCGATCACGTCGGCCTGCACCTTCAGCGTGTCGGCTACCGCGAAGCGCGTCGCGGCGTTCGCGAGCACGCCCTGGTCGCCGACCTGGCCGCCCGATTCCGCGTAGAACGGCGTGTGGTCGAGCACGACGACCGCGTCCTGGCCCGTCTTCACTTCGTTGACCGACGAACCGTCGACGTACAGCGCGACGACCTTCGCGTCGTCGAACGCGATTTCTTCATAGCCGTGGAAGGTGGTCTTCGCGCCCGTGTATTCGAGGCCCTGCGCGGCCTTGAACTTGCCGGCCGCACGCGCCTGCTCGCGCTGGCGCGCCATCGCGTCGTCGAATGCCGGCTCGTCGACCGTCATCCCGCGCTCGCGGCACACGTCGGCCGTGAGGTCGAGCGGGAAGCCGTAGGTGTCGTGCAGCTTGAACGCAAGTTCGCCGTCGAGCACCTTGCCGCCCTTCGCCTCGACGTCGGCCAGCGCGGCTTCGAGGATCGACATGCCGTGCTCGATCGTCTCGAAGAAGCGCTCTTCCTCCTGGCGCAGCACGTCGGTCACGCGCTGTTCGGCTTCCTTCAGCTCCGGATAGGCCGTGCCCATCTCGGCGACGAGGTCGGCCACCAGCTTGTGGAAGAACGAGCCCTTGCGGCCGAGCTTGTAGCCGTGGCGGATCGCGCGGCGCACGATCCGGCGCAGCACGTAGCCGCGGCCTTCGTTGCCGGGAATCACGCCGTCGACGATCAGGAACGAGCACGCGCGGATGTGATCGGCGATCACCTTCAGCGAGTTGTTCGTGAGGTCGCTGATGTCGGTCACGCGCGCGGCGGCCTTGATCAGGTTCTGGAACAGGTCGATCTCGTAGTTGCTGTGCACGTGCTGCAGCACCGCGGCGAGACGCTCGAGGCCCATGCCGGTGTCGACCGACTGCTTCGGCAGGCGCGTCATGTTGCCCTGCGCGTCGCGGTTGAACTGCATGAACACGAGGTTCCAGATCTCGATGTAGCGGTCGCCGTCTTCCTCAGGCGACCCCGGCGGGCCGCCCCACACGTCCGGGCCGTGGTCGTAGAAGATTTCGGTGCACGGGCCGCACGGGCCGGTGTCGCCCATCGTCCAGAAGTTGTCCGACGCGTAGCGCGCGCCCTTGTTGTCGCCGATGCGGATGATGCGCTCGGTCGGCACGCCGACTTCCTTCGCCCAGATGTCGTACGCCTCGTCGTCTTCCTGGTAGACCGTGACCCACAGCTTCTCCTTCGGCAGCTGGTAGACCGTGGTCAGCAGTTCCCACGCGAACTTGATCGCGTCGTGCTTGAAGTAGTCGCCGAACGAGAAGTTGCCGAGCATCTCGAAGAACGTGTGGTGGCGCGCCGTGTAGCCGACGTTCTCGAGGTCGTTGTGCTTGCCGCCCGCGCGCACGCTGCGCTGCGCCGTCGTGGCGCGCGAGTACGGACGCGGGTCCGTGCCGAGGAACACGTCCTTGAACTGGACCATGCCCGAGTTCGTGAACATCAGCGTGGGGTCGTTACCGGGCACGAGGCTCGACGAGCGGACGATCGTGTGGCCCTTCGATTCGAAGAATTTGAGGAATTTCTCGCGGATTTCGGCAGCTTTCATGGCGTGCGGGGAGTGTCTGGCTGAGACGGCTTCAAACGCCGGCCGTCCTCGCGGACGCACGGCGGCAGTTATCGTAAACGATCGATTATACGATACAGACCGGCGCCCCAGCCGGCGCGGCCGTACGGGCGGCCCGCCTCCGCGGACGAGCGCGCCGGGCCACTGCCGCAGCCGATTCGCCTTAAGATGCTCGGCATGCCAACCGGCCCTGCCCGACCAGGCGAGCCATGAAAGGAGACGATTCGACGATGGGTGCCCTGAGCCATATCCGCGTGCTGGACCTCACCCGCGTGCTCGCGGGCCCGTGGTGCGCACAGACGCTTGCCGATTTCGGCGCGGACGTGATCAAGGTCGAGCGCCCGGGCGCCGGCGACGACACGCGCCACTGGGGGCCGCCGTACCTGAAGGACGCGGACGGCGCGGATACCGCCGAGGCCGCGTACTACCTCGCGGCGAACCGCAACAAGCGCTCGGTGACGGTCGACATCGCGACGCCCGAGGGCCAGCAGATCGTGCGCGAGCTCGCCGCGCAGAGCGACGTCGTGCTCGAGAACTACAAGGTCGGCCAGTTGAAGAAATACGGGCTCGACTACGATTCGCTGCGCGCGGTGAAGCCCGACCTCGTCTACTGCTCGGTCACCGGGTTCGGCCAGACCGGCCCGTACGCGCACCGCGCGGGCTACGACTTCATCATCCAGGGGATCGGCGGCTTCATGAGCATCACCGGCGAGCGCGACGGCGAGCCGGGCGGCGGCCCGCAGAAGGCCGGCGTCGCGATCGCCGACCTCGCGACCGGCCTCTACTCGACGATCGCGGTGCTCGCCGCGCTCGCGCACCGCGACCGGACCGGCGAAGGCCAGTACATCGACATGGCGCTGCTCGACGTGCAGGTCGCGCTGCTCGCGAACATGAACACCAACTTCCTCGCGAGCGGCAAGCCGCCGGTGCGCTGGGGCAACGCGCATCCGAACATCGTGCCGTACCAGACGTTCCAGACGCGCGACGGCTGGATCATCGTCGCGGTCGGCAACGACGGGCAGTTCCGCAAGTTCGTCGAGGCCGGCGGCCGGCCCGAGCTGGCGGACGACGAGCGTTTCGCGACGAACCCGTCGCGCGTGCGCCATCGCGACACGCTGGTGCCGATCCTCGCGGAAATGGTGAAGGCGCGCGACAAGGCCGACTGGATCGGTGCGCTCGAAGCAGCCGGCGTGCCGTGCGGCCCGATCAACGATCTCGACGAGGTGTTCGACAACGAGCAGGTGGTCGCGCGCGGGATGCAGGTGTCGCTGCCGCACCCGTGCGGCGCGGACGCGAAGCTCGTGCGCAACCCGATCCGGATGAGCGCGACGCCGCCCGAAGCACGCACGGCCCCGCCGCTGCTCGGCGCGCAGACCGACGACGTGCTGCGCGACATGCTCGGCTACGACGACGCGAAGATCGCCGCGCTGCGGGCGAAACAGGCGATCTGAACGCGGCAGGTGGTGCGGGTGCGGACGGCCGGCGTGGCAGCGGCCTCAACCGCCGCCCCGCCCCGCGCGATCCATCGAGCGGTGAATCGATCTTTCAATCGCGATTGGCGAGCGCGTCGAGCCAGCCGCGCGCTTCGGGCCAGTCGCCGAGCCCGCTGTCCGCGTTGATGTGGCCGCGTGGGCCGATGTCGTGGAAGGCGCTGCCCCATGCATTCGCGCAGGTGCGGGCGAACGCGAGCGAGCCATACGGATCGTCGCTGCTGGCGACGACGCAGGTTGGAAACGGCAGCCGTTCATACGGCACAGGCCCGAAGCCGTGCGCGTCGGCCGGAAACGCGGGACCGTCGGGATCGGGCAACGCGACGAGCAGCGCGCCGCGCACTTTGGCGAGCGCGGCCGGGCGCGCATAGCGCGTCGCCCACCACGCAGTGGTCAGCGTACCGAGGCTATGGCCAGCAATCAGCACCGGCCCGCGCGCGGCCTCGACCGCGCGATCGAGCGCGAGACACCAGCCGTTGCGGAACGCGCGGTCCCAGTCGGGCATCGCGACGCGCGAGAAGCGTGCATCGGCACGCTCCCAGCGGCTCTGCCAGTGAAGCGGGCCCGAATTGGCGTAGCCCGGCAGGACGAGAACGGGGAATCGGCTCATGGAAAGTGCGTCGACGGGTGAAATCGTTATGGTGCGTCGGCGCAGTGTCGCACACCCGTTCCTCCCTGATGCTGCCTGTCTGATACCGGAAGGATGTGCGTGGGGTCGGGACGCGTCGAGCGCAGCGTCGCGACCGGACGTCGAGCCGCCGTGCAGGCGGCTCGCGTCATGTCATCGGTCAGCGCACGTTCGCGCCGACGATACCGCCTGCCGCGGCGCCGGCGACCGTGCCGAGCGGGCCGCCCGTGACCAGGTAGCCGAGCGCGCCGCCGGCGGCTGCGCCGATACCGGCATTGCGCTGCGTATGCGTCATGGCGCACGCGCCGAGTTGCGACAGGGCCGCGACGATCACGGCGGTACGAACGATAAACGTGGTCTTCTTCATCATGATTTTTTTGTCCTCCCGCCGCGCGGCATCCCGAACGGCGGCATTGATTTGGTGAAGCCATCATAGGCAACGCCAAACGGCACGGGCAATCCGATTTACGTCGTGTTACAGCCGACACAATATCGAGATAATCGGTCGAAACCCGCCCCCGTCATGCCGCAAGCCGCGCGGGACGGACCCCGGTCAGGTAGAATCACAGGATTAAACCGGCGCGACGCGCCGACACAACCTGACGCCATCCGCATGAGCACCGAACGCAACGACGCCCCCGCGGCTTCCAATTTCATCCGCAACATCATCGACGACGACAACCGCACCGGCAAATGGGGCGGCCGCGTCGAGACGCGCTTTCCGCCCGAGCCGAACGGCTATCTGCACATCGGCCATGCGAAGAGCATCTGCCTGAACTTCAGCGTCGCGCGCGACTACGGTGGCGTGTGCCACCTGCGCTTCGACGATACGAACCCGGAAAAGGAAAGCGTCGAGTACGTCGATTCGATCGTCGACGCGGTGCGCTGGCTCGGCTTCGACTGGCGCAAGGACGCGGTCGATCACCAGTACTTCGCGAGCGACTACTACGACAAGCTGTACGAGTTCGCCGAGCTGCTGATCCAGCGCGGCAAGGCCTATGTCGACAGCCAGAGCGCCGATGAAATGCGCGCGAACCGCGGCTCGCTGACGGAAGGCGGCAAGCCGTCGCCGTTCCGCGATCGCACGCCGGCAGAAAACCTCGACCTGTTCCGCCGCATGAAGGCCGGCGAGTTCAAGGAAGGCGAGCACGTGCTGCGCGCGAAGATCGACATGGCTTCGCCGAACATGAACATGCGCGACCCGGTGATCTACCGGATCCGCTACGCGCACCACTACCGCACCGGCGACGCATGGTGCGTGTATCCGATGTACGACTACACGCACTGCATCTCGGATGCGCTCGAAGGCATCACGCATTCGCTGTGCACGCTCGAATTCGAGGATCACCGCCCGCTGTACGACTGGGTGCTGAACGAACTCGCGGAAGCCGGCATGTTCACGCGCCCGCTGCCGCAACAGATCGAATTCTCGCGACTGAACCTCACGTACGCGATCACCAGCAAGCGCAAGCTGCTGCAGCTCGTGACCGAAGGCCACGTCGACGGCTGGGACGACCCGCGGATGCCGACGATCGTCGGCGTGCGCCGCCGCGGCTTCACGCCGGAGAGCATCCACCTGTTCTGCGAGCGGATCGGCGTGACGAAGATCGACTCGTGGATCGACATGAGCATCTTCGAAGGCGCGCTGCGCGACGACCTCGACGACAAGGCGGCGCGTACCGTCGCCGTGCTCGATCCGCTGAAGCTCGTGATCGACAACTACCCGGAAAACCTCGAGGAAGCGTGCACGGCGCCCGTGCACCCGCACCACCCGGATCGCGGCGTGCGCACGTTCCCGATCTCGCGCGAGCTGTGGATCGAGCGCGAGGACTTCGTCGAGAACCCGCCGAAGGGCTATTTCCGCCTGTTCCCGGGCAACAAGGTGCGCCTGCGCTACGGCTACGTGATCGAATGCACGGGCTTCGACAAGGACGCCGACGGCAACGTGACGGCCGTGCACTGCAACTACTTCCCGGACAGCAAGTCGGGCACCGAAGGCGCGAACACGTACAAGGTCAAGGGCAACATCCACTGGGTCAGCGCGAAGCATGCGCAGCCGGCCGAAGTGCGGATCTACGACCGCCTGTTCAAGGAGCCGCATCCGGACGCGGGCGGCGCGAACTTCCTCGAGGCGCTGAATCCCGACTCGAAGAAGATCGTGCAGGCCTACATCGAACCGGGCAATGACGACATCGCACCGGAGACGCGCCTGCAGTTCGAGCGTCACGGCTACTTCGTCGCCGATCGGGTCGATTCGAAGCCGGGCAAGCCGGTGTTCAACCGGATCGTCGGGCTGCGCGACAGCTGGGGCAAGCCGGCTTGACGGTTGGTCGGGCGCAGGGCCGAACGCACGCGCCCGGTCAGATCGTCATTCGCGGTCAACGGCTGCACCGATGCGTAGCCCGATTGACCGATCGTCGGGGCAGCCTTCCCCGGACTCCATGTCAGGAACCGTTACCGTGGCATATTCGCTTCAGGCCATTGTCGCCAGATCCGGCGCGTTTTCGTCCGCGCCATTGCCGCAAGGGCTGCACGTCGTTCGCCTGCGCGGTGACATCGACATGATCCCGCTCCACACTGCATTCCGGAAGGCTCACGACATCCCGTTCTGTCCGTTTACGGACGGCGACGGTACGGTGCTGCCGCCCGCACTTCTATCGCTGTGCCAACAATTGAGTGTGCAATTTGCACTCGCCTATATCGAAGCCGAATTCTTTGGCGGCAGCGGCTGCCAGGCACATGTGCTCTTTTCGGATGGCCGTGCGGCTAGCCCGCTCGTCGTGTCGGACCATGCGATCAACGAAGCGCTTCGCTATCTCGGCGTCGCCAAAGGCGAGGCGCGCGATGAATTCGAAGCGATCGGGCTCGACCAGCATCGCGACACGGACCGATGGACCATCGTGACCCACTGACGACGAATTGGATGAACGAAAAAACCGGCTTTCGCCGGTTTTTTTATGCATGCCGAGGTCACGGACCCATCAACCGCCGATGCAAGTCCGCGAGCGACAGCTTCGTGCGAAACAGCCGCGCGAGGCTGCGGCTCGCATACGCGTCGATGTCGCCGGGCGGGGTCCAGCGATACGCATCCATCTCGGGAATCATCGAGCCGTCGCGGCGGCTCGGAAACAGCGACGTGCACGTACAGTGCGCGAGATCGACTTCGTCGTCGGCCACGCGCACCGCGAACAGGTGCAGATCCTTGTCGTGCCGGTACGCGAAGCGGCCAAGATCGAGCAGCCGCTCGGCGCCGATCACGATGCCGGTTTCCTCGAGCAGTTCACGCAGCGCCGCGTCGGCCGGCGTCTCGCCCGGCTCGCCCTGCCCCTTCGGGATGTCCCAGTGCGTGGTATCGGTCGCGTGCGCGAGGAACACGCGGCCGGCCGCATCGAGGATCACGACGCCGCACGACACCGTGCGCGGCGCGGCGCCCCGCTTCATCACGCGCGTGCTCAGCGCTTCTGCAGCTGCCACTTGCCCGCGGCCGTCTTGCAATAGACGGGCTTGAGCGTCATCGTCTGGCCCTTCGCGGTGATTTCGGTCGCGATTTCGCGGCAGGTCTTGCCGTCCGTCTCGGTCGTGCTCGGCGTGAGCTTCGCATCGATCTGCGTGCCGCGGCCGCTGCTCTGCCACGTCGTGGTCTCGCCGTCCTTGCCTTCGTCGCGCACCTGCACGACCGCCTTCGACAGCGACGCGCGGTCGGTCTTGCTGAAATAGCTGATCGGCGTGTCGTTCAGGAAGTTCAGGTTGTTCTGTGCATGGGCGGGCAGCATCGCGGCTGCGCACGCGGCGCCGGCCAGCACGCGCGTGACGACGGAAAGGGATGCACGCATCGACATGTTTTTTCTCCTTGGATGTTCGATCGAACGGCGTGGTGCATACCGGCGAACCGGGAGCCGGCCATCCGGTACGCACCACGCCCGTCAGCGAGCGAGCATAGCATGCGTGCTGTAATGCATGCCTCTACGGCTTGGCCGGTGCGGCCGTTTGCTGATATCCGTCAGTCAGCGTGCCGAGGAACGCGATCACGTCCTTGATCTCGGCCGCGTTCAGCGCCGGCTGGTCGCCGCGCTTGCGGTCGAACGGCGGCTCGCGGTTGATGTTCGGCCAGTAGCGCTTCGGCAAATCGTCGTAGATCTGCACCTTGCCGTGCACGACCGGATAGAACTTCTCCGGATGGATGTCGCGTTCGACGTAGAAGCGCATCACGTCCTCCAGCGAGTGATACACGCCGTTGTGGAAGAACGTCTTGCGCAGCGCGACGTTGCGCAGCGACGGCGTGCGGAACAACCCGCAGAATTCGTCGCGGCCCTTCAGGTCGGTGCGCTCGGGGCCGCAGGCGCCGAGATCGTAGAAGCGCGGGTCGCGATTGACGGGCAGCGCGCGGTTGCGCGGCACCGCGACCGCGATCAGCCCGAAGTCGCTGAACTGCGGCGGGCCGCCTTCGAGCGTGCGCTGGCTGATGTGGCAGCTCGCGCAGTTGCCCTTCTTCTCGTCGTTGAACAGCTGCAGCCCGCGCAGTTCCGCGGGCGTGAGCTGCGCATGGCCGGCCAGGTACGCGTCGTACTTGCTCGTGTACGGATCGAACAGCGCCGGCTGTTGCTGGAAGGCGTCGAGCGCGCGCAGCACCGCGTCGAAGGTCGCCTGGTCGTTGCCGAGCACCTGAGCGCCGAACGCGTTGCGGAACGCGTCCGCATAAGGTGCGGCGCGAACCGCCTGCGCGACCCTCGCCGGCGAGCTGCTCATCTCGAATGGCGACGTGAGCGGAATGCGCGCCTGCGCATCGCGCGTATCGACGCGGCCGTCCCAGGTCAGCCCGCCGGTCGGACCCGCGTCGATGCTTTCGTCACCTTCGTCCGGCGAATCGTGGAAGTGCTCGCTGAACGGCGGGATGCCGCGCAGGTACTTCAGCGACGGCACCGCGCGAAAGCCCGTGCGGTGCATGTCGTCGCCGCCGAGCTGCACCGACAGCGCGTTCGGCGGCCCGAACGCATGCTCGGCGCTATGGCACGACGCGCACGCGAGCTTGCCGGAGCCCGACAGCGAAGGATCGAAGAACAGCTGCTTGCCGAGCGCCGTCATCTGCTTGACGCCCTCGAATACCTGCGCGCGCGTCTGCGGCTGGCTGGCCGGCGCGACCGCGGGAGCGGCCGGGGCCGCTTGCGCCGCCGGCACGACGGACGCGGCCGACGTAGTCGCGCCGGGCCGCGCATCGCAGCCGGCGAGCGCCGCGAGCCCGGCGGCCAGCGCCAGCGCGGCCGCGGCAGGGGTCAACGATCGCGCGAACGCGAGGGGTTTCAGAAGGCTGTGCATCGTCGTTCTTCTTGTAGCGGTGGGCAATCGGCCGGAGCTTATGTCAGTTCCATGACCGTTGCATGACGTTCCACCGACAGTCAATTGAAAGCGGCCCTACACCCGCCTGTCAAATCGGTTCCAGATAATGCGCGCAACCGGTCGGTGCCTCGCAGTGCCCGCACCGGCCGTACATCAACCCGGTTCCCACACGCGACAAACGACGAAAGAGAGAACATCGCATGAAGAAGCACGCCTGGATTCGCTATACGCCGATCGCCCTCGCGGCCGCGCTCAGCCTGACCGCCTGCGGCGGCGACGATGTCACGCAGCAAGGCCTGTCGGCCGTCAAGAACGTTGTCGTGATCTATGCGGAAAACCGCAGCTTCGACAACCTGTATGGCAACTTCCCCGGCGCGAACGGCCTGCAGAACGCAACGGCCGCGAACTCGGTGCAAAAGGATCGCGACGGCTCGACGATGGCGACGCTGCCGAAGATCTGGGGCGGCCTGACCGCGACCGGCATCACGCCGGCGGTGACCGAGGCGATGACGGCAAACCTGCCGAACACGCCGTTCGCGATCGACGATCCGAAAGGCTTCAACCAGTCGATGAGCATCGCGACGCGCGACATCGTGCATCGCTTCTACCAGGACCAGATGCAGATCAACGGCGGCAAGAACGACATGTATGCCGCGTGGACCGATGCGGGCGGCCTGACGATGGGCCACTACACCGCCGATCCGTCGAAGCTGCCGCTGTGGAAGGTCGCGCAGCAGTACGTGCTGGCCGACAACTTCTTCATGGGTGCGTTCGGCGGCTCGTTCCTGAACCACCAGTACCTGATCTGCGCGTGCGCGCCGTTCTATGCGAACGCGGACAAGAGCCCGGCGGCCGGCAAGATCGCAGTCCTGAACGCCGACGGCAAGTCGCTGAAGGTCGCCGCGAACTCGCCGGCCTCCGCGCTGAGCGGGCCGCCCAAGTTCGTCAACGACGGCGCGCTGACGCCTGACTTCTACGGCATCAACACGATGCAGCCGGCGTACCAGCCGAGCGGCAACAAGGCGGCCACGGGCGGCGATCCGCTGCTCGCCGACCCGGCCAACCCGTCGACGATGCCGCCGCAGACGGCGACCAACATCGGCGACCTGATGACCAATGCGGGCGTGTCGTGGGCATGGTACGGCGGCGCGTGGGGCCAGGCGCTGCAGGCGAGCCAGAACGGCACGTCGAACGTGATCTACGGTGCCGATCTGTCGACGCCGAACTTCCAGCCGCACCACCAGCCGTTCAACTACTTCGCGAACCAGGCGCCGGGCACCGCGAGCCGCGCGCAGCACCTGCTCGACGGCGGCGCGAACGGCGCCGAGTTCATCAAGGCGATCGACGCGGGCACGCTGCCGCAGGTCGCGTTCTACAAGCCGCAAGGCAACCTGAACGAGCACCCGGGCTACACCGACGTCACCTCCGGCGACCAGCACATCGCCGACGTGATCGCGCACCTGCAGGCAAGCCCGCAGTGGAAGAACATGGTCGTGGTCGTCACGTACGACGAAAACGGCGGCTTCTGGGATCATGCCGCGCCGCCGAATGCCGACCGCTGGGGCCCGGGCACCCGCATTCCGGCGCTGATCGTGTCGCCGTACGCGAAGAAGGGCTTCGTCGACCACACGCAGTACGACACGGGTTCGATCCTGCGCTTCATCACGCGCCGCTTCTCGCTGCCGCGCCTCGCGGGCCTGCAACAGCGCGACGACGCGCTGAAGGCCAACGGCGGGCAGCCGATGGGCGACCTGACGAACGCGCTGCAACTGTCGCCGAACCTGTAACGGCCTGGCGGCTCTGCAATGAACCGGCCGGCGCGATGCCGGCCACCTCATGACACAGGGCGGCTTCGGCCGCCCTGTGTCATGGCGCAAACGCACCCATGCGAACATCGGCACGTGCGCGTCGCATCACCCGCCGTGCTTCAGCCCGGCGGTATCGAGTGCGATGGCCAGGATCATCGCGCGCGCATTCGGCGGCGTCGGGCGCCCACTCGGGCGGAACACGTCGTCCCCGCACGCGATCCGCGCGCCCGACAGCACGCAGACACCGGCCTGCCGTGCGCGCCCCGGTTTCCAGTGCTGCTCGCCGAAATGCGCACGCCCCGGCTCGACCCAGCGCACGACCAGCAGCTGCGCCGAGCGCTCGAGCACCTGGACGTGCGGGCGAACCGTCGACACGCGCGGACGGTCGAGCGCCGCCGCCAGGATCATCGCTTTCGATTCGAATGGCGCCCGCCCGCGCGGGCTGAACACGGCGTCGCCGCAGACGATCTTCTCGCCGGACAGCGCGCAGTGGCCCGAGCGCAGCGCACGCGCCGGCGCCCAGCGCTGTTCCGCGCCGCCCGGCGCGAGCCAGCGCACGATCAGCATCTCGTCCGAATACGCGAGCACCTGCACACGCGCATTCATCCTGCACCACGCATCGGGCAGCGCCTCGCCGGCGCACGCGCAGCGCCGCGCGTGCTACCACCCATACTTCAGCTCGACGCCGACATAGTCGGCGTTGTGCCCGCCCGCCTGGCGGATCGCATCGCCGACCTGGAAATGCACGGCCTCGATCGCACCGATCAGGTTCGCGGCGATCGTCCAGTCCGCGCGCAGCTGCACGTACATCCCGGTCCACAACCCGCCCTTGCCCGCCGTGCCCGGCACCGGGATGTTCGGCTGCTGATAGACGGCATCGCCGGTCGTCTCGCGCCACTGGAAGCCGAGCGCACCGAGCAGCGACAGGTTCGCCGACGGCTTCAGCGTCACGGACGGCTTCACGTGAATCAGGTTCGCGTAACTCGTATAGCCGGCCAGCGTGAAGTAATAGCCGTTCGGAAACAGTGGGTTGAAGGTGCTCACACGGCCGTCGTGCGGATGCCGGTCGCCCGACGCCGCGTCGACCTGCAGCGCGATGCGCGGCGACCACGGCGCATCGAGCTTGTAGCCGGCGATCGACCCCACGGCCCACGCCCCGATCGTCGCGTTGCCGACCGTGCCGGTCTGCAGCATCGTTTCGAGATCCCAGTCGAAGTGCCCCAGCGTGCCCGTGTAGCGCACGTCCCACACGTCGCGATGCTCGGGACCGCTCGCGTCGAGGAACCGTGCGTTGTTGCGGTTGTAGCGCGACCAGTAGCCGGACAGGTCGCCCGGCCCGACCGACTGCCGCTCGAAGCGCACGCCGCTGAACGTGAGGTCGCGATTCGACACGTCGTCGAAATCGGACGCGTTGCGGTTCTGCACCGGCTGGGTCGCATAGCCGATGAAGCGCCATTTCTGGTACTCGTAAACGGCCCAGACCGCATCGAACGCCTGCCGTACGTTCGGGCCGTCGCGCGTGGCGATGAACCGCTGCAAGTCGAACGCCATCTCCTGCCGGCCGACGCGGAACTTGAACGTGCCGCCGCCGAGCGCGCCCGTGTAGGTCGCGAACGCCTGCTCGAGATCGAGCGGGTTCTTGTCGACCGGCGACACGGTGTTCTTGCCGAACGCGCGGGCGTCCTGCAACTGCACGAAGAACTGCCAGTGCTGGCCGAGATGCGCATCGGCATGCACTTCGATGCGCTGGATCAGGTACGTATCCGATTGCGCGGAACCGATGCCGAACAGCGGCGCGTCATTGGTCTCGAGACGCTCGCGCAGGTTCACGCCGAGCGACAGATAGGAGGCCGGATCGTTGCCGAGCGGAAGATATTTCAGGCCGTCGAGGGGTGCGCGCGGCACGCACGGATTCGCGAGCACCGACCAGTCTTCCTGCCAGCGGTTGAACAGCACCACGGGGCGCTTGGCCGTGCAGGTCGATGCGGCAGCGGCGGTTGGCGTTGCCGATGACGCGGCCGGCGCCGGCTCCTGCACCGGCGTGGAAGCCGGCGTCGATGCCGGCGCCGTTTGCGCGCATGCCGCGTCGGCGCCCGCGAACAGCAGCCCCGCGACGATCGACGCGCGCGCGGCCCGTGCGGCGTGCTGGCCGTGATGTCTCCCCCCTCCCCGCTCGATCATGCGCGCTCCTGTGTGGTCGTCCCCGCCGTTTGTGCCGCGCACAGGGCAAGCGTCGCGAGCGCGCCGACCGGCGCGAGCAGCGCGAAAAACCCGACGAAGCGGAACCCGAGCGCGCCGCATGCGGCACCGAGCGCGAACGCCACGATCGCCGGCAGCATCTTGCCGAAGCGCGCCCGCGCCGCCGCGCGCGCGGCCTCGGCGGTGCCGGCGGAAAGCATGTCGACGACGTCGAGGATCGCCTGCGTCACGTTGCCGGTCATCACCGTGTTCGGCACGCCGCCGGCGCGCGCAATCACGCGCGGATGCGCGTTCTGCACGCCCATCGCGAACGTGCCGACGATGCCGGCCACGAGTGCCGGCAGGCTGTCGGGCTGCGTGACGGGCGTCGCCCATACGCCGGCCGCGCAGAAGCCGAGCAGCAGCACGGCCTGCACCGCATGCAGCGTGCGCGTGCCCTGCCAGGCTGGCCGCCCGGACATCGACCGCGCGATCAGGCTGCTCGCGATCACGCCGCAGACGAACGCGGGAAACACGCTGAGCTTCAGCACGACACCCTGGCCGAAGCCCGCGATGCCCGCGCCGATCAGCACGAAGTTGCCGGTCACGTGCGCGGTGAACAGCCCGAACAGCGCGACGAAGCTCAGCGTGTCGACGAAGCCGGCCACCGCGGCAAGGATCGTGTCCTCGTGCTTCATCGCGCGGCGCTCGCGTGGATCTCGGCGACGTAGCCGCCCGGGAACTGCACGAGCGCCGCGTCACGGCCGTCCGACGTGAACGGCGGCACGAGCACGGTCACGCCGGCTGCCTTGGCCTTCTCCAGCGTCGCGGCGAGATCGTGCACTTCGTAACCGGTCATTTCGCGGCCGAACGGGTAAGGCAGGTGGCCGTCGGTCACGAGCACGGTCATCTTGCCGAAGCCCGATTCGATGCGAATGCGGCGATACGTGTCGTTCGGCCGGCCGATCTCGATGCCCGGCGCCTTGAGGGTGTCGGATACCACCTTGCCGTTCGAGAACTTCACGAAATCGTGCACCAGCTTGCGCACGCTTTCCGGCGATACGTACACGCGATTCTCGGGCACCGTCTCCAGCGCGTCGTAGCGCGGCGCTTCGGTATGCCAATAGAGTTGCATGTTCAGGACGCCGGCCCAGCGGATGATCGCGTCGCGGCCGATCGGATCGGGGAACGTGTCGACGATCACGTCCGCGCCGTGTGCGCGTGCCGTCTTCATCGCGACGTCCATGTCGGTGACGAGATAGCCGGTGCGCTCCGCGCAGAACGGATACGGGATCGGTGTCTTGAAGCCGAACACCGAGACCGTGCCGACCGGCGTGAGCACCAGTTGCGACATCGTCTGGCTCGGCGTGGGCGTGACCTGGAACACGCCCTGCTTCGACTTCTTGCCGCCGAACGTCGCGACGAAGCTGTCGGTGAAGCGGTCGAAGTCTTCCGGCGCCACGCACACGTGCGTCGTGTCGTATTGCGGGCCGACGGCCACCGTCGGCGTGGCCGCCGGCGGCACCGGCGGCTTCGCGAACGCCACCGGTGCGACGGCAAGACCGCCCGCGAACAGCGCGGCGAGCAGCACGGAACGAATGGATTTCATCACGGGATTCCCTGGTTGTTTCATTGTCATCGGATGGAGCGGCCGTCATCGGCCGGTTGCCGTGCATCGCCGAGCACGGTCGCAAGCACGAGGGCCGCGATCAGCCCAAGATGCTCGAAAAAGCTGTTGAGTGCCATGAAATGTTCGGCACCCGAGCGGTTCCAGAAATCGTTCGCCACGACCATCGCGACCAGCGTCAGCATGCCGAGCGCGCCGGCGCCGAGCCACGTGAAGCGGCGAAACACCACGCACAACGAGCCGACGATCTCGACCACGATCGCCAGCGCCGCCCACAGCGCGGCCGGCTGCAGGCCGAAATGCGCCTGCTCGGCCACCGCATCGCCGAAGTGCATCGCCTTGTTGACGCCGCCGATGAGGAACGCGGAAACGAGCGCCAGACGCGCGAGCGGCAGGACCCACGGCTGCGACAGCAGCGCGCGGATCCATGCCGGGTTGCCATGGGCAGTGCGCGCCGTCATGTCAGACCGCCCAGCACGAGCAGCCGAATGCGCCCCAGAAGCCCTTCGCGTCCGAGGTCGGCAGCGCGCGGCTCCATGCGCTGGCATGCGCATGGCCGTGCAGGCCGCACGCACTCGCGCAACCGCACATCGCCGCGGCAGCCGCCGCGCGCTGCAGCGGTGCGCCGTCGCGCTGCGTCGCGCCCCAGCCATCGTAGCCGCCGTAGGCGCGCACCGGCGACCAGTCCGGCATCGCCGGCGGAATCGGCGCGTCGTGCGACGCGAACGGCCCCGCCCCCCACACGATCCGGCCGCCCACCACCGTCAGCAGCGCCGTCGTATCGACGATATCGTCCTCCGCGCACGTGAAGAAATCGCGATCCGGGACCATCAGGTCGGCCAGTTGCCCGACCGCGATGCGCCCTTTCTTGCCCTCTTCGTTCGAGAACCACGTCACGTACTCGGTCCACATCCGCAGCGCCGTCTCGCGATCGAGCAGGTTGCGCTGCGGATACAGGCGCATCCCGCCCACCGTCTTGCCCGTCACGAGCCATGCGAGCGACACCCACGGGTTGTACGACGCCACGCGCGTCGCGTCGGTGCCGGCCGACACCTTGAGGCCTTTCGACAGCATCTTCGCGACCGGCGGCGTCGCTTCGGCCGCCTGCGCGCCGTAGCGCTCGACGAAGTACTCGCCCTGGTACGCCATCCGGTGCTGCACCGCGATGCCGCCGCCCAGCGCCGCGATCCGGTCCATCGACTTCTCGGAGATCGTTTCCGCGTGATCGAAAAACCAGTTCAGCCCTTCGAGCGGGATGTCCTTGTTGACCTTCTCGAACACGTCCAGCGCACGGCTGATGGTTTCGTCGTAGGTCGCATGCATGCGCCACGGCCAGCGGTTTTGCGCAAGCACGCGCACGACGCCTTCGAGATCGTCTTCCATCTGCGCCGGCAGGTCCGGGCGCGCGACGCGGAAATCCTCGAAGTCGGCGGCCGAGAACACCAGCATCTCGCCCGCGCCGTTGTGGCGGAAGTAATCGGTGCCGTCGTGGTACTTGCTGCTCTTCGTCCAGTTGACGAAGTCTTCCTTCTCCGCGTTCGGCTTCTGCGTGAACAGGTTGTAGGCGATCCGGATCGTCATCTCGCCCGCGTCATGCAGCTTGCGGATCACCTCGTAATCGTCGGGGTAATTCTGCGAGCCGCCGCCTGCGTCGATCACGCCCGTCACGCCGAGCCGGTTCAGCTCGCGCATGAAGTGGCGCGTCGAGTTGTACTGATATTCGAACGGCAGCTTCGGGCCTTTTGCGAGCGTCGCATAGAGGATCGTCGCGTTCGGGTTCGCGAGCAGCAGGCCCGTCGGATTGCCCGCGGCGTCGCGCAGGATCGTGCCGCCCGGCGGCTCGGGCGTGTCCTTCGTATAACCCACGACACGCAGCGCGGCCGCGTTCAGCAGCGCACGGTTGTACAAATGCAGGATGAACACCGGCGTATCGGGCGCGACCGCGTTGAGCTCGTCGATCGTCGGCAGGCGCTTCTCGGCGAACTGGTGTTCGGTGAAGCCGCCGACCACGCGCACCCACTGCGGCGCCGGCGTGATCGCAACCTGCTGCTTGAGCATCTCCATCGCGACCGCGAGCGAGCGTACGCCGTCCCAGCGCAGCTCCATGTTGTAGTTCAGGCCGCCACGGATCACGTGGCAATGGTTGTCGGTCAGGCCCGGCAGCGCCGGGCGGCAGCCGAGGTCGACCACCTTCGTCGCACGGCCCGCGAGCGGCATGACCTCCGCGTCGCTGCCGACCGCGACGAAGCGGCCGTCCTTGATCGCGACCGCAGTGGCAACGGGGTTCGCACGGTCGAGCGTCGTGATGCGTCCGTTGTGCAGGATCAGATCCGGTTGATTATCAGTTGCACTCATTAATATGTCCTCGATACGGTCAGAAGCCGAGCCAGTGACGGATGGAGCCGATGGCCTGCGAGCCGATCAGCATGCCGGCGAGGCCGATCAGCGCAATGAGCGGCGGCGCCGGCGAGCGCACCTTGATCACGCTGTACACGACGCCGATCAGCACGCCTGCCGCCAGCGACAATAGATAAGATTCCATAACGATTATTCTCCCCGGCCGGATTAGAATGAGCCGCATCGCGCCGGCCGCATGCTGCGCCGCCGTATCCACTTCGCTTCCCTGCCACTCTGTCCGACCATGCAACACCTTCCTGATCTCGAAGCCTGGGCCATCTTCGCGCGCGTCGCGGAGCTCGGTTCGTTCGCCAAAGCCGCCGAGCTCCTCGGCGTGTCGCAACCGACCGTCTCGAAGGCGATCGCGCGTCTCGAAAAGCGCCTCGGCGCGATGCTGCTGTACCGCACGTCGCGCAAGCTGTCGCTCACGCCGACCGGCGAACTGCTGCGCGACCGTGCGATCCGCCTGCTCGCCGATGCGGAGCTGATCGAGAGCGAGGCGTCCGCGCAAGCGCTCGAACCGCACGGCCTCGTGCGCGTGAACGCGCCGATGTCGTTCGGGCTGCGCCATCTGTCGCCGCTGCTGCCCGCGTTTCTCGAGCGCCATCCGCGCGTCGATATCGACCTCGTGCTCACCGACCACATCGTCGACATCGTGTCCGGCGGGTTCGACGTCGCGATCCGGATTGCCGAGCTCAGCGATTCGTCGCTGCGCTCGCGCCGCCTGTGTGCGGTGCGCCGTCCGCTCGTCGCGTCGCCGGCGTATCTGGCCCGGCATGGCCGGCCCACGCATCCGCGTGACATCGAGAAGCACGTGTGCCTCACCTACACCAACCTGCCGACGCCCGAGCACTGGCGTTTTCGCCACCCGGCCTCGGGCGACGACTTCGGCGTGAACGTGCACGGGCGCATCCGCACCAACAACGCCGACGTGATCGTCCCCGCACTGATCGCCGGCCACGGCCTCGCGCTTCAGCCCGAGTTCCTGGTGTGGGACGAACTGCAGCGCGGCGTACTCGAAGAAGTCATGCATGACTGGAGGATCGCCGACGTCAACGTCAACCTGATGACGCCGCCCGGCATGCTGCGTGCCGCGCGCGTGACGGTGCTGCTCGATTTCCTCGCCGAACATTTCTCGCACGCGCCGTGGGCGCTGCCCGCGGCCTGAGCGGGCGGCGGCCGGCGGATCGCCGCGGGCCGCCGCTTGCATCGGATACGGCGCCCGCAGCCGGTCGCCCGCCGCCGGTCGCCCGTTATTTCGCCGGCACGGCCGGGATCGACTCGTGCGGCGTCGCGGTACGCTGCGCGGCCTTGTGGACCATCGTGTACGCGTAGTCGACGCCCATCCCGTACGCGCCCGAATGCTCCTTCACAACCGCCATCACCGCGTCGTACGTGTCGCGACGCGCCCAGTCGCGCTGCCACTCGAGAATGACCTGCTGCCAGGTCACGGGCACCGCGCCGGCCTGCACCATCCGCTGCATCGCGAAATCGTGCGCCGCCTGCGACGTGCCGCCCGATGCGTCGGCCACCATGTAGATCTCGTAACCGCCTTCGAGCATCGCGCACAGCGCGAACGTCGTATTGCAGACTTCGGTCCACAGACCCGACACGATCACCTTCTTGCGGCCGTTCGCGGCCAGTGCGTCGCGCACCTTCTGGTCGTCCCACGAGTTCATCGACGTGCGTTCGAGCGTCTTCTGGTTCGGGAAGACGTCGAGCAGCTCCGGATACGTGTGACCGGAGAAGCTGTCGCTTTCGACCGTCGTGATCGTGGTCGGGATATTGAACGCCTTCGCGGCCTTCGCCAGGCCGACGACGTTGTTCTTCAGCGTCTGACGATCGATCGACTGCACACCGAACGCCATCTGCGGCTGCTGGTCGATGAAGATCACCTGGCTGTTCTGCGGAGTAAGTACTTCAAGCTTCGGGTTGCTCATGGCGTGATCATCCTTGGAACGGAAGGGGAATCTTGCCTCGCCGCGAACGCGGGAGGATTCGAGTTGGGTACGACGCTTGATCTGCTTCGTCCGTCTCGATTCATTAAAACCGCAATCCTCTGATACGAACACCCAAAAAATGGAATCACTCGGATTCCAGAATAGGTGGTCGCCCAAGGGCAATCCGCCCTTTTTTTCTTCACGTAAACCCGATACGCTTCGAGGGACCTCGACGATGCACTCGTCGCCACCCGTCGTTCGATCACGAGACCACGAGACGCCCATCATGAAAGCCTATGTCCTGTCGCTGCTCGCCGGCGTCCTCGCCGGTGTCATCTACGGCGCGCTCGGCGTGAACTCGCCGGCCCCGCCGATCATCGCGCTCACCGGCCTGCTCGGCATGCTGGCCGGCGAACAGATCCTGCCGGTCGCGCGACGCATGCTCGCGGGCCACCGGCTGAACACCGCATGGCGCGATGCGAAGTGCAGCCAGCACATGTTCGGCGCGCTGCCCGGCGGCACCACGAACGACCGCAAGCCGTCGTGACGCAATCGTTCATCACCGGCCACGCATGACCAACGTCGAACTGTTTCATTACCTGCTGCTGTTGATCTGCGGTGCCGGCGCACTCACGTGGCTCGCCGAACGGATCTCGATTCCGCCGGCCGTCGTGCTGCTGCTCGGCGGCTGCGTGGTCGCGGTTGCAGGCAAGCGCGTGCCCGACATGGACCCGGCGCTGCTGCTCGCGGCCGTGCTGCCGCCGCTGCTGATGTCGAGCGGGTTCTACACCGCGTGGAAGGAATTCCGGCAGGAGCTCGCATCGATCGCGTCGCTCGCGCTCGGGGCCGTGGTGTTCACGACCGTCGCGGTCGCGCTCGCCGTGCATGCGGTGAACCCGGCGCTGCCATGGGCCGCCTGCTTCACGCTCGGCGCGATCGTGTCGCCGCCCGATGCGGTCGCCGCGAAGGCGATCCTGCAGCGCCACCCGCTGCCCGCGCGACTCGTCGCGGTGCTCGAAGGCGAAAGCCTCGTCAACGATGCGTCGGGCCTGCTGCTGTACCAGATGGCCGTGTCGGCCGCGCTCGCCGTGTCGATCACGGCCGCGAGCGCCACCGGCCTGTTCTTCTCGCTCACGCTGATCGGCATCGCGGTCGGCCTCGCGTGCGGCCATGCGATGAGCTGGGTGCTGCCGCGCCTGCGCGACCCGATGCTCGGCATCGTCGTGACCTTCGCGATGGCGTGGGGCAGCTACGGGATCGCGGAAGCCGTCGACGGCTCGGGCGTGCTGTCGGTCGTCACCTGCGGGCTCGTGCTCGGCGTGCGCCAGCATCGCGTGTTCGACGCCGACATGCGGATCAAGGCGAAGGCGACCTGGGAAGCGATCGTGTTCGTGCTCGACGCGCTCGTGTTCATCCTGATCGGCCTCGCGCTGCACGCGATCCTCGCGCGCGTGAACCACGAAGGCGCGGTGCTGATGGCCGGCCTGCGCGTCGCGCTGCCCGCCACCGCCGCCACGATCGCCGCGCGCATCGTGTGGGTGTTCGTCGCGATGTGGCTGCCGGGCCGCCTGCGCGCGCCGCGCGCCGGCCACGCACCGTGGTCGTGGCGCGAGGCCGTCGTGCTCGGCTGGTCGGGCATGCGCGGCGTCGTGAGCCTCGCGGCCGCGATCGCGTTGCCCGCCAACTTCCCCGGCCGCGACCTGATCCTGTTCAGCACGTTCCTGCTGATCATCGCCACGCTCGTCGTGCAGGGCGGCACGCTCGCGCCGCTGATCCGCGTGCTGAAGCTGCGCCCGGCCGCGCGGCACACGATGTCCGAGCATGCGGTGCGCGCACACGCGTTCGGCGCGGCGCTCGCCGAACTCGACGCGCTCGAACAGCGCGGCCCGACCCTCGAGCGGCCGTCGCTCGACCGCCTGCTCGCCGAATACCGGAACCGCGTCACCTTCAACGAGCGCGCGCATCGCCACGGCGCCGAGCCAGCCCAGGTGCGCGCGCGCATGCTGCGCGTCGAACTCGACCTCGTCGGCGTGTCGCGCCGCGCGCTGCTCGACCTGCATCGCGACGGCAAGGTCGACGACGCCGTGCTGCACCGGATCGAATCGGAACTCGATTTCGAGGAACTGCGGCTGCAGCGGCTGCTCGAACCGTGACGCCCGGCCCGGCCGCCGGCCTCCCCTTTTTTCACATGGAACTGCAATGAGCGAACTGTCCGTCGAAGCGAGCATCGGCTCCGTCGATTACCTCGTCCACTTCAGCGATGGCGTCCACCAGTGGCGCGCCGACGAACCGGCGTCGCTCGGCGGCGGCGATGCGGCGCCCGCGCCCGTCACGCTGCTGCTGTCGAGCCTCGGCGCGTGCACCGCGATCACGCTGAAAATGTACGCACAGCGCAAGGGCTGGCCGCTCACCGAAGTGCACGTGAAGCTCGCGCACGAATCGGGCAGCGCGGGCAGCACGATCGTGCGCCGCATCACGCTGGAAGGCGACCTGTCCGGCGAACAGCGCGAACGGCTGCTGCAGATCGCGAACGCGTGCCCGGTGCACAAGATCCTCACGCATCCGATCACCATCGACACGGCGATCGCCTGACGCGCCCCGCCTCGACTACCAGATCCCCACCATGTCCGCCTCGATCAAGACCCTGCTCACGCCGCGCGAAAGCGACATCGGCAACCTCGTCGTGCGCCGCGTGCTGCCCGCGCGCGCCGCCCGCCTCGTCGGCCCGTTCATCTTCTTCGACGAGATGGGGCCGGCCGTGCTGCCGGCCGGCCGCGGCATCGACGTGCTGCCGCATCCGCACATCGGCCTCGCGACCGTCACCTACCTGTTCGACGGTTCGCTGATGCATCACGACAGCCTCGGCTGCCGGCAGAAGATCGTGCCGGGCGACGTGAACTGGATGACCGCCGGCCGCGGCATCGTGCATTCGGAGCGCTCGCCCGACGAAGACCGGCCGCGCGATCAGCCGGTCCACGGGATCCAGACCTGGGTCGCGCTGCCGGTCGAGCATGAAGACACCGCGCCCGCGTTCGTCCATCATGCGGCCGACACGCTGCCGTCGTTCACGCGCGACGGTGCGAGCGTGCGCGTGATCGCGGGCACCGCGTTCGGGCTCACGTC
Organism: Burkholderia sp. AU45274; assembly: GCF_030482505.1. NCBI lineage: Bacteria > Pseudomonadati > Pseudomonadota > Betaproteobacteria > Burkholderiales > Burkholderiaceae > Burkholderia > Burkholderia sp. AU45274. The sequence goes on along the minus strand of NZ_JAUJQE010000004.1, from coordinate 604,254 downwards.
TCCGGTTGCCGTGTTCTCGCCCACGCTCTATGCGGTTGCGGAATTCGCGGCAGGCGGCACGCTGGCGCTCGATGCCGAACATGAGGAGCGCGGCGTGTACCTCGTCGACGGCGATCTCTCGATCGACGGCACGCCGCTCGCCGCCGCGACGATGGCCGTGCTCGAGCCGGGCGCGACCGTGACGCTCGCCAGCACGAACGGCGCCCGCGTGATGCTGCTCGGCGGCGCCCATCTGCCGGGCGAGCGGTTCATCGAATGGAATTTCGTATCGAGCGCGCGCGCGAAGATCGATGCGGCCCGTGCAGCGTGGGCCGATCAGACCTTCGGCAAGGTGCCGGGCGAAGAACACGAGTGGACGCGCCAGCCGGAACGCAAGGCGCAGTAAGGTCACAACGCGCGGCAAGCGGGTTCGCACGCATGCAAGCAACGGCCGGCTCCCATGCCGGCCGTCGCGCGTTTACCGCTTCAATCCCATCAGCTTCGCGAGCGTCGGCCAGCGGTCGAGCGACTCGATGAACGCGCGGCGCGCCTGCTCGTCGACGTAACGCTCGGGATCGAGCGCGGGCAAATGCCGCGCGAGGCCGAGCACGTCGTTCGGTTGCGACAGGCGATCATCGTCGCTGTCGGCGGGGAGCATCACTGTTCGTCGATCCATACGCCATCCGGAGTTTTCACCGCGTAGCCCGCGGCCGTCTGCATCGTCACCGTGCCCTCGTTCTCGCCCACCATCCGCGTGCGCGGCAGGTCGGCCGCGTACTGCGCGAGCGTCGTGCCCGGCTTGAACGGGCTGTTCGACACGAGGTTCGACAGCAGTTGCGCGAGCGCGAGGAAGCTGGTCGGCTGGTCGATCACGGTCGTCGCGCCGTGGTTGCCGGTAAAGCCGACGAGCCGCACGCCGACCGGCCCGTGCACGATGCGCGGCGTCGGGATCTCGCGCAGGCCCGCGACCTGGTACTTGTCGCCGCGCAGCGCGGCGCCGTGCTCGGGCACGAACACGATCACCGCGCGCCGGCCCGATTGCGCGATCAGGTCGGCGAGGTGATCGAAGTCGTCCATCAGCTTCGTCACGCGCTGCGGATACGAGTCGATGCTCGTCAGCGCGCTGCCGACGACGCGGTTGCCGTCGTGCAGGCTGATCGTGTTGTAGTACAGCGCGACCGGGCCCGGCACCGACGCGCGCTGCGCGTACCAGTTCGCGAGCGTCGCGTAGTCGCTCTTGATCTCCGAGCCGTCGAACGCGTGCATCGCGACCGGCGCGGCCGCGTTCGACACCGGCGGCGCGTCGGGCACGCCGATGTTGTCGTGGATCACCTGCAGGAAGTTGTCGAAGTGGCCGTCGTGGTTCAGCAGCGACTGCACCTTGTAGCCCGCGCTCGCCAACTGCGAGAACAGGTAGCACTGCTGCGGCGCCGGCTTGTACAGGTCGGCGTGCGCTTCCTGCCCGCAGCTCGCGCGCAGCACGCGGATCGCCGCCGGGCCGCTGTAGCTCGCGGCCGTGCTGAAGTTATTGAACAGGTAGTCGAAGTGGCTCAGCATCGGATGGTTGCGCACCTTCGCGGCATCGAGGTCGTCCCACGACAGCGAGCAGATGTGCAGCACGATCACGTCGAATTGCGCGGATGGATCGTTGCCGAGATGGCCGAACGCGACCTGCCGCTGCGATTCCTGCGTGCGGAACGTCGCGAGCGCGGCGTTGTGATCCTCCGGCTGGCCGGCGAGCGTCGTGCCCGTGGCGCTCGCCTGCTGCGGAAGCGGTGCGACGACGCGCGCCATCAGCCCGCTGCCGGCCTGCCACAGCGGCATCACGACCAGCACGGCCAGCACGAACGTCGCGACGCGCAGCCAGCGATTGACGATGAAATAGACGATCAGCGCGCCGGCCACCGTCAGCAGCAGCACCGGCGGCAGCAGGCGCGGCAGCAGCTCCATCCAGTACTCGAGGCGGAACGTGCTCACTTCGCGCGCGGCTTCGGCGAGCCGCGCGAGCGGCGGCGCATGCATCTCGCGCGCGAGCAGCGGCACCGCGATCGCGATCGCCACGACCTGCCGGACGATGCGCCACGCGCGCCGCCGGATCGGCGCGCTCGCCGCGAGCGCCACCGCGAACGCGAGGTTCGCGAGCCAGAACGGCTGCAGGTGCCCGGTCGCGAACAGCGCGAACTTCAGGATGAAATACAGATTCCAGAACGTCATCTAACCCACTCCATGATGAGCGCCGCGTCAGTCGCGCGCCCGATCGAGTTTCGGCGCCAGCATGGCCAGCAGGCCGCGCGCCGCACCCTTCCACATCCGTACGTTGCCGTCCAGGCCGATCCGCAACACTTCCTTCAGCCCGCCGAGCGGCGTGTCGACCCGCTGGCCTTCGTGCCAGTCGAGCCACGCGTCCGCGCGGCCGAACGTGCATTGCACGAGCTGGCGCTCCTGTTCGAGCGTGAGTTCGTCGAAGCTCACGCCGACATGGGTCGGCGTCACGCGGCTCACGCGCACCGGGAACGGGAACGGCCGGTCGCCGCGCGTCACGCACACCGTCAGCGTGTCGCCGACGGCAAGCGAGAGGCCCGGCACCGCTTCGAGGCCGAGGCCGCCGGTCGAGTAGTCGCTCGTGAAGCACGCGGCGGTCGACCCGTCGGCGAGCAGCAGCATGGCCGGCACGCGCATCGCGATCCGGTGCGTGACGCGCACCTGCTTGGTTTCGCGCGCCACGGCCAGCGCCGCGCCGAGCATCGCGAGGTTGTACACGGTCCAGCCGAGCGTGATCAGGATCGTCGACGCCTCGTCGCCCTGGTCGGCCACGAGCCGCCACAGGCCGGCGAGGATCGCGAGCACGTTCATCCCGAACAGCACCAGATACGGCTTCGACGTCGACCAGTCGACGTAGCCTTCGTCGATCTTGCCGCCCTTGTCGGTCACGTTGAACTTGCCGTGCTTCGGGCTGAAGAACGCGACGGTGGTCGGCAGTGCGATGTACCACGCGAGCACCGATTCGTAGACCTCGGCCCAGAACGAATGGCGGTAGCGCCCCTGCATCCGCGAGTTCGCGACGTTCGCGAGCACGAGATACGGGATCACGTAGCTCGCGAGCGCGAGCGCCGACGCGTTGATGAAGTACAGGTGGAAGAACAGGTACGCGAGCGGGATCGTCAGGAACACCAGCCGCGGGATCCCGTAGAAGAAGTGCAGCATCGCGTTGCCGTAGCAGATCCGCTGGATGAGGCCGAGCCCGCGCCCGAGGAACGGGTTGTCGATGCGGAAGATCTGCGCCATCCCGCGTGCCCAGCGCGTGCGCTGCTTCACGTGGCCCGCGAGGCTTTCGGTCGCGAGGCCGGCCGCCTGCACGGTCGGCAGGTAGGCCGACGTATAGCCGCGCCGGTGCAGCTTGAGCGCCGTGTGCGCATCCTCGGTCACGGTCTCGACCGCGACGCCGCCCACCTCTTCCAGCGCGCTGCGCTTGAGCACCGCGCACGAGCCGCAGAAGAACGTCGCGTTCCACAGGTCGTTGCCCGACTGCACGAGGCCGTAGAACAGGTTGCCTTCGTTCGGGATCTCGCGGAACGTGCCGAGGTTGCGCTCGAACGGATCGGGCGAGAAGAAATGGTGCGGCGTCTGCACGAGCGCGCACTTCGGGTCGCGCAGGAACACGCCCATCGTCGTCTGCAGGAACGAGCGCGTCGGCACGTGATCGCAGTCGAAGATCGCGATGTATTCGCCGTGCGTCTTCGGCAGCGCGCGGTTGATGTTGCCGGCCTTCGCGTGGCGGTTGTCGTCGCGCGTCACGTAGTCGATGCCCGCCTCGCGCGCGAACGCCTCGAATTCGGGGCGCTTGCCGTCGTCGAGCAGATACACGCGCAGCTTGGCCGTCGGCCAGTCGATGCTCTGCGCGGCGAAAACGGTCGGCTTCACGACCGACAGCGGCTCGTTGTAGGTCGGGATGTAGATGTCGACGGTCGGCCAGGTGTCGGGGTCGTCGGGCAGCGGCACGATCGGCCGGTCGAGCGGCCATGCGGTCTGCACGAAGCCGAGCAGCAGGATCATCCACGTATAGGCTTCCGCGCCGTACAGCAGATAGCCGGCGACGGCCTCGACCGGGCTGCGGAAATCGAGCGTCTGCGTGGTGCGCCACCACATGTAGCGCACCGTCGCGAGCAGGGCGAGCGACGCGAGCGCGAGCGTCGGCAGATGGCCCGGCAGGCGGCGCAGCGCGAGCGCCAGCACCGCGACGATCGCGAAGAACGCGAACTGCGCGCCCGGCATCAGCGGCGACATCCCGGCCGCGGCCCACAGCAGCGCGCCGGCCACCAGCAGCAGCGGTGCGAGCCAGCGGTGCCGGCCGACACCGTTCGCGCGCGCATCGAGCCAGCCGCCCCAGCGCACCCACGGCAGGCGCGCGAGCAGCGCGTCGATGCGCCGGCCGACCGCGCGCCCGGCCACGTAGACGGGCACGACATACCGGTCGAACCACGCGAGCGGATCGCGCGCGGGCCGGCCTTCCGCCGAGCGAGGCGCCCGCACGATCGCGCGCCACAGCCATTCGCGCGGGCTGAGCGGCTGCAGCACGCCCCACTCCTGCGCCAGCCGCAGCGACGCGACGCGCACCCAGCGGCGCACGTGATCGGGCCGGCCCGGCGGCGGCGCGTGGAAGAACAGCCGCACGATCCAGTCGACCAGCGTGCGTTGCGCCGGCAACCCGATGCCGCGTGCGAGCCAGTCGGCCGCACGACGGCCGAGCGCACGCAGGCGCAGCGCGAAGCCCGCGTTCATCGCGCCGCTCCGCGGCGACCGGCGGCGCCTGCCGCCAGCCACGCATCGACCCAGTTCGCGACGCCGTTCAGGTCGTGCGACGCCTGCGAATACGGCGCGTCGTCGAAGATCCAGCTGCCGCGCGCGAGCGCTTCGGGCACGGCCGCATCGACGTGGATGCGCTGCTCGAGCATCGACGCCGGCCCCGCGACCGCGCGCAGCATGCCGAGCGCGTCGCGCTGCATGTCGCGCGCCGGATTCAGCCGGTTCACGACGATCTGCAGTTCGCCGCCGCCGGCCCGCAGCGCGCCGAGCCGCGCGGCCGTCGTCGCGCACGCGGTCGGCTCGGGCGGCACGACGACGAGCGTGAGGTCCGCGCGGCGAATCGCCTGCTCGGCCTGCGTCGACGGATAGCGCGCGGTGTCGATCAGCACGACGCCGTCGGCCGGCAGCGCAATCTCGTCGAGCGCGCGCGCGAGCCACGCGGGATCGGCCGCGAGCCGCGCATCGCACGCGGCGGCGCCGGCCGCGTCGACCTGCCCGTATGGGACGAACAGCACGCCGTCGGCGTTGCGCCACGTATGGGCATGCCACGGCTCGCCGCCGCCGAGCAGGCTCTGCGCGAGGCCATGCTCGGCCAGCGAGTCGAGGCCGAGCGTCGCGCCCATCAGGTTCTGTGCATCGAATTCGACGGCGACGACCGGTCGGCCGCGACGCGCGAGCAGCACCGCGAGCGCGGCCGTGAGCGTCGTGCGGCCCGCGCCGCCCGTCGTCGACGCAATAGCGATCGTCTTCATCGGGCCGCCTCGCCGCTGCGCTCGCCGCGCGCCGCATCGGGCAGCAGCCGCCCGCGCAGCGCGACCGGCACGAGCTCGCATGGCACCGCGTCGTGCCGGTCGATGCCGCGCGGCGCATGAAAACCGCGGCCGATGCCGAGGTGCTGTGCGACGATCCACACCGGCACCGCGATCACGATGCCGACGATGAAACCGATGACGATTTCGGCAATCATGCGACTCCCTCCTTGCGCAGCGGCATCGCGCTGCGGACGGCGCTGCGCTTGCGCGCGGCGGGAATGACGGGTTCCGGCGCCGATGCGTCGACAGCCGCGGCCGTCGATGTCGCACCGATCGCCTCGAGCGCGACGATCGTATCGATCGCGTCGATCGCGCCGCTCACTTCGCCCGCGTCGGGCACCGCCGCGCCGAGGTCGGTGCGCACCGACGGTTGGCGTGTCGCGCCCGCCGGCTGCGTGGCCGCGAACAGGTCGCTGTAGTCGGCGATCGGTGCGCGCCGGTTCTCCGCCTTCAGCGCGTTGAGCTCGGTGTCGATGCTGCCGTGGCCGAGGCATACGACGCGGTCGGACAGCGTGTCGACCGGCACGTCGAAGATGCGCGCGAGCGCGTCCTCCGCATCGGCCGGCTCGCACGCGAACAGGAACACGTACAGGTGCGCGGCATCGGCCGTCACGACGTCGCCCGCGCGGCGCGGCCGGCAACACCGCAGCGCGTCGACGTGCGACACGCCCGGCAGCAGCGCGATCTTCGCGAGCGTGTGCGGCAGCGCGAGCACGGCGCCGCGATCGAGCACCGCGCGAATCCGCAGGCAGAACGCGCCGACCGGCAGGTAGCCGAGCACCGAATCGCCGAGCGCGGCCGCGAGCGCTGCACGATAGTCGGCCGCGACGGGCCGCGCATAGAGCTGGCCGCGCAACGCGTGCACGGCGGCCTGCATCCGCGAGACCGGCAGGTCGCGCGCGACGACGCGGCTCGCGCCGACGCTCAGCACGAGCATCTCGAACTGCTGGCGCAGCACTTCGCCGCGCTCGACGACCGCGATCTTCAGCGCACCGCCGCACTGCCGGCGCAATGCGTGCACGTCCGCGCAGAGCGCTTCGAGCTGCGCATGCGAGCGGAACACGAGCACCGCGGTGGCGGCCTGCGCATGCGCGCAGGCGGCGACGACGGCCGCGTTGTCTTCGACGATCTCCCAGCCGTCCGGCACGCGGTTCGCGCCTTCGAGCACCGCGCGGCTGACGACGACGCGATCCTCGTCGCTCGCGAGCTTCATCCGGTGCGCGGGCTCGGTCGCGCCGCCGTCGACGTTCGCCGACAGCCGGCCGCCCGGCGCGAAGCGCAGCGGCCGCACTTCGCCGGCCGCGAGCGTGTCGCCCGCCCGCCAGAAATCGACGACCCACAGCAGCTCGCCGTGCGTGCGCTGCAACTGCGCGACGCCCGAGCAGATACCGTGGAAACCGCTGCGCGGCGTGCGATCCGCATCGCGCACGAGCGGCGCATCGTCGGTGCGTGCTGCGCCGTCCGCGCGGGTCGCCTCGGGATCGAGCAGCAGCACCAGCGCGATCCGGCGCGTGCGGCACCAGTCGGCGAGTGCGTGCGCCTCGTCGGCGAGCGCGATCGGGTCGTCCCAGCTGAACCAGCGCTGCGCGCCCTCGACGAAATACAGCGAGCGCGCCCGAAAGCCGTAGCGCTTCAGCGCGCGCAGGCCGCCGGTCAGTCGTGCAAACGGGCCCGGTGGCGCGCGGCGCGGGGCGTCCGCGGTTGCGCCGGCGCCGGGGTTGTCACCGTTGGCCGGCTCGGCCGCGGGCGGCATCGCCAGCACGTTCAGGTTGCGCGGCCAGCCGGCCGGCTGCGCGCCGCCCGCGAAGCCGCGCGCCTGCATCTGGTCGGCAACGTGGGCCGCGTCGCGCGCGAGCACGACCGTCACGTCGCGCGTGCGCGCCTGTCGCGCGCTCTCCCACACGAGCGCGTCGCAGGCCGGCGTGCCGCCGGCCGCGTAGATCGCGTACAGGCCGCCGGCTTCCAGTTGCGTCCACGCATCGGGCAAGCCGTCGATCGCGAGCCGGCTCACCGTGCCGATACGGCCGCCGGCCGGCGCGCCCAGCAGCGCACGCAGGCGGCCCAGCAGGCCGGCGGCGCCGAATGCGGGACGGGTGGCATCGAGTTCCGTATTCACGGCGTTCCCCTAGTAACCTAGTAATCCGAATAAAGCCGCACCGGCGTCGGCGTGACGAGCCAGCTGCGTTGCGCGCGCGCGTCGAACGCATAGCGCAGGTACACGAGCGCCGAACTCGGCGCGTAGTCGTGCGACCGGTCGACCTTCAGCTGCGCGCCGACGCTCAGGTGCGGGTTCACGCGGTACTCGACGATCCCGTTGATCCCGTACGAGAACGACACGCCGCGCGTCGAGCTGCCCGTGTACACGAACCCGGCCGCCACCTGCGCGGCCCGCTGGTCCGACGACATCGGGTAATACAGCGAATCCTTCTCGTAGCTGTTCGAGATCCCGCCGGTGACGGTCAGGTCCCACGACAGCGCATCGTGCCGCCCCGCCCATTCGATCGGCACGCCGAGCGACAGGTAGCGTTGCGGGCTGTAGTAGCCGCCCTGCCCGTACGTGTAGTAGCGCAGGTTCTCCGCGTAGTGCCATGCGTTGCCGACGAGCCCGGTGCTGACCTTCATCGTCGCACGCTCGTACACGGGCACCGTGAAGCCGGTGCGCAGCGTGACTTCCGCGTTGCGTTCGACGTTGCGGCCGGACAGCACGCCCGCGCCGAGTTCCGCGAACAGGTTCGTGCGGCCGACGTCGACCGACGCGCGCAGGGTCACGCCGTCGCGGCGCACGCCGCCCCAGACCGCGCCCGTCCACGGGTCGCGCATCCCCGAGTACGACAGCACGCTGCTCGTTTCCGGCCGCCGCGATGCATTCACCGAGAAACTGGCCGGGCCGGCGTCGAAGCGATAGCGCACGCCGCCGACCAGGTAATGCACGGGGAAACCGAGCGGCGACGTGCCGAGATCGAAGCGCCATGCGTCCGTCAGGTAGCCGGCGCCGAGCGCGACGCCCGTGGCGGTCTGGTGCAGCGAGCCCGGCGGATTCGCGATCGATGCGGGGGTCAGCGCGTTCTGCGCCTTGAGCGCCGCGTAGCTGCCGAACGTGCTGAGCGAATACGCGTTCGGGTTGCTCGTGTCGAGCGTGCCCGGGTCGAGATGCACGGTGTCGATCTGCGCGAACACGTGCCCGTCGTAGCGGATCGGCATCTGCATGTAGATCGGCACCTGCTGCGCGCGATACGACGAGATGCCTTCGTCGCCCGACTTGTAGGCGGGCGTCCAGCCGGTTTCGATCTCGGGATTGCGCCGCTGCTGGAGATCCGCGAACGCGGCCTGCGCGGGCGTCAGTCCGTCACGGCCCGGGCTCACGCCCGTCGTGCGCTCCTGCGACTGCGACATCCGGTACAGCGACGCCGCATCGTCATAGCGCCCCTGCGCCTCGGCCACGCGGCCGGCCGCGACCGTCACGTCGGCGCGCGCCGGGTACGCGGCATGCAGCCGGTCGGTCACCTGCCCGGCTTCGTCCGGACGGCGCAGCGCATTCAGGCGGCGCACGGCCGACAGTTGCGTGTCGACGTCGTCGTCCGGCGTGCGGGCCAGCACCGCCTGCACGCGTGCAAGCGCCGCGGCCCGATTGCCGCTGTCCTCGTCGATGCGGGCCAGCGCGAGCTGCGTATCCGCATCGTCCGGCGTGCGCGCGACGGCCGGCGCAAGCGCGGCGCGCGCCGCATCGTAATGGCCTTGCGCACGTTCGAGATCGGCCAGTTCGAGCGCATAACGCTTGTCCGCGCGGCCGGCCGGGCTCGCGCGATCGAGCAGCTTGCGCGCCTGCGCGTAATCCTGCTGCGCGATCGCGTCGTCCGTCTGCCGCAGCACGAGCCGCAGCGACTGGTCCTCGATCCTCGCCGTCTGTGCGGGCGTCAGCGACGGTTCCCGGCGCAGCGTGTCGAGCCATGCGGCGAGCGCGTCGTCGCGCCCCGCGCTGCCGAGCAGGTCGCCGTAGCGCAGCCGCACGTCCGCGTCGGCTTCGCGCGGGTGCGCGGCGATCCAGTCGTGCAACGGTGCGAGCCCGCGGTCGGCTTCGCCCGCGTCGATCCATTGCGCGCCGATCGCGGCGAGCATGTCGGGATCGTCCGGCGCACTCGCCTGCGCCTGTGCGAGCGACGCGGCAAACGCCGTGCGGTCGCCGCGCGCGAGCGCGCCGCGTGCGTCGGCCAGCGCGCGTTGCGCATCGAGCTTGCGCGCGAGCGCGCGCATCCCGTCCGAACGGTGCGCGTCGTCGACCGGCGCGAGCGCGGCCTGCGCGCCCGCGACGTCGTCGAGCGAATTGCGGTACAGCGCGGTCGCGTAGCGCATCTCGGGCGTCGCGCTCTGCGCCAGCCCGTCGTCCATCACCGTGCGGCCGAGCTGCGGCAGCCCCATGTCGCGATAGAGGCGCGCGAGTGCGAAGCGCGTCCACGGCGCGTCGGGCGCCGCGCGCACGGCCGCCTCGTAGCGCTGCGCGGCGGGCCCGCGTTCGCCCTTGTCCGCCAGCGCACGCGCCTGGTCCGCGAGCAGGTCGGCACGCAGGCCGTCGAGCGCGCGCCGATCGTCGCGGCCCGTCACGCGGCCTTGCAGCGCACCGAGCAGCGGGCCGATCTGGTCCGCGCGGCCGGTGTTCTCGTACAGCGTGGCCGTGCCGCGCACGGCCGCGAGGTCCGGCGAACGTGCGGCCAGCAACTCGCGCAGCAACGGCTCCGCGCGTGCCCAGTCGCGCTGCGCGAGCAACGCGTCGGCAAGCTGCAGCTTCGCATCCGGGCTGTCCGGCTGCATCGCGAGTGCCGCGCGTGCGGCGCGCTCCTCGTCCTGCGGACGGCCTGCCGCGGCTGCCGCGCGGCCTTGCGCGAGCAGCCCCCAGAACTGCGCGGTGCGCGCGAGGCCCTGCCATTTGCCGCGCTGATCGGTCGACAGCGTCGCGGCGCGCGTGAACAACGTGCGCGCTTCGTCGTGCCGCCCTTCGCGCAGGCGCAGCAGGCCGAGCCCGCCGACCGCGTCGGCGTCGTCCGCCCGCGCCCGCGCGGCGCGCGTGAGCAGCGGATCGGCGCCGGCCAGGTCGCCGCGCGCGAGCGCCTGCAGGCCGCGCTGCCGTGCGATGTAGTCGGGATTGCGTTCGAGCTGGCGCTGCGCGTCGCGCTGGCGATCCAGTTCCGCGACGCGGTCGACGAATTCGGTATCGTCCGGCACGAGCACGAGATACGCATGCAGTGCATCGAGATACGCGGGATCGCTGCCGGCCGACTGCAGCACGCGCCGCCACAGCGCCATCGCCTCCGTATGGTCGGCGTCGGCGCGCTTCGCGAGCGCCCAGGCGATCCGGTTCGCCTCCGGCCGCGTGTCGGCACGCTGGTTCAAGAGCCGCGCGAGCGCCATCGTCGCGCTCGTGTCCTGCGGATCGGCCGCGACCGCGCGGCGCAGCGCGGCGATCGCCGGCTCGCGTCCGCCCGGCGCATTCGACACGATCTGGTAATACTCGGCGCCGAGCGCACCCGACGGCGCGCCGTTCGGAAACAGCGCGACGATCCGCCGGGCCGCTTCGTCCGCGCGGCCGCTGCGCGCGAGCAGGCGGATCTGTGCCATCTCGCCGCGCCCGCTCGTCGCAACGCGATATTCGTCAGCCACCCGCCGCGTGGCGGGCGCATTCGGCGACTGCGCCTGCAGCCGCGCGAGCGACGCCTGCGCGCCTTTCGCGTCGCCGAGCCGCAACAGCACGCGCACTTGTTCGGCCAGCAGCTCGGGATCGCCCGGCGCGATCAGCAGCCCCTTGCGCAGCGCGTCGCGCGCGAGGTCGTCGCGATGCTTGACGCCCCACATCCGCGCAGTGTCGAGCAGACGCTGCGCATCGGCGGACGCGGCAGTCGCCGGCGCTGCGGGTTTCGCCAGCGGCGTGTGCGCGGCGGTGCCCGGCGCCGCCGCGCACACCGACGACGCGAGCCACGCGAATCCCGCGACGTGCGGCGCGGCGCGCTTCAGCGGGCGGCGCACGAGCGGCCTCCCCAGCGGGCGTCGAGCGTGCCGTCCGCGCCGAACCGGTAGCGCCCGTCGCGCCAGCCGAGCCCGAACAGCGTCAGCACGCTCGTGTAGTAACCGGGCGGCGACTGGCGCGCGAGCGTATCGACACGCGCCGCCTGGGCATCGGCCAGCGCGCGCTGGCCGCGTGCGTCGAGGAACGGCACGGCCGCCGCCGAGAAGCCGCCGTTGCCGTCGTTCGGCCCGGCGACGCCGGTCGTCGTGTCGACCTTCTCCGGCGGCGCGCCATGTGCGGCGATATGGTCGGCGAACGGCGCAAAACGCGCGAGCAGCGGCGCGGCGAGCGGATCGGCGCGGTCGAGCATGCCGGCCCACAGATACACGCGAATCGCGTTGTACGCGCTCTCCGCATGCGTGTCGCGATCGGGCCCGAACCCCGTGCCCGCGCGATACAGCGCCCAGTCGGGCGAAAAGCCTTTCGGTGCGGTGTCGAGCAGCACGCGGCCGGTGCTGGCGGCGAGCGCGGCCCAGCGCTTGTCGTCGGGCAGGCGCGCGCCGAGCGCACGGATCACCTGCGGCGGCGAATAGCTCGGGTTCACGCGCCACTGGCCGTCGGCGAGCTTGAACCCGGTCGGCCCGGGCAGCAGCGTGAGACCGAGGCCCGGCACGGTCGCCGTCTCGACGTCGAGCACGCGCTTCGCGAGCAGCGCGCCGCGCGCCGTGTAGCTGCGTTCGTGCCACAGCCGCCCGGCCTCGACGAGCGCATACGCGATCCACAGGTCGGCGTCCGATGCCGCGTTCGCGTCGAGCACGCGCCACGCGCCGTCGGGCGCGCGGCCCCACAGCCACGCGGGCAGGTGCGCGCTCAGGTCGCCCTGCGCGAGATTGTTCTCGGTCCATGCGAGGATCGTGTCGAACATGCGCCGGTCGTTCGCGACCAGCGCGAAGAAAAGTCCATACGCCTGCCCCTCCGATACCGTGCGTGAATCGGCCGAGCCGACGTCGATCACGCGGCCGTCGGCCGAGATGAAATCGCGCTTGAACGCGTCCCAGCGCGGCCACGACGCACTGCATCCCGCGTCGGCCGCAGCGGCTCCCGCGGCCTGCGCGCGCGTGGCCATGCCGGCCGCCGCGCACGTCATCGCCACCGCCAGCGCGAGTGCCGCGCCGACGCGCCGCGCCGGCCGCGTTGCCCGTCGCTTCGCCATTGCCCGCGCCATCCGTTACATCCCCCGTCGACGCGCGGCGATTCTCTGCAGCACGCTGAACACGCCGAGCGCCAGCAGCAGCCCCGCCACGACGCCGACCGCGCCCAGCACGACCGGATGCCGCGCCGCCTGCGTCCACACCCGCGCATACCACGGCACGAACCCGACCACGTAAGGCTCGCCGACGCGCAGGCTGTCGACCTGCCCCGGCCGCACCAGCGCCAGGTCGCCCTGCAGCTGCGACACGAGCCCGGCGTTCTCGAACACGTTGAGCAGATCGCCGAGGCGCGGCTGGTCGGTCGCCGTCAGCGCGACGACGCTGCGCCCCCGGCTGCCCGGCAGCTCGAACCCGGCGAGCGCCGCGAGCGAGCCCGTCTGCTCGATGTGCGCGCCGCCTTCGGTCAGGCCGACGCCGTTGCGCCAGCGCTCCTTCACCGAGAAGGCGATGCGCGCGGCGCCCTCGCCGCCCGCGCTGCCCTGCTCGCCGATCACGAGCGGCAGCGCCGAGCGCCAGTGCGCGAGCAGCGGCGACGCGGGCGAGCCGTCGATCACGAGGAGATCCTTGCTGCCCGACAGCGCGGCGACGTCGCCGGGCCGCGCGACCTGCACGCGCAGCGCGGGGAAGCCGGTCCATTCGCCCATGTGGCCGAGCATCGTCAGGTAGGCCTCGAGCTCCTGCGGCGAGGGCCGGTCGGGCATCACGACGGCCGTCTGCGACAGGTCGGCGAAGCGCGTGAACGGGAAGCCGCTGTTCGCGAAGAACGCCAGGTTCGGCAACTGCGCGTAATGGACGAAGTGCGAGAAGTCGATCGTCGAATCGGGATCGATCGCCGCACGCTGCGGCTCGGTCGCCGTGCTCGAGCACAGGCCCGTCTTCTGCGAGTCGAGCGTGAAGCGGAACTGCAGCTGGTTGCCGCTGCCGACCCGGAACGCCGGGATGTCGACGTCGCTCGTCACGCGCCCTTCCGGCACCGACAGCAACGGCAGCTGCATGCGGCCGTGCGCGTCCTCGGCATGGGCCGGCCCGAGCCGGTACGACTTCACGAGCTGGTCGTTGATCTCGACGGCAAGCGTCGAGTTGTCCTGCACCGTCGGCGCCGTGTAGCGGTAGCGCAGCGTGATCGGCACGCCCGCGCCGTTCCACGAATGGAGGTCGGACGGCACGCGCAGGTTCAGGCGAATGGCGTCGGGCGACGTGCCGCGCACTTCCAGCTCGCGCGTATCGGACACGAGCTCGCGGAACGTGATCGGCCGGTTCACCGGCAGCCAGCGCGGCGCGTCGTACGGTTTGCGCGGCGCGCCGAGATCGACGTGCGCGACCGTCGCCGACGGCCCCGACAGCGCCGCGCGGCCCAGCACGAGCGTCGCGACCGCATCGTCGACCTCGGCCGCCGTGCGGCCCGTGACGACGAGCAGCTTGCGCCCCGGCGCGGCCGGGTTGTCGGCCACCGCGAGCAGCGGGCCGTTGATCGACGGCAGCGCGAGGCCGGCCGGCAGCGTCGCGGCCGTGCCGATCACCACCGCTTGGTCGTCGGCCGGCAGCCCGGTCGACACCGGGAAGCGCGCATGCCGGTAGTCGGCCAGCGCGCCGAACCACGACGCGAGCACGCCCGCGCTGCGCAGCGTCGCCGAATCGGGCGACGCCGGCAGCACGAACGGCAGCCGCACGCGGCCGTTGTCGCGCCGGTCGAAGAACGGCGCGGGCAGCAGCGCGAGATCGTTCGGCAGGCGGACCGGCGATTCGTCGAGGATCAGCTCGCTCTTCGGGCTCACGTCGGCCCACAGCGCCGAGTTCGACGGATCCTCGCAATGGTCGAGCGTGTAGTGCGCGATCAGGCGCAGGCCGATCTGGTTGAAATCCGAGAAGTAGCGCGGATCGATCGGGATCTCTTGCGTGACCGTGCGGCCCGCCTGCGCGGCGTCGAACGGGACGGTCGCGATGACCTCGCCGTTCACCGACACCTTCAGGTGCGACATCGGGAACACCAGCGACGGCGAATACGCGTAGGTCAGGCGCAGCCGCGCGCCGGTGACCACGCGGTCGAGTCGCACGCCCGCATTGATCGTGCGGGCGTCGTCGGCGCCGCGCAGGCGCAGCGGATCGAACGCGCCGAGCGACGCGAACGGCAGGCGCACCGTCGTCACCGGCAGGCCGGCTGGGCTCGCGCTGGCCGCCGCGGGCGCGGCCGCAAGCACCGGCGCCGGCGCAGCGCCGGACGCGGCCGCAACTGGCACGGCCGGCATCGGCGCGGCCGACAGCGCGGCGGCATGAAAGGCGCCGGCCATCGCGGCCGAGAGGATGAGCAGCGACACGGCCGGCTTCATGCGGCACTCCGTTTCATCAGGATCATCCGGTCGTCCGTCGCATCGAAATCGATGCCCGCAAAGCAGCTATGCCCGTGAGTGAACATCCCCACTGCTTCCCTCATATGTATCCAACTGGCCTGATTCATTTATCGAAACGATGCGGCGATTTCTTTAATCGCGCGGCATCGTGCTACGCGCGCCTGGCACCGGCACACGCCCATTCGTCACACTATCTCAAAAACAGGACAAAACTCACCACGATTCGCGACATTGAAGCGAAAAAACCTCAATCCGGTCGGAAATGCTGCACGAGAGGGATGAATGGTAAGAATTGCGCCGTTGTCGCCCGGCAGGCCGAACGGCATACTGCCGGCGCGGATCGGCTGGCCGGCGGCGGTCCGTTGCAGACCACCCCGGCTGAACACGCGGCCGCGAGGCGGCGCGTATGCTACCGCAATCCGCGCTACCGGACGTGCTTTCTTTCACGGAAAACTGACTTGAATCAAATCGTCGACACTGCCACCCCGTCCCCCGATACGCTGCTGCGCATCATCGCCGTGCAGACCGAGATCGCGAAGCTCGGCCTCGATCTCGGCAGCGTGATGGCCTATGTGGCCGAGCAGGTGCCGCAGCTCACCGGCGCGAGCGCCGCCGCGGTCGAATTCGCCGAGGGCGACGACATGGTGTACCGCGCCGCGTCGGGCACGGCCGCCGGGATGCTCGGCCTGCGGCTGCGGCGCTCGGGCAGCCTGTCGGGCCTGTGCGTGCAGCAAGGCGCGTTGCTGCACTGCATCGACTCGGAAACCGACCCGCGCGTCGATCGCGACGCCTGCCGGCGGGTCGGCCTGCGCTCGATGCTCGTGATGCCGCTCACCCATGCCGACACGACCGTCGGCGTGCTGAAAGTGATGTCGCCGGAAGTCGACGGCTTTTCGCAGGCCGACGCGGCCACGCTGCGGCTGACGGCCGACCTGATCGCCGCCGCGATGTTCCACGCGGCGCGCAACGAGGCGAACGAACTGTACCTGCGCGCGACACACGACGCGCTCACGGGCCTGCCCAACCGCGCGCTGTTCTACGACCGCCTGCGGCAGTCGATGCACACGACGCTGCGCGCGAACGGCCGGCTCGGCATCCTCAACATCGACATGGACGGGCTGAAGCCGATCAACGACGGGTTCGGCCATCGCGCGGGCGACGCGACGCTGCGCGAGATCGCCACGCGGATGCAGGGGGCGGTGCGGCGCTCGGACACGGTCGCACGCATCGGCGGCGACGAATTCGCGGTGATCCTGCCGAACATCGGCAATCGCGACGATGCGCATGCGCAAAGCACGCGGCTCGCGCGCCAGGTCGGTGAACCGTTCGAATTCGAGGGGCGCCCGATGCGGCTCGGCGTCAGCGTCGGGATCGCGCTGCTGCCCGACGACGGCACCGACATGAACGCGCTGATCGAGCATGCGGACCAGGCGATGTATGAAGTGAAACGCACGCGGTCGCAACGGGTCGCTCACGCGTAACGCGGCTCGGCCAGCCGGCGGCGGCGGCTGCCTTGAACGGGCGCTAGCCGATCTGCGGAACGGCGATCGCGAGCCCGACCACGAGCCACTGGACGATCGCGACGAGCACACCGGCCCGGCACAGCCCGACCGCACCGCGCACGCGTGCGTCGAGTGCGCGCCCGGCCTTCGACGCATCGATCCAGCCGAGATCGGCGAGTGCGCGGTCGAGCGCCGCGAGGCCGTCGTCGACCGATCCGTCGCCCGCCGCCGCACGCGCGAGCGCGGCGAACAGCCGGCGGTCGATCTCGATGCGCACCGCGTACCACAGCGCCGCGATCCCCGACCCGGTGCTGACCACCGCCAGCAGCACGCGGGCGATCGTCGCCGGCGCCCAGCCCGACGCGATCCACCAGCCGGCGCCGGCCGCGGCCAGCGCGGCCGCGATCGCCCACGCACCCGCATCGAGCGCGCCGCGCGCGGCGGCAATCCTGAATGGCGCGGACGGGTCGCGCATCACGCGCCTCCCGCGCCGCGACGGCGATCGATCCACTGCTGCAGCACGGCCACGCCGTCGTCCGACCACACCGCATGCGGCCGCACCGCACGCACCGCGGCCAGCGCGTCGCGCGCATCGCCGAGCCCGCGTCGCGCCGCCAGCCACGCGGCCGCGCACAGCACGCTGCGCCCGTAGCCGAGCGCGCAGCAGACCAGCACGTCGCGCCCTTCCCTGTGCAGGCTTTCGAGCGCCGCGACGGCCTGCGCGAGTTGCCCGGCCGTCGGCGCGACGAGATCGAGCTGCGGCACGGTCGCATACGCGAGCGACGCATCCACCGACGCCCAGCGCGGCATTTCAGCGGTCAGGTCGACCAGCGCCGTGAAGCCGTGGCGGCGCACGTCGCGTGTCGTCGGCGTACGCCCGATCGACACGCGTTCGTCGATCCGCACCGGCGCCGGCTGCCGGAACGTCCACAGCCGCGAATTGATGAACGCGCCCGCAATCGTCGGCGCGAGCAGCCAGCGCATGACGACCGGGAACCGCCCGAGCGCGTCCTTCTGGAAGGCGCCGGGCGCGCCGCGCCGGTAGATCCACGCGACACAGGCGAGCGCCAGCGCGACCCACCCGGCCGCCAGCGCCCAGCCGGGCGCGCGCGGCACGCACCCGAGCGCCACGAGCGCGAGCGCCGCCGCGCCAAGCGCATAGCGGCGCGCGAGCGCACGGCCGGCCGCGCCCGGCGACGCATCGGCGCCCGGCAGCCGGCCCGCGGCATCGCGCAGCGGAAACAGGAACAGCGCGAGACAGCCGACGGCCGCGCCGGTCGGCACGTCGATCGCGTGATGCTGGTAGGTGGTCAGCACCGACACGCCGATCGCCGCGAACCACAGGTGCAGCACGCCGCGCGCGAGCGTGCCGCGCAGGTGCTTCGCATACACGGCCCACAGCACGACGAGCAACCCGATGTGCAGCGACGGCGCCTGGTTGAACGGCTTGTCGAAGCCCATCAGCAGCGTGAACAGCGCACCGGCCACGCCGCCGGCGTCGGGCCGCTCGAACCCGAAGCGCAGCGGCCACGCGATGAAGCACGCGACCGAGATCAGCTGCACGGTCAACAGCCGCTTCACGTGATCGAGCAGGTCGGCGCGGCGCGTCCAGAAAAAGAACGACAGCGCATACAGCAGGTCGATCGACCAGTACGGCACGATCGTCCACGGCACGAACGGGATCGCGTGCTCCCAGCCGAACGCGAAGGTCGGCACCGCCGCGCGGCGTGCGGCGAGCCAGTTCGCGAAACCGTAGGTCGAGAAGAACACGGCCCCCATCACCGCGAGCCAGCCGAAACGCAGCGCGAACGACGCGTCGCGCGCGCCGGCGCCGGCCGCCGGGGCCGGTTCGGCGAGGTCGCTCGCGCCGCCGCCGAGCGCGCTCATGACGCGTCGACCCGCTGCGCGAGGCTGACCGTGAAGATGCCCATTTCGTCGATCCGCTGGTCGAGCTTGCGGAAGCCCGCGCGCGCGACGAGCTCGTCCATCTCGGCCTGCGAGCGGCGGCGCATCACCCAGGTCGCTTCGCCGCGGTGATTGTTCAGCGCACGGGCGATGAACTCGAGCTGCGGATGCCACGGCTGCCCCGTATAGACGAGATAGCCGCCCGGCGGCACGGCCTGCGCGAGCCCGCGCAGCGAGCGCTCGATCAGCGCGTTCTCGCCGAACAGCTCGTAGAGGCCCGACACGATCGCGAGCGTCGGACGCGGCTCGAGCGTCGCGAGCGATGCCTCGTCGAACGCGTCGCCGCGCTCGAAGCGCGCGATCGACTCGAGGCCGCGCTGCGCGATCAGCACGCGCCCGGCCTCGACGTTCGGCGGGCTGTAGTCGCGCAGCGTGATGTCGTCGGGCGCCGCGCCGTCGCGCTCGGCGGCCGACGCGATCGCGTCGAGCACGTAGCGCCCGTGCCCGGCCGCGATGTCGACGATCCGCACCGGTGCGCCGTGGCCGCGCAGGCGGCCGATCGCCGCCCCGATCAGCTCCTGCAGATGCACCTTGCGCTGGCGGATGCCGACCCAGCCCGGCGAATCGAGATAGGTGCGGTCGATCAGCGCGCCGACGCCGAGCCGCCCTTGCGCGCGGTTGCGGTACACGTAGTCGAGTGTCGAGCCCGAATCGAAGCCGAGGCGCAGCCCGAGCGCGATGCCGTCCGACAGCGCGCCGCCGGCCTTCAGGCCGGCGCGCGTGAGCGCCCAGTACGCCCGCGCGAACGCATTCGCGGGCGGCCGGCCGAGCGCCGCGTATTCGTCGTGGAACGCGCCGCGCCGGTCGGCGTCGGCGAGCGACACGCGCGGGCTCGGCGCATCGAATTCGCGCAGCACGAATGCACGCAGCGGGGCGAGCGCCTGCGCGCGGTCGCGTTCGCCGAGCGTGTCGTGATAGAAGCCCGGCAGCACGATGCGCTCCTTGCGCGCGGCGCCGAGGCGTTCGAAGAAGCGGTCCTGCGGGCCGCGATGCACGACCCAGTCGGCGCCGGAGATCAGCAGCTGCGTCGGCACGGTGATCGCGGCCGCGTCGGCGACGATCCGCTGCGCGGTGTCGTGCAGGTCGAGCAGCATGTTGACCGCGATCGGCCGCGTGATCAGCGGATCGGACGCATAGCTCGCGATCCGCTCGGGATCGTGCGTGAGGAATTTCGGCTTCACGTAGCTGTTCACGTAGAACAGCCCGCGCAGCTTGTGCATCAACCGCAGGCCCGGCCGCGCGAACGGCACGTAGAGCTTGATGTGGAACGCCGGCGACGCGACGACGAGCGCGCGGATCGGCGGCGCGTAGTCGTGCGCCCAGGTGGCCGCGAGCACCGCGCCGACGCTCTGGCCGACCACCGCCATGTCCTCGATCGCGATGCCGTGCGAGTCGCGGATATGTTCGACGAAGGTCTGCAGGTCGCGCACCGATGCGGCCGCGCTCGGGCTGTAGCCGCGCGCGCCGGGCGAGCGGCCGTGGCCGCGCGCATCCCATGCGAAAAATGCGAAATCGGGCAGGTCGAGCTCGTCGACCAGGTGCGCGACGCGCGCCGAGTGTTCGTGGCCGCGGTGCAGCAACACGATGGCGCCGCGGCAGCGCGGGCCCGTGGCGGGCCAGTGACGATAGAACAGCGTTTCGCCGTCGTGCGTGATGAAGTCGGCCTCGCGGGCCATGCGTGCGCTCATGCGTTTCTCTCTCGTTTCGTTATTCGAATCTTGGTGCGCCGCCCTCCGGCGCCCGGTACCGCAACTGTGTTGACGACTGTTTCAACCGCCGCTTCAACTGCCCTTTCAACCGCCCTTTTCCGCGATGCCGGCCTGCACGCGCCGCACCACGGTCACGAGCGACAGCACGATCAGCAGGCGCCACAGCCAGACGGCGACGCCGCCGACCGGAAAGCCGAGCCCGATCCACAGCGCGAACGCGCCGAGCGCGAGCGCGCGGTCGCTCTTGCCGAACGGGCCGTCGTAGCGGCGGCTGACGCCGACCAGCGGGCCGATCAGCCCCGCGCATTCGACGATCACCGCCGTCAGCGCGAACAGCCAGACGTCTGCCGGAGCGAACGCGGAAATCGCGAGAAACGGCAGCACCAGCGCGACATCGGACACGACGTCGCCGAGCTCGTTCAGGTACGCGCCGAGCGTGCTCTTCTGGCCGTGCTCGCGCGCGAGCATCCCGTCGATCGCGTTGAGCGCCATGCGCGCGAACAGCCACAGCGGGATCAGCAGGAACAGCGCGCGGGCAAACACGCCGAGGCCGGCGAGCGCGCCGACGACGATCGAGCCGCCGGCCGCGAACAGCGTGACCTGGTTGGCCGTTACGCCGCGTTCGGCGAGCGAGTTCGCGAACGGGCGCAGGGTGTTCTGGAATTTGGGTTTGAGTGCGTAGAGGCTCATCGTTTTATTTGCGCGGCACAGTCGGATACATTTCCCGCCGCCATGCCCCGGGCGGCGAAACGGCCTTGGACGGCCTTCCATGGACGGCCCTCATCGTCGCCGAGCGGCCCCGATGCGTCAAGCACGCGCCCGGCCCGCACGCGCGGCGCCAATCTGGCGTTTTTGACGGAAACTCGCGATAATCCGCTGGCCCGATCGCAGCGAGATCCATTCGAACTGCAAACGGGCACGCGTGCAACAGCCGATTATCACGCCGCCGACCGGCGCATTCGCCGCGACGCAACAGCGTATGACGGCGACTCGTCCGATTATCGCGGACCTGCGACAGGCAGCCACGAATTTGAAAAAATTTAAACAAGGGCCGTCCGGCGCGCATCCTGCCGCGCCGGCATTCCGGGGTCCCGCCCGCCGCTCATGCGCAGCGGGCCATGCAGGCACGCAGGAGGCGCAGCGCCGATGAACATCCTCAACGTCTGGCAGCGCGATTTCCTGCTGTCCATCGTGCGGCTCGTCGCCGGTGCGTATCCGGTCTGGCATCAGGCGCCGCCGTCCCCGACACAGAAGATCTACTTCTCGAACCACACGAGCCACATCGACACGCTCGCGATCCTCGCCGCGCTGCCGCGCAACGTGCGCGCGGTCGTGCGGCCGGTCGCCGCGCGCGACTACTGGGACAGCAGCGACATGAAGCGCCACATCGCGCAGAAGCTGCTGAACGTCGTGCTGATCGACCGCCACCGCGAATCCGGCGGTGACCCGCTCGATCCGGTGCGCGACGCGCTCAAGCAGGGCCATTCGATCATCATCTTCCCGGAAGGCACGCGCGGCGCCGAGATCCTGCCGCAGCCGTTCAAGAGCGGGCTGTTCCACCTCGCGACCGAGTTTCCGGACGTCGCGCTCGCGCCCGTCTATCTCGAGAACCTGCAGCGGATCATGCCGAAGGGCGCGATCTGGCCGGTGCCGCTGATCTGCAAGGTGCACTTCGGCGCGAACGAACAGCGCGGCGCCGACGAGGACAAGCCGACATTCCTCGCCCGCATGCGCGACGCGGTCGTCGCGCTCGCGCCGCCGCAGCGGCCGGCCGGCTGAACGCGGCGCCCTCTTCTCCCTTTTCCGGATATCAATAATGCGAACCATTTTCTGGGAACTGGTCGCGGGCGTCACGGGCGTGCTCGTCGTCGCGACCGTGATCGGCGCGATCCTCGGCGCACGCAGCGGCGGCACCAGCGCGACCATCGTCAACCTGAACCAGCGCATCCGTGCGTGGTGGGCGATGATCGCGATCATGGCCATCGCGATCGGCCTCGGCAACAACATCACCTATCTCGTGTTCGCGGTGCTGTCCTACCTGACGCTGCGCGAATTCATCACGCTCACGCCCACCACGCCGAGCGACCATACGACGCTGTTCATCGCGTTCTTCGTCGCGATCCCCGTGCAATACCTGCTGCTCGGGATCAACTGGTACGGGATGTATTCGATCTTCGTGCCCGTGCACCTGTTCTTCGCGATGTCGCTCGTGTCGGCGCTCACGCAGGACACGCGCGACTTCCTGAGCCGCAACGCGAAGATCAACTGGGCGCTGATGGTGTGCGTGTACGGGCTGAGCCATGCGCCGGCCGTGCTGATCCTCGACATTCCGCACTACGCGGGGCAGAACGCGCTGCTGCTGTTCTTCTTCCTGTTCGTCGTGCAGATCAGCGACGTGCTGCAGTACGTGGTCGGCAAGCTGTTCGGCAAGCGCAAGATCGCGCCGCAGCTGTCGCCGTCGAAGACGATCGAGGGTTTCATCGGCGGCGGCCTGCTGGCCACGCTGTGCGGCGCCTCGCTGTATCGCGTGACGCCGTTCAGCTTCGGTTCGGCGTTCGGCATCTCGCTCGCGATCGTGATCGCGGGCTTCGTCGGCGGCCTCGTGCTGTCGGCCGTCAAGCGCTCGCTCGGCACCAAGGACTGGGGCTCGATGATCGCGGGCCACGGCGGGATGCTCGATCGCGTCGACTCGATCTGCTTCGCCGCGCCGGTGTTCTTCCACCTCGTGCGGTATCTGTACGTGTGATGCGCGGGCGGCGCCACGCCGCCCGTTCCTGCGCGCGATGGATCAGTACCCTTCGCGCAAGGCCTTCGGCACGACGTAGCGGCCACGCGCCGCGTCGAACTTCACCGTATGGCGCGCGTGGATCGTCCTGTCGCCGCGCGTGCCCGTTTCCGTGACCGTCAGCGGATAGACGTCGCCGGCGCCGGTCAGGTCCGGCGCGATCTCGAAGCGGCGTTCCTCGCAGCGCGCCCGCGCGTGCGCGCATTCGGTCGACTCCGCGTTGTCGAGCGCCTCGTCGATGCGCGCCGCCGCCAGCACCAGTGCATTGCCGACCGGCAGCCAGATCGCGCGGAAGCGTTGCGAATAGCCTTGCCGCGTGTCGCTTTCGCCGATGACGAACCCGAACAGATGCGGCCCGAGCCGCTCGATACGCACCGTGCCCGGCTCGCCGCGCCCGCCCGACGCGATCTCCGTTTTCTTCATGGCCGGCTCGAGCGTCTTGCCGTCCGCCGCCGGTTTCAGCACGTACAGGTCGATCGTGCCGGTCGTCGCGTCCGTATCCATGCCCGGCATCCCGTTCTGCACGGCCGCCTCGGTCTCGCCGCACATCGCGAGCAGCGTGCGCGGGCCCTCCGCGGTCGCGACGCGCAGCGAGCCGCATGGTGCATAGACAAGATCGTCCCCGTCCGCCTGCCAGCCCTTGCGGTCCGCACGCCAGTTGCCATAGCTGTCGTGGATGAACGTGCGCAGCAGCCGGTCGGCCACCGCCGGCTCGATCGCGTGCGCCGCAGCCGGCAACGTCAACGCCGGCACCGCACACGCAGCGGACAGCCCCAGGCGTCGCACCAGGGGAGGAATGGATGAAATCATGTCGGCGTCGCCAGGAATGAGAAACGGTGCGGGAAGCAAACGGCCAGCGGCATCACGGCATCAACGCGGTTGCGCGACCGGCTCGGGATCGAACGCCGCCAGCCCCGGCCACGCCGCGTGCCCCCATGCACCGCCACCCGGTGCGAGCCAGCCTTGCAGCGTCGCGTCGTCGAACGCCTTGCCGAACGGATCGGCGCGAAATCCCGCCACCCACTGCCTGCGGCCCGCGACGTACGCGTGGCCGAAATCCGTCCAGCTGTCGAAACAGTCCTGGGCGCGCTGCGCGTTGAGCAACAACACGCGCCAGGCGGTGTCCGGCTCGGTCCAGCCCATCAGCATCGCCACGCGCGCGAGGAACGCCATCCGCGCACAGGCGAACGCGAGCGCCGCACGCGGGTCGTCGGTCGGCCGCAGCGCATGCAGGTCGGCGCGAAACCACTGCGTCTCGAGCACGCGCGCCAGGTGCGCGCGCGCATCGTCGTCCGTCGCGTCGGTGCGCAACTCCATCTGGTGCAGCATCTGGGCACGCAGGAACTTGCGCGACGTGTCGTTCAGGTGGCTCGTGTCCGCATCGTCGAAACCCGAGAATCCCGTCGCTTCCACGTACGGGTGCGCGAGCAGCAGCGCCCAGTGCTTGCGGGCCGGCAACGCCCGATAGCGCCCACCGCGCCGGCGGAAGTAGCGCACGATGCGCCACAGCACGAACAGCGCAACGATCAACTTGAATATCATGGTCTTCGCCCCGTCATTGCGCGGCACCGACGCCACGCGGCGCGTCGTAGCCGGGCCAGCGCACGCCCTCGGTGGCAAAGGCAGGCTGCGCGTCGTCCGGCCGTGCGGACGGCACCGCCGGCGCCAGCGTCGCGCGCACCGCGTAACGCACCGAACCGGCACGCGGCGGCCGCGCGTGCAGCAGTTCAGGCTGCCGCGCGGCGACCAGCCACTCGACGGTCGGCGTCGGCTCGGCGAGCCGTCCGAACAATTGCGGATGGCGCGCGACGAGCCGTGCTTGCGACGCGGCATCCGTCACGTCCTCGATCCTGCACCACCCCGACGGCGTATGGACGACGCCGAGCGCGATGCAGTCGGGCGGCGTGCGATCCGTCGTCCCCAGCGCATTCAGGCAGGCCAGCACGTCGTCGACGTAGCGCTCGACCGGCGGCCGGTTCTGCTTGCCCTTGACCTGATCGACGTCGAGGCTGCCGTCCGCCTGCACCGCGACGCTGATCGTGATGTGCGGCTGGCCGCCCGCATCCCGAAAGCTCAGCAACCGCAGCGTGCGCGCCTCGATCGCTTCCGCATAGCGCCCGCCGTAGCCGCCCGTCAGCGCTTGCCGGTCGGCGAACTGGCCGAGGCAATGGCGCATCACGTAACTCTCGAACGCCATTTCGGCGCGCAGCAGCGCGCTGTCGGGCAGGAATTCGACAAAGCGCCCGTTGGCGGTTTCGCACCACGTGCGCAGCGCATCGGGCTGGCTCTCGCGCCAGCCGCGCGCGATCCGGTCCGCCATCTCCGCATGCTCGCGTTCCCACATCGCGAGCGCCTGCGGGCAATTGACACGGTCGAGCTTGCCCTCGAGCCCGGTGCCCTTGCGCGATTCGAGAAACTCGACGAGCGTGGTTTCGAGTGCGAGAAGGTGCGGATCGGCCGGGTCGACCCAGACGACAGGGGCCTGCCTGCCGGCGTCGCCCTCGCCGATCGTCTTCGCGCCGGGCCCGAAGCGCCGCGCGACCCACGCCGGCGGCGCAGCCTGGCCGAGCGCCTGCCGCGCCTCGTCGAGCGACCCGATCGTGCGCGCGGGCTCGAAGTTGGCGACGACATGCCGGTAGAAATGATTGAGCAGCCACGCGCGCACCGCGTCGGCATCGCCCCGCGCGGTGCTGCGCGCGGCGATCGCCGCTTTCAGCGCATCGGCGTTCAGCGCGTTGCGCGGCGCGTAGCCGGCCCGCCGATCGACGGCCGTCATTGCCAGAACTTCCACCAGCGCTTGTTCGGCGCGGCGGTCGCTGAATCCGGCGAGGCCGGCGCATCGGCCTCGCGGATCCGTCGCTCGATCACGTCCTCCATCAGGTCGAGCGGTTCCGCAGCGTGCCGGTTGCCGGCAAGCACACGCTCGTAGAAATACTTCGCATCCGACCGGCGGCCCAGTTCGTATGCCGCGTCGGCAGCCCGGAGCAGGACATCCAGATCGTGCGACGCATCGGCCTGCCCGCGCGCGGCGTCGTACAGCGCCGACGCCTGATCCGGATGCGATGCCGCCATGTGGGAGGCGAACACGAAGCGGGCGATCAGCGCTTCGTCGGGCAGGCTGCCGTCGATCTGATCGTGTTCGCGCTGCCAGCCGACGAGGCGTTCGAGCCAGATCGGCAGTTCGTTGCAACGATCGAGGCGATACAGCGCGCGCACCACGTCGCGCACGTACCAGTTCGGGTCATGCCGGCTGAAACCGTATTCGGCGGCGTAATGCCAGAGCTGCTCGGCGGCCTCGACCATCTCGTCGTCCTTGCCCTGGCAGGCGAGCACGTAGCGGACACCGGAGTAATGCTCGGCAAACGAGCTCGCCGCAATCCCGTTGCGATGCAGGACCAGCGCCTCGTCGTAACGGTCCTCGTCGCGGTAGAGAATCGCGAGGTTGTTGCAGAGCATCGAATACAGGTGCGCACAAGAATCGTACGGGTGCCCCTTGCCGGTCTCGAAGAAGCGCTCCATGCACGCACGGCCCTGCTCGTACGCGGCGATCCGCAGGCGCTGAAGGTCGGCACGCACCGGCGCCCGTTCCGCGGCCGGCAGTGCCTCGATCGCCTCCTCGACCCGGTCCTCGATCCAGCCCGAGAATGCGTAGCTCCACAAGCCGCTGCGCAGCGACGGCGGCGGCAGTCTCAGCGCGGCGGCGACCCCCAGCGCGCGTATGCGCGCCTCGGTCAGCGTGAACGCGGTGCGGTTGTCGTGCATCTCGCCTTCCTGCGCGGCCGCGAACAGGCGCGCGGCCTGGGTCGTCGCATCGATGCGGCCGGTTTCGCCGTCGTAGACCGCCGCGAGCCGCGCGATCCACGGATGGCCGGGCGCGCGCCGCAGCGCGACCTCGCGCGCGGCGTCGGCGATCGCGTAGCGCAACGCGTCGCCCTCGAGCGAGCCGAGCGCGGCAAAGATCTCGCCGTGGGTCGGCGAACGCGCGGCCAGCGCGTCGGGCTGTTCCGCGCCGAGTTCGACGAGCCGTTCGAGCGTCGGCGCGAAACCGGCTGCGCGCATCGCACACAGCGGCCACCAGACCGATGTGTCGGTCGGCTCGGCGAGGCGTGCGTGGATGATCTGCCCCACCCGGTCGAGCATGCTGCTTTCGATCTGGTACACGTGGAAGAACGCGCGGCGCCCCGCGTCGTCGAAGCGGCCCGCCTCGAGCAGCCACGGCAGTTCGTATTCGATGAAGTCGTCGCCGCCGTCCGACTCGAGGCTGTGACTCGCCATCTCGCACCGGGCGAGCGCGCCGTCGAGATCGCCTTGCGCATGTGCCGCCCGCGCGGCAAGCCGCGCCAGCCTCACCTCGGCCTCGCGGCGCGGCGGTAGTGCCCAGTCGGCGATGCGCGACTCGACGGCCCGGCGAATCGTGTCGAACTGCAGCGGCGCAATCTCGATCATCGCCCGGCCGATCCGCAGCCAGTCATCGGCGTCGATGTCCTGGTCCGCACCTGCCGATGCGATGGCCGCCACCGCGGCCTCGGCCGCCGCCCGCGCGTCGTCGTCCCGGCCAAGCCGCCGCAAGGCCCACGCACGCAGGCATTGCCGGTTCGCTTCGTCCCAGGCGCGAAACGCGGCGCGGTCGGCCAGCGCGCCATTCAATGCGTGACGCAGTTCGATCGCGTCGAGCGCGTGCTCCGCGTGGTCGTATTCCAGCGTATCGAGAATGCGGGCGCGGACGAAGCGATCGGCATCGAGCGTCGGCGACGTGCGCACGACGTCATGCATCTCGCCGATCGCGTGGGTGACGGCGTCGTTCTCGCCCAGGTGCCGGGCGATCTGCAACCGGTACAGCGCGAGTTGCATGCGGATGTCGGGCCGCGCGTCGGGCGGCGCCGCGTAGTGCACGCCTGCGCCGTCGTCGTCGAGCACGGCGCGTGCAGCGGCCGGATCGCCGGCGTGCATCCAGAGCGTGTGCAGGCGCTCGATCGCGTCGAGCGAATCGGCACGCAACGGCTGGGCCCGCAGTCTTGCCGCAAGGTCGCTCTCGCGGCTCGAGTCGCTTTCTTCGAGATCGGCTTCGAGCCGGTTCATCAGCGTGTCGAGCGACTGGCCCGTCAAAGGCATCGTTGTCATATCGTTATGAGTCTTGGTCTTGGTATAGGCACTGGGGGCAACGGCTACCCCCCTCTCGGAATCGCGATAGCTTATCAGGAGACGGAGGCAGTGCGCGGCCTCGCCATTCGCGTCGTCCGGCGTTACGATCTCGTTCTTCATTCCCGGATCCGGTCGATGCGGATGGCGCGACGGCGCGATGCGTCCCGACCGGTCCCGCCCGACCCGGAACACGCATGAACCTCACGTTGCAGGACGTCGCCTGGCACCGCTCGGTCGGGCGGCTCATCGAGTCGCTCGACCAGCCGGGCTTCTGGCTGGCGCTGATCCGGCTGATCGAGGAATACGTCGCGGTCGACAGCTGGGTCGCGCTGACGTTCGGCGACGGCCGCCCGCAGGTGTTCGCCGAATGCCCGTACGAAGGCGGCGGCCCCGACCCGCTGTTCCGCGACTACGTGCAGGGCCTGTACCAGCTCGACCCGTTCTACATCGCGAACCGCGACGCGCCCAAGAGCGGCCTGTTCCGGCTGTCCGACGTCGCGCCCGAATGCTTCCGCGATACCGAGTACTACACGCTCTATTTCACGCACAACGTCGTCGAGGACGAGGTGCAGTTCAACGTCGTGCTCGACGATGCGCGCACGCTATGCCTGTCGCTCGGCAGCAAGCGGCGCTTCAGCCCCGAGCAGGTAGCGCTGCTCGACCTGATCCGGCCATGGGTGGCCGGGCTGATGCGGCAGCGGCTCGCGTTCGAGCCGGCCGCCGTCGAAGCCGCGGTGCCGCCGCGGGCCGGCACCCGTGCGCAGGACGGCTTCGAGCGCGCCATGGCGCGGCTCGGCACGCCGCTCACCGCGCGCGAACTCGACGTGATCCGGCTGATCCTGAGCGGGCGCTCGAACAAGGAAGTCGCGAACAAGCTGGCGATATCCGCCGAAACGGTCAAGGTCCATCGCCGCAACATCTACGGGAAGCTCGCCATCAACTCGCAATCGGAGCTGTTCTCGCTGTTCCTGAACGCGCAAGCCGGCACCTGACACGCATCGCGGGCCGCGCGTGCCGGTGCTCGCCGGCACCGGCGGCGTCACAGATCAATACCCCCGAAGGGTTAACGCGCCGGCGGGATGGGAAATCCGCCGCTTCGGCGCATACTGGGGCCTCCTGACCCACCCTTCCGGCGCCACCGGCGACGGGCCCCTGCTACCGAAATCGCCATGAAACTGAAGCTCGATATCGTCCAGCTCGCCGGTCGCGACGGCGACACGCCCTACAACCTGCAACGCACGCTCGACGCGATCGCAACCTGCGCACCGGGCACCGACATCGCGATGTTTCCGGAAGCGCAACTCACCGGCTTCCTCGATCCGTCGAATCTTGCGGAATGCGCCGAGCCGCTCGACGGCCCGAGCGTCGGCGCGGTCATGGCAGCCGCACGCGCACGCGATGTGGCGGTCGTGGTCGGGCTGATCGAGAACGACGGCGGCCGCTTCTACAACACGACCGTCTTCGTCACGCCGGACGGCATCGCGCTGCGCTATCGCAAGACGCATCTGTGGGTGAGCGAGCACGGCGTCGTGCTGCCCGGCGACCGTTTCGCGACGATCGAATGGCGCGGCGTGCGGATCGGCCTGTTGATCTGCTACGACAACGAATTCCCCGAAACCGGCCGCGCGCTCGCCGCGCTCGGCGCCGAGCTGATCCTCATCACCGACGGCAACATGGAGCCGTACCGCCCCGTCCACCGCACATCGGCCACAGCGCGGGCGATGGAGAACCAGGTGTTCGCAGTGGTCGCCAACCGCGTCGGCGGCAGCGCGCACGACATCGTGTTCGCGGGCGGCAGCCTCGCGGCCGATCCGTTCGGCAACCTGATCTTCGAGGCCGGCAATACCGAATCGCGTCATGCGGTCGAACTCGATTTCGACCAGCTCGCCGCGTCGCGCGCGGTCTACAACTATCGCCGCGATCAGCGCCTGCACATCGCAGGCGAATGCATCGAGCACGCCAGCGGCCTGCGCGAACTGCTGATTCCGTAAGCGCTGGCCCGCCTCCGGCGGCGACATCCGTCACGCCGGGGCGGGCACCTCGATCGCCAGCAGCGCCGAACTGACCGACTTGCCGTGCGCGTCGAGCGCGAGCGAGCGCGTGACGCCGCCGCCGAGCGCATCGCGCAGCACGAAATTGAATGCGCCGAGCGCCGGCAATTCATAGCGCACGACGTCGCCGTGCACGATGCCCGCGAGCCACGCCTTCACGGCGTCGGCATCCAGATGCGTGCGCAGGTGATCGTAATGACGCGGATCGTGGCAGATGACCGACACGTTCAGCGTATTACCCTTGTCGCCGGTGCGCGCATGCGCGAGTTCACGCAGTTGCATCATGCCTCCACGAATGAAAACGACGGCGTCACGGCCGCGCGCGGCAGCAGCACCGACTGCACCGCGATCACCTCGCGCGTCGACTTGAACGCGCCGCCGCCGCCGGCCGGCCCGTTCGTATAGAGCGTCTCGACTTCGTTGCCGATGCGCGCGGCTTCGGCGGCGCTCGCCGCACGGCCGGCCACCCGCACGCGCACCTCGGCCGGCTCGCCGCGCACGGCCGGCGTCGCGTCGCCATACAGCGCATCGACACCGATCAGGTCGAAGCGCAACTCGGTCGCGGCGACGCCGGTCATCGCCAACCGCTCGCGAACGATCTCGAGCGCGAGACGCGCACGTTCGAGCGCGCCCGGACCGCCGTACGACATCTGGCCTTCACCGATCCAGCCGTCGACATAAGCCACCGATACCTTCAGCGTATCGGGCCGCGCGGTGCCGCGCCCGCCCGTCACGCGCACGCGATCGGTCGCCTCCTCGGCGACGGTGACCTGCGTGAAATCCGCGACGACATCGGGCTGCAGATAGCGCGCCGGGTCGTGAATCTCGTAGAGCAGCTGTTCCTTGCAGGTCGCCGCGCTCACGCGGCCGCCCGCGTGCGGCACCTTGGTGATCACGAGCGTGCCGTCGGCCGCGACTTCGCCGATCGGAAACCCGAGGCGCGCGAGGTTCGGCACATCCTTGTAGCCGGGATCGGCGAAATAGCCGCCCGTCACCTGCCCCGCGCATTCGAGCAGGTGGCCGACGACCGTCGCGGCGCCAAGCGTGTCCCAGTCATCCATCCGCCAGCCGAACGCGTGGATCAGCGGCGCGGCGAACAGCGACGGATCGGCGACGCGCCCGGTCAGCACGACGTCCGCGCCGGCCGCGAGCGCATCGACGATCGGCGCGGCGCCGAGGTACGCGTTCGCGGACACGATGCGGTCGCGATAGGCGGCGACGTCGTCGCCCGATTCCTCGAAGCGGAATGCGCCGCGCAGCACGACGTCGAGCACGTCGTCGCCTTCGACCGCCGCGACCTTCAGCTTCGCGAAACCCAGCGATTGCGCGATTTGCGCGGTGCGCCGCGCGGCCGCACGCGGATTCGCCGCGCCCATGTTCGACACGATGCGCACGCCCTTCGGCACGGCGACCGGCAGCACCGCCTGCATCCGCGCGTCGAGCAGCGGGTCGTAGCCGAGTGCCGGGTCCTTGCGCCGCGCCTGCTGCGCGATCGCGATCGTGCGCTCGGCCAGGCATTCGAAGACGAGATAGTCGAGCTGCCCGTGTTCGGCCAGTTCGACCGCGGGCTCGATCCGGTCGCCCGAGTAGCCGGCGCCCGCGCCGATGCGCACGCGCCGTTCAGGTTGCTTTGCTGTCATGTCCGTACCGTCGTCCGGCGGCGGTCACCGCCGGGAAAGATCAAAAGATGCCCAGCACGACGCACGCGATCGTCATCACGATCGAGGCGCCGAACAGCAGCGGGAACGTGAATTTCTGGTGCTCGGCCAGCTCGATGCCGCACAGGCCGACGACGAGGAAGGTCGCGGGCGTCAGCGGGCTGACCGGGAAGCCGGTCGTCATCTGGCCGAGCAACGCAGCCTGCCCGACCTGCACGGCCGGCACGCCGAGCTGGCCGGCCACTTCCGCGATCACGGGCAGCACGCCGAAGTAGAACGAATCGGGATCGAACAGCATGCTGAGCGGCATCGACGCGAGGCCGAGCACCACCGGGATGTGGCCGGCCATCGACGGCGGCACGAAGCCGACCGCCGCCTGCGCCATCGCCTTCAGCATCCCGCTGCCCTGCATGATCCCCGTGAACACGCCGGCCGCGAGCAGGATGCCGGCCATCATCAGCGCGGCGCGCGCATGCGCGTCGATGCGCTTTCTCTGCATGTCGACGTCCGGGTAGTTCACCATCAGCGCGATGCACAGGCCGACCATGAACATGATCGCGGGCGGGATCTTCTCGCCCATCACAACCATCGTGCCGAGCACGACGAGCGTCAGCACCAGGTTGAACCAAAACAGGTGCGGCCGGCGCAGCGCCTGCTCGTCGGGCGTCAGCTCGCGCTTCGGCAGCGGGATCGACGCATCGTCGCGCGACAGGCCGAGCCGCTTCTCCTCGCGCCGCCCGAGCCAGTATGCGACGCCGAACACGAACACGATCCCGATCGCCTGCACCGGGATCAGCGGATTGAACAGCGCCGAGACCGGCAGGTGCAGCGACGCCGACGCGCGGATCATCGGCCCCGTCCACGGCAGGAAGTTGATGCCCGCGGCCATCGACACCGCGGCGGCCAGCACGCGCCGGTCCATCTTCAGCCGGTCGTACAGCGGCAGCACGGCCGGAATCGTCACGAGGAAGCAGACGGCGCCCGAGCCGTCGAGGTGAATCAGCAGCGCGAGCAGCGTCGTCCCCATCACGATACGCGTGGGCCGCGTGCCGACCGCGCGCAGGATGCGGTCGATGATCGGGTCGAGCGTGCCGGCGTCGGTGATCGTCCCGAAATAGAGGATCGCGAACACGAACATCCCGACGACGGGCGCGAGCCCCTTCAGCCCGTCGATGACGAACTTGCTGGTGTGCAGCCCGAAGCCGCCGATCAGCGACGCGGCGATCGGCACGATGATCAGCGCAACGAGCGGCGACATCCGCTTCGACAGAATCGCGGCCAGCAGCACGACGATCGTGCCCAGCCCGAGTAACGGCAGCATCCGTGTCTCCTACCTTGTCTTTTGTTGGAGACGAGCGTAAGGTCGGCGCAGCGATAGCACAATTGAAATGATTTGATCGCAGCAATCACGAACCGTTATGGATCTGAATCTTCGCGACATTCGCGCGTTCGTCACCGTCGCGCAGGCCGGCAACTTCACGCGTGCGGCCGCACGCCTGCATCTGTCGCAGCCGGCGCTGACCGTGCAGATCCGCCGGCTCGAGGAGATCGTCGGCGCGCGCCTGTTTGACCGCAACAGCCGCAGCGTCGCGCTCACGCAGACCGGGCGCGAGCTGCTGCCGCTGCTGCAACGCTCGCTCGACGACATGGAGCGCGTGCTGCGCGACGCGCGCGCACTCGGCGAAGGCACGAGCGGCACGGTGCGGCTCGCGTGCCTGCCGACCTTCGCGTCCAGCGTGCTGCCCGAGCTGATCCAGTCGTTCCGGCGCGAGGTGCCGCTTGCGGGCTTCGAGATCCGCGACGGCGTCGCGAGCCTCGTCACGGCGCTCGTGCGCAACGAGGAAGCCGATCTCGGCTTGACGGGTGGCGACACCTTCGATGCGTCGCTGGAGGTGCTGTATGCGGGCGCCGACCAGCTCGTCGCCGTGTGCCCGAAGGATCATCCGCTCGCGCGCAAGCGCCGCTTGACCACCGCCGACGTCGCAGCCGTGCCGCTCGTGCTCACCGCACGGGGTACGAGCGTGCGCAGCGTCGTCGATGCCGCGCTGGACGCGGCCGGCTGCACGCCCGCCATCGCGTGCGAGCCGACCTACATGATGACGGCCGTCGCGATGGTGCGCGGCGGGCTCGGCGTGACGATCCTGCCGGCAACCGCGCGCGAGGTGCGCGCCGAGCCCGAGCTGGTCGCAAAGCCGATCGACGACCCCGCGTTCGTGCGGCCGATCGCGCTCGTCACGAAGCGCGGCCGCACGCTGCCGCGCGTCGCGCAGGCGTTCGCCGAAGCCATGCTGACGGAATTGAACAAGCGCGCGTGAACCGCGCGCCCGGATTGGTGCTTACTTCGCGTCCGGATCGACGTGCAGCGATTCGCCGATCGCATAGAAATTGCCGCCCGCGATGTAGTGCAGGCTGCGCAGCGCCGGATCGGCCGATTCGAAATACCAGTGGCCGTCGCGGAACACGCGCGTGTCGGACCACGCCGCGACCACCTCGCCGATGAACAGGTCGTAGGTCTGCTGGTTGTGCGGCTCCGGAACCAGCCTGCACGCGAGCCAGCCGGAACAGCCGGCGACGAACGGCAGGTCGTGGCCTTCGACGTCGAACAGCGTGACACCCGCTTCGCGCAGCTTGTCGGGGCGCTCCGCGAGACTGTGGCTGCCGACCGCATGCGTGAGCCGCAGCTGCGCGGCCGTCGGCACCTGGATCACGAACGTACCGCTGCGCTCGACGAGCTCGCGCGTCTTCGCGGTCTTGTCGAGCACGACCGTCAGCTTCGGCGGCAGGAAATCCAGCGCGCACGCCCAGGCGGCAGCCATCACGTTGTCGACGCCATCGTGGCGGGCCGACACGAGCACGGTCGGGCCGTGGTTGAGGAGACGGTAGGCCTTCTTCAGCTCCACCGGAGCGATGTGACTGTCCATACGGGTTCCTTGGAGAACGGCTCGCACGGACGGATGCCGTGCGGCGCGGCGCCGGCCGGTGCGCAGGCGCGCAACCGGGCCGGAGGCCGCATTCTCGCACCCAATGTCAATCGGCGCTGACCGCGCCGCCGGTCACTTCGCGAACAACTGGCCGATGTCGCGGAACGCCTTGAACTCGAGCGCGTTGCCGCACGGATCGAACAGGAACATCGTCGCCTGTTCGCCGACCTGCCCCTGGAACCGCACATACGGCTCGATCACGAAGGTCACGCCGAACGACTTCAGCCGCTCGGCCAGCGCTTCCCAGCTCGGCCAGTCGAGCACGATCCCGAAATGCGGCACCGGCACGTCGTGACCGTCCACCGCGTTCGTATGCGCGCCTTCCTGCGACGCGGTCTTCGGATGCTCGTGAATCACGAGCTGGTGCCCGTAGAAGTCGAAGTCGACCCACTGCGCGCTCGAGCGCCCCTCTGCCAGCCCGAACACACGGCCGTAGAAATCGCGCGCGGCCGGCAGGTCGTAGACGGGAATCGCCAGGTGAAACGGGGAAAGACTCATGGTGGCCTCGTGATGGAACGCTCGCGTGGCGCGAGGACGGCACCATGGTAGTCAAGGTCAAGCAGAAATTAAATCAATATATAGTTGCGTCATTCACAAACGAAATTGATGAATGATCCGCGAACTGAAAACCCTCGTCGCCGTCGCCCGGGAAGGCACGTTTGCCGCGGCCGGCAACCGTATCGGGCTCACGCAGGCGGCCGTGAGCGCGCAGATGCAGCGGCTCGAAGCGGAACTCGGCTTCGCGCTGTTCGACCGGCAAGGCCGCTCGGCGCGGCTCAACGAGATGGGTCATCACGTGCTCGACCAGGCGCAGGCGCTGATCGGCCTGTACGAGAACCTGAGCTCGACGTCGCCCGGCTCGCCGGCCGCCGTGCGCGTGACGATCGGCGCGATCGCGTCGGTGCAGAGCGCGCTGCTGCCGGCCGCGCTCGCCGATTTCCATCGCCGGCATCCCGCGTGCCGCACGCGCGTGATCCCGGGGCTGTCGATCGAGCTGGTCAACCGGGTGGACGCCGGTGAAATCGACATGGCCGCGATCATCCGGCCGCCGTTTTCGCTGCAGAGCGACCTGCACTGGACGACCCTCGTGCAGGAACCGTTCCGGCTGATCGTGCCGCGCAGCGTGAAGGGCAAGGACTGGGCCGAGCTGCTCGCGCGCGAGCCGTTCGTGCGCTACGACCGCGCGTCGTTCGGCGGCCGCCAGGTCGATCGCTTCCTGAGGAAGATGCATATCGCGGTGCGCGACACGTGTGAGCTCGACGAGCTCGACGCGATCGTCAAGCTGGTCGAGAACGGCGTCGGCGTCGCAATCGTCCCGCAGACCGCCGTGTATCGCCGCTGGCCGGCCGGCGTACGCGCGATCGACCTCGGGCATCACACGTTCCACCGCGACATCGGGCTCGTGCATCGCGCGCGGCGCACGATGTCGGAGCCGGCGCAGAAGCTCGCGCAACTGATCGAAGCGGCGGCACGGCAGCCGGCCTAGCGCCGGCGTTGCCGATCAGCGCCGCCCGGCCGCCCAGTCGACGGCCGCGTCGAACAGCGCGACACCGGCCGGCGACAGGTTCACGAACGTGTCGTTGTCGAGGAAGAACATCACGCGACGCGCGGGCGCGAGCGCTTCGTAGTCCATCGTCGCACCCTTCTCGTACGCGAAGATCGCGGCCTTGTCGGGCTGGCCATACACGGTCGCGATCGTGATCGCGCCGAGCCCCGGCTTGCCCCAGCTCATCGGCGCCTGCTTGCCGTACACGTTCGTCGCGCCGGCCGGCAGCCCGGCCGCGATCGGGTGCGGTGCATTGACGAGCCACAGGTAGCGCTCCTTGCCCGTTTCGCCGAAGTCGACGTCGTGGCGCTTGCCCGTCATCGCGAGATCGTCGAGCAGGTCGTTTTCCCAGGTCACGAGCGGCTTGTCGAGCGTGCGCCAGCCGGGTCGCACGTTCTTCGACGACACCGTCGACGAAATCACGACCAGGTCGGCATCGCGCGCCGCATCGGGCGTCGACGACTCGTCGATCAGGCGCACCGCGTAGCCGCGCTCGCCGAGATGCTGGACGATGCGTTCGTCGACCTTCAGGTTCGGCCCGCGCAGCTGCACGAGCATCGCGACGCGCGTCACGGCCTGTGGTGCATCGGCCGCCAATGCAGGCGTAGCGGCACCTGCGCCAAGGCCGAGGCCCGCGCCGATCGCGAGCACCGAGCCCGCGATCGCGCGCATTGCGCGGCGCCGCGCGCTCGCGGCCACGGCGCGCACGGCGCCGGTCTTCATGTTCCGGTTCATCTGGATCTTCTCCGAAGCCGCGCGCCGCCGTGACGGCCGCGCGGCGATTGCATGGTCAGAATTGCAGCGTGGTGAGCAGCGACACCTGTCGCGCATCGCCGATCGCGACGAAGTAACGGTTCGCGCTCGACGGGTAGTACGTGCGATTGAAGAGGTTCTTCACGTTGAGCTGGAACGACAGCTTCTGCTTGCCGATCCGCGTGTCGTACGTGGCGAATGCGTCGGCGAGCACGTACGACGGCAGCGTGAAGCTGTTCGCCGAATCGCCGGGCCGCGCGCCGACGTAGCGCATGTCCGCGCCGATGCGCAGGTCGTCGCCGCCGGCCACCGTGCCGAAGTCGTAGACGGCCGCGAGCGACGCGGTGTGACGCGCGACGTTCCACAGCTGGTTGCCCGCGTACAGCGGATCCTCGGTCGTCTTCGCGTCGATGTACGCGTAGCTCGCGATCACGTTCACGCGCTCGCCGATCTTGCCCGACACGTCGAGCTCGATCCCGCGCGAGCGCGCCTTGCCCGACGTGCGCCAGTCGGTCAGCTTGGTTGCGTCGTTGTACTGCGACACGAGCACGTTCTTCTTGTCGATATTGAAGAGCGCGAGCGTGCCCGTCATGCCGCCCGGCAGGTCGAGCTTGCCGCCCACTTCCCACGCGGTCGCTTCCTCGGGCGGCGTCGCACCGTCGATGATGTAGCCCGTCATCGGCGCGATCGACGACGACGGCTTCAGCGATTGCGAATAGCTGCCGTACAGCGAGAACGTGTCGGTCCACTTGTAGACGACGCCCGCGCGCGGCAGCCACTTCGAACCGCTGAGATCGGTGTTCGCGACGAACGGCCGCCCGCGCCCCGCGACCTGGTTGTACGTGATGTAGCGCAACCCGCCCGACACGATCCACTTGTCGGTCAGGTGGATCGTGTCCTGCACGAACGCCGACGCATCGTGCAGCGTGTCGGTCTGGTCGCTGTCGCTCGCCGATACCGTGCTCGACGGCGGCAGCAGCCCATAGACGGGGTTGAGATAGCTGAACGGCGTCTTCACGGCCTGCCGCAGCATGTCCTTGCGGTAGATGCGGCGGTATTCGGTATCGAAGCCGACCTGCACGTCGTGCCGCATCCCTCCCAGCATCAGCTTGCCGTTCACGTAGCCGATCCCGTAGCTGTCGGTGCTGAGCGAGCCGTGCGTCGCGTCGTTGCTGCGCGTCATCGTGCCCTTCACCGGATCAACACCGGTCGTGCGCAACTGGTTCGCGTCGTAGGTCTCGCGGTTGTAGCTGTAGCCGAAATGCGCGCTCCAGTCCGCGTTGAACTGGTGATCGACGCTCAGCTGCGCGAGGTGCGATTCGCCGTCCATGTTGTTGAACGGCTCGTCGATGCGCCGCCGCGCGGGAATGTCGAGCGGCGCGTTGGTGCGCGGGTCGAGCGCGGTGCCGCGATCGAACGGCGAATGGAATTTCCGGTACTGGTAGGACACCGCGACCTGCGTATCGCGGCCGTACCACGCGAGCGACGGCGCGACGAAGGTCTGCCGGTATTCGCCGAAGTTGCGCCAGTACTGCTCGTTCGACTGGTCGACGATCAGCCGGTACGCGAGCCGCGAATCGCCGACCGGCCCGGTCGAATCGAAGGTCGCGCTGCCGCCGTTCTTGCCGTGCCCGAACGTCGACGCGCCGAGCGAGATCGCGTTGTAGCGCTTGAGCTGCGGCTGCTTGGTGACGACGTTGACCACGCCGCCCGGGTCCATCAGCCCGTACAGCAGCGACGTCGGCCCCTTCAGCACCTCGACGCTGTCGACCGCCGCGTTGAACGCGCGCCCCTGCACGAGCGGCATCCCGTTCTGCATGACCGATCCGTCGCGGTTGCCGCCGAAGCCGCGCTTCATGATCGTGTCCTGCGTGCCCGCGAGCGTGTTGCCCTGCGTGATGCCGCTGACATTGCCGAGCGCATCGTCCAGGTTGCGCGGCCGCTGGTCGCGCAGCACCTGCGCGGGCACGATGTTGACGGCCTGCGCGGTGTCGAGCAGCGGGATCTCGGAACGCAGCACGCCCGCTTCCTTCGGCGCGCGATAGCTTTCGGCGCGCAGCGCGCGGGTGCG
Source organism: Burkholderia sp. AU45274 (assembly GCF_030482505.1). Taxonomy (NCBI): domain Bacteria; kingdom Pseudomonadati; phylum Pseudomonadota; class Betaproteobacteria; order Burkholderiales; family Burkholderiaceae; genus Burkholderia; species Burkholderia sp. AU45274. The sequence goes on along the minus strand of NZ_JAUJQE010000004.1, from coordinate 564,943 downwards.
CACATTGATCGCGGGCAACTCGGCGCCCGCCGCGACGCCGGCCGCCGCGGGCCGTGCGACCGAACCGTCCGCGCGCTTGAGCGTGTAACCGCCGCCCGATTGCCGCAACGCGACGAGCCCCGTGCCCGCGAGCAGGCGGTCGAGCGCGCCGTCGACGTCGAAGCGCCCCTGCACGCCGCCGCTCGTCAGGCCGGCGATCAGTTCCGCCGGAAACGCGAGCAGGATGCCCGCGTCGCGGCCGAACCGGTTCAGCGCCGCTTCGAGCGGCCCGGCCGGAATGTCGAACGCACGGCGCGCCGCGCGCTGCACGGCCGGCGCCGCATCGGTGTCGGTGTCGGCTAGCGCGGGCAGCGGCAGCAGCGCTGACACCAGGACGGCGCCGGCCAGCCGGCGCGCGAGGCGACCCGGCGCGGCAGGTGCGGCGGATGCGGCCGGGCGCGACGCGCGCGGCAGATGTCGGGCAGGCGCCGGACGGCGCCGATACGTGAGACGGATGGAAACCATGATCGGGAGGTCGGTGGACGATGGGCCAGTGCTGCTTTCACTACCCCTGTCACGCGAACATCGAGAAACAGCTCAGGTCAGCGGAAATATTTTTTGAAACGCTCACGAACGGGCCGGCACGACCGTCGCCCAGTAGCGCGTCAGGTAGTGAACGTCGATCGGCAGCGTCGCCTTCAATGTATCGAGCACGCGCGCGGGATCGTCGAGCGGATAGGTGCCCGACACGCGCAGGTCGGCCACGGCCGCGTCGCAGCGCAGGCTGCCGCGGCGGTAGCGATCGAGCTCGGCGACGAGGTCGGCCAGCCGCATGCGCGACGCGACGAGCATGCCGCCCGTCCACGCGGACGCATACGCATCGAGCGGCGCCGGCGCACCGATCGTGTCGCGCGTGAAATCCGCGCCCTCTCCGGCTGCGATCACGCGCGCGTCGGCCATCGCATCGTCGGGCTGCACGCGCACCGCACCGGCGAACACCTCGATGCGGGTCGCGCCGTCGCGCTGCCGCACCGCGAAGCGCGTGCCGAGCGGCCGCAGTTCGCCCTGTGCCGTCGCGACGACCAGCGGCCGCGCGGGCACGCGTTCGTCGCGGCCGCTCGTCACCATGATCGTGCCGCGCAAGAGGCGCAGGCCGCGCGCCGTATCGTCGAAGCGCACGTCGAGCGCCGTGTCGGTATCGAGGACGACGACCGTGCGATCCGCGAGCGTCACCGTGCGCCGCTCGCCGACCGCCGTGCGCAGGTCCGCCGGCCAGATCGCCGCGCGCCGCGCGGGTTCGGCCATCCATGCGGCACCGCCCGCGCACAGCAACACGGCCAGCGCCTTCACGGCCGCGCGGCGGCGGCCCGCCCGCGGCGGCAGCAGCGCCGCCTGCGCGGCCTGCGGGTCGAGCCCGGCCGCCAGCCCGCCGAACCGGCGCTGCATCGTTTCGATATGACGCCATGCCGCGTCGTGCGCCGGATCCTCGGCGCGCCAGCGCGCGAGCGCGGCGTCGAACGCGTCGCCGGTGCGGCCGGCCTGCCGGTCGACCCACCATTCCACCGCGCGCCGCGCCACCTGCGGCGGCACTGCCGGCGCTCCCGGGGCGGCCACCGGTCAGGCCGCCATCGCGAAGAAGCACTGCGTGCCGGCCTTCACGAGATAGCGTTTCACCGTCGCCAGCGACACGCCGAGTTCGCGCGCGATCTCGGCCTGCGTGAGCCCGTCGAGCTGCGCGAGCAGGAACGCCCGCTTCGCCGCGAGCGGCAGGCCGTCGAGCAGCTGGTCGATTTCGAGCAGCGTCTCGAGCACGACGGCCCGCTCCTCCGGCGACGGCGCATGCGCTTCGGGGCGCAGTGCGAGCGCTTCGAGATACGCGCGCTCGATCTGCTCGCGCCGCCAGTGATTGCTCAGCACGCGCTGCGCGACCGTCGTCAGGAACGCGCGCGGCTCGTCGGCGCCGATCGGCTCGTCGCGCGCAAGCAGGCGCATGAACGTGTCGTGCGCGAGATCGGCCGCGCGGTGCGCGCAACCGAGCTTCCGGCTCAACCAGCCGCGCAGCCACGCATGGTGGCCGGTGTAGAGGGCGTCGATTTCTCGATGGAGAGACAGCTTGTCAGCAGACATGGCCGGGTTCCGGGAGGCGCAGGCGTCAACGATTTTGTAAATGAGAATGATTATTATATACAAAACCAGATCGGCGACCGGCGTTTCGGTGCGCGGGGGTGGTGGCTGCGCTGGGGCGGGCGGCGCGGTGCTGTCGGTCACGCCGGCGTGACACACGCACGACGTTCCACACGCGCGGCACCCATGATGAGGAATCGGCCACCCAACCATGAGGCCGTCGCCGGCCGCACGCGCCGCGTAATTAACACATTCATTACACCCGGGCCAATTCGATTCATTCAATAATTATTTGACGGATCGATAACAATATCCCGGCCATCCCGATTCCTCCGCGAATTGCCCGAAATTATCGCGAGATATGCAAGCCGCAATGGCCAAATCGCGAAATGCCAATCGATTGATACGCAATTTTCAACAATTCAAATCCCTCGATCGCGGCAATCGGAGGACATCCCTGTCTGCGTCAGGCCACAAAAGAGAATTTCATTTTTGCCGTTTTAATCGGGCTCGGTAGTCTCCTGCCATTCCGGATCACGCACACAAGCCAATGCGCAAGGAGATGACAATGAAACGCACGACCCTCTCGCTGATTTCCGTCGCGTCATTCGCGGCGATACCCGTCGCGCAGGCGCAGTCGAGCGTCACGCTGTATGGCGTGATCGACACGTCGATCACCTACGTGAATCATGCGCAGGGCAAGGACAACGCGTGGATGCTCGGCAACAGCAGCGCGGGCAACCTGGCCGGCAGCCGCTGGGGCGTGAAAGGCACCGAGGATCTCGGCGGCGGGCTCAAGGCGCTGTTCCAGCTCGAGAACGGCTTCGACCCGAGCAACGGCCGGATGGGCCAGGGCGGCCGCCTGTTCGGCAGGCAGGCGTTCGTCGGCCTGACGAGCGACCGCTACGGCACGCTCACGTTCGGCCGCCAGTACGATCCGCTCGTCGATCTCGTGCAAGGCATCACCGCCGACAACTATCTCGGCAGCGTGTTCGCAACGGCGGGCGACGTCGACAACTACGACAACAGCTTCCGCGTCGACAACGCGGTGAAGTACACGTCGGCCGTCTATTCGGGCCTGCAGTTCTCGGCGATGTACTCGTTCGGCGGCATCGCCGGCAGCACCGGCGCCGCGAATTCGTATTCGGCCGCCGTGTCGTACAGCAACGGGCCGTTCAGCGTCGCGGGCGGCTACTTCCACACGACCAACAGCCCCGCGTCGAACACGCAGCGCACCGGCTGGACCAGCTCGTCGGACGGCACGTTCGACGGCCCGGTCAACAGCGGCTATGCGAGCGCGCATTCGATCGGCATCGCGCGCATCGCGGGCCAGTACGTCGCCGGCCCGTTCACGGTCGGCCTCGGCTACAGCAACGCGCAGTACCGCCGCGATGGCAGCTCGGTGTTCGGCTCGAACGAGCACTACAACACCGGGCAAGGCTTCGTGAACTACCAGGCGACCAATGCGCTGCTGGTCGGCGTCGGCTACAGCTATACGCGCTCGGGCGGCGACACGTCGGCCACCTATCACCAGGTATCGGCCGGCGCGGACTACACCCTGTCGAAGCGCACCGACGTCTACCTGACCGCCGCGTACCAGCACGCCAGCGGCCAGACCGGCGACGGCCAGGGCGGCTCGATGGCCGCGCAGGCGTCGATCGGTTCGTACGGCTATGCGGGCACGAGCTCGCAGACGATGGTCAACCTCGGCCTGCGGCACCGCTTCTGATGCGAGACGGCCGGCTGCGCGCCGCGCGGCCGGTCGGGTGCGCTTTCACCGATACGGCGGCTTCGGCCGCCGTTGCTTTTGAATCGCCCTTCCCTTTTCATCCCGGATATCGACTTCAGCGCGATTTCCATCCGGTTTGATTCAGCACCGATTTCCGCGAGTAAATGACGCGACGCGTCAGTATTCCGGCCCCGCCATTACGCTGGTATTCGCGCGAAAATCCGGCCATTTTTACCGATAATGCTTCGCCGAACCGCGTGATCCGACGCGATAAAAATGCGTGGCGAACGCATGGGCAAATGCAAAGGAAAGTTTGACGTGAGCCATTTGCGTGCGCGCTATGGCACACTTCGCGTCTGCGTAATTTCCTTGCACCGGGCGGCCGGTTTCCGCCCCATCCTGCCATGCCGCGTCAGACAACCCGTTCGATCAGCCGAGATACGCTGAAAATCGCCGCGACGATTGCGCTGTCGTGCGCGCTCGCCGGTGTCGCGCGGGCCGATTGCCTCGACGACGCGGCCGCGTTCCAGCACGTGAGCGTCAGCCTGATGCGCGGCATCGCGCAGGTCGAGTCGGGCATGAATCCGAGCGCCGTCAACACCAACACGAACGGCACGGTCGACATCGGCCTGATGCAGATCAACAGCACCTGGCTGCCGACGCTCGCGCGCGAAGGCATCACGCGGGAGAGCCTGTTCGATGCCTGCACGAACGCGTACGTCGGCGCGTGGATCCTGTCGCAGAACATTCGCCAACTCGGCGCCAACTGGAACGCGATCGGCGCGTACAACTCCGCCTCGCCCGACAAGCGCCTCGCGTATGCGCGCAAGGTCTATGATGCAATCCGGACCATGCCGGATTCGCCGGATACTCCCATGCCCATCCTTCCACCGTCCTTTACGCCGCCGCAACAGGCCCAGGCGTACAACCCGTTCGCGAGCCTGAGCGTGTCCGCCCCGCAGCAGGTCACGCGTCCGCGCACCATTTCGTCGGCTCCGCCGCCTCCGCCGCCGCAGGGCGGCCCCGCCGGCCCGGCCGGCTCATACAACTTCGGATGGACGGTCACGGGGGCGGACCAGGCGAAGCCGACCCAGGTGTTCGACGACGGCGCGCGGATCTACGTGCAGTTCAGCGACATGAAGCACGTGCCGGCGATCTTCACCGAGACGTCGTCCGGGCGCGTGCTGATGTCGTGGGAGCTGCAGTTTCCGTATGCCGTCCTGACACGTCCCGCGCAAACGTTGATCTTCCAGCTCGGGCCGTTCGAGGCACGCGCGCAGCGTAGCGCGGGCAATGGCGCCGGGATGACGGCGCAGGCCGGGACGGGGGGCGCGGCTGCGGCCGCCGGGTCGAAAAAGTCGGCGAATACGGCGACGAATACGGCAGCCAATCCGGCGGCGGCAGCGACCGCGGCAAAGCGCACGGCGTCGGCCGATGCGCTGTGGTACGTGAATACGCCTTCGACGTCGGGAACCGCGGCGGCCTCGCCGTCGACCGCGAACATGCCGGCCACGCTGCCGACCGCGATCACGTCGAACACGCCGCCGCCCGCGCCGGCCCAGGTGCCCGCTGCAGCCGCTCAGCCGTCGCGCGCCAGCGCGGATGCGCTGTGGTACATCTCGAAGTAGCGCACCGCCGATCGCGCGCGTCGCGCGGCGATCATTGCGCCACGGTCGGCGGCAGCTTGGGCGCGTTCATGTCGTCCACCCATTGCAGTTCGGCCGTGCCGTTCTTCCTGAAATACACGCGCAAATAGCGCGACGTCGACGATTCCGGCTGCGGAATCGTCACGTCGATCGTCTTGTGTTCCGCCGCGACGCCACGCTCGATCTCGTCCAGCGGTTGCGCGAACACCCACGCGAGCTTCACTGTTTGCCCCGGCGCGACCTTGCAGCCGCAGGCGAACCCGCCGCCCCCGCCGAAGGCTTCACCGGTTTCCCGCGCGGACGGATTGCCGAAGCATCCGGACTTGTGTTCGCCGTCGAGCCAGAACTCGTGAAGCTTGCGGGTGTACTCGTTATAGCCGGTGACGCAAACGGTGCGACGCGCCGACGATGCTGCGCCGTCATGTCGTTCGCATCCGGCCAGCATGCCGAGCACGCCCAGCACCGCCAGTGTCAGCGCGCGGGCCCCTGCCCTGGTCTGCGTCGACAGCCTCGCAAACGCGGCAATCCCGGACACCGCACGCATGCCGACCACATTCACGCGCATACCCGCACACACGCCGCCACCGGCCATACCGCTCACCCGCGCCGCACCCAGATCACCTTGCCGTCGCGAATGCCGAGATTGCGGCGTTCCTGCCGGTAATCCATCGTGCCCGGCAACGACTTGCCGTCGCGCTCGAGCACGCGCCACAGGCAGCCGTCCAGTTGCGCCGCCGCATCGGCCTCGGTCTTGCCGACCAGCGCGTCGTCCGGCCCCGCGTCCGCCTTGCAGGCCTGCGACGTGCGTGCAGGCTCGCCATTCATCACCATGCCGCCCGCGGTCGCATTCTTCGTTTTCATGTCCGTGCATCCCGCAAACGTTGCGCCCGCAACCAGCGCCATCATCATCGCGATCGTCTTCTTCATCGGATTCTCCCTGTTGCGCCCGGTGGAACCTGTGCGGCGTTCCCGCCGACCGGGCGTTGCATGCATGTTCGGTCCGCGCGCCCGGGCCACGCCGATTCCGCGTGTCCCCAGCCGCGGGTTCGGCCTGCCGCCGAAGCCGCCTGCATGTTACCGCACGCCGCGCGGCGTGACGGCACGTGCAGGCCGACCGCGCCACACGATGCGTGCCGCGACGATTCGCTCAGAACTTGTAGGTCGCGCCCGCGATGGCGTAGTAGTTGCTGCGCGACTGGACGATCGGGCTGTCGCCGTAGCGGCCGAGCAATCGCGTCACGCCGCCGGTCGCGAGCACCGACCAGTGCTGCGAGAGCGTCCAGTTCCACGCGAGCGCCATCGACGCGCTGTCGATCCCGCCGCGCGTCGAATACGGCCGGAACCGGCTCGTCATCGACTGCGCATCGGTCACGCCGTAGAACGTCTGCGTGTAGCGCCCCGAGCCCGCATGCACGGTGCCCGTCACGATGATCTCGTGCTGCGCGGTCTTGAACACCGGCACCGCGAGATCCATGTGCCCCGACACGCCGCGCGACGTATGCGTCACGGGTGAGTCGATCGTGACGCTCAGTTCCGCCGCGTTGAACAGCGTCACGCCCGCGCGCACGCCGACCAGCACCGAGCCCGGAACCCGGCCCATGCCCTTCAGGTAGTCGGAGCCCGGCAAGTCGAGGCGGTTCTCGTCGGCTCGACCCGGGTCATAGCTCACCGCCGCCGACACGAACGCGCCGTGCGGCAGGTCCAGCCGGTAACCGGCGCCCTGGGTACTGTCGATGAAGAAGCCATTGCCGAACTTCGCGGAAAACCCCGGCGCGACGACGCCGCGAGACTGGTTGCTGCCCGGGTAGCGCGGCGCGATACCGCCACCCAGCGACAACGAATACTGGTTTTCCGCGTGGGCGGCGGCGGCAAGGGTCAGGCCGGCGAGCGGCATGCAATAGCGGTAGCGGCGGAGTAGTGGGCGCACAATATTGAGATAAAAGTGACGGAGCCCGCAGTCTAGGTGCCGCCCTGCGCCGCGACTGTCCTGAATATTCGGAGAATCTGTGCTCAATTGTGTTCGATTGTTCGAGATTGTCGCCCCGCTCCCCCGGCCTTCGATGCGCCGGATAGAATTCGCGTGCCGCGCCACGCACCGGCTTGCCCGGGCGTGCGTTGGCGCGTGCGCCTCGAGGAGACCATGAACGAAGACCCACTCAAATACCGTGTACTGCTGATCGAAGACGACGACCGCCTGGCGCAGCTCGTCCGCGAATACCTCGACGGTTATGAATTCGCGGTGACGGTCGTGCGACGCGGCGACCTCGCCGTCGCCGCGGTGCGCGAGCACCAGCCGGCCCTCGTGATACTCGACCTGATGCTGCCGAACCTCGACGGCATGGAAGTCTGCCGGCGCATCCGCGCGTTCACCAACGTCCCCGTGCTGATCCTGACTGCGCGCCTGGACGTCTACGACCAGGTCGCGGGCCTCGAGACGGGCGCCGACGACTACGTGACGAAGCCGATCGAACCACGCGTGCTGGTCGCCCGCGCCCGCGCGCTGCTGCGCCGCGCGCAGCCGGCCGTCGCGGAAGCGCCGGTGGCCGCGCCCGAAGCGCTCGTGTTCGGCGAACTGGCGATCTCGCCGCCGAACCGCACCGTCACGTGGCGCGGCGAGCCGGTCGACCTGAAGACCGCCGAATTCAACCTGCTGCTGATCCTCGCGCGCGCGGCCGGCACCGTGCTGAGCCGCGACGACATCCTGAAGCAGCTGCGCGGGATCGAGTTCGACGGGCTCGATCGCTCGGTCGATTCCGGCATCTCGAAGCTGCGCCGCCGCTTCGAGGATGCGTCGTCGGAGCCGCACAAGATCAAGACGATCTGGGGCCGCGGCTACCTGTTCAGCCCTTCCGCGTGGGACGAATAAATGCTCCGCCCATTGATTCGGCTGTACCTCGTCGTGATCCTGTTCGTCGCGGCGTCGATCATCTTCATCCAGCTGTCGTTCGACCGGATCTTCTACGATCGCAGCGCGCAGGCGGAGCGCGACGCGTTGACGACCTACGCGTTCGTGCTCAACGACTACCTCGAACGCCATCCGGGCGAGCAGCGCAAGGTGGCGCTGCGCGAGCTCGCGAAGCACGGCAACGAACGGTTCGACTTCATGCCGATGGCCACCGCCCGCGCGCAATTGAGCGGCGAGCCGCTGCGCGATCTCGACGCCGGCCTGATCGCGATCAGCTACGACGCGAAGGATTACTACATGCCGCTCGCGGATGGTTCGGTGCTGCATGCGCGGCCGATCGAAGCATTCAGCCTCGACATCAGGATCTATGCGTACATGCTGCTCGCGCTCAGCACGCTGTTCGCGGTGGTGCTGTGGATTCACTATCACTGGCGCGACCTGCGCAGGCTGCAGGAAGCCGCCCGCGCATTCGGCGCCGGTACGCTGTCGACGCGCGTGAAGCTGTCCGGCAAGTCGAACATCTACGAGCTGTCGCAGCAGTTCAACGACATGGCCGAGCGCATCGAGGCGTCGATCAAGCAGCAGCGCGAAATGATGCACGGCATCTCGCACGAACTGAAGACGCCGCTCGCGCGGCTCGAATTCGGGCTCGCGCTGCTCGCCGAGCCTAACGAAACGGCCCGGATGCGCGAACGCCGCGACGCGTTGCGGCGCGACGTGCGCGAGCTCGACGAGCTCGTCACCGAGCTGCTGACGATCGGCCGGCTCGAACAGGGTGCAAGCCAGCTCGCGCCGATGGAAGTCGTCGTCGACGCGCTGCTCGACAGTGTCGCCGGCAACGTCGCGAACGACATCGTCGATCGCGGCATCACGCTCGACGTGTCGGCCCTCGACGCGCCCGCGACCCACGTATGCGACCCGAAGCTGGTCGCCCGCGCATTGCTGAACCTGATCCGCAACGGCGCACGTTACGCCTCGCGCACGGTGCTGCTCGCCGCCGAGCGCAACGCGTCCGGCGCGCTCGTGTTGAGCGTCGACGACGATGGCCCCGGCATTCCGGCCGCCGAACGCGCCCGCGTGTTCGAACCGTTCCAGCGGCTCGACTCCAGCCGCGACCGGCAGACCGGCGGCTTCGGGCTCGGGCTCGCGATCGTGCGGCGCGTCGCGCAGGTGCATGGCGGTGACGTGCGGCTCGAGGATTCACCGCTCGGCGGCGCACGCTTCGTGATCACGCTGCCCGCGCTGTCGCTGCCGGACAACCTGTTCGACTTGCCGGATGCCCTCTCGCATGCCGACGCGTTCGGCGGCAGCACCGGCATGGCCCTCCCGCGGCAATGAAGCGCGCGGCGGGCGGCGCCCCGGCCGCCGTCGCCTGACCTGCGCGCCGCTCAGCGGCGGCGCAGCAGCGCGACGAAGAACAGGCTGCCGAACATCGCGGTCACGATCCCGATCGGCAGATCCTCCGGCGCCGCGAGCGTGCGGGCGGCCACATCGGCCCAGACGAGCAGGATCGCGCCCGTCAGCGCGGCCACCGGCAGCAGCCTGCCATGCTCGGCGCCGACGACGCGACGGCACAGATGCGGCGTCACGAGCCCGACGAAGCCGATCGCCCCGCTCACCGCCACCATCGCGCCCGTCGCGAACGACGCGACGACGAACACCTCGCGCCGCAGCCGCGCGCTCGGCACGCCGAGCGCAGCCGCGGCAACATCGCCCGACATCAGCGCATTCAGTTCGCGCCGGCGCGCGTACAACGCGCCGCAGGCGAGCGCCGCGCAGACGGCCGGCACCGGCAGCAGATCCCAGCGCGCCAGCCCGACGCCGCCGAGCATCCAGAACAGCACGGAGGACGCGGCGCGCTGGTCGCCGAGATACAGCAGCAGGTTGCCGAACGCGGCCATCATGAACGACACCGATACCCCCGCGAGCAGCAGCCGGTCCGATTCGAGCCGGCCGCGCCGGTAAGCGAGCGCGACGACGCAGGCGGTCGCCGCGAGCGCGCCCGCGAACGCGGCAGCCGACAGCGTGAACGGGCCGAATGCTGCACCGGCTATCACGGTGACCGCGACGGCGCCGAGCATCGCCCCCGCGCTCACGCCGAGCAGGTGCGGATCGGCCAGGCGGTTCGCGGTCGCGGCCTGCAGCGCGACGCCGACCGCCGCCAGCGTCGCGCCGACGATCGCGGCCAGCAGTGCGCGCGGCATCCGGATCAGCCAGACGATGCTGTCGTCGCCCGCCCCCGCCGCCACTGCGCCGGCCTCGCCGAACGCCGACACGATATGCGTGGCGACGATGCGCACCGCCGCCGGCATCGCGATCGGCGCCGGCCCGAACGCGGCCGACGCGACGATCGACACGATCAGCAGCAGCGCCAGCGCCGGCAGCACCACGCGCATGGCGGGCCGCGCTGCACGCGCGTGCATGCTCATCGCGCCGGCCCGGCGAACGCGGCCGGATACAGCGTGCGCGCTAGCGTCTCGACGGCCGCGACGTTCTCGGGGCCCGGCGTCGCCGCATCGTACGGAATCACGATGAAGCGCCGGTCGCGGATCGCGGCCACCCGTGCGAGCGACGGCTGGCTCAGCAGGAACTGCTGCTTCTGCGCAGCCGTCACGGCCGAATAGTCGACGATCACGATCACCTGCGGATCGCGCGCGACCACGCTTTCCCAGCTCACCTGCGTCCAGCTGCGCGGCAGGTCGGCCATCACGTTGCGCGCGCCGGCCGCCGCCAGCAGCGCGGTCGGCATCGCGAGCCCGCCGGCCGTCATCGGCTTGTCGGTGCCGCTGTCGTAGACGAACACGCGCAGCGGCTCCGGATGCCCGATCGTGCGCGACACCGCCGCGAGACGCGTGCGCATCGACGCGACGACCTGCGCGGCGCGCGCGTCGACGCCGAAGATCCGGCCGAGATTGTTCAGGTCGCGGAACACGTCGTCGAACGACGCGGCCGCCTGCTTCATCACGTGCGAACACGATTCGGTCAGCTCGTACGCACGGATGCCGAACGGCGCGAGCGTCGCGGGCGTCACCGGGCCGCCGACATGCATCCCGTAGTTCCAGCCCGCGAGATAGAAGTCGGCGCGCGCGGCCGCCAGCACCTCGAGCGACGGATACTGGCTCGCCAGTTCGGGTACGCCGCGCAGCGCTTCACGCACGCGTGCGGTGCCCGTCTTCCAGCCGCCGATCCCGGTGTAGCCGACGAGCCGGTCCTTCAGGCCGAGCACGAGCATCATCTCGGTCAGGTTCACGTCGTTGCTCACCGCACGCGTCGGCGCGCGCTCGAACGTCACGTCGCGATCGCAGCTGCGCACGGTGACGGGATAGGCGCCCGCATGCGCGGCCGCGCAGCCGAGCACGGTCGCGGCAACCAGCCGGCGAAATACAGGCGACAAAGCAGAGGACAAGACAGGAAACGGCATGGCAATCATTCCGGATGAAGCGGCGTGATGCGCGGCCGGCCCGTGACGGGATGGCGATCGACGAGCGCGGCGACGCCGAACACGTCGCGCAGCAGCGCTTCGGTCAGCACGTCGGCCGGCACGCCCGACGCGACGACCCTGCCGTGCGCGAGCACGTGGAGCCGGTCGCAATACGCGGCCGCGAGATTGAGGTCGTGAATCGTGGCGAGCGTCGCGATGCCGAGGCGCCGCACGCGCGCGAGCAGTTCGAGCTGATGGCGCAGGTCGAGATGGTTGGTCGGTTCGTCGAGCAGCAGCAGTTCGGGCTGCTGAGCGAGTGCGCGGGCCAGCAGCGCACGCTGCTTCTCGCCGCCCGACAGCGACGCGAAGCGCTGCGCACGGCGCTCGACGAGGCCGACGTCGTGCAGCGCGGATTCGACGATCCGGCGATCGTCCGCCGTCTCCGCGTCGAACGGCCGCTGGTGCGGCGTGCGCCCCATGCCGACCAGTTCGTCGACCGTCAGCCCGAAATCGTCCGGCGTCTCCTGCTGCAGCACCGCGATGCGCTGCGCGACCGCGCGCGGCCGCATGCGCCACACGTCCTGCGCATCGAGCGCGACACGGCCGGCATCGGGCCGCGCATAACGGAACACGCAGCGCAGCAGGCTCGTCTTGCCGCTGCCGTTCGGGCCGACCAGCCCGACGAACTCGCCTTCGGCCACGCTCAGCGTCACCGAATCGAGCACGGTGATCGCGCCGCCGGGAGACCAGCTCACGCGTTCGATGTCGAGCATGTGCATCACGGGAGGTGCGCCGTGCCGCATCAGAAGCGCATCGTCGCGACGAGCTCCGCCGAGCGCGACGGGCCGAGCAGCCATTGCTCGCCGGCGTTCGACGTCGTCACCGCATACGTGCGGTTCGCGAGGTTGCGCAAGATCAGCGCCAGCTCGGTGCGCGACGTCGGCTGCCAGCGCAGCGACGCGTCGAACACCGTGTACGACGGCACCTGCACGCGGTTCGCGTCGTCGCCGTAGGTCGCGCCGACGTAGCGCACGCCCGCGTTCGCCTGCCAGCGCTCGGCAAACGCCCAGCCGAGCCACAGGTTCGCCGTCTGCCGCGGCACGTTGGCCGGCGTATTGCCGGCGTGCGACACCGTCGCGCTGCCGACCTTCTGGTTGAACGCGTCATAGCGCGCGCGCAGCAGCGCGACGTTCGCATCGACCGTCCAGCCGTGCGGCAGCCGCGCGCCGCCCGTCAGCTCGAGGCCGCGCGACGATTGCCGGCCGACCTGCTGGCGCCGCGCGGGATTGAACGGATCGGTGCTGAGCAGGTTGCGCTTCGTGATGTCGTACACGGCGAACGTCCAGTATGCGCGGCCGTCGAGCAACGTCTGCTTGACGCCGGCTTCCCACTGTTCGCCGGTCGCGAGCCGGTAGCCCGCCTGCGACGCGGACAGCGTCACGAGCGAGCCGAGGCCCTCCGCGCCCGTCGTGTACTGCGCATACGCGCTGAGCGTCGGCGCGACTTCGAACACGAAGCCGGTGCGCCAGCCGACGTTCGCGAAACGCTTGTCGAAGCCCGCGCCGGTCGCTGCCTGCTCGCGGCTGAACGCGATGTGGTCGTAGCGCAGCCCGCTCACCCACGCGAGCCGCGGCAGCACTTCGAGCCGGTTCTCGGCGAATACCGCGGCCTGCCGCGCGCGCGTGCTGAACTGCGGCACCGTCGGGTCGGGGCTCGTGAACACGCCGGGATCGAAGCCGTGCGCGGGCACCGTCGATTCGCCGCCGTACGGCGAATTGTTGGTGCCGCTGAACGTGATCTGGCTGAATTCCGTGCCGACGACGAAGCGGTTCGCGCGGCCGAACAGCGTGCCGTCGAAGCGTGCGCTCAGCCGATCGCCGATCTGCCGCTGGTGGTGGCCGATGTCGAGATAGTCGCCGCGCGTGACGCGCCCCGTCGCGGCATCGAGCGCATACGATTCGGCATTGCGCCAGTGGCGATTCGACGTCAGGTAGTAGAGCTGGTTGTCGATCGTCACGCCGGCCGTCGGCCGGTAGGTCGCCGACAGGCGCGTCCATTGGTCGTAATAGGAAATCGACGCGTCGGCGACGTTGTAGTTGAGCTTGCGCAGCGACGGATCGAGCACGCCGTTCGGCGCCGGCACGCCATAGTAGGCCGCCGGCATCTGGCGGCCATAGTCGAAGTCGAGCGTCAGCGTGAGCGTCGGGCTCACGTCGAACTTCAGCGCGCCGCCGACGGCCGTCGTATGCGTATCGGCCCGCTCGGCGAGACCGTTCGCGCGCGCATCGCTTGCATGGAAGCGATACGACAGCTTCGGGCCGAGCGCGCCCGTCGTATCGAACGCGGCGCGCTTCGCACCATCCAGGCCGACCCCGACCTGCAGCGTCGTCTCGCGCGTGCGCTGCGGCCGTTTCGGCACCACGTTCACGACGCCGCCGATCGCCCCTTCGCCGTACAGCACCGACGCCGGGCCGCGCAGCACCTCGATGCGCTCGACCGACCACGTATCGAACGGGAACGTGATCGTGCCGGCGGCCGGCATCAGCCGCACGCCGTCGAGCAGCGTCATCACCGATTCCTGCCCGCTGAAGCCGCGCACGCTCAATGCGGTGCCGCCGGTGCCGGGCGCCATCGCGCTGGAGAAACCCGCGGTGCGCGTCACCGCGTCGAGCACCGTGCGATCGCCGCGCGCGTCGATCGTGTCGGCCGTGACCGTCTCGACGCTCGCGGGCGTGTCGAGGCTCGCGAGCCCGAGCCGCGAGCCGGTTTCGAGCGGTTGCGTCAGCGGGTCGGCCGGTGCGGATGGCGCGCTGACGTTGATCGCCGGCAGCGCATGCCGTTCGTCCGGTGCGGGTGCGGCCGCTTCGGCGGCCAACGCGCCGGAGGTCGCCATCGCGCAGCCCAGCAGGGTCGTGCAGCCGCGTGCCGCGCGAACGCGCCAGGCGTCGCCGTTCCGGCGCGACGCGGCGTGGTGCCGCTCCCCGCGCGCCGGGGTGTGTCTGGTTTTCGTCACGTCGTATCGATCTTCGGAGTGTGGCGTCGCACGCGGCCGTGCCCGGCAGCCCGGCCCGTCGGTGACGCAAACCTCAGATGATACAATATATCACCTTGATTCGTCAGGATTTCGTCAGGTTGTCCCGGCCGGGTGCGTGGCCGGGGCCGTACGCCGCGCCTACAACGGAAAACTGAACTGCACCCACAGCTTGTCGCCCTGCGGCCGGTTGCGCACCGCGAACTCGTGCTGGTACTTCACGACCACGCCCGACGCCGGCCCCCACATGACACGCAGCTGCGGGCCGATCGCGACCGATTGCCCGCGAGCCGTCCGACGCGACCTTGACGCCGTCCTGCGATCAACGGCCGACTTCCTTCCATTTGCGCGCGAGCCCGAGGCGTTCGACGCGCTCGATCAGGAACTCGGTGAACACGCGGATCTTCGCCGGCTGGTGACGGCGGCTCTGGTACGCGATGTTGACGGTGAGCGCCGGCAGTTGCCAGTCGGTGAGCACCGGCACCAGCTTCCCCGCGACGATATCGTCGTGAACGATGTAGAGCGGCTGGATCAGGATGCCGAGCCCGGCAAGCGCCGCCGCGCGGATCACCTGCCCTTCGTTAGCATCGAGCACGCTCTTGATCGTGACCGACTGCTTCTTCGCGCCGTGGCGGAAATGCAGGACGTACGGATCGTTCGCGAGGTTGTACACCAGCAGCCGGTGGTCGCGCAGCGCATCGGGCGTCGCCGGCGCGCCGTGCTTTGCCAGATACCCGGGCGACGCGGCCAGCACGCGCCGCGTCTCGGCGAGCTTGCGCACCGTGATGCCCGAATCCGCTTCATGCTCGCGCGTGCGGATCGCCACGTCGATGCCGGCCTCGATGAAATCCGGATAGCGGTTCGCCGCGACGATCTGCACGTTCAGGTTCGGGTAGCGCCGATGGAACTCGGGCAACGCGGGCGCGATATAGATCGATGCGAACGATACCGACGCCGTCACGCGCAGCGTGCCGGCCGGGTTGACGCTCGCTTCGTTGACCGCCGCATCGGCCTCCGACAGTTCCATCAGGATCGCGACACAACGCCGGTGGTATTCATGCCCGGCGTCGGTCAGCCACAGGCGGCGCGTGGTGCGCTCGACGAGCCGCGCCCCCAGCCGCTCCTCCAGCGCGTTCAGGCAGCGGCTCGCCGCCGCGCTCGACATCCCGAGCCGCTCGGCAGCTTTCGACAGGCTGCCCAGCTCGGCGACCTGCACGAAAAATTCGATCTGCGTCCACTTGTCCATGCGTTCGATTCTTCCACCTGGCGGAGAACAAAACTCCTCCAAACCCTCTTTTTTACGATCCGGGGAGGAATTAATGTTACGTCAACGCGCTATCCAACGACATCAGGAGACACCCCCTATGCGCAATCTCAACGAAGACACCATCACACAGGCCGTGATCGCGTCGCTGGGCGGCTGTCGCGACGAGCGGTTGCGCACGGTGATGACCAGCCTCGTCCAGCACCTGCACTCGTTTGCACGGGAGACGAAGCTCACCGAGGCCGAATGGCAAGCCGCGATCGGCTTCCTGACGGCCGTGGGCCACATCACCGACGACAAGCGCCAGGAGTTCATCCTGCTGTCCGACGTGCTCGGGCTGTCGACCCTCGTCACCGCGCAGAATCACGCGAAGCCGGCCGGCTGCACGGAGGCGACCGTGTTCGGTCCGTTCTACGTCGAAGGCAGCCGCGATTTCGGGATGTTCGACGACATCGCGAACGGCGCCTGCGGCGAGCCGTGCTTCGTGTCGGGCCACGTGCGCGGCATCGACGGCCTGCCGATCGCGCACGCGTCGCTGGAAGTCTGGCAAGCCGACGAGGACGGGCACTACGACGTGCAGCTTCCGGCCGACGACGGCTCGGTCACGCACCGCGCGCGCGGCCGGCTGCGCACGGATACCGACGGCCGCTACGCATTCCGCTCGATCCTCGCGGAGCCGTATCCGATTCCGCACGACGGCCCCGTCGGCGCGATGCTCGACGCGCTCGGCCGTCATCCGTGGCGGCCCGCGCACCTGCACTTCATGATCGAGGCGCGCGGCTACGAAACGCTGATCACGCACGTGTTCCGCGACGGCGACCGCTATCTCGACTCCGATGCGGTGTTCGGCGTACGGTCGACGCTCGTCGCCGACTGGATCCGGCACGCGCCCGGCATCGCGCCGGACGGCTCGCGCATGGACACGCCGTTCTACACGCTCGATTACGACTTCGTGCTCAATCCCGCGGAGCGCGCCGCATGATCCGCCACGTCGTGATGTGGAACGTCGCCGGCGCGACCGAACCCGAGCGCGCGGTGGCACGCACCATCGTCAAGACCGCCTTCGAAAGCCTGCGCGGCCGGATTCCGGGCATGATGCACCTCGAAGTCGGCGCGGATTTCAGCGCGGCCGACTACGCGTGCGACCTGATTCTCGTCGCCGATTTCGAATCGCGCGAAGCACTCGACGCATACGCGACGCATCCCGAACACGCACGCGTACGCGACGCACTGACGGGCCTGCGCATCTCGCGCCATCAGGTCGACTACGCAACGGAGTAACGACGCCATGAATTTCATCTACCTGGCCCGCCCCGCCCGCGTGATCTTCGGCGCAGGCAGCCTCGAGCATCTCGAACGCGAAGTGCTGGAACTGGGCGCGCAACGCGCGATCGTGCTCTGCACGCCGGAACAGCGCGATCTCGCGCAACGCCTCGTCGAGCGGCTCGGTGCGCGCGCGGCCGGGCTGTACGATCGCGCGACGATGCACGTGCCGATCGAGATTGCCCGCGATGCGCAGGCGTTCGCCAGGTCGCGCGATGCCGACTGCGCGATCGCGATCGGCGGCGGTTCGACGATCGGCCTCGGCAAGGCGATCGCGCTCGAAAGCAGCCTGCCGATCCTCGCGATTCCGACGACGTACGCCGGCAGCGAGATGACGCCGATCTACGGCCTGACCGAAGGCGGCGTCAAGCGCACGGGCTCCGACGCTCGCGTGTTGCCGAAGACGGTGATCTACGATCCCGCGCTCACCGTCACGCTGCCCATCGGGCTGTCGGTGACGAGCGGCCTCAATGCGATCGCGCACGCGGCGGAAGGCCTCTACGCGAACAACGCGAATCCGGTGATGAGCCTCGTGGCCGAAGAAGGCATTCGCGCACTCGCGCGCGGCCTGCCCGGCGTGCGGCGCGACCCGGCCGATCTCGACGCGCGCAGCGACGCGCTCTACGGCGCGTGGCTGTGCGGCATGGTGCTCGGCAACGTCGGCATGGCGCTGCACCACAAGCTCTGTCACACGCTCGGCGGCAGCTTCAACCTGCCTCACGCGCCGACCCACACGGTCGTGCTGCCGCATGCGCTCGCGTACAACGCCGCGCACGCGCCGGAAGCAATGCAGCGGATCGCCCGCGCGATCGGCACGAACGACGCCGCACGCGGCCTTTACGCCCTGGCGCTCGACAACGGCGCGCCGGTCTCGCTGAAGGCGATCGGGATGCAGGAAGCCGACCTCGATCGCGCCGCCGATCTCGCGGCCGCCAATCCGTACTGGAACCCGCGCCCGATCGAACGCGACGGCCTGCGCGCGCTGCTGCAGGACGCATTCGACGGCAACCTGCCCGGTACGACCGCGCGCTGAATCGAACACTGTGACGACGCGATCGTCGGCTACGGCCCGACCGGCCTCGTCGCCGCATCGATGCTGGGCCCCGTGTTGCTGCAGCTCGCGCTGGCCGACTTCCTGGCGGAGCGGCGCATACGACGCGCATTTGCGCCGCGTCCGGCGCGTGTTCGAGGACAACCTGGCGCGGATGACGCGCACGATCGAGGCCTGCTTTCCGCCTGGCACGAAAGTGAGCCGGCCGGCCGGCGGCTTCGTGCTCTGGCTCGAACTGCCGAAGCGATTCGATTCACGCGCGCTGTTCGATGCCGCGCTCGAACAGGGTATTTGCTTCGCGCCGGGTGACATCTTCTCGGCCAGCCGGCGCTTTCGCCATTGCCTGCGCCTGAGCGCGGGGCACGTGTGGAACGAACACATCGAGGACGGCGTCCGCTGCCTGGGGCGGCTCGCGCAGGCACAACTCGCGCGCTAAGCGCGCGGCGGCCACTGCGCCGCAATCGCCCCGCTCAACCGCCGAGCTTGAACGACGGCAACTGCTGGGCGAGCCGCGCGCCCATTTCGGCACCGAGTGCCTGCAGCGCATTGAACGGCCGGATCATGACCTCGAACTCGACGATCCGCCCTTCTTCGTCGAAGCGGATCATGTCGATCCCCTTCAGCGCCTTGTCGCCGATGGCCGCACTGAACTCCAGCACCACGCTCTCGCCGTCGTCGGTGACGAACTGGCGGTGATAGGTGAAATCCTCGAGGATCGTGATGACCGTGCGCAACGCCAGCAATAACGCGGGCGCCGGCCCGTACGGCTTGAACGCCATCGGTGAGCGGAACACGGCGTCCGGATGGACGATCGATTCCAGTGCGTCAAAATCCTTGCGTTCGACCATCGCGTGCCACGTGTCGAGCGATTGCGCGACAGCGGGTTGAAGATGCAGCGGTGCGTTCGTCATCGAAAACTCCTGTATCGTCGGGCGGAAAAGAAACGTATCGGTCTCAAAGGGTCGCGGCCAGCGTCGTGCCCTGGTGAATCGCGCGCTTCGCGTCGAGCTCGGCCGCTTCGTACGCGCCGCCGATCACCTGCACCTTGCGCCCGGCGGTCTCCAGTTGCTCCGCCAGTTCGCGCAACGGCTCCTGCCCCGCGCAGATCACGACGTTGTCCACCGGCAGCGTCTGCTCGATGCCATCGATCGTCACGTGCAATCCATCGTCGTCGATACGCCGGTAGGTCACCGCCGACGACATCCCGACCCCGCGCGCCTTCAGCGCCGTGCGGTGGATCCATCCGGTGGTCTTGCCGAGCCCGTCGCCAACTTTCGATGCCTTGCGCTGCAGCAGATGGATTTGCCGCGCTGCCGGCTCGGGGTGCGCGTGACGCAAGCCGCCTGCGTTCGCATACGACGGGTCGACACCCCACTCGGCGAAGAAGCGGTCCGCGTCGACGTGCCCGGCGCCCGCACGATGCACGAGATATTCCGCGACGTCGAAGCCGATCCCGCCGGCGCCGACGATCGCAACGCTGCGTCCTACCGCCTTGCCGTCGCGCAGCACGTCGAGATAGCCGAGCGCCTTGGCGTGCCCGACACCGTCGATCGGTGGCGTGCGCGGCACGATGCCCGTCGCGATCACCACTTCGTCGAATTCGTGTTGCAGCAGCAGCTCGGCGGTCGCGCGCGTATTGAGGTGGAGCGTCACGCCGCGCAGTTCGAGCTGCCGACGGAAATAGCGCAGCGTCTCGTTGAACTCCTCCTTGCCGGGCACCTTCTTCGCGATGTTGAACTGGCCGCCGATCTCGGCGCCGGCTTCATACAGCGTCACCGCATGACCGCGCTCGGCCGCGGTGACCGCGAAGCCGAGGCCCGCCGGCCCGGCGCCGACCACGGCGATCCGCTTGCGCTGCTGCGCGGGGCGAATCACGAGCTCGGTTTCATGGCACGCACGCGGATTCACGAGGCACGACGTGATCCGGCCGCTGAACGTGTGGTCGAGGCAGGCCTGGTTGCAGCCGATGCACGTGTTGATTTCGTCCGCGCGCCCTTCCCGTGCCTTGCGCACGAACTCGGCATCGGCGAGAAACGGCCGCGCCATCGACACCATGTCGCAATAGCCGTCGGCCAGCAGTTGCTCCGCGACTTCCGGCGTGTTGATCCGGTTGGTCGCGACGAGCGGGATGCCGACCTTGCCCATCAACTGCCGCGTGACCCAGGCGTACGCGGCGCGCGGCACCTTCGTCGCGATGGTCGGAATGCGCGCCTCGTGCCAGCCGATGCCCGTATTGATGATCGTGGCACCGGCCGCTTCGATCGCCTGCGCGAGCCGGATCACTTCGTCGAGCGTCGAGCCGCCTTCGACGAGATCGAGCATCGACAACCGGTAGATGATGATGAAGTTCGTGCCGACCCGCTCGCGCACGCGCCGCACGATCTCGACCGGGAAACGGATGCGGTTCTCGTACGCGCCGCCCCATGCGTCGTCGCGATGGTTCGTGCGCGCGGCGATGAATTCGTTGATCAGATAGCCTTCGGATCCCATGATCTCGACGCCGTCGTAGCCCGCCTGCTGCGCGAGGGCCGCACATCGGACGAAATCGGCGATCGTCTCGTCGACTTCATCACTCGTCAGCGCATGCGGCGTGAACGGGTTGATCGGCGCCTTCAGCGCGCTCGGCGCGGCGAGCGCCGGGTGATACGCGTAGCGCCCGAAATGCAGGATCTGCAGCGCGATCTTGCCGCCCTCCGCATGCACCGCGCGCGTCACGACACGATGACGCTCCGCTTCTGCTTCGGTCGTCAGCATCGCGCCGCCGGGCGCCGGACGGCCCCGCTCGTTCGGCGCAAATCCGCCCGTGACGATCAGGCCGGCCTCGCCGCGCGCACGCTCCGCATAGAACGCCGCCATCCGCTCGAAGCCGTTCGGCGCTTCCTCGAGGCCCACGTGCATCGACCCCATCAGCACGCGGTTCCTGAGCGACGTGAAGCCGAGCTCGAGCGGGGTCGTCAGATGCGGATAACGCGATGTCATGGGGTGTCTCCAATTTTTATGCAACAAGTTGCACAGATAGTAGTCGACCGCTTTCGTTTATGCAACCCGTTGCATAAACGCATCCGTCATCTTGTACTGTGGCCCCGATATGGCAAGATGCGGTTCATTCCGCGGCCTCCTCCGATCCGACATGTCCCTGCCCCACGCACTCCTCACCGCGCTTGCCGAACGCCCGGGTTCGGGCTCCGAACTCGCCGACCGTTTCGATCGCTCGATCGGTTATTTCTGGCAGGCGACGCACCAGCAGATCTATCGCGAGCTGGGACGTCTCGAGGAAACGGGCTGGATCGAATCGCTGCCGGCCGAATCGGGGCGCGGCCGCAAGCGCGCGTACCGGATCCTGCCGGCGGGCAAGAAGGAGTTGCGCCGCTGGATCGCCGAACCGGAAGACCCGACGCCGCTGCGCGAAGCGTTGATGGTGCGCCTGCGCGCGGAAGCGGTGCTCGGCCCAGCCGGCCTCGAGGACGAAATCAGGCGGCGCATCGCGCTGCACCAGGAGAAGCTCGACCTGTATCTGCAGATCGAGGCTCGCGACTTTTCGGAAAGCGCCGATTCGCGCACGAAGCGCCTTCAGCACCTGGTCCTTCAAGCCGGCATCGCGAACGAGCGGTTCTGGGTCGAATTCTCGCAGCACGCGCTCGACGTGCTGCGCTTGCCGAAAGACTGAACGACTGAACGACTGACGGAGGACCTGACGATGACGCAGAAAACCGTGCTCTGCTACGGCGATTCGAACACACACGGTACACGCCCGATGACGCGTGCCGGCGTACTGGAGCGGTTCGCACGCGAAGAACGCTGGACCGGCGTGCTGGCGCAAACGCTCGGCGCGAGCTGGCGGGTCATCGAAGAAGGATTGCCCGCGCGCACGACCGTGCATGACGATCCGATCGAAGGCCGGCACAAGAACGGTTTGTCGTATCTGCGCGCGTGCGTCGAAAGTCACTTGCCCGTCGATGTCGTCGTGCTGATGCTCGGGACCAACGATCTGAAGACACGCTTCTCGGTCACATCGGCCGACATCGCGACGTCGGTCGGCGTGCTGCTTGCCGAGATCGCCGCGTGCGGTGCCGGCCCGTCCGGTACGTCACCGACGCTCGTGCTGATGGCACCTGCGCCGATCATCGAAGTCGGCTTCCTCGGCGAAATCTTCGCGGGCGGCGCAGCGAAGTCGCGGCAGCTCGCGAAGCGGTACGAACAGGTGGCAAGCGACGCCGGTGCGCACTTTCTCGATGCCGGCGCGATCATCGAGGTGAGCCCGGTGGATGGCGTTCACTTCGCGGCCGATCAGCATCGTGCGCTCGGGCAGCGGGTCGCGGCCCTTCTGCAGCAGATCGCGTAACGCGCACGAGCGCCGAACGGCAGCGGCGCGGCGTGTGCCGGAACACGGCACGCCGCGCGCGGAAAGCCGGTCACGCGTCCGGCAGGATCACCACCTTGCCCTTCACCTGCCGGTTGGCCATCCGCGCGATCGCATCGGCCGCACCGGCCAGCGACACACGCTCGGTGATCGCGGGTCGTACCTTGCCGGCCGCGAACCATTCGGCCAGCAGGCGCATGTTCGCGACATGCTGCTTCGGTTCGCGGCGCACCGCATCGCCCCAGAACACGCCCAGAATGTCGCGCTCCTTGAGCAGCGCCAGGTTCAGCGCGAGCTTCGGAATCTCGCCGGCCGCGAAGCCGACCACGAGGAACCGGCCGCGCCACGCGGTCGCGCGCAACGCCGCTTCGCTGTAGGCACCGCCCACCGGATCGTAGACGACGTCCGCACCGCGCCCGCCGGTCAATTCGTCCACGCGGCGGCGCAGGTCTTCGGTCGCATAGTCGATCGTCTCGTCGGCGCCCGCTTCGCGGCACAGCGCCAGCTTGTCCGCACTCGACGCCGCCGCGATCACGCGTGCGCCGAGTGCCTTCGCGATCTCGATCGCGGCGAGGCCAACGCCGCCCGCCGCGCCCAGCACGAGCAATGTCTCGCCTGCTTGCAGCCGCGCCCGCTGCTGCAACGCGTGCAGCGACGTGCCGTACGCCAGCACGAGCGCCGCGCCCTGCTCGAATGTCATGCCCGGCGGCAGCGCGGCAATCTGGTGCACGTCGGCCACGCACTGCTGCGCAAAGCCGCCGTGCCCGGTGAACGCGACCACCGCATCCCCCGGCTGCCACGCGGTCACGCCCTCGCCCACCGCGTCGATCACGCCGGCAAATTCCGCGCCCGGCGAAAACGGCAGCGCCGGCTTCACCTGGTACAGCCCCTGGACAATCAGCGCGTCGGGGAAATTGAGCGACGCGGCCTTCACCTGAACCCGGACCTGGCCCGCGGCCGGCTCGGGAATCGCCACGTCCTCGATGCGCAAGCTGTCGATCGGGCCGAATGCGGTACACAACAGGGCTTTCATGTTCGTCTCTCTCCTTGTGCGGCGTCGCCGCGCATCGAGTCATCCTGCGGGGCGCGCCCGCATGGCCGGTTCACGACGAATCCGCAACAGCCGACGGAATCGGCATCCGCGACATCGTCTTCATACCGGAATGTCGGTGAAGCAATGATCAGAACCACGCGTCGCGCATGTCGAGCGTCGTCGTGTCGACGCTCGCGAGCAGATCGAGCTGCGCATCCACTTTCGGCAATTCCCAGTTGAAGAAATAGCGGGCCGCCGCACGCTTGCCGTCGTGGAAATCGTCGGCGTGCCCGTGCGCGGCGAGCGTCACGTCGAGCCACAGCCATGCCACGACAAGATGGCCGAACGCTTCCAGATAGACGCTCGCGTTCGCGAGCCGCGCCTGCGGATCGCCGATCGCGCCGAGTTGCCGTGTGACCTCGACCAGCCGCGCCCACCGCCGCGCCAGCACATCGGCCCGCTCGCGCAGGTCGGCATCGAGCGTCCGCGCGCGTTCGACAGTCGCGCCGATCCGCGCATCGAGTGCGTGCAGCAACGCGCCATCGTCCTGTGCGACCTTGCGGCCCAGCAGGTCGAGCGCCTGGATGCCGTGCGTGCCTTCGTGGATCGGGTTGAGACGATTGTCGCGATAGAGCCGTTCGACCGCATAGTCGCGCGTGTAGCCATAGCCGCCGTGCACCTGGATCGCGAGGTCGTTCGCCGCGAGACACCACTGCGACGGCCAGCTTTTCGCGATCGGCGTCAGGATGTCGAGCAGGCGCGTGGATTGAGCGCGCACGTCCGCATCGTCGTGCGCGCGTGCTTCGTCGACCAGTTTCGCGCAATACAGGATCAGCGCGAGACCGCCTTCGACATAGGCCTTCTGCGCGAGCAGCATGCGCCGCACGTCCGGATGGTCGACGATCGGCGCCTGCGGCGCGGCGGCATCCTTGCCCGCCGGCCCGAGCGGGCGCCCTTGCGGCCGGTTGCGCGCATAGTCGAGCGCGTGCAGGTAACCCGTGTAGCCGAGCGCCACCGCGCCCGCGCCGACACCGATGCGCGCCTCGTTCATCATGTGAAACATGTAGGCGAGGCCGTGGTTCGGCTGGCCGACCAGATAGCCGATCGCGCCTGCGCGCCCTTCCGGGCGGTAGCGCGTGCCTTCGCCGAAGTTCAGCAGGCAGTTGGTGGTGCCGCGGTAACCCATCTTGTGGTTCAGCCCCGCGAGCACCACGTCGTTGTGCTCGCCCTGCGCCGCGCCGTCGCCGCCCGGCAGGTACTTGGGCACGATGAACAGCGAGATGCCGCGCGTGCCGGGCAGCAGCCGGCCGTGTTCGTCGGGAATCTTCGCGAGCACGAGGTGGACGATGTTCTCCGTCAGTTCGTGTTCGCCGCCCGAGATCCACATCTTGTTGCCGGTCAGCCGGTAGCGCGGGCCGAGCGGCGAATCGCCTTCGAAATCCGCGCGCGTCGCGATGTCGGACAGCGACGAACCGGCCTGCGGCTCGGACAGGCACATGGTGCCGAGATAGCGCCCTTCCAGCTCGGGGCGCGCAAATGCGTCGATCTGCGCGGGGCTGCCGTGCGCGACGAGCAGGTTCGCGTTGGCGGCGGTCAGGAACGGATAGGCGGACGTGGCGATGTTCGCTGCCTGGAAGAACAGGAACGACGCGGCCTCGACCAGCTTCGGCAAGCGCATGCCGCCGAGCGCTTCGTCGTGGCCTGCGGCGATCAGCCCGGCATCCGCAAAGGCGCGCACGGCCGGTTCGACTTCCGGGATCAGCGTCACGCGCTCGCCGTCGAACTGCGGCTCCTCGCGATCGCCGCGCGCCGCATGCGGCGCGAACAGGTCTTCGGCAATCCGCTCGCTGGTGTCGAGCACTGCGTCGAACGTCTCGCGACTGTGCTCGGCGTAACGCGGCAGCGCGACGAGCGCTTGCGCGTCGAGCCAGTCATACAGCAGGAACGCGAGATCGCGCCGCGACATCAACAGGCTCATCGTGCTGCCCTCCGCGTGCCCGGCGCCCGCGGCGCGCGGCCGGTACGCTGCGCGCCGCGGTCGATCCGCGCACGCCCGAACGATGCAAGCTCCATCACGTCTGTCTCCTGTCGGGCGGCCCGCCGGCGCGCGTCGTGGGCGCCGGTTGCCGGCACCGGATCTGTGAGTCGGTGACTGCTAGTGCTGGCGGGAATTTAGCACGGTCGTTCTAAACCGACAATGCCCGGATGCTCGCTTGCCCGGTCATCCGGCTGCAAGCGGGCCGGCGGGAAGGATCGTGAAAGCCGGCCGCGGCGCTCATGCGTCCGGCGGTGCCGGCCCGTCGTCGGCGAGCGTGCCGAGCGGCACGAACATGTAGCCCTTGCCGCGCACGGTGCGGATATAGCGATAGTCGCCGACGGCCTGCTCGATCAGGTTGCGCAGGCGGAAGATCAGCACGTCGAGCCCGCGCTCGGAACGCCCGGCCGTCTTGAGTCCGAGCAGCACGAGGATCTCGGTGCGCGACAGCACGCGCATCGGCTGCGTGATGAACAGCTCGAGCAGCGTGAACTCGCTCGCGCGCAACCCGAGATCGCGCCCCGCGCGGCTCGCGCGCCGGTTCGCGAAATCCACCTCGATGTCGCCGAATGCATAGGGCGCGGGAATGCCGGATGCGCGCGGCCGTTGAGGACGGGTCGCCGCGTGGCGGCGCATCGCGCAGCGCACGCGCGCGATGAACTCCATCGGCTCGAACGGCTCGACGACGTAGTCGTCCGCGCCGATCTCGAGCGCGACGACCTTGTCGGGCGTCTGCGCGCTGCGACTGAGCACGATCACCGGGATGTCGCACCCCGCGCGGCGCAGCGCGCGGAGCGCCACATACGCGGGCGTCGCCGGCTGCTCGACGCGCAGCACGACCAGCGCCGGCGGCCCCGCCGCCACGCGCGTCGGCAACATCGACACGTCGTCGAACGCGGCCGTATCGATCTGCGCACTGCGCAGCAACGCGCGGATCATGTCGCGCGTGCGCGGATTCGACTCTACGACGAGAACTTGGGTGGCCATGAAAAATTGCTCGACACGACAACCTGGACGACACACGCCGACGTTGCGCCGATCCTGCCGGCTCGCGCGCCGGCGATCGCGCGGTGCCGGCTCCTACCCCTGCATGCAGCAATCGAGACTCGTCGCGAAATAGCCGAGGCTCTTGCGAATCGACGTCTCGACGTCGCGCACGTCGCGGGCGGCGGGCGACCGGCCGAGCAGCGTCGCGACGATGTCGAGCGCTTCCCACGGATGCCGGTCGTCGTAGTCGGCATGCAACTTGAGCCAGCGCATCGCGCGATGCCGCGCCGCCGGATCGAACTGCGTCTCGTACGACGACGCACACAGCAGCGCGCTCCATTCGCCCGTCACGCCTTCGATCGCATAGTTGGTCGCGGCGATGCTCGGCGCGAGTGCGTCGGCGCTGGCGCTGCGCCAGCACCAGTGGCTCAGTGCGAAGCCGTCCGGCGACGCATCGCCGCCCAGCATCATGTCGATCGTCACGCCGGACTCGGCGGCCCAGTTGGCCCAGTGGTCGACGTGATTCTGCTCGACGCGGATGTTGCGGATCAGGTAGCGCCGCGCCTTCTCGTCGCCGCGCGACCGATACGCGGCGGTCTTCACCAGGTTCATCGCCATGTACTCCGGAAACTGGCTGACCACCGCCCAGCCGGTCACGAAGAACGTGCGCAGCTGCGACGCGCGCAAGGTGCCGGCGCTCATCGCCGCGAACACCGGATGCGCGAGAACGCGGGCCTTCAGCTCGTCGGTCGCGCCGACCACATCGCGCAACCAGCCGGGATAGCTGGCCAGGTCCATCAGGTCGCCGGTCAGCTCAAATGGAGCACTCATGCGTTCGATCCTCCGTGGTTCAATGAAAGCCCCCTTCCTGCCAGGGCGCGGGGCGGCCGAAGTAATAGCCCTGGCAATAATCGACGCCCAGCGCGCGCAGCATGTCGGCCGTCGCCGTATCCTCGACGTGCTCGGCGACGGTGCGGTACTGCAGCACGTGCGCGACGTCGTTGATCGCGCACGCGATGCCGCGCTTGATGTGGTCGGACGTCATATTCGACACGAGGCCGCCGTCGATCTTTAGATAGTCGATCGGCAACTGGCGCAGATACGAGAACGACGACATGCCGGCGCCGAAATCGTCGAGCGCGAACCGGCAGCCGAGATCGCGCAGCTCGCACATGAAGCGCGACGCGATTTCCAGGTTGCGCACCGCGCTCGTCTCGGTAATCTCGAAGCACAGCAACGACGGATCGAGCGCCGACGCCGACAGCTCGGCCATCACGAATTCGACGAAGCGCTCGTCGGTAATCGACATCGCCGACAGGTTCACGTTGTATTCGACGTACTGGCGCCGCTCGAGCCGCGCGAGGCGCCGGATCACGGTGCGCACGACCCAGCGGTCGATCATCGTCATGTGGCCGTAGCGCTCCGCGGCCGGCAGGAACACCGGCGAGATCAGCTTGCCGTCAGCGTCCGGGATGCGCAGCAGGATTTCCGCGTGTTCCTGCGCGTCGTGTCCCGACTGGATCGGCACGATCCGTTGCGCATACAACTGGAACGAATCCGTTTCGAGCGCCGTCTTCACGCGGCGGCTCCATTGCATGTGATACGCCTGGCGGCCCGAATTCAGGTCGCGCGAATCGGCGACGTGCACGCGATTGCGGCCGCGGTCCTTCGCGACATAGCAGGCGATATCGGCCATCTGCATCGCCGTCTCGACGTTGTCGGGCCGGCATGCGAGATCCAGCACGCCGATGCTGACGCTGATCTTGAACGGCTCGCCTTCCCATCGGAACGTGAAATCCTCCACGCTCGCGCGGATCCGCTCGGCCTTGCCGCCGTCCGGCACACCGTCGCGGCCGGCCGGCAACAGGATGCCGAACTCGTCGCCGCCAAGCCGACCGACCACGTCGGCGTCGTCGAGGCCGCGCCGGAACAGCGCCGTCGCGTCGCGCAGCAGCGCGTCGCCGGCCGCGTGGCCGCATACGTCGTTGATTTCCTTGAAGCCGTCCAGATCGAGCACCATCAGCATCCCGCCCGCGCGCTGCGTCAGCGCTTCACCGAGGCGCCGCTCGAACTCGGAGCGGTTGATGAGGCCGGTCAGCGCATCGTGCGACGCCTGCCAGGTCAGCTTCTCGATCAGCTGGTATTCGCGCGACATGTCGCGCAGGATCAGCACGTATCCGACGCAGTGGCCCGCCGCGTTGTCCATCTTCGACAGCGAGGCGCGCACGGCCACCGCGGAACGGCACCCGCGGATCAGGTCGAGATCGCGCGTGAAGGTGTGATCGCCGCTGTTGCTGAACGACGCGAGCAGCTTGATCGACATGCCGGTCGACGTATCGATCAGGTCCAGCACGTCGTTGATCGGCTTGCCGACGCACTGGTCCGACGATGCGCCGAGCAGTTGCTCGGCCGCCGGGTTGAGCGTCTCGATGCTGCGCGTGAGGCCGATCGTGATGATCGCGTCGGCCACCGAGCGCAGCGCGGCTTCCGCGAACGCCTGGCTCCGGTCGAGCTCCGTCTGCATCGACAGCTGCTGACGTCGCGCTCGACTCGCCCAGCGCACCGACAGCAGGAGGATCAGCAGCGACGCCACGAGGTACGACAGGAACAGCTGGATCACCGCCGAGCGGAATTCGGCGCTCAGTTCGTCGGAAAAGCGCTTCGGCAGCGGCTCGATGCGCGAATTGAGATCCCAGATCTCGCGGTTCAGACGGCGCGTGCGGCGCACGTCGGCCGCCTGCACGGCCTCGCGCAGCGCGTCGGCAAGCCGGCGCAGGTCGACCAGTTGCCGGTCCGCGTCCTCCCAGTACCGCAGCGCGACGCTCAGGCTCGCGAAGCTGCTCAGGAGCGGATAGAACCACACCACCGCCGCCGCATCGACGGGATTGATGCCGGCCGCGATCATCGCCGCGCGCGCGATGCCGGAATCCGCCGGCACGCCGACCATCGCGCGGCGCGCGACGCCGAGAAACGTGAGGGTCCGGTCGGCCGTCAGGTAGTCGCCGAACAGCTTCTCGTCGCCGGTCTGGCCATAGCGCGTCAGCAGGATCACCTCATCCTTCTGCGCCTTCGACCAGCTGCTCTCGCCGCCGACATACACACGCAGCGACATGATCACGATCAGGCTGACCGCAACGAACCCCGCCAGCGCGACGATCACGACAACGATCGGCAGGATGCCCAGCGCCGGACTCCACGGCCACACGTAAAACGAGCTGCGCTCACTCTGGCGCTTCGACATGTTTTCCATACTGAATGGCTGCTTTTCTGATTATTGTCGACGCCACCGGCCGGGCGTCCGGCATCGATGCCTCTCCCTGCTCCGCGCCCGCGTGGCTCGCCGCGCCCCGGGGCGGCTAGGTCGTCCTCACCCGGCACGACGACCCGACGCCGGCATTCGCCACGGCATCGACCGCCAGGATGCGGCGCGCTTCGTCCCGGATCACGCGATGGCAGTCGCACCCGTGCCGTTCGAGATTCGCGAGATCCGACAGCACGATCGCGCCGCGGTGCTGATGGATCAGGCCCAGTTCGTGGAGCTGCCGCGTGGTGTCGGAGACGGTCTCGCGCCGTACGCCCAGCAACTGGCCGAGCATGCCGTGCGTGACGGGAATCTCGATGCTGCGCGAGCGCTCGTAGGCGATCAACAGCCATCGGCCGAGCTGCTGCCGCATCGCGTGATGACGGCTGCAGAACATCACTTGCGACGCCTGCGAGAGCGCGAGCTGCATGCGTGCGAACACCTGCCGCCGCATCGCGGCCGATGCGTCGCACGCTTGCGCGAACCGGCGTGACGGCAGCCGGTAGGCGAAGCCGCCGCGATAGACGACCACGCGCCGCTGCATCGCACTGCCGATGATGTCGTCGCACACGACACCCTCGCGGCCGATTTCCGCGACACTCAGCGTCGCCTTGCCCCCTGACGCGTACTGCAGCGAAATGCCCGCCGTCACGGGGAAATAGGCGGCACCGGGGTTCTCGCCGGCTTCGCACAGCACCTCGCCGGTCTTGAGATTCGCCAGCTGCAGATGAGGCGCCAGTTCCGCGAGTTTCATTCCGTCAAGCGCAGCCAGGAAATGATTGGCACCAAGTGCATGCGGCAACTCGATGACGTTGTTTGCCTCGTGTATCACGGCGCACCTCGTACGTTGTATCCCTGCCCCTGCCATCGAACTTCATGCTCTTTTAAACCGGATGGATTTTCTGGTTTTCCCGGCTTTGACGCTTTCATCCCGGTTTCATTGAGCAAAAAGGTATCACGCAGGCCCGTCCTTCGCGCCGCCCCGCCTTTGTTACATGAAGTAATTTGACAGTTTATTCAGCCACATGGAGTTTTTTCACGGCCAATCATTCATTGAACGCTTAAATCTCCGCTCAACAAAAATGGATTCCTTTTGAATCATTGAAAATTACCAATGAAATTCAATTCCCCGGAATGCGATTACATCCGCAAATCAAAATAATTCATTATCTGAAATAATGCGGGTTGAGTGACATGCCCCACACTTCCGCGATGACGGGCGTGGAATGAGCGGGCTCGCGCCGGCATGCCGTGCCGACATCGGGTGAGGCCGCGCGCTAGTGCGCGGCTGCGGCGCCGGACGTGCTGCCCGCGTCGAGCGACGCGGCGCGCAGCGCGTCCGCCGGATCCGGAAAATCGCGCTGTCGCAGTTGCGCGAGCTGCGCGTCGCGTGCGTCGGGCGCGAGGTGTTGCGCGTCGAGCCGCGTGCGTTCAGCGGTGTAGTCGCGATAGCGCGCTTGCCAGGCGTCGTCGCGCTGCTGCATCTGCACGACCCGCCCGGCGATGTCGGCGCCGAGCTGCGCGCGCAGCGCATCGGGCGTCGCGCGCTGCGCGTCGAGCCGTGCGACCGTCGCGATCGCGTCACGCTGCCGCGCGAGCCGCTCGCGTGCGTCGCGCATGCCGGGCGGCAGCGACTGATCGAGCGCGGCCAGACGTTCGCGCTTCTGCGCATCGCCGAGCGACGGATCGCGCGCGATCCGGATTCGCTCGAGGTCGTCGCGCTGCTGCCGGAATTCGTCGCCGAAAAACGGCGGGCTCCAGTCGCCGAGCCAACGGCTCGCGAGCGACGCGCGCCGCTCGAGCGCACCCGCGATCGCGTCCGGATCGAGGCCGGGGCCGGGCGACGCGACACCCGGCTGCGCATCGAACGCCGCGACGCACGCGCGATAGCGCGGCCACAGGTCGAGCGCATCGCGCTGCGCGAGCGGGCCGATCGGCTGCGCGGCGAGCGCGCGCGCCACCAGCGCATCGAGCGCGGCCGGCGTCAGATCGTGCCGTGCGAGCAGCAAGTAATCGAAGAATTCCCGCACCGCGCGCCGCTTCGCGAGATGCCCGTCCGGCCCGACCGGCAGGCGCGGCGCACTCGACCCCGCCAGCGCCGCGGGCAGCGCGACATCGGCCCCGGCGCCCGTGGGCGGGCGCACCGCCGCCGCGCCGGGCGCCCCGGCGTCGATGGCGGGCGCGGCGCCCGCGACGGCCGCCGGCACCGCAGGCGGGCCGAGCGCGTGCCACACCGCGGCCGCCGCGATCGTGCCGGCCGCGCCATATAGCACTGCGCGCTGCAACAGCGTCCCGGTCCTCATCGCTCACACGCCCTGCAGTTTCAGCCGGTTCGCATGCACGCGCAGTGCCGCGACCGGATCTTCCGCATACGCGCCGCGAATGCCGAGCAACTGGTTGATCGCGTCGAAGTGATTCCAGCGGTAACGCGTCGAGATGACCGTGCCGAACAGCGCGCTGCAGGTCGACGTGAAGCCGTCGTTCGGCCCCGCGCCGGCCAGCGCCATGACGTTGCCGGCCGTCAGGAACATCAGCGT
Source organism: Burkholderia sp. AU45274 (assembly GCF_030482505.1). NCBI lineage: Bacteria > Pseudomonadati > Pseudomonadota > Betaproteobacteria > Burkholderiales > Burkholderiaceae > Burkholderia > Burkholderia sp. AU45274. The sequence goes on along the minus strand of NZ_JAUJQE010000004.1, from coordinate 532,217 downwards.
CGACGGATCCAGCACATTGGCCGGGTCGATGACGGGAATCACGCTGGTGTCGACGGCCCCCGTCACGATGCCGAGCAGCGAAACGGGCTGGTAGGCGGCGCCGCTCCACGAATACAGCAGATGCAGGTTGCCGCCGATCGTCTCGGCCGGTGCGCCGGTGCCGCACGCGCCGGCGCCGAGGCCCGGGCTCGGGAACAAGCGGTTGAACTGCGCGGTAGACGTCGTCCCGAGCGCGTTGAGCGCGGCGATCGCATCCTGGTTCGTATTGTGCTTGTCGCTGGTGAGGATCCCGAACAGGTTCAGCAGCGTGCCGAACACCGGTGTCGTGAGGCCCGTCGGGTCGAGCTTCAGCGCGCCCAGCACGAAATCGGCGAACTGCGAGCCGCGATGCGGCGTCGCGATCGTCGTGACCGACGCGACCAGCGCGGGCGCGACCGACGCCACGTAGCGCGACGTCAGCCCGCCCTGGCTGTGCCCGATCAGGTTCACCTTGGCCGCGCCCGTGACCGCGAGCACCTGCTTCACGTACGCGAGCAGTTGCTCGCCGCGCCCGTTGGGACCGAGATCGCTCTGGAAACCGGACAGGTCGGCGACATAGACGGTCGCGCCATGCCGTTGCAGGTCGGCCTGCATGCCGTACCAGTACGGCACGACGCCGAAATAGTCGTCGGTACCGGTCAGGCCGTGCACGAGGATGATCGGATAGCGGGTGGCCGCGTAGTGGTCGAGCGCGGCGCCGGCCGGCGGCGTAGCCAGCGCGACGCAGGCGAGCAGCGCCGCGCGGGACAGGAAGCGCGCGCACACGCGAGCCAGGCGTCGCGCGAGCGCGGCGCGCCGGTCGATGAAGCGGTCGATGTCATGCATGTGCGTGCTCCCCGGTTGCGCGGGCGGCCACGTGCCGCTGCCAGGCGATGAACGCCGGCGCGCCGACGACTTCGAGCGCCGTGAAGCCGACGAACGGCGGCCACGGCAGCCCGAGCGACGCGAGTGAAATCAGCCGCCCGATACCGCCGAGAAAGATCATCGCCCAGAGCATCGCGAACAATCGACCCTGGCGCTCGATTCGCGGGATCACCGAGAACGCCGCGAGCCCGAGCCCGAACCACACGCCCGCGTAGAAGCGCAGGTTGCCGTCCAGCGTCGCGTCCGCGGGCAGCGCAATGCCGAGCGACGCATACAGCGGATCGTGAATGCCCATCATGCCGAGCCCCCCTGTGATCGTCGGGACCAGCGCAAGCACGGCGGTCGCCGCCTGAAGCGCACGTTTGCTCATTCGAATTCTCCCTGCCTCGTCATCGATAGAAAATGCCCAGCACCTGCACGCTGCTCGACTCCGGCATCGCACCGAAGCGGCTCCACGACGGCCCGTCCTGACGCAGCCACTGCAGCGCGACGTCGAACCGGTCGAAGCGGCGACGCAGCTCGACCCAGTATTGCCGGCCGCCGCCGAGATCGGCCTGCATGAAACCCGACAGGTCGAGACGGCGCACGCCGACATTGCGCCACGCCGCCATCAGGAACACGCCGTGACGGGTCTGCAGCTCCTGCGCGGCAATGGTCGTGCGCACCGCGCTGCCCCACGCGTACGGGTTCGCGCGCTGCAGCGATCGCCACTGCGCGGCATCCGCGCCGCCGCCGTTGCTCTGGAATTCGGCGCTCAGCGACAGGTCGACCGGCAGCGTCCACGTCGCGCCCACCGACGAACTGGGGCGAAACGCGCTGTCGTGGCCCGCGCCGGTCGCCCGCGCGATCAACGAGCGCCGGTAGCCGCCCGCCCATTCGACGTACGCGACCACCGAGTTGCCGAGCAGCACGCTCAGGTTCTGGCCGAACTGCGGCGCCTGCCCGCTTTCGCCGTAGACGATCCATTGCGGCTGGAGCGCGGCGGTGAACCGCTGGCTCGCGACGAGCATCCAGCGATCGACGCCGTTGGTGCGCTGCAGGTCGGACGCCGCGGCCGCGTCGCCCGGCAGGGCGCGGCGTTCGAGCCGCGGCGACAGCAGCGCCGCGACGGAGCCCGTGTCCCACACCTGCTGCGCGCGCAGCGCGACGGTGCCGAGCCGGTTCGTATGGCGGCTGTCCGGGTCGGGCGGCACGTCGAGGCTCACCGCGCCCGCGCGGAAAAAGTCGGTCGGGTTGTAGCCGATCGCCGCGCCGAGCCGCTCGTTCACGCGCCCCGCGTCGACGACGAACGCCGGCGACGCACGCCAGCTCGCATACGCTTCCTTCACGAGCGTCACGTCGCGCGACGACGTGCGCGACGTCCCGAGCGGATCGAAGCGGTCGAAGCGCATCGAGAAGTGCGCGGCGAAGGCCGGCGTCAGCCACTGCCCGTATTCGAATTCGATCGACAGCTGGTTGCGGCCCGCATCGCCGCCGTCGCGATAGCGGCTCGTGCGCAACGCGTCCTGCACGTTCAGCTTCCACGGCTTCGCGGTATCGGCCGACGGCGCGGGCGACTGGTCGGCGAGCGTGAGCGCCGCGGCGTCGGCCGTATCCACGTCGGCCGTATCCACGTCGGCCGTATCCACGCCGCCCGCACCGCCCATGCCGGCCGCCCCCACCGCCCCGCCCGCCTCGGTCGCGCACGCGAGCGCCGGCAGCAGCACACACGCGAGCGCGGTGATCCGGCCTCGACGCCGCACCGTCATTGCGCCTGGAAGCGGGACAGGTAGTCGCGCTGCAGCCAGCCATCGGGAATGTCGCGCCATGCGTAGTCGGAAAAGCGCATGACCGTGACCCAGTTGCTGTCGAGCCCGTCGATGATGACGGTCTCGGTCGGCCGCTCGACGCCGAGCTGCATCGTGTAGCGCCGGTAGAACGCCGTCTTCAGCAGCCGGTCGCTTTCCGAATAGAAGCGCGCCTTCAGCGGCCGGCTGTTCGCCGCGTCGATCCAGATCTCGATGCGGCGGTAGGTCAGCCCGTCGCCGTGGCCGGTGAGCGCGAGCCGGTATGCGCGGCGCGTCTGCCGGTCGCCGTCGGCGATGTCCTCGATGCCCTTCAGCTCGGCCGTATAGTCGTGCGCGAGATTGACCGTCACGACGTCGCCGTTGGCGGCCTGACCGAGCAGCCGCTGGTCCGGCGAGATCCGCACGCTCGCCTGGTTCGCCGGATCGTAGAACCACAAGTCGTTGCCGTTCTTCAGCATCAGCTTGCCCGTGTCGCGCGCCGGCGCGACGAAGCGCACCAGCGTGCGGAACGCGCCGCCCGGCGCATCGGGCTTCGAATAGATCGACAGCGTATTGCCGTCGACCTGCTTGCCGGAGCGGTACTCGACGAGCGTCGCGGTCAGCACGAACGATTTCTCCGGCGTGCGGATCGCGTCGCTCGCCGCGAGCACCTTCTGCGGATCGGGCGCCGGCTGCGCAGGCGCGACGCCGGCCAGGAACGAAAGACTCAGACAGCATGAAACGAACAGGCGACGCACGTGCGCTCTCCCGAAAGTGAAATGAACGAACCACGCGATGCACGGGCGGCATCACACATGCCGCAGCGCGTCGACGATCGACAGCCGCGCCGCATGCCGCGACGGCAGCCACGCGGACAGCCCGGCCACGCACGCGAGCCCGACGAACGTGACGGCGATCGAGCGCCACTCGCCCCACACGCGCACCGTCAGCGCGACGGCGTCGATCCGCGCGGGCGGCGTCCACGCGAGCCCGCTGTGATTGACGGCCGCTGCGATCGCGAGCGCGACCAGCACGCCGAGCGACGCGCCGGCCACGCCGAGCAGCGCGCCTTCGCAGACGAACAGCGCCTGGATGCCGCCGCGCCGCATCCCCATCGCGCGCAGCGTGCCGATCTCGACCGTGCGCTCGATGATCGCCGTGCTCATCGTGTTGCTGATCACGAACAGCACGATCGCGCTGATCAGCACGAACACGAAACCGAAGATCACCGAGAACATCCGGTTGGTCTGGTCGTAGAACGGGTTCAGCGTCGCGAAGTCGACGACGTCGAGCGGCTGGCCGTCGAAGCCGCCGTGCAGCAACTGCGCCAGGCGCGCGCGCGCCGCCGGCAGATCGGTCGTGCGCGCGAGCTGGATCTCGATCGCGGTCGCGCGCGGTTCGGCGCCGCCGTAGACGAGCCGCTGTGCTTGCGGCAGACGCACCGCGAGATACACGTCGTCGAGTTCCTTCACGCCCTGCTGCTCCGCCTTCACGACCGAGAAGCGGCCGACGTTCGGCGCCCCGCCCGCGCTCGCGGTCAGCACCTCGATATGGGTCGCGCCGCCGTCGGCCGGCCGCGCACCGGCCTCGCCCTGCGCGAGCGCCAGCACGTCGGGCGGCGCGGTCGCGGCCGGGCCGTCGGCCGGCGGCTCGGCCGGCCCGGCCGGCGCGTCCTGGCAATCCGGCACGTGCAGCGGCCCGCACAGATGCAGCACGCGCGCGACGCCGAGGCCGACGATCGCCGCGTCGTCGGCGCTGCCTCGCCACGCGAATTCGCGCGGCCGCAGCGGAAAACCGTATGCATTCCATTGCTGCATCCGGTACTGATCGTCCGGAATCGCGCCGAAGCCCATCACCGTGCGCGACACGCCGGCCGCGAAATTGCCGGCGATCCCGCCGAACTGCAGCGTCGGCGTGACGACCTGCAGCAGCGGAGCGAGCTGCGGATCGCGCCGCAGTTGCTCGATCAGCGCCGGGTAGCGGCGAATGCCGTACGCGGCAGGATCGCCCGTGCCGTACAGGAAATAGCCCTGCCGCTGGATCTGCAGATGGCCGCTGCGCTGCACGAAGTCGGTCTGCAGGCCGAGCGTGATGTCGCGGCTGAAGCCGCCGAACAGCAGGATCGCGCTGACGCCGACGATCATCGCGAGCAGCGTGGTCAGCGAGCGCCGGCGGTTGCGCTGCAGGTTGCGCAGCGCGAGCATCAGCGTATGGGTCATCGGCCTGCCTCCTGCGCCGCGGCATCGTCGCCGCCGCGGTCGTGGCCGACGATGCGGCCGTCGAGGATCCGGATCACCTCGTCGGCGACGCGCACGACCTGCGGATCGTGCGACGACACGATGATCGACACGTCGCGCTCGCGCTGGATCGCGCGCATCAGTTCGATGATCGCGTGCCCGGTCGCGCTGTCGAGGTTCGCGGTCGGCTCGTCCGCGAGCACCATCGCCGGCTCGGCCGCGAGCGCCCGTGCGATCGCGACCCGCTGGCGCTGGCCGCCCGACAGCTGGCTCGGCCGGTGCCGCGCCTTGTCGGCCAGCCCGACCGCATCGAGCAGGTCCCGCACCCGCGCCGCGCGCCGCGCGGGCGCCCAGCCCGCCATCAGCAGCGCATACTCGACGTTCTCGTACGCGGACAGCACCGGCAGCAGGTTGAACGTCTGATACACGTAGCCGACGTGGCGCGCACGAAAATCCGACAACGCGTCGTCGGATAGCGACGCGGTGTCCTGGCCCGCGATCGTCACGCGTCCGCTGTCGGGGCGGTCGATGCAGCCGATCATGTTCAGCAGCGTCGTCTTGCCGCTTCCCGACGGGCCGCTGAGCACGGTGAAGCGGCCCGCGTCGAGCGTCGCCGACACGTCGGCGAGCCCGGTCACGCGCACGCTGTCGAGCAGGTAGGTCTTCGACAGGTGTTCGACGGTCACGAGACTCACGACGCCCCTCCCGCGCGCACGTGCCGCACCGGCGCCGCTTGCGACGCGCTCGCGCCGGCGTGGGCGCCGGCTTCGCCGGGTACGGCCGGCAGCCCGCGGATCAGCCGCCGCAACTGCAGCCGGTAGGCGAAATGCTCGACCTCGATCACGTGCCGCGGCGTGCGATGAAACGCGATGCCGCCGCTCCAGTCCGAGCGGCCGCGCGTGATCAGCCGGTCCAGGCGCGCGGCCTTGCGCGGCGCCGCATCGCGTGCATGCAGGTAGCGGGCGAGCAGTTGCGCCTGATAGTCCATCAGTGGCCAGTTGCCGGTCGATGTCTGAAACAGCCCGATGAAGAACAGGTCGCGGTGCTGCGCGTCGAACATGTTCAGGTACAGCGACGGCCGCGACTTCGGCCATTGCAGATGCGCCTGGTCGATGAACGGAAAGCTCGGCCGGTAGCCGGTCGCGTACACGATCACGTCGACCGGCTCCTCGCTGCCGTCGACGAACACGACGCGATCGCCCTTCAGCTCGCGCACGTCGGGCCGCGCGGCGAGGTCGCCATGGCCCAGGTGATAGAACAGCGTCGAGTTGATGATGAAATGCGATTCGAACAGCTTGTGGTCCGGCTTGCGCAGCCCGTAGTCCGCCGGCTGCCCGGCCGTGGTCAGGCGCAGCAGCCGCTCGCCGAAAAAACGCCGCGCCCACAGCGGCATGCGCAGCCGCAGCGGCCATTCGGCCCACTCGTCGGCCGGCATCCCGAACAGGAATTTCGGCCAGTAGTAGTAGCCGCGCCGCGTGCTGTGGAACACCGCGCGTGCATGATGGGAGGCCTCGACCGCGATGTCGCAGCCGGAGTTGCCGGCGCCCACCACCAGCACCCGCTTGCCGCTGAAGATCTCCGGCGTGCGGTACTGCGACGAATGCAGCTGCAGCCCGTCGAAGCGGCCGGGATAGTCGGGCAGTTGCGGATGCGACAGATGGCCGTTGCAGACGATCACGCCGCGATAGGTGCGCACCTCGCCGCGATCCAGTTCGACGCGCCACTGCGTGCTGCCGGCAACCGGCGCGATCTCGAGCACCGAGCGGCCGAACTCGATCCGGTCGTACACGCCGAAGCGCCGCGCGTACGCTCGCAGATACGCGAGCGCCTGGTCGCCGCGCGCGTAGGTCGGGTAATCGTCGGGAATCGGAAAATCGGTGTATTCGGAAAACCGCTTCGAGCTGATCATGTGGATCGAGCGATACACCGCGCCGCTCGGCCGGCCGTAGTACCAGTTGCCGCCGACATCGTCCTCGCGCTCGATCACGTCGAAGCCGATGCCGGCCGCGAGCAGGTTCTTCGCGGCGGCAATCCCGGCCGCGCCCGCACCGATGATGCAGTACCGTGCGCCGTCGTTGCGTTCCGTCATGGTGGATCTCCTCTTCCCGTTCAAAGAACCGACGCGGCCACGGCCTGCGCGTCGGTCGCGCCCGCGAGCCGAACGTCGTGCAGATCGGCGATCGACGCGCCCGCGCGATCGCCGATCGCGAAGCGGCCGTGCGGATAGCGCAGCAGCATCTCGGCGTCGCCGGGCTGCGCCGCGCCGAACACGATGCCGCCGATGCGCCACGTGCGCGGCGGTTCGCCGTCGTCGGGCCACGCGCCGAGCAGCACGCGCAACACGTTTTCCAGATGGTTGACGGGCAGCCAGAGCTGCGGGCACGGCGCGTCGTCGGCCGCGCCCGCCCCGTCGGACGACGCACGCCACAACGCGTCGGCGTCGGCGGCCGGCGCCTGCCCGATTCCATCGCGCCAGCACGCGTCGGGCAACAGGTCGCCGCGCCAGCTCGCATGCGCGACCGGCCGCGGCGCATCGCGTTGCGCATCGCGCGGCAACGACACCATCGAGCCTGCCGGCGGACGGCTGCGATACACGAACGTTGCGTTGAGCAACACGCGGCCGGCCACCGATGCGCAGCGGACCGTCACGCGCCAGCCGTCATCCGCCGTGCGGCCCGCCACGTCGGTGTCGAGCACGACGTCGCCGCGCGCGTCGAGCGCGTCGGCGAGCGCATCGAGCGCGATCGTCACGTCGACGGCTTCGTGCAGGTAGGCGGGCTCGCCGTCGGGCGGCGCGACCCAGTCGGCCACCACGCGCGCATGCTCGAGCAGCAGCGACGCGGGCATCGCCGCGCGAGCGCCGAAGCGGAATGCGCGCGTATAGGGTGCGCCGGCCGTGCGATAGCGCGTCGAGAAGAACGCGAACGGCCGGAATCGTGTCGGCTCGCCCGCGTGATGCCGGCGCGTCGCGAGTTCGCCGAGATTCGGCAAGCCGTCGACCGCGTCGAAGCCGCGCAACTGGATCGGCGTCAGCGCGCGGCCGACCGCGCCCATATACATCGGTTCGCCGCTATCGGAAGCCGCGGAAGCCACGGGCGCCGCGAGCTCCGTGAGCCAGTGGCGCACGCCGTCGTCGATGCGCATCGGCGTCACGTAGCGCCGCGTGACGGCAAGGTTCGTGATCATCCCGACACCGTTCCACGTCGGCCACACGAGCGTCTTCACGCTGCGCTTGCCGGCGTCGCGTCGCGCCCACCAGCCGAGCCGCGCAAGCGCCTCGTTCGCCGCCGCATAGTCGGTCTCGCCCGTCATGCCGCCCCAGCGGCCGGTCAGCGAGCCGACGTTGACGAAGCAGTCGACGCGCGACCGCTCGCGCACCGCCGCGTAAAGATTCATGAAGCCGAGCACTTTCACGCGCACGGTGCCGAGGAATTCGTCGGCGCGCTTGCGCGGCAACCGCACCGGCTGGTCGATGCCCGCGTTGTGGATCACGCCGCGCAGCCGATCGCCGCATTCGTCGCACAGCGCGCGCACCGCGGCCGCATCGGTCACGTCGCATACGCGGTAGTGCACCGGCAGGCCGAGCGCGGCCACCGCGTCGAGCGACGCCTTCAGTTCGCGACGCCGTTCGAGCTGCCGCAACGTGTGCCGGATCGCCTTCGGCGGCCGCTCCGGCGTCGCCTGGCGCAGCAGGTCGAGCCCGTAACGCTTGAAGCCGGCGTCGTCGAGCGCGAGCCACGGCTCGTCGCCGGCCGGCAACGCGTCGCGGCCGGTGACGATCACCGTGCAGCGGTGACGTTTCGCGATCTCGCAGGCGGCCAGGAACCCGATCCCGCGTGCCCCGCCCGAGAACAGCACGACGTCGTCCGACCCCCAGTCGGGCGCCGCGTGCGCCGGCAGATCGTCGCGGCTCGCGACGAGCGTATGGCGGCGCCCGCCGCGATGGCCGATCTCGAAGCGCCCCCAGCGGTAAAGTTCGCGCACGATCAATCCGTCGACGCGCCCCGTCTCGTCGGGCGCGATGTCGAGCACGCGCACGTTGCAGTTCGGCAATTCCTGCGGCAGCGTCTTCGCGAGCCCGGCCCACAAGCCGCCGAGCGGCTGCACGAGCGTGTCGTCGCCGTAGCCCATCAGTCCGTCCTGCCACGTGAGCGCGAGATAAAACAGCCGCGACGTCGATTCCTCCTGCGCCCAGTCGCCGTAGCACGCCTGCAGCAACGCGACCGTGCGGCGCAACGGCGCCTCCCACTGGTCGCGTCCGTCGAGCGAGAACGGCGCCTCGACGCCGAGATCGACGATGCCGTCGAACGGCTCCGACTGCGCGACGAACGTGATCGCGGCGCTCGCCGGATCGACGCCGTCGGCCGGCGCGAACACGCTCGGCTTCGCGCACGCGCGCAGCAGCGCCGCGACCACGCGCTCGACCGTGCGGCCGAGACCGTTGACGATCGCGATCCGCTTGCCGCTCAGTTCGACCGCCGGCACGTCGGGCAACGGCTCGATCTCGACCGGCCGCCACGTGAAGCGGTGTGTCGGCGCTGCGTCGGTCCGCTGCCGTGCGTCGTACGTCGTCAAGTCGCGCTGCAAAAAAGCCAGCACGTCCGGAGCCAGCGTCGGGCCGGCGGGCTGCACGGGCGTCGGCGTGCGCGTGGGTGATGCCGCGCTCGCCGGTTGCGCCGCATCGGGCCCCTGCCACGACGACTCGGGCGCGCCTGCTTGCACGTGTCGCGCTGGCGTGCCCGTGAACGGACACGCAGCTGTGCGCCCGGCCGGCACACTCGCGTCGCGTACCGTTTGCTGCGTCGGCACCCGTTCGCGCGAGCGCGGCTTCGCGATCATTCGGATTCCGTCGCGCGGGCGCAGCGAGATCGTCGCACCGGTCTCGAGCGAATGCCCCGGCACCGCGCTCAGGTCGACGTGCTGCGCGACGACCGCGATCAGCACGCGCATCTGCAGCAGCGCAGTCTGAAAGCCGATGCACTTGCGCATGCCGCCGCCGAACGGGAAATACGCATACTTGTGCCGCGCCGGCGCGTGCGATCCGAAGTTCTCCGGATCGAATGCGTCGGGGTTGGCCCACAGCGCCGGATGACGATGCGTGACGTACGGCGACATGAACACCGACGAGCCGGCCGGCACGTGATAGCCGCCGATTTCGTCGTCGTCGACCAGATCGCGCGTGAAGCCCCAGATCGGCGGATACAGGCGCAGGATCTCGTCGACGGTCTGCACCAGATACGGCAGGCGCTCGAGGTCGCCCGCGTCGGGCGCGCGCCCGCCGAGCACCGCGTCGAGCTCCTCGCGCAGCCGGCGCAGCACGTGCGGATGCTGCGCGAGCGCATGGAGCCCCCACGCCATGCCGCTTCCGGTCGTTTCGTGGCCGGCGAGAAACACCGTCATCACCTCGTCGTGCACCTCGCGCTCGGTCAGCGGCGCGCCCGTGTCGGGGTCGCGCGCGGCGAGCAGCAGCGAAATCACGTCGCTCGGCTCGCTGCGCCCCGCGCGATGCCCGGCGACGATCGCGTCGACGATCGTGTCGATGCCGCGGCGCGCGTGCGCGATCCGGCGATTGAACGGCGTCGGCATCCAGCGCGGCACGAAATCGTTCAGGTTGCCCTGCGGCATCATCGCCTCGATGCCGAAGCGCACGGCCGGCCCGACCTCGTCCGCGTGCCGCGAGATGTCCGCGTTGAACAGCATCAGCCCGAGCATGCGCAGGCTCACGTGCATCATGTCCTCGACGACGTCGAACGGCGCATGCGCGGGCCGCCTCGACCAGCGCTCGACGAGCGCGAGCGCCGCGTCGCCGACCGCGGCCGTGTGCGCGTCCACCTGCTTGCGGTGAAAGAGCGGCTGCACGACGCGCCGGTGACGCCGCCAGAATTCGCCGTCGGTCGTCAGCAGCCCGTCGCCGAAGAACATCTTGAAGTTGTCGTAGAAGCGGCCGCGCACGTAGTTGCGGTGATTGTCCTGCAGCACGTGCTGGACGCCGTCCGGATGCGCGAGCGCATGCGTGAGGAACGGCCCGAGGCGGTTGCGGGCGACGTCGCCGTACTGCTGCTGCAGCTTCAGCAGCATCGTGACGGGATTGCGCTTGTATTGCGCCAGATTGCCCATCACGACGCTGCCGCGCGGGCCGGGCGCGAGACGCTTCGTGCTCATGCGGACACCTGTTCGGCAGCCGCCTGCGCCGCGCGTTGCGCGTCGACTTCGCCACGCGCGGCGAACGCACCCGTCACGCGATGCACGTAGCCGATCACGATGCCCGTCACGTCGCGCATCTGCATCAGGACCCTGCCGTCCGGGCGCACCGCGACGAACCGGTTGCCGCTGCTTGCCGGCCCCTCGAGCGCGAACGCGCGCGGCGTCACGCGCAGCGCGATCGACGCGTGGCGGGCCGACAGCTCGCAGTCGTTGCCGGCTTCGTACAGATCGATGCGGCCGATCGACATCGGCGCCGCGAGCGGGATGTAGTCGCCCGCGACATGATCGAGCGCCGCCACGCGCGCGAGCCCGTCGAGCAGGATGCTCGGCACCACGAAACGCGAGAACACCGGATCGCCGTCTGGTACGTTCAGACGGAAACGCGCATGCTTGCCCATTTCGCTCATGCCGGTGTCGGACGTCGACACGAACATGCCGGTCAGCCGTACCGGCGCCGCGTCGAAGTGATACGGATCGGCGACGGGCGTGAACGTGCCGACCGCCGGTTCGCTCCACACCGGCGCCGGCGGATAGGTCTCGGCGAGACGCACGGTGATCTCGAAGTGCGGCTTGTCGCGCACGAGTACCTGGCCGCCCGGCGCCAGCACGTCGCCGGCAATCCGCACGTGCACCAGCACGGCGTCGGCGTCGCGCGACACGATCCGCGCATGGATGCGCTTCACGCTCGGCCGCTTCGCATCGTAGACACGCAGGAAGTGCAGGAAGGTCGCGTCCGCGAAACCGACCACCTTGAGGCCCGGCACGAGCCGCAGCGCGGCTTCGGCAGCCACTTCGGGCACGAACGTGCCGGGCAGCGTCGGGAAGCCGTTGACGACGTGATGCTGCAGGTACGCGTCGCGCTCGAGATCGAACACGCGCTCGAGCGTCACGCTGTCGGCGCTGCGCGCGAGCTCGCGGCCGAGATAGAAATCGGGCGCCCACGCCGCGGCCGGCGCTGGTTCGTCGGTTTCGAAGTAACCGGGCAGATGCGTTTCGATCGCGCGTCGCTCGGCATCGCCGAGATGGACGGACATCGCCGCGCGCTCGCCGAGCCCGAGCTCGCGCATGAAGTGATGCTGCCCTTCCGCGGTGCGCATGCTCGTGAACAACCCGCTCTTCTCCAGGAACGCGCGCGTGACCGGATTCGCGCCCAGCCCGACCGAGCGCCACAGCGTCCAGCCGATCGTGAATTCGTCGTGGCCGAGCGCCGCGCGGTGATACGACGCCTGCGTGTTCAGGAAGTCGTTGCCCGACGCGTAGTCGGTTTCGCCGGCCTGGCCCGTCAGGCCGATGAACGACCCGAAGTTGCACCACAGCCGCGGCTGCCGCGCGCCGAACGCACGGCGCAGGTTCCAGTAGCCGCGCACCTTGATGTCGCGCACCGCGACGAAGTCGTCGAGCGACTTCACGCGCACCGACGCCGAACGGTTCAACCCGGCCGCGTTGACCAGCAGGTCGACGCGCGGCTCGCGTGCGAGGATCGCGTCGATGGCCGTCTTCACGCTGTCCGGGTCCAGCACGTCGGCGCGCACGTAGGTCACACGATGCGCGCCGCTGAACGCGCGCATCGCTTCGATGTTGATGCACGCCGTGCGCGCGTCGGCACGCCGTTCGAATGCGCGGATAATTTCCGGCAGCGGCCGTTCCGGATGCAGCGCCTTCTGCTGGCGAATGTAATCGGGGCGACTCTTCGCGAACGCTTCGTCGTCCATCTCGAGCCACACCGCATCGACCACGTCGAGCGCGCTGCTGCCGATCAGGTACAGCGTCGGGCGCACGTGCGCGGCGAGCGTCTTCATCAGCTCGCCGGTGATCCCGCGCGCCCCACCGATCGCGACGACGACCGAGTCCTGGCCAAGCGACAGCCGCTCGTCGGCACGCAACTCGCCTGCTTCCTCGATCACGCGCGGCGTGCGGCGCCGCCCCGCGCCCAATGCGACGACCGGCAGCCAGTGCCGTGCGCCGCTCTCGCGCTCGGCATCGCGCAACGCATCGGGCAGCGTGCGTGCATCGGTGAGCACCGCGACCGGGCGGGCTTTCGGCATCTCGATCGCGAGCGCCTTCACGAGGCCCGTGAACAGGCCGGCATCCGGATGCGGCACGTCGCCCACGAGCGCGTCGAGCAGCAACGCGACGAACGTGCCGTCGCGCTCGAGTGCGTCGTGGCAACGCTTGATCGCGAGGAACGCGAGGTCGTGCAATGCGAGCCGCGCGGGTGCGGCCGGCGCGGCGGCGTCCGGTGCGAGCGCGCCGGCGTCGAGCGACGTCAGCACGCGCACGTGGCCGATGTCGTCGGGCAGCGTGTCGAGCGCCGCCGCGTCGATCCGCTCGATCCAGTGCCAGCCCGGCCTGCGGGCGGCGAACGGCCGCGTCGACAGCACCACGCAACCGGGCCCCGGCTCGGCCTGCGCGGCCAGGACTTCCGGCATGTCGGTCACGATCACGCAGCGCGGCGTGATGAACGGCGTCGACTGCCCCGCGGGCCGCCACGGCGCGTCGCGCCATTCGATCCGGTAGCGCGCGACGCCGAGCGGCTCGCCGTCGGCCGCGACGCCGGTCCGGCGCAGCGTGCCGTGCAGCAAGGCGCCGGGGGAAATGGGTGCGGCGCACGGGTTGGCCGGCGCGATCGAAGCGGCGGCTGGCGCCGCCCGGTGGGCAGACAGCTCATGCGTCGCCGCGCCATGCGCCTCGCCTGACGCGGCCGCTTGCGTGCCCGCGCAGTCGCAGGCGACGTGCAGCGCATAGCGCGCACGATCGCGGCCGCTGTCGCGCGTGAGCGTCGTGCCGGCCTCACGCGCGACGACCGCGCGCAGCACGTCGATCGCCGAGTCGGCGCCCGCATAGGTGACCGCGCGGCCCATTGCGTCGCGCGGCGCGGCCGGTTCGACGGCCGCCCGCGCGTCGCCGCCGCCGACCACCGCGAGCACCGGCAGCCCTTCGGCCTGCGCCCGCCGCACGGTCGTCACCGCGAACAGCACGATGCCTTCCGCGAGCGGCAGGTCGAACGCCGGGCGCACCTCTTCCGCCGAGTTGCCGTTGATCCCGCCGACGATCGCCATGTCGAGTTCGCCGCTGCACAGAAAGCGCTCGGCCGCCTCGAATGCGGCCAGCGTCGACGCATGCCCCGCGTCGACCGTCATGTTCATCCCGTGCAGGTCGTGATAATTCGCGACGCGCGCCGGAATCACGTTCGGCATCATCCCCGGGAACGAATTCTCGGTCGTCGGCGCGACGAGCTGCTTCGTCGCCTCGCGCAGGCCGTTCAGGAGGCGTTCGGTCGCCGCGCGCTCGTCCGGCCGCGTCGCGTCGAGCACCGCGGTCGCGATGTCGTCGAGATAGCAGCGGCTCGCGTAGAGCGCCGCGTTGCGCGTGGGCCCCATGTGCCCCATCACGAGCCCGATCGTGTCCGCGTGCTCGCGCCAGAACGGGCCGAGGCGTTCGCGCAGGTCGTGTGCGGCATCGAGCGCCATCAGCTGGCAGCGGTCGAGCGCGCGCAGCACGGCCGGCGGCATCTTCACGCGCGCGAAGCTCGGCAGCGGATAGCCGACCCCGAAGCTCGCGTCGGGCGCGCGGCCTTCGCCGCGCAGCCAGGCTGCGACCTGCGCGTCGTCGTCGAGGCCGGGAAACTTCGCCGACCATCCGACGATCGCGAGCGGCTCGCGCTTGAAGCGGCCGCTCGCCGCGCCGGCCGGCAGATCCTCGCGGTATTCCGACACGATCAGGTGCCCGTTCGTCCCGCCGAAGCCGAACCCGGACACCGCGGCGACGCGCGCCGATTCGCGCCGCGCCGGCCACGGTACCGGCGCGACCGGAATCCGCAGGCTGGTGCCGCCAAGGTCGAACTCCGGCGGCGGTTCGCTGAAGCGATGCTGCGGCGGGATCATCTGATGCCGCAAGCCGAGCAGCACCTGGATCACCGACACGACGCCGGCCGCCCAGCCCGTATGTCCGACCAGCGACTTGTTCGACGTCAGCTGCACCGGCCGGTCGCGCCGGATCGCATCCCGCAGGCTCTGGAATTCGGCGAGATCGCCGGCCGGCGTACCGGTTGCGTGCGCAACGACCCAGTCGACGTCGGCGGGCACCGTCGCGGTGCGCGCGTACGCGCGGTCGATCGCGATACGCTGGCCGGCCGAATTCGGCGCATAGATCGCCTTGCCCTTGCCGTCCGACGACGAGCCGAACGATTTGAGCACGCCGAGAATGCGGTCGCCGTCCGCGCGCGCGCGCTTGACGCGCTTCAGGATTACGACGCCCGCGCCGTCCGCGAACAGCACGCCGTCGCAGTTGCGATCGAGCGGCCGCACCTCGCCGCTGCGCGACAACCCGTGCAGCTTCGAGAACAGGATCGAGCCGCGCGGCGCGAGCGCGAATGCACCGCCGCACGCGACCACGTCCTGCTGGCCGAGCAGCAACGCCTTGATCCCGAGATCGATCGAATACAGCGACGACGAACAGGCGGTATCGACCATCATGGTTTGCGCGTCGTCCGGCAGCACGCCCTTCATCGCGTTCAGGCCGACGCGGTGCGGGAAGAACGAGGCGAGCTCGCCGGCGCCGCGCGCATAGCGCGCGCTCAGCACCGCATCGATCGCGGCCACGCGACGCGCGCGCTCGGCCGCATCGACACCCGCGTCGATCAGCACCGCGTTCAGGCGCTCGCGGGCAGCGGCCAGCACCATGCCCTCTTCGAGATGCTGGCTGCCGTCGGCCGTATAGCCGACGAGGAACGCGACGCGATCGGCGTCGCGCAGCGTCACGCCGACAAGCGACTGGCACAGCGCGTGGCGCAGCCACAGCGTCGTCAGCTCTCGCGGCGCGGTGCCGGCGTCGAGCTCCGCGCGCACCGTCGGGCACGGCTCGAACCGCTCGATGAACACCGAGCGCGACTGATAGCTCTTGTCCTCCGCCGACGTATCGGGCGAGTAGAACGAGCGGTAATCCCAGCGATCCGGCGGCACGTTGCCGAACAGCTCGGGGCCGTCCAGCAGCGCGCGCCAGAATGCTTCCGGATCGCTCGCGCCGGGCAGCGCGACGCCCATGCCGACCACGGCGATGTCGTCGCTATCCTCGCTGTCGTCGCTGTCGTCGCCGGCGGGGGCGTGATCGGCCCGTGCGGCCGGTGCGTGTGCCGTCCGCGCGGCCGCGGCAACCGTATCGTCGCCCGCATTCGCAGCCGGCGCCGCCGTCGCCCATTCCGCGCGCGGCGACAATCCCTCGCTGCACAGCGACAGCCCGCCGTCCGCGACGACCACCTGCCCGGTGATCCAGCGCGCCGCGTCCGACGCGAGAAACACGACGAGATCCGCGAGGTCTTCCGCGCGCGCGAGTCGCTTGAGCGGCGTCGCCGCGATGCTCGAGCGCTTGGTGTTCTCCGGGTCCGGAAACTGCGCGGCGACGTCGCCGTCGATCAGCGTGGACGATGCGCCGTTCACGCGTATGTCACGGCCCGCGTACTCGACCGCGAGATAGCGCGTGAGCGACTCGAGCGCCGCCTTCGCGGTGCCGACGACGAGATAGTTCGCCGGCACGAGCGTCGCCCCCACCGACGACACGTTGACGATCGCGCCGCCGCCCGAGCGCGCCATCAGCGCCGCGGCACGTCGCGCACACCAGAACGCGCCTTTCAGGTTGGTGTCGAGCGCGCGATCGAAATGCTCGGCGCCGATCTCGTCGACGCCGAGCAGCGCGCCGGACGCCGCGTTGTTGACGAGCACGTCCAGGCGGCCGTAGCGCCGTTCGATCTCGTCGAACATCCGGTCGACCTGCGCCTGCTGCGCGACCGACGCGCGGATCACGTCGACCGTCGCGCCGAGCGCGCGCAGTTCCTCCGCGGTCTCCTTCGACGCGTCGAGCGAGTGGAAGAAATTCAGGATTACGTGCGCGCCCTGCTCGGCGAACCGCCTGCAGATCGCCTTGCCCACGTTTTTCGCACCGCCCGTCACGAGAACGAGCTTGCCGCGCATGCTGGTATTCGACATGGATCGCCTGCCTATCGAGAATGTGTCATTTCGGGCAGGGCCCCCCTGCCGATCACCGTTTCGGTCCGCCGCCGTCAGGCGGCTGCCTTCCCCTGGTTCTCGTAGACGAAATCGACGATCTGCCCCATCGCCTTGAAATCGCCGCTGCGGAAATTCGCGGGCAGCGGCGGCAGCGCGTAGCGCGCCGTGATGCGCTGGATGATCTCGGTCTGCTTGACCGAGTCGATGCCGAGTTCGGCCTCGAGTTCGATCGATTCGGAGAACACCTCGGCCGGATACTCCATCGCCTGCGCATAGATATCGACGAGCTCGGAGAACAGCCGCTCGCGCGGCACGTGTGCGGGTCTTGCCGCCGCGGGAGCGGGAGCGCGAGCCGCGGCAGCCGCCGCCGCGAACGGTTCGTGTGCGACCGACGGTGCCGGCGCCGCCGTCAACGCCGGCCCGCCGACGGCGGCCAGCCGCGGCGCAGGTGCGACGCTCGACTCCGGCTGCGGCGCGAACGACGTCGCGCTCGGTGCGGCGCCTGCCGGTGCCGCGCTCGCCGCGTCGAATGCGCGACGCAGTTCGCCCTTGAGCCAGTCGACGATGTGCGGCCCGCGTGCATGCCAGAACGCGTCGAAACCGGACCCGGCGTTGTCGATGCGAATATCGTCTTTCATGATGCTGTCCTCCTGGAAATATCGGGTGATCGTCGTGACGACGCTCGATTCCTCTGTCGCGTTCGACGGGCCGCCGAACGTCCTCACCGTGCCGGGCCCCGCGATGCGCACGACGATGCGCGCCAGCGTGTTGAGCGCGCCGCATTCGACATAGCGCCCGATGCCGTCCGCGCGCGCGGCGCGAATCGCATCCGCGAACCGAACCGGCAGCACGAAATGCGACGCGAGCCGCGCACCGGGATCGTCGGCGGCGCTGTAGCGGCGCCCGAGGATCGGCGAATACACCGGAATCGCGAGCGTGCGATGCGGATAGGCGGCCAGCCGCGCGGCAAACTGTTCACGCGCGCCGGCCAGGTCCGGATGATGAAATCCATACGGAGACCTGATCGCCTGAGCGGTCACGCCGCGCGCCGCGCAGACCGCGACGAAGCATTCCAGCGCATCGCGCGGGCCCGACACGACGGTCTGCGATGGATGGTTTTCGACCGCGACGCACACGTTGCGCACCGCATGCGTGTAGGCGCTCGCATCGATCAGCTCGCGCGTCGCGTCGGCGCCCGCGGAAATCGCGGCCATCATCCCGTCTGCCGGCGCGGCCGCCTGCAGCGACGCAATCCGGTCGCAGACGATGTGCGCACCCTGCTCGATCGAATACAGGCCACCGCACACCAGCGCCGCGATCTCGCCGAAGCTGTGTCCGATCAGCACGTCGGGCACGACGCCGCGTGCGTGCAGCACGCCGAACATCCCGACCGACGCGCCGAAGATCCCGAGCTGCAGCAAATCGGGGGCATCGCGCAGCCACGTGTCGAGCCCCGCGTCGTCACGCCACAGCGCGCCGGTCAGCGGCCGGCCGAGCCGTTCGCTCGCGATCGCGTCGATCGTGTCGAGCGTCTGCCGCACGCTGCGGTGCTCGCGGGCGAGCTGCCGCAGCGCGCCCGCGTAGAACGCGCCCTGTCCGGGGAACAGGAACGCACAGCCGCGCGCTTGCGCGCCGCCCGCCTCCGGCCCCGCATGAATCAACTCGCGTCGTTCCATAATCCCAATCTCCCGAGGCTCTCGGCCAACTTCAGTCTCGCGGTGCGCCATTTCGACACCGCGAGCACGCGCTGCCGGCGCGCATCCGCGAGCGCCGACTGCGCATTCAACAGTTCCGTGAACGTGCCGACGCCGGCCTTGTAACGGCCGCGCGCGATGTCGAGCGAATGCAGCGCGGTGTCGAGCAGATGCTGCGAGTTGTCGAGGTTCGTCGTGTCGGTCTGCAGGCTCTGGTAGCTCTTCCACACGTCGAGCGACACCTTGAGTTCGGTGCTGCGCACATCGGCTTCCTGCGCATCGGCCTGCGCCTTCGCCTCCGCGACGCGATAGCCGGACGCGAACCCTTCGAACAGTGGAATCGACACCTGGATGCCGATCGAATTGCCGTGACTGCTCTGGATCTGGAACAGCGACGGCTGCTGCTGGTACGACGGGTTGTTGCGCGACAGGCTGCCCGTCAGCGAAATCGTCGGCAGCGTCTGCGCCCGCACCGAGCGGATCTGGTCGCGTGCGGCCTCGAGCTTCTCGCGCGCGGCGATCAGCTTCGGGTGATGGCGCTTCGCTTCGGCGATCAGGTCGGCGACGCCGCGCGTGAAGTCGTCGCGATCGGGCGACGGTTCCGCGTCGGCGATGCGCAACGGCGTGTCGGCATCGACGCCGAGCGTCGTCGCGAGCGTGCCGATCGCGTTCTGCAGGTCGCCTTCCGCGCTCACACGGTCGAGCAGCGCCTTGCGATAGGTCGTCTGGGCCTGCAACGCGTCGCCGAGCGTGCCCGCGCCGCCGTCGTGACGCGCGGTGGCTTCGGCGAAGCTCTCCTGCGCCGCGCGCTCGACGGCCTGCGCCGCCTCGAGCGCCGCCTGCGCGTCGCGCAGCGCATAGAACGCCTGCGCCGCGTCGTAGAAGACGCTCTGCAACGTATCGTCGTGCGCGGCGTTGGCCGCGCGCAGCAGCGCGCGCGCACGATCGAGATTCGCGCCGCGCTTGCCGAAATCGAACAGCACCCAGCTCAGGTTGAGCATCCCGTAGCGGCTGCTGCTGCGCTGGTTCTGCGAGAAGCCGCCGCTGTAGTCCGTCGTCAGGTTGTCGCGCTGGATGCCGGCCGTCGCGTTCAGCGTCGGCCAGTACGCGGCCTTCGACACGCCGACCTCGGCCGCCGCCGCGCGTGCGTCCGACCACGTCCGGGTCAACTGCGGATGAGCACAGATGGCCTGCAGGATCGCATCCTCGAGCGCGAGCGGGCGGCCGTCGACGTGCGGTGCGCCGCACGCGGTCGCCGACGCCATCGACCCGGCCTGCGTCGCCGCGACATCGTCGCGCGTGCGATAGACGTCGAGCATCTGCGCGCCTGCGGACGACGCGAATGCCGCGCATGCAACGGCGGCCGACACGATGGCGAGAGCGCGTGTCATCGTCTAGCGCCCCGCGACCGGCTGTGCCGAACCGGCATCGTGCGTCGCGTGCATCGCCTGGGGCGATGCGGCCGGCACGCTGCCGGACGCCTTCGCCGCGGCCGCCGCGCGCAGCGCCTCGGTCGACTGGTCGAGCACGATCTTGCCACCCTGCAGCATGATGACGCGCTGCGCCGACGCGATCGTCTCCGGCCGGTGCGCGACGATGAGCCGCGTCATCGCGAGCTGCGTGACGGCCACGTTGACCTGCTTCTCGCGTTGAACGTCGAGATGGCTCGTCGCCTCGTCGAGCACCAGAATGGCCGGCCGCTTGTACAGCGCGCGCGCCAGCAGCACGCGCTGCTTCTGGCCACCGGACAGCACCGTGCCCATGTCGCCGACGAGCGTGTTGTAGCCCATCGGCATCGCGGCGATGTCGTCGTGCACGGCCGCGATGCGCGCGCATTCGGCCACCCACTGCGGGTCCGCCTCCGGGTCGAAGAAGCTGATGTTGTCCGCGATCGAGCCCGCGAACAGCACGTCGTCCTGCAGCACCGTGCCGACGAGCCCGCGCAGCCGGTCGATGCCGAGCCGCGCGACGTCGAGGCCGCCGATCCGCACGGTGCCGCCCGTCGGTTCGTGAATCCCGAGCAGCACGCTGATCAGCGTCGTCTTGCCGCAACCGGACGGCCCGACGATCGCGACCGATTCGCCGGCCGCGATCGTCGCGCTCACACCGTCCAGCACCAGCGGCTCGCCGTCTGCGTAACGGAACGACAGGCCGTCGATCTCGATGCTCGCGTCGAGCGCCTCGGCCTCGCCCGGCACGTTGCGCAGGCTCGCGTCCGGCTCCGCTTGCGCGAACACGATGTCGGCCAGCCGCTCGCCCTGCAGCTGCAGCATCCTGACTTCGAAATACTTGTCGATCAGGCTGCCGACGCGGCTGTCGAACTGGCTCTTGTACGCGTTGAACGCCATCAGCACGCCGACCGTGAACTGACCGTCCATCACCATCCGCGCGCCGAGCCAGATGATCAGCACGTTCTCGATGCCGAACAGCAGGCCGTTGAGCTGCTGGTAGAAGATCTGCAGCTTCTGCACGTGCAGGCCCGCATTGACCTGCTCGACCAGCAGCGTGATCCAGCTCGCGCGGCGCTCCGTCTGGCGATTGAACAGCTTGATCGTCTTCACGCCGCGCACCGTCTCGAGGAAATGGCTCTGCTGCTTGGCCGCGTGCACGATCTGATCCTCGGTCGCGCGCCGCAGCGGTGCGTACCACATCCATCGGACGAGCGCGTACAGCGCCATCGTCGCGAGCGCGACCACGCCGAGTACGCGGCTGTACACGAACATCATCGCGAGCGTGACGATCGTCATCAGCCCGTCGATCACCGCGCCGAGAAACGACGTCGTCAGCGTCTGCTGGATCGTGTCGATCGAACCGAAGCGCGACACGACGTCGCCGAGATGACGCCGCTCGTAATAGCGCACCGGCAGGCTCAGCAAATGCGTAAACACGTTCGCGCGCCACTGGATGTTCAGCGTGACGCCGACATACATCAGCGCCCACGCACGCATCGCGCCGGTCGCCTGCTGCATCAGCAGCAGCAGGCCGAAACCGAGCGCCAGCACCGTCAGCAGGTCGCGATCGGCGCTGACGATCACTTCGTCGATCACCCACTGCAGGAAGAACGGCTGCACGAGCATGAACACTTCCAGCGCGATTGCCAGCCCCAGGATCTGCGCGAGCGAGCGCGACAGTCCCGACACCGGGCCCAGCAGTTCGCGCAGCTTGACCGCCGGACGCGCCGCACGCGGCGCGAAGCCGGAGGCCGGCCACAGCTCGAGCGCGACGCCGGTAAACGCGCGCGACACGTCGGCGAGCGGCACCTTGCGGACGCCGTGCGACGGATCGTGAATCGTCGCGGTCTTGCCGTTCACTTCCTTCAGCACGACGAAGTGGTTGAAATTCCAGTGCAGCAGGCACGGCAGGCGAAGCTGCCCGAGCTGCGCCAGGTCGAGCTTCACCGCGCGCGTGCCGAGCGCGAGACGCTGCGCGACCTCGATCACGCGAGCGAGGCCGGCGCCCTTCAGCGAGACGGGGAATTGGCCGCGCAGCGTCGCGAGATCCACGTGGTGACCGTGATAGCCGGCCACCATCGCGAGACACGCGAGCCCGCATTCCGCGGCTTCGGTCTGCAGGATCATCGGCAGCCGGCGGCCGAGGCCGAACGAGAGTCGATCGAGTAATGCCATGCGCGACCTCGTCAGAGTTTGCCGGTCAGGCTGTAGAGCGGCTCGAGCACCCACTCGTACAGGCGCCTGCGTTCCTGCAGGATGTCCGCCTGCAGCGTCATGCCGGCCTGCAGCGGCTGCTGCGCACCGTACGCGGTGACGTGCTGCGCCTCAAGCGCGACGGTCACACGGTAGAAGGTCGCGTCGCGGCCCTCGCCCGGGGTCGCCGCCGGGCCGCCGTCGTTCGCGAGTTCGGCCGCCGACAGCGCCGTGCGCGCGATCGACACGACCGTCGCGCCGTACTGGCCGAACTTCTGGTAAGGAAACGCCTGATAGCGGATCAGCACCGGCTCGCCGACCCGCACGAAGCCGATCGCCGTGCTCGGCACGAACAGGTGGGCCTGCCAGCGCGCACCGCCCGGCACGACGCTCGCGAGCGGTCGCGACGGTTCGACCGACTGGCCGACGTCGGCGATCGCCGCCGTCACGATGCCCGTCTCAGGCGCGGCGACGACGATCCGGCGCTTCGCCTCGCTTTCGATCAGGTTCTGGTCGACGTCGATCACGTTGCGGTCGATCTGCGCGAGCTGGTTCTGCTGCTTGAAGCCGAGCCCCGACAGTTCGTTGCTCGCCTCGGTGAGCGACTGCAGCGTCGATGCGCGGTCGCGCAGCAGCCCGTTCAGCTTCGACTGCTGGTCGAGCAGATCGGCCTCGCGCTGCTGCGCCTGGTCCTTCGAGATGTAATCCTGCGCGAGCAGGCCGCGATAGCGTGCCGCGCCGTCGGCCGCGATCGACGTGCGCAGCCGCTGGGCCGCGAGCTGGTCATCGATTTGCGCGAGCGCGCCTTTCAGGTTCGCGATCTTCGCGCGCAGCGTGTCGCGCTCGTCCTGCTGCAGGCTGCGCGTCTTGTCGATTTCCGTGAGCAGCGACGCCTTGCGCTGCCGCGCCTGCGCGATCAGCGCGGCTTGCGTCGCGCCTTCCGCCGCGCTTTGCAAGTCGGTCGATACCGTATAGAGCGTCTGCCCGCGCGTCACGTGCTGCCCTTCCTTCACGTCGCGCTCGACGACGATGCCCGGCTGCAATGCGTAGACCTTGACCAGCCCCGAATCCGGCATCACCACGCCGCTGACCGTCGTGCGCCGCGTATAGGTACCGAACGCGAAGAACAGCACCACGCAGGTGGCCATGACCAGCGCGACGGCCGTCATCAGCGTCATGGACATGGGGTGCACGAGCACGATGTCGCCCAGCACGCGCATCCGTTGAGCCTGTGCCGCTTCAGAACGAAAGAGACCGAACGCCATTTTCACCCACGTATCGCCAAATTGCGGAATCAGCCGTCGCCCCGCGGCCGCGCGCCGGAGCCGGCCAAAGCGATCCGGTATGCAAAGTAGGTCCATGCATACCGGATCATCGCTTCCATCATCGGGAAACGCGGCGTCTACCGCGTTGCCTCAATTGCGGCAACTCAGTAAATCGGGCCGCCGAACAGGCCGTCCAGCAGGTTCACGGCGGCGGTCGTGATCGTCTCGCCGATGTTGTATGCCTGCTTGACCGGTGCGGCGAAGATGCCGAACGTCAGCGCATTGCCGATGCTCTCCGCGGTGCTGCCGCCCCATTCGATGATGTTGCCCAGCGCCGAGGGGATGCCCGGGCCGCCGTAGTAGCCACCGGCAACCTGGGCGATTTCCTGCTGATTCAGCTCTTGCATTGCATTTCTCCAGTTTGAAAATGCTAGATAACCCATCTAGCGGGGCATCGAACAACGCCGCAATTGCGACGATGATCAATACGTTAAATACATTTAAACTTTCGAACGGCACGATCACATCGTTCGAGCCGAATTAATTCAATTCGTCGATTCCATTCGAATGACACGAAAAATCCCGGCGACCCGAATGAATCCATCGATCTTTAACCCTAATCGGAAACCGGACAGTGATTTACCGACGACCTGCGATTGTTCCCCCGCCCCCCGGCGCCCCTCGCTGCAAGGCGCCGGACAACGGACGCGCAGACGCCGCCGCGCGTGGATGCCGCAGCGCCCGCACGTCATGAAATGCAAAGAATGAAATGAGAATGAATACTCGCCGGAGGATCGACCGGGAATAATTGCGCGTTAAATGTCGTTCACCGAATCAAACTAAACATCGCCGAACGGTTTATCGACACCCGATTTCCCCTCTGAAATTTTTACAGCACTGAATTCGACGGCCCAATGATCCGACACTTTCCGGGCGTTCTTTGTACGATACCGCACCATCGGGCAAACCCGATATTGCAGCGAGATTTATTCTGTTTTATTGAGAATGTCGAGCCTGAATACTGCGATTGAATGCCCGCAGTTGATTCTGGAAAGCGCGCGCCGGGCCATGCAGACGGCCCGGCGCGCAATACGTCGTTACGCCGCTTTCGGCTTCGACAACTGATCGGCAACCGGCAGGCTGCGGATGCGCGTGCCGGTCGCCGCGAAGATCGCATTGGTCAGCGCCGGCGCGACGGGCGGCAGGCCCGGCTCGCCCACGCCGCCGAGCGGCGTCGCAAAATCATCCGGCGCGACGAGATGCACGCGGATTTCGCGCGGCGCCTCGTTCATGCGCAGCACCTGGAAGCCGTTGAAGTTGCTCTGCTCCGGATGGCCGTCCTTGAACGTGATCTCGCCGTGCAGCGCGATGCCGAGCCCCATCACCACCGCGCCCTCGAGTTGCGAGCGTACCCGCTCCGGATTGACCTGCGGGCCGCAGTCGATCGCGACGTCGACTCGTGGCACCGTGATCTTGCCGTCGGCATCGACCTGCACCTCGCACACCGCCGCCGTGTACGACACGAAGCTGCGATGCGCGGCGATCCCGAGGCCGTGCCCCTTCGGCAGCTTGCGCCCCCAGCCGGCGCCGCGCGCGACCGTCTCGACCACGCGCCGCAGCCGGCCGGTATCGATCGGATACAGCGCCGGATCCTCGCCGTAGTTCGTGTTCTTCACCGTGATGTGCGGCTCGAAACGCCGCGCGGGCCCGATCAGTTCGAGCAGGAAATCCTTCGGGTCGCGACCGGCCGCGTGCGCCAGCTCCGATACGAAGCTCTGGATGCCGAATGCATGCGGGATGTTGTAGACCGAGCGGAACCAGCCGATCCGCGTGTGCGCTTGCGCGGCGGGATTCTCGATCCGCACGTTCGGAATCGCGAACGGCAGGTCCGCGATCCCCTGCGCGAGCTCGCCCGGCTGCTCATGCACGACACCGGCCCTGAACGTCGACTGGATCGACGGCGCGACCGTGCGATGCTGCCACGCGACCACCTTCCCCGATGCATCGATCCCGCCGTCGAACGCCTCGAGCGACACCGCGTGGAAGTAGTCGTGCGCGATGTCGTCCTCGCGCGTGAACGTCAGCTTGACGGGTGCGCCGACCGCCTTCGACAGCAACGCCGCCTCCACCACGTAGTCCGGCTTCGACTTGCGGCCGAAACCGCCGCCGAGCAGCGTCACGTTGACCGTCACGCGCTCCGTCGGCAACCCGAGCGCCTTCGCGACCTCGTCGCGCGTGGTCTGCGGCGCCTGCGTGCAGGTCCACACTTCGCAGCGACCGTCGGCCACGCGCGCGACGGCCGCGGGCGGCTCCATCGTCGCGTGCGCCAGATGCGGGATGTAGTACGTCGCGCGCACGCGCTTCGCGGCGCCGGCCAGCGCCGCCGCTGCATCGCCGTCGTTGCGGATCACGTCGCCCGGTTGCGCGGCAGCCGCTTCGAGCGTCTTGCGATACGCGGCGGAATCGTAGTTCGCGTTGGGCCCGTGCTTCCAGTCGATCTTCAGTTGCGCGCGCGCCTGGATCGCCGTCCACGTATCGCGCGCGACGACGGCCACGCCGCCGAGCGGCTGGAAACCGGATGGCAGCGGTGTGGGCGCCAACTGCACGACCTTGACGACCCCCGGCAGCTTCTCCGCCGCCGATGCATCGAACGACGCGACCGTGTCTCCATAGGCCGGCGGTCGCGCGACGACCGCATACAGCATCCCGTCGAGCCGCGTGTCGATCCCGTAGTGCGCGCGGCCGCCGACGATGTCGCGCCCGTCGATCAGCGCCGTTTCGCCCTTGCCGATATAGCGGAATTCGGCCGGCGCCTTCAGCGCCACCGTGACAGGATCCGGCGCCGGCAACGCGGCCGCCTTCGCCGCCAGTTCGCCGAAGCCGAGCTTGCGCCCGCTCGTCGTGTCGACGACCTCATGCACCGTCGCCTTGACCTGACGCGCATCGACGCCCCACGCCGCAGCTGCCGCCTGTTCGAGCATCGTGCGCGCCGCCGCACCCGCGCGACGCAGTGCGGCGAAGCTCTGGCGCAGGCTGCGCGATCCGTCGGTGTTCTGGTTGCCGTAGCGCGGCTCGTCGCCCACGGCCTGCGCGACCTTCACGCGCGCCCAGTCGGCGCCCAGTTCGTCCGCCACGACGAGCGCGACGCTCGTGCGCACGCCCTGCCCCATCTCGGAGCGGATGCAGGTCACGGTGACCGTGCCGTCCGGCGCGATCGCGACGAACAGGTGCGGATCGTCGCGCAACCCGTGCGGCATCCCGGCGCCGCCATATTGAGGATTCGCGCTGACGGGCGGCTGCACCGGCACGGCCGCGCGGACGAGCGACGGCACGCCGAACGCGAGCAGCAGCCCGCCGGATGCGAAGCCGAGCAGCCATGCGCGACGGCTTTCGTTATGGACGGAGAGTTCAGGCGCGCTCATGCGGCACCTCCGCGGCGTACAGCCAGGCGGATCGCCGCCCGAATGCGCGTGTAGGTGCCGCAGCGGCAGATGTTGCCGGACATCGCATCGTCGATGTCGGCGTCGCTCGGATGGGGATTCGTCTTCAGCAGCGATGCGGCCTGCATGATCTGCCCGGACTGGCAGTAGCCGCACTGCGCGACGTTCAGTTCCTGCCAGGCCTGCTGCAGCGGATGATTGACGTCCGTCGACAGTCCCTCGATCGTCGTCACGCGCTTGCCGGAAGCGGCCGCGACCGGGGTGATGCACGAGCGGATCGCAACGCCGTCGAGGTGCACGGTGCATGCGCCGCACAGCGCCATGCCGCAGCCGAACTTGGTGCCGGTGTCGCCGAGGACATCGCGCAGATACCAGAGCAACGGCATGTCGGGATTGCCGTCGAAGTGCTGCTCGCTACCGTTGACGGTCAGCGTGATCATCGTTCACCTCCTGGTCGAGGCGCCCGCATCGCACCACGGGTGCCGGGTGGGGATTCGAACGGCGGCGGGTGCGTCCTGCTGCGCCGGCCCGATGCCGTCTTGTGGACTACTCCGCCGGCAGGACCGGCGGTCAATGCGTGGTGATCGGTGCGGCTGGCTCGGGATGGCCACCGGGCATGCGATCCGGATGGATAGCGGGCACGCACCAGCCCGGATTCTGCCCCATGCAAACCGTCACTCAGGCAACGCGATCATGTCGGAACTGCCAGAAATGGCGACTCGGATCGCTGGACTTGCGTGCCACGTCCAGCCCCCGGCGGCTTCGACATTGCCCGGGGAGCCAGAATCGTATGCGGAATCGCCCGGGTTCCAACTCTAACTGATGTGCGGCAGTTTTGCGTCGTCGGTGCGTATCGGCGCGGGCGAGAGACAAACCGGGGAGATGCTGAAGGGGAATCGATGGCGCATGACGTTTGTCATGCGAGTGGGACCGACTGACGCGCCTGTTCCGGCGAGCAACGAGGGGGGTGACCGCTAGCGCGAGAACCCACGCGCCGACCGTTCGCGGCGGTACTTCGTGATATCCGGACCCCATCCGCAACGGCCTTCTCGTGATCCCTGCCGCGATAGATCGTGATCGCAGCCTGCTTCAGGTCGCCGTGCGAACCGAGCGCAAATTACTCGATCACGCCGTCAGGGCGGATGAGTCGTGAACGAAGCACGCGTGCGCCACATGGCGCCGACATCGAGCGCCAATGCTTCAAGCCGATTGCACGAGCTTCAATGGATTGCCGACGCGGGCCGGGAACGATGCCGCGCCGGGTGACCCGGTACGATTCCCGACTTGCGTGGCCGCGATCGGCGCTCAAAGTGATTGCCGGGCACCCCGCTCATACGGCATGCGGGCACCCACCACGCTCACGGCGATCGCAACGCCTGCAACCCGAGTGTGAGCGCATTGAACGGCATCTCCGACGACCCCATCGAAAAGCTCGTCGCCTTCGTGGGTGCCCCCGGATTGCGCATCAGCGCGTGAACGATCCGCTCACTCGCATGACCGTCGCCGTACGGATTGCTCGCGCGCGCCATCTCCCCGTACGCGCTGTCGCTATCGAACAACCGTGATGCCTCCCACACGATCCGCTCCTGATTGGTGCCGACGAGCCGCGCGGTGCCGGCCTGGATCGCCTCGGGCCGCTCCGTCGTCTCGCGCGTGACCAGCACCGGCTTGCCCAGCGCGGGCCCTTCTTCCTGAATGCCGCCCGAATCGGTGATGATGAAATGCGCGCGCGACATCAGGAATACGAACGACAGATATTCCTGCGGCTCGATCAGGTAAATGTTCGGCAGGTGGCCGAGCCGCGCACGCGCCGGCTCCCGCACGTTCGGATTCATGTGCAGCGGATAGACGAACTGCGCGTCGGGATAACGGTTCGCGAGCGTGCACAACGCATCGCAGAAATTCTGGAACGGCTCGCCGAAACTTTCGCGACGATGCCCGGTGATCAACACGACGCGCCGCGACGGTTCGAGAAACGGAAACTGCCCCGCAACCTTTTCCGACAACGCCGTGGTGTGATCGAGCATGCGCTTGACCTCGTGCAGCGCATCGATCACGGTATTGCCGGTCAGCACGACCGCCCCACCCGGTACGCCCTCGCTGAGCAGGTTGTCGCGTGCTTGCCCGGTCGGTGCGAAATGCCACGACGACACTGCGTCGGTCACACGGCGGTTCAGCTCCTCCGGCCACGGCGACCAGATGTCACCACTGCGCAAGCCGGCCTCCACGTGCCCGACCGGCAGATAGCGGTAGAACGCCGCGAGACTCACCGCCAGCGTGGTCGTCGTATCGCCGTGTACCAGCACGACGTCGGGGCGCAATTCGTCGAACACGATGCCGATTGCCTGCAGAATGCCCGTCGTTACGTCGGTCAGCGTCTGACTTTGACGCATCACGTTGAGATCGTAGTCCGGCTTGATGTCGAACAGCGTCAGCACCTGATCGAGCATTTCGCGGTGCTGCGCGGTTACGCATACCCTGGCGTCGACACCGGCTTGCGCCTTCAATGCACGCACCAGCGGTGCCATCTTGATGGCCTCCGGCCGAGTCCCGAACACAAGCAAAATCTTTTTCATCGTTATCCTCGTTGAGCCATTTCGCGCTGAATGACCCTGCTCGTGGCGCGAAGCATGTATTCAGGCGGCGCCTCCCGTACTCGCACGCGGTCGACACGTTGCGGTGTCGCGGAGCGAGCGCGCCGCCCGGTTCGCGCGGTCCACGCCACGCGAATCGTCGTACTACCGGCGTCCTGTTGCGCTTGATCAGTCACGTCATGAGTCGTTCCTCGTTTGGCCAGGCGTCACGTCGGTTCTTCACGTCTTTTCCTCTACAGCAATATTCAAACCAACCGCCCTGCGACCGTATCCGGTTCACCGCTGCGTGCACCGCGCACCTGCAGTGCGCGACGGAATGTTTCACAACTGCTACGCGTGTCGCCGCGCCAATCAGGCGCGATACACGCAAACATCGGGGCAGTCGCACGGTCCCTTCGACGACGTCGTCCGACGAATCTCGAACGCATGTCGCGCGTCCGTCGCGCATCGAATCGCTCGCATCTGTCGAAGCGCGTTGCGCTTCCTTGATCCGCCACTTTTGTCTGTGCAGACGGCGGCAAGATCGATCGTCTGGCGGTGGTCATCCTCGATGGTTCAACCCGACACGCAACGTCATTCACGTCGCACGAATCGACGGCGCGGGAAATGTTGCGAATGTGTAACGCGGGTCCGGAACGGGGCGGTTGCATCGGCGTCCGGCCCATCTAACCCACGCGCGCTCATGAAGCACACCGGCACGCCAGCCGATGCACACGTCACGCACGACGCGATGCGCATCCCCGCGCGGCATCGCACTGCCAAGGCGGCGCAGGTTCGGCAGACGATTCGCTCCACGCACGACACGTCCATGCCGCGACGCCGATCAAGTGCGGGCATTCGGCGGGTGCGCACGCTGATTCTTCGTTGAATCAAAAATCATCGCCGTCGTTCGCGCCAGGCGCCCACCCTCCACCCCCGCCCCTTGCCGCGCGTGGCATCGCGGCCGATGGCTCACGCCTTGCTTAATGACAGACAGGTGTGCCCCGAAACACTCGCCCGGCAGCGGACGAACCGGGGCACCCAGGCAACGAAACAGGAGGGAAACGCGACGCGTCTGCGTGGAGCGAACGAGTGCTCCAGCGATCCGAACGTGCCGACGCGACCCGTTGAAGTACGCGCGATCCACGAGCCCGGTTCCGGCTTCGAAGCCAGGAACCGGCCCGTGAACGCGAACATCGGTACCAGCCTCGGGTTCACCCGCACTACGGCGGCCCGAGCCACAACGTCGACACGCACGCCGGGCGCGACGCGGCCAACGCCTCGCCCGGCGACGATTGCACCGGACCGCCGCGCAGGAGCCCAAGACCATGAACCGGCCCGCGCTTTGCCCGACCGTACGCTCTCGCGTAGCGGCCACCGTCGCACTGTGTCGCCTGTGGCACGTCGCCTGCTGTATCGCTGCGTGCGGTTTCGCGCTGCACGCAAGCGCCGCCGAACTTCGCCTCAACGGGCTGTACCAACGCGCCGACGGTGCGATCACCGTGCGCCTGAACGGCGTCGGCATCGATCCGTATTTCGCGGCGAAGGCGCTGCTCGCCGCGTCCGACGCGCAACTCGATGCCCGTCCGGCGGCACTCGCGTGGATCGCATGGCTGCTGCCGCGCCAGCGCCCGGATGGCGGTTTCGATCGCTACTGCGTGAAGAATGGCCGCTACCGCGCATGCGCCGACGCGGAAACCGACGACGCGATGATCGCGACCTGGATCGAACTGCTCGCTCGATTCGCGCCGCCCGACGGCTTGCCCGCCGCGTGGGAAGTCAGCCTGAACCGTGCCGGTTTGCACCTGGACACGCTCCTCGACAAGGCCTCCGGCGTCTATCAGATCTCGTCGTCACTGCATGTCGCATTGCTGATGGACAACGTCGAAGTCCACAGCGCGTTCCAGGCCCTCGCGGCGTACTACGTCCGACGCGCCGACTCCACGCATGCGGGACCGTGGAGCCAGCGTGCCGACCAGCTGGCATCCGCGATCCTGAGGGTCTTCTGGCGCGGCAGCGGATCCGGGTTTCGTGCGAGCACGCAGCAAGTCAGCGATACGAGTTTTTATCCGGCGAAGATCGCGCAGATCCTCCCGCTCCTCTCAGGTATTCAGGTACCCGAACAATCCGGCGAGACGTTCTACGCGCAGTGGATGCGGAAGCACGGCAAGAGCTGGCCGCAACTCGCCAACACCGATTATCCGTGGAGCTTGATCGCGCTGGTGGCGCTCAAGATGAACGATTGGGACACCGTCGCCTGCTGGCAAGCGCGATCGGCCCCATACCGGCACGGCGCGCACTGGAACGTACTGGAGGAGTCGCTTTATCTGGCATTCGAAAGCCGGATGGCCGCGCCCGTCATCCCCGCTCGATGCGGATTCACGACGGCAGCGGCAACGGCAACCGCATCGCGCTGACGCAACGGCGTGCGCGGTCCATGAGGACTAACAGGGAGGAGACGTGTCATGTGTGGCATCGTCGGCGCGGTCGCGCAACGGGACATCGTCCCGATTCTGATTGAAGGATTGCGTCGCCTCGAGTATCGCGGCTACGATTCATGCGGCGTGGCGACGGTCGTGAACGGCCAGGCGCGTCGCGAACGCAGTGTGTCGCGTGTCGCCGATCTCGACGCGCACGTGCGCACCACCGGCCTGACCGGCAGCACCGGCATCGCGCACACGCGCTGGGCGACGCATGGCGCACCAGCAACCTGCAACGCGCATCCGATCTTCTCGCGCGACGAAATCGCGCTCGTGCACAACGGCATCATCGAAAACCACGAAACGTTGCGCAGGCAACTTTCAGACGCGCACTACGAATTCGACGGTCAGACCGACACCGAGGTCGTCGCGCACCTGATCCACAGCCAGTATCGCGGCGACCTGCTCGCCGCCGTGCGCGCGGCGACATCGCAGCTTCACGGCGCCTACGCGATCGCCGTGTTCAGCAAGCATGAGCCGCAAAGGCTGATCGGCGCGAAGGTCGGCTCACCGCTCGTCGTCGGCTTGAAGGACGGCGAGTGCTTTCTCGCCTCCGACGCACTCGCGCTCGCCGGCATCACCGACCGCTTCATCTTTCTCGAGGAAGGCGACATCGTCGAACTGACGCCGGGCGGCGTGCGCGTACTCGATCGTGGCGGCGCACCGGTCGAGCGCGCGGTACAAACCATTTCCTCCGCGCAGGCCGCGGTCGAGCTCGGGCCATACCGGCATTTCATGCAGAAGGAGATTTTCGAGCAACCGGAGGCCGTGGCCGCGACCATCCCGGACGCGGGGCTGTTCGATCCGGCCGTATTCGGCCCCGACGCCGCGCGAGCGTTCGAGCAGATCGACAACGTGCTGATTCTCGCGTGCGGCACGAGCCACTATTCCGGCCTGACCGCGCGCCGCTGGCTCGAAACGATCGCGCGCGTGCCCGCGCAGGTCGAGATCGCGAGCGAATACCGTTACAGCGACGCACTCGCGATGCCGAATACGCTGGTGGTGAGCGTGTCGCAATCCGGCGAGACCGCCGACACGCTCGCCGCGCTCAAGTACGCGCAGGCGCTGGGCCATATCGACACGCTGGCGATCTGCAATGTGCCGACCAGCGCGATGATGCGGCAGACCGGCCTGCGCTTCCTGACGCGGGCCGGCCCGGAAATCGGCGTCGCGTCGACCAAGGCGTTCACGACGCAACTCGTTGCGCTGTTCATTCTCGCGGTCACGCTCGGCCGGCTGCGCGGCTACGTCGACGATGCGCAGCTCGCGCGCTACACGATGCAATTGCGGCGGCTGCCCGGTGCGCTCGAGGATGTGCTCGGGCTCGAACCGCAGATCGAGCGCTGGGCGGAGGAATTCTCGCAACACGAGAATGCGCTGTTTCTCGGGCGCGGGCTGCACTACCCGATCGCGCTCGAAGGCGCGCTGAAGCTGAAGGAGATTTCGTATATCCACGCGGAGGCGTATCCCGCGGGCGAGTTGAAGCATGGGCCGCTCGCGCTCGTAACGCACACGATGCCGGTTGCCACGATCGCGCCGAACGACGCGTTGCTCGAGAAGCTGAAGTCGAACATGCAGGAAGTGCGGGCGCGCGGCGGGCAGCTTTACGTGTTCGCCGATGCCGATACGCGAATCGACAACAGCGAAGGCGTGTCGGTGCTGCGGATGCCCGATTACTACGGGTTGTTGTCGCCGATCCTGCATGTGGTGCCGTTGCAGCTGCTTGCGTATCACGCGGCGTGTCTGCGTGGCGCGGATATCGACAAGCCGAGGAATCTGGCGAAATCGGTGACGGTTGAGTGAGGGGGCTGGATAACCGAGGCGGACTGGTGAAGGTCCTTGAGGAATCAAGCTGGCCCGCCCTACACGATTCGAACGTGTGACCTACGGCTTAGAAGGCCGAATATGATGCAGCCGCGCAGATTCATGCGATGCGGCTCGACGCGCAGAAAAAGAGCATCGCAAGACAGCTTGCGGAGAATCCGGCGGCGAGTGTCAATTTTGAATCGATCCTGGAACCCGAAGCGCCGGGCATGCGGCGCTATCTGGTCAACGATACGACGTGTGAAGCGCTACTCGAAATCTGTCGTGAGAATCCGAAAGGCATCGGTGCGTATCGTGACGAGCTGGCGTCCCTGTTGCAATCTCTTGAACGGGACGGACAGGAAGGTTCACGCGGCTTCTATCTGACCGGGTGGAACGGCAACCAACCATATGTGGCTGACCGAATCGGCCGTGGCCGTAACCTGCGCGCGGAGGCTGTTTGCCTGTCCGTGCTCGGCTCGACGCAACCGGGCCGAATTGCGGGATACATCCGTGCCGCGACGCAAGGTGGCGCTGCCGACGATGGATTGATTCAACGCTTCGGCCTGTTGGTGTATCCAGACGTCGCAGGCGAGTGGTGCAACGTCGATCGAATTCCCGACAGTGACGCGCAGCGAAAAGCCTTTGCGTTATTCGCGAGGCTTGATGCTGCCGATCCGCTGGGCGACTGGGGAGCCGAAATCGTCACCGGACACGACAATCAACCAGATTTCCGACAGCCGCCTTTCCTTCGACTCGACGAGGCGGCGGCCGAGCACTTTCTCGAATGGCGAATTGCTTACGAGAGCGATCTGCGCAGCGGACATCTGCACCCGGCTGTCGAATCCCATCTCGCGAAGTACCGGAAGCTTGTGCCCAGTCTGGCGCTGCTTTGTCATCTTGCGAACGACGGCAAGGGGGCAATAAGTGATTCCGCGATGCTGCGTGCACTGGCCTGGGCTCATTACCTTCGATCGCATGCCGAACGTGCTTATGCCCTGGGAACCGGTGATGACCTTGACAGTGCAAAGGCGCTGCTCAAGCGTATACGTCATGGTGAGGTGGCTGACCGGTTCACAGCACGCGACATTTATCGTCACCATTGGTCGATGTTGCAAACACCGGAAGATGTTGCCAACGCGCTTAGCGTGCTCGGCGAGTATGGCTGGGTTCGCGGCGTCACCCTAGCAACAGACGGGCGCACTAAAACGGTGTTCGAAATGCACCCGGATACGCAACCATGAATCCGTATCTCGAACGCCTGAAACTGAAAAGGGGTGTACACGCTTCGGTGCCAGAGGTGCCAGAAGGGGTTCATGGCACTTCTGGCACTGCCTCGCCTGATGCTCGTTCTAGTCGCGACGCCGGCGTCGGCTGGCCTCGTGACGAAGAGAGCGGAGCATCGTTTTGCCCTTGGGGGCCGTGCATCACGCTGGAGATGCTAGCGGAGTGGCGGTGCGAACTGCGCATGCTGGTCGCGGAGTTGGCTGCGATCGACAGATGGTCAGCAGAGTACCGCGCCTACATCTTCTACCTGGTTGAGCACCAGCCTTCGCTCTCGACCGTGCGCGACGATCTCACGTGGTTTCGCGACAGGCTGAACGTCGTGCGCAGCCGCGCCGCGCAGGACGTTCAGCAGCAACCACCGCCGGTAATACCACGCTCGGGTACCGGAGGGATGCCATGACAATCAAGACTCGCATCGAGCGACTTGAGGAGACGCTCGCTGTTCAGTCCGTCGAGACGAACGTTACCTATTGCGTGCTGATCTACGATCCTAGCAACCCGCCGGACTTCGACGCGGTTGCGCGAGAACGCGACCTGACTTACGTCGTCTGGTTGCCGGATAACGGCCGTCGCGACCGTGAAAAAAGGGAGGTGCTATGCGGCGAAAATTCACAAACGCCTACCCGGTGAGCGAGGCAACGACTGAACTCGTCGTTTTGCCTGCCCCCCGCGTCAACTTGCACAACCTCGACGCTGTACGCCGAGAAATGGCGAAAGTCTACCGCGACATGCGGACGAACCGGATCGACAGCCAGGACGGCGCGCGCTTCGTCTTCGCGCTGTCGCAGATCGCGAAGATGTTCGAAATGTGCGATCTCGAACAGCGAATCGGCCGACTGGAGCAGTATGCCAGGACGTCCTGATCGGGCATGGCGGCTTTGGCCGCCTTTATAGAACGCAGGTTTCGCTTTCGCAACCAATTCGATCGTCGAGCAGCACGGCGCGCAGTCGGTTCTCAGCTGCGCATCTGGCGCGCTGACAGGGCCTATCAGCGGGGAAGCAGCAGTGGTGCAGCCTCGTGAGGCGTCCAGCCTGTTTCGAAGTTGAAACATTCTCCTCTCGTCAAAGTGCGTTTCGTCACCTTTGAGGCACGGTTTCAATGCGCGAATCGCAAACGCAACGGGTGGCATGCGACTTGCAGCATGGCCAAGACGCGCAGGTGAACGGCTGCACATCACGCTCAGTGAGCCACAAAGATAACCATCGGGCGAACGAACGGCCGGCAAGGTGTCGCGAATTTGTTCGCGGCCGTCTCGCGCGACTGTCTAGGTACGGGGTGACCACCATGCATGACCATCAGTCCTTTATTGCGCAGAGCGCACATGCTGCCGAAAGCAGTACGTCGTCACAGACTCACGACGGCAGCGGCTTCCTCATCATGTTGCTCCTGCTTTATTTTATTCCGGCCATCATCGCGTTTCGCCGGCGTCACCACAACCGAACCGCGATTACAGCGCTAAACGTGCTACTCGGGTGGTCCGTGATCGGCTGGATCGCGGCGTTCGTGTGGGCTCTGACGGCGGTCACCGTTCAAGCGAATGCGAACGGGCCGTGACGACGCATGGAGCATTTAGAGTGAAATGCGCGTCTACTAAAGTAGCCGCATTGGTCGACGTCGAGTCGAGGTCGCTGCTCGACTGCATGCCGGCAGTTATTAAAGCTCGCCGTCGTCGAGGTGGGTATTCGGGGGAAACAATGAAAAAGGCAATGTATATCGTGGGCGGCGGCGCATGCGTTTTTTTAACCGTGTTGCTCATCGTCGGGGCAACGATGTCACCAGAAAGAAGTGCAGCATATGATCAGCAAGCACGGGTTGAAGCAGCATGCGATCAAATGATCGCTGATAGCGCATTGGGGAGTGAGCGCCGGATGACGCGGCAGATGTGTGACCTGATGAAGGAAAAGGCCGCTGAGGATATTCGTAAGTCTCCCTAAGGGGGGAACGCAATGCAATCGAAAATGGGGGCCAACGTCCCCGTTGGTTTCTACAGACCGAACGCCTCCAGCTCCACGTCCATAAGGTGCGGATACAGCGCTGTGAGTCGCGCAATTAGCGCGTCCCGAGGTTCCGGATAGGCGCCACTGAATTCGTTGGGGTTTGACATTCGCGCCGGCTTAGTGCTCAGCTGATACAAGACCCGATCACATCGATGGCCCGAGCGACTTTCGTGCGGACTTTGTCTTGTGTCGGAATGCACAGACGCTTTCGAGCATAGCCTCTCCAATGGTGTCTGGAACGATGTCTGAATAGACTGCTGTAGCTGGAGCCGTCGACCACGACCAAACGACTTTGCCATTCCCGCGATGATCGTCGTAGTAGACGGTTTGTGTTGCAGCAGACGTTCGCTGATCGCAGTTAAACAGCACTAGCGCCTTATCGGACACATATCTCGTGTTGACGTATGTGCCGGGCACATCCAGTGAGTACATGTTGTCCTGTAGAAACCATGCTTTTGCATGGCCGCCAGAGAATGCCACGCTCGTGACGTCAAGTAGGACGGTTGCGGTTCCATCCGAAGATCGGCCGATCTCGACCCAGTTTGCCGCAAACGTGTTGCAGGCCGCGGCGAGAGATATGCAGGCAGTTGCGCCCCGAAGTTGTCCGATCTTCATGTTTCACCCCGTACCCCGTTATCTTTCAAAACGATTGTCTTATTTGCGCGTGCTCTTGGAGGTATCGCACGAGAACATTGACGACGCGGGTTTTGCCGCTATCCAACGTTGCAGTTGGTGGCTGTCCTCGTTGGAATGGGCGACGTCACTTTGCGAAACCGTCAGCAATGTGACGGCAATCATCAAAGCGCGCATGCGTCAATCTGTAACGTCGGCTATCATCCGGCCGAAGTGTGAAGCTTGACAAGTCGTGAGTACCCGAAAAATGTTACCTGCCGTGTTCCGCCCAGTTAATCTTGGCTCACACCTCGCCTAGGTAAGGCATCGACATCGGCTGGGACATCGCCTGCTATTAAGTGGAAGCTCGCTTTGCGGGCACGATGGTTCGCTCCATCGCCATGAATTTTCAAGTTGGGCCCTACGCCCGAACTCTGCCATTTCCGCTCAGCATGTCCGGAGGCCGCCGGCAAATCCTGCGCTCGATTGATTTGGCACCCAATGTTTATGGTACACACTACGGTACACAATGGCCCTGTCGAATTGATGGGACCTTGTCGTATAAGGGGTATGGCGAATTTGCTAGGTTTTGTATCGAGACGCGATCCTGGAATCCACCGAGCGCGGCGCGTGCATTCCAAAACTTGTGTGCGGCACGGTCCTCGCCCCGAATTGATGAAATCAGGTTACATAGCGGTTACATGGAACTCCAGTACGGAGACGTGCGTCGAGGAAGGCAACCGCAGAAGCTTGATCGGACTGGCCCGCCCTACACGATTCGAACGTGTGACCTACGGCTTAGAAGGCCGTTGCTCTATCCAACTGAGCTAAGGGCGGTCGGGGAGAAAAGACACGGCCGGCGCGGGCTGCATTTGATACAAGGCTTCAAGCGGCAGCAAAACCACCAACTCGAAGCCCCGAAACAAAACGGGCCCGGCATGAAGCCAAGCCCGAAATTATACCCGATCATCGCGCCACATCACGCGAGATCGACCTTCGCAGCATCAAACCGGCTGCGGATGCAGCATGAACCAGCCAAGGCAGAACACACCGGCGATCACGCAATACACGCCGAACGAAGCCAGCCGGCCACGCCCTTCGAAGTAGCGCATCAGGAACCGCACGCTCAGATACGCGGCGATCGCCGTCAGCACGCCGCCGAGCAGCGCATCGGCGAGCTGGTCGCGCGCATGGAACAGCTTCGGCAGCTCGAGCACCCCCGCCGCGAAAATGATCGGCGTACCGAGCAGGAACGAGAATTCCGCGGCCTTCTCCGCCGTCAGCCCCGCGGCGTTGCCGGCGATCATCGTCAGCCCGCTGCGCGAGAAGCCCGGAATCAGCGCGCCGATCTGCGCGAGGCCCACGAAGAACGCCTGCTTGAACGTCATCTTCTCCGGAGCCTGATGCGCGCGGCTGCGCTGGATGCGATCGCCGAGCCACAGCAGCACGCCGTTCACGATCAGCGCGACCGCGACGATCCGCAGGTCGTGGAACACGCGTTCGATGCGCTTCTCGAGGAGCAGCCCGACGATGCCGGTCGGGATCGTACCGATGATGAGCGCCCACATCAGGTGCCCGTCGTCGTTCTTGCGGCCGCCGAGCTGCGCGAAGAAGCCGCTGATCAACGCGATCCAGCGCGCGCGGAAATACCACAGCAGCGCCAGCGCGGTGCCGAGGTGCAGCGCGACGAGGAACGGCAGCAGTTGCGGTGCATGCTTGTCGATGTGCATGCCGAACAGCGCCGGCACGAGCAGCGTATGGCCAAGGCTGCTGACGGGGAAGAGTTCGGTGACGCCCTGCAGGACGCTCAGGAATACCAGAAACCAGAGACTCACGCGTCGGTCCTTTTAGTGAAAATTAAGCGGAAAGAGAAGCGGACGACGCGATGCGCGTCCGTAAAAACGCGCCCCGATTATGCCGAGCCCGGATTACTGCGCCAAGGCATTTGGCTGGATATTGCGGCAATGCACACAAACGCTTGCAATTTGTAAGCACTCAGAAAGCAAAAAGCCCGCCATTTGCATGGCGGGCCTTTCGACTTCGGCAGGAATTGCCGTCAGCGGCCGAGCTGATAGAAAAATAATACCGTGCTGCCGGTGAACATGCCGAACAGTGCGATACCCATTGCCATTGCCAGATCCATGGCCCCCTCCACGAAGTGTCATGACCCGGCAACATCACCGGTTTAGAGGCATTATCCCGACCGATGACGGTCTTAAAAACTCGCAATTTCCCGAGAAGGGTTTTCCCCGAGCCGCCACGGCCCGATAATGGAGCGCGCCGTTCCCGTCCACCCGCCCAACCCGATTCGCCATGCCGACCTTCCAGCAACACGACATTCACGAACTTCACGCCGGCCCGTCGCTCGTCCGGGTCGCTCCGCAATTCGGCGGCCGCCTGCTGTCATGGGATGTCGACGGCGAACCGGTGATCTTCTGGCCGGACACGGCCGACTGGAGCAACCTCGCACGCGTGCGCGGCGGCAACCCGCTGCTGTTCCCGTTCCTCGGCCGACACCGCGTCGACGGCGAACTCGGCCGCTGGCGCGACGCCGCCGGCGTGGTGCGCGACCTGCCGATGCACGGGTTCGCGCGCGACCTGCCGTTCGCCGCGCACCCGTCGGCCGATGGCGCCGCGCTGTCGATGACGCTCGACGCGACCGACGCGCTGCGCGCCAGTTACCCGTTCGACTTCCGGTTCGAAACGACCTACCGGCTGGCCGACTCGCACACGCTCGAAGTCGCGCTGACGACGACCAATCGCGGCGACACGCCGCTGCCCTACTACGCCGGCCACCATTTCTATTTCGCGCTGCCGCACGGCGAACGCGCCGAAACCACGCTCGAGCTGCCGCCCACGCACAGTTGCGCGCAGCAGGCCGATGGTTCGATCAGCACCCCCGAGCCGGGCGAAGCCCGCTATCACCTCGACAATCCGGACATCCTCGACCGCTTCCACTGCCTCGACAGCGTGCCGGCCACACCGGTGCGCATCGTGATGCCGGGCCGCCGCCGCACGATCGAGATCGCGCTCGACGTGCCGGGCTCGATCCCGTGGTACGCGGTCACGACCTGGACCGAAAAGCCGGATTCGGACTTCTATTGCGTCGAGCCGTGGCTCGGCCTGCCGGATGCGATCCACAACGGCCTCGGGCTGCGCCTGCTCGCGCCGGGCGCGACCGAAACGGCCACGCTGCGGATTCGCGTCCTTCCGCTCGCCGGCTGATACACCGGCTGATACACCGGCTGATACACCGGCTGATACACCGGCTGATACACCGGCTTGATACGCAGGCTGAAACGCCCTCAGGCAACCCGTGGAACCGGCGCGCCGCAGCCCCGATAAGGGCCCAAACTGCGGTGCGCGGGTCGAACCCGTTAAAATCGGACGTTTTGTGTTGCCTGCCGCGTCACGCGCGGCAGGGTTTTGCGAGGTTCAATGTTCGGAACAACAACGAAGCGACTCTTCGCAGCCGCCTGCGCCGCCCTGCTCGTCGCGTGCGGCTCCGCGCCCGTCGGCCCCGGGTTCTATCGCGTCGAACGCGGCGATACGCTCTACAAGATCGCGCGCGACAACCGCACGTCGGTATCGAGCATCGTGCGCTGGAACCAGATGACGAACCCCGATGCGATCGAAGTCGGCCAGGTGCTGCGCGTCGCGCCGCCGCCCGGCACGACCACGGCATCGACGCCGTCGACCACCGGCACCGGCAGTGCCGGCCGGGCCCGCCCCGCGCCTTCCGCGCCGGTCGAATCGGCCGTCAAGCCGGCCTCGAGCATCGCGCTGATCTGGCCGGCAGCCGGCAATGTGGTCCGCACGTTCGACGGCTCGAAATCGAAGGGCATCGACATCGCGAATTCGCCGGGCACGCCGGTGGTCGCGGCTGCGCCCGGTGTGGTGGTCTATGCGGGTAACGGGCTGCGCGGCTACGGCAACCTGATCATCCTCAAGCACAACGCCGACTACCTGACCGCCTACGCGCACAACCGCGCGCTGCTGGTGAAGGAAGGCCAGTCGGTCACGCAAGGGCAATCGATCGCCGAGATGGGCAACAGCGACAGCGATCGCGTCGCGCTGCATTTCGAGTTGCGCTACGGCGGCCGATCGATCGACCCGTCACGCTACCTGCCGGCGCGCTGAGCACCCGATGGACGACACGCGATGCCGGCACGCATCGCGTGTCGTCGCGGTGAAAACCGGGAAAGGTGATGTCAGCGCTTGCGCAGACGTCCGGTGAACCGGCCGGACAACGGATCGACGTGACGGGCAAACGCTACCAGTACGCCGATTCCGATCAGGCTGAACCCCGCAGCTATCAGAAGCAAATCCATGGTCACACACTGATTTTTTCGTGATCTTATGCGTCATTGTGGAATCGTGCACTGAGCCGAGGCTATTGGACGAGTACGAAGATTCCCTACCCTCAGACGCCATTGTGGATTCGTTTGCGTGAAATCCTGATGTAAGCCGCTCGCGCGACGCCACGTTCGCCCCCCAGGAGACACCTCGATGCTGCCCGCCGCCGACCGCTACGACGACCTGCTCTCCCGCTTCGCGTGGGACGTTCCGGCGCGTTACAACATCGGCGTGGATGTCTGCGACAAGTGGGCGGACGGCAGCGGACGCCTCGCGCTGATCCATGAAACGGCGCAAGGCGACGTTTTTCGGATCACGTTCGACGACTTGAAGAATGCTTCTAACCGGCTCGCGAACAGCTTTGCGCGCGCCGGCCTTCGGCGCGGCGACCGGATCGGCATCTTTCTCGCGCAGGGCCCCGAAACGGCCGTCGCGCACCTCGCCGCATACAAGCTCGGCGCAATCGCGGTGCCGCTCTTCACGTTGTTCGGCGTCGATGCGCTCGAATACCGGCTCGCGAACAGCGAGGCGGCTGCGCTCGTCACCGATGCGGCCGGCTACGCGAAAATCGCGCCGCTGCGCGCCCGGCTGCCGGCACTGCATACCGTCTACTGCATCGGCGACGATGCGCCCGATACGCCCGATGCGCCCGATCAGCCGGGCGTGCTGCGCTACGACGCGGCGCTCGCCGCCGAAACACCCGACTTCGTGCCGGCCGATACGGCCGCCGACGATCCGGCGGTCATCATCTATACGTCCGGCACGACGGGCAAACCCAAAGGCGCGCTGCACGCGCATCGCGTGTTGCTGGGCCACCTGCCGGGCGTCGAGATGTCGCAGCAGTGCTTCCCGCGCGACGCGCGCCTGTTCTGGACGCCCGCCGACTGGGCATGGATCGGCGGCCTGCTCGACGTGCTGCTGCCGTCGTGGCATCACGGCGTGCCGGTGCTTGCGCGCCGCTTCGAGAAATTCGACGGCGACGCGGCGTTCGCGCTGATGGCGCGGCACGGTGTCACCCATGCATTCCTGCCGCCCACCGCGCTGAAGCTGATGCGCACCGTCGCGGCACCGCGCGAACGCTACGCGCTGTCGCTGAAATCCGTCGCGAGCGGCGGGGAATCGCTCGGCACCGAGCTGACGGCCTGGGGGCGCGACGCGCTCGGCGTGACGATCAACGAGTTCTACGGGCAGACCGAGTGCAACATGGTGCTGTCGTCGTGCGCGGCGCTGTTCGATGCGCAGCCCGGCGCGATCGGCAAGGCGGTGCCCGGCCATGCGGTCGCGATCGTCGACGCGGACGGCACGCCGCTGCCGCCCGGCGTCGAAGGGCGCATCGCGGTGCGCCGCCCCGATCCGGTGATGTTCCTCGAATACTGGCGCAACGCCGACGCGACGCGCGACAAGTTCGCCGGCGACTACCTGCTCACCGGCGACACGGGCACGATCGACGCCGACGGTTTCGTGCGCTTCGTCGGCCGCGACGACGACGTGATCACGAGCGCCGGCTACCGGATTGGCCCGGGCCCGATCGAGGACTGCCTGCTCACGCATCCGGCGGTGCGGATGGCCGCCGTCGTCGGCGTGCCCGACGCGACGCGCACCGAGATCGTCAAGGCGTTCGTGGTGCTGAATCCCGGCCACACCGGCGACGAGGCGCTCGTGCAGGCGCTGCAGGCACATGTGCGCACGCGCCTCGCCGCGCACGAGTATCCGCGCGCGATCGCGTTCGTCGACAGCCTGCCGATGACCGCGACCGGCAAGATCGTGCGCCGCGCGCTGCGCGACGCGTAGGCCGGCCGCCCCCCGTGCCGCC
This sequence comes from Burkholderia sp. AU45274, assembly GCF_030482505.1. Taxonomy (NCBI): domain Bacteria; kingdom Pseudomonadati; phylum Pseudomonadota; class Betaproteobacteria; order Burkholderiales; family Burkholderiaceae; genus Burkholderia; species Burkholderia sp. AU45274. The sequence goes on along the minus strand of NZ_JAUJQE010000004.1, from coordinate 488,140 downwards.
GGCCCGGCCGGATGGTTTATAGTGGCGCCACCACGCAGTCTTTCCTAGAAAACGATGTCCTCTGATCACCACTCCGACGCGGGCGCGTCGCCCAGCCCGCTCTATACGAAACTCCTCGGCGAAACCGCCAAGATCGACTGGTGCGATCTCGAACGCTTCTTCGCGCAGGGCAAGCTGCTGTCCGTGGCACGCGACCTCGATCTCGTCAGCGTCGCGGAAGCCGTTGCCGACGACGATGCCGAGCAGGTCACGCGCTGGCTGTCGGCGGGCCTCGTCGTACGCATGCCGGCCGAAACCGCTGCCGATTACGCGGCGCGCAACCCGGAGCTGTGGGCGGTCGTCGTCTCGCCTTGGGTCTGCGTGCAGGAACGCGCCTGACGCGTCCGCCATGTCCGAAGCCGCGTTACCGCACGGGGCCGGCACGGCCGCCGTCACGCACCGGCGTGTCCTCGCGCTCGCGTTCCCGATCGTCCTCGCGAACCTGACCCAGCCGATCCTCGGTGCCGTCGACACGGCCGTCGCGGGCCACCTCGACGGCACGCAGTACCTGGGCGGCGTCGCGCTCGGCGGCCTGTTCTTCAATTTCGTGTTCTGGGGGTTCGGTTTCCTGCGGATGGGGACGACGGGCCTCGTCGCGCAGGCGCATGGCGCCGGCGACGCCGCCGGGATCCGCCTGAACCTGCTGCGCGCGTTGATCGTCGCGCTCGCACTCGGCGCCGCGGTACTGGCGCTGCAGGTGCCGCTGCTGTCATTTGCGCTGTCCGCGCTCGGCGGCAGCGACGCCGTCCGCACCACGGCGCTCGCCTACAGCCACGCGCGAATCTGGAGCGCCCCGTTCGCGCTCGCGAACTACGTCGTGCTCGGCTACCTGCTCGGCATGCAGCGCGTGCGGCTCGCGCTCGTCGCGCAGGTGTTCATCAATGCGGTGAACATCGGCGCCGTGCTGCTCTACGTGTATGGCTTCGGCTGGAGTATCGCCGGCATCGGCGCCGCGACGGCCACCGCGGACGCATGCGGTTTCGCGCTCGGCGCATGGATGCTGTGGCGGCTGCGGCCGCGCGGCCTTGCGCCGATCGCGGTACGCGCACTCGCCGACCGCGTCGCGCTCAAACGGCTGATCGTGCTCAATCGCGACATCTTCCTGCGCACGCTGTGCCTGCTCGGCGCATTCGGCTGGTTCGCGCACCTCGGTGCAAAACAGGGCGATGCGACGCTCGCGGCGAACGCGCTGCTGCTGAATTTCCAGACGTTCATGGCGTACGGCCTCGACGGCTTCGCACATGCGGCCGAAGCGCTCGTCGGCGCGGCGGCCGGCGCGCGCGACCGCCGCGCGTTCCGGCAGGCCGTACGCGTCACGCTGCTCTGGTCGGCGCTCGGCGCGCTGCTGTTCACGCTCGTGTACTGGGCCGCCGGCGGCTGGATCGTCGCGCGCCTGACCGACCAGGCCGAGATCCGCGAAACGGCGCTGCGCTACCTGCCGTGGGCCGCGCTTTCGCCGATCGTGTCGGTCTGGGGCTTCCTGCTCGACGGCGTGTTCATCGGCGCCACGCAGACGCAATCGCTGATGCGTGCGATGGTCGCGTCGTTCTCGATCTTCGTCGTGGCCACGCTCGCCGCCGTCGGCACGTTCGGCAATCACGGCCTCTGGTTCGCGCTGCTGCTGTTCATGGCCGCGCGCGGCGCGACGCTGGCGCGCTACCTGCCGGCGCTGTTGCGGCACATCGGCGCCGATACGCCCGCGGCGCGCGCCTGACGGCGAGCCGAACCAGCCGTTACTGCGTGGGTTTCGGCGGCGGCGCGTCGAGCATCGACGGCGGCGTCATGTCGGTGGGCACGCCGTGATAGTCGGCCGGATCTTCCGGCGGATGGCCGCGACGGGCCTGATGCGGATCGCTGGTACAGCCGGCGAGCAAGGATGCGGCCAGCACGGCCAGCATGAAACGGGTCATCGGGTAGGGCTCCGGAAATCGGCGCGCCCATCGCACGCCGGAACCGCGCCGAGTCTAGCGGAAATCTCGCTTCGGAGTCGTGCCGCGCATGTCCTACTATGTACGCATGGCGCTGTGCCGTGGAAAGGAGGCTGCCATGTCGTCTGAAGAAATTGCCGGCCTGATCGGGCTGTTCGTCGGTCTGATGGTGCTCGTCGCCCTGTCGTTCTTCGAGTCGCGCGAATACAAGCGCAACCATGAAGGCGAAGGGATGATCCACCACTGGATGGCCGAACACCACCTGCTCGACTGGCGGCGCAAGCACTAAGCGCGCCGCTGCCGTCCGGCCCTTCCCCGGGCCGTTCTCGAACGTGCCGTCGCGCGGCACGGTGGTGATCGCGTATCGCCGAAATTAACAGGGTCCGACTCACACACATCGATCAGATGGACGAACGCCGTCGCGCGGCTCGTGCCACGCGACGGCGTTCGCTTGCGCGCGCCCGGGCGAGCGGGCGCGACGCGATTCCGACGGCTCAGCCCAGGAAGTGGCGGGCGTAGCGCGCGTTGATGTCGGACAGGCGGAACAGCGTCAGGAAATCCGCGCAGTTGAAGTCAGGATCCCAGGCCGGCGCACCGCAGATCTTCGCGCCGAGACGCAGGTAACCCTTGATCAGCGGCGGCGGCGCCACGACGGTGCCCGTCTGCAGTTCGTCGACCGGCAGGGCCGTGTGCGGGAACGCGCGATATTCCGGCGCCGTCAGCGAGCCTGCCGACAGCGACTGGTACAGGTTCGCCGCATAGTGGCCGCCGTCGGCCATCGACACGCTCGCGCAGCCGAGCATCGTCTCGTAGCCGTTCTGCATCATGTACGCGCCAAGGCCGCCCCACAGCGCCATGATGACGGCGCCGCTGCGGTAGTCGCTGTGCACGCACGAGCGGCCCACCTCGACCATCTTGCCGCGCAGGTGCGTGAGGCGCGACAGGTCGAATTCGCCTTCGGCGTACAGGCGGCCGACCCGCGCCGCCTGGTGCGGCGGCAGCACGCGGTACGTACCGACGACTTTCAACGTGTCGAGATCGCGAACCAGCAGATGGTCGCAGTACGCATCGAACGGATCGACGTCGAGACCGGAGGGGCCGCTGACCTGCGCGCCCATCTCTTCGGCGAACACGCTGTAACGCAGGCGCTGGGCTTCGCGCAATTCGTCTTCCGTGCGCGCCCACGCGGCGCGCAGGCGATACTCCGATGTGACGGTTTCAGCAGCGCGCGGCAGGTGGCGCCGCGACGTGTCGAGGGGTAGCGAGGCAAAGGGGAGCGTAGGCGTCGGCAGTTCTCGCATTAGGCTTTCCTGGTCGTAAGGAATAGGGCGACATGCCCGCCAATGTAGTAATCGGCCGTGACCGTTATGTGGCACGACCGTGTCCTTTCAATGACGTGTCGCCGAATTGACTTTAGCAGAAAGCTTGCAGAACCGTACGATGAATCCCTTCAAAGCACTTCAGGCGGGCCTCACAGCAGATCGGGCGTCAATACCGCGCGTAATACGGCCTGCCGGCTGCCGTCACGCGTGCGGCTCGCCAGCCACACGATTCCGCCCTTCTTGACGCTCCAGCTGTCGTCGCCGCCGGCGATCAATTGCGCGGCAACGCTGCCGAGCGTCGGCTGGTGCCCGACGATCACGACCGTCGGCGCGATACCTTCCGGCCAGCCGGCCGCCGCCAGCACGTCGTCGACGCTGCCGCCCGGCGCGAGCGCGTCGACCGTCCGGTACTGGTCGGTCAGCGCCTCGACCGTCTGCACGGTGCGGGCCGCCGGGCTCGCGAGGATCACTGCGTTCGTCTCGAGCCGGCCACGCAGCCATTTGGCCATCGCCTGCGCGTCCTTGCGGCCCCGGACGGTCAACTGGCGTGCGAGATCGCTCGTCGCGTAGTCTTCGGCTTCGGCGTGGCGCCACAGGATCAGGTTCATCATGATGTTCTCCTTGCTGCGGCGAGCGGGCCCGCCGATGACCGGGCGAATTGTCGCAAATTGCGGGCGTTTGCCGCCGCGGCATTTACCCGCATATAGGGATTGACCGGGTCAGATGTTCAACGATACAATCTTTGGCTCGTCGGAGCGTAGCGCAGCCTGGTAGCGCATCTGATTTGGGATCAGAGGGTCGTAGGTTCGAATCCTATCGCTCCGACCAAGGAATCAAGGGGTTACGGTTCATACCGTAGCCCCTTTTCCATTTCTGGGCCCTTCAAGCGCCAGCCGGGATTCCCGGTTCGCAGCGCCTCGATTCATTGTAGGGATCAATTGGGGCATCGACGCTACAACGATCCACGCAGCCCTGGGCGGCCATATTTCGAACGTCGGCACAAAGCAAATGGCTTAAGGCCTTGCACTTTCAATGCAGGAAAGGCTGACTGGAACGGATCGGGCGCCCTCCTGGCCGGCCCGTCGAATCACCGACATACGGGCCAACGAGCCATCCGCAGCCCGCATACGGCACTTGCCGGAACACGCGATAATGCGCGTGGACAACCCTGCCTTCGCGCATGAAAAACAACATCCTCAAGACCGCCCTCTGCGCATCGCTGCTCGCGCTCGCGACTGCCGGCACCGCGTCGGCCAAGGCGCTCGACGACGCACTCGACTGCCACTCGACCGGCCACAAATTCGTCGCGCCGCTGCTCGCCGCCGGCGACATCCAGTCGGAGCCGATGCACGTCGAATCGAACTCGGTCAATGCATTCCGCACGAGCCACGCACTGACGGCGTACGGCTTCGGCGTCTATGTCGTGCTCGGATACCAGGCGAACGACCCGATCTTCCGTCCGGGCGACGGCACGCCGATCGGCGACTGGGCCTATGGCGTCGTGGTGCGGGGCACGAAAAGCGCGGTGGAAGAAGCCGTGCGCAAGGCCGGCAGCGACGCGACCGTCAAGCAGGCGTTTCCGTTCCTGACTGCGATCGTCTGCTCGTCGGACTGAGCGGCCGCCAGGACGATGATGCGGCAAGCCTGAGGGGCACCAGCCTGCCTGCCGCCCGGCCGCTCCCCAGCCCCGTTATCGACCTCGCTGCGGCCTCGCTATCGGCCTGTTACGCGCCGGTATACACCACGCGATAAGGGATACCGACCTTCTCCCACTCGGCCGCCTCCTGGCTGAGGCTGTAGTCGGTCAGCGGGTTCTGCTCGACCCACGCGCTCGGCAGGCGCACTTCATACCCGCCTTTCTTCATCTGCGAAACGGAAATGTCCGGCAGCCCGGCATCGGTTCGGCGCCGGCACAGCAGCGCCGCGAGCCGCAGGCAGAACAGCAGCGGCCACTCGACCTCGCGCGCCTGCGACAGCTTGCCGAGCTTGCCCGCGTGACCGAGCACGAGCGCGGCGAGGCGCGCCTGGTCGGTGCGCGAAAAACCCGGCATGTCCGCGTTGCTCGCAATATAAGCCGAGTGCTTGTGATACGCGCTGTGCGAGATCGACAAGCCGATCTCGTGCAACGCGGCCGCCCAGCCGAGGAACATCCGCCCTTCCTCGCGCGCCTCTTCGTCGGCTTCCTCGAGCTCGTCGTAGAAACGCCCCGCCAGCGCGCCGATCCGCTCGGCCTGCGCACGATCGACACCGTAGCGGCGCGTGAAGCCCTCGACGGTCACCGCACGCATGTCCTCGTGCTGCGTCCGGCCGAGCAGGTCGTACAGCACGCCGAGGCGCAGCGCGCCGTCGGTCGTATCGACGTAGTCGACACCGAGTTCCTCGAACACCGCGAGCATGATCGCGAGGCCGCCCGCGAGCACCGGCACGCGATCGGGCTTCAGCGCGATCAGCTTCAGCCGGTTGACGTTCTCCGACTTGATCAGCGCACGCTTGAGCCGCTCGAGGCCGCCGCGCGAAATGCCGTGCGTGATGCCCGGATCGTTGAAGCCGTTTGCCTCGACGAGTTCCGCGAGCGCACGCGCGGTGCCCGACGAGCCGATCGCCTGGTCCCAGCCGGCCTTCTTGTACTCGCTCGAAATGATCTGGATCTCGCGCTTGGCCGCGAGCTCGGCCTGCCGCATCGTGTATTCGTCGACGTTGCCGGCCGGGAAGAAGGTGCGGCTATGGCTCACGCAGCCGATATAGAGGCTCTCCATCACGATCGGCGTGTAGTGCGAGCCGATGATGAATTCGGTGGAGCCGCCGCCGATGTCGACGACGAGCCGCTTGCCCGCGCTCGCCGGCACCGAGTGCGCGGCGCCCGCATAGATCAGCCGGGCTTCTTCGCGGCCCGCGATCACTTCGATCGGGAAACCCAGTGCCGCTTCGGCTTCGCCGAGAAATTCGCCCGCGTTCTTCGCGACGCGCAGCGTGTTGGTCGCCACCGCGCGCACGTGATCGGGATGGAAATCGCGCAGGCGCTCGCCGAACCGCTTGAGCGCTTCCCAGCCACGCTCCTGCGACGCGCGATCGAGCATCTTGTCGCTCGACAGGCCCGCGGCCAGCCGGACGGGCTCGCGCAGCGCGTCGACGGGATAGATCTGGCTGCCCGCCGGCGTTTCCTCGACACGTCCGACGATCAGCCGGAAGCTGTTCGAGCCGAGATCCACGGCAGCCAGCAAGTGGGGGGTTGTAACCATCAGAAGGGGGCTCCGTGCGCGTTCACCCGAGGCGGCCTGTGCGGCAACCGCGGACGATCAATCAAAGGCGACATTTTAAGCGTGGAACGCTTGCCATTGCCACGCTTCACGGGCATGCACACTGCTCGATTGCATATAGCCGAAACATTTATGAGACGAAACGGTTACAGCGTAGAATTTCCCGATATAAATACATCATTGTCATTCGCACGTCATCGTACCGTGAGAGTTTCCGAGCGTCCTTTCGAATCATCGCCCGAATCCCCCCCTACTCTGCCGATGTCCGTCCGTTATCCGCTTCTCAATCGTGAACTCGGCATCCTCGGTTTCAACGAGCGCGTGCTGGCCCAGGCCGCTGATCCGCAAGTCCCGTTGCTCGAGCGCCTTCGCTTCATCTGCATCACCAGCAGCAACCTCGACGAATTCTTCGAAGTCCGGATGGCCGGGCTGCAGGAGCAGATCCGCGACAACCCCGGCGCACTGACGCCCGACGGCATGTCGTTACAACATGCTTACGACCTCGTCGTCGAACGCGCGCAGCGGCTCGTCCATCGACAGTACACGATGCTGCACGAAACCGTGCTGCCCGCGCTCGAACAGGAAGGCATCTACTTCCACGCGAGCGACACGTGGAACGACGAGCAGCTCGAATGGGCGCGGCACTACTTCCTCGACGAGCTGCTGCCCGTGCTCACGCCGATTGGCCTCGATCCCGCCCATCCGTTCCCGCGCGTGCTGAACAAGAGCCTGAATTTCGTCGTCGAGCTCGAAGGCCGCGACGCGTTCGGACGCCAGGCCGTGATGGGCATCGTGCAGGCGCCGCGCGCGCTGCCGCGCGTCGTGCGCATGCCGCACGCACTGTCGGGCTTCGAGCACGGCTTCGTGCTGCTGAGCTCGTTCATGCAGCGCTTCGTCGGCGAACTCTTCCCGCAGCTGAGCGTGAAGAGCTGCAACCAGTTCCGCATCACGCGCAACAGCGAGCTGTTCGTCGACGAGGACGAAATCACGAACCTGCGCGTGGCGCTGCAGGGCGAACTGCCCGCGCGCCACCTCGGCAATGCAGTGCGCCTCGAGGTGTCGGCCGACACGCCGCCGCACATCGTGCGCCGCCTGCTCGAGGAAAGCGAACTCGGCGAGAAGGACTGCTATCGCGTGGCCGGATCGGTGAACCTCGTGCGGCTGATGCAGATTCCCGATCTCGTCGACCGTCCCGACCTGAAGTTCACGCCGTTCACCGCGTCGACGCCGTCCGCGATCACGAACGCGCCGACGATGTTCGACGCGATCGACAACGGCGACATCCTGCTGCACCACCCGTACGAGAGCTTCCAGCCGGTGCTCGAGCTGCTGCAGCAGGCCGCGAAGGATCCGAGCGTCGTCGCGATCAAGCAGACGATCTACCGCACCGGCACCGATTCGCCGCTGATGGACGCGCTGATGGAAGCTGCGCGCAACGGCAAGGAAGTGACCGTCGTCGTCGAACTGCTCGCGCGCTTCGACGAGGAAACCAACATCAACTGGGCGTCGCAGCTCGAAGCCGTCGGCGCGCATGTCGTGTACGGCGTGGTCGGCCACAAGTGCCACGCGAAGATGATGCTGATCGTGCGGCGCGTCGTGCAGGCCGGCAAGGCGTCGCTGCGCCGCTACGTGCACCTCGGCACCGGCAACTACCATCCGCGCACGGCACGCCTCTACACCGACTTCGGCCTGATGACGGCCGACCAGAAGATCTGCGAAGACGTCCATCACGTGTTCCAGCAGCTGACCGGCATCGGCGGCGAACTCACGCTGCACGAGCTGTGGCAGTCGCCGTTCACACTGCATCCGCGCATCATCGATTCGATCCGCGCGGAGATCGACAATGCGCGCGCCGGCAAGCGCGCGCGCGTCGTCGCGAAGATGAACGCGCTGCTGGAGCCGACGGTGATCGCCGCGCTGTACGAAGCGTCGCAGGCCGGCGTCAAGGTCGACCTGATCGTGCGCGGTGTCTGCGCGCTGAAGCCCGGCGTGCCGGGGCTGTCGGAAAACATCACCGTGCGCTCGATCGTCGGCCGCTTCCTCGAGCACCACCGGATCTACTACTTCCACGCGAACGGCGCCGAGGAGGTCTATCTGTCGAGCGCCGACTGGATGGACCGCAACCTGTTCCGCCGCGTCGAAGTCGCGTTCCCGATCCGCGATCGCAAGCTCAAGCGGCGCGTGATCGCCGAGGGCCTGTCGGTGTGCCTCGGCGACAACCAGTCGGCGTGGCAGATGCACAGCGACGGTCACTACCGCCGCCGCCGCGCCGGCAAGACGATCCGCAACGCGCAACTCGGGTTGCTCGCGAAGTTCTGCTCCTGAAGAATCGGCCGCGCGGCACAAGTCGCGCGCCGCGTCGCTCCCAATAAAAAACGCAGCCGACTGGCTGCGTTTTTTATTGCGGAGCCGGCCTACCTCCGCTCACCGAACGAGCGACGGATACCGTTACGCGATCATGCCTCGTAAGCGGCCGGCCGGATCGCGATGATGCGCGAGCCCGGGAAGCGCGCGGTGAACGTGCTGCCGCGCCCTTCCTCGCTCTGCACGTACAGGTGCGCGTCATGCCGCTGCAGCACGTGCTTGACGATCGCAAGGCCGAGCCCCGTGCCGCCGGTGTCGCGCGAACGGCTGCGGTCGACGCGATAGAAGCGCTCGGTGAGCCGCGGCAGGTCGGCGGCCGGAATCCCGAAGCCGCTGTCGGTGACGGAAAACACGCCCTGCGCGCCCTCGCGCCGCCACGTCACGACGATCTTGCCGCCTTCCGGCGTATAGCGGATCGCGTTCGTGACGAGGTTCGCGAACGCGCTGAACAGCTCCGTCTGCGCGCCGGTGACGCCGAGCGTCTCGTCGATCGAGAACGCGATGTCGTGATGCCCGTTCGACAGCGTCTGCGCGTCCTCCTTCAGATGGTCGAACACGGCCCGCATGTCGATCGCGCGATCGAGCGGCGGCTTGCTCTCGCCTTCCAGCTTCGCGAGCACCAGCAGGTCAGTCACGATGTGCCGCATCCGCGAGGCCTGCTGCTCCATCATGTCGAGATAGCGCGCGCGGTCTTCCTCGTTCAGCGGCAGCTCGCGCATCGTCTCGAGGAACCCCGACAGCACGGTGAGCGGCGTCTTCAGCTCGTGCGACACGTTCGCGACGAAGTCACGCCGCATCGCGTCGGTCCGCTCGAGCTCGGTGATGTCCTGCGTGAGCAGCAGCTTGCGATTCTCGCCGTACGGAAACACCTGCACTTCCAGCACGTTCTGCCGCGAATCGCCCATGCCGCGCATCACGAGCGTCTCCTCGTAATGCTGCGCGTTCAGATAGCGGACGAACTCGGGATGGCGCACCAGGTTGGTGATGTGCTGGCGCAGGTCGCGCTTCGCGTCGAGGCCGAAATGGACCTCGGCGATCGCGTTGCACCACTCGATCTGGTCGTGATCGTCGAGCATCGCGACACCGTTCGGCGACGCCTGGATCGCCTGGATGAAGCGCGAATGCTGCTGCTCGACCTGCCGCACCTGCGCATGCCACTGCTTCGCGAGCTTGTGCAGACGATAGTAGATCTCGCCCCAGATGCCCGGCGCGCTCGGCACCTCGCCATAGACGGGTGCATCGAGCAGTCGCCACAGACGCTGCGTATGAAAGGTGCTGAAAAAGCCCTGCGCGACCAGCATCACGACCACGAACACGAGGCCCGCGGTCGGGCCGGCGAAGACGCCGACCAATACGCCGATCAGCACGAGCAGCACGAGCGACACCAGAAAGCGCGCCCAGATGATGTTCATGATTCAGCGCCCGAAAGAATGAACGGCATGCCGTGGCACACGGCATGCGTGGATACGTTACGCGTGCTTGGCGAGCCGGTAGCCGCTGCCGCGCACGGTCTCGATCATCGCATCGCAGCCGGCCGGTTTCAAGGCCGCGCGCAATCGTTTGATGTGCACGTCGACGGTGCGCTCCTCGACGAATACATGGTCGCCCCACACCTGGTCGAGCAGTTGCGTGCGGCTGTGCACGCGCTCCGGATGCGTCATGAAGAAATGCAGCAGGCGGAACTCCGTCGGGCCGAGATCGAGCTTGATCTCGCTGCCTTCCGCGTGCGCGGCGACGCGATGCGTGGCCGGGTCGAGGCGCAGCCCGTTGATCGACACGACGTCCTCGGTCAGCTGCGGCGCGCGACGGCGCAGCACGGCCTTGATCCGCGCCATCAGCTCCTTCGGCGAGAACGGCTTCGTCACGTAGTCGTCCGCGCCGATTTCAAGGCCGAGCACCTTGTCCTGCTCATCGCCACGTGCGGTCAGCATGATGATCGGGATGTGCTTGGTCCGTTCGTTGTTGCGCAGGTCGCGCGCGAACGCAATGCCGGACTTGCCCGGCAGCATCCAGTCGAGCAGCACGAGATCGGGCAGCACGTCGCTGATCAGGTTCTGCGCCTGTTCGGCGTTGTACGCCCGAATCGGGCAGTGACCGGCGTGCTGGAGATTCACCGAGATCAGTTCGGAAATCGCGGGCTCATCTTCAACGACGAGAATGTTGCTGGGCATCGGCACCTCTGTTCTTCCTTACGGAGTCGATTAACTGTTGGCTTCGCGATCGAGCGTGTCGCGCGGCTGGTGCCGCACGTCGGTGCCCTTCACGATGTAGATGATGAATTCGGCGATGTTCTTCGCGTGGTCGCCGATCCGCTCGATCGCCTTCGCGATGAACAGGTACTCGAGGCCCACCGAGATCGTGCGCGGATCTTCCTGCATGTACGACACGAGCTTGCGCACGAACGCACGGAATTCCTGGTCGATTTCCTTGTCGTCCTTGACGATCTGCGCGGCGGCCACGGTATCGAGACGCGCAAACGCGTCGAGCGCGCGGCGCAGGATCGTCACGGCCATCTCGCCCGACACCTTGATCTCGGCGATGTTGACCGTGCGCGCGGCCGGCTCGTCGACCAGGCGGCGCACGCGCTTCGCGATCTTCTCGGCCTCGTCGCCTGCACGCTCGAGGTTCGTAATCGTTTTCGAAATCGACATCAAAAGGCGCAGGTCACGCGCGGCAGGCTGCCTCCGCGCGATGATGTTGCCGCACTCCTGGTCGATGTCGACTTCCATCGTGTTCAGGACTTCTTCGTTCGCGATCACCTTCTCGGCCGCATCGCGATCGAATTCGTTCAGCGCGTGCATCGCGCCGACGATCTGCGACTCGACGAGCCCGCCCATTTCCAGCACTTTCGACGACACCGCGTTGAGATCGGCGTCGAACTGGCTCGACAGATGTTTATCCGACATGGCTGTTGTTCTCCGTCATCAGCCGAAGCGGCCGGTGATGTAGTCTTCCGTTTCCTTGCGCACCGGCTTGATGAAGATCTTTTCGGTCTCGCCGAATTCGATCAGCTCGCCCAGGTACATGTAGGCCGTGAAATCCGAGCAGCGTGCGGCCTGCTGCATGTTGTGCGTGACGATCACGACCGTGTAGTCGCTCTTGAGCTCCGCGATCAGCTCTTCGATGCGGCCCGTCGAGATCGGGTCGAGCGCCGAGCACGGTTCGTCGAGCAGCAGCACTTCCGGACGGATCGCGATGCCGCGCGCGATGCACAGACGCTGCTGCTGGCCGCCCGAGAGGCCGTAGCCGCTCTGGCTCAGCTTGTCCTTCACTTCGTTCCACAGCGCGGCCTTCGTGAGCGCCCACTCGACGCGATCGTCCATTTCCGAGCGGGTGAGCTTTTCGAACATCTTCACGCCGAACGCGATGTTGTCGTAGATCGACATCGGGAACGGGGTCGGCTTCTGGAACACCATGCCGATCCGCGCGCGCAGCAGCGAGATGTCGCGCTTCGTCGTCAGCAGGTTCTCGCCGTCCATCAGGATTTCGCCTTCGGCGCGCTGCTCCGGATAGAGCGCGAACATCTTGTTGAACGTGCGCAGCAGCGTCGACTTGCCGCAGCCCGACGGGCCGATGAACGCCGTCACCTTCCCTTCGGGAATGCTCAGGTTGATGTTCTTCAGCGCGTGGAACTTGTTGTAGAAGAAGTTGAGGTTGTTGACCTCGATCTTCGCGTTCAGCGGCTCGAGCGGACGGCCGTGCGCCGCGTCGTGCGTGCCGGCGGGCGCAGCGGTGCGCTCGACGGGATTCAGGTGGCTTTCTGCCATATTCATCGGATTGCTCCGCCGTTACTTTTTCGAGAAGATCGAGCGCGCCAGGATGTTGAGTCCAAGCACCCCGAGCGTGATCAGGAACACGCCCGCCCATGCGAGCGACTGCCATTCCGCGAACGGGCTCATCGCGAACTTGTAGATCGTGACGGGCAGGTTCGCCATCGGCTGGCTCATGTCGACCGAGAAGAACTGGTTCGACAGCGCGGTGAACAGCAGCGGCGCCGTTTCGCCGGCGATCCGCGCGACGGCGAGCAGCACGCCCGTGATGATCCCGCCGACCGACGCGCGCAGCGTGATCTTCAGCACCATGCGCCACTTCGGCGTGCCGAGCGCGAAGGCCGCTTCGCGCAGCGCGTTCGGCACGAGCTTCAGCATGTTCTCGGTCGTGCGGATCACGATCGGAATCTGCAGCAGCGCGAGCGCGATCACGCCTGCCCAGCCCGAGAAGCGCCCCGACTTCGCGACTACGATCGCGTACACGAACAGGCCGATGACGATCGACGGCGCGGACAGCAGGATGTCGTTGATGAAGCGGATCGTGCTCGCCAGCAGGTTCTTCTGGCCGTATTCGGCGAGATAGACGCCCGCCAGGATGCCGATCGGCGTGCCGACCAGCGTGCCGAAACCGCACAGCAGCAAGCTGCCGACGATCGCGTTCGCGAGACCGCCGCCTTCCGTGTTCGGGGCCGGCGTCGATTCCGTGAACAGTTGCAGCGACAGGCCGCCGACGCCGAGATGCACCGTCGTGTAGAGAATCCACACGAGCCACAAGAGGCCGAATGCCATCGCACCGAGCGACGCGGCGAGCGCGATCGCGTTGATGGCCTTGCGCTTGCGCTGCAGGCGGTTGCGCATCGCGTCGAGCACGGCGCCGTCCGGACCCGGGAAATTCATGATGGGCTCGCTCATTTCTTGCCCTCTCCCTTCTCGAGACGAAGCAGCAGCAGTTTGGAGATGGTCAGCACGATGAACGTGATCACGAACAGGATCAGGCCCAGCTCCATCAGCGCGGACGTATGCAGGCCCGGCTGCGCTTCCGCGAATTCGTTCGCGAGCGCCGACGTGATGCTGTTGCCCGGCGCGAACAGCGACACGCTGTCGAGCAGGTTCGTGTTGCCGATCACGAAGGTCACGGCCATCGTCTCGCCGAGCGCGCGGCCGAGGCCGAGCATCACGCCGCCGATCACGCCGGTCTTCGTATAGGGCAGCACGACCTTCCACATCACTTCCCAGGTCGTGCAGCCGATCCCGTACGCCGATTCCTTCAGCAGCACGGGCGTGACCTCGAACACGTCACGCATCACCGATGCGATGTACGGGATGATCATGATCGCGAGGATCACGCCGGCGGCCAGGATGCCGATACCGATCGGCGGGCCGGCGGTCAGCGGGCCGAGCACCCACACGTCCTTGAACAGGCGGCCGATCGGCTTCTGGAAATATTCCGCGAAGATCGGCGCGAACACGAGCAGGCCCCACATGCCGTACACGATCGACGGAATCGCGGCGAGCAGCTCGATCGCGATGCCGAGCGGGCGGCGCAGCCACACGGGCGACAGCTCGGTGAGGAACAGCGCGATGCCGAAGCTGACCGGCACCGCGATGACGAGCGCGATGACCGACGTCACGATCGTGCCGTAGATCGGCACGAGCGCGCCGTAGATGTCCGAGTTGGGATCCCACTCGGATTGCCACAGGAAGCCGAGGCCGAACTTCTGGATGGTCGGCATCGACGCGATGATCAGGGAAACGATGATCCCGCCGAGCAGCAGCAGGGTCACGATGGCGGCAAGCCGTGCGAGACCGCCGAATACGACATCCCCGAGGCGGCTCGGCGCGCGTTGCTGCGCAACGTCGGCGGACCGTGAGGACGTATAGGAAATATCAGACATGGGTGCCTGCTTTTGATTGCCGGGCGCCGTAACGCCCGGCTTTACCGCACACACTGCCCGACCGGCACGGCCGGGCAGCGAACCGCTGCAATGCTTACTCTGCGGCGACCGGCTTGCCCGAAGCGTCCGTCACCTTGACCTTCCACTGCTTGCGGATTTCCGCTTCGACTGCCGGCGGCAGCGAGATGTAGTCGAGGCTGTCAGCAGCCTTCTCGCCGTTCTTGAACGCCCAGCTGAAGAACTTCAGCGTTTCCACGCCCTGCTCCGGCTTGTCCTGCTTCGCGTGCAGCAGCACGAACGTCGCGCCGACGACCGGCCACGCGTCCTTGCCCGGCTGGTTCGTCAGGATCTGGTAGAACGACTTCGACCAGTTCGCGCCGGCAGCAGCGGCCTTGAACGTTTCCGTCTTCGGCTCGACCACCGTGCCCGTCGAGTTCTTCAGGGCCGTGTAGACCATGTTGTTCTTCTTCGCGTACGCCCATTCGACGTAGCCGACTGCGCCCGGCAGGCGCTGCACGAACGCTGCGACGCCGTCGTTGCCCTTGCCGCCCGTGCCCGTCGGCCAGTTGACCGTCGTGCCTTCGCCGACCTTCGACTTCCACTCGTCGTTGACCTTCGACAGGTAGTTCGTCCAGATGAAGCTCGTGCCCGAGCCGTCAGCGCGGCGAACCACGGCGATGTCCGTGTCCGGCAGCTTGACCTTCGGGTTCAGCGCGGCGATCGCCGGGTCGTTCCACTTCTTGATCTTGCCGAGGTAGATGTCGCCGAGCACCGGGCCCGACAGCGTCAGTTCGCCCGGCTTCACGCCCGGCACGTTGATGACCGGCACCACGCCGCCGACCACCGTCGGGAACTGGAACAGGCCTTCCTTCGCGAGCTCGTCATCCTTCAGCGGAGCGTCCGAACCGGCAAAATCGACCGTCTTCGCGACGATCTGCTTCAGGCCGCCCGACGAGCCGATACCTTGGTAGTTGACCTTCGCGCCGCCGGTCTGCTGGTAGTCAGCAGCCCATTTCGTATAGATCGGCATCGCGAACGTGCTGCCTGCGCCCGTGATGTCGGCAGCGTGGGCGGCGACGGCGAAAAGCGCGCCAGCCAGGCCGGCAATCGCGGTTTGCATCAATTTCATGAGACCTCCAGTGTGTGAGCGGATGACTACGGCACCGCGAAGGTTAGGGGCTCCTCATGACGGTAATGTGACAATCGATGAAACTGGCGTGACAGTAACATGACTGGTTGAAAGGGAGTATCGGGTGCGGCGGGCGCGGCGCCCGGGCGGCGCCGGAACGGTGGCGGCGGCAAGAATTGCCTGCCTGGAAGGGACGGAGATTTCCCGTCTTACATCGGTGCGAGCGGATCGTAGCGCGGTGTCCGTGCCATGGAAAGCCCCCGCTTGTGGCTGCCCCGATATCAGGGGTCTGACGATTTTTCGACCCTGGATTGCGGGGGGCGACGCGCCCTTCTCTCTATAGGTATCGCAAACCTTTGCGTCTGACGAAAACACGGCGCCCCGAAGGCGCCGTGTGCGGGATCACCGGAACACCGGCGCGCAGGTGTTTGACCTGACGCGCCGGGCCCGCGCGTCAGGTCGTCGCCGCGCGCACCGCGTCGGCGATCGTCTCCGCATGGCGCACCGCGTCGGCGGCCTGCCGCGCCTCGACCATCACGCGCAGCACGGGCTCCGTGCCCGATGCGCGGATCAGCACGCGGCCGCTGCCGGCGAGCGCGGCTTCGGCTGCGTCGATCGCGGCGCGAATCGACGTGCTGCCCTTCCAGTCGGCACCCGGCTTCATCCGCACGTTGATCAGCTTCTGCGGGAACAGCGTGACGCCGTCGAGCATCTGCGCGAGGGTCTTGCCGCTGCGCTTCAGCGCGGCCAGCACGAGCAGCGCCGACACGATGCCGTCGCCGGTCGAGTGGCGATCGAGCGACAGGATGTGGCCCGACCCTTCCGCGCCGAGCTGCCAGCCGTGTTCGCGCAACTGCTCGAGCACGTAGCGATCGCCGACCGCCGCGCGGACGAACTTCACGCCCTCGCGCTGCAGCGCGACTTCGACCGCGAGGTTCGTCATCAGCGTGCCGACCGCGCCTTCGACCTTGCCGTCGGTCGCGATCCGGTCCTTCACGAGCACGTAGAGCAGCTCGTCGCCGTTGTACAGGCGACCGGTCGAGTCGACCACTTGCAGGCGGTCCGCATCGCCGTCGAGCGCAATCCCGAGATCGGCGTGGTTCGCACGCACCGCGCGCACCAGCGCGTCCGGCGCGGTCGCACCGACACCATCGTTGATGTTGAAGCCGTTCGGTGCGACACCGATCGGGATCACGTCCGCGCCGAGCTCGTGGAACACGTGCGGCGCGATCTGGTACGCGGCGCCGTGCGCGCAGTCGATCACGAGCTTCAGCCCGCGCAGGTTGAATGCGGCAGGGAACGTGCTCTTGCAGAACTCGATGTAGCGGCCGGCCGCGTCGTCAAGGCGGCGCGCCTTGCCGAGACCGTCGGACGATGCGCACTCGAGCGGCTTGTCGAGCCATGCTTCGATCTCGGCTTCGGTGTCGTCCGGCAGCTTGTTGCCGTCGGCGGAGAAGAACTTGATCCCGTTGTCGTGATACGGGTTGTGCGATGCACTGATCACGACGCCCGCCGACAGGCGCAGCGCGCGCGTCAGGTACGCGACGCCCGGCGTCGGCATCGGGCCGGCCAGCATCACGTCGACGCCGGCCGCCGAGAACCCGGCCTCGAGCGCGGCTTCGAGCATGTAGCCCGACACGCGCGTGTCCTTGCCGATCAGTACGGTCGGGCGCGAGCCTGCCGCGACATCGGCCGAGCTGGCCAGTACCTTGCCGGCTGCGTAGCCGAGACGCAACACGAAATCCGGCGTGATGGGCGCCTCGCCCACCGTGCCGCGAATGCCGTCCGTGCCGAAATATCGACGTCCCATGGTGAATCTTCCTCCTTCGTCTTCTGACTTATCGTTGCCGCGCGGCTTCGCGCACGGCAACCCAGATTTTCAGCGCGTCGACCGTTGCCGCGACGTCGTGCACGCGCACGATCGCCGCCCCACGCTCGACCGCGCACACCGCGGCCGCCACGCTCGCCGCGACGCGCTCCATCGGCGGCTTGCCGCCGATCACCGCGCCGAGCATCGACTTGCGCGACATGCCCGCGAGTATCGGGTACGCGCGGCCGTCGGGCCGCACGGGTGCCGTGTCCGGCAACGCGGCCAGCAACGCATAGTTGTCGTCGACAACCGCCTTGCCGAATCCGAAGCCGGGATCGACGCAGATCCGCTCCGGCACAATCCCCGCATCGCGCAGCGCCAGCGCGCGCTCGGCGAGAAAATCGCGCACGTCGGTCACGACGTCGCCGTAATCGGGTTCGCCGACCTGCATCGTCTGTGGCTCACCAAGCATGTGCATCGCACACAGCCCGCAGTTGCCGTCGCGCACCGCGTCGATCGCGCCCGGCTGGCGGAACCCCCAGATGTCGTTGATCAGGTCGGCGCCGGCAGCCAGCGCCGCACGCATCACGGCCGGCTTGTAGGTATCGATCGACAGCGGCACGTTCAGCGGCCGCAGCGCTTCGACGAGCGGGATCACGCGTGCAAGCTCCTCGTCGAGCGGCACGGGCGGCGCGCCGGGACGCGTCGATTCGCCGCCGATATCGAGAAGGTCGACGCCTTCGGCAATCATCCGCTCGGCCTGGCGCAGCGCATCGTCGCGCGCGAGGAAGCGGCCGCCGTCGGAGAACGAATCAGGCGTGGCGTTGAGGATACCCATCACGAGCGGGCGTTCGAACGTCAGTTCGAAGCGGCCGCACCGGAGTGGCGCGGGAATGAATGGGGAAACAGCGGAATCGGACACGAGCAACTGGCGTGAATGAATGCAAAACGGGCCGGTGTGAAGCCACACCAGCCCGTGAACGGCGCTAAAGCGGAGATTATGCCGCCGGCGAAGCAGGCGCCGGCGCGTTGGCGGGCTTCACCTCGGCGCTGCTGCCACCGCCCGACGAATCGCCGCCGACAGCCGGCGAGCTCTTCGGGGAGCGCGGCGGACGGCCTTCCATGATGTCGTTGATCTGATCGGCATCGATCGTCTCCCACTCCATCAGCGCGGCGGTCATCGCTTCGACCTTGTCGCGGTTCTCTTCGAGCAGGCGGCGCGCAAGGCCGTACTGTTCGTCGAGCACACGGCGGATTTCCGAATCGACCTTCTGCTGCGTCGCTTCCGAGATCGTGCGCGTGAAGCCGCGGCCGAACGGCGATGCATCGTTCTCATCGTCGACGTAGACCATCGGCCCGAGCGCGTCGGTCATGCCGAAACGGGCCACCATCGCACGCGCCGTCTGCGTTGCCTTGTTGAAGTCGTCCGATGCGCCGGTGCTGACCAGGTTCATGAACAGCTCTTCCGCCACCCGGCCACCGAACAGGATCGCAAGGCGGTCCATCAGGTAGTCCTTCGAGTACGTTTCGTTGTCATGCTCCGGCAACTGCCACGTGACACCCAGCGCGCGACCGCGCGGGATGATCGTGACCTTGTGCACGGGGTCCGCCTTCGGCAGCAGCTTCGCGATCACCGCGTGGCCCGACTCGTGATAAGCGGTCGCACGCTTCGCTTCTTCGCGGATCACGGCCGACTTGCGCTCCGGACCCATGAAGATCTTGTCCTTCGCGTCTTCGAAATCCTGCATCTCGACGATGCGCTTGCCGCGACGTGCGGCGAACAGCGCAGCCTCGTTCACGAGGTTCGCGAGATCGGCGCCCGAGAAGCCCGGCGTGCCGCGTGCGATGACTGCCGCGTCGACGTCGTTCGCGATCGGCACCTTGCGCAGGTGCACGCGCATGATCTGTTCGCGGCCGCGGATGTCCGGCAGACCGACGTAGACCTGGCGGTCGAAACGGCCCGGACGCAGCAGCGCCTTGTCGAGCACGTCGGAACGGTTGGTTGCGGCGATCACGATCACGCCCGAGTTCGCCTCGAAGCCGTCCATCTCGACGAGCATCTGGTTCAGCGTCTGTTCGCGCTCGTCGTTGCCGCCGCCCATGCCGGCGCCGCGATGACGGCCGACCGCGTCGATTTCGTCGATGAACACGATACACGGTGCATGCTTCTTCGCCTGCTCGAACATGTCGCGCACACGCGCCGCGCCGACACCGACGAACATTTCGACGAAGTCCGAACCCGAGATGCTGAAGAACGGCACCTTCGCTTCACCCGCGATCGCGCGGGCCAGCAGCGTCTTGCCGGTACCCGGAGGGCCGACGAGCAGCACGCCGCGCGGAATGCGCCCGCCCAGCTTCTGGAATTTCTGCGGATCGCGCAGGAAGTCGACGAGTTCGGACACTTCCTCCTTCGCTTCGTCGCAGCCCGCGACGTCGGAGAAGTTCACCGCGTTGTTGTTCTCGTCGATCAGCCGCGCGCGCGATTTCCCGAACGAGAATGCGCCGCCTTTGCCGCCCCCCTGCATCTGCCTCATCATGTAGAACCAGAACACGATGATCAGGATCGTCGGCCCGAGGTAGTACAGCGCGGACATCAGCGCGTTCGGCTCGTCGTCGGCCTTGCCGCTGACCTGCACGCCGTACTTCATCAGATCGCCAACCATCCAGATGTCGCCGGGCGACACGATCTGGTATTTCTGGCCATCAGCCGGAGTGACGGTGAGGTTGCGCCCCTGAACGATGACGTTCTTGACCTTGCCGTTCTTGGCGTCGTCCATGAACTGCGAATAGGACACGCCTTCCTGGACGCGGGGCTTGTCGAACTGCTTGAACACCGTAAACAGCACCAGTGCGATCACCAGCCACACCGCTGCCTTCGAAAACATATTGTTGTTCAAAGCACCACTCCTTCACTCGTAGACGAGCGCCTACATTTTCCTTGCGGCGCCCCTCGGTCATTCTAATCCAGTCCGACCACCCTCGCCATAAGCATTGACAACCGCCGCGATAGCGCTTCGCTTGTCTGGCAAGGGCCGGAGCCCGTTTGCGGCACCTCGCTGCGCGTCAGCGCGGACGTTTCAGATGCCGACCCAAAATGAACGTTTCGGACGATTTGTCGCGGGACGCCTTCGGCTTGCGCGGCGCGACGGTCTTAAACTGCTGTTTGAATTTCTCGACGATCTGGCTGTAGCCGCTGCCGTGAAAGCATTTCACGAGCAGCGCACCATCCGGCTTCAGATGATTCTGCGCAAATTCGAGCGCCAGATCGCACAGATGCTCGATGCGCGCCGCGTCTGCCGAGGCCACGCCAGAGAGGTTGGGGGCCATGTCGGAAATAACAAGGTCCACCGCGCGCCCTTCGAGCACTTCTTCGAGCTGGTGAAGGACTTCGTCCTCGCGGAAGTCGCCCTGCAGGAAGTGGACGTCGGCGATCGGCTCCATCGGCAGGATGTCGAGCGCCACGATCGTGCCGTCGATGCCGCCTTCGCGCTCCGCGTCACGCTTCTTGCCCTGCGCGAGCTTGTTGCGGGCATACTGGCTCCAGCTGCCCGGCGTCGCGCCGAGGTCGACGATCACCTGGCCCGGACGGATCAGCTTGTCCTGCTCGTCGATTTCCTTCAGCTTGTACGCGGCGCGCGCGCGATAGCCCTCCCGCTGCGCCATTTTGACGTAGGGGTCGTTGATGTGGTCGTGCAGCCAGTGCTGGTTGAAGCGGTTTTTTGCCATTCGAGAGAGAGATTGCTGCCAATTGCTTCGTGAAGCCGCGCTTTTAGCGGATAATACGCGTCTTCTTCGCGCGGCTGCGGCCCCTTTTCAGGCCCAAGCCGCGATTTTACGTGGTTTCGGCGCACGGCTGACGCGGTAACTACCCGCGATCGCTATTCAGTCAGCGCGCCCTTATTTAGATTTCGACATTTCCATGCCCGCCCTTTCGCTTTCTCCCGCCGAGCGCTCCGCGCTGCGCTCCCAGGCCCATGCGCTCAAGCCCGTCGTGCTGATCGGCGCCGAAGGGCTCACCGATGCCGTGCTGAAGGAAATCAAGGTGCACCTCGACGCGCACCAGCTGATCAAGATCCGCGTGTTCGGCGACGAGCGCGACGAGCGCATCGCGATCTACGACGAGATCTGCGACCGCCTGAGCGCGGCGCCGATCCAGCACATCGGCAAGCTGCTGGTGATCTGGAAGCCCGAAGGCGCCGCAGCGGCTCCGGCTCGCGGCCGTCGTGCCGGCACCGTGCCCAGCGCGGC
Organism: Burkholderia sp. AU45274; assembly: GCF_030482505.1. Lineage (NCBI taxonomy): Bacteria > Pseudomonadati > Pseudomonadota > Betaproteobacteria > Burkholderiales > Burkholderiaceae > Burkholderia > Burkholderia sp. AU45274. The sequence goes on along the minus strand of NZ_JAUJQE010000004.1, from coordinate 466,378 downwards.
CGAAGCCGTCGACGACAAGAAAGGCCGCGCACCGCGCACCGTCAAGGTCGTCAAGGTATCGCCGAACGCGAGCCCCGTGCGTCGCCCGCGGCCGGTCAAGGTCACGGTGCGCGGCAACGAGCGCGTGACGGCAGGCGGCAACGTGAAGCGCGCCAAGAAGCGCCAGGCCAGCACGAAGCGTCCGTTCCAGGACAAGTAAGCATCGAGGCGGCACGGCTCACCGTGTCGCCACCCTGCCGCGCGGGCCCGGCCTCGACCGGGCCCGCGCGGCATTCGCGTCAGGCGTCGCGCGCCGGCAGACGCCAGATCAGCATCAGCCCCAGCACGCTCTCGACGAGGTAGAACACGCTCGAGACGCCGTGCAGCATCCCGAAGCGGCTCGCATACGGCGAGTTCGCGATATCGGTGCCCGCGTCCATCGCGGCCACCCGCAGCGCATTCATGAACGGCTGCAGCGCGAAATACCCGACCAGCACGCACACGACCATCGCGGCGACGATCCAGCGCACGCGGCGATATTCGCTGCTGCCGCGCCGCACCTGCTGGTTCGACAACGCGAGCAGCAGCACGCCGCACACGACACCGAGGACCGCCTCGATACGGAACAGCTGGGCGGCGACCGAACCGGCCGTCATCCGCTCCAGCGTCTTGAACAGCACGGGCGCGACCGCATACCCGATCGTCAGCAGGCTGCCGACCCACACGGCCGACAGCAGACGGAACACGCGATGCGGCATCACGTCGCCCCGCTTCAGATGTAGCTGACCGAGATGATTTCGTACTCGCGCACGCCGCTCGGCGCCTGCACGGCCGCGACGTCGCCTTCGGACTTGCCGATCAGTGCGCGCGCGATCGGCGAGCTGACCGAGATCAGGCCGTGGTCGATATCGGCTTCGTCGTCACCGACGATCTGGTACTTGACGGTGTCGCCCGACTCGAGATCCTCGAGTTCGACGGTCGATGCGAAAACCACGCGGCCTTCGGCATCGAGCACGGTGGGATCGATGACCTGCGCGGCCGACAGCTTCGATTCGAGTTCCGCGATACGACCCTCGATGAAGCCCTGCTTTTCCTTCGCGGCATCGTATTCGGCGTTTTCGGACAGGTCGCCCTGTGCGCGGGCCTCCGCGATCGCGTTGATCACGGCCGGCCGCTCGACGGACTTGAGGCGCTGCAATTCATCGCGCAGGAGTTCCGCGCCACGCTTTGTCAACGGAATGGTGCTCATAAACGGCTCAATCGCTAAAAACGGCTATAAAAAAAATCACCGCGATTAAGCGCGTTTCCGATGCACTGGAAACACCGCCTAATCGCGGCACGTGTTGCTTCGACAGGTAACTGACTGCTTAGTTTAGGCGAGCGTGAAGACCTTGTAAATCATAGACTTCCAGATCCTTCAGGTAGCGCAAGCCTTCAACCGCCGCGCGCGCGCCCGACATCGTCGTGTAGTACGTGACCTTGTGCGCCTGCGCGCTCATGCGGATCGAACGCGAATCGGCGATCGCCTGGCGCGTCTCGTCGACCGTCGTGAACACGAGTGCGATCTCGCCGTTCTTGATCATGTCGACGATGTGCGGACGGCCGTCCTTCACCTTGTTCACGACCTTCACCGGCACGCCGGCCGCTTCGATCGCGGCAGCCGTGCCCTTGGTCGCGACGATCGGGTAGCCGAGGTCGTGCAGCATGCGCGCGACTTCGACCGCCTTCGGCTTGTCGGCGTCCATCACGGTCAGCAGCACCGTGCCCGACTCCGGCAGGCGCGAGCCGGCCGCGAGCTGCGACTTGAACAGCGCTTCGCCGAACGTCTGACCGACACCCATCACTTCGCCGGTCGAACGCATTTCAGGCCCGAGGACCGGATCGACGGTCGGGAACTTGACGAACGGGAACACCGCTTCCTTCACGCTGAAGTACGGCGGCTCGACTTCCTTCGTCACGCCCTGCTGCGCGAGCTTCTGGCCGACCATCGCACGCGCCGCGATCTTCGCGAGCGGCAGGCTGGTCGCCTTCGACACGTACGGCACCGTGCGCGATGCGCGCGGGTTCACTTCCAGCACGTAGATGATGTCCTGCTTCGAACCGTCCGCCTGCGGCACCTGCTGGATCGCGAACTGCACGTTCATCAGGCCGACCACGTTCAGCGCCTTCGCCATCGCGCCCGTCTGGCGCTTCAACTCGGCCACGGTTTCCTTCGACAGCGAGTACGGCGGCAGCGAGCATGCCGAGTCGCCCGAGTGGACGCCCGCCTGCTCGATGTGCTCCATCACGCCGCCGATGAACACGGCTTCGCCGTCGCAGATGCAGTCGACGTCGCACTCGATCGCGTCGTTCAGGAAGCGGTCGAGCAGCACCGGCGAATCGTTCGACACCTTCACGGCCTCGCGCATGTAGCGCTCGAGGTCGCGCGGCTCGTGGACGATTTCCATCGCGCGGCCGCCCAGCACGTACGACGGGCGCACGACCAGCGGATAGCCGATCTCTTCCGCGAGCGCGAGCGCTTCGTCTTCGGCGCGTGCGGTGCGGTTCGGCGGCTGGCGCAGGCCGAGGTCCTGCAGCAGCTTCTGGAAGCGTTCGCGGTCTTCGGCTGCGTCGATCATGTCCGGCGACGTGCCGACGATCGGCACACCGTGCGCCTCGAGGTCGAGCGCGAGCTTCAGCGGCGTCTGGCCGCCGTACTGGACGATCACGCCGACCGGCTTTTCCTTGTCGACGATCTCGAGCACGTCTTCCAGCGTCAGCGGCTCGAAGTACAGGCGGTCGGAAGTGTCATAGTCGGTCGACACCGTTTCCGGGTTGCAGTTGACCATGATCGTTTCGTAACCGTCCTCGCGCATCGCGAGGGCCGCGTGCACGCAGCAGTAGTCGAACTCGATGCCCTGGCCGATCCGGTTCGGGCCGCCGCCCAGCACCATGATCTTCTTGTTGGTGGTCGGCTGCGCCTCGCACTCTTCCTCATAGGTCGAGTACATGTACGCGGTCTTCGTCGCGAACTCGGCCGCGCAGGTGTCGACGCGCTTGTAGACCGGGCGCACGTTGAGTTCGACGCGGCGCTTGCGGACGTCTTCCGGCGTCGCGCCGAGCAGCTTCGCGAGGCGGCGGTCGGAGAAGCCGCTCTGCTTCAGGTAGCGCAGTTCGTCGAACGACAGCGATGCGAGCGTGCGGCCGCCGAGCGCCTTTTCCTTCAGGATGATCTGCTCGATCTGCTCGAGGAACCACGGGTCGATCGCGGTTTCCGCGAAGATTTCCTGGGCCGTCATGCCGATCCGGAACGCATCGCCGACGTACCAGATGCGGTCCGGGCCCGGCTCGTGGATCTCGATCGCGATCTCGTCGCGGTTGGTCGACTTCTCGTCGAGACCGTCGACGCCCACTTCGAGGCCGCGCAGCGCCTTCTGGAACGATTCCTGGAACGTGCGGCCGATCGCCATCACTTCGCCGACCGACTTCATCTGCGTGGTCAGGCGCGAATCGGCTTCGCGGAATTTCTCGAACGCGAAGCGCGGGATCTTCGTGACGACGTAGTCGATCGTCGGCTCGAACGAAGCTGGGGTCTGGCCGCCGGTGATTTCGTTCTTCAGTTCGTCGAGCGTGTAGCCGACCGCCAGCTTCGCCGCGACCTTCGCGATCGGGAAGCCCGTGGCCTTCGACGCGAGCGCCGACGAACGCGACACGCGCGGGTTCATCTCGATGACGACCATGCGGCCGTCCTTCGGGTTGATCGAGAACTGCACGTTCGAGCCGCCCGTGTCGACGCCGATCTCGCGCAGCACCGCGAGCGATGCGTTACGCAGGATCTGGTATTCCTTGTCGGTGAGCGTCTGCGCCGGCGCGACCGTGATCGAGTCGCCGGTGTGCACGCCCATCGGGTCGAGGTTCTCGATCGAGCACACGATGATGCAGTTGTCGGCGCGGTCGCGCACGACTTCCATCTCGTATTCCTTCCAGCCGAGCAGCGACTCTTCGATCAGCAGCTCGCGCGTGGGCGAGAGGTCCAGGCCGCGCTTGCAGATCTCTTCGAACTCTTCGCGGTTGTAGGCAATGCCGCCGCCCGAACCGCCGAGCGTGAACGACGGGCGGATCACGACCGGGTAGCCGCTGCCGCCGGTGAGCGCCATGATCTCGGCGTGCACCTGGGTCGCTTCTTCCATCGAGTGCGCGATGCCCGACTTCGCGGAACCGAGACCGATCTTGGTCATCGCTTCCTTGAACTTCTGGCGGTCTTCCGCCTTGTCGATCGCTTCCGGCGACGCGCCGATCAGCTCGACGCCGAACTTCTCGAGCACGCCGTGGTGGTGCAGGTCGAGCGCGCAGTTCAGCGCGGTCTGGCCGCCCATCGTCGGCAGGATCGCGTCCGGGCGCTCCTTCTCGATGATGCGCGCGACGACTTCCCACGTGATCGGCTCAATGTAGGTCACGTCGGCCGTGTTCGGGTCGGTCATGATCGTCGCCGGGTTGCTGTTGACGAGAACGACCTTGTAGCCCTCCTCACGCAACGCCTTGCAAGCCTGCGCGCCCGAATAGTCGAACTCGCACGCCTGGCCGATGATGATCGGGCCGGCGCCGATGATGAGGATGCTTTTGATGTCTGTGCGTTTTGGCATGGCTGGTGAATTCAATAAGTAATCGTTGTCGTGGGTCGGCCGGCTGCGCTCAGCTCATCGTGGCGAGCGCGAGCTTCACCGAAAATCCGATGAACAGGCCGCCCACGCTGCTCGCCGCGCCTGCTGCAAGCTTGCGGCGGCGGCGGAAGTGCTCGGCAAGCCGCGCCCCCGCGAAGATCAGCGTGCTCAGGTACAGGAAGCTCGCGCATTGCGCGATCGCCCCGAGCACGACGAACGACAGCGCGGGATGCGGGAATGCCGGGTCGACGAACTGGATGAAGAACGAGATGAAGAACAGGATCGCCTTCGGATTCAGCAGGCTCACGATCAGCGCCTTGCGGAACGGCCGCTCGCCATCGACCGCGGGCGCTGCCTCGACCGGCGCATTCGCCGGCGCGCGCAGCTTCTGCCACGCGCTGCGCAGCATGCCGGTGCCGATGTAGAGCAGATACGCGGCGCCGCCGTACTTGACGACGGAGAACAGCAGCGGGTTCGCCTTCAGCAGCGACGCGACGCCGGCGGCGGACAGCACCATCAGCACCGTGTCGCCGACGAACACCCCGCACGCCGCGCGATAGCCGGCCTTCACGCCGCGCTGCGCCGCGAGCGACAGCACATACATCGAGTTCGGCCCCGGCAGCAGGATGATGAAGATCACGCCGAACACGTAGGTCCAGATATCCGTGATGCCGAGTGCGTGGCCGAACATGATGCGAATCTCCCGTTCTTCGGTTGCGTCGTTGACGTCAGGCGTTGCGCTGCTTCGCCGCGTCCATCAGCGCGGTGAAACGGTCGAACAGGTAGCCGATGTCGTGCGGGCCGGGCGACGCTTCCGGGTGGCCCTGGAAGCAGAATGCCGGCTTGTCGGTCAGCTCGAAGCCCTGCAGCGTGCCGTCGAACAGCGACACGTGCGTCACGCGCGCGTTGGCCGGCAGCGAATCCGCATCGACCGCGAAGCCGTGGTTCTGCGACGTGATCACCACGCGACCGTCGCCGAGATCCTTCACCGGGTGGTTCGCGCCGTGGTGGCCCGTCTTCATCTTCAGCGTCTTCGCGCCGACCGCGAGGCCCATGATCTGGTGACCCAGGCAGATGCCGAAGGTCGGCACGCCGCGCTCGATGAACTGCTTCGTGGCCGCGATCGCGTAGTCGCACGGCTCCGGATCGCCGGGGCCGTTCGACAGGAACACGCCGTCCGGATTCAGCGCGAGCGCATCTTCCGCGCTCGCCTGTGCCGGCAGCACCGTCACGTGGCAGCCGCGCTCCGCGAGCATGCGCAGGATGTTGTACTTGACGCCGAAATCGTACGCGACGACGCGGTACTTCGGCGCTTCCTGCATGCCGTAGCCGCCTTCGAGGCGCCATTCGGTCTGCTTCCACTCGAACGGCTTCGTGGTCGACACGACCTTCGCGAGATCCATGCCCGCGAGACCCGGGAACGAGCGCGCGAGCTCGATCGCCTTCGCTTCGTCGTCCGAGCCCGTCAGGATGCAGCCGTTCTGCGCGCCCTTGTCGCGCAGGATACGGGTCAGCTTGCGGGTGTCGATGCCGGCGATCGCGACGACGCCTTCGTCGCGCAGGTAATCGCCGAGCGTGCGGTCCATGCGGAAGTTCGATGCGAGCGACGGCAGATCACGGATGATCAGGCCGGCGGCATGGACTTTCGTGGCTTCGACGTCTTCGGCGTTGACGCCGACGTTGCCGATATGCGGATAGGTGAGCGTGACGATCTGGCGCGAGTAGCTCGGGTCAGTCAGGATTTCCTGATAGCCGGTGATCGCGGTATTGAACACGACTTCGCCGATCGTGTGGCCTTCGGCCCCGATCGAATAACCACGAAAGACCGTGCCGTCGGCGAGTGCAAGCAAGGCGGGAGTAAAAGACGGCAACACGGGAGGCTCCTTGGGGAACACCCTGCTGCCGACCTGTTTACCCTGCCGCGCGAGCGCCGCGCTGCGTGGGCGCGCGTGGTCGCTTGCTGGACGCGACCTGCGTTGTCGAGACGCGAACCCGGCGCGTGGCGCACGAGGCTTCGCGGCATCGCCCGGCAGGCGGCGTGCGGCGGATGAACGGATGAATGAGGTAGGCGCTAGGGTGCGAGGTTGATCAGCACAAACTTTCAAATTATAGCCTGAAAATGGCCCTATCTTCAATTGATATGGCCGTCCGATCGTGCGCGCGCCGCGTCCGGCGACGCGGCGCAACGCGCTGCGGCCCCGTTTACGCGGCCGCCCTACCCGCCAGCGTACCGCCGGATCAGTGCGCTTGACCAGCGCCGCGCGCGGGCCAGACGTACCAGACCGCGCTCGCGAGCTGCAGCGCGAGCAGCACACCCCAAGCGGCGAAGTGCGCGGCGGCCGGATAGCGGCCGTCGACCGCCGGCCAGTGCGACAGCACCGCGCCGACCCCGATCTGGAACGCAAAGATCAGCAGGAAGATCACGAGCGTGAGCGTCGTGTTCGCGCGGCCGATCAGGTGAGCGGGAAAATGCCCGGCCATCACCGCGTAGGTCAGGATGCCGACGCCGCCGAACATCCCGTAGGCGGCCCACAGCACGGCCGGCGGCAACGGCACGCGCGCGACGATCGCGGCCTGCGTCGCGACGAACAGCGCCATGCCGACGCCGCAGAATGCGTACACGGACACGCCGCGCCGCTCGAGCACCCGCGCCGCGGCGCCGAAGCCGACGCAGCCGGCCATCATCGCGAAGCCGAGCACCGACACGAGGCGCGCGGCATGCGGCGCATCGAACCCCGCGACGTCGCGCAGGTACGGCCCGACCCACAGCGACTGCATCGCGTAGAACACGCCCTGCGTGACGACGGAGAACGACGAAATCTTCCAGAACGCGCGGCTGCTCAGGATATGCCACGTGCCCTTGAACTGGCTGACGAGCCCGCCCTGGTGGCGCACCTGCTGCGCTTCCGGTGCACCGAGGCCGATCGACGCCGCGACGATCACCGTCAGCACCGCGAGGCCGAAACAGATCGCGCGCCAGCTCGTCCAGCCGAGCAGCCAGGTCAGCGGCGAGCCGACCATCACGCCGCCCAGGCCGCCCACGGCCATCACGAGGCCGTTGACGAGCGGCAGCCGGCCGACCGGGAAATGCTGCGCGAGCGCCTTGAACGCCGCGCCGAGACACACCGAGACGCCAACGCCGATCAGCAGCCGGCCGACCATCATCGTGCCGAGGCTGTGCGCGGCGCCGAACACGGCCGCGCCGGCGGCCGCGAACAGCAGCATGCCGGCCGTCACGCGGCGCGGGCCGAAGTGGTCGAGCATCACGCCCGCCGGGATCTGCGCGCCCGCGAAGCCGAGGAAATAGAGACTGGTGAGCAGGCCGAGATCGGCGGCCGACAACCCGAGCTCCTGCGTGACGAACGGCGCGAAGCCCAGATTGACGCCGCGAAACACGTACGACACGAAATACCCGACCGAAAACAGCGCGAGTACCCTCACCTGCACCGACGACATCTCTTCCCCTTCTTATATGAAGACCTGCGAAGCAGCGCCCCCGCGCCGCGCACAAACAAAAACGCCGTCACCTCGGTGACGGCGTTTCTTGCATTTCGTCGGATGATACCGCAACCGCGCGAACCGGGCCGGCCGCACGATGCGCGCGCGACGGCGTTACTTCTTCTTGCCCTTGTGCGCGGCGGCCTTGGCCGGTGCCGCTTTCGCGGGGGCCGCCTTCGCCGATTTGGCCGCCGGCTTCGCCGCGCCGCGCTTCGCGCCGTGCGACTTGCCGCCCACCGCCAGGCTCGCGCGCTCGATGTGCACCCCGCCGGCCGACGTCGCGATCCGCTCCGGACCGGGTTCCGCCGGTACCGAACGGCCGACCGGCACGTGCAGCACGAGCGCCTGGCCCGGCATCACGAGATCGCGGTGCGTACGGTTCCACGCCTTGAGCTGGCCGACCGACACGCCGTAGCGGCCGGCGAGCGCCGCCATCGACTGCTTGCGGCGCACGCGGATCAGCATCTTGCGCGTGTCGGGTACGTCGGGTTCCATCGCGAGCGCGCCGTTTTCGGCGACGTCGGCGCTGATGTCCTCGTCGTCGTCATCGCCGCGCGGCACGACGATCGTCGAGCCCGGCTTCAGGCGCATGCCGGCCGGAATCTTGTTGATCGACATCAGCGTATCGGCGTCCACGCCGATCTTCTCGGCGATCGCGGCCGGCCGCGCCCGCTCGCTGACCGTATAGGTGGTCCACGACGACAGCTGGCCGTTGTATGCCTTCAGGTTCTTCTCGAACGCCGACGCGTTGTCGAACGGCAGCAGGATCTGCGGCTCGGTCGCGCCGAGGATCACCGGCTTCGAGAACGACGGGTTCAGCGAGCGGAACTCGTCGAGCGACAGGTTCGCGAGCTTCGCGGCCACCGCCACGTCGATGTCGCGCGACGTCGTGACCGTCACGAAATACGGGTGGTTCGGGATGTCCGGCAGCGCAAGGCCGTACTGCTGCGGATTCGCGATGATGTTCTTCACCGCCTGCAGCTTCGGCACGTAGTTGCGCGTCTCGTTCGGCATCCGCAGGTTCAGGTAGTCGGTCGGCAGGCCGGCCGCCTGGTTGCGGGCGATCGCGCGCTGCACGTTGCCCTCGCCCCAGTTGTACGCGGCCAGCGCGAGATACCAGTCGCCGAACATGTCATGCAGGCGCGACAGGTAGTCGAGCGCGGCGCTCGTCGACGCGAGCACGTCGCGGCGCTCGTCCTGCCACATGTTGCGCTTCAGGTTGTACGTGCGGCCCGTGCCGGGCATGAACTGCCACATGCCGGCCGCCTTCGCGACCGACAGCGCCTGCGGGTTGTACGCGGACTCGATGAACGGCAGCAGCGCGAGCTCGGTCGGCATGTGACGCGCCTCGAGTTCCTCGACGATGTGGTACAGGTACTTCTGCGAGCGCTCGGTCATGCGCTGCACGTAGTCCGGGCGCTGCGTGTACCACGTAGTCTGCATGTCGACGAGGTCGGTCTGCAGGTCGGGCATCTGGAAACCGCGGCGGATGCGACCCCAGAGATCGGAATCCGCACTGGTCAGGTCGCCGACGGATTGCTTGTCGACGTCGACCGTTTCTTTGGCGGTGGCTGATTTGCGGAGGTAGGTGGACGTCGCCTGCGAATCGGCGGCGTTGTTGGCGACAGGGGCCTGGCTCGCACAAGCGGCGAGCAGCAGAACCACCATCGCACTCAATATAAGTCGCATGAAAATCTCTGCTTCCGACGGCTGGAAATTGCAGGCGATACTACGGAAGTGCGTGCTTCACGTCAATAAAAACACCGAAAACTCAGCGAAATCCTACATTTGGAGCAATTTTTACAGACTCCGCTTGAGCTTTGGAGTCCTCCGAAAATCATCATCGGAACCGGTTTTTCCACTCGCGCATCAGCGTGAACGCCGTCAGACGATCCGGCACCGTTTCATGCAGTTCCGCTTCGAGCGTCGCGCGGATCGCCTCGCTGTCCGCCCGCATGAACGGGTTAACGGCACGCTCATGCGCGATCGTAGTGGGCAGTGTCGGCACGCCGCGCGCGCGCAGCGCCTGGGCGTCGTCGCGCCACGTGGCGAGCGCCGCATTGCCGGGTTCGCACGCGAGCGCGAAGCGGATGTTGGACAGCGTGTATTCGTGTGCGCAATGCACGTGGGTGTCGCCCGGCAACGCCGCGAGCGCGTCGAGCGACGCGAGCATCTGCGCGGGCGTGCCCTCGAACAGGCGCCCGCAACCGCACGAGAACAGCGTGTCGCCGCAGAACACGTGCGGCGCCGCGTTGCCCGGCCCGGCCGCCTGGAAATAGGCGATGTGGCCGCGCGTATGGCCCGGCACGTCGAGCACGTCGAACGTGGCGGCGGGTGCGTCGAGCGTCACGCGTGCGCCGCCCGAAAGCGGCCGCGTGACCACGCCGATCGCCTCGGCCGCGGGGCCGTAAACGACGAGCGGAACATCGTCCGGTTGGCTATCGCGCAGGGCCGCGACACCGCCGACGTGGTCGGCGTGATGGTGCGTGAGTAAAATAGCGGTCAACCGCCAGCCTCGTTCGGCTAGAACCCGGCGCACCGGCGCGGCTTCCCCCGGATCGACGGCAATCGCATCGCGGCCGTCCGAGACGAGCCAGATATAGTTGTCATCGAATGCCGGAACCGGCATGTATTCCAGCTCGTTCATGGGCGCGCAATCATCGTTATGTCCGATCGTCAAATTATAGACTGGCCCGCCTGGACCGACTCACCACCCGGCCGCTACGTGCTGGGCTGGGAACAGGCGCAGCTCGACCGGATCGTGTCCGACGTCTTCGGGTTCCACGCGCTGCAACTCGGCCTGCCGCAACTCGACGCGCTGCGCGAGAACCGCATGCCGTATCGCGGCCTCGTGCTCGATCCGGCGAGCGGCGCGAGCGCGCCATACCAGTATCCGTGGGCGCGCGAAGCGCATGCGCCCGAGCACGCGCCCGACGGCCGCAGCACGACCTGGTGCGACCTGCTCGACCTGCCGTTCGAGTCGCAGAGCGTCGACCTGATCGTGATGCCGCACACGCTCGAATTCACGTCCGATCCGCACCGGCTGCTGCGCGAGGCCGAGCGCGTGCTGATGCCGGAAGGCCAGCTCGTCATCACCGGCTTCAATTCGCTCAGCCTGTGGGGCATGCGGCAATCGTTCGGGCGCATGGCGAACCGCCCGTTCGTGCCGGCCACGCGCGACCAGATCGCGTTCATCCGGCTCAAGGACTGGATCAAGCTGCTCGGCTTCGACCTCGAACGCGGCCGCTTCGGCTGCTACCGGCCGCCGCTCGTCACCGACAAGTGGCTGGCCCGCTACGGCTTCATGGAAGCCGCCGGCGACCGCTGGTGGCCAATCTTCGGCGCCGTCTACATGGTGACGGCCGTCAAGCGCGTGCGCGGCATGCGCCTCGTCGGCCAGATCCGGATGAAGAAGCCCGTGCTCGCACCGGGCCTGACGCCGGCGGCCTCCCCGACCACCCATCAAGAACATTCATGACTACCGATACCATCGACATCTATACCGACGGCGCCTGCAAGGGCAACCCCGGCCCCGGCGGCTGGGGCGCACTGATGCGCTACGGCGACAAGGAGAAGGAGCTGTTCGGCGGCGAGCCCAACACGACCAACAACCGCATGGAGCTGATGGGCGTGATCGCCGCACTCGAAGCGCTGAAGCGGCCGTGCCAGGTGATCGTGCACACCGACTCGCAATACGTGCAGAAAGGCATCAGCGAGTGGATCCACGGCTGGAAGAAGAAAGGCTGGGTCACCGCGGCGAAGACGCCGGTGAAGAACGCCGACCTGTGGAAGCGGCTCGACGCGCTCGTCGCGCAGCACGAGGTCGAGTGGCGCTGGGTCAAGGGCCACGCGGGTCATCCCGAAAATGAGCGCGCGGACGCACTCGCAAATCGCGGCGTCGAATCGCTCACGGCCTGAACGCGGGCCGCCCCCCTGTTTCTTTTGTTTTTCCCGACATGCGCCAGATCATTCTCGATACCGAAACCACCGGCCTGAACGCCCGCACGGGCGACCGCCTCATCGAAATCGGCTGCGTCGAGCTGCTGAACCGGCGGCTCACCGGCAACAACCTGCACTTCTACGTGAACCCGGAGCGCGACAGCGATCCGGGCGCACTGGCGGTGCACGGGCTCACGACCGAATTCTTGAGCGACAAGCCGAAATTCGCGGAAGTCGCGCACCAGATCCTCGACTTCGTGAAGGATGCCGAGCTGATCATCCACAACGCGCCGTTCGACCTTGGCTTCCTCGACGCGGAATTCGCGCGGCTCGGCCTGCCGCCGTTCACCGAGCATTGCGGCGGCGTGATCGACACGCTGGTGCAGGCCAAGCAGATGTTCCCGGGCAAGCGCAACTCGCTCGACGCGCTGTGCGACCGCTTCGGCATCAGCAACGCGCACCGTACGCTGCACGGCGCACTGCTCGACTCGGAGCTGCTCGCCGAGGTGTATCTGGCGATGACGCGCGGCCAGGACAGCCTCGTGATCGACATGCTCGACGACGTGGGCGCCGACGGCGGCGCGGGCAACGGCCAGCGCGTGTCGCTCGCCGCGCTCGACCTGGCCGTGGTGACCGCGAGCGACGACGAACTCGCCGCGCACCAGGCGCAGCTCGACGAACTCGACAAGTCGGTCAAGGGCACCTGCGTGTGGCGCACGTCCGCCGACACGGGCGCCGCCGAAGCGGCTTGAAGCAGGCGGCCGGCGGCACGCGCCGCGGCCGCGCTCACGCGCGCGGCTGCAGCGCGATAACCGCCATTCCGCCGAGCGCGAGCACCGCGCCGGCCACGTCCCAGCGGGTCAGCGCGACACCGTCGACCACCCGCAGCCAGACCAGCGCCACCGCGATATACATGCCGCCGTACGCGGCATAGGTGCGCCCCGCCGCACTCGGGTGCAGCGTCAGCAGCCACGCGAACAGCGCGAGCGACAGCGCGGCCGGCACCAGTAACCACACCGGCCGGCCGTCCTTCAGCACGAGCCACGGCAGGTAACAGCCGACGATTTCGGCCAGCGCGGTGGCGGCAAACAGCGCCGCGATCCTCATCAGTTCGGTCATCCGGTTCCTCGTGAATTCGGCCCCCGTCACCCGGGGCCGCACGGCCCCGCCGTGCGCCGCCGATCATACCCGAGCCGCCCCCGCCGGACGCCCCGCCAGCCGGGCGTTTCCCGGCAATTTGCACGATCATCCGTCATCGTGCTATCATGTCGCCTGTTTCAACATTCAATCTCTGTCTATTCGATTTCGAGAGAAGTCCATCCGCGCGTTGCGGGCCGGCGCTTCGACCGAAATTGCACACACAGGAAAGCCCGCCCGACAGGCCCGCTTTTCTCGTTTCGTTGCCCCTCCGGGGCGCTTGCCGGAACGCTGGACACCGTCCGCACCGGCATCTGCCGCCAGCAACACGCGGCCCATTCTTCATGAGCGCACTGTCGCGACGGCCCATCGGGCCCGCGTCGAAGCAGCCCCTTACGGCCCTTTACCGCCTGCAATGCAGTAAGTGCTTAAAGGTCTGCCCCGACGCGCCGCATCCGACACCGCGCTCGCCGGCAAACCGTGTCGGACGGCCCGCCCGTTCGGCGCAGTCAAAGGAGTGCATGACCTTGACCGCAACACACGTCAGCCCGACCGCTGCTTCTTCCACCGCTTCGTCGTCCGGCGAAGCCCCGCTCGTCGCGGACGACATCACCGTCGTCGACCAGAGCCTGCTCAAGCGCGCCGTCAGCGCCATGGCCATCGGCAACGCGATGGAATGGTTCGACTTCGGCGTCTACAGCTACATCGCCGTCACGCTCGGCAAGGTGTTCTTCCCGTCCAGCAGCCCGTCCGCGCAGCTGCTCGCGACCTTCGGCACGTTCGCGGCCGCGTTCCTCGTGCGCCCGCTCGGCGGCATGGTGTTCGGCCCGCTCGGCGACCGCATCGGCCGCCAGCGCGTGCTCGCCGCCACGATGATCATGATGGCCGTCGGCACCTTTGCGATCGGCCTGATCCCCAGCTACGCGTCGATCGGCATCATGGCGCCCGTGCTGCTGCTCGTCGCCCGCCTCGTGCAGGGCTTCTCGACCGGCGGCGAGTACGGCGGCGCCGCCACCTTCATCGCCGAATTCTCGACCGACAAGCGCCGCGGCTTCATGGGCAGCTTCCTCGAGTTCGGCACGCTGATCGGTTACGTGATGGGCGCAGGCGTCGTCGCGCTGCTCACCGCGTCGCTGTCGCAGGAAGCGCTGCTGTCGTGGGGCTGGCGCGTGCCGTTCCTGATCGCCGGCCCGCTCGGCCTGATCGGCCTCTACATCCGGATGCGGCTCGAGGAAACGCCCGCGTTCAAGCGCCAGGCCGAAGAGCGCGAAGCGCAGGACAAGGCCGTGCCGAAGGCGCGCTTCCGCGAAACGCTGATGCGCAACTGGCGCGCCCTGCTGCTGTGCGTCGGCCTCGTGCTGATCTTCAACGTGACCGACTACATGGTGCTGTCGTACCTGCCGAGCTTCATGTCGTCGACGCTGCACTTCGACGAATCGCATAGCCTCGTGCTCGTGCTGATCGTGATGGTGCTGATGATGCCGCTGACGCTCGCCGCCGGCCGCCTGTCGGACAAGGTCGGCCGCAAGCCCGTGATGCTCGCCGGCTGCGTCGGCCTGCTCGCGCTGTCGATCCCGTCGATGATGCTGATCCATGCGGGCACCACGGCGTCGGTGTTCGGCGGCCTGCTGATCCTCGGCGTGCTGCTGTCGTGCTTTACCGGCGTGATGCCGTCGGCGCTGCCGGCGCTGTTCCCGACCGAGATCCGCTACGGCGCGCTCGCGATCGGCTTCAACGTGTCGGTGTCGCTGTTCGGCGGCACGACGCCGCTCGTGACCGCCTGGCTGGTCGACGTCACGCACAACCTGATGATGCCCGCGTACTACATGATGGGCGCCGCCGTGATCGGCATCGTGTCGGTCGTCGCGCTCGCCGAAACCGCGCGCCAGCCGCTCAAGGGCTCGCCGCCGGCCGTCGCGTCGCGCCGCGAAGCCCACCAGCTCGTGCGCCAGATGCGCGAGGACGACGAAGCGGATATCTACAGCGTCGGGTCGCCGGCACGCGCCTGAGCGTCACCCATGAAAAAGCCCCGGCCGAAGCCGGGGCCCGATCGAACCCGATCCGCCCGACCGGCTTGCGCCGGCCGGGCTTTTTTTCATCCATTCGACGCCGGCGCGCTCATGCCTGCGCTTCGCAGTGGCGGCAGAAAATCAGCGCACGCGAGCGCGACACGGCGGCCTGCGCACCGCGCGCCGCGACGATCAGCCCGACCTGACCGAGATTGAAATCGCGCTCGACCATCAACTGCGTCAGCGCGGCAAGCGGCAACACGAGGGACGGGTGGTACAGGCTCGATTCGATCAGGGCTTTCATCTGCGGCTCCATCAGGCAAGGCGTCATTCGATGGAGTGGATTCTAGGGACCGGCCGCGTCCGGATAAACAGCGCGAATGCGAAGTCACTTGTCAGCCGCCGAGAACAATCGACAACACCTTGCCTGACAAGGCTGGGCGGGCGACGGGCCGCGGCGCGGGGCCCCGCCGCAGGTCGCCTCGACGCCTAGACGAGCGGTGTTTCGACGAACGCCGGCAGCGCTTCCGCCCGCGCCGAATGCGCAGCCAGTGCCGGATAACGGGCCGGATCGATCCGCGCGAGCACCGGGTAGTCGGCCGCCATGAACTGCGTGAAGCGCCATGCGACCGCGACCGTCACGTCGGACTGCAGCAGGCGCGCGCCGCCGAACCGTTCGCGGCCGCGACGAGCGGCTCCAGGGCGCCGTATGCGCCCTCGATCTGGCTCAGCACGCGCTCGAGCCACGGCGCATGCTGCTTGTCGGCCGGACGCAGCGCCTGCTCGTAGACGACCTGCACGGTCTTCTCGGCGGCCGCCAGCGCGAAGCCGACCGGCACGAGCGCGCGCAGCCGAGCATCGGCGGTATCGGGCAGCAAGCGCCGCTCGGGCGCGACCAGGTGATCCAGATAGTCGACGATCAATGACGAATCGAGCAGCGTCGCGCCGTCGTCGGTCACGAGCGTCGGCGCCTTGACGACCGGGTTGGTCGCCCTGAACTGCTCGAAATGACGGAACACCGAGATCGACTCGTGTTCGAACGGGAGGTCGAGCAGTTTCGCCGAAATGGCGACCCGACGCACGAACGGGGAATCCAGCATGCCGATCAGCTTCATCGCGAACGCTCCGCTTGAGGGGAATGGGAGCGACGACTGTAGCAGCGTCGCGCGGCATCGCCTAGGGCCCGTTCCCGCCCGCAACGAGCGGGGGCCGGCTCCGCGACCGCGTTTGCCGAAATGGCGGAACGTGCTCGGCCGGCCTTCGCGCCCGTGCGCCCGATGCGCATCAACCCGCCGCGCGCGGGACTCACGATGTCCGGCCACAGTGACCATAATGCAAGTTCACCCCCCTTCCGCCCCAAGGTTCGCCATGTGGTATGCCCTCGTCGAGCAGCAGCGGGAATGGATGCGCGCGTGGCGCGCGGCGACGCGGCACGCGTTCGACGCGTGGCCCGCGGCCACGCTGCCGCACGCGGCGTCGTCGTGCTACGACGACCTGTTCGAGCCGCTGCTCGGGCCGCCGGACGGGCCCCCGCACTTCGACATCGGATGGCCGGCGCTCGGCGAGCGCGTCGTCGCGCGCACGCCGTTCTGCGACCTGCGGCGCTTCACGCGGGCCGACGCGCAGCGCACGGTGCTGCTGTGCGCGCCGCTCGCCGGGCACGCGGCCGTGATGATGCGGGAAACCGTCGAGACGCTGCTCGCGGACGGCGATGTCTGCGTGACCGACTGGCGCAATGCGCGCGACGTACCGCTCGCGTCGGGCCGTTTCGGGCTCGACGAGTACGTCGCGACGCTCGACGGCTTCGTCGACGGGCTCGCGCACGACGACCGGCCGCTGCATGTCGTCGCCGTGTGCCAGGCGACCGTGCCGGCGCTCGGCGCGCTCGCGCTGCGGGCGGCGCGCGGTCTCCCGTCGCCCGCGAGCGTCACGCTGATCGGCGGCCCGCTCGACGCGCGCCGGAATCCGAGTGCGCTCGGCACCGCCGCTGCCGCCCATTCGCTCGGCTGGTGCCGCCGCCACCTGATCGACGTCGTGCCACCTGGTTTCGCGGGGCACGGCCGCCACGTGTTTCCCACCTATCTGCAACAGGGCGAGATCGCGCTCGTGTACCCGCAGCGCTTCCTGTCGCTGATCGAAGCGTACGCGCTGGCCGCGTCGCGCTTCGACATGACCGGACTCGCCGGCGCGCGGCGCGCGCTGCTCGAATACACGGCGCTGCTCGACATGCCGGCCGAGTATTTCCTGGATACGGTCGACATCGTGTTCCAGCGCATGAGCCTCGCGCTCGGCACGTGGAACGTGGGCGGCCAGCGCGTCGAGCCGGCGGCTATGCGCGGCATCGTCCTGCTGACCGTCGAAGGCGCATGCGACAAGGTCACGGGCGCCGGCCAGACACATGCGGCGCTCGACCTGTGCAGCGGCCTCGCCGACGACGAGCGCTTTCGCATCGACATCGACGACTGCGATCACTACGGGCTGTTTACGGGGGCGCGCTGGCACGGGGACGTGCATCCGATGCTGCAGCGCGTGTTCGCGTGGGCCGAAGCCCGCCGCCCTCGCCCGCGCCGCATCCGGCGGACGTGACACCGAATCAGCGCCGCGCCGCGTCGAGCAATGCGCGCACCTCGTCGTCACTCGTCTGCTCGAAGCGCGCGTAGAACTGGCTGATCCCGAAGAACACCAGCGGCAGCATCACCGTGACGAACGCGTCGGCCAGATCGTCGAACACGTGCCGTGTACCTGCCGGCGCGACCGGTGCAGCCGCGATGATCCGCGCCGGATGACGCTCGCGTAACGCCTGCAGCGCGACACGCATCGACGCGCCGGTCGCGACGCCGTCGTCGACGACGATCGCAATGCGCCCTTCGACCGGCAGCGGCGGCTCGGCGCCGCGGTACAGCGCTTCGCGTCGATGCAGCTCGGCTGTCTCGCGCGCGATCACGTCGGCGAGCTCGGCGTCGGGCACGTTCATCGAGCGGAGCACCGAACGCTGCAGATGAATCGCCCCGCCCGTCGCGATCGCGCCCATCGCGAGCTCGGGATCGTACGGCACGCCGAGCTTGCGCACGACCAGCACGTCGAGCGGTGCATGCAGCGCACACGCGACCGGATAGGCGACGGGCACACCGCCGCGCGGCAACGCGAGCACGACGACATCGCCGCGCCCCGCGTAATCGCCCAATGCGCCGGCCAGCTGGCAGCCGGCATCGGTGCGATCGGCAAAACACTCGAACACGATCGGCTCCCTGCCGTTGCGCCGGATGCGCGAAACCCGCGTCGGCGCCTGTCAACGAGCATGGTTCATCGGCCGCGCCGATGCAAGCAGGGTCACACCGGCACGCGCGGCGCCGACGGAAAGGGTCAGAGGCCGCCGGCCTGCCGGTACAGCCGCCAGAACGACTGGGCATAGGATTGCGCGAGCTCGGGCGCACGCTGGAACACGTTCACCGTTTCCGCATGCGCGGCCGCGCCTTCGGACAGCGTGGTCAGCGCGACGCTGTCGTCGACGATCACGAAGCGCGGGGCGGGATCGCCGTGCCGCGAATCGATCGCCACGTCGATACCGGAAGATTTCAGATAGCCCGCGCCGCTGTACCGGCCCGCGCGCGGCGAACGCACGAGCACGACACGCACCTCGACCCCGCGCGCGCGGGCCGCGCGCAGCGCGCTCGCGACCGCCGGCGGCACGTGCGTGTAGCCGGCCAGCAGCACGCGGCGCTGCGCCTGCCCGATCAGGTCGACGGTCGCGTCGGCCGCTGCATTGTCATACGAAAAGTATGTGCCGACCGATGCGGCATCGGACGGAATCTGGCTGGCGTGGGCGCTCGCCGCGCAGCAAAGCGCGGCGAGAAGGAAGGCGGCTGGTCTCATGGCGGGCGCCATTGTAGCGACGCCAATTCGCGTGGCAAGCACCACCTGAGAGGCTGCTGCGCCGGCGCAACACACAGCGCAAAACGGGTGCCTGGCGAACGGGCCAGCGCGCGTTTTTCATGCGGCCGATCAGCCCGCCGCGACGCGTGAGAGCCAGCTCGCCACGCCATCGACGGAGCGGAAATCCGCGAGGCTGCGCGCCGGCAGCGCCGGATAGGCACCACCGGCCATCTCGGCCAGCGCGCGGCCGGGACCGAGCTCGAGGAACGCGGTCGCACCGGCCTCCACGCACGCGGCCAGACAGGCCGCCCACTCGACCGGCTCCGCGACCTGCCGCGCAAGCTTGTCGAGGCCGGCGTCGACGTCCAGCACCGATGCGCCATCGATCCCCGAAAACAGCCGCGTGCCGGGCAGCGGCCGCCGTACGTCAGTCGCGGCGAGCGACGCGCGAAACACCGGCACGGCCGCGGCGAGCTGGCGCGTGTGCGACGCGATCCGCACGCAGACGGGCGCGACGCGCAGCGCGCCGGCGCGCGACGCATCGTCGGCCACCGCGTCGACATCGGCCTGCCGCCCCGCGACCACGAACGCGTCGCCGGGATTCGCGATCGCGATCGCCGCGTCGCGGCCGTCGCACAACCGCGCGAGTTGGGCACGCGTCAGGCCGCGTACGAACACCATCCGCTCGTCGCCGCCGCTCGCGGCATCCATCGCGCGCGCACGCGCGTCGGCCAGGTCGAGCGCGGCGTCCGATTCGATCATCCCAGCGACGCTCCACGACGCGACTTCGCCGACGCTGTAGCCGGCGACGCAGCGCCGGCGCGGCCACACCGCGTCGAGCAGCGCGGCGGCGGCGAGCGCCTGGACCGTGCAGAGAATCTGCGCGGCACGGTTCCCCCGCAGCGCGTCCGGCCCGGCCTGCCGGACCCACGCGCGCGGATCGTCGCCGAGGAGCCGGCCGGCGTGCGCGAACAGCGCGTCGGCCTGCGGCGCGGTGCCGGTCAGGTCGAACATGTCGGCGCGCTGTGCGCCCTGCCCCGAACAGAGGATGGCCAGCGTCATCGCGCACCCTCGTCAATTTCGAGCGCATCGACGAAGACGCTCATCGCGAGCAGGTCGGCCGCGCCGCCCGGGCTCAGCCGCCGTGCCACGAACGCCCGATGCGCGGCGGCCGCGCGCAGCCGCCAGTCGCGCGCCCGCACGCCGCCACGTGCCACGAACGCGCGTGCGGTTACCCGCGCGAACTCGAGGCCGGCCTGCCCGCCCCGGTGCAGCAGGTTCGTATCGTCGAGCGCGGCGATCAGCGCGAAGCATGCATCGACGCGCGCGGCTTCCGGATCGCCCGGCAGGTCACGCTGCGCGCGGCGCAGCGCGGGCAGCCCGACCGCATAGACGGTCGTGAAACCGTCGGCCGCCTCGCGACGTGCACCGCCGACGCCGTAGCGGCGGCTCGCGCGTTCGCCGTGGCTGTCGGGCAAGCGCGGGCCGCCGAGGATCTCGGCACCCCAGCGGCGGGAGACGATCGCACCGAGCGTCATTCCGACCGGTACGGCCCCCGGCGCCGCACGGCGGCCCGCGGCCGCACACAGCAGCCCGAGCCCGAAGATTGCGCCGCGATGCGTGTTGACGCCACCGGTCGCGGCGAGCATCGCGTGCTCGGCACGCAGGCCGATCTTGCGCAGCACGGCCATGTCCGCACCGCGCGCGCCCGCGTCGGCCAGCTCGGCGAAGTACGGCCGCAGCACGGCGGCGCTGCGGGCGAACGTCGCGGCGTCCATGTCGGTGTGACTGCCGGTGTCGACGTGACTGACGAGCCCCGGCTTCGGATAGGTCTCGATCTCGAGCACGAGGCTGCGCTCGGCCAGTTCGGCGATGCGCTCGGCCTCTGACGGCGCCGGTACGCGGCAGGCAGCCCATGCACTCATTGCACACCTCCGATGAATGCGTCGGCCGGCATCAGTTCGACGCTGATCGCGGTCTTGACCGCGACTTCACGCTGCCGCGTGTGCAGTTCGCGCCAGTTGACGCCCGCGCCGTCGTCGCGCAGCAGTTCGCCGTCGATGCGCATCGGCGCGCGCGCGTCGATCGCCGCGAGGCCGTCGAGCAGCGGCGCGAGCGACGCAGGGTCCGGCAGCGGGAACACGATGTCGAGATCGGACGACGTCCCCAGGTAGGGTTCGCCCGTCAGCGCCTGCCATGCGAGGCTGCCGAACACGCGGCCCGGCACGCCGTAACGCACGCCGAGCGCATCGAGTTCGCGCAACGCCGTGCGCCATGCGTCGGGCGCGGCGACAAGCACGTCGGACAACGCGGGCAGCGGGCCAACCGTCGCGAGCGCGTCGGCCGCCGCGTTCAGCGCGATGCGCCGCTTGCCCGCGGAAGGCGGCAGCGGCAGGCCAAGCGGCACGCGACCGGCATCGGCCTCGTCGGGCGACGCGCGGCGCACGATCAGCGGCCAGCCACGTTCGGCCCACGCGCGCACGAGCGGATCGGCCGCGAGCGCGGGATCGCGCGCGAATGCCGCGCCCCACCCCGCCGCCGTCAGCGTGACGAGCGTGTGGCGGCGCAGCGGCAGCTCAGCGTGCAGCACGCGCGAGTGCCTCGACGCGCCGGGCGACGTCGGCGGCAACCGGCCGGCCGCGTGACGCACGCCGGTCGACGCGGTCGGCCGGCTTGCCGAGCCATTCAACGACCTGCGCGTCGAGCGAGCGGGCCGGATCGAGCACGGCGTCGACGGCGCCCATCTTCACGAGATTGTCGAGCCCCGGCGCGAACACCGGCGTCGAGCGCGACATCTCCTTCAGCACGTCGATCGGCAGCTTGGTCACGCGCGACATCGACGGCAGGTCCATCACCTCCGGCTCTGCGCCCGGCACCGCGAGCAGCGTGCGCGTCGCGAGCGCGGTCGCGATGAACGCGCCGGCGGCCGTGTGGCCATACAGCACGCCGATCGTCCGGTGCCCGGCGAGATCCGCGTGCATCAGGCACTTCGCGAGATGCGACAGCCCTTCGTTCAGGCCGAGCAGTTCGTCACGCTTGCTCATCCGCTGGCTGTCGCTGTCGACCAGCACGAGGATCGGCGTGTCGCCGCCACGCTCGATCGTGTCGAGCACGTGCGACGCGAGCGTCAGCGCCTCGTCGATGCCGAACGGCAAACGGTCGGCGACGCCGATCACGTCGACGCGCTTGCCGGCCAGTTCCGCGTGGCCGGTCAGCAGCCCGCCGTGACGGGCGATCGAATGGCCTTGCGGGAACAGTGAATTCAATACTTCATCGAGCGTCATGCGGGCTCTCCTGCAGTTGGTCCGCGAGCGCGGCGAACGCATCGTCCGGCATCCCCGGGATCGCTTCCGGCGCCGATGCGCCCAGCGCACGCCACACGTCGAGCGCATCCTTGCATGCGCCGAACCGTTCGACCCGCGCTTCGAGGCGGGCCTGCTCCGCGCGCAGCATCGCCGCATCGAACGTCGGCGCACGGCCGATCAGCGCGAGCGCCGCCGCACGGAACGCGTCGGGCGTGTCGGCCACGTAGCGATCCGCACCGCCGATCAGCCGTCGGTGCTTGCCGCCCATCGTGCGCCAGATCAGCGCGCGGTCCTTCGCATCGAATTCCTCGACGCCGCGATTGGTCTCGATCACTTCGGGGCCCGACACGCTGATGCGGCCCTGCTCCGATACCGCGAGCGCCGAGCAGCACGCGGCGAGCAACCCGCCGCCGCCGTAGCAGCCCGCACGGCCGCCGATCAGCCCGATCACCGGCACACCGGCCGCGCGCGCTTCGACGAGCGCGCGCATGATCTCGGCAATCGCGAGTTCGCCCGCGTTCGCCTCCTGCAGCCGCACGCCCCCCGTATCGAACAGGATCAGCACCGGCTTGCCGGTGTCGCGCGCGGCCCGCAGCAGCCCGGTGAGCTTCGCGCCGTGCACTTCGCCGAACGCGCCGCCCATGAAGCGGCCTTCCTGCGCGGCGACGAACACCGGCTGGCCGTCGAGCCGGCCGTGGCCGACCACCATCCCGTCGTCGAACTGCTGCGGCAGGTCGAACAGCGACAGGTGCGGGCTCGTCACGCGCTCGGCCGGGCCGAGGAATTCGCTGAAGCTGCCGGCGTCCAGCAGCCCGTCGATGCGCTGCCGCGCCGATGCTTCGTACCAGCTCGCGGCATTCGCGACGAATGCGGGCGTATCGCGCGTATCGTGGATCGCGTCGTTCATCATGCGTCCCCCTCGATTGCCCGCACGGCTTGCGCGAGCCGCAGCGACACCATGTCGGGCCGCGCGCCGCCGTCGTTGATCGACAGCTTCAGGCCGCCCGGCGTGCGCCGCTCGACGAAATCCGCGACGACGGCCTGCCACACCGCGCCGAACCCGACCGCCGCCGTGTGGATGTCGATCTCGCATTCGTTGCCCGGCAGCACGCGTTCGACGAGCACTTCGAGATTGCCGGATGCCACCACGCCGACGAGCGCCGCGGACTGCTCGCCTTTCGCGCGCTCGCGCGCGGTGAAGCGATAGTTCAACTGTTCCATGCCCTTGTCCTTACCAGTTGCGGAACCGAGCCGGCGGTGCATACAGGCCGCCCGACCAGTGCACGAGATCCTTGATCGAACGCGCGGCGAGCCAGCGGCGGTCGGCATCGAGCGGATCGATGCCGAGATCCTCCGGGCGACGGATCACGCCGCGCTCGCGCAGCCGCTCGACCATCTTCCGGTCGCGGCCGCGGCCGATTTCCGTATAGCCGGCGACGCCGCGGATCGCGTGCTCGCGTTCGTCCTTGTCGCGGCACATCAGCAGGTTCGCGATCCCTTCCTCGGTGACGATGTGCGTGACGTCGTCGCCGTAGACCATGATCGGCGCGAGGTCGAGCTGCAGCTTGTCGGCGAGTTTGAGCGCATCGAGCTTCTCGACGAACATCGGCACGTTCTTGTCGCCGAACGTCTCGCCGATCTGCACGACGAGCTTGCGGCCGCGCCTGAGCGCCGCCGGCGTGTCGGGGTCGGCTTCCGCGCCCGCCTTCAGCCACGGCTCGCTCGGATGGCGCCGGCCGCGCGCGTCGCTGCCCATGTTCGGCGCGCCGCCGAAACCGGCGATACGCTCGGCCGTGACCGTCGACGAATGGCCGGACAGGTCGATCTGCAGCGTCGAGCCGATGAACATGTCGCACGCATAGAGGCCGGCGGTCTGGCAGAACGCGCGGTTCGAGCGCAGCGACCCGTCTGAGCCCGTGAACCAGATGTCGGAACGCGCGCGGATGTAGTCGTCCATCCCGACTTCCGAGCCGAAGCAGTGGATCTGCTCGACCCAGCCCGACTCGATCGCGGGAATCAGCGTCGGGTGCGGATTGAGCGCCCAGTGCGAGCAGACCTTGCCCTTCAGCCCGAGCTTCTCGCCGTAGGTCGGCAGCAGCAGCTCGATCGCGGCCGTGTTGAAGCCGATCCCGTGGTTCAGGCGCTTGATGCCGTACGGCGCGTAGATGCCCTTGATCGCGAGCATCGCGGTGAGGATCTGCGTTTCGGTGATCGCCGCCGGATCGCGCGTGAACAGCGGCTCGACGTAGAACGGCCGGCCGGCCTCGACGACGAAATGCACACGATCGCCCGGGATGTCGACACGCGGCACCTTGTCGACGATGCGGTCGACCTGCGCGATCACGATGCCGTCCTTGAACGCGGTGGCTTCGACGACGGTCGGCGTGTCTTCGGTGTTCGGGCCGGTGTAGAGATTGCCGTCGCGATCGGCGCTGACCGCGGCGATCAGCGCGACCTGCGGCGTGAGGTCGATGAAGTAGCGTGCGAACAGCTCGAGATAGGTGTGCACCGCGCCGAGCGCGATCTTGCCGCCGAACAGCAGCTTCGCGATGCGCTGCGACTGCGGGCCCGAATACGCGAAGTCGAGACGCTTCGCGATGCCGCGCTCGAACACGTCGAGATGCTCGGGCAGCACGACGCCCGACTGCACCATGTGCAGGTCGTGGATCTTCGCACTGTCGACGTCGGCGAGCGCCGTCGCGAGCAGATCGGCCTGCTTCTGGTTGTCGCCTTCGAGGCAGACGCGGTCGCCGGGCCGCAGCACCGCTTCGAGCAACGCCACGGTGTCGCGCGCATCGACCCGCTTGCCCTGCGCGTAAGCCGCGCCGGCCGCGAGCCGTGCATCGCGCGCCTGCCGCGCGTGATTCCATCCCGTCATGAACAGTTCTCCCGCTTCGATGGTTCAGCGGCATTCTAAGCCTGGCGCCGCCGCCGATTGATGATGTTGACGAATGCGACTCAGAGGACGCCGCGATGGATGCGGCCCGCGCACGCGCCGCCCATCGGTCGGGCCTACGCGCCGACCAGCGCGCGCGTCGTGAAGAACAGCAGCGACGGGCCGAGCAGGCAGCCGACGCCCGTGTGGAACGTCGCGACCAGCGCGCCGTACGGGACGA
Source organism: Burkholderia sp. AU45274 (assembly GCF_030482505.1). Lineage (NCBI taxonomy): Bacteria > Pseudomonadati > Pseudomonadota > Betaproteobacteria > Burkholderiales > Burkholderiaceae > Burkholderia > Burkholderia sp. AU45274. The sequence continues at coordinate 440,882 of NZ_JAUJQE010000004.1, read as the reverse complement.
GCCGTCGGTCGGTCGCGGCGAGCCCCGCGCTCACGCCGCTGACGGTGCCGGCCAGGCCGCCGAAGATCATCGCGGAGCGCGGTGTCTTCAGGCCCATGAAGTTGGCCGCGACCGGCGTGCCGACCATCACGATGATCGCCTTGACCAGCCCCGTCGCGATGCTGAGCGCGATCACGTCGGAGCTTGCACCGATCGCCGCGCCCGTGACGGGGCCGACGATGTAGGTGACGGCGCCCGCGCCGATCGTCGTCATGCTGACCGCGTCGGTATAGCCGAAGGCGCGCGCGATGCACGCGCCGACGATGAACGGCAGCACGGTGCCGAGCAGCAGCGACACGACGCCGACGAGCCCGGCCTTGCGCGCCTCGGTCGGCTGCACTTCGAACGCGGTCGCGACGATCGCGAAATCGCGCAGCATCGCGCCGCCCATCAGGCCGATGCCGGCGAACAGCTTGACGTCGGCCAGCCCCTTCTCGCCGCCGGTGAATGCGCCGCCGACATAGGCCAGCACGAGACCGATCACGATCGCGATCGCGGAGCCGTGCACGCGGCCGAACGTGAGCTTGCGCGACGCGATCGACGACAGCCACATGATCAGGCCGACCAGCGCGAACGACGCAACGAGCCCGTTGTGGGCGACGGTTTTTTCGAGCATCTGCAGCATGGCGGCCTCCGTTACTGTTCTTCGAATTGCGGCACGCCCGCGAAGGCCGTGTCGTCGCGCCCGGTGCGCACAAGTACCGCGATGCAGCATGCGCAGATCGCGACCGCGCCGACGGCGGCCAGCAGCGCGACCGGGCCGCCCTTCAGCGCGGCGACGACGTTCTGGTTCGCGGCCATCGCGACGACGACGGGGATGTACATCGCGCCCCAGAAACCGACGCCGGCCTCGGTCTCCTTCGGCAGCCAGCCGCGGCGGTGCAGCCACAGGCGCAGGCAGATCAGCAGCAGCATCGCGATGCCGACGCCGCCGACGTTGGTCTTCACGCCGATCGCGCTGCCGAGCAGGTCGCCGAGGAACAGTCCGGCCAGGTGGCAGAACGCCAGCAGCGCGGTTCCGTAGATGATCATGAGTCGTCTCCAGTCTCTTCGTGACGGGCGCCTGACGCGTGCGGGAGCCAGGCCCGCACGCCGATCCCGGGCGGACTGTCTGTCTCCTGCGGCGGGGCGCCGCGGCCCGGCGGCTCGTCGTGCGAGCGCGTTCTCGGGGTCGATGGGATGATGCGGTTTCGGGCCGGACGCCGGATGGCTTAGACTGACCGATGCCATCGGCGGCGCGACACGGGCTACGCGTCCGGTGCCCCCCATTGGCGGAGGCCGCACTGGCGCGTGATCCGATACTAGCGCCGCACAATCCGGCCATTTATGAAGTTGTCGAAACCGATTCAGTGGATTTAGCAATGCGCCCGTTACCGCCCGAGCTGCTGCGCAGCTTCGTCGCCGTCGCCCAGTCCGGCAGCTTCACCGCCGCGTCCGAGCGCGTGAGCCTGTCGCAGTCGACCGTCAGCCAGCATATCCGCCGCCTCGAGGAGCTGCTCGACCGGCCGCTGTTCGAGCGCGACACGCGCAACGTGCACCTGTCGCAGCACGGCGACGCGCTGTTCCGCTACGCGGTGCGCATTCTCGAACTGATGGACGAGGCCGTCACGTCGGTGTGCGGGCCGCCGCTGTCGGGCAAGGTGCGGCTCGCGATGTCGGAGGATTTCGCGTCGGCGCACCTGACGGCCGCGCTCGCGAGCTTCGTGCAGCGCAATCCGGACGTCGAGCTCGCGATCTCGACCGGGCTGTCGGGCGACCTGTTCGACGCGCTCGACGAGGGGCGGCACGATCTCGTGTTCGCGAAGCGCATCGCCGGCAGCCGACGCGGCCGCGTGATCCGCAGCGAGCCGCTGTACTGGTGCACGGGCCCCGATTCGCGGATCACCGGCCATGAGGCCGTGCTGCCGCTCGCGATGCATCCGGAGCCGAGCGTGTCGCGCCGCCGCGTGCTCGAATCGCTCGAGGCCATCGGGCGGCCGTACCGGATCGCGGTCGTGAGCAGCAGCGTCGCGGTGTTGCGCGCTGCCGCGAGCGCGGGGCTCGGCGTCAGCGCGTTCGCCGGCTACGTGATCCCGGCCGGGCTCGCGCGGCTCGACGCCGGGCTGCCCGAACTCGGCGAACTCGAATACGTGATCGACCGGCCGACGGCCGCGTCGCGGTCGACGCTCGCACTCGAAGCGACGCTGATTACAGCCGCTTCGGAGTTGTAGCCGCGCCTGGCGCGACCCACACAGGGGGCGCCGCACCCGCACCTGACAGCTTTGCCCGGAACGCGTCATCGTCCACGCAGCACTCGCTCGCGACAATGGGACCCATCGGAACGCACCGCGCATCGCCGCGCGCGTCCGGTACCCGTCCCCTTGATCGGAGCCCGCCATGAACAACGTCCTGCGATTCGCCGTCGCGACCGCTGCAGCCGCCTTGCTCTCCCCCGCCTTTGCCCAGACCGACGCTTCGGCCCCGGCACAACAGGGCCTGACACGCGCGGAAGTCATCGACCAGCTCAAGCAGGCCTATCTCGACGGCGAACTGCCGACCAACGACGGCAACTACCCGCCGGACGCCGCGACACGTTCGCGCAACCGCGAACTCGTGCAGGCCGTGAGCCCGGCGTGGCTGGCCCACACGCCGCCCGCCAGCCAGGCGACGTCGCAGCAATGACCGGCGCCGCCGCGCCGGCGCAACGCAATCAGGATCACGGCAGGAAGCTGCGGCGCCGCGCGTCGATCAGCTCGACGAGCAGGCGGTCGCGTTCGGCCGCGAGCTCCTGCATCGAGTGCTCGCCCTGGATCGTGCGCAATGCGTCGTTCAGCTTGCGATCGACTTCCGGATCAAATGACGGCGTGCCGAGATCGTCCCACCAGCTCGTGATCGGCCCCGACAGGTGTTCGAGAAAGTGCGCGATCCCGCCCGCGCCGCCGCCGAGGTGATAGGTCAGGCATTGCCCCATCAACCCCCAGCGCAGGCCGGGCCCCCATGCGACGGCCTTGTCCGCATCGGCCACGCTCACCACGCCTTCGCCGACGAGGTGATACACCTCGCGGAACAGCGCGGCCGCGAGCCGGTTCGCGACGTGGCCGGTCATTTCCTTGTTGAGGACGATCGTCTGCTTGCCGAGCGCATCGTAGAAATCCTTCACGCGCGCGATCACGTCCTGGCTGGTGGCATCGCCGCCGACCAGCTCGACGAGTGGAATCAGGTGCGGCGGATTGAACGGATGCGCGATCAGGCAACGCTCCGGATGCTTGTCGCACGCGGTCTGGATGTCCGACATCTTCAGGCCCGACGAGCTCGACGCGATCGGCACGTGCGCGGGCAGCACGTCGTCCATCTGCCGGTACAGCTCCCGCTTCAGGTCGAGCCGCTCCGGGCCGTTCTCCTGCACGAAGTCGACGCCGTCGAGCGCACGCACGAGATCGGCGTCGAACGACAGCCGCGCGGAAAGTTCGGCGGCCCGGTCGCCGAGAAACGCGGCCAGCGCGTCGCGCAACCGCGTGTCGGCTTGCGGCGCCGGATCGGTCGCGACGACGTCGAAACCCTGCGTCAGATAGAAGGCGGCCCAGCTCGCGCCGATCACGCCGGCGCCGACGATCGCGATGCGTCGAATGTCCATGATTGTCCCGTGTCGTTGGTCTGCCAATAGATGGCGGCGATTGTCGCATCGAATCGCGCGGGCCTGCATTGACGCAGATTGCGGATTCCCTCTTGAAATGCGCTTCGGCTGCCACTAATTACACGTCGTCGGGCCGTGCAGCATGCAGCGCACCGCCCCCGTTTCGACCCAGTGGAGCTTCCACGACGCGCCCGCCGCAGGCGTCGCGCCGTCACGTCTCCCGCGTTCCCTGTTCAGGAGGACCAACATGAGCGGTATCCATTTCGGCAGCGACCTGTTCGACGAATTCGCCCGCGTGCAGCGGCAAGTGGCCAGCCTGCTCGGCGATCGTCCGGCCGGCATTCGCGCGGTACGGCCCGGCGCCTTTCCCGCGCTCAACGTCGGTGCCACCGACGGCGCGATCGAGATCGTCGCGTTCGCACCCGGCATGGCCGCGGCCGACTTCGACGTGTCGATCGACAAGGACCTGCTGACGATCAGCGGCGAGCGCAAGCCCGCGCCGCGCGGCGAAGGCGACGATCTGCGCACCTATGCGCAGGAACGCTTTCACGGCGCATTCCGCCGTGTCGTCGAGCTGCCGCGGGACGCGGATCCCGACCAGGTCAGCGCCCGCTACGAAAACGGCTGCCTGCTGATTCGCGTCGGCCGGCGCGAGGCATCGAAGCCGCGTGCGATCACCATTCAATAATATTCAGGATACCGACATGAACGCGAACCCGACCCTGGCCGAGCGTCAGACCAACACCGTTCACCCCGCTGCCGCCGAAGCGGCCCGCCGTCCCGCGATCACGCCGGCCGTCGACATTGTCGAGAATCATCTCGGCGTCACGCTGCGGGCCGACCTGCCCGGCGTGCCGCGCGAGAACCTCGACGTGAAGGTGCACGACAACACGCTGACGATCGAAGCCGACACGCGTCTCGACACGCCGGCCGACCTGCGCGTGCGCCACGCCGAAATCCGCGCGACGCGCTATGCGCGCAGCTTCGTGCTGAGCCCGGACCTCGACACGTCGAGGATCGACGCGAACCTGCGCGACGGCGTGCTGACGCTGACGATTCCACGCCGCGAGGAAACGCGCCCGCGCCGCATCGACGTGACGGCCGGCAACGCGTAAGCATTGGTGCATGCCGTGATCCCGCACGCATGAAGAAGCCCCGCCGGGTACGCGCCCGGCGGGGCTTTCTTTTACGACGTGCGGTGCGATCAGTCGAAGTCGAACAGGTCGAACACCGATTTCTTGCGACGCCGGCCGTCGTGCGAGCGGCCATCGTGTCTGTCACGGCTGTCGTGCGAGCGAGCGTCGCGCCCCCACCCGCCATCGTGGCCGCGCGGTGCTTGCGCATCGTGTCGCACAGGGGCTTCATCGCGGCGCGCGGGCGCATCGCCGGTTTCGCGCGCAATCAGCTTGTCGAGTTCGCCGCGATCGAGCCACACGCCGCGGCAGGTTGGACAGTAGTCGATCTCGATCGACTGGCGCTCGGCCATCAGCAGGTCGGGCGTCTTGCAGACAGGGCATTTCATCGCGCTTCTCCTTTCCGTGCGAATTTCGTCTGGATTCCATATGACGCGCGTGATGCCTGCCACCTCAGCGGCAGCCGGGTCACGCGCGCCGGATCAGTGGCCATCCGTCGGTGCCGAGCGCTTCGTCTTCGCGCGCCGCGCCAGCATGTTCATGCCTTCGACGAAGGCCGAGAACGCCATTGCCGCGTAGATATAGCCCTTCGGCACATGCGAACCGAAACCTTCGGCGATCAGCGTCATGCCGATCACGACCAGGAACGACAGCGCGAGCATCACGATGGTCGGGTTGCGGTCGATGAAGCGTGCGAGCGGCTGTGCGGCGAACAGCATCACGGCGACGGCGACGATCACGGCGACGAACATGATCGGCACGTGCTCGGTCATGCCGATCGCGGTCACGATGCTGTCGATCGAGAACACGATGTCGAGCATCACGATCTGGCCGATCGCGGCCCACATCGTCAGGCCGACCGCCCCGCCCGAACCGCCCGCGCCTTCACCGTCGCGCGACACGTGGTGATGAATCTCGGTGGTCGCCTTCCACACGAGGAACAGGCCGCCCGACAGCAGGATCAGGTCACGCCACGAGAACGCATGGTCGAGCAGCGTGAACACGGGTTCGGTGAGGCTCGCGATCCATGCGACGCTGCCGAGCAGCGCGAGGCGCATCACCAGCGCGAGCGCGATGCCGAGGCGCTGCGTGCGGGCCCGCTGCGCCTCGGGCAGCTTGTTGCTGAGGATCGAGATGAAGATCAGGTTGTCGATGCCGAGCACGACTTCCATCACGACGAGCGTCAGGAGCGCCGCCCAGACGGCGGGGTCAACGGCAAGCGTCAGCAGGTAGTCCATGAGATGGGCCGATACGAAAGTGGAAAGCCCGATCATAGGCCGCCCCGAACTTCGGAAAAATCAGAGAGAATCTGAATTTTGGTTCGGTTTTTCCGAAATTTTGCTCCGATGCTCAATTTCCGACATCTGTACTACTTCTGGGTCGTCGTGAAGGAAGGCGGCTTCGCGCGCGCGGCCGCGCGGCTCGACATGGCCGTGCAGACCATCAGCGCGCAGGTGCGCGAGCTCGAAAAAGCGCTCGGGCACCAGTTATTGCGCCCGGCCGGGCGCGGCGTCACGATGACCGACGCCGGCCAGGCCGCGTTTGCGCGCGCGGAGGTGATCTTCGAGATGGGACGGCTGATCCCCGACGAAGTGCGCGCGGCGGCCAGCCAGCCGACCGTGCGGCTCGCGGTCGGCCTCGCGGACGGCATCTCCAAGCTCGCCGCGCACGCGATCCTTGCACCCGTGCTGGATACGCCCACGCTGCGGCTGCTGTGCCACGAAGGCGAGCACGATGCGCTGCTCGCGGAGCTGGCGCTGCATCATCTCGATCTGGTGCTGGCCGGCCAGGGCGCGCCGTCCGGCTCGAACCTGCGGGTGACGAGCGAGCGGCTCGTCGCGTCGCCGGTCGACTGGTATGGCCCCGCGGCGCTCGTCACGCCGGCCGCGCGGCAGCACTTTCCGCAGTGCCTCGCCGACCTGCCCGTGCTGTTGCCGACCGCGCATTCCGCGCTGCGCGCGCGCCTCGACCTGTGGCTGGAAGGTGAACGGATCGTGCCGCGCGTGGCCGGGGAATTCGAGGACAGCGCGCTGATGGCCGTGTTCGCGGCGCGCGGCCTCGGCGTGTTCCCGTTGAGCGAACTCGGCGCGAACGACGCGTCGCTGCTGCGCGGGTTGCGCCGGCTCGGGCGTGCCGGCGACGTGACCGAGGAGATCCACGCGATCCGCTCGCGGCGCGGCGAACACCATCCGCTGACGTCGCAATTGCTGGCCGCGGCACGCGGCGCTTCGGCCGACTGAAGCGAGCGCGACATCAAAGGAAACTATAATGACGCCCCGGCCTTACGAGATTGCCGCGCGCTTCATCCAGGCACCGCCGTTGCGCGGCCTCTCGCCAAGCCTTCTGAAAGACGCCATGCACAACCGATTTCGCCTGTTTTCCGTTTCGTGCGCGCTCGCGGCCGCGACCGTGCTGGCGGCGTGCTCGTCGCCGCCCAAGCCGATCTACCAGCAGGAACAGTTCGACGCGACCAGCAGCCCGTACGCGCATACGTTCCACTCGAAATCCGACGCAGCCTGCGAGGCCGCGCGGCGCGCGCTGCTGAGCCAGGGCTATGTGGTGTCGTCGTCGCGCAACGATGCGGTCGACGGCAGCAAGAATTTCCAGCCGAACAACGACATGCACGTCGTGATCGAGTTTCACGTCGTGTGCGCGGACGCGAACGCGGACGGCACGTCGAGCATCGCGTACGTGAACGCGGTGCAGGATCGCTATACGCTGAAGAAGTCGAATACGTCGGCCAGTGTCGGCTTGAGCGTGTTCGGCTCGCTGTCGCTGCCGATCGGGTCGAGCGACGACGCGCTCGTCAAGACCGCCAGCGAGACGATTCCCGCCGGCGTGTTCTATGAGCGCTTTTTCAATCTCGTCGAGCATTTCCTGAAGATCGACCCGGCCCGCCGCGACCGCGCGACCGTCAAGGCCGCCGAGAAGGAACCCGTCGCGCCGCTGCCCGAACCCGCGCCGACGCCGCAAGGCGAGCCGATGAAGATGACGACCCCGGTCGTGCCGACGCCGCCCGCGGCGCCGGTGCCGCTTTCGTTGCCGGCGGTCGCGCCCGAGTCGGGGGCGAACGCCGTGCCGGCCGCCGCGTCGGCCGTGGTTGCGCCGGCGGCGATGCGGGCTGCCGCGCCGGCGGCGGCGTCGGGTGCGGGGGCGGTATCGGCTTCGGGTGGGGCGCCTGCAGCGGCCGCGTCGTCGACGCCCGCTCCGGCGTCCGGATCGGCGTCCGCGCCGGTTTCGGCTTCCGTGCCTGCATCCGCTTCCGGCCCGGCATCGTCGCCCGCTGCTTCGACACCGGCCGCCACAACACCGACACCGGTCGCACCGGCGCCTGCACCCACCGCTTCGGCCCCCGTATCGGCATCGGCGCCCTCGAGCGCATCGCCCGCGCCTGCCGCCGCCAACCCCGTCGCCTCGTCCGCACCGTCCGGCGCGAGCGCACCGGCCGCACACTGACCGGCCGTCCGTATCGTCGCGCGGCCATATCCGGCGCCGCGCGACGATACGCACACTTCTCCCTCATTCATCACGGGAATCTCAGCGCCGCCGGCTGCATACCCGTTGTGTCGCTGACGTTGCTTCGATGCTTCGCGACGGTGTATGCGCAGCCGATGCCGACGTTCGCCGGGATCGACTGCCGTCCGGCCGTCCTCCGACAGGCCGGCTAGCGCCGGCCGCCCCCGCCTTCTGCAACACCGCACGCAGCGTCTGCATCGGCTCGACGGTCGCCGTCGCGTCATCGCAGACGATCGCAGAGATATCCGTCGTCGACCACCATCCGGCCGTCCCACGACAAACCGGCTGGCGCCGGCCGCCCCGCCTACCGCAACGCCGCACGCAGCGTCTGCATCGGCTCGACGGTCACCGTCACGTCATCACAGACGATCGCAGAGATATCCGTCATAGACCGCCACCCAGCCGTCCCACGACAAACCGGCTGGCGCCGGCCGCCCCCCCTACCGCAACGTCGCACGCAGCGTCTGCATCTGCTCGACGGTCGCCGTCACGCCGCCGCAGACGATCACGGCGATCTCCTTCGCCGACGCGAGCCCGGCCACTGGCCGCTCGAGCGCGGCCAGCGCGGCGCCGCACGCGGGCTCGACGACGATCCGGTGCTCGTCGAGGAAACGCAGCGAGGCGGCCACCGCCTCGGCATCGGACACGACAACCGGGTGAATCTCGTGTCGCGCGGCCCACTCGACCGCCGCGTCGCACGGCCGCTTCGCGCCGAGCGACGTCGCGATGCTCGTGATTGCCGGCAATTCGACCCCATGCCCCTGCGCGAGCGAGCGCGCATAGCAGTCGGCGCCTTCCGTTTCGGCCGCGACCACCGGCACGTCGTGCCAGCCGTTGCGCGCCAGCCCTTCGAGCACGCCACACAGCAGCCCGCCGCCGCCGACCGCGAGCACGATCGCGTCGGGCTTCGGGCCGGCCGCCGCCATCTCGTCGATCATCGTCGCGTGGCCCTGCCACAGCACGCGATCGTCGAACGGATGCACGAACGCATCATGCTCGCCGAGCGCCGACTGCGCGAACGCATTCGCCTCGGCCCAGCTCGCCCCGTGCACGACGAGCTCGGCGCCCTCGACGCGGATCAGCTCGCGTGCACGGGCCGACGCGCTTTCCGGTACGACGACGAGCACCGGCACGCCGAGCTCGCGGCCGCAATACGCGACCGCGATGCCCGCGTTGCCGCCCGACGACGACACGAAGCGCCGCGCGCCGGCCGCGTGCCGCGCTTCGCAGACGGCGCCGATGCCGCGCAGCTTGAACGAGCCCGACGGCTGCAGCGCATCGAGCTTCAGCCGGATGGTCCTGCCGAGCCGGCGGGATGCGATTGGCGAGCAAAGATAAGGGGTCGGGATATGAAGCGGCATGGGGCGGGACCAATGGAAACGGAGGAAACGGGGGGGAACGCACGCGACGTGCAACGGCGAGCGGCAATGACGGTCATCGTACGGCACGCCTCCCATGCTTTCCAATACCATCGAATGGCGTTTGCTATGCTCGACAGGTATATCAATGAACCTGAAGGGATGCCGCATGCGCCAGATCGAATTGCGTCACCTGCGCTACTTCGTGGCCGTCGCGCAAGCCGGCAGCGTGATGGCCGGCGCCCGCGCGGCCGGCATCGTCCAGCCCGCGCTGTCGCGACAGATCCGCGAGCTCGAGGACGCGATCGGCACGCCGCTGCTGGTGCGTCGCGCAACGGGCGTCACGCTCACGGCGGCCGGCGCCAGCTTCCTGCAGGACGCGACCGGCCTGCTCGCGACGCTGCAGGACAGCCGTGAGCGCGCGCTGCGCAGCGCGGCCGGCCAGCTGGGCGAGTTGCGGCTCGGTGCGTTGCCGAACTGCCTGCCGCTGCCCGTCGTCGGCACCGTCCTCAAGGCGTTTCGCGACGCGTGCCCGGACGTGAAGCTGTCGATCGCGCCGATGCTGTCGGCCGAACAGGCGAATGCGCTGATGCGCGGCCAGCTCGACGGCGGGATCATGGCGTGGCGTCAGGACGAGGCGCCGCACCTGTCGGGCGTGCGGCTGCTGAGCGACCGCTTCGTGCTCGCGATGCCCGCGCCGCCGGGCGGACGCTTCACCGCGCCGCGCACACTGGCCGACGTCGCGAACGAACCGTTCGTCTGGTTCGACGCGCAGCGCTCCGCCGCGCACCACCGGTTCCTGATGGCGCAGTGCCAGCAGGCCGGCTTCACGCCGCGCATCGCGCAGGTCGGCAGCGACATTCCGACGTTGATCGGCCTCGTCGCGGCCGGGATGGGCTGTGCATTCGTGCCGGAAAGCGCGTCGCCGACCTGCCCGCACACGGTCCGGCTCGTCGCGCTCGACGAACTCGCGCGCCGCTTCGACATCGAGTTCGTGTTCGACGGTGCGGCCGTGCCCCCGTCGCCCGTCGTCGCGCGGTTTCTCGAGGCCGTGCGTGATGCGACCGGCGAAGCGAGCGAAGCGGGCTGAGCGGACAGCAGGTGCGGCGACCTCACCCGGCACTTGAGCGACCCGATTCGCGATGCCGAATGACGGGCGCAATCCCCTCCCGCCCAACTGTCGCTTCGACTGCCGAAACACGCTAAACAACCGCATCTTTTCCACGAAAATTCTTACAAAACGACGACACCGGACGCCGCAGCACCGGTGTTTTTAAATTGGCACCAAAAACGGCCGTTTAACGTCGCTTCGAATTGTCATGGTGCGAAATATACTGCGCGCGCATCCAACCCTCGTGCCAAAGAGAGGATGCGTTTCCGCCCCGGTCACGGTCCCCCTGTGATCGGGGCTTTTTTTGGCCGCGGGCCTTGTCTGCAAAGGGTTTTCGGCGACGATGCGAGATTCGCCTGGCGTGATGCCGACCGCCTGCTCGGCCCGTCCGATCCGCACGGCCACCCATCGCCGGGAAGTCGGTGGGCGGCTTCCCGCTCATCCGGCGGGAGCGAGCGTCAGCCCGCGTCGAAGCGCCGATGGATCGCGATCTCCCGCCCTGAAGCCGCATGCCGACCTTTACAAATATCTTTCACAAAAACATCGCTTTCGCCCGCCCCATCGCCGGGCTTCAAGCGCTCGCTGCATTGTTGACATGAAATCAAGATAATTTCGTCCGGACCCGGCTTTTTCCGCAAAAGTCATGCAGGCACACTTCACCCTGTCCTCAACGGCCCCTGCCGTTGTCCCTCGACTACAGGAGCCCATCGCGTGAAGATCACGACTTCCTCTCCTTCCCGCCCGGGCGGCAGCGCCGCGCTGCCGCTGCTGGCACTCGCCGCCGGTGCGTTCGGCATCGGCACGACCGAGTTCTCGCCGATGGGCCTGCTGCCCGTGATCGCCGACGGCGTGCACGTGTCGATTCCGCAAGCCGGCATGCTGATCAGCGCCTATGCGATCGGCGTGATGGTCGGCGCGCCGCTGATGACGCTGCTGCTCGCGCGCTGGTCGCGCCGCTCGGCGCTGATCGCGCTGATGTCGATCTTCACGATCGGCAACCTGCTGTCGGCGTTCGCACCGGACTACACGACGCTGCTGCTCGCCCGCCTCGTGACGAGCCTCAACCACGGCGCCTTCTTCGGACTGGGCTCGGTGGTCGCGGCCAGCCTCGTGCCGCGCGAGAAGCAGGCCAGCGCGGTCGCGACGATGTTCATGGGTCTCACGATCGCGAACGTCGGCGGCGTGCCGGCCGCGACCTGGCTCGGCCAGATCATCGGCTGGCGCATGTCGTTCGCGGCGACCGCGGGCCTCGGCCTGGTTGCGATCGCCGGGCTGTTCGCCGCGCTGCCGAAGGGCGAAGCCGGCAAGATGCCCGACCTGCGCGCCGAACTCTCGGTGCTGACGCGCCCCGTCGTGCTCGGCGCGCTCGGGACGACCGTGCTCGGCGCCGGCGCGATGTTCACGCTCTACACGTATGTCGCGCCGACGCTCGAACACCTGACCGGCGCGACGCCCGGCTTCGTGACCGCGATGCTGGTGCTGATCGGCGTCGGCTTCTCGATCGGCAACATCGCGGGCGGGCGCCTCGCCGACCGCTCGCTCGACGGCACGCTGATCGGGTTCCTGCTGTTGCTGATCGCGACGATGGCCGCGTTCCCGGTGCTCGCCCGCACGCATGCGGGCGCCGCCGTCACGCTGCTCGTGTGGGGTGTCGCGACGTTCGCGGTCGTGCCGCCGCTGCAGATGCGCGTGATGCGGGCAGCCCACGAAGCGCCGGGCCTCGCGTCGGCCGTCAACATCGGCGCGTTCAACCTCGGCAACGCGCTCGGCGCCGCGGCCGGCGGCGCGGCGCTCTCGGCGGGCTTCGGCTATGCGGCCGTGCCGCTCGTCGGCGGACTGATCGCCGCGGCCGGGCTCGCACTCGTGTTCGTGCAGATCGCGCAGCAGCGCCGCGCACCGGCCGCCGCGAATTCGTAATCGCGACTCGTCGCGCCGGTCATGCGCGACGGGCAGCCGCCCGTGGGGCGAACACACTCACGGCCGCGCAATGCGGCCGTCTTCGTTTTCACTCGTCAATGCCGATTCACCGATTCGCCAATCATAAAAATCGGGAAATTCGGCACATCTTGCATCGCTGCAAAATCCGATTCATTAACGGAAAACTGAAAACGATCCAATCTGCCTGAACGATTCAATGCCTGCCTATTTCGCTTCACCGGGCATTTCAGTCAACCATTCCGCATCGGCCGTTTCAATCCACTGCGTCAATCGGAAAAATCGCTTCGCACCCCGCCAAAGCCGCGAAACTATTGCCGCATCACAGGAAAATCTTTCGCTCGCGCCGCACGAGAGAAAATCGAAAACCGTAATGTTTTCCGGCTTTATTCCATCGACTCCCGGCTTTACTGTAACAAAATGAAACAGCCCGAACATTGCGATTGAAAGACTCATCAATTCGTATCAGCATTCGCAATGCCGTGGCATGCGAAGCGCGGCATAAATCCAATGAAAAACCGCTCGATGAGGGATCCGTGTGAAAGTCGCCATCGCTTCCACGACATTGTCGCTCGCGCTGTCAATCGGCCTGTCGACACCTGCCGCCGACGCAGCCACGTATTCGAACGGCACTGCGACCGCCACCTTCAACGTCACGCTGACACTGCAGCCGAACTGCACGATCGCCGCGAACCCGCTGGCCTTCGGCACCAACGGGGTGCTGGCCACGGCAATCAACCAGCAGACGACCGTCAGCGTCACCTGTACCAACACGACGCCGTACAACGTCGGCCTCGACGCGGGCTCGGTCACGGGTTCGAGCGTCGCGAGCCGCCTGATGGCCGGCACGTCGACCGGCAACACGACGACGACCGTCGGCTTCCAGCTCTACCAGGACGCCGGGCGCACGACGATCTGGGGCAACACGCAAGGCACGAACACCGTGGCCGGCACCGGCACGGGCGCCGCGCAGGCGTTGACCGTCTACGGCCAGGTGCCCGCGCAGGCGACGCCGAAGCCGGACACCTATCAGACGACCGTCACCGCAACCGTCTACTTCTGACCGGCGCAGCAACGCATGACCGCATTACGTCGAACGCTCGCCGCGCTGCTGTGCGCGGCCGGCACCGCGCACGCCGCGTCGCTGCAGATTTCCCCCGTCACGATCGAATTCGGCACCGACGACACGGCCACCGGCATCACGCTGCGCAATCCGGGCGAGCGCCCGGTGTACGGGCAGGTGCGCGTGTTCCGCTGGGACCAGGCCGACGGCCAGGACACGCTGACGCCCACCCAGGATCTGGTCGCGAGCCCGCCGCTGATCGAGGTCGGCATGCAGTCCGAGCAGCTGATCCGCGTCGTGCGCGCGGCGCGCACGCCTTCCGGCATCGAGCAGAGCTACCGGCTGCTGATCGACGAGCTGCCGCAGCCCGGCGAAGCGCCGACCAACGGCGTGTCGATCCGGCTGCGCTATTCGATTCCGGTGTTCGTCGAGCCCGCGGCCAACGGCGCGCCGCAGCTCGACTGGGCGCTGCTGCGCAGCAACGGCGGCTGGGTGCTGCGGGTGCGCAACGGCGGCGCGCGCCGCGCGCAGCTCGCGTCGGTCGAGCTCGTGACCGGCGACGGCCACGCGTACCCGCTCACGCGCGGATTGCTCGGCTACGCGCTCGCGGGCCGCACGGGCCAGTGGAGCGTGCCGCTGCCGGCCGGCGTCACGCTCGGCAGCAAGGTCACGGTGCGGGCGGCCGTCAATTCGCAGCCGGCCAGCGCGGTCGTCACGGTGGAGCCGCCGGGCTAGACCGCCGGTGCGCCGCCCGGCCTCGCCCCCTTCGCCACGCGCCGGCAGGTTCCCCGCCAATGGACGCGAAACGCCGCGCCGCTCGCCGCGCGCCGCGCTTGCGGCCATCGTGGCCGGCAGCCTGCTCGTGATCGGCTCGGCCCGCGCGGACGAACCCGCGGCACTCGTGATGACCGACAGCACGCACGACGTGGTCCTCGAAGTCAGTGTCAACGGCGAAAGCACGGCGCTGCTCGCGCACTTCCGCGAGCGCGACGGCCATCTGTCGGCGAGCGGCGCCGACCTGCGCACGATCGGCTTCGCGACCGACCGGCTCGGCATCGCCGATGCGGCGACCGTCGATCTCGACACGATTCCCGGCCTGCGCTACCGCTACGACGCGGCACGCCAGAGCGTCGACCTGCAGCTGCCCGACGCGCTGCGCCGCCCGTACGCGGTCGACAGCCGCGCGTTGCCGGCCACGCAGGAGGCCAGCGCGTCGCGCGGCCTCGCGATCAACTACGAGGCGTACGCGCAGACGATCGGCGACCGGCAGTTCTCGCTCTATACCGGCGTGCGCTACTTCGACCCGAACGGCGTGTTCAACACGACGGGCACCGCGTATTTCTACAACGGCCAGCGGCGCTATACGCGCTTCGATACGTCGTGGAGCCGCTCGGACCCGGCACGGCCGAGCACGACGCAGATCGGCGACGCGATCTCGGGATCGCTCGCGTGGACGCGCTCGGTGCGCCTCGGCGGCTTCCAGTGGCGCAGCAACTTCGCGCTGCGGCCCGACCTCGTGACGTTCCCGATTCCGTCGCTCGCGGGCTCCGCCGCCGTGCCGTCGGCGGTCGACCTGTACATCAACAACGTGCGCCAGTACACCGGCAACGTGCCGAGCGGCCCGTTCATCATCCACGACGTGCCGGGCATCACGGGCGCCGGCCAGGCGACCGTCATCACGCGCGACGCGCTCGGGCGCACCGTCGCGACGTCGGTGCCGCTCTACGTCGATACGCGCATGCTGTCCGCCGGGCTGTCGAGCTATTCGTTCGAAGCCGGCTTCCTGCGCCGCAACTACGGGCTGCAGTCGTTCGACTACGACGCGCGGCCGGCCGTCAGCGGCTCGATGCGGCGCGGCGTGACCGATGCGCTGACCATCGAGGGGCATGCGGAAGCAACCGGCGGCATGGTCAACGCCGGCGTCGGCGCCCTGATGCGGCTCGGCTACGCGGGCGTCGTGAGCGGCGCGGTCGCGGGCAGCGCCGGACGCTATCCGGGCACGCAGGTAAGCGTCGGCTACCAGGTGATCGAACCGCGCTTCTCGATCAACGCGCAGACGATCCGCGCGTTCGGCCGCTACGGCGACCTCGCGTCGCGCGACGGCTCGCCGGTGCCGTCGGCGACCGACCAGGCCACGCTCGCGCTGCCGTTCATGCACCGCCAGACGCTGTCGCTCAGTTATATCGGCTTCCGGCTGCCGCAAGGCCCGAGCGCGCGAATCGGCACGGTGTCGTACACGCTGAGCTTCGGCGATCTCGCGTCGGTGAGCGTGAGTGCGTACCGCGACTTCGCGCAGCAGGGTGCGAACGGCGCGTTCGTCTCGCTGAACATCGGGCTCGGCCGCAACACGTCGATCAATACGACCGTCGGCCGGCAGCGCGGCCAGTCGAACTACACCGTCGACGCGAGCCGCCCGCCCGACTACGACGGCGGCTGGGGCTGGGGCGTGCAGACCGGCGGCACGGGCGCGGTGCCGTACCGGCAAGCGCAACTGCGCTATCTGGGCCACGCGGGCGAAGTCATCGCGGCCGCGCAGAACATCGACCGCCAGACCGGCGCGTCGCTCGACGTCAGCGGCGCGCTCGTGTTCATGGACCGCAGCCTGCAGGTGTCACGCCGCATCGACGACGGCTTCGCGCTCGTGTCGACCGACGGCGTCGCGGGCATTCCGGTGCTGCACGAGAACCGCGTGATCGGCACGACAGATCGCGCGGGACACCTGCTCGTGCCCGACCTGAACGCGTACCAGAACAACCAGATCGCGATCGACTCGATGAAGCTGCCCGCCGATGCGCGGATCGCCCGGACCTCGATGACGGTCGTGCCGCAGGCGCAATCGGGCGTCGTCGCGCATTTCGGCGTGTCGCGCTATCGCGCGGCGTCGGTCATCCTGCACGACGCGGCCGGCCGCCCGCTGCCGGCCGGCGCGCACGTGCATCACGCGGAAAGCGGCGCGGACACGATCGTCGGCTACGACGGGCTCACGTTCATCGACGGACTGAAGGAGGACAACCATCTCGTGATCGATTACGGCACGCAGCGCTGCGTCGCGACATTCGCGTTCACGGCGCCCGGCAACGGCACGCTGCCGACCCTCGGCCCGCTCACCTGCCGGCCCGCGCCATGAAGTTCGCACTGCTCCTCTTCGTCGCGTTCGCCATGTGGTGCGGCGTGCCGCACGATGCGCAGGCCGAGACGTGCACGGCCACCGCGTCGACGGTGAGCTTCGGCTCGGTCAGCCCGATCTCGCGCGCGTCGGTCGCCGCGACCGGCACCGTCAGCATCACCTGCACGTGGTCGGCCGTCACGCTGACGCCGAACGTGCTCGTGTGCCTGAGTCTCGGCGGCACGAGCCCGCGCAGCCTCGTCAACGGCAACAACGCGATGCAGTACGACCTCTATCTCGATGCCGGGCATTCGGTCGCGTGGGGCTCCATCTACTCCGGCACGACGCCGGCATCGGTGACGCTCGTCAAACCCGCGCTCGGCACGAGCGCGAGCGCCACGGTCACGATCTACGGGCAGATCACCGCGAACCAGCCGACCGTGCCGACGACCGGCAACAGCACGACCCCCTACTCGCAGACGTTCGGCGGCAACACGACATCGATCAACGCGGGGTTCTACCTGCTCGGTGCGCCCACTTGCGCGTCGCTGACGGCGTCGAACGGCACCTTCCCGTTCAGCGCGACCGCCAACGTCATCAACAACTGCAACATCAGCGCGACCAACGTCAGCTTCGGCACCGCGAGCGTGCTGTCGGGCGCGCTCACCGCGACCGGTTCGATCACCGCGCAATGCACCAACGGCGACGCGTGGAAGATCGCGCTGAGCGGCGGCAGCAGCGGCAACGTGACGGCGCGCCAGATGCAGCGCAGCGGCGGCGGCGGCACGATCGGCTACGGGCTTTACACCGATGCCGCGCGTTCGATCGCGTGGGGAGACGGCACGGGTGGCAGTTCGACGGTCACGGGCGTCGGCACGGGCACCTCGCAGGCCGTGACCGTGTACGGTGCGGTGCCGGCGCAAACGACGCCCGCGCCCGGCAACTACAGTGACACGATCACCGCGACGATCAGTTTCTAGCGCTCAGTGGCATGGGCGAGCGCGCGCGAGCGCTCAGAACGTGACGGTCCAGGTGGGGAGCACGCCCGCGCCGATGCTGCGCGGCGCCGATCGCACGTCGGGCCGCGGCGCGTGACTGAGCACGAACGGCGTACCGTGCGCGCAACTGACGCTCGGCATGTCGCCATCGACGGCCTGCGGCACGCCGGGGCCGATCGTGCAGATTTCGGGAATGGTGAGACTGACGCGCAGCGGGATCGACGGATCGGCCGCGCTGGCGAGCGACCCTACGCCCAGCGCCGCGAGCGCGATCGCACCGCGTCTGATTTGGCCGGCTGTCATCGTTCGGCCCTCCTTCGTGCATCCATCCAGCATATGCGCGAATTATCGGCAGGCGTGCGGAAATCTTGAGTCCGCACGCCTGCGATCGGGCCCCGCGATGACGGTCAGCGCGCGGCGGCGAATCCGCCGAAAAATGCACGCGCGTTCGCGTCGAGGCTGTCGAGGTGATAGCCGCCTTCCTGCACGATCACCGTCGGCAACCCGAGCGCGCCGATCGCGCCGCCGAGCCGGCCGAAGCCGTCGGTCGTGACGGCCACCTGCGATTGCGGATCGTCCTTGTAGATATCGAAGCCGAGCGCGAGCACGAGTGCATCGGGCTCGAACCGCGCAAGCGCGCGCAGCGCGTCGTCGAGCCGCTCGAAGAACGCCGACTCCGGCGCACCGTGCGGCATCGGCAGGTTGAGGTTGAAGCCGTCGCCGGCCCCGGTGCCCGTCTCTTCCTCGTAGCCCGCGACGACCGGGTAGAAATTGGTCGGGTCGCCGTGGATCGACACGTACAGCACGTCGTCACGGCCGTAGAAGATCTCCTGCACGCCCTGCCCGTGATGCATGTCGGTGTCGAGGATCGCGACCCGGCGATGGCGGCCGAGCAGCGACTGCGCGGCGATCGCCGCATTGTTCAGGTAGCAGAAGCCGCCGGCCGCGTCGCGGCGTGCGTGATGGCCGGGCGGCCGGCACAGCGCGTAGGCCTCGCGCGCGCCGTCGTTGACGTCGGCCGCGGCCGCCAGCGCGCCCTGCGCGGACCAGTACGCGGCGCGCCACGTGTTCGCGCCGACCGGGCAGCTGCCGTCGGCGAGGTAGCGCGCGGCTTTCGCGAGCACGCCGCGCAGCGGGTTCGGGTCGCGCACGAACACGTTCGACATCACTTCGTCGCCCCAGTCGTCGGGCATCTGCTTCCAGTCGCGATGCGCTTCTTCCAGGAAGCGCAGGTAGTTCATGTCGTGCACGGCCGCGATCGGCGCGGTGCCGCGGTCGGCCGGCTCGCGCACGTCGAAGTCGAGCGAGCGCACGGCCGCGACGAGCCGCGCCGCGCGCTCGGGTACTTCCTGCGGCTCACGCATCTGGCCGCGCGACAGGTAGCTGCGCGGATGGTGCAGCAACTGCTCGGGATGGAAATAGGTTTTCATCGTTCGCCCTCGTCGGTTTTCGAATTATCGGTTCGCCGCGTCATGCGTGCTGCGCGGCGGCCGTCACGGCAACGCCCGCCGCGACGCCGGCGCGCGCGAGCACCGCATGAAGCAGCACGTTCGTGCCGCGCGTCACGTCATCCGGCAGCGCATCCTCGGCTTCGTTGTGCGACAGGCCGTCGACGCACGGGATGAACACCATCGCGGTCGGCACGCAACGCGCGAGCAGGATCGCGTCGTGCCCGGCGCCGCTGACGATCCGCTCGTTCGTATAGCCGAACGCGGCGGCCGCCTGCGCGACCTGTTCGACGCAGTCGCGGTCGAACGGCGTCGCCGGGCTGCGCCAGCAGGTCTCAATCGCGACCTGCACGCCACGCGCGGCGGCGACACGCGTGCACGCCTCGCGCAAGTCGCGCTCCATCGCATCGACTTGCGCATCGTCGTGATGGCGGAGGTCGACCGTGAACGTCACGTCGCCCGCAATGGTGTTGCGCGATGCGTTGCGGATGCCGACCTGGCCGATCGTCGCGAGCCCGCGCGGCGCATAAGCGGCGACGATCCGTTCGAGTTCGAGCGCCATCTGCGCGCTCGCGAAAGTCGCGTCCTTGCGATACGGCATCGGCGTCGTGCCCGCATGCGCGGCGACGCCCGTCACTGTCACGTCGAGCCAGCGGATCGCCTGCCCGCCCGTGACGATGCCGATCGTCGTGCCGTTCGCCTCGAGCACGGGGCCCTGTTCGATATGTGCCTCGAAGTACGCATCAACCGCGCCGCCCATCGCACGCGTGCCGCGATAGCCGCATGCGTCGAGTGCCGCGCCGAGCGTGACGCCGTCGGCGTCCTGCTTCGCGAGCGCTTCGTCGAGCGGCAACGCGCCCGTGAACACGGCCGAGCCGAGCATCGCCGGCGCGAAACGCGCGCCCTCCTCGTTGGTCCAGGACACGATCTCCAGCGGCTTGTCGGTCGCGATGCCAGCGTCGTTCAGCGTGCGCACGAGTTCGAGCGCGGCGAGCACGCCATAGACGCCATCGAAGCGGCCGCCTTCGGGCTGCGTGTCGAGATGGCTGCCGATCAGCACCGGCGCTGCCTGCGCATCGATGCCGTTGCGCCGCGCGAACAGGTTGCCGACGGCGTCGACGCTCACCGTCATCCCCGCGTCGCGACACCACTGCGCGAACAGGTCGCGCCCGCGACGATCGTCGTCGGTGAGCGCGAGGCGTCGCACGCCGCCGCGCGGCGTCGCGCCGACACGCGCCATGTCCGCCAGGCTCTGCCACAAACGGGCGCCGTCGATTTCCAGCAGGTCTTTCATGTGCACTCCGGATGAATTCGTTCGTTGAGGGTCACTGCGAGCCGAGCGCTTCGGCGGCGGCCGGCCGTGCCGCGCGGCGTGCGTCGAGCGCGACGATGCACAGCAGCGAGATGCCGGCGAGACACGTGTAGAACACCGCGAGCGGCCACCACTGGCCCGCGAAGCGATGCGCGAGCCACGTGCCGACCAGCGGCGTCAGCCCGCCCGCGATCGCACCGCAAACCTGGTAGGCGAGCGAGATCGCCGAATAGCGCACGTGCGCGGGGAACACGTCGCTGACGAAACCCGCGATCACCGAATAGAAGCCGGCCATGCAGACGACCGCGAGCGCGATGCCCGCGATCAGCGACGCGGACGTGCCGCCCTGCACGAGCATGAACATCGGATACGGCGACAGCATCGCGAGCAGCGCCGCGAGCTTCAGGAAGCGCGCGCCGCCGATGCGCTCGGCGATCCATGCGGCGATCGGCTGCGCGACGAACTGGATGATCGCGACCGCGAACAGGCTGTCGAGGATCAGCGAGCGCGACACGCCGACGTACTGCGTCGTGTACGCGATCATGAACGTGTTCGTGAAATAGACGCCCGCGATGCCGATCGTGTTCGCGCCGATGCAGAGCGCCACGAGCCCCGACGCGGAGCGGAACACTTCCGCGACCGGCAGCTTCACCGTGCGGTGGGCTTCCTTTACACGCGCGAATTCCGGCGACTCGTTCACGCCGAGCCGGATCAGGATACCGACCACGAGCAGCACCGAACTCGCGAGAAACGGCAGACGCCAGCCCCACGCGAGGAAGTCGGCCTTGTCCATCGACGTGACCGCGCGGAACGCGATCAGCGACAGGATCAGCCCAGCCGGGCTGCCGAGCTGCGCGAACGACGCGAAGAACGTGCGACGCCCCTGCGGCGCATGCTCGCCCGCCATCAGCACCGCACCGCCCCATTCGCCGCCGACCGCGATCCCCTGCACCACGCGCAGCGCGACGAGCAGCACCGGCGCGAGCATGCCGACCTTCGAATAGTCGGGCAGCAGCCCGACGCAGACGGTCGCGACGCCCATCATCATCAGCGTCGTCATCAACGCCTTCTTGCGGCCGATTCGATCGCCGAGATGGCCGAAGATCACGCCGCCGAGCGGCCGGGCGAAGAAGCCGACCGCGAACGTCGCGAACGACGCCATCGTGCTGACGAAGCGGTCATGCGACGGGAAATAGAGTTCGCCGAACACGAGCGCGGCGGCGGTCGCGTAGATGTAGAAGTCGTACCACTCGATCATCGTGCCGATGAATGCGGCCGTCGCGGCGCGCGCCGGCTGGCGGGCGGAAGAAAGGGACTGGGTCATGCGGGCTCCTGATGCGCGCCGCTGCGGGCGACGCACAATTCGTGTGACGGCCGTCTGTCGCGGCCTTGCGCCGCACGCTGCGGCACCCCTCCTTTATCGGTGACCGCAAATCATTAGTCAAATTTCAAGTTATTGTTCGCCGTATAAATTCAGCTAATACCCACCTTGACGGCTCGCCCGGAGACCCGATGCGCCCCGACCTCGCCCCGTTCCTGAACGACCGCCTCGACTGGAACCTGTTGCGCACCTATCTCGTGATCATCCAGGAACGCAGCGTGAGCCGCGCGGCCGCGCGCCTGCACGTCACGCAGCCTGCGGTGAGCCAGGCCTTGCGGCGGCTCGAGGACACGCTCGAGCGCAAGCTGATCGAGCGGCGCGGCACGCACTTCGCGCCGACGCCTGCCGGCGAAGCCGTCTACCGGATCGCGAGCGACATCTACGGCGGCATCTCGCGCCTCGAGACCGAAATCGACGACAGCACCGCCGACCTGACCGGATCGATCCGGCTGCTAACGGTGAGCCGCATCGAGTCGCCCGTCTACGATGAATTCCTCGCGGACTTCCATCGTGCGTACCCGCGCATCGATCTGCAGATCGAAGTGATGCGCTCGTCGGACATTCTGTCTTCGCTGCTGCAGAAAACGGCCACGGCCGGGCTCGGCCTGTGCCGCACGCCGCACGACAAGCTGGAGATGCGCTGCTTCCTGCGCCAGCGCTATGCGATCTACTGCGGCCGCCATCACCGGCTGTTCGGGCAGACGCAACTGCGGATGGACGACCTGCTCGCCGAGAATTTCGTGTCGTTCACGAGCGACCAGATCGGCGACAGCCTGTCGCCGCTCACCGTGTTTCGCGACCAGCGGGGCTTCACGGGGCGCATCGTCGCGTCGTCACCAAGCCTCGAGGAAGTGCGGCGGCTGATCTTCGCCGGCTACGGGATCGGCTGCCTGCCCGAGCACATCGTGCGCGACGACATCGCCCAGCAGCGACTGTGGCGGCTGCCGCCCGACGACGGGCTCGTCGATGTCGACGTGTTCCTGCTGTGGCATCGCGATCGCAAGATGAACGCGGCGGAGCACGCGTTTCTCGACGCGATGGAGCGCTGCATGCAGCGCTATTCGCTGGCGGAGCGGTTGGGGAAGTAGCCGCGCGAACGCGCCCGCGAAATGCACGGGGCGCGCACGGCCATGCGCGTCGGCCTCGTCAGAACCGATGCACGATACCCAGCTGCACACCCCGTGCATTCGCCCCCGGATACGCGAGCGGCAGGCCGGGGTTCGCCGCGCCGGCAAGCGTATAGCCGGCCTGCTTGCGGTTGCGCAGGTACGACAGCGCACCGTAGAAGCTCGTGCGCTTCGACAGGTCGTACTCGTACATCAGCCCGACCTGGTCCGCATGGTTGCCCTGCGACGACTGGTCGTGCAGATACGCGTAGCCGAGCGCCACGTAGTTCGCCGGATTGAACTGGTATTTGACCGACAGCCCGTACACGCGCGAATCGATGCCGAGATCGGCCCACTTCACCGCGGAGAAGCCGCCGTACACGGTGGCCTTGCCGATCTCGTACGACGCGCCGGCCATGATCGTGCGATCGGTGGTGGTCGCCGTCGCGTTCTTCAGCCACTGGCCCGCGACGAACGCGCCGAACGGCCCGTGTTCGTAGGTCAGGTCGAACTGCTGGCTCGAGCCTGCCGAGCGCACGCCGCCCGCATCGCCGAACCCGAAATACAGCCCACCCTGGAAGCCGGCGATCTCCGGGCTCTGGTACGACAGCGTATTGCTGGTGCGGAACGCGAACACGGTCAGGTTGTCCATGCCGGACGCCTGCGTGACGCCGCCGAACGCATCCTGTCCGCCCTGGTCGTTGAACAGCGGCGAATTCTGGCGGCCCGCGCGCACCTTGCCCCACTGCCCCGCGATGCCGACCCATGCCTGCCGGTTGAACAGGCTGCCCGCACTCGCGAGCGAACCGTTGTTCGGATTGAAGCCGTTCTCCAGCGCGAACTCGATCTTCTGCCCACCGCCGATATCCTCGCCGCCCTTCAGCCCGAACCGGCTGCCCCACTGGCCGCCCGAATTGATCGCCGCCGTGTAGCCGTTGCCCGTATTCACGTACTGCGCGAATTCGTCGATCACGCCGTACAGCGTGACGCCGTCCTGCGCGAACGCGGCGCCCGGTCCGGCGACGCATGCCACCGCGACCGTCATGCGAAGACCGGCGTGCACCATCCGCGCCCGGGAATCGCTTCCGCGCGCTATCGTTTGTTTAGTCATACTATTCAATGGTCAGAGAATGAAACGACACCGGGCGCGGCAGTCGCGCCGCACCGGCATCGCGGAAAAGAAAACGTGGGGAAGAACCGGGCGCAGGCGGCGCCCGGCTCGCGCGACAGTCAGGCCGGCAACCGGCCGGCCCGAGGCGCGTGACGTGTCGTCAGTGGTGAACTTCGCCGCGTTCGAGCGGCAGGATCAGGCGCTCGGGAATGCTGCGGCGCGATGCGCGTGCGCCGATGTAGTACAGCACGGCCGGCACGACCAGGCCGAGGATCCACGAGATGTCGGTGCCGCCGAGCGCGTCGACGAGCGGCCCCGTGTAGATGTGCGTCGACATGAACGGCAACTGCACGAGGATGCCGACCACGTAGATCGTGATCGCCATCACGTTCCAGCGGCCGTAGCGGCCGTCCGGATCGGACAGCGCCGGCACGTCGTAGCGCGAGCGCGTGAAGCAGTAGTAATCGACCAGGTTGATCGCGCTCCACGGCGTGAAGAACGCGAGCAGGAACAGGATGAACGCGGTGAATTCCTTCAGGAACGAATGGCGGCCCGCGAGCGCGATGAGCGTGGATACGCAGATCATCCCGAAGATGTAGACGAGGCGGCTGCGCGACGACACGGCGTGCTTGCCGCGAAAGCCGCTGACGATCGTCGCCATCGACATGAAGCTGCCGTACGCGTTGAGCGCCGTCACCGTCACCTTGCCGAACGCGATGCTGAAGTACAGCAGCGCGGCCACGGCGCCCGTCGAGCCGAGACCGACGATATACGCGACCTCATGGTGCGCGAACTGGCCGCCGGCCAGCGCGGCCGCAAACACGCCGAACACCATCGCCGCCTGCGCGCCGATCACCGAGCCGAGGCCGACCGCCACGAACGTCGCGACCGACGACGTCGAGCGCGGCAGGTAGCGCGAATAGTCGGCGACGTACGGGCCGAACGCGATCTGCCACGACGCGGACAGCGACATCGACAGCAGGAAGCTCGCGAGCGAGAAATGCTTGTTCGCGAGCAGCGCGCCGATGTCGTGGTTCGCGAACAGCTGCGTGAACATGTAGACGAACGCGGCGATGCCGACCACGCTGGCGATCCGGCCGACGGCGTGGATCGCGCGATAGCCGAACACGGTCAGCACGACGATCACGGCCGCGAACAGCAGGATGCCGGCCGCGTCGTCGATGTGCAGCAGCTGCGCGACGGCCTGCCCGGCCAGCACCGAGCCGCTCGCGGAAAAGCCGATGTACATCAGGCACACGAGCACGATCGGGATCATCGCGCCATAGACGCCGAACTGCACGCGGCTCGAGATCATCTGCGGCAGCCCGAGCTGCGGCCCCTGCGCGCCATGCAGCGCCATCACCGCGCCGCCGATGAACTGGCCGAGCAGCAGCGCGACCAGCGACCAGAACACGTCGCCGCCGAGCACGACCGCGAGTGCGCCCGTGACGATGGCCGTGATCTGCATGTTCGCCGACAGCCACAGCGTGAACTGGCTCAGCAAGCCGCCGTGGCGCTCGGCGTCGGGAATGAAGTCGATCGAACGGACTTCGATCAGGCCGCCGGCTTTTCCACTGGGATTCGTTGACACGGGGAAATCTCCAAAATACTCAGGATCACAAATGGTTGGAACGAGACGGGAAGCTGCGAGCCGCCCTTTCGGCTCGGCGGGTGCGGGGCGCCGTGGATCGCCGGCATGCGCCACGCACGCATGGTCTGCGCACTGGCGCGCAAGCGGCACGATGTGTGCCGACATTGCCAGCGGATGATCTTGTATATACAACTTGCGAGGTATCGGTGATTACCCGGAATCCGCCGATTTTCGAAAATGTCCGAATCATCGGGCCACGTTCGGCCTGTCCAGTCGAAAGATGAATGTCGGAATAATGAAAGCTCAGGCGCGTGCGGGCGATGCCTGATCGGGCTCGGCCGTCATGTCGGCGGCGGGAAGGAGATTCAGCAGGCGCCGGGCGGCCTCGATGTCGCGCACGTGCAGCCATTCGTCGTAGTCGTCGCGACGCAGCATCACGACGCCCCGCTTCTCTTCGCCGGGCCGATGCATCCGCGCGAACAGCGGGTGCGTATCCGCGTTGACCGTGAGCATCGCCATGCCCACGCGCTCGCGGCCGTCGTCACCTTCGTAGCGCCGCCAGATGCCGGCGACGCAGTACGGCTGCCAGCCGTCGACGCCGATCCGCTGCCACACGTTGCGGCCGGTTTCGTAGCAGGGTTCGAAGATCCAGCGCACCGGAATCAGGCAGCGCTGGCCGTTGCGCCACGCGTTGCCGTAGAGCCGCGACGAGCCGACCGTTTCCGCGCGCGCGTTCACCGTGTCGAGCTTCTTCTTTTTACGGCCGTTCTCGTCGAGCCGCTCCGGCTGCATGAATTTCGGCCAGAAGCCGAACACGGCCGCGACGACTGCGAGGCCGTCGCCGGCGGCACGCGCGATCGGCGCCGCGTAGTCGGGATACACGTCTGGGGCCCACGGGTCGTGGCGATACAGATCGCCGATGCCGATCTTCAGTTCGCTGATGCCCGGGTCTTCGTCGGGGGCGCGGTAGTGAGTGCACACGGCTCGGCGGACGATGGATGCAATGTTTCCATCGTAGGTCAGTGCAGGGCCGCGGTCGCGCTATTGTTTGGTATGACGAAACAGTTTTACGAATCTATTTTTCCATGGCTCGCCGCCGGCGCGATGCGTACAGGCAGATCAGCTCCAGCGCGATCGTCGCGCCGGCCAGCGACGTGATTTCCGCATGATCGTACGGCGGCGACACTTCGACCACATCCATGCCGACCAGGTTGATGCCGTCCAGATGCCGCAGGATCTCGAGCGCCTGATGGCTCGACAACCCGCCCGAGACCGGCGTCCCCGTGCCCGGCGCGAACGCCGGATCGAGGCAGTCGATGTCGAACGTCAGGTACACGGGATGGTCGCCGACCCGCTCGCGAATGCGCGCGGCGACCGCGGCGGGCGTCGACGCATGCACCCGGCGCGCATCCTGGATGTCGAAGCCCATCGGCTCGTCGTTGGTCGTCCGGATCCCGATCTGCGCCGACCGTTCGGGCACGACCCACCCTTCCCGCGCCGCGTGATAGAACATCGTGCCGTGATCGATGCGCTTCACGTCGCGGTCGGGCCACGTGTCGGTATGCGCGTCGAAATGCACGAGCGACAGCGGCCCGTGCACCTTCGCATGCGCCTTCAGCAGCGGATACGTGATGAAGTGATCGCCGCCGAGCGTCAGCATCGCGCAGCCGCGCGCGAGGATCGCATCCGCATGCCGCTCGATCGCGCCCGGCACCGATTCGGGCTGCCCGAGGTCGAATGCGCAATCGCCGTAGTCGACCGCGGCCAGCATGTCGAACGGATCGAACGACCACGGCCACGGGCGCTCCCACGCGATGCCTGTCGACGCAATCCGCAACCCGCGCGGGCCGAAGCGCGTGCCGGGCCGATGCGACGCGGCGGAGTCGAACGGCACGCCGGTGATCGCGAGGTCGACGCCGCCGAGATCGCGGCTGAAACGCCGGCGCATGAAGCTCGTCGCGCCCGCGAAGGTCGGTTCGGCCTGCGTGCCGTAGAGGCTGTCGCGCGTGAAGGCGAAATCGTTCTGGCTCATCGTCGGATTCCTGTCTGGTGGGAAACGGCCGCGCGGCTCGCGACCTCGTGCCCGATTCTGCCGTCACGGCATCCGACGAAAAATATGAACTAACATAAGCCGACTTCACGAAACGCGATGTATCGCCATGCTGACCCGATTGAGAGACATGGATTTGCAGTTGCTGCGGCTCTTTCTGACGATCGTCGAAAGCGGCGGCTTCAGCGCCGCGCAGGGCACGCTCGGCATGGCGCCTTCGACGATCAGCACGCAGATGGCCAAGCTCGAGACGCGCCTCGGGTTCCGGCTGTGCGATCGCGGCAAGAGCGGCTTCCGGCTGACGCCGAAGGGCGAACGCGTGCTGCAGTCGACGCGGCGGCTCCTGTACGCGATGGACGTGTTCACGCGCGATACGCAGCACGTGTCGGGCACGTTGCTCGGCGAACTGCGCATCGGGCTGTCCGAGCGGCTCGCACCGGACATCGTCGAATCGATCGCGGCGAGCGTCGGCCGCTTCCGCGAACGGGCGCCGGATGTGCTGATCGAGATGATCGCGGTGCCGCCCGACGAACTGGAACGCCGGCTGCTGAAGGGCGAACTGCAGCTCGCGATCGGCTACTTTTCCGGCCACCAGGCCGGCCTGCGCTACGCACCGCTGTTCGTCGAACACCAGTCGCTGCACTGCGGCGCGCGGCATCCGCTGTTCGCGAAAAAGAACGTGTCGGTCAACGACATTGCGAACGCGAGCAACGTCGCGCGGCTCTACAAGACGACTACGTCGGGTGCGGCGCCGCGCAACGCGCAACCGACCGCGTTCTCCGAAAACGTCGACGCCGACGTGATCTTCATCCTGTCCGGCGCGCATGTCGGCTTCCTGCCCGACCATGTCGCGGCGCCGTGGGTCGCCGCGGGCAAGATGCGCCGGCTGCTCGCGAGCAAGCTGAGCCATACGGTCGCATTCCAGCTCGCGACGCCAAGGAACTGCGACGGCAGCGAAGCGCTGGAGGCGTTCACGACGGCGCTTGCCGAACAGTTCGGCGGGCTCGACGGCTTCGCGGATCAGTGACCGGCGCGCCGTCCGTTTTGCGTCAGACGAGTTGGTCCGACGCGATGACCTGCACGCCCGGCCGCGCGTCGATTGCCGCGTCGAGCATCGCACGGGCAATCCGCGACGCGGGATTCACGCGCCACTTCGCCGGCAAAACAGGCCGGGCCACGTTCAACGCCGACACCAGCAGCCGCTCGCCGAGCCTGAATTCGTCGCGGCTGCCGCCGATCAGGCCGGGCCGCACGTAAGTGAGCGACGCGAACCCGACGCCGGCGAGCGCCTGCTCGACCTCGCCCTTCACGCGGTTGTAGAAGATGCGCGACGCCGGATCCGCGCCGAGGGCGGAATTCAGCACGTAAGCCGGTGTGCCGTGGCGGTGTGCGAGCCGCGCGATCGCGAGCGGATAGTCGTGGTCGACGCGCCGGAATGCCGCCTGGGAGCCCGCAGCCCGCATCGTGGTGCCGAGCGCGCAGATCACGGCATCGGCGTGCCACCAGTCGGCCGTGTCGGGCAGATGATCGAAATCGACCTCGAGCGCGCGCATCTTCGGGTGCGGCGACAACGGGCGGCGCGCGACGACGATCACCTGATCGACCCGCGCATCGGCGAGCGCGACTTCGAGGACGTGACGCCCGACGAGTCCGGTCGCGCCGACGAGCAGCAATTTCATGTCCGATCCTTCCGAGTAGAGCCTGCGTTGGCGAGCCGGGAACGGCCCGGCTTACGGCTTCCCCCATGATCGTCGGCCGACTCGGCGCCGACAACCCTCCAACATCTCCAAAAGTTACAGGGCGTACGCTACAAACCCGCCGCCTCCTGTCGCGACACGCTCGGCGCGACACCCGTCCAGCGCTTGTACGCCTGCGAGAACGACGACATGTCGCTGAATCCCAGTTCCTGCGCGATTTCCTTGATCGACCGGCGCCCTTCCGCGATCAACGCCTGCGCGCGGGTCTTGCGCACCGCGCTCGAAATGTCCCGGAAGCATGCGCCCTCTTCCTGGAGCCGGCGCTTCAACGTGCGCTCGCTGGTGTTGAGCAACGTCGCGATGTCCTTCAGCTGCGGCGGCCGGTCGAACGGGCGCGTGGCCAGGTACTCGTTCAGGAACGATACGAGGTCGACGCGCGTCCGCCTGCGCGTGATCAGCTCGGCACACATGCGCTCGCACATCGCCGCGGTCGCGGCATTCGCCTGCGGCAACGGTCGCTCGAGATGCGCATGCTCGAACGTGAGCGTGCTGGCGGGCTGGCCGTGCCGGATCGTCGCGCCGAGCACCGGCTGCTGCGCGCCAGCGCCGGGGCCGGCACCATACGCAAGATCGAACGTCGCGAGTTCGAACGCGCTGCCGATCACGTCGCGCAGCACGCGGCACGTCGCGCCCATCGCGCGTTCGACGAAGAAGCGCTGCACGTTCGCGGCGAGCTCCGGCGACGCGTCGAACTGAATCACGTCGCGCGGCCCGGCCCGGCGGAACGTCATCCCGACGAAGGTATAGGTCAGCGCCAGGTAGCGGCCCGCGAGCGCGACCGCGTCCATGCCGGTCGCGCTGCTCAGCAGCCCGTAGCCGAGCAGCCCGTATGCCGAAAGCTGGTACGACAGGCCGACCTCGAGGCCGACGCCGGCCTCCCCGGCGGTCAGGTCGAGCAGGTTCGACGCAACGGCCAGCTCCTGCGCGGCCAGCACCGTGAAGTCCGGGTCGGCAAGCTGCTTCAGCGTGAGCTGCGACCCCTTGAGCAACGCCTGCGGCGCGATCTTGCGGTCGCGGCCGAAATCGATCATCAGCAGGACGGAAGCCGGGCTGCGGGCAAAGTTCCAGACATTCATCAGACGCCTCGCGACGTGGGTTGGCCTAGATTCTAAAGCGGTTGGCCCGCCCCAGCATGGATCGCGCGAGCCCGCGCGCCGATGATGAACGCCATCGCAACCCGCACGGCGTCGATCACCATGAAGCGTCCGTCGCTCTTTCGTGCTGCCCGCGCGCTGCTGCTGGCCGCCGGCCTGTCGAGCGCACCGCTCGTACCGGCACTGGCCCACGCCGCCGTTTCGCCCCATCCACCGGAGTCCGCCACCATGCCCAAGACCTACGCCGACCAGCCCGTCTGGCGCGACATGCAGACATTCCTTCCGACCGACTTCCAGTGGAAGGACGGCCGGCAACCGACGGAGGAATGGTGGTCCTGGCACGGCCATCGCATGCATCTCGACACGTACCGCAACCGCCAGGCGCGGGTGAAGGTGATCCTGTTCCATGGCGTGGGCACCAACGGCCGGCAGATGTCGATGATCCTCGGCGAGCAGCTCGCGCGCCGCGGCTACGAAGCGATCGCGGTCGACATGCCCGAGTACGGGATGACCGAAGTCGCCACGGGCAAACGGGTCCGCTATGACGACTGGGTGCGCGCGGGCAGCGACCTGATCGACGCGGAGCGCGCGAAGGACGGCCGGCCGATCGTGCTCTACGGACTCAGCGCCGGCGGCATGCTCACGTATCACGTGGCTGCGCTGAACGGCAAGGTCAAGGGCATCGTCGGGATGACCTTCCTCGACCAGCGCCTTCAGCAGGTGCGCGACGAAACCGCGCGCAACGTGTTAATGAGCCGCGTCGGCGGCCCGTTGATGCATCTCACCGCGATGACGCCGCTGAAATCGATGCGGGTGCCGATGACGCTCGCCAGCAAGATGTCCGCGCTCGTCAACGATCGGGATGCGCTGAAAGTATGGCTGTCTGATCGCACCTCCGCCGGCAACGCGATGACGATCGCGTTTCTCGATTCCTACATGTCGTACCGGCCGGCGGTCGAGCCGGAGGATTTCGCCGTGTGCCCGATCCTGCTCACGCAACCGGCCGCGGACCGCTGGACGCCGTTGCACCTGAGCGAACCGTTCCTGCAGCGCGTGCGGAAAGTGCCGGTGAAGGTCGTCATGCTGGACAATGCGGGCCACTATCCGCTCGAACAGCCGGGGCTGTCGCAGATGGTCGAGGCGATCGATGCGTTCTATCGGGAGGTGACGGCAAAGTGAATGCCGGGCGCGGATCGCCTAGAACACCGTTCGAACGCCGACCCGCAACACGCCCTGCCGCGCGCCCGACGATGCGGTGAACGTACCGCACACCGATGCGATCACGTCCTCGCCGCCGCTCGCCTGTTGATACACGGCACTCATGTAGACGTCGGTCTTCTTCGACAACAGGTAATCGAGCGTGATGCCGGCCTGGTTCGAATGATTGCCGGTCAGTTGCCGGTTGCCCTTCGCGTACAGGTAGTTCGCATACGCGAAGAAATCCGGCGCGAACCGGTACAGCCCGCCGATCTCGTAGGTGTCGACGTGCGCGCCCGTCAGCGTGTTGCGCGTATTCACGTACAGCGCGTCGAGCGCGAAGTCGCCGAATGTATAGCGTCCGCCCGCGCCGGCATTGCGGATGCCGAGGTGCCCGTTGTCGATTCCCTCTTCTTTCGAATACGTGTACGCCGCATCCAGCCGCAACGGCCCGTTGTCGTAGGACACGCCGAAGCTCGACAGGCTGTTGCTGCCGGTCTGCCCGGCGATGTTGCTGAAGCCATACAACGCGCCGAACCGGAACCCGCCGTAATACGCGGACGTGAACTTGATCGCGTTCGGTGTTGCGCCCCCGCCCGTCGTACGCGTGTAGTCGAAGGTGCCGAGCGCCGCGCCCAGTTTCGAGAACGGGCCGCCCGGCAGCTGGTACAGGCTGACATACGAAATCTCGTGCCCCCAGCGATGCAGCGACAGGTTGTCGAACATGTAGTCGAACTGCCTGCCAAGCGTCACGGTGCCGTACGGCGTGACGATGCCGACATAGGACTCGCGTCCGGACAGTGCGCCGCCGCGCACCGTGCCGCTGTTGATATCGGGCTGCGACGCCATGAAGACGAGCGCCTGGAACCCGCCGCCGAGATCCTCGACCGTGCGGATCCCGATCAGGTTGGGCGCCTGGATGCCGGACATCGCCTGAACCAGCGCCTTGCCGCCCGAATTGCTCACGTACGAAATGCCGTTGTCGACCAGACCGAACAGCGTGACCGAACTCTGCGCGTGCACGTGGCACGACACCATCGCCAGCGCGACGGCCATTGTCTTCATTCTCACGGATGCTGTCTCCAAACCGTCAGTGTCCGACGCACCGTTCGCATACGAGCGAACCGCACGTCGGACTGTCATTTTTATTAGTAAAACTATCTAATTGGCGCGTGCGGGATATGTGTTCCCCGCTCGATGCGCCGCCGTGGGCCGGGTTACCCGGCGTCGACTGATGGATCGCGCGCGCCGTCGCCGGCCGAACCCGTCGATGACGGGAACGACCGGCGGCGAGTCGCGCGTGTTACAGCATCACGTTGATGACCTTCTTCTCGACATAGCTATACATTTCCTCGATCCCCTCTTCCCGGTCGACGCCGCTGTTCTTGAAGCCGCCCCATGGCACGCCGAGGAAGTGCGTGTTGCTGCCGTTGACGAACACGCTGCCCGCACGGATGCGACGCGCGGTGTTGAGCGCCTGCCGGATGTCGTTGGTCCAGATCGCGGCCGAGAGCCCGTATTCCGTGTCGTTGGCCATCGCGACCACTTCGTCGACATCACGCCATCGTGCGACCGACAGAATCGGGCCGAAGACTTCCTCGCGCCACAGCCGCATCTCGGGCGTGACATCGGCATAGACGGTCGGCTCGACCCAGAAGCCTTTTTCGAAAGCGTGCCCGGGCGGGCGGCGGCCGCCCGTCATCAGCCGCGCGCCATGCGTCTGCGCCGGGTCGAGAAAGCTCATCACGTGTTCGTAGCTCTTGCGCGAATTGATCGGGCCCATGCCCGTGTCGGGCAACATCGGATCGCCGACGCGGATCGCGGCCACGCGCTCGACGACACGCGCGAGCACGTCGTCGTAAATGTCGTCGTGCACCAGCAGCCGCGAATTGGATCCGCACGACTGGCCTTGCCATGAGAAATTCATCCCGCGCACCGCGCTCTCGGCGGCCGCGTCCGGATCCGCGTCCGGAAACACGATCATCGGATTCTTGCCGCCCAGCTCGAGCGTCACGTGCTTGACGCCCACCTCCGCCGCGCTGCGCTGGATCGCCTGCCCGGTCGGCACGGACCCGATCAGCGCAAGACGCTTCACGTCCGGATGGCGCACCAACGCATCGCCGACTTCCGCGCCCGTTCCGTTGACGATGTTGAACACGCCGGCCGGCAATGTCTCGCGCGCGACCTCACCGAGCACGAGCACGGACAACGGCGACGTTTCGGGCGGCTTCACCACCACCGTGTTGCCGGTCACGAGCGCGGATGCGGTACGCGCCGCGGAGAACATCGCCGGATGATTGAACGCGGCAATCCGGCCGACGACGCCATACGGCTCGTACACGGTCATGTGCAGATGGCGGCCGGTGGCCGGGATCGTCTCGCCGTGCAGCCCGTGCACGAGCCCCGCGTAATAGCGCAGGCTGCGCACCGTCTCGTGCATGCTCGCAAGCGTCGGCACGTAGGTGTTGCCTGAATCGAGCACCTCGATGCGTGACAACGCCTCCGCGCGTTCGAGCAAGCGCTCGCCAAACCCGCGCAACAGTTCGCCGCGCTCCTCGCCGGTGCGTTCGGCCCACGCGGGCCACGCGCGCTGGGCCGCATCCACGGCCCGCGCGACGTCCTTGCGCGAGCCGGCTGGCGCGCGGCCGATCACTTCCTCGGTAGCCGGGTTGATCGACGCCGCCCACTCGCCGGTCTCGCTTTCCACCAGTTCGCCGTCGATCAGCAAACGGCCGGTTATCCACTGCTCGTCCATACTCGTCTCCTCGATGATTCGATCGCCGGTCAACGCGCGCCCGTGTGTTGCTCGTGCTGCACGCGCCGCTTCCACAGCGCCCACGGGCGCTCGACCTGCGTTTCGATGTTCGCGCACGCGGTTGCGGCTTCCTGCTCGCTCAGATAAACCACGTCACCCAGTTGCAGCGCCTCGATCTGCATCCGCGCGTTCACTTCCGCGTAGACCGCGCGATACACGGCCTGCTTGAGCGTCGGCGCGACCACGGTCGAACCGTGACCGCGCATCAGTACGAACGCCGCACTGCCGAGCCGCTGCGCCAGCGCCGCGCCGAGCGCGTTGTCGCGCACGAGCAGGTCCGTCGCATCGCCGGCGGTATCGCGAATCTCGAACACCGGCGTACCCGCGCCGAGAAATCCGCTCATGTGGCACACCGGCCGCAGCGGCGTGCGTTGCGTCACGCTGAACGGCAGCACGGTCGGCGAATGGCTGTGGACGATCGCCTGCACGTCCGGACGCGCTTTATAGATCTCGCCGTGGATGAAACGCTCCAGATAGACGGCGCGCCCGCCGGCATTGACCGGCACGCCGTCCAGCGTGAATTCGACGATGTCGTCGATGCCGACGGTGCCCGGCGCCATGTTGCGCGCCAGCAGGAAGCGCTGCGGATCCTTGTCGTGACGGACGCTGACGTGACCGAAGGCATCGACGATGCCCTGGTCGAACAGGATGCGGTTCGCGCAGACGAGATCCTCGACGAGCGCGGGATCCGGCGCATCGGCGGGACGCCCGGCATCGTCCGCATACGCGGCTGCGCCGCCGGATTGAAGATGAAGAGTACACATGGGTCGGCCTGTTTTCGGGTTGACTGGCAGTGCGCACGCCCGCTTCGCGTCGCGAGGCGGACCGTCAAGCACCCGGCCAGCTTAGGACCGCGCCGACCATAGGTCTATTAGCTATTGATCGCCAAACAGATAGCCCGATGACTATGAATTCGGGACGCCCGCTGCCGCGCCCGGCGACGCGGAATCGACGATGAACTGCACGAGTTCGGCCTGGAACGCCGAGAAGCGCTTGTCGTCGCGATGCACGAGATAGATCGGCACCTTCATCGACAGCTCCGGGCGATCGAGCACGACCAGCTCGCCGCGCTCGACCTCCGCACGCACCGCCGACGCGAACATGAAGCTCACGCCGAGGTTCTCGCGCACCACGTGTTTCATCGCCTCCGGATGCCCGAGTTCCATCACGACCTTGCGCTGTTCGAGGCCGCGCTCGCGCAGCAGCGCCTCTTCGAGCTCGCGGCGCGGCTGGTTGCGCGGCGTGCTCACGAACGGCACGCGGCGCAGGTCGAGATCGCCGGCCGGCTGCGCGGCCCACGGGCTCGACGCGCCGCACACGAGCAGCAGTTCGTCCTCCCACACGGGAATGGTCGCCAACCCTTCGAGATCCTGATTGGCCGCGATCAGGATGACCGCGAAATCGCAACCGCCGACACGGGTCGCATCGACGGCCGCCTGCGGCGTCAGGATCTGCACGGTCACGAGCCCGTCGGGCTGCCGCCGGTGGAACTCGGCGAACAGCGGCGGCAACGCGTACGAGCCGATCGACATCGACGTCGCCACCACCGCGGTGCCCATTTCGCCCTGTTCGAGACCGGCGAGTTCGCGCTCGACCTCGCGAGTGCGCGTGATCACCTCGGTCGCCCAGCGATAGATGCGCTCGCCGGCTTCCGTGAGTGCGATGTTGCGGCCGGCGCGCTTCACGAGCGCGTAGCCGAGCCGCTTCTCCATGCTGCGCACGTGCGCAGTCACGACCGGCTGCGCGATGCACAGGCGGTCGGCCGCGCGCGTGACGCTGCCGAGCTCGACCACCGTGCAGAACACCTCGAGCTTCTGAAAAGTGAGATACGAATCGAATCCGCGCACAGTCCCCTCGCCCATAGCCATCCGGGTATCGGATGGCACCGTAATACGTATTGGAAGATATGTTTCAGGTTACGCACAATCGAATGAACCCACAACCGAGAGGCCTGCGTTCAGGCCCACCTGGAGACATCATGGTTCGTTCGACGGCTGTTCCGGCCGGTCGCCGCGCCCCGCGTTCGCGGGTCGCGCCGGCCTGCCCTGCCGCCCGGCACCGCGAGGTGCGTCGATGAAAACCGATACGTACGACTACGTGATCGTCGGCGCCGGCTCGGCCGGTTGCGCACTCGCCTACCGGCTCGGCGAGGACCCGAACGTCCGCATCCTCGTGATCGAGGCCGGCGAGCAGGATCGCTCGCCGTACATCAAGGTGCCGCTGACGTGGGGCCAGATCCTGAAGAACCGGCTGTTCGACTGGGGCTATTTCACCGAGCCGGAAGCCGGCATGGACGGCCGCCGGATCGAATGCGCGCGCGGCAAGGTAGTGGGCGGCTCGTCGTCGATCAACGGCATGGCCTACGCACGCGGCGCGCGGGAAGACTACGAAGGCTGGGCCGACGAATTCGGCCTGACCGACTGGTCCTACGACGCGGTGCTGCCGTACTTCAAGCGCTCCGAATCGTGGGAGCGCGGCGAATCGGCGCTGCGCGGCGGCCGCGGCCCGCTCACCGTGATCCGGCTCGACTATCGCGACCCGTTGGTGGGTGGCTTCCTCGACGCGACACGTGCCTGCGGCTATCCCGAGAACGACGACTACAACGGCGCATCCGTCGAAGGCTTCGGGCCGATGCAGGCCACGATCCGCAACGGCCTGCGCTGCAGCGCCGCGGTCGCCTACCTGCGCCCGGCGCTCGCGCGCGGCAACGTCACGCTGGTGACGGGCGCCCTCGCGAAGCGCATCGTGCTCGATACCGACCGGGGCGCGCCGCGCGCCATCGCGATCGAGTATCGCCGGGGCGAATCCGACTACCGCGCCGATGCGCGCCGCGAAGTCATCCTCTGCGGCGGCGTGATCAATTCGCCGCAACTGCTGATGCTCTCCGGCATCGGCGCGGCCGACAGCCTGCGCACGCACGGCATCGCGTCGACGGTCGAATTGCCCGGCGTGGGCACGAACCTTCACGATCACATCGTGTTCGACCTGCGCTGGAGCCGCAAGGAACCCGGCCCGCTGCACCGGATGATGCGTGCCGATCGCATCGCGTTCGACGTCGTGCGCACGTTTGCCGGCGGCAACGGCTTCTCGAGCACGATCCCCGCCGCCGCGCTTGGCCTGGTCAGGAGCCAGCCTCACCTGCCGCTGCCGGACGTGCAGCTGATCCTCGCGGCCGGCGCGATGAACGCCGCGCCGTATTTCGAGCCGTTCAAGCATGCGTATGCCGATTCGTTCGCGATCAAGGGCATTTTCCTCACGCCCGAAAGTCGCGGACGCGTGTCGCTGAAGTCGGCCGATCCGGCCGAGCATGCGCGGATCGAACAAAACTTCCTCGCCACCGAGAATGATCGCATCGCTGCGCGGGAGATGTTCCGGCGCATGCGGGAAATCGGCGCGCAGGCCGGACTGCGCCCGTTCATCGACGCAGAGATCGCACCGGGCCCGCAAGTCCAGAGCGATGCAGATGTCGACGCGTTCATTCGTCGCATCGCGATCACCCTTCATCACCCGGTCGGCACGTGCCGCATGGGCCGCGACGACGATCCGGCGGCCGTGGTGGATACGCAGATGCGCGTGCGCGGCGTGGCCGGCTTGCGGGTGGTCGACGGCTCCGCGATCCCGCGCATCATCCGCGGGCCGACCAACGCGCTGATCATGATGATGGCCGAACGCGCGGCGGATTTCATGACCGGGAATGCCGTGCCGGTGCCGCAGGCGCAGGCACGCGCCACGGCACGGATATAGACAGTCGCGCGCGGGGCAGCGCACCACGCCCCGCTTCGATTCATTCCAATTCATTCAGGAGACACCGATGACCCATTCCTGCGGGCATGCGCATTGCCATGCGCACATCACGAATGCCGAACCGCATGCTTTTTCCCTCGCGCTCGGCAACGTCGAAATCATCCGGCTGTACGACACGACGCTGCTCGGCGAAACCGCGCAGAGCTGGCTGCCGGACTTCGACCGCGCACGCGTGGCGGAACACGAGCACTGGCTCGCGCCGACACACTACGATCCCGAAAGCGGCCGCATCCCGATGCCCGTGCACAGCTGGATCGTGCGGACCGGCCGGCATACGGTGCTGATCGACAGTTGTATCGGCAACCACAAGGAGCGGCCGGGGCTGCCGGAAATGCACCGGCTGTCGACGCGCTATCTCGACCGGATGCGCGCACTCGGCATCCAGCCCGAGGAGATCGACTACGTGATGTGCAGCCACCTTCACGCCGATCACGTCGGCTGGAACACGCAGCTCGTCAATGGTGTGTGGGTGCCGACCTTCCCGAACGCGCGCTACGTGATCTCGCAGGTCGAGCACGATCACCTGGTCCGCGCGATCCGGGGCGAAGGCCCCGCCGGCCCCGCGTGGTTCAGCCCGATGTACAACGACAGCGTGCTGCCCGTGATCGAGGCCGGCCAGGCCACGATGTTCGACGACACCTACGAGCTCGACGACACGTTCCTGATCCGCCACGCGCCGGGCCATTCTCCGGGTCACGTGCGCATCGAGCTGACGTCGCAAGGCTCGCGCGGCGTGTTCAGCGGCGACATGCTGCACTCGCCGATCCAGATCCCGTTCTGGCAATGGAGCAGCAAGGTCTGCGACGATCGCACGCTCGCCGCGAAGAGCCGCTTCGAGCTGCTCGCGCATTGCGTCGAGCACGGCGCACTGCTGCTGCCCGGTCATTTCGAGGCACCGCACGCGGGGCATATCGTCGATACGGCCGGCACGTTCGGCATCGAGTTCCTGCGCTGACGCACGCATGGCCGCCACGGCGGCCATGCCGCGCGAACCGGTGGGCTCATCCGGCGAAGCCGCCGGATGCGAGAAAGCGCGCCTCGTCGCGCGTCGTCTCGCGGCCGAGCAGCCCGTTGCGATGCGGGAAGCGGCCGAAGCGCGCGACGATCTCCCGGTGCCCGATCGCATGCGACAGCCACGGCTGGCCGAGCCTGCCGTTCAGTTCGACGGAAATCCGCTGGTCGTCGAGGTCTTCGGAATGGGCGAACGGCAAACAGAAGAACAGGCGCAGCGGCCGCTCGACCTGCGCCATCTGATCGTGCTCGTACGCGTGCATCGCGAACTGCCGTGCGAGCGCGTCGGTCGCATACATGCGCGCGGTGCCGCGAAACGCATTGCGCGGAAACTGGTCGGTGAGCAACAGCAGCGCGAGCGTCCCGTATGGCGTCGACAACCAGCCGTCCAGCTCGCGCCTTGCAGCGGCCAGGTGCGTATCGAGAAAGCGCTCGCGAAAGCGGCGATCGAAATCGGGATGTTTTGCGAACCATTGCGCGGGCCCGGCATCGATCCAGAACGTGATGACGGCCTGCGCCGGCGGCGCGGCAAACAATGGCATATCGATCTTCATGGCGAAGAGATGAACGACGGGTGAATGGAAGCGGCACGTCGACGACGGCCGTGCCCGCACCCGGCCCGTCGTCCTCCTGCCATTCAGGTGCGTTGGAACAGCAGCGTGGCAGCCACCGCAACCACGGCCGGCACGCCGAATACGATCGCGAGGATCGGCAGCTCCTCGCGTACGCCGTAGCCGGCCCGATGCACGCCAACCCACAGGTTGGCCAGCGAGACAACGAGCCAGACCGGCACGAACGCCTGGGCGGCAAACGCCAGCGATGCCGCGTGCGTGCCCCACAATTGCCCGAACAACAGGAACACGGTCAGCAACAGCACGCCGGCGACGATCGTCCAAAGTGTATGCATCGTGCCCCCGGTTACGCGAAGACGCCGAGCATCTTGCCGATGTCCTTTCCCGCATACGGCGGGAACACGTCGAGCACCGCGTCGGGATTGCCGATCAGCATCGCTTTGGTATTGCTCAACGCGTCGAAGCCGGCCTTGCCGTAGTACTTCCCCATCCCGCTGTTGCCGACGCCGCCGAACGGCAAACTGTCGATCCAGCAATGCAGGTTGGTCTGGTTCACGCATCCGCCGCCGAACGACAGGCTGTTGAGCACGCAGTCGATGCTCGCCTGCCGCTTGCTGAACACGTAGCACGCGAGCGGCTTCGGCTTGCGCTTCATGATGCCGACGATCTCGCGCAGTTCGCGGTACGGCAGCACGGGCAGCACCGGGCCGAACACTTCCTGTTGCATCGCCGGATCGTCCCAGGTCGACGGGTACAGCACGGTCGGCTCGACATAGCGTGCCGCGATGTCGTGGCGGCCGCCGTGCACGACCTTGTCGGCGACGATGTAAGACGCGACGCGTTCGGCATCGTGTTCGCTGATCATTCGCGCGAAATCGGGGCTTTGTTGCGGATCGTCGCCGTACATCGCGGTGATCGACGCCTTGAGCTTCGCGATGAAGGCCTCGGCCACCGATTCATGCACGTACACATAGCCGGGCGCGATGCACCATTGTCCCGAGATCGCGTTGTGCCCCCACGCGACACGGTCGGCCGCGATGTCGAGATTCGCGGTTTCGTCGACGATGCATGGGTTCTGCCCGCCGAGTTCCAGCAAGACCGGTGTCAAATGCTCGGCGGCGGCGCGCATCACGACCTTGCCGACCGCCGAGCTGCCGGTGAAGAAGATGAAGTCGAACGGCAACTCCAGCAATGCGCCGATTTCCTGGCGACCGCCCGTGACGACGGCGACGTCCTCCGGTGAGAAGTACTGCGGCACGAGCCGGCTCAGCAGCGCGGCCGTCGCGGGCGTGGTGTTCGCCGGCTTCAGCACCACCGTATTGCCGGCTGCCAATGCCGCGATCGCCGGATCCAGCAGCAACAGAATCGGCGCGTTGAACGGGCCGATCACGAGCGTCACGCCGTACGGCTCCTTGTAGATCATGCCGGCGTTGCCGGCCGCCTCCAGCGCCGGCGGAATCGCCACTGTCTGCGGCGCCATCAGTTCGTGCAGATGCTCGCGGTAGTAGCGGATGACACCGGTCGGCACGGAGATTTCGAACAGTTGCTCGAACGGCGGCTTGCCGAAATCCTCGTACAGCGCCGCGCACAGCGCGTCCTGGTGATCGTGCAGCATCCGCTCCATCCGGTCGAGCTGCGCGATGCGCCATGCAAGGGTTTTCGTGACGTCCGAGTCGAAACGCGCACGTTGCGCGTCGAGCACGGACTGGTAGGGGTTCGACATGGTCGCGTTCTCCTTGGGGAAGCCGCCGGCCGGAGCGGCAACGGGCGGCATGCGGACGGCTCAGGCCTGCCCGATGTCGAGCCGGGTAATCCGGCCATCGGCGTCGACCCGGAACTTGAAGTACGTACGGAACGTGCCCCAGCGATCCGAATGAAACCGGCCGTGGATCTCGAGCCCGTCGTTGTCGACGCGATCGATCGTCGTGAAGCGCTCGGTCCCGATCGCGTCCCGGTTGAATGCGTGCAGGTCTCGTGGCCGGCCGTCGTCGTACAGCGTCGCATCGGGCGCGAACAGCGCGGCCCATGCCGCGCCATCGCCTTGCTGGAGCGCGTCGATCGCGCGCCGCACGACCGGATGGTGGAGTATGTCGGTGTTCACGATGCCGATCCTCGATGAAAGACGGCCGCCCGTCGTCCTGCCCCGACGCGTGACGGGCAGGCAACGCGTGCCGGGCAAAACACGGGCAGCCGAGGTGTGTTACTTGGTCGTATAGCCGCCGTTGATCAGGATCGTCTGGCCGGTGATCCACCAGCCGTCGCTGACCAGGTGACGAATGAACGGCACGACGTCCTCGATGTCGGTCAGCCCCGTCTTCGAATACTTCGACAGCGCGGCGGCCGTCTTGTGATACGCGACCGCGTCCGTCCCCTCCTCCGGATAGAAGAACGGCGTGTCCATCGGGCCGGGCCCCACTGCCGTCACCGAAATGCCGCGCTCACCGAACTCCTTCGCCGCCGCGCGCGTGTAGTGCTCGACGGGCGCCTTCGTACCCGCATACGCGGCGTAATAAGGCGTGAATGCGCCGAGCAGCGCCGTAACCAGCGAGACGATCTTGCCGTTGTCGTTCACGTGCCGCCCCGCTTCGCGCAGGAAAAAGAACGCCGACTTCGCGTTCACCGCGCTCATCTGGTCGTATTCCGCTTCGCTGATTTCGGTGAACGGCTTTTTCAGCACCTTGCCGACCGTGTTGATCGCGATGTCCGGGCGGCCGACCGCCGCAACCGCATCGGCGAACAGCTTCTCGACGGCCGCCGCGCTCGTCAGGTCCGCCTGGAATGCGACCGCCTCGGCGCCGGCCGCCTTGATCGCCGCGACCGTCGTCTCCGCGTCCGCCTTCGAGCCTGCGCTGTTGTAGTGAATCGCGACGGCCTTCGCGCCATGCGCGGCCAGATCGCGTGCGATCAGGCCACCCAGGTTCTTCGCGCCGCCGGCGATCAGTACGGTCTTGCCCTTGATTTCATGATTTGCCATTTCGCTCTCCTGATTCATTTCCTGTTCGATCCACGTCCGGGATGACGTTCCGGATCAGTGGCCACGCGCCGGCTGCGGCCGGCCGCCCGGCGCGTCACGCATTCGCTTTCGGCTGCAGCAGGTCGGACAGGCCGACGCGATGCAGCATCTCCGCACGCACGCGGTCGAGCACCGCGAAGCCGACAGCCGCGCCGTCCTGCGTCGGATCGATGTGCACGCGGAACGGACGCTTGCCGAACGGCATGCCCACGATGTCGACGATCGCACGTGCCACCTCGCTTGCATCGGCGTCGGCCGGCACGATGTCCGCAAACGCCTTCAGCACCTGCTCGCCGAAGCCCGCATACGGCCCCGCATCGTATTCGGCCGCACGCGACGCGTCGGCCGGCGCGCCCGCATGCGCGAAATGGTTGGTGCCGCCGGTAAATGCGCCCGGCACGACGATCGACGTCTCGATGCCCCAGCGCGACAGCTCGCGCGCATACTGCACCGCGATCGCATCCATTGCGGCCTTCGCCGCGAAATACGGCGCCAGGTACGGCGGCGTGCCGCCCGCCGAGCTGCTGCTGGAGACCCAGAGCAGCAGGCCTCGGGCGCTTTTCCGCATATGCGGCAACACCGCGCGGTTCACGCGCTGCGTGCTCAGCACGTTCACGTCGTACAGGTGCGCATACTGCTCCGGCGTAAACGCTTCGGCGGGACCGAACACCATGTGCCCCGCGTTGTGCACCAGCACGTCGATGCGGCCGGCCTCGGCGATCACGCTGGCGACGCCGGCGTCGACGGAATCCTGCGACTGCACGTCGATCTCGACGGTGCGCAGATCGATGCCCTGCGCTTTCGACTGCGCGGCCATCTGCGCGACGACCGGCGCATTGCGTCCGGCCGTATCGCGCATCGACGCGAACACGGTGTGGCCGGCCGCCGCCAGCGCTTCGGCCGTCAGGCGGCCGAAGCCGCTCGACGCACCGGTAATGAGAATGGTTTTGCCCATGACGATGCTCCTTGATTGACGACTGCGATCCTTCGATACGAACCGTGCGGACTCAAACCATCCCGCCGTTGCTGCGCAGCACCTGCCCGTTGATCCAGCCGCCGTCCGGACCAACGAGGAACGCGACCGCGTTCGCGATATCGGCCGGTGTACCGAGACGCTCCAGCGGATTCATCTTCGACAGGCGCTCGATCAGCTCCGCCGACTTGCCGTTCAGGAACAGGTCGGTCGCGGTCGGCCCCGGCGCGACGGCGTTGACGGTGATCGAGCGACCGCGCAGCTCCTTGGACAGGATGCCCGTCATCGCTTCGACCGCTGCCTTGGTGGCCGTATAGACGCCGTACGTCTCGGGCCTCAGTCCGACCACGCTGCTCGACAGGTTGACGATGCGCCCGCCGTTGCGCAGCCGGCGCGCCGCCGCGCGCAGCGTGTTGAACGTCCCCTTCAGGTTGATGGCGATCTGCGTGTCGAACAGCGCGTCGTCGCTATCGACCAGTGGCGCCAGCTTCATGATTCCGGCGTTGTTCACCAGCACGTCGACGCCGCCGAACTTCGCTTCGGCCACATCGAACAGCCGCGCCACGGCAGCCGGATCGCTGACGTCCG
Organism: Burkholderia sp. AU45274; assembly: GCF_030482505.1. Taxonomy (NCBI): domain Bacteria; kingdom Pseudomonadati; phylum Pseudomonadota; class Betaproteobacteria; order Burkholderiales; family Burkholderiaceae; genus Burkholderia; species Burkholderia sp. AU45274. Next base: position 396,187 of record NZ_JAUJQE010000004.1, on the reverse strand, counting down.
CCTGGACCGCGACCGCCCGCCCTCGCCCGCGAGATCGCTCGCCAGTTCCTCGGCCTCGCTCGCCTTGCCTGCGTAATTGATGACGACGGCCAGCCCGTCGTCCACCAGGCGCCGCGCGATTGCCGCGCCGATACCTCGCGATGCGCCGGTCACGATCGCCACGCTTGTTCGATTGTTCATGTCTGCTTCTCCACGGTTTCGCGTCCAGCGCATCCGGACGCATGCCTGGCCCGCGCGATATCGATCGCGACGAGGGCCGATTCACGACGATTCCTTCCCGTTACTTAGCACACCGATACTATTGATCCGGACCTTACCCGAACGAACCGGATACCCGCTCAGTCGCGCTGAGTCGATCGCGACACGGTTTCCCATGCACGGATATCACGCTCGATCGATTCGGCTCGGCCGAGCATCGTTCCCACCGCATCGGCACCAAGCGCGAGATGGACCGGCGGCTTCTCCGCCTTGAGGATATCGACGATCGCTTGTGCGCCCTTTTCCGGCACATTGGGCTGCTTGCCTTGCAGTTGGCCGATGAATCCGCGGAACTGGCCGGCCGGCGTGTCCGCGTAGTCGTCGATCCGGTTCGACGTATACGCCAGCGAACGTCCGGCGAACTGGGTTTCGAAAATGCCGATCGTCAGCACCGTCACATGAATGCCGAGCGGTGCGAGCTCGCCGGCCAACGCCTCGCCGAGCACGCCGGTCGCGGCCTTGGCCGCGGCGTACACGCCCAGCCCCGGGTAGCCCGCGAACCCGGCGATCGACGAGAACTGCACGATGTGCCCCGAGCGCTGGCGGCGCATGGTGGGCAAGACCGCATGGATCAGGCGCAACCCGCCGAAAAAATTCACGTCGAAGATCTGCTGCGCATCGGCTTCGGTCGTCTCCTCGACCGCGCCGACCGTGCCGACGCCAGCATTGTTGGCGAGCACGTCGATCCGGCCGAACTGCTCGATCACACGCTGCACGCCCGCCGCTACCGTGTCGGGCTGCGTGATGTCCATCAGGACACCGAGCGCACGCCCGGGCGCAAGCCGTTCGAATTCGGCGACCTGCTCCGCTCCGCGTACGGTGCCCGCGACCCGCGCGCCTTCTGCGAGCAGCCGTTGCGCCAGTTCGCGACCGAGACCGGACGAGACGCCAGTGATCAATACGACCTTGTCTGCCATCGATGCTGTGTTCATTCGAAAACTCCGGATCACTGAAAATATTGGGATGGATCGAGTGTAGTCGAGCCGATGGCGCGAATGAACGGGGCGCGTCGAGATGCACTATCCACGATTGACTAACAATCGGTTCAACCATATTAGCGTTCCGACCGTGCCGGTTCTTTCAAGAATGCGTACCGGAAAAATGAAAATCCGGAAGCCGGCCGAGCGGACACATCGACGTTGCCGCGCGGTGTTTCATCAGACAACACGGGCCTTCCGCGTGCAGCCGCCCGTTTGACAATTCTTGACGCACGGTGCGCCGGCAAGGTGCAATAGTGGGCACGCACGCCGGTTGCGTGCGTCCCGTCACACCGCCGCCGGCATCGAGTCGCGCCGGCATCCGTTCGGAGTGGAAACCAGCATGAGCGACCCGCTTCGCAGGACGCACCGGTTTCACAGCGACGACCCCGACGAAGTGTCCGATTTCATCGGCACGATCTATGCCGACAACCAGTTCACGGCGCAGCACGCGGTTCGTCGGAATGTCAGCATGACGGGACATGAATGGAACGGCATCGGCGTCTACGACGTCGACTACCTGATGCCTTTTCACTTCCGCTCGAACGATGCGCGTCCGAACTACCTGTTCCTGTCCTGCCGTCGTGGCCACGCTCGTTACGAAAGCAACGGTGACGATGCGGCCTGCACGACGGGTGACGTCATGCCGATTTCGTCGACTGGCCACTCGTTCTGCACGACGGGGGGCGACGGATTCGGCCATCTGTCGGTCATCATCGATGCGGACCGGGTCAACCGCTTTCTCGCACAATGGATTGGCCGGCCGGGGCTCGAGCCGGTCGAGTTCGGGCTGACACCGGTCTCGCCCGAGCTGCGGATGCAATGGAATGCCGCGGCCGGTTGCCTGCGCCGGATGATCAGGATGTCGCCCATTCCCGGCGTCGCCGTCGACGCGTTGCTCGAACACATGCTGAAGATCATGGTGGCCGGCCACGCGAACAACCACGGCGCGCTGTTCGACCGCGACCATTGCACGCCCGAACACCAGACTCGCATGGCAATCCACATGCTCGAGGACGCGCCGCTGCGGTGGAAAACGCTCGGCGCGATCGCGCACGTGCTCGGCTGCGCGACCGAGGCGCTGGAGCACGGCATCCGCCGCCTGACAGGCCGGTCATCGACCGAGCTGCGCAACGAAGCGCGCTTTCGCCACGTGAACCGCGCGCTCGCGCGAGGCGACGGGCCGGATTTCGATGCGACGTTGCATGCGCATGGATTCTCGATCACGGCGCGCTTCATTCGGGAGTACTACCGTCGCTTCGGCGAACCGCCCGGCGCCACCTACCGGCGAAACCCGCACGCCGCCGATCAGCCGTTGACAGCCGACGCCGCCAGCGCGCCGCTGTGCGCACAGACGATCAACCGGTTCATCGATGCGTCGCTGGAAAGCCGTATCGACACGGCCGACCTCTGCCGACTGGTTGGCATGAGCGAGCGCGCGACGATCGACGCATTCAGGATGCAGTTTTCCCGCACGCCGGCGCAATACATCATCGAGCGGCGGCTGGAACGCGCACGCCTGCTGCTCGAACATACGTCGGACAGCATCCTGTCGATCGCACTGGACTGCGGATTCGGCACGCAAAGCTACCTGTCGACCGCGATTCGGCGGCACTTCGGCGTAACGCCGCGGGAATTGAGGATGCGGGCGGCATCCGCCGGCCGCAGCAGGACGGACGACGGTCAATACGATCCGGAGGACTAGGCGAAACCCGGAGCACCGGCATCGCAGCGTGCCGGATATCGAATGAACGTGTCTGCCGTCTACCTGTCGTAAATATCGCCGCGGATACGCGCGTTGCGCATCCGCGGCGCTTTTTCAGGAGGCTCGCCCGTCACACATGCACCGCGTGCCCAAGCGCACGCAGCGCGGCCTCCTGCAGCGCTTCGCCGAGCGTCGGGTGCGCATGGATCGTGCCGCCGATATCCTCCAGCCGCGCGCCCATCTCCAGCGACTGCGAGAACGCGGCAGCCAGCTCCGACACGCCGCGCCCGACCGCCTGCCAACCGACGATCAGGTGGTTGTCGCGCCGCGCGACGACACGCACGAAGCCGTCGGTCGCCTGCAGCGTCATCGCGCGCCCGTTCGCCGCGAACGGGAACGACGCGCTCACGCAGTCGACATCGGCCGCCCGCGCGTCGTCCGGCGACCAGCCGGCCGTGACGATCTCCGGATCGGTGAAGCACACGGCCGGGATCGATGCGGGCACGAACTTGCGGCGCTTGCCGGCGATCAGCTCGGCCACCATCTCGCCCTGCGCCATCGCGCGATGCGCGAGCATCGGCTCGCCGGCGACGTCGCCGATCGCCCAGACGTTGCGCATCGACGTCCGGCACTCGTCGTCGATCCACAGCGCGCGGCCGTTGCGATCGAGCGGCAGCGACTCGAGCCCGAAGCCGTCGACACGCGGCCGGCGGCCCACCGCCACCAGCACGCGGTCGGCCTGCAACGTCTGCTCCGCGCCATCGGCGGCCTGCACACGCACCGCGCCGTGCTCCGCGAGCCCGAGCACCTTGTGGCCGAGCAACAGCCGCACGCCCAGCCGCGCGAGCGAATCGGCAACCGGCCGCGCGAGTTCGGCATCGTACGCGGGCAGCACGCGCTCCGCCGCTTCGACCACGCTCACGTCGACGCCGAGCTTGCGATAGACGATCCCGAGTTCGAGCCCGATATACCCGGCCCCGACGACGACCAGCCGCTTCGGCAACGTCTCGGGCGACAGCGCCTCGGTGGACGACACGACATGCCCGCCGAACGGCATCGACGGCAGCGCGACCGGCTCGGAGCCGGTCGCGAGCAACAGGTGCTCGCAGCTGATGCGCGTCGTATGGCCGCCGCCGACGACGTCGACGGTCTTGCCGTCGACCACCTGCGCATCGCCGTGCAGCACGCGCACGCCGTTCTTCTTGAGCAGCGCGCCGACCCCGCGCGTCAGCCGGTCGACGATACCGTCCTTCCAGGCGACGCTTTTCGCGATGTCGATCTCGGGCGTGCGCACGCGGATCCCGAGCGCCCCCTCGCCCGCGTGGCCGCGGGCCTGTTCGAATGCATCGGCCACGTGGATCAGCGCCTTCGACGGAATGCAGCCGATGTTCAGGCACGTGCCGCCGAGCCGGTCGCGCTCGACGAGCACGGTCGGAATGCCGAGCTGGCCGGCGCGAATCGCGGCGACGTAGCCGCCCGGGCCACCGCCGATCACGAGCAGCGTGGTGTGTTCGTTCTTCATTGCGTGATCACTCCACGAACAGCAGTGCCGGGCGCTCGAGCACCGCGCGCACGGCCTGGATGAATTCGGCCGCATCCGCGCCATCGACGACGCGATGGTCGAACGACGACGACAGGTTCATCATCTTGCGCGCGACGACCGCGCCGTCGCGGATCATCGGCCGCTCGACGATGCGGTTCACGCCGACGATGCCCACTTCAGGATGATTGATGACCGGTGTCGACACGATGCCGCCGAGCGCGCCGAGGCTCGAGATCGTGATCGTCGAGCCGCTCAGCTCGTCGCGCTGCGCGCGGTTCGCGCGCACTGCGTCGGCAAGCCGCGCGATCTCGGCGGAAATCGACCACACGTCGCGCGCTTCCGCATGACGCAGCACGGGCACCGTGAGGCCGCCGTCCGTCTGCGTCGCGACGCCCATGTGCACCGCGCCGTAGCGTGTGACGACACCTGCTTCGTCGTCGAAACGCGCGTTGATCTGCGGGAAGTCGCGTAATGCGATCACCATCGCGCGGATCAGCAGCGGCAGCGGCGTGAGCTTGCCGCGCGTGTCGCCGTGGCGGCGATTCAGTTCCGTGCGCAACGATTCGAGCTCGGTGACGTCGATCTCCTCGACGTAGCTGAAGTGCGGAATGCGGCGCTTCGCTTCCTGCATCTTGCGTGCGATCGCGCGCCGCAGGCCGATCACCGGCACGTCGGTTTCATCGTTGCGTTCCGCGTAGCCATGCGCGTGCGAACCGCGCGCCGCACCGCTGCCGGTGCCCGCATACGCATCGAGGTCCGCGTGCAGGATCCGCCCTGCTTCACCGGTGCCGCGCACATAGCGCAGCTCGATGCCCATGTCCCATGCGCGCTGGCGCACGGCCGGCGACGCGAGCGGCCGTTCGCTCGGCGCGAGCGCCGCGCGCGGCGGCTCCGCTTTCTCCGCGTGCTCGGCATGCTTCGCACGACGCGGCTCCGCCGGTGCGTGCTTCGCCGCCGGCTTGGCGGACGATTCGGCCGGCGCCTCGACCACCGACTTCGACGGCGCCGAAGCGACCGGTGCGGTTGCTACCTTTGATTCCCGCACCGGTGCGCCGGCCTTCAGGTTGCCGTCGCCTTCGACCTCGAGGCGGATCAGCTCGCTGCCGACCGCCATCATCTCGCCGATCCGGCCGCCGAGCTCGATCACCTTGCCCGTCACCGGCGACGGAATCTCGACCGCCGCCTTGTCGGTCATCACATCGGCGAGCGGCTGGTCTTCCTTGATCGTCTGCCCGACTTCCACGTGCCAGGCCACCAGCTCGACCTCGGCAATCCCTTCGCCGATATCCGGCATCTTGATGACATGAATCCCCATCTCACGCCTCCATCACGCGTCGCAACGCTTCACCGACCCGGGCCGGGCCCGGAAAGTACGCCCACTCCTGCGCATGCGGATACGGCGTATCCCAGCCCGTCGTGCGCTCGACCGGCGCCTCGAGGTGGTAGAAGCAATGTTCCTGGACCAGCGACACCAGTTCCGCGCCGTAGCCGCAGGTGCGCGTCGCCTCGTGCACCACGACGCAGCGCCCGGTCTTGCGCACCGACGCGACGATCGTGTCGAGATCGAGCGGCCACAGCGTGCGCAGGTCGATCACCTCCGCGTCGATGCCCGTCTCCTCGGCCGCGGCGAGCGACACGTGCACCGTCGTGCCGTAGGTCAGCACCGTCACGTCGTTGCCGGGGCGCACCACGGCGGCCGTATCGAGCGGCACCGTGTAGTAGCCTTCGGGCACCGCGCTGGCCGGATGCTTGAGCCACGACGTGACCGGCCGGTCGTGATGGCCGTCGAACGGCCCGTTGTACAGCCGTTTCGGTTCGAGGAAGATCACCGGATCGTCGTTCTCGATCGAGGCGATCAGCAGCCCCTTCGCGTCGTACGGATTCGACGGCATCACCGTGCGCAGCCCGCACACCTGCGTGAACATCGCCTCCGGGCTCTGGCTGTGCGTCTGGCCGCCGTAGATGCCGCCGCCGCAGGGCATGCGGATCGTCATCGGCGCGATGAACTGGCCCGCCGAGCGATAGCGCAGCCGCGCGCCTTCCGACACGATCTGGTCGGACGCCGGGTAGAAGTAATCGGCGAACTGAATCTCGCACACCGGGCGCAGCCCGTATGCGCCCATCCCCACCGCCGCGCCGACGATCCCGCTTTCGGAGATCGGTGCGTCGAACACGCGCGACTTGCCGTATTTGTTCTGCAGTCCTTCGGTGCACCGGAACACGCCGCCGAAATAACCGACGTCCTGCCCGAACACGACCACGTCGCTGTCGCGCCCGAGCATCACGTCCATCGCCGAGCGCAGCGCCTGGATCATCGTCATCGGCTGCGTTGCCGTGCCTGTCTCGTGTTGCGCCATGATCACGCTCCCAGTTCCTGGCGCTGACGGCGCAGGTGCGCGGGCAGCTCCTTGTACACGTCGTCGAACATCGACGCCGGCGACGGAATCCGGTCGTCGGCCAGCGTGCCGAATTTCTCCGCTTCCTTCTGCGCGGCGATCACCTCGGCCTCGAGCTCGGCCGTCAACGCTTCGTGCGCGCTGTCGGACCAGATGCCCTTGACGATCAGGTGGCGCTTGAAGCGTTCGATCGGATCGCCGAGCGGGAAATGGGACCAGTCGTCGCTCGGCCGGTACTTGGTCGGATCGTCCGACGTCGAGTGCGCACCCGCGCGGTAGGTCACCCACTCGATCAGCGTCGGGCCGAGATTGCGGCGCGCGCGTTCGGCCGCCCAGCTCGATGCCGCGTAGATCGCGAGGAAGTCGTTGCCGTCGACGCGCAGCGACGCGATCCCGCAGCCGACGCCGCGCCCGGCGAAGGTCGTGCCTTCGCCGCCCGCAATCGCCTGGAACGTCGAGATCGCCCACTGGTTGTTGACGACGTTCAGCACGACCGGCGCGCGGTACACGTGCGCGAACGTGAGCGCGGTATGGAAGTCGGATTCGGCCGTCGCGCCGTCACCGATCCACGCGGACGCGATCTTCGTGTCGCCCTTGATCGCCGACGCCATCGCCCAGCCGACCGCCTGGATGAACTGCGTCGCGAGGTTGCCGGAGATGGAGAAGAAGCCCGCTTCGCGGTCCGAGTACATCACGGGGAGCTGGCGGCCTTTGAGCGGGTCGCCTTCGTTCGACATCAGCTGGCAGATCATCCGTTCGAGCGGGACGTCGCGCGTGATCAGGATGCTTTGCTGCCGGTAGGTCGGGAAGCACATGTCGCCGTCGCGCAGCGCCATCGTGTGCGCGGTGCCGATCGCCTCTTCGCCGAGGCTCAACATGTAGAAGGAGATTTTCTTCTGACGCTGCGCGATCATCATGCGCGCGTCGAAAATGCGGGTCTTGAGCATCGCGCGCAGGCCGGCGATCAGCCGCGCATCGTCGAGATCCGGTGCCCACGGGCCGACGGCCTTGCCGCTGTCGTCGAGCACGCGCACGAGGCTGCGGGCGAGATCGGCGGTGTCCGCCGCGGCAACGTCGATCGGCGGGCGGCGAACGGCGCCGGCCGGCGATAGATGCAAATAGGAAAAGTCCGTCTTGCAGCCCGGGCGCCCAGTGGGCTCCGGCACATGCAGACGCAATGGCTCTGACAGGCTCATCGTGTCGTCTCCACGCTCGATTGTGTCTCACGCTGATTGGGAACGCGCGGCCGGTTGCCGGCCTGCGCGCGGGCTGGCGTGCGGATAGGCACGTCAACCTTGGAAATCTATGCCTTGCGGCGGCGGACGTCGATGCCCAAGCCGCTCGATTGCGGTGAGCAGATTTGCCATGTCGGGTGCGGGAGGGCCGCCAGGCGGGCATGGGCCGGTGGTCTGGCGTCGCCGTGCCGGCGCAAAGCAGGGCCTGACGGGAAATCGCGGATGTCGCTACGACCGACGCCGGGCGAGGACCGGATGCGCCGGACAACATCGCCACGCCGCGCCCGATCGGGCGGCAGTCGATGTCAGCGGAACGGCGATCGCGGACGAACGCCGCCGATCGGTGTGGCCAATTCGATCACTGCGCGAATGCGAAGCGCGGCGAGCCTGCCACGCGCGCTTGCCGGGAGATACGTCCCCGCATCTCCCGGCACGCTCGAGCGTCAGTGGCTTTGCGCGGGCGTGAACACGCCGCGAAAGCGCATCTTCCCGGACGCGAGGCGGTCATAGGCGTCGGTCGCCTGGTCCAGCGAGAACGTCTCGACGATCGGCTTGACCTTGCCTTTGGCGGCGAGGTCCAGCACCTCGCTCAGGTAACGCAAGCCGCCATGCGTGGAGCCGATGACCTGCTGGCGCATCATGTGGAACGGCTTGCGCTGCGACGCGATCGAGAACGGCTTGCTGAAGTCGAGCCCGCACAGGATCACCCGGCCGTCGACCCGCACGCCCGTCATCGCTTCCTCTGCAGTACTGAACTCGTTGGTCGTGACCAGCAGGACATCCGCGCCGCCCAGATCGCGCAGTTCCGCACCGTTCGCGACGACCCGGTCCGCGCCCAGCCCGATCGCGAGATCGCGCTTGTCGGCCGAATGCGTGATCGCGATGGTCTCGAAGCCGCACGCGCGGGACAGTTGCAGCGCCACGTGCCCCAGCCCGCCGATGCCGAGCACGGCCACCTTCTCGTGCGGTTGCGGCGCCGCATCGCGCAAGCCGCTCCACGTCGTGTAGCCCGCGCACATCATCGGCGCGGCATCGACATAGGCCAGCCCGTCGGGCAACAGCACCGTGCCCTCGGCCGCGACGGCGATGTACTCCGCATGGCCGCCCTGCGATGCGAACCCGGTGGTCCGCGGCGCATCGCAGTTCACGGCCGTCTGGCCGGAAAGCGGGCGATGTTCGCGGCAGTACGGGCAGCGCCCGCACGCGGACTGCACCCACGTCGTGCCGATCCGGTCGCCCACCCGTCGCGCCTGCACGCCCGCGCCCACGTCGACGATTTCACCGACCACCTCGTGGCCCGGTGTCTGCGGATAGATGTCGCCACCGTAGCCCTGCGTGGCCCACACGTCGGTGTAGCACATCCCGGACGCATGCACCTTCACCAGCACCTGCCCCGGCCCGGCTACCGGCATCGGCACTTCCTGCACTTCCCAGGGCCGGTTGGCCCCCGTCATCACGATCGCCTTCATCTTCATTGCCTGCTCCTTGTTCAACCGAACGCAGGGCCTAGTCTAGAAAAGGCGCATTATCATGACAATCTCGCCAATCTTTATGTCACGATGAAATCAGCTCATCAATTGAAAAGCGGCGATCTCTTCTCGCTCAATGTGTTCCTCGCGGCGGCCACGCACCTCAGCTTCCGCACGGCATCGGTCGAGCTCGACGTCACGCCGTCTGCGATCAGTCATTCGATCAAGAGCCTCGAGCAGCGCCTGGGCGTTCGCCTGTTCAATCGCACCACGCGCAGCGTGTCGCTGACGGACGCCGGCGAGCGGCTCGCCGACAAGCTCCGCCCGGCAATCTCGTCGGTCGCGGAGGCGATGCTCGCAGTCGACGGGATGCGCGACACGCCCAGCGGCACCGTCCGCATCAACGCCAGCGAAGGGGCGATCCGCCTCGTGCTGAAGCCGGTGCTCGCGCGCTTCCTGCGCGACTACCCGCAGGTCCACCTCGACATCGTGACCGACGGCAAGCTCGGCGACATCGTCGCCGGTGGCTTCGACGCGGGAATCCGGCTGGCCGAAGCCGTGCCGCAGGACATGATCGCGGTGCGCGTGTCCGATCCGGTGCGGTTCGCCGCCGTTGCGTCGCCGGCCTATTTCGCCGCGCGCGGCCGCCCCGACGTGCCGCAGGATCTGGACCGGCACGACTGCATCCGCTTTCGCTTCGATAGCGGTGCGCTCTACCGCTGGGAATTCGAGCGCCGCGGTGTCGTCGAAACGGTGAACGTCAGCGGCCCGCTCACGCTGACCGACCAGCCGTTGATGGTCGACGCAGCGATCGACGGGATCGGGATCGCCTTCGTGCCCGACCATCTCGTTCGCGATGCACTCGAAGACGGACGGCTCGAACGCGTGCTGGCCGACTGGTGCCCGGTCATGCCGGGGCTGTGCCTGTACTACCCCGGCCATCGCCACGTTTCCGGCGGGCTGCGGGCACTGATCGACATGGTGCGAGTGCGGCCAACACGTACCGACTCGAAAAGCGGCACGGCCGGGCCCGCCGGGCGATGAAACAACTTAGCGTCCGCTTTCCGCACGTTCAGGCGCGGCTACGATACGACCGAAGCCGCACCAGCTGCACCACCGATCCAAGCACGAAGATGCCCAGCCACGCGGCGAGCGAGCCGCGCACGACGGGGGACGCGGGGCCATTGGCAAGCGGGTGACCGATCGGCAGCCGCGTCAGCGTCTCGTTGATCCCGGGAACCAGCAACAGAAAGAAGCTGAACGAGAATGCGAACTGGGCCAGGTACCGCCGTGCACGCCCCAGCGCTTCGATGTGCGGCACGAGGAGCCCGCCCGATGTCGCGATCAGCGCCAGGATGCCGAGTGCATGCCCGGCATTGAAACCGCCGGTACTGGACAAGCCGAACGACGTGAACACGGATATCACCATGCCTGCGACGTAAATCCTGGCGGACCGGGTCGCGCTGTCGATCTTCTGATACCGGGCAAAGCTGTAGAGCCCCGCGGCGAACGTCACCAGGCTGACGAGGGTGTGACCGGCACCCAAGGCGGAAATGGGATGAGGCATAAGACGACGACTCCTTCTGACAAGGTGGGCCCCGGTCGCCACGACTCCGGCGACTCCAAAGGCGCAAGGAAGCATTCATGCGGCATGGCATGTCGCTTGCCCCACTTGCAGCCAGATTGTCCCGATCGTTCGGGCCGTCCGGGATCGGTCAAATGACCGACCCCGGACAGCATCACGCCACGCGGCGCACGCACCCGCGTCGCGTATGATCGTTCGCTCGTCCCTGCGTTTTTTCCAAGCCGAGCCCGATGTTCGACGCCGACGCCAGCCACGCCACACTGCGCATCTTCGATTCCGCGAGGGCGATCGCCTTCATCGGCGATCTGAGCATGGGACAGCCGACCGACCATTCGCTTCGCACCGCATGGCTGGGTGTACGACTCGCAGGCGCGGCCGGACTGGGCGCGTCCGCGTGCGATACGGTTCGCGAGGTGTCGCTGCTTCGCTGGTCGGGCTGTACGGCGAACGCAGCCGGGTTCGCGCAGGCGTTCGGCGACGACATCGCGATCCGCACGGCGATGCTCGAGAACCGGCCCGGCATAGCCGAGGCCATCGGAGGCGCCGCCGCGTCGATGACGCAACTCGCACGGATTCACTGCGAAGTCGCCGGCGAGGTCGCGCGGATACTCGGGCTGTCGACGGCGACCGAAACGGCGCTGCGTCACATTTTCGAAGCCTGGGACGGCAGCGGCTTCCCGGCGCAGCTCGCACGCGAACACGTGCCCGCCGCCGTGCCGGTCGTCGCGCTTGCCGGCGATCTGGAAGTGCTGGGTCGCACGTATGGCGTCGAGCGGGCCCTGGGACTGATCGAACAGCGCGCCGACACGCGATATCCGGCGCACCTCGTCGCGACGACGCTACGTCACGCGCACGCCTGGCTGACGGAACTGGAACGCACGTCGCCGGCCGAGTTCGACATCGCACTGGCGACCTCCGATATGCAACGGACGACTTACGCCGAACTGATCGCCGACATCGTCGACCTGAAAGTGCCGTGGATGACGGGTTTTTCGCGCGCGGTCGCCGTGACGGCGGCCGGGTGTCACGCGCGGCTCAAGGCGGATGACGCCGGGCGTTCGCTCGTCTACCAGGCCGGACTGATTCACGGCATCGGCAGGGCCGCCGTACCCAACGACATCTGGAACCTGCCCACGGCGTTGCCCGCAAGCGCGTGGGAGAAGGTGCGGCTGGTACCGTACTGGACGGAGCGCGCCGGCAAACAGTCCGGCGCGCTGCGCCACGCCGCGCTGCTGGCATCGCATGCTTACGAACGGCTGGACGGTTCGGGGTATTTTCGCGGCGCACATGCGCCTGCGCTGACACTGGAAGCACGCGTGCTGGCGGCATCCGTCGCGTGGGTCGCACTGCGATCGCCGCGCCCCTGGCGTGCCGCGATGACCGACGACGCGGCCGCCCGTCTGTTGCAGGACGAGGTCGCAGACGGCAGGTTGTGCGGCGAAGCGGTCGGTGTGCTGACGTCGGCAGGCAGCCCCGTCGCCAGACGCGTCTCCCGAAGTGCATCCTCCGGCGCCGGCCTGTCCGAGCGGGAGATCGACGTGCTGCGTGTGATCTCGCGCGGCGCGAGCAACAAGGAGGCCGCGCGGGAACTGACCATCAGCCCGAGCACGGTGCGCACGCACATCGAAAGCGTGTTCCGCAAGCTCGGATGTTCGACACGCGCGGCAGCGACGCTCAAGGCGTCGGCAATGGGCCTGATCTGAATGACGCATCAGGCGTCGTGCCTGAACCGTACTCGGTCCGTGCAATCAGCCGCACGCACACCTAACGATGACCGACATCCAGCATGTACCCTTCCCCGCGAATCGTGCGAATCAGGCGCGGCTCCTTGATGTCCTCGCGCAACTTCTGACGCAAGCGTGATATCTGCACGTCGATGCTGCGGTCGAACGTGTCGATCGACTTGCCGCGCGCGGTGTCCATCAGGTATTCGCGGCTCAGTACTCGCCCCGGCGCGGCGAGGAACGCATTGAGCAGGCGAAATTCCGCGTTCGACAATGGAATGACCGTGTTGTCGGCCGCAATCAGGTGGCGGCCGATCTGGTGAAGCCGCCATCCGGCGAAGCGGCTTTCCTCCTGCGCCCGCGTCCGGCCCTGCGTTTGCGCACGTACGCGGCGCAGGATCGTCTGGATGCGCGCGACCAGTTCGCGCGGCTCGAACGGCTTGACGATATAGTCGTCGGCGCCCAGTTCCAGCCCGACGATCCGGTCGGTCATCTCGCCGCGCGCGGTCAGGATGATCAACGGAATCTCCGAGGTCGCACGAATCTCGCGGCAGAGATTGAGGCCGTCGTCGTCCGGCAGCATCAGGTCGAGCACCACGAGATCGAAGCCGCCCTCGCCGAGCGCGTGATGCATTTCCGCGCCGCTGCCGGCTTGCGCGGTCGTCATGCCGAAGTCTGCCAGGCAGTCGCACAACAGGCTGCGAATCTGCGAGTCGTCGTCGACGACGAGAATACGAATCGCTTTGTTCACGGCGTCTTGTCTCCGATGTTGCGGCGGTGAGATGTGCCCCACACTCATTATTGCCCGTCAATATAAGGGCTTTTTGCACGAATTGTTGCAGCGTTGAAATAATTGCCCCGCACCTTGCCCCACAAGGTCGTCCGGAACGATCGGGATGCCTGACGAGCGCTCACGTCATGGATAACCCGCCCGGTATTTTCCCGAAGAAACGCCGCTCGGCATCGTCCGCCTTCGCCGCTCCGTCTGGTTTCTCGACTCCCGCCGCGACATGGCCCATCCGGAAAGACTTTGTGTCAGCGCCGATACAAAGCCGATATGAACCAGAAATGCCCGGGTTTTAACGTGGCTCCCAAGTCATATCGACGCAGGAGACACGCGGGACATGAACTACGCACAACCCAAGCCACCTGTCCGGCGCATTGGCGGCATCGCCTTCGTGGTCGGATTGCATGCGGTGATCGTCTACGCACTGCTCACCGGTCTCGCGACGAAAGTCGTGGACGTGATTCGCCAGCCGATCGAGACGCGCATCATCGAAGAGATCAAGCCGCCGCCCCCCCCACCACCCCCACCGCCGAAGCACATCGCACCGCCGCCGCCGAAGCACGTCGCGCCCCCGCCGCCGTTCGTGCCGCCCCCGGAAGTGCGCGTCGCTGCACCGCCTTCGCCGAACGCGATCGCCGCGCAGTCGACCACGCCCGCGCCGTCGGCCCCCGTCGCGCCGCCCGCGCCGCCCGCCGCTGCGGCGCCGGTGTCGGCGAGCGTCGGCGTGGTGTGTCCCAACTCGACGCAGGTTCGCGCCGCCATTCGCTATCCGCGTGAAGCGCTCAAGGACAACCTGACCGGCGACGTCGTCGTGTCGTTCGTGGTCGGCACCGACGGCAACGTCAAGGACCTGAGCGTGACCCGGTCGGCCGCGCCCGTTCTCGACCGGGCCGCGGAAAACGCCGTGCGGCAGTTCCACTGCGTCGCACAGGGCGAGGAAGTCCGCGTGCAGGTGCCCTTCTCTTTCAAGCTCGATTGAGGCTGCCCTCGACAGCCGTTCCCTTTCCACTTGGCAACGCATTTCAGGAGACGTTCATGCTCAACCGAACCCGCAAGGCCGCCCTCGCGACGGCACTGTTCCTCGCGGCCAGCGCCGCCCACGCCGCCACCGACACGGTGACGAATCCCTACGGTCTCGATGCGCTCTGGAAAGGCGGGGATTTCATTGCACGCGGCACGCTGCTCATCCTGGTCGTCATGTCCATGGGTAGCTGGTACATCATCGTCGCGAAACTGCTCGAGCAAACGCGTGTGCTGCGCCGCGCGAAGGCAGCGGAGGCAGGATTCTGGAAAGCAGGCAGTCTCAGCGAAGGCACGAAAAAGCTGGACGCCGGCAGCCCGTTCCGCTTCATCGCCGAAACTGGTCTCGCGGCGTTCGACCATCACGAAGGCGCGCTGGTCGAACAGGTCGACCTCAACCAGTGGGTCGCGGCGGCCATCGAGCGGGCGACCACATCCGTCTCGAGCCGCCTGCAGGACGGCCTCGCGTTTCTCGGCACCGTCGGTTCGACCGCGCCGTTCATCGGCCTGTTCGGCACGGTGTGGGGCATCTATCACGCGCTGACGGCGATCGGCATCGCGGGCCAGGCCTCCATCGACAAGGTCGCGGGGCCGGTCGGCGAAGCGCTGATCATGACCGCGATCGGCCTGGCCGTCGCCGTGCCCGCCGTGCTCGGCTACAACTGGCTCGTGCGCCGCAACAAGGCGGTGATGGAGCGCGTGCGCGGGTTTTCGACGGAACTGCACATCGTCATCCTGACCGGCACGACCACGGCCGGGGCCGCCGCCGCGACCAAGGCCGCCGCCCTCACCCGCGTGGGGTGAGCCATGGCGATGACCACAGGCCCGCGCGACGGCGCCGAGCACGACGAGACCATGTCGTCCATCAACACGACGCCGCTGGTCGACGTGATGCTGGTGCTGCTGATCATCTTCCTCATCACGATTCCGGTGGTGTCGCACACTGTGCCGGTCACGCTGCCCAAGGAAGCCGTGCAGCCGCTGCACACGACGCCGCAGAACGTGATTCTCGCCGTGACGAAAGAAGGCGACGTGTTCTGGGACGAACGGCGCGTGCCCGACGCGGCAACGCTCGTCGAGAAACTCAAGGCGGTTGCCGTGCAGTCGCCGCAACCCGAAGTCCACATCCGCGGCGACCTCGATGCACGCTACGCCGCCATCGGCCGGGTCGTGTTTGCCTGCCAGCGGGCGGGCATCGTCAAGGTCGACTTCATCACCGAACCGCCGCCGCGCCAATGATCCCTTCATACCGACCAGGAGACCCGACATGGCCATGACGATGCCCACCGGCAACGCCGACGAAGCCGACGTGATGATCGAGATCAACACCACGCCGCTCATCGACGTGATGCTGGTCCTGCTCATCATGCTGATCCTCACCATTCCGATACAGACGAACGCGGTCAAGCTGGACATGCCGACCGGCGCGCCGCCGTCGCAACCGCGGACACCGCCGGTGGTGCAGATCGATATCGCGGCCGACGGCGCCATCGCATGGAACGGCGAGACGCTGCGTTCGCGCGAGCAACTGGAAACGCGCTTGCACGACGTCGCCGTCGACCCCGCGCCGACCGAACTGCATTTGCGGCCCGACAAGGCGGCGCCTTACCGCGCCGTCGCCATGGTCATGGCGTCCGCGCAGCGGCTCGGCGCGAACCGCATCGGGCTCGTGGGCAACGAGCAGTTCATGCAGTAACCGCCTTCTCATCACGGAGCCCTCATGTTCGACTCCAACCCCGACGTGCTCGCCCCCGTGGCGGCCTCGAGCCCGCCATCGGATTCACCGGCCGGGCCACGCGCCTGGTTCGGTCTCGCGATTCTCGTGATCGTGGCGTTCTTCGCGTTCGTCGACCGTCAGATGCTGATCCTGCTGACGGAACCCATCCGCCACGATTTCGGGCTGACCGACACGCAAATCGGCCTGATGCAAGGCGCAGGCATCGCCCTGTTCGCCGGCGTGGCGTCGTTGCCGATCGGCTGGGTCGCCGATCGCGTGGATCGCCGTGTCGTGCTGGTCGCGTGCGTCCTCGTCTGGAGCGCCGCCACCGCGATCTGCGGCATGACCACCCACTTCTGGCAGTTGTTCATCGCCACCGTCGGGCTGGGGATCGGCGAAGCCGGACTGGTGCCGGTGATCTACGGCCTGATTCCCGATCTGTTCCCTGCGCGCCAGCGCGTGCTCGCCAATGCGATCTTCGCGCTCGCCAACCTGTTGGGATCAGGGGCGGGGATGGCGCTCGGCGGCGCACTGATGCACGGCATCGCGGCGGCGCACAGCGCGTTGCCGGCGGGACTCGCCGATCTCGAACCGTGGCGACTCGCGTTCTTTGCCGTTGCGTTGCCCGCCCCCGTGCTGGCCGTGCTGGTTCTGCTCATTCGCCCCGGCAAGCACGGCGATACGGAAGCAGCCACCGCGCGTCACCGGACTTCCGCGCCGCTGCCGTCCGCACCGGTCTACTTCCGGCGCGAAGCCCTCATGATGCTCAAGTTCTTCGGCGCCATCGGGCTGGTCAACCTGTCGTTCGGCGGTGTCGCGACATGGATGCCGGTCGTGGCGGTGCGAACCTTCGGCGCGACACCGGCTGAAGCCGGCGGCGGCATGGGCGTGGCGGCAATGGCCGGCGGCATCGCGGGTTGCGTGCTCAGCGGACTCGTTGCCGGCCGCATGCGAGCGCGCTTCGGCGTGCTCGCGCCATTGCGCGTGTGTGAATGTGGCGCGCTGGTCGCCGGCGGCCTATCCTTCCTCTATCTGGCCGTGGGTTCGCTGACGCCGGTCTACGCCCTCTTCGGCGCACAGCTCGCCTGCATGGTCGCGGGCATGGTGCTGTTTCCCACCCTCATGCAGAACATCTGCCCTGCCCACCTGCGCTCGCGCGTGGCGGCGATCGGCGCCCTGACGTCGATCGTCGTGCAGTCCGGCAGCCCCGTGTTCATCGGGTTCATGTCGGATCGTCTGCATGCGTTCAGCCAGGGCTTGCTGTGGTCGATCGTCTGCGTGGCGGCATTCGGCTTCTTTGCCGCCTGCCTGTTGATGCGCGCGGCGGGCCGCGGTGTGCGCGACGCAATCGAACGCTATGCGTGATTCCCTTCGTCCTTCCGCTCCCATGTCACCCCGCCCGCTCTCACTCTCACTGCGTATCGAACGTTGGCCGTTGGCTGCTCCGTTCCATATCACCGGCCACGTCATCGACGCCGCTCGCCTCGTGAGCGTGACCGTCGACGACGGGCACCACGCCGGCAACGGCGAAGCCTCCGGGGTCTTTTACCTCGGTGAAACGCCGGAATCCATCGCCGCGCAAATCGAGCGCGTCCGACCATCGATCGAAGCGGGCATCACGCGAGAGCGATTGCTCGACGTATTGCCGCCCGGCGGCGCACGCAATGCAGTCGATGCGGCATTGTGGGCGCTCGAATCTCAACGGCAAGCGATGCCTGTCTGGCGCATCGCGGGCCTCTCCGAGCCACGCCCGTTGCGGACCACGATGACGATCGGCGTGGATACGCCGAATGCCATGGCCGGGGCCGGGGCCGCGCAGAGATTGCGCCACGCGCGGGCGCTGAAGGTCAAGCTGGACGGCAGCGCCGCCGACGCCGCGCGCCTCTTCGCCATCCGTGACGTGCGCCCGGAAATACCGCTCGCCGTCGATGCGAACCAGGGCTGGTCGCGCGCGCACTTCGACACGATGCTCCCCGTGCTGCAACAGCTTGACGTCCGCATGCTCGAACAGCCGTTTGCGATCGGTGCGGACGCCTGTCTCGAAGCAATCGATTGTCCGGTCCCGCTCGCGGCCGACGAATCGTTTCAGGATCTCGGCGACCTGTCCGCCGTCGCGCGCCGTTATGACATCGTCAACCTCAAGCTCGACAAATGCGGTGGCCTGACGCGCGCGTTCGACCTTGCCGCGCGGGTACGCGAAGCGGGCTTGTCCGTGATGGTCGGTTGCATGGCAGGCACCTCGCTGGCGATCGCCCCCGCGTTTCTGCTCGGGCAACTGTGCGATCACGTCGATCTCGACGGACCGATCTTCCTCGCACGCGATCGCGAGCCGGGTGTCGCGTACATCGACGGCCTGCTGCACTGCCCGTCCAACGTCTGGGGCCACGCTGCCCCCCCTGCCTCCTCTCGCTGAGCCATCGACATGACATCCGACTCATCCACCACGACGACGCAGCTCGACGCGCTGTTCGCGCATTATCACCGCGCCGATGCACCCGGATTGATCGCCGGCATCGTCCATCGCGACCAACTGCTGTATCGGCGCGCGTTCGGCCTGGCCAGCCTCGAACACGGCATCGCCAACACGCCGGCCACCCGCATGCGCATCGGCTCGGTCAGCAAGCATGTCACTTGCCTCGCCGTGCTGCTCCTGTGCGAGCGCGGCGCGCTCGACGCCGATGCCCCCATCGGCACGTATCTGCCGGAGCTGCCGCCGGCCGCCGGCCGACCGACGCTGCGGCAGTTGATGTCGCATCGCGGCGGGCAGCGATGCGCACTGGACCTTGCGCTCCTGACGCAGGGTCTCGCGATGTCGCCGCCTGGCACGTTCCTCGCATCGCAGCAACGTCAGCACGACGAAAATTTTCCGCCGGGAGAACGCATGATGTATTCGAACGGCGGCTATCACCTGCTTTCGCTTGCCGTCGAACGTGCGAGCGGAATGGCGTTCGACGCGTTTCTCGCGACCCAGCTCTTCGCGCCCCTGCTCATGCATGACACCGCGTGCGTGCCCAACGACATGACGATCGAGAACGGCATCGCGACGATGCATGTGCCTGACAGCATGGGCGGATTCCGGCGCGGCATCTTTCCGACGTGGGAACTGCTCGGCGAAGGCTCGATCGTCTCGACCGTCGACGACATGCTGCGATGGACCGCGCACCTGCGATGCAGCGAGAAGATCGTCGGCAACGCAGACACCTGGCGCCAGATGCTGGCGTTGCCCGCATTCTCCAGCGGTCTGCGTAGTCAATACTCGCTCGGTCTCACGCAGAGCACCTATCGCGGTGTCGAGCTGATACAGCATTCCGGTGGCGTCGTAGGTGGAACTTGCCAGATGCTGGTATCGGTGGCACATGGACTCGACGTCGTATTGCTCAGCAACGGCGCGCTCGACGCACCGCTCGAACTGTCGAAGCGTGTGGTCGATATCGTGCTGGCGGACGAGCTGGATGGCGACGGCCCGCCTGTCGCGGCGCGCGCCGTCGATCATGTGGCGCGCCTCGGCCGCTACCGGTCGGCCCGCAGCGGCGCCGTGTATGCACTGGAGGATCACGAAGGCGCGCTGGTGTTGGCGGGCCCCCTTTGCCCCAGACGCTCGATGACGCTCTACGACAGCGCCGATGAACTGAACGACGTCCAGGTCGAAGCGAGCGGCGACGGTCTGTTGGCGCTGCAGTGGGGATCATCCTGCACACCGAACGATCTCTCGAGCCTGCGCATCGTGCATTGCGGCCATGTCGACACGTTCGCACGCGTCGGCGAAGCGCCCGCGATGACGCCGGATCTCGTCGCCGCGATGTCCGGCGTATTCGCAAGCCACGACGCCGATGCCCACGCGATCATTCGGCTCGACAACGAAGCCCTCATTCTTCGCCTGCACGGCGCGGTGGGCCGTTGCGACTACCGCCTCACGCCATTGGCCCACGATGCTTTCGAACTGGTGCCGATCGATCCGGTGAACATCACGACCGGAATGCTTACGTTGACGCGCGACGCAACGCGCGGCGACATGACCGGCTTTCGCGTCGATACGCCGCGCACCCGGCATCTGGCCTTCACACGGGTACACGCCGACGCCTGACGCTGGCCGGCGTCGGTTGACGCCGGCACGTATTCACTTCACCGACGCAAACGGATTCGACACGCGCGGCCAGTAGTTGAGGTCACGAAGCCGATAGTCCAGTTCGGCGAAGTTCATCGAGAGCGCCCCTGGCGCGGCGATATGGAAGACGGCCTTCGAACGCGGCGCGAAGTCGGTCTGGAAATGCTGCGTCGATTTCACGACCACCAGCTTCTTGCCGGCGAAGTCGATGCCAAGGCCGGTGAATGCGTCCACGCCGAGCACCTGGGTGCGAACCGATATCAGCGCGATGTCGAGCCCGTTGTCCGCTTCCACCCACACCGCCCGGCCGAGCGGTTGCTCGAGGCCCATGATGCTTTGCGTATGCCGCTCGACCACGTTGCGGACGGTGACGCGCAGGTCCACCGGATCTCCGGAGTACACACTGCATTTGCCGCCGATGCGCAGATTCAGCGTGGCCCCGACACCCGCGTCCTTGCAGATCTGGATAGCACCGAGATCCCAGAAACACCCGATCGCAACATTCGCAATCTGTCGCGCGACCACGCGACGCAGAATGAACGTGCTGTCGCACGGCGCGCCACCGCCGGGATTGTCAGCGACATCCGCCAGCACGACCGGGCCGCCCTCGACCGCCAGCACGCGATCCAGCCCGGCATCGATTTCGAGCCATGCAGGGCGTGTCGCGTCGCGCAACGCCCAGAACTCGCGCGCCAGTTGCGCCGCCAGCGCGTCGGCCTTGGCGAGATCGTCGTCCGTCACCACCCAGAGTTTCGCGCCGGCTTCCGGCACGTCGCCCCACGGAAACCCATGGCCGAGCGACACCGACAGCACGCCGTCGCGCCCTTCGAACGACTGCATACGCCGGACGAACCCCGCCATCGGTTCGCTGGTGGTGTGCCAGGCACCGACCATTCGGCAATCGAACACGCCGATCGTCGGGCGGATGCGTCCGGCAGCCATATCGAGCGTCAGTCGATAGGCGTCGCGCGCCCGCTCGACGGCGTCGATATGCGGATACTCCTTGTAAGCGATCAGGACATCGGCCGACGCCTTCATCAATTGCGTGAAATGACAATGCGGGTCGAGCGTGACCGAGATCGGAACGTCGGGGCCAACAATGGCGCGCACGCCGGCGAGCAGGTCGCCTTCGCAATCGTCGTAGCCTTCCGCCACCATCGCGCCGTGCAGCAGCAGAATCACGGCATCCAGCGGCAAGGCGGCCTTTACGCCATCGAGCATTTCGTCCCTCAGGGACTCGTAGACCGCGCGAATCGTGCGGCCTGACGGCTGGGCTTCGGCACACAGGCCTTCGACGATGTCGTGACCGTCGGCCTGCGCGAGGCGCCGCACTTCCGCGAGCACATGCCCAACGCCGTCGGGCTCGCGCACACTCGCGTCGCCGTGAAAGATCGTGTTCTCTTCGAAGCCGCCCCATCCGGTCGGGCACGGGGCAAAGGTATTGGTTTCCGTCGAAAGCTGAGCCGTGAATATTTTCATGACGAGGTCTGCCGAATGGGATTGAAGGGTGTGAAACGACTATAAGCACCCGCCATTTCCGCTTTGTGAGCAGTCTGTATCAAGCGTGAAACAGAGCAGTGCCAATGATCGCTCCGGGCCGTTATCCCTATCGACGCGGCAACGTGACCTGTGCGACCAGCCCGCCTTCCGGAGCGTTGCGCAACACCAGCTCCCCGCCGTGACGCTTCACGACGTCGTTCGCGATGGCAAGGCCCAGCCCCGTCCCGCCCGTGTTCCGGTTGCGCGAACTTTCCACCCGGTAGAACGGCTCCAGCGCGCGCTCCAGTTGCGACTCCGGGATGCCCGGGCCGTGATCGACGATCTGGATTCGCACGCACGACGGTGCGTCGATCAGGCGGATGTGCGCGTCTTCACCGTATCGAATCGCGTTGGCGACCAGATTCGTCAGGCAGCGCTTGAGGCCCAGCGGTTGCGCCGAGATCGGCGGCACCTCACCACTGATCGTCACTTTTTGACCGTGTTCGGCCGCATCTTCCGCGATGGCATCCACCAGTGCATTGATATCGACCGGACTGAATTCCTCGACCACCTCTTCATTGCGCAGGAACGACAGGGTGGCTTCCAGAAGCTGCGTCATCTCGTCGATATCGTCCCTGATCCGTTCGCTCAATTCGATATCCTGAGCGGATCGAAGACGCAGCTTCATACGCGTCAGCGGCGTGCGCAAATCGTGTGATACAGCGGCGAGGAAGCGGTTGCGCTCACTCATTTGCCGCCGCAGCGAGGCCTGCATCGTGTTGAACACGCTGGCGGCCTGACGTGCTTCGACAGGACCGATTTCCCGGATGGGCGGCGCATCGATATTCCTCGACAGCTCGGCGGCTCCGACGGCCAGCGTTCGGAACGGGGCGGCCAGCATGCGCGCGCCGATCCAGGACGAGATCAGCGCGGGCATCACCTGGATCATCACCGCGGCGCCCCACTGCAACGCCGCGCTCATCCCGGGCGGCGGCTTGAAGGGCGCGGTGCTGTAGAGCTTGAAGAGCAGCAGGCCGGCACTGATCTGCATCACGAGGATGATCGAGATCATCACGAAGAACAGGCGATAGAAAGCCGAATCGAAGCGGGGTTTGTGCATGGTCCTGGCCGACGGCGAGCGATGGCGTCGATTATCGCCCGTGAATGTAGGGGCCATGTGAGCCCTTTATTGCAAACCCGAAACATGTCTTCGTCCCGGTTTTGCACCGCGTCGGCCGGCGTGGCGGCCCCGCTCCGTCACCGATCGTTTGTATCAGCACCGATACAAACGCCACATGAACCAGAAATAACCGGCACTTACCGTTCACCCTGAGTTGCGCTACACGGCATCGCGTTCAGTCGATTGCAAAACCAGGAGGAGACGATGGTGAAGATGAAAAACCGGACGAAGCGCGCGGCGGGCTCGGCAACGTTACCGCTGCGACACGGCGGGCGTTACGCCCCCCTCTTCGTCGGCCCCGTATTCGGGTTGGCATCGTTGGGCGTGCACGCGCAGGAACACGCGCAAACGCCCGCGACGACGCAGCAGGTCGCCGCGCCTGATGCGGCGTCCACCGCGACGCCTGCCGCCGCTGCGCCGAATACCCCTCCGGCCGAGGTGACGAAGGCGCAAGGCAAGGGTGGCGCGACGCTCAATACCGTCGTCGTGACCGCGACACGCCGACGCGAACCGGCTCGCGAAGTCCCCATGCAGGTCAATGTATTGTCGGCCGACGAGCTGCAGAAGAGCGGCGCGAAAACGATGTCCGACTTCCTGTCCTCGGAGCCGGGCGTCGACTTGAACGCCAGCGGCGGCAGCGGGTCGGGGCAAGTCAGTATTCGCGGCGTGACGACCGGTGTTCAGACGGGGCCGACCGTCGGCATGTATGTCGACGACGTCGCGTTCGGCGGCAGCACGCTGTTCTCCCAAAGCGCGACGTTCTCGCTCGACATGAGCCTGCTCGACCTCAACCACGTCGAAATCCTGCGAGGTCCGCAGGGCACGTTGTATGGCGCGGGTGCGATGGGCGGCTTGCTGAAATACGTGACCAACGAACCGGACCCGAGTCAGTTTTCCGGGCAGGTCGGCACCGGCGTATCGGGAACGGCGCATGGCGGTGTGAGCGGGACGGCCAACGCGGCGTTGAATATCCCGCTGAAGACCGACGTTGCCGCACTGCGCGTCTCCGTGTTCGGGCTGCACGATGGCGGGTATGTCGACGCAGTGGGCCCCAAGGCGGACACCCACATCGATCGCGGCGACACCTACGGTGCTCGCGCGTCGCTGCTGCTGACGCCCACCCGCGATCTGACGGTCCGGCTGACCGCGCTCTCGCAGAACATCAATCGCAACGATCCGAACTACGTTGAATATGGCGCCGACGGCAAGCCGGTCTGGGGGGACCTGACCACGCGACAGTTCGCCCCGCAGCCCTTTCATCAAAACATCCAGCTCTATTCGGCCGGGATCGAATACGAGCTCGGCTGGGCGCGCCTGAACTCGATCACGTCGTATCAAAGGATCAACACGAGTGCGCCGCAGGACCTGACCGGTGTCTACGGGCCGCTATTTGCCGCCCAGGGGCTGAACCTGGGTTCGGTGGTCGCCAAGGATGTGGCCACCACGAACAAGGTGACCCAGGAGTTTCGCCTGACTTCGCCGGGCAACCAGCGACTCGAATGGCTGGCCGGCCTCTTCTATACGCACGAGCGCAGCCATTCGAGCGAGGGCTTTCTGACGACCTTGCCCGATGGCTCGCCCGGCCCGGACCTGTCGGAGCTCCAGGCGCCCAGCACGTACAACGAGTACGCGGCATACGGCGACCTGACTTATCACCTGACGCCGCGCCTTTCGCTGACCGGCGGCGTGCGGATCGCCCACAATACCCAGACCTACGAACAGACGACCTACGGCACGCTCGCCGGCCCGACACAGACCATCTCGGCACCGTCGTCGGACACCAGCAAGACCTACATGTTCACCGCGCGCTATGCGCTGACCGCCAACAGCAATGCGTATGTCCGCATCGCCAGCGGATACCGGCCCGGTGGCCCGAATGCCCTGCTGATCGATCCGCTCACCGGCATGCGCGCAGCGGGCAGCCCGACCTTCGCACCCGACACGCTGTGGAGCTATGAGGCGGGCTACAAGGCCGACCTGCTCGACAAGCGGCTGTCGCTGGAAACGTCGGTCTACGACATCGAGTGGAAGAACATCCAGCAGCTCGGCACGGTCGATGGCGTCAATCAGGTCATCAACGCCGGCAACGCGCGCATCAAGGGCCTGGAGTTCTCCGGCACGTTCCGCCCCACCCCGCACTGGAACTTCAGCGCGAACCTGTCGCTCATCGACGCCAGCCTGACGAGCGGCAACGCTAACGCGGGGACGACGGCGGGCGCGCCGTTGCCGAACTCGGCCAAGGTCGCCGCCACGCTCTCGGGCACCTATCTGTTCACCGCGCAAGGG
The DNA here is from genome assembly GCF_030482505.1 of Burkholderia sp. AU45274. Lineage (NCBI taxonomy): Bacteria > Pseudomonadati > Pseudomonadota > Betaproteobacteria > Burkholderiales > Burkholderiaceae > Burkholderia > Burkholderia sp. AU45274. The sequence continues at coordinate 370,721 of NZ_JAUJQE010000004.1, read as the reverse complement.
TATCCGTCGTATGCGGGTGTGACCCAACGTTTGGTCGGCCGACGTCATAGCGGGTTCGACGCCAGCTCGGGCCGGCCGGATTATCCGTTGCCGGGCTACGCGATCACGGATCTGCAGGCGGGCGTGGATTTCAGGAAGTTCAGCCTGGCGTTCTATGTTCGCAACCTGTTCGACCGGCGCGCGTTGATCGCGGCCGGCACGTCGCTGATACCGATGGGCGGCCCGGCGCTCGTCAGCGTGATTCAGCCCCGCACGATCGGCGCGGCGCTGACCGTTCCGTTCTAAATCATAGGGATACCTAAAATGACTCAAGCATCGCACGACATCGTCGAGCAACTGGATACCCTTTTCGAACGCTTCAACAAGAGCGATGAACCCGGCCTCGTCGTGGCCGTCGCGCATCGAGGCGAAGTGCTCTACCGGCGAGGCTTCGGCATGGCAAGCCTGGAACACGGCGTCGCCAATACGCCGGCCACGCGCTTGCGCATCGGCTCGACGAGCAAACACTTCACGTGCCTTGCCGCCCTCCTGCTCGCCGAAGACGGCAAGCTCGACGTCGACGCCGGGATCCGCACGTACCTGCCCGAGCTGCCGCTGCTCGCAGGCGACCCCAGCCTGCGGCAGTTGATGACGCATACGGGCGGCTACCGCTGCTATCTCGATCTCACGCTGCTCGCGCAAGGCGTCGCGACGTTGCCGCGTGGCGGCGTGCTGGCGGCGCAAGTCCGGCAACGCGACGTCAATTTTCCGCCGGGCGAGCGGATGATCTACTGCAACGGCGGATATCACCTGCTGTCGCTCGCGATCGAGCGGGTCAGCGGCATTCCCTTCGAGACCTTTCTGAAGGCGCGCATCTTCGACGTGATGGGCATGGTCGACACGGAATCGGTCGCCGACGACATGCGCATTCGCCCGCGCATGGCGACCCAGCATGTGCCGGATGGAAAAGGCGGATTCATGCGCGGCCTCTTTCCGACGTGGGAAGTGCTCGGCGAAGGCGGGATCGTGTCGACGGTCGACGACATGCTGCGCTGGCTCGCGCATCTGCGCGGCCCCAGGCGGGTCGGCAGCGAAGCAAGCTGGCGCCAGATGCTGACCCGACCGCACTATTCGAGCGGCGCGGAAGGCGTCTACGCGCTCGGGCTGATGCGCACGCCGCATCGCGACGTGGAGGTGCTGCATCATGCCGGCGGGGTGTTCGGTGGATCTTGCCAGATGTTGACCGTGGCCGAGCACGCGCTGGACGTCATCATTCTCACGAACGGCGCGGCAGTCAATCCGGTTGAAGTGGCCACGCAGATAGTCGATATCGTTCTGGGCGATGCCGTCCTCGGCGCGAAGCCCGCCGCACCGTTGCCGACGGCAGGGCACGAAACCTTGCTCGGCAGGTACCACTCGCGTACGTCCGGGACGTATTGCGTGATCGGCGATCGCAACGGGCAGCTCGACGCGAGCTTTCAGAACGTCCAGCAGATGCCCCAACCGCTCATCGAGACGGAGGCTGGATTGCGGGTTGACGACGGGACAGGCAGAGCGCTGCTGATCAAACCTCGAGCGCCGACGGCGGCGGCTCGCGTGACGGCGATCGAGCTGGTGGACTGCGGTCACGCGGAGACGCTCGAGCGCTTGCCCGATCACGCACCGTCGCTCTCCGATGCGTCGGCGGGCCTGGCGGGCACGTATCACGGTCACGATGCCGCGGCACGTGCAACGATCGCCGTGACGAACGGTGAACTCACCCTCACCATGAGCGGCGCCGCCGGCAGCGCCGGCTACCGGCTGGAACCGGTGGCCGACGACATTTTCACGTTCGACCCTGCCGGTCAGATGGCCGTCATGCACGGCGTCTTGACGGTGGAACGCTCGGGTCACGAGGTGACGCGCTTTCGCATCGACACGTCGCGCACGCGCAACCTGGCCTTCGTGCGCGAGGGGCGTGATTCGTAGGGATCGCGTCGCTGATGGCGGTAGTCAATCACCACCGATGCCACGCCACAAAAACAAAAAACCCGCGAGCGCAGGGCTTCTCGCGGGCTTTCGTCCCTTCATCGAATCGCGATGAAGCGATCGTGGTGCCGGGGACCGGAAGCTATATCACATAAAAATCAATTGCTTGAGAAATCATGGTGCAGATTTGTAGCGACTGCTCCCAATTCATCGGCCAATCCCGGTTTCGGAACCGAACCGGAGCGCTACACTGTACGGCCATACAGTGCCGCCTTGCATCATGGAAACCAAAGCGACCCCATATATCGGTCTGCACATCCGCACGGTAATGTGCACGTGCTGGACCTGCGAGCATTGGGCCGGAACTGCAGAGCCGGGCGCCGGTATTGCGCACTGCACGCACCCGCGATGCTCACCCATGCGTGTGAGACCGAACCACGGGTGCTCATGCTGGGTGCGAGCGACGGGCCTCGATGAGCTGGACGACGAGACTTGCGACGCGCTCGCGCAGCGCTATTTCGCGAGTACCGTCAGCGCGTCGTAGCTGCGTTCGCACTGCTGGCCGGCGATGCGGGCGCGGTCAGCATACTCTGCCAGTTCGCCCGCGCGCTCGTCAGCGCGGCCGAGCACGTCGGCAAGCAGATCGAGGGCGTCGCCGGTTGCCGGGCTTCCGGCGGTAGCGGTGGGATGGCGGCCGGCTGCAACGAGCCGGTCGACGCGCTGCTGCAGGCTGCCAGCGGCAGCACGAGCAGCAAAAGCATCTGCGAGCGCGGCCGTGCGTTGTTTGTTCGCATCTTTTGCGATCTCCGATTGAGCCGCAGTGCGGCGTTGTTCTTCGGCGCGAGCCGCATCCACCGCGGCGAGCTGCGCTTTCTGAGCGGCGGCGGTCGTCTCGCGCACGCCGGCTTTGTGACCGGCGAAGTAGCAAGTGCCTGCCGTGATAGCGAGCGCGGCAATGAAGGCCAGCCAGAGGCGCGGGTCGAGAATCGTCATACCCCGCTCCGCATCATGGCCGCGAGCCGGGTCGCTCGAGCGCCGACCTGGCCGGCCCACTTCGATGCCAGCATGCCATCGGCCGCTGCCGCATAGTCGCCGCGCTTCATTGCCGCGAGCGTGTTCGTGAACGTCAGCAAGCCGGCCTGCATGTTGAACGCCATGTTGATGATGACGCGCTGCCTTACTGGGTCGAGCTGCCGCCACCACGGTAGGTTGCGATCGAGCCATGCGACCGTTCGATCGATGTCGTTCGACAGCATCGTGTCGCACTCGGCGTCGCTGATCCCCACGTCGGTCAGGTTGCGGCCGACGCCGATCGTCGTCTTACCGACCGTGTCGACGTACGGTTTCAGGCAACGCCCCTCGTCGCGCGTAAGCTCGGCCATCAGGACCGAGCGATCGAAATCACCCATGCTTGCGCTCCTTTTTCCACCAGTAGATATGCCGCCCCATCACCCACAAGCACACGATCGCGACGCCGACCATCATCACGGTTTCTGGCATGTCGATCGCGGCGACCATCCGCACCGACTTGAGGACATTTCCCATCGATGCCACACCGATTACCGAGAAGCCAAGCGTGCCCCACCATCCGGTTGCGATTCCATCAGTGACGGTGATCCAGATGCATAACAGAAGCGCGATGAGATTTGCCAACACGAAGATCGAGACCATGTCATTGCCCCCCGAGGAAGCGACGTTTAAGAGCCCCGATGAAGTCTGCGTTGTTGATTTCTTTGAAAAGTTCTTTCGTGATTGCCAGGCCGAACAAGCCGATTAGGAAGCCGATCGCCTGTTGCGCACCAGCGTCAATAATGCCGAACCAAGCCACAATGAGCGGCCCGATGAAGTATGAGACGGCGGCGCCAGAGACGAATGACGCGGCCTTCTGTCGACCGCTTAGGCCTTCGCCGATGAAACGTAGCGCGATCAGCGATCCGGCGGCGCCGGGAATGACCTTAACGAGCAGCGCGCCGGCTGCGGCCGCAAGGCTGGTTGTCGGTTCGGCCATTTAGTTTCCGTTCATGGTGTAGTTGACGCGTACGCTCACCGCGCCCGGATTCGGACGTACCGAGAAGGCGAATACTGCGTTCGAACATCCCGCATTGTTGATAATGAATTGCGACGTCGGCAGCGACGACGGATCGCCATTTGAGATCGAGCCGGCGAAAAAACCGCGAGGAAATGCGGCCGGATAAATGATCGATCCATCGCCGTTCGCGTTCAGCGTGACCGTCGTCTGCCCGAACTTGTGAATGCTCCCGTCTGGGAACACGAACTGTCCGCCACTCACGATCCAAGAGGGCTGTGCGACGACGTTGTTCGAACCCTGATCGCTATAGTTCGATAAGCATTGGGTGAACACGTTGTCGCTCGTCACGAGCACGTTGCTCGAATTCGGTTCGAGGACAATGCCTGCGGTGAACGCGTTAATCCGGTTGCGCGAAATAATCGAGCCTTCGGTTCCAGCTCCCCCATTGATCTGAATGGCATATTTGGGGATCGTGCCGATCAAACCCATAAACGTGTTGCCATCGATCAGCGCATTCAAATCGACACCGGCCGTGTCCACTTCTCCCGTGATCCCATAGTAAACCGTGCTCTGTCCGTCCGACGAATTCGCGTAAAAGAGCGTGTTCGTGACGAAAAATTGGACGAAATTAGTCGTGAGAATTCCACCCCAGTCAGTGTTGAAGTGACATGCATCGACGGAAAGCAATGGACGCGGCGCACCACTGGCGACTGCTTGAATACCTACTCTGCATGAGATTGCTCCTGAATCGACCCAATAAACCCCCTCCACCCATCCACTGATTGAGTATCCAACCTGACAGAAATAAACCTCGGTGTTCTTGAAATAGATTTCGACGGGCGCGCCGCCATTTACTTCGCCTTCAACAAAGAAGCCGCTACCCGAATGGATCGTCGAATTACCTCGATCGCCAAGAACACGCACGTTCTCGATCGTGACGTTTCGTGCGTTGTAAAGGTGTACGGCATTCTGAAAACCGTTTGTCGGAGCCGTTCCGAGAAACTCGCAATCACGCAGGGTAACTGTCTTGCTCGTACCACCTTGACCTTTGATCCACGATGCATACAAAAGATCGCCTGCCTTCATCGTGTTCGAACGGAACCCGATGCGCTCGATTTCGAGCTGATAGACGTTGTACTCGCCGCCAGCATCGTTACCGGTATAGCGGAACGTCGACGTTCCGCCCATCACGATTATGGAACTCGACATCGTATCGCCGAACAAGCGCGTATCACCCGTACGCGCCAAGTCAGCAGTGATAAGACGCGTGCCCGCCGGAATGTATATTGAGACGACGCCGGAATTCAGACATGCCTGGAGTGCCGCCGTGTCATCTGTCGTGCCATCCGCCCTCACGCCGAACTGTTTATCGCTGACGGTACCGTTGTGCTGAAGCTTCCATCGGCCACCATCATTCGCAACGATGATCGTTCCGCCATTGTCGGCACTCGAAGTATCATTGGGATCGTATTGATATGCGCCGCCGCCGCCATCATGCGGCGCGTAGTACCCCGTGACGAAGGCGCGGGAAAAGAACGTGTGGTTTGTCGCGCGGAGCGCCGCGATCGAGTCAACGACTCGATTCAAACCGAGCAAAAGCGTATTCGCCAGAGTGCTTCCATCGGGAGTACCGATGAGAGATGCTCCAGCGCTTCCAGCCAACGAATCCGAAGAAACAGCAGCGGATACGACCTGATCCCAGATCACCACACCGAGCGCATCTTGAGTAATCTGCCGGTACGAGCCATTCCCCCAGATGGTTGCCTGACCTTTCGAATCGAGCACGACAGGATTCGTATTCGGCTGCGTCAGGGCTGAATCTTGGTATGTGTCCTTCTTCGTCGTGGTGCCGGGCAGATAGAACGTGACCGTCCCGTTGACGAGCGGCTTCCCATTCTGATCGATGAACTGGTTTTTTCCGTTCGGAAGGATGGAGGCCATTGCTACCTCAAAGCAAAAAGGCCACCGCAAAGGATGGCCTATAATTGAAAAACCCCGCACTGGGCGGGGTTCGGGGAATCAAGTGGACGACCAAACTGTTCGAGCTATCGTCGTTGCAGCGTCATATGGCGTGATTGGGGCGGCCGTCCCGGTCATCAAAAAACACCTATTTGCTTGGTGCGATCGCATTGATGAGTGCATTGCCCGTCGGCGCGGCGAGTGGAGCGACGAACTGGGAAAGCCCATTCCGTACTGGGACCGCAAACCCGGGACGAGCCGTCAAGAGAGCCTGCGCAAGACGTTGCCCGGGGCCTGTATAGGGAAGCGCCCCGAGGCCGATGCCGCCGAGCGTCCCTAGGGTCGATAGCGGTGCTGTGGCTAGGCCCGCGCCGATCGATCCGGGCGCGAGCAGCGCCATCAAGCCGCGGCCGGCAGTTCCTGAATCCGGATATTTCGATCCAAGCACAGACTGAGCTGCTGTCGAAAAGTCCTGCATCAGCGCATTCCCGGTCGCAGTTGCCCCCTTCCCGGCCGACCGATCACCGGCCTTGACTGCGTTCTGCAGCTGGGCGGCCGTGAAAATGCCTTCATTATTCATGGCACCTTGAGATGCCGCGGCAGCACGCATGCGCGCAAATCGCGCATACGCGGCGTTCGCATTCGCAAGCCCTTCCACTGCATCTGCGGGATTTGTCCGAGCAAGCGAATTTTCGACGGCCGATCGAATTTCGCCGATAGCGGCCCCGAGTTGGCGATTGTCGAAAGACGGGTCCCCCGAGTAGCCTCGCGCGAGATCGCCGAGTTCTTCTTGCACGCCCTTCAGGGTTTGACCATCCATGTTTCCTTGAGGACCGACCTTCCCGAATATCTGAGTGCGCAGCGTATTCATGAATGTCTGTCGTTGCGCAGCGGGAAGCTGCTGAGCCATATCGGTCAGACGGAGAATGTCCGCCTGGAAGCCGGGATCGGCTGCCTGAAACGACATGCGCCCTAACGAATCATCGTAGGCATCCCGAATCGCATTGCGAACAGCCCCGATCGCCTCTTGACCTGCAGGCCCTTCGTAAGTGGCGCCAATCGGTGCGAGCACCTCGTTATAGGTCGCACGATTGAAATCCTGAAGCGTGCGTTGCTGGGCGTTCTTGATCATGTCCCCAAGAAACGGGACGCTCGAAAGCTTCGCTTCCGTCCGCGCAAAACCGCCCCCGAGAATTTGACCGGGCGTCATCGTCACGCCCGAATCCAGCATCCGCTGCTGGGCCGCACCGACGGTTGGCGAAATGGCCGCACCGAGTGCCTTCACCAACGGATTCGCGACACCCCCAACGGCCGCGCCGGTGGCTGCCTGTCCAAGCTTCTGCTGAAGGAAATTCCCGGGGGTCGTGACGGGCTCAAGCAGGCTGCTCGCAGCGCCCGATAGAGCGCCCGCGCCAATGCTGCCAAGGACGCCGCTCCCGGCCGGCAACGTCGCCGCCAGCGGAGCGGCTCCAATCACGTTTCCGGCCATGCGCCCCCAGTCGACGCCGGGCGCTTGCCGTTTCCCTGTCACAATTCCCGTAAGCGTCTGAGGCTGCTGCGCCGCTCGATCTGCGGCGTACTGCGTATTCTGAGCCTGAATGGTCTGGTCGATCTGCGGAACTGCGGCATTGATGTCCTTCGCGAACTGAGAATCGGGGGCAACCTTGTTCGCAAGCCACGCGCCCCCGTGCACTAGCGATTGAACGCCGCCTTTGATCGCATCGCCGATCCCCATCGTGACTGAACCCGGCGTTTGCCAAGGCTGCCCACTGATGGTTGGCTGAAGCGCGGACTGTCGCGATCCATTCGTCACTAACGCTGCTTGGGCTGCATTCGCAGCGCCGCCCTTCCCGGCCATCACGCCGGCCGCCATTGCCATCAACGGGTCGTCGGACTGTTGTGCAGGCTGGTTCAAGGGCACAGCACCCGCGGCCGGAGCTTGGCTCGTGGACTTCGGCGTGCCGCCCATGATGCCGTGAGCCATGTCGAGCAGCGGATCGCCAGTCGACGCGTCAGCAGCCGGCGCGGATTGCGCAGGCGCCGTTACTGTCTGCGGCCCATTCAGGCGCTGACCCGTTGCCGAGATCACGGGCGCGCCCCCCATCTGAGCCGGCGTCAACTCGTTCGCGTTGGCGGAACCAGACAGCGCCGAGGCGATCGTGTCGCCGAACTTGCGCACCATGTCCACCGCGCTCGAGAGCTTGCCGACATACTTCGGGTCTTCGGCATAGCCGCCAGCCTTCAGCGCGCCCGCATAGGCCGTCGCATCGGCGCCCTTTCCGACTGCGCCCTGATACCGATTCGCGATCAGGTTGACGAAGTCGTTGCCAAAGTCGAGCGGCGAAGGATACGCGCGGTACTGGTCGACGGCCCCCGTCTGGTTGTCCTTTGCGGCGACGCCTTGGCCCTTGATGTTGCCGAGGTTGTTCGTGCCCGGGATGATCGACTTTCCCCATCCCGTTTCAAGCCCCCATTGTCCGAGCAGCACGTCCGGGGCGACGCCGATGCGCTGGCTGACGGCAGCGGCCACCGGCCCGAATTGCTGAATGAACCCTTGCACGTCTGCCATCAGAATGCCCCGAGCGCCTTCATGGCCTGATAGTCCTTCATCCACGATTGCAACTTGCCCTGCTCCTTCAACTGCTGCATGGCGGCCTGTTGCGCAGCAGGATCACCGAGCGAGCGAATGTAGGAAACGTCCGGATTGAACGACTGGTTCCACTTCGCCTCGAACTGCGGCAGCTGGCTCGTGTTGTTGCCGTTCTGCGCGAGGAAATTCGTCGTTGCCTGCTGTCGATCGAGCAACGCCTGTTGCAGCCCCTTCGCATGCGCGATCGATTCCTGAAGCGCCGGCAGGTTCATGTTGTTCGGGTCGGGCTGCCCGGCCTTGGCCGCAGCCACGCGCGCGTCGCTGCCCGACAGGCCAAGCGATTGCGCCGCTTGGTCTGCTGCGCTGTTCAGATAGCTCACGGCCAACTGATAGTCCTTGACCGAATCTCCCGTCGGCTTCTGGCCGAGCGCGCCAAGCAGTGTCTGCACGACACCACCCGCGGACGCGATCGGACCCGCACCCTTGCCTGCGGCGATTGCGCCTTGCACGGCCTGATTCGCGAGGTCGTATGTTTGCATCATCGGCTTGGCCTGCGAAGCTGCCGTGGCGAGCGCGTTGTAGCGCGCTCCTGCGCCACTCGCGATGTCGGCAGCACCAAGCGGCGCGCCAGTCGCATAGCCTCCGCCCGGCTGCTGCGGAACCTGGCCGCCAGCCATCTGCCCTTTGGTATACGTGGTCGGCTGACCGTTCTGGTTGAGTGTGAGTCCAGGCGCGAGTGCCTCGCTCGGCGAAAGGCCGTTTTGCACCGTATAGCCGACCGTACCGACACCGCCACCGGCGGCCAACGGGTTCTGGTTGACCGCGACCGTCGCCGGGCCCGTGTTGACCTGCGCGTATTTCGGCATCATCGCGTTCAGCTGCGTCTCGCCGCTCAGCGCCGACATGTAGTGCTGCTGTAGCCATCCGCGGAGTGCCTGCGGATCGGATGGCATCGACTGCATTTCAGCCTGAAAGACTTGCGGCGTGATCGCGCCGGCCTGCAACTGCGTCACGCCGAAATTCATCACATCCTGAGGCGATAGATCGGGCTTCGTCAGCAGGCTGCCGAGACCCTGGCGCAGCGCGCTCTGGGTCTTCATCGCCTGGTCCAGATTCGTGCCCGTCAACGTCGCCTGCTTCTGCTGCGCATCAAGGATCGAATTGTTGATTTGCGGCAGGTTGTATGCGCCCGCGCCCGACGCCATGATCGACCGGAACTTGTTGTAGTCCGTGTTCCCATTCGCATCGGTCGACTGCTTGAACGCCTCGGATGCGGCCTGATTGGCCGCAAGCTGCTGCTGCTGAGCTTGGCCGCTCGCGTTGATCGCGCGGAACTGCGCAACCTGCAGTGCCTGCTGCAACGGATTGAACTCGGACGTCTTGACCTGGAGCGGAATCGAAGGATCGAGCGGCATCTTCACACCTGGAAGTAGATCGGGTTGCCGGCCGCAGTCGTCCCATACGTCGGGTTCGCGGCGGTCGCGCTTGCCAATGCATTGTTGTTCAGCAGCCCATACGTCAGCGCGCCGCTGCCGAGGCTGCTCAACCCATTCGAGAGCGCATTCGCACCCCCCACGATGCCTGACGCCTGTGCGTTTGCCCCGCTCGTTAGCGTGTTGCCGATATTGCCGACCGCGGCCGCGCCGAGAGAGCCATTCGTCGCGGCCGCGTTCTGGCCGTTTCCGACGACGCCCAGCAAGCGGTTCACATTATTCGCGGCGCTGTTGTAGTTCGTCTGGAACGTGCTCTGCGCCTTCCCGAGGTTCGTGTTGTACGTGTTCAGCGCGCGATTGAAGACGTCGTTGTACGTCGAGTCGGCGAGGCCGGTTGCGTAATTCGCAGCCCCCTTCATTGCTGCGCCCGATGTCCCGAGCCCTCGCGCGGCCGCACCGTTCTGCACGGACTTCAGGCCTTGATCGAGGGTGAACTGATAGCCGGGCGTCGCGGCCGCCTCTGCTGCGGTGGGCGCATTGAAATCGCCATAGCTGAACTGTTGAGTCAGCAGCGGGTTCGACAGTGCGTCCTTCAGCGGATTGATGTAGGACGCGCCCAGATCCATGTATGGCTGCAGATTCTTTTGTGTCTGCTGCCATTGCTGATTCTGGAGTGCGGCCGCGTTATTCGCCGCATCGGCCTGGGTCTGGGCGGCATCCCCAGCGGCGTTCGCGCCGATGACGCCAGAAGCGACGCTCCCGACTACCCCGGCGCCAGCAATTGCTGCAGCTACGCACATGTTTCACCCCCTGCCAGATCCTTGAGCTTGAGTTCCATCACCACGTCGTCGGCGATATAGCCGCGACGCTTGAGAATCTCAAACAGGCCGCCTGTCATCGTGACCGGCCAACCAATGATGCTGACGCCGCGCTCGCGCAGCGTTTCCTCGATCGTCGACATAAGGCGCGGCATCGAGCGGCGATGGTCGGGCTGCACGTAGAACGTGTCGACGTTTCCGCACAATTCGGTCTTCAGATGCAGGCTTCGATAAAGGATCGCCAGGGCATATCCATGCAGATCGCCCTCATCGTCGCGCATGGTGAAGGCGATCAGCGATTGATGGTCGGACAGATAAAGGTACTGATCGATGTCAGGATCGATCGCAAGGCCGCGCTGCCCGTGATATGCGCATGTGTCCTTCTTGATTTCCGAACATTCATCCCAGCTCTGTTGACCGAGCGGAACGATTTCTGCGGCGAGCTCGCGGGTGAACGTCTCGATGGCGATTTTCACGATGCCGTCGCCTCCGCACCCGTGATCGTCAACGTCACGCCGTTGCCATCGGCATACAGCGACGACGGATTGACCACTTTCGTGTTGATCACTTCGGGCACCATGAGCGGCGACGTTGCTGGCACCGAGACGCGATGGATGCGCGTTGCGTCCGTGGCGCTTCCGCCGTTCGGCACGAGGTAGAAATTGACCGTCACAGCCGCTGCTGTGGGGTTCCAAAGATTCACCGTATGCGCAGCGCCTTGGAGAGCCGCACCTGGCGCATAGACGGCCGCAGCAGTGCCGGTGAGCACGCCTTGATAGAGGGTCTTCCAGTTCACGCTCATTTGCGAGCCTCGATAAGTTTGCGGAGATCGTCCGATGTGCGCTGCGGGACGTTCACGGGATCAGGAAGGATTGCCGACACGCGCGCGGGCATGGCGACGGGATTGGGAAGCGTCTGTGCTGCGCGCGGCTGCACTGGCACGACCGCCTGAACCGTCGTCTCGAGTGCCACGATGCGCAGCAACAGCGCAGCAATAAGGGTGCCGCTTGCGGCTCCGTTTTCGAGCATGAAGAGCTCGGCGATCTGCTTTGCCTGCGCATTCACCTGCTGCTGAAGGCTGGCGATGTCGATCGGCGTGCCTTCGCCACCGGTACGCGTCAGTAGCGCGATGATCAGCGCGACCCACTCGGGATTGAGGCGCCCGTCAGGCCCTGTCATTGGCGTGCCCGGATTGGGCATCGTCGCGGTAGTGCCTCCGGAAGTGCTCACGTGCGCGCCCTCGAAACGTCGACCCATGCGCCGTTCAACGCGGTCCTAATCGGCTCGGACCATGACAACTCGAAAACGCGATCGCGTGCGTAACCGAGCCGCTGGAACTGGATCGACGTGCGGAACTCGCCGCGGCGCCCCATCGTGCCCGTCACGGCGTTTCCCCACGTCGCGCCACGGTCGTCGCTCCAACGAAGGCTCACGAGCGGATCCGTCGTGTTGGCCGCCATCCCGGCCCCAACTTCCATGTCCGCGATGAACTGGCGGAACATCACACGATTGCCGTCGGCGCCGAGAATGTGCGGAAAGGACCGTATGCACTGGATCGGCGCGCCATTGTCGGTATATGCATTCGGATCGAGCGCATAGACGGCACCGGTTTTCCAGTCACCGACCAGATTGCGGCCGCCATTGAACGAATGGCAGTTCATGCGATGGCGGCTCAGCGAGCCATCCGCTTCGAGATACGCGCGCTGATGCCACTGGCCGGTCGTGACATCGAAACACCAGGTGGCGTTGGCGGTCGGGAACGTCAGCACGTAGAAGGCGTGGCCGCCCTGCAGATACGAGAAACCGATCGCGTCGTCGATGCTGCTGTACGCACTGATCGCCTGCTCAATAGCATGCGTCGAGATGCGTTCGGCTTGATAGTTCCGGCCAGCGAAAACGACCCCTTGCCCCTGCAGGTCGCGCCCAAGCCAGAAAAGCGCCAGGTCGATCTTGGCGACCGAGTGTTTCGCCGCGCAGCCGTGCTCGATGAAGACGCCGGGCATGCGTCCGAACGTGAAGTCGGAGGCGCCCGTGTTGAACCATACTTCCGTGGTGAGCGCGCCAAACAGCCAGATCTCGCGATGCATCACCGCAAGCGTCACCAGGTCGTCCGAATACGTCGACTTCGACGCGATGTCGAGTGGATCGAACGTGATGTCGTTGGACCGCGAGATGTAGAACTGCGGCGTGCCGGGCCTGTTGAAGACGAAATAGCCGTCGACGAAATCCACCTTGTCTGCACCATAGAACGCCGGATCGGTGCACTGCGTCATCGTGTTTGTGGCAATCGCGACCGTGAAACCCGTCGCGGTGCCATCGACGATGAACATCGATGCCCCATTGTCGACCATCGAAACGGGCCCGCTGATGGATGCGAGCGTTCCGAGAGATGTGTAATTGTTCGACGCGTCTACGTAATAGACGTTCTGCCCCACCACTTCATAGCGCTTGCCGTTCGACGCCGTATAGATGCCACGCGATTCAGCCGCGACCGGAGGCGTCGACACAAGGGTAAGACCCGGCGTCGGGTAGTACGTGAACGGCGCGGGAGCGTCCTGCGGGTTCTGCTCGCCGTACAGGTTCACGCAGCGCTGCGCCTCGGCGATCAGGCTTTTCGCGGCGTATGCGCCGATGGTCAGGGGTACGCGCATTAGTACGGCCTGTCGCTGTAGATGTTGTACCGCTGCTTCGCCGCGAGCCCGCGCGGCATGCTCATCGCCTTGATCTGCACGTTCATGCGCTTGACGACGCGCTTCGCGTTCATCGCGAGGCGTACGAGTGCCGGCTGAGGATCAAGCTGATACGACGGCGCGATATAGCACGCGAGGTTGTAGCGGATCGCGGCCATGTACTGCGGCGGCAGATTGATCACGTCGGCCGGCGTCGCGAATTGCGGAAGCTCCTCGAGCGTCACGATGTGCAGCTCGAAACTCGCGTTCGGCACTGGATACATGAAGAGCGCACCAAGCGGCCACGCCGAGTCGTAGAACGCGTAGTTCGGGAACGATTGCAGCGCCTTGAGTGCGATGCGCGCGTAATCCTCGCGCGCCGGGATGATCGTTACCGGGTAATCGATCGGCGTCGCGGTGCCAGGGTTCAGGCGCGCGTATGCTGCGTTGATCTGGTACGGCCAAGACGGCGTGTTGAAGTTGCCGCCGGGGCCGACCGTGTATGACTGCGCGCCGGTCGATTGCAGCGCCGTGTCGACGAGGTGATAGACGCTCAGACGCTCGCCCTGCCATTGGCCGAGCATCATGTTCAGCGTGCCCAGCGCGTCTTCGGTATCGTCGGGCGAGATCGACTGCCCGATACCCAGCGCGCCGATGTCCTTCAGCGCGAGGGTGATCAGGTCGACGGCGGTTGTCACGCTGCCTCCAGCGCCGCGCGGATCTTGTCGTTCGACCAGCGCTTGTCGATCTTGATGCCCTTCTCGTCGGCGATCTGGATCAGCGCCGCGCGTTCATCGTCGGCTTCGACGGCCGGCGTGAGCGCGGCCTCTTCCTCGGCGCTGTGCACGAGAACGTCCCCGACCCACTTCGGATACTCGATGAAATCCGGCGCTTGCTCACGCGGCACGAGTTCGACGCGCGCGGGCTTCTTCCAGCCGTCACCGAGCGACTCGAATGCAGCTTGCGATTCGACGATCTGCTGCGCGCCGTTCGGGCCAGTGACCCACATCGGGAATTCTTGGAACACGTCGCCTCCGGAAACAAAAAACCCCGCCGAAGCGGGGGTAGATTGCTGAAGCAGGACGCCCATCAGCGGACGATCCGGCAGGCCAGCTCGTTGTACACCGGCGCCCAGCCGTACAGCACGTCGATCCGGCACGGGACGGTATCGGTGCCGATCGCGTACTGACGAGCGATCCGCATCGAGATCCCCTTGTGCACGCGACGCGCGCCCCAGGCACCGTACTTGCTGACGTCTTCGAGGTCGGCCGTTGCCAGCGTGAACGCATCGCGGTGATATGCGAGGCTCGCGGTGTACTGCGTCGACGCCGCGATGTCCCACGTGACCGCGGCTGCATTCGCCGGGCCAGCGGTGACCGTCTGGTATTGCTGGTTCGATGCAGCCGTGTTGATCGCCGGGAAGATCGACAGCGTGGCGCTCCCGGAGCCGTCGGCGGTCGCGTCGGCGAGCACCGTGAACTGACGCAGCACGCCGGTCGACTGGCGGTTCTGCGGGTTCACGCCGAAGACGCCCGCGATCGTGAACGTGTCGCCCTTCTTGACCGTCGCCGCGGCACCGAGGCCCGTGACGAGCAGCGTCGAGCCGGTTTGGCCTGCGCCGGAGACGGTGCCGTTGGTGCGCGTGCCGGTCGTGAACGTGTTCACGTTCTGGTCCATGCCGATGTCGAAGCCGAGGCCCGACGGGGAGAAGATGCCGCTGTCGTATTGCTCGCCGATCTTGTTCGACGGATTGAACAGGCCGGCGGCCGACTTCACCATCGAGCCATTCGTGGCCGGATCCCACACGACCGTACGGCGACCGTCGCGCGGCGCGGCCTCGTTGTCGAGTTTCACGCCGGCATCGAGCAGCACCTTGATGTCGTTCGGCGTGGTTCCGACCGTGCCGACGTTGTTCGCGACCGTCGTCGCCAGACCCAGGCCGTCGAAGTCGATCTTGTTGGCGATCGTCGCCATCGCCGGCTTGATGTAGCGGTCCGCGAACTCGTCGACGATGAGGGTCAGCTCTTGCGAGCTGAACGTGAAGTCGACGTGGAACTGCGTCGTCAGCGTGATCGGCACCGACGTTTCGTTCACGTTCTCGATGTTCAACGCCGGGCCGGTCGTACCGACGAAGCGGTTCGGCTTGCGAGCGTTGACGGTCGCGCCGATCTTTGCGCCGCTGACTGCGAACTCGTCCGAGTAGTCTCGGTTCGAGCGGGCCGTAAAGGTCAGCATGTTCTCGAGAATCATCAGCGATTCGTCGAGGATCTTGACGGGAGTGAGAAGAGTATTTGCCATTTATCGCCTCATGAGCGGTTACGTTTGCGCCATGCGACGTAATCCGCCGTCGTGGCAAATTCTTCCGGTTCAACCGGTGCGGATTTGCCGCCAACAGGCGAGATCGGCGCGGGCGCCTTCGATACGGGAGCGGGTTTCGCCTGACCGACCGTCGTTTCGAGACGGGCTAGTTCAAGCGCCATACGGAGCGGAGGAAGGGACAGCAGACGCTCGGCTTCTTCGGGATGCTGGCCGAGGTGATGAAGCACCTTGTGGCCGGCATCCATCGCCGTGACGGCCTCCAGGAACTCCGGCGATGCGCCGCCGAGCATCTGGAAGGTGCGCAGCGATGCGTCCCAGTCCGGAAACTCAGTCTTGCCGGCGTCGAACACCTTGTTGCAGGCCGCATCGAACTTTTCCTGCTCGATGAGACGCTTCGCCTCCGCGCGGATCTGGTCCGCGGTCATCGGCTGCGCGTGGGGTGTCGCGACGTCCGGCTGAAGTTCACGAAGGCGCGCCTCGAGGGCTTCGCGCTGCCGCTTTTCCTCGTGCTTCTCCCGCGTGAGCTGATCGATGCGCCGTTGAACCCAGTCGTTCTTGGGCTTTTCCTGCGGCTGCGGCTCGACCACTCCTGCGGGTTGCTCGGTGCCCGATTCCGTGCTCGTTTCAGCGGGCTCGTGCGCCGGTTCCGGGGTTTCCGTCGTCGGCGGTACGGTGACTTCCGTCGGTACTGCGTTGTCTTCGGTTTGCATGGACGTATCCAAGGATTTGAGCCCGGTGATGCCGCGCCGGTACGGAAACGAAAAAGGCCCGCTCCTTTCGGATGCGGGCCTTCTGGAAAACTGGGCGGTCAGGTGTTAGCGCTGGCCGCCAATGATGTATTGCTCGGCCGTCGGAGTGATCGGGCTGGCGGTCGTGTTCACGTACTGGATCGCGAGCGTGTTCGCCGCGGAGACGCGTACATTGCCGATCGACAAGCCAACCTGATGCGACGGCTTGTTGACGTCGATCGAATCGCCGACTTGCAAGCCCGGCACCGTGAACGTCTGTTCGGCGCTGGTGTTCGCGGCGACCTGCGCCGGCGTGAGCGTCTGCTTGATGTTGTAGACGCCCTGAATCGGGTTGGTGGACCCGAGGTCCTGGAGGATGCCGGGATAGCTCATGTCACTGTCCTTGAGGTGCGGGCAAAGAAAAACCCGCACTCGGCGGGTTCTGGGGTGGCTGCTGCATCGGGTCAGGCGTCGGCGCCGGTGCGCCCTCCGGCGCGCCGGTTCCCATCATCTGCATCACGACCTGCGTCGCGACGTGCGCAACGAGCTGCGGGTCGAGCGGTTGGCCCAAGGCCGCGAGGCGCTTGGTTTCCGCGTCGTATGCCTTGATGTTCGTTTCCTGCGCATCCTTCCCCTGCCGCGCGTTTTGAAGTTCGGCGGTCAGGTGCTCGATCATCTGGCCCATCTGCTGCATCTTGCCTTCCATGTCCTTCTCGGTTGGCGTGGGGCCTTCGCCGAGGATCTCTGGCGGGATCGTGCGATGCAGGCGTTCCGCAACCTCATCGGCCATCGGGAAGTCGGCCGCCTTGAACAGCAGGTCGCCGGCCACCTTCATCAATTCCTGATCCTGGCCCATGATCTGCGTGAGCGCGTTGAATGCCTCCTGCCGGCGCGTCTCGTAGTTCGGGCCGACCTCAACCGTGACGTCGTAGCGGCCGATGCCAGGATTGAAGATCATTTGCACTTCGTCGGCGATCGTCGGGTGCGGAGCCTGTTGCAACGGCTGTTGCTGGTCCGGATCGACCTGCGCGAACGTCTCGGTGCCATCTTCTCCGACGATGCGCACGACGCGCTTCGTGTCGTAGATCTTCGGGATCAGGTCGATCAGCACACGGCCCGTGTACCGGATGGCGCGCGCCACGTTGTCGATGAAGTGGTACGTCGCGCGATCGCCCTGCCGCTGGCGAGCCTGGATCGCCACGCCGGCTTGAGCGTTCGACGGCTGGCCGAATTGTTCCTGATACTGACCCGAGGCCATCATCAGTTCCTGCTGCGCGTTCTGCATGCCGGTCAGGTACGCATTCGCACCGACGGGCGGCTGTTCGCGCTGCGGACGATCAATCGGGTTTCCAGCTTCGTCGCGCGAGTTGTATGGCAGGTACGGCAGATTGTCCTTGTTCGCGTTCGCCCATTCTGACTCGTAGCCCTCGAATGCTTCGGCCGGTCCGACGAACGGCGTTTTCGTCTGAAGCGCGATGTACTCGACGTTCGCCGACGACATGTAGTTGTACATGCGCTGTGCGTCTTTCAGGTTCCGCGTATGGCCCTTACGCTCGACCTTGCCGTTGATGACGATTTCCTCGCCCACCACGCGCACAATCGGGATGTAGCGACCTGCCCACGGCTTCTCATCGATGATCTTGTCGCCAGCGATCAGATACCAGGTGATCTGCGGCTCCGTGATCTCGCGCTTCTGGATCGACGCATCCTTCTCGATCGCCGCGCGCTCATCAGCGTCCTCGATCTCCGACAGGCGGATCGGGCCATTGACCGGGTGATTCACAAGCTTATCGACCTTCGCCGTCTTGCGGAAGTACTCGCACACGCGGATCTTGTTCTTGCTGATCCAGCCGTCGCTCTGCGTGTCGTCGCCGAACACGACACTCTGTGCCTCCTCGCCCGGATAGCGCGCCTCGTATTCGGCCTTCGTCATTTCCTCGAACACGAATGCGAATTTCGCGTCGGAACCGTCCGCCGACTCAATGTCCGGGTCGAGGTAGATCATCAGTGGATCCTTCACGCGGCGCAGGAAGATTTCCTGGTCGAACGAACCGTCGTGCGCGTACTCGCAGACGACACGCCAATAGCCGAGGCCGCCTTGTACCGCGAACTCGGTCGCGGTGTCGTACACGATCTCGGCGTGCGAGTTGTATTCGATGTGCCGCACGATGCCGTCGAGGATCTTCGCGATCTCGATGTCGGCCTCGCCGTCGACCGGCAGCGTCTTGACGCTCGGCTTGTTCTGCTTCGCGTCGTTGATGATCTGCAGGTTGTGCTGGCGGACCTTGTTGATCGTCAGGCACGGCCGCGCATCCCCTTCCCGCGTGGTGCGGATCTGATCCGGCCACTGCCAGCCGTTGTCCGCGTCACCGTTCGAAAAGCGCAGATCTTCGATGAAGCGCTGGCGAAACTCCGACTCGAACTCCTGGCAGCGCTCGAAGCGCTCCTTCGCCTCGGCGACTATCTTCGCGCTCGGATCTTCTTTCGGTTTGCGGGCCATCAGCTCATCCAAGCGCCACCGCCCATGACGGAGCGGCGCACGACGGGTTGTTTCTGCTTCGCGGGCTTCGCTGCCCGGCGGGCACCCTCGCAGGCATAGCGCAGGGCATCGATCACGTGGTTGTCCTTGTCCTCAAGGATCGGCAGCACAGCACCGGTCAGCTTGTCTTCCTTGTACTTGTAGAGCGTCAGCTCGTCGATCAGGTGCTTGCAGCGCGGATGTACGACGATGTCGAACGAGTTCAGGAACTCGACGCCCTCTTCCAGCGACTTCGCGCCCTTGATCGCGGCGCGGATCTTCGGAAAGCCGTGCTTTTGCATGTGACTGATCGTCTCGGGGCGCGCCGAATCGGCCGTAATCGGCCACTTCTCGGCCTCCGGAACGGCCATAAACAGCTCCGGCAGGTTCACGATCTCGCAGCCGACCTGATACGCCTCGTAGTCGACGTACAGGCGGTTGCCGTCGATGTCGCAGCGGATGAGCACCGACGGATCGCTCGCAAAGCCCCAGTCGGCACCCAGGCGGAAGATCGTGCCCTCGGGACGCTCGAATTCCTCGACGCGCCAGTTCTTGAACACGCGCGCTTCGCTGCGCTGCTGATAGCCGCCCAGCCACACGTGCGCGTACTTGTCGGGGTCGCGGCGCTTGTCGTACTCCATTTCTTCGTGGAGTTCGCGCGGCAGCCACGGGTTGTCCATGAAGTTCGCCTCGACGACGATCGAATCCGGGGGCGGCTCGGCGCCGCGCAGCAGGACGTCAATCGGGTCGGTCGGCTTGCTCGGGTTCCAATCGGCCCAGATCTGTGACCCGGGCTTGCGGATGGTCGGACGCAAAATCGTGAGGCTTTTCTCGGTGGCGTTCTGCGCTTCTGTGAACCACGCTCGGTCGAAGCCTTCGAGCGACTTGATCGACTCTGCCGTGTGGTTCTGCATGCCCTCGAAAATCGTGACGCCACCGTGGCGCGACATGATGCGGCGGTCTTGCACCTCGAAGTAGTCGCCAGCGTTGAACGCGGTGATCTTCGCCTCAAGCAACTTCTTCACCGAGAACTCGAGCGACTTCAACGTCTCGCGCAGGCAGACGAAGTCGTACTTGTCCGAGACGTTTTCTTCCAGCCACAGCTCACCGAAGAAGTGCGACTTGCCCGATCCACGACCGCCGTGCGCGCCTTTGTAGCGCGCAGGAGCGAGCAGCGGAGCAAACACCCGCGGCGTCTGGATTTCGAGGATGGTCATTCCGATTTCGGATCGATGATGCGGCGCTCGACGCGCTGGAACTGGATGGCGCCCCCGTCCTTGCCGGCGTGTTCGTGGTCGACCTTGTCGCGCCACTTGGCCGGCTGCCGGTTCTTCAGCCAGAAAATCTGAGCCGTCACGTTGCCTGCGAGCGCATTCGTGTAGAGCGCCCCGACCACCTGCGCGTCGGCGACTTCCTTCGCCTGCTCGAGCGCCTCCGCGAACTCCGGATGCTGCTGCTTCCACGTGCGGATCGTGCGATCCGTCGTGCCAAAGAAGCGCGCAAGGTCGACGTCGGTCGCGCCGAGCAGGCAGTAGTTCCGCGCGAGTTCGACGAACTCGGGCTTGAACTTGGTCGGGTTGGCCACGGTTACAGCAGCTTCGCCAGATGATTGCGCGCCGCGGTGACCTCGTGCGCGAACGTGTGAATGCCGGCGGCGATCTTGCGCTCGATCTCGGCGAGCATGGCGTCGAGCAAGAGGAGGTGCGACGGAGCGTCGACGCCGCCGCCGACCGCCAGCGCGTCAGTGTTCGAAGCGTCGCCGATGGGGAGCGACGAGGACGCCGCCGGTACGGATGCATCGGCATCCGCATGAGCAGCCGGGGGGGACGAATCCGCCGCAGCCGCGACAGGCTCCCCCGGCGCGGCCGTGCCAGCCTCCGCGATCTGATTGATCTGCATCGGTACGACGTCGCTAGCCTTAATCTCGGCCAACTGTTCCGGCGTCCAGTTCGGGTTGTCGCTCGGCTCGGTGCTGCTCGGTGCTGCGTTCAGTTCGTCCATGTCATGCTCCGTTCGTTGAGGGGATTGCTGCCGCCCGTCGCCAGCACGAGTTCCGGAATCCGGCGGAGACCACTGGCTTCCAATACGTCGACAGCTGCCGCGGTTCGCGCACTCACGGCTTGCGGAAGAATCACTTCTTGGCCTTGTGCTTGGCCGTGCGCTCGCCGCGCTTCGGGGACTCGCCGAGCACCTTGTCGGCCTTGGCGTCGATCTTCGACTTCTCGCTCAGGGACATGCGGCCGGCGTTGACGGCCTGCGACGCGCGCGCCTTGGCGTTCGCCGCGTGAGCGCGATCGTTGACCGGATACGACCGGTCCGGGCCCGCAAACGCCTTCGCGGGCAGCTTGTCGCGCTTCTTCGTGCTCATCGTCGCCATGGCGGGCTCCAAAGCAAAAAGCCCGCTGGCGGCTGCCAAGCGGGCTTTCGGGTGCTGAATTCGGTTTTCTGAGGGCGAACGACTCCCCCACGGCGCGGATTATAGGCTGCCGCTATCGAGTTTACAAGTGGGATTCATTGCGCCGTCTCGACCAGATCACGCGCCTCGAACATTGGACGCAGAAGTTCCTTCGCCCGCGCATACTCATCGGGCAGCGGAGATTGCAGCCGAATCGACGACCAGGAACGCGCTCCGCTGAACCGGTTGCGCATTTCCGTCTGAATCGCCACGCGGCCGCGCAGATCGAGTCGCGACACGCATGCATCGACGGCCTCGCAGACCGCCTTGCGCGCCCGCATGTCAGCCGCATCAGCCAGATCCGACGACTCGCGCCAGCCAGACCGGTATTCGCGGCACGCAGGATCGGCGCCCCCATAGCCAAGCTTCGGGCGATACGAATCCTGCCAGTCATACCAGTCTTCGAGCAGGTCGTCGATTTCGTCGTTGGTGGTCATGCATGCTCCGGCGTGAGATAAAACGCCCGTCTCGCACGAGCCAGCGGCCGAGTGCGCATCGGCGTAGCGTGGTGCTCAGAATGCCGATCGCTGCGCGTCGAATTTGGCGCTGCGCACGGCGATTACGAAGATGTGCCCGATAACCATCATGGCGGGCAGCCAGACGCGGTCGAAGTACACCGCGAGCACGAAAGCGATCGCGCACGTCATCAGCATCGAAGTCACGCTACGAAGCCGGATCGGATTCTTATCGATCGGCTTCTTGTCGAGCAGCGAGCCGAGCAAAACGAACCAGGTCAGCGCGGTCACGAACCAGAGATAGCCGACGGCTACACTCAGTGAGGCATCCGACTGGAAGGCCGCCGCAGCCCACAGCAGGGCCGCGATGAAGGCATTTATGACGAAATTCATGCTGCTCTCCGTTCGTTGTGCTGCTGGTTGTCACTCCATCGCCGGAAGGCGTGAAGCAGATGGTGAAACCGGCGCTCGGCCTCGCGGCAGGTCTTCAGCTCATTCCGGCTCTCGAGGTTGCAGGCGTTGTGGATGTAGTTCGTGGCGTGCTGCACGGATACCTCGTCGCAGTCGAGACGACCATCGGCATACGCGACGAACTGTCGGAACATCGGGTCGCGAGGAAGGCGGCACGACATCACGAACGCGCTGAAGGTGGGTTGGTCGGCAAGTTGGACTGGGTTCATGTGAGATTCCTCTGCGCCCAGCGCGCGATGAGCACGCTCTCGGCACGGTTGTGGTCCTTCGCCCGGGTGAGCGGCGCATGCGGATACAGCCGGCGGGCAGCATCTAGGCACTGCGCCTTGTCCGCGCCAAGCCCATAGAAGCGCTTCCAGCGCTGGGGCGTCACGTACTCCATGCGCATGTCGCACAGGATCGCGACAGCCTCGAGAACGCCCCGCGTATGCGCCAGCGCGCCCATGGTCTGCACCGACGAACCGCCGAGCAGCTGCATGTCCTCCATCGCGAAGATCGCGCGCTCGTCAGCGGGAACGCCGCGGCGCAGGATCTCGCGCAGCGCGCGAGCGTCGAGCTTGCGTTTGACGCGCGCTTTCGGGCCAGCGGTCGGGATCGGGCACGTTGGCAGGTCTTCGACCGATAGCAGCTCGCCGCTGGCACCGAGGAACGTGAGCGCGCCGGTGAGGCCCGGGTCGCAGCCGATGATGATCGTCATGCGTCCTCCGGGTTTTGGGGCGGAAGGATGGGGAATGCCGCCTCCCCTTTGAGCCTCGCCGCGATCTTGCGCAGCACCACCATCTCCTGATGCGAGACGCGTACCCCGTTCAGGCGAATTACCGACGCAGTGATCGTGACGCAGGCGTCGCCGCGCGGTTTCGTAACCCGAAGCAGCTCGCGCGCGGGCGTAGTGGATGCGTTCAGCGTGCCCATACCTGCCTCCATTGCGACGATTCAAGATCGAGAAACTGCGCCCCATCCGTCCTGCTATCGCGGTACTGCAGCGATGCCTGGTCGAACCAGAGCTTCAGATTCCCTTCCCAGGTGTAATGCCGCTGCTTGGCACAGATCAGCACCGTATCGGCCTGCGCTTCGAACATCGCGCGCTTCTCGTCGTCGAGATCCTTCCGCAGCTCCGTTTCCTTGCGCTTGTTGCGATGCACGATGATCAAGTTGTCGACGAGGTCGGTGATTTCGCCCGCGCCCTTCAGGTCGAACTTGTCGGGAATGTCGGTCTCGCGCTCGCCCTTGCGGATGTGGTGGACGAGGTGGATATGCAGCCCGGTATCGCGTGCCAGCGAGCAAAGCTGATCGACAAAGTTCTTTTGGCCGGCATAGTCGTCGGGCGCAATCCCGCACTTCATCAAGCTGTCGATGACCATGTGCGAGACGCCTAGCTCCTTGCGGCAGTACCGCGAAACGGCCAGCATCCGATCGCGCTGCACGGTGCCGATGTGGTTGTAGATCCAGAGCCGGTCGTCGGTCCAGCGCTCGAGCGAACGCAGATACGTCTGTGCGGGCGCTTCGTTGCAAGCAGCTTGGCGCGCCATGCGCTCGAGCGTCTTGTGCGGAGGCATTTCCATTGAAGCGATGCACGCACGCTCGCCCTGCGACATTACGTGCAAGATCACCTGCCCGAGCACACCGGATTTGCCATGCCCGTTGATGCCACCCCATAGCGAGACTTCACCCGGACGGAAGGCCAGATCCTTGCCAAGGGACGACCACGGCGTTGAGACGCCGGTCTGCTGCTGCGCCTCGCCGTGGAACGCATCCACGACCATGTCGAAGAATTCGGACGCTCGGCGAACGTCCGCACGACCGTCGTCCGCGTCGTTGACGTAGGCGTTCCAGTCGATCGAATCGGGAATCACGCGTGCCACTGCTGAGCCTCCTGGGCGGCTTTGATGACGAGCGTGCAAGCCTCGTCGTACGGGGTGGGAATGGACTTGCCGAGCTCGGCGAAGATGCGTGATGCGAGTGCTCGGGCGTCGTCCCAGCAGGGACCGCCGAGTGCCATCGGGCACCAGTCGAAAACACGGAAGTCGGTAACCTGGCGCCACTCGCCGAGTTCGACGCGGGGACCTTCGCGGAACGTCAGCACCATGCGCCGCGGTACCGCTGCGGCCATGTCGACCAGCGAGCGCAGCAGCGCAGGAAACGCGATCGAAGCCGAAGCGAAAGCCTCGACATCCAAAGCCGCGATCGGCCGCCAGTCATAGCGCTCGTTGACCGAGGCATGCAGGGTCACGTTCGACCACTGCAGCGATCCAACGAACGAAACGAGCACCGAGCCAGCCGGAGCCTGACGGCGACGGCGCATGGCAACGAGAGCTTCGGAGTTGGCGGGATAGCGGGCCATGGCGATCACGCGAAGGGGTTATCGGCCGAATGGCCGTTGAACGTCGTCGTTTGGCCGATTAGCGCCGAAGATCCACCGTCCTCCCACCGTTTCCCGTTGAGCCAGGTAGACGCGTATGGGATGAATCGGCCTTCGTCCTTGCTCCATTGCTCCGAAGTCGCGGCCCGCTGCACGCCTGCAAGGATCTTGGCGAGCAGCTGCTCGTTCGGAGCGATTTTGGAGAACGCCCTTTCCGCTTGGACCTTGCTGTCCTTGCGCGGATAGATCGCCCAGAATTTCTCGAAGTCGACGTCACGCGATGTCGTGACGCGTGTATTAGTGTTCCTTTCCTTTCCCTTCCCTTCCCCTCGTGGCGCGTGCTTCTCGCGTCGTGACGCGTCGGCCACGCGTGGATTCGATAACGGCTCAGGCAATACGGACGGGGTTTCCCGGTTATTGATATTCTGGTGTCGATAAAACTTCGGGATGAAAGCGAGAGTATCGAGAGATTTATCGAAAAGTTCTCGATTCTTCTCGATTTCGTTATCGGTTTCGTCTCGATAGGTCACAACGAGGCCCCGATCGAGAAGTTCTTGGCACAAATCGAGAATGTTGACGTCGTCCGCCGGGAGGTAGCGCATCTTGAATGTGGCCGGCTTCCAGGCGAAACGTCCCTCACGATCAGCCTCACACCAGAGGGCGATGTAAAGCAGTCGAGCGAACGGTGACAACGCAACGATGTCTTCGCTCGTGAAGAATTCGGGTTTGATGGTGCGGATGCGCGCCACGTCAGCACCTCGCCACGGTGAGGAAATTCGGGAGGTCCATCAGCACCACCTCCACGCACCGCCAAAGGCGAACCAGATGACGGACGCCATCCAGGCGTCGATCCAGAGGTCAATCACGATCACCCTCCTCTGTCCCCGCTTGTCCCATTTTGGGACGCTGCTCGAAGGCGATCACGACCGGATGCATCGCGCCATAGGCGCTCCTGAGCACGTGATAGCCGAGGTAATCGGGGATTGAGATCTGTTGCGCTGCGGCGCGCATCGCCAGATCGGCTGCGTCGATGACGGGCAGCGCGACCGTTTGCTCCACGCGGGCGCCACTCATGCGCGCACCTTCGGGCCGGTCTGTCCCGCATCGGCACTGACGGGCACGAGCTGCGCGGGCAAAGTGCCGACAACGCCAAACAGCGCCACCTCCGCGATGCGGTTGAGCGCGGCCGAATCGGAGTCGATGCCATGCAGCTGCTTGTAGAACTGGAGCGCGTCATAGACGCGATCGCGCAAACGGGTTTTCACCTCGTTGCGGTATTCGGCGCGGGGTTTCATGCGGCCACCTTGGACTTGCTCTCGAGCGGATACAGATCGGGGCGCAGTTCGTGGCGCGGAACACCAGTCGCAGCCTCGATCGAGAGAACACGTTCAGCAGGTACGCGGCCCGTCGCGCACATCTTGCAGACGGATTGGGGGGTGCAGCCGAGCTTTCGCGCAAGGGCGGATTGACCGCCGGCGGCCTGCGCTGCGCGTTGGATTGGAGTCATGGTCATAGCCTTGCGGTCATGGTTACAACCGAAGTCTACAACTTACAACCGAATCCTCCAACCCATTTTTGCAGTGCTACTTACAACCAGTTTTTGTAACATCCCGTGCATGAAGGAAATCATGATCGGCAACCGAATCCAGCAAATCCGAGAAAGCCTTACCGATCCGTTGGTATCGCAATCGGACTTGGCCCGAGCCATTGGCGTGACGCCTCAGGCTGTCCAAAAGTGGGAGGCCGGAAAATCTGACCCTCGCCCTACAAAAATCGCCGAGATTGCTGCAGTGCTCCACGTATCGGTGGCCGACCTGGTAGCCGGGACGAAATTCGATCGCTTGATGATTGTCAATGAATCGGTAAATAAGTCTGCGGACAAACCACTACCCCGAAATTCTGAACAAGTAAGTAGGATGCAAGAATCTTTCGGGAAGCTCCCTCTCATATCGTGGGAACACGCGAATAAATGGGGACGCGGAATGGCCAGTCTGCAGAACGAGGGCGTCGAGGAATGGATACCATTTCCCCTCGACCACGGAATCGGCTCTTTTGTGGTTCGGATCGACGGCGAGGCCAACTATGACCCCACCGGGCTCAAGTCGTACGCGCCCGGCGACTTCGTCGCAATCGATCCATCCAAAGAAGTAGCCAATCGGTGCATGGTGATGCTCCGAATGCCACACGAAACGCGCGCGACCTTCCGGCAATTGCTGATGGAGGGAGACGTGCGCATGCTCAAATGGCTCAACCCGAGCTGGCCGAACCAGATCAGCCAGATGCCGGCAAACGCCGAAATCATTGGCGTCGCAATCGGCAAGTGGGTGCCCGAATAACAATCGCACGCGGGGTGGAAATGCAAAAGATTCTTGCGGGGATGAGTGTGCTCGTCCTTCTGTCGGGCTGCGCAACATACGATTTAGCGCTGATGCCCCGAGGGTCCGGGAAAATGGCTCACGGTGTCGCCAAGCAGATCGACAAGACCGTCTCTATCACCATCGACGATCGCACCTACGATGGGAAATTCGTCTATGTCCGCGGCGGCTCATTCTCGCTCGGCACAGCCTTTTCTGGTGGCCAGGTCGTGACTGGAAATGCGATCGGCATCAGCGCAACTGGAAATGGAAATGTGCTTGCGCAAGCCGCCGACGGCCACAATCTCCGCTGCGTCTTTTCGTTCAGCGGCTTGAGCCAATCAGGAACCGGCACGTGCTTGACGGACGATCAACAACTCTACGACCTGCAAATCACGCGATGAACGGACACGAAGGACTATCTCGAATCGCCCGCGTAATCGCGGGGATTGGCTGGGTTTGGGGCGCCCTGCTCGGTCTTGGCGCGCTCACCAGCTATTCCAATGGGCGCCCTGAGGTCGCTGTACTTTTCATCATTTTCGGCCTAGTCGGACTGGGAGGCGCAAAAGCGCTCGCATGGATCATTCAAGGATTCGCGGGCCCCGGTCGGTAAATTAACGGATTCGTAACAATCCCGCACATGCGGGATTTTTTTCGCCTCGACCTACAACTTTCGCTTGCAGTGTGAAGTTGTAGGTTGTAGTCTGTGGTTGTAGGTAATCACGAACCGCGAGGCCACCATGCTCCACCACCACCCGATCACCCCGCGCACGCTGCCGTCGGCTGCCGACGTATTCGCGTTCGAGCTGAAGCAACGAATCCTCGCGAACGGCGCGCGTCTGGCCGTCGCGTTCGACGATAGCGGCGCGCGCATGCAGAACGCGATGTGCCGCGAGCTGTTCAACGCGACCGGTGAGGCGTTCGTCGCCGGCTCATTCGTGCGCGTGGGCGGCTGAAATGCTCCATCCCGCCACCACCGAACGCGCGGCCGACTTCTGGTCGGATCGGCAGCTGCAGCAGTTCAACGACACCCAGGCCGAGGCCGACGAAGCGCTCGAGCGCGCGACCGCAGTCGTCACGCTCGACGACGTGCTCGAGGCACTCGCCGGTCTGAACGAATCCGAGCAACGCAAGATCGTCGACGCATACCGCGACACCTCAGACCGCGCGCATTTCCAGTGGCTGCTGATGGCTGCGTTCGAGGATGCCTTCTCTGCCGCGGCGAAGCGCATCGCCGAGTACTCGGGCGGTGGGCGCGTGCCGGTTCGCGTTCGCCTGTTCGACGAGGTCTGAAATGAACGGCCATCGCCTCCACACCGAAATCGTTCCGCTCTCGGGCGGCTATCTCGAGGTCGCATGCCCGGACATGGAGTTGCCCGAGCTGCGTCGCCACTGGTCGATCCGTCGCCTGGTCGACTGGAAACACGTCGTCTGGTGCTGACATGCAGCTCTTCATCAAAACCGTCCTGATCGGCCTCGGCGTGCTCTTCGCGTTCGGCATCGGCTACGAGGTAGTCGATCGCATCCGCAGCGCCATGAAGAACATCGAGAACGACGACCACCACCGCGGCTGAGCCGCAAACCACCCGGAGATATCCATGGAAGCCACGAAGCAAGCGATCGAACTGCCCGAGCTCAATGCGGGCGAGCACTACGCCGGAATCCTGATCGGCAAGAATGGCGCGCCGAATCATCACGTGATCCTGTTGCCGGGCGATGACGGCGAGCGCGACTGGGAAGCCGCGAAAGAATGGGCCGCGTCGATCGGGGGCGAGCTGCCCACGCGTCGAGAACAGTCGCTGATGTTCGCGAATCTGGGCGAGCAATTCAAACGCGACTGGTACTGGTCGACCGAGGAAAACGGATCCGGTTGGGCCTGGTCTCAGGACTTCTACCTCGGCTACCAGACCACCAGCGTCAAGAGCGCCGCGCTCCGCGCGCGCGCCGTCCGCAGATTGATTATTCAGTAATTCGATCTTTTCGTTCGATCGGGGAATCACATGGACACGACCCAAAAGCCGCCCGAGCTCGAAGCCTACGGACCCTTCGTCAGTGCACGGCGCGGCGACACGACATATCAGGTCGCCGACTGCTCGGTGCATCCGCACGGGAAGGAATACGCACGCTTGTTCGCAGCCGCGCCTCGGCTACTCGACGCCCTCCGGGACATGGTGAGCGATCACGCCGAGTTGTCGGAGGGAACGCTCCAGTTCGCGCGGGCGGCAATCGCGGCCGCGACCGAGCCAACCAATCCGATCGTCGATCCGGTGCGCCACTTCCGCGCCTGCGGAGAGTGCCTGTGATGCGCGCCGCGAACGACAACGACCTCTACCGCGCATGCCACCGCGTGCACATGTCTATCCAGATCGGCGCGGCCGTCGGTTTCGGCGCGGCCGTCGGTCTCTTCTGGTGGCTCACCGTCGCGCTGCGCGCTGGAAGCTGGCTGTGAAGTCCTTCGCGCGCAAAGTCGCCGAGCTGTTCGCTCTCTGGATCGTCCTGGCGACGATTCTTTTTATCGTCGTCTGGCTGATCGTGCCGCAACTCGGCGCGCTGGCCAACGACAACCAACCTGTTTCCGCAGTCCACCACCAGGAGGCTTGACCATGAGCACCATTCCCGCCATCGCCATGACGTCCGTCGAGTCGTCGCAGATCCACAGCATCGGCTACGACGAGGGAACGCAGACGCTCGCCATCCGCTTCAAGGATCGCACGACCGGCGCGCCGACGTCGCTCTACCACTACGACAACGCTACGCCGGCGAACTTCGCTGCGCTGCAGAGCGCTGAGTCGATCGGTTCGCACTTCTACAAGCACATCAAACCGCACGTCGAC
Organism: Burkholderia sp. AU45274; assembly: GCF_030482505.1. Lineage (NCBI taxonomy): Bacteria > Pseudomonadati > Pseudomonadota > Betaproteobacteria > Burkholderiales > Burkholderiaceae > Burkholderia > Burkholderia sp. AU45274. The sequence continues at coordinate 340,783 of NZ_JAUJQE010000004.1, read as the reverse complement.
CGCTTCCCGTATCGCTGCATTGAGAAGATGCCGGCCGGCGACCAGGCGTAACGCGAAGCGCGGCTCTCCCTTCATTACCCACCGAGGAATCCATGTCCGACATCGTTGAAATGGACGTCGACAGCAGCACCGTGGCGCTGCTGAACAAGAGCGAGATCGATCAGCAGATCGCAACCGCTCACAAGTATCCGCGCTCGATCAAGCGTTTCCGCGACGAGACGCTGCAAATGGTCACGCTGAACGAGAACATCGCGCAGGAATGCATCTACGCACTGCCGCGCGACGGCAAGACGATCGAAGGCCCGAGCGCACGCTTCGCGGAAGTGGTGGCGAGTGCCTGGGGGAACAGCCGCGCCGGCGCGCGTGTCGTGAACGATCACGGCGAGTTCGTCACCGCGCAGGGTGTCTTTCATGATCTCGAACGCAACGTCGCGATCACCTACGAGGTGCAGCGCCGCATCGTCGACAAGAGGGGCAACCGCTTCAAGCCCGACATGATCGGCGTCACGGCGAATGCAGCGTGCTCGATCGCGCTGCGCAACGCAATCCTGAAAGGTGTGCCGAAGGCTTTCTGGTCGGACATGTACGAGGCAGCCAGGCGGACGGCGGTCGGCGACAACCAGACGCTCGCGAACCGCCGTGCCCGCGCGCTCGGCGTCCTGCAGAAGTACGGCGCGACGCCGGATATGGTGTTCAAGCTGCTCGGCATCGAGGGCGAAGAGGACATCACGCTCGAGCACTTGACCGTCCTGTTCGGCATCACGACGTCGCTGAAGGAAGGCGAGACAACGGTCGAGCAGGCTTTCGCCGAGCAGACGCCGGCCGACGGCGCGCCGGTGCCGCAGCCGCAATCGAAGAGCGCGCGCGCCGCCGCCGCGCCGCAGGCTGACGCCGACGGTGTTATCACACAACCACCGGCGGACGGCACACAACAAAACGCCGCTCCGGCGCAACGTACATCCCGCCGCGCAGCGCAGCAGCCGGCCGCGCGCGAGCCCGGTGGCGATGACGAACTGTTCGAGCAGGGCACGCTCGCTGCCGGCACGCCGGCGAGCGACAGCGTGATGCGCATCCTGAAAACGAAGATGGAGCAGGCAACTCTCGGCGAGGCCGACCTGCGCAAGCGCTTCGGCTTCGGCTACGACGGCGTGACGACCACAAACTACAACGAGATCGTCGCCTGGATCGAAGATCCGATGGCAGGTGCGTGATGGCCGAGCTGCTTTTCGATCCAGTCGACCACGTCTATACCGTCGCGGGCAAGCGCGTGCCGAGCGTGACGCAGGTCCTCACTCCTCTCGTCGATTACTCGATGGTGCCCCGCGAGACGCTCGAGCGCGCGCGGCAGCTCGGCTCGGCCGTGCACCGCATGACCGAGCTCTACGACCTCGACGACCTCGATATGGACAACCTCGCGGACGAGCTCCGGCCGTACCTCACGGCCTGGATCAAGTTCCGCGCGGAGACGGGCTTCGTGCCCGAGACGATCGAAAAGCGGCTCTTTCATCCGGCGCTGCGGTTCGCCGGCACGCCCGACCGTTCGGGCCTGATCAACAGGCGCCGCGCCGTGATCGACCTGAAGAAGATGCTCACGCTCGGGCCGGTGATCGGCCTGCAGCTGGCCGCATACGGCGAACTGTTCGCGAAAAACGGCACGCAGATCGAGGACCGTTACGGCCTCGGCTTGCGCGCTGACGGCACCTACCGGCTGGTGCCGTTCACCGATAAAGGCGACTGGCCGGTGTTCCTGTCGCTTCTCACTCTCCGCAACTGGAAGGAAAAAAATGGACACGCAACCGTTGGTGAATCTGCAAGTGCCGCGTCCTGAAGACGCACTGTTCAAGGGCGCCGAGCGCGCGCTGGCGAGCGCGAAGGTCTTCGAGATCGATTGCGCCGAGGTGCGCGACCTGGCCGTGCAGGACCTCACGAAGATCAAAGGCCTGCAGAAGGACCTCGACACGAAGCGCAAGGCGATCACGCAGCCGATCGATGCGGCGAAGAAAGCCGTGATGGATCTGTTCCGGGCGCCGACCGATTACCTCGAGCAGGCCGAGGCGCTCCTGAAGAAGGCGATCCAGGGCTACGACCGCGAGCAGGAGCGTCTGCGCATCGCCGAGCAGGCGCGTCTAGAAGAAGCCGCGCGGCAGGAGCGTGCTCGCATGGAAGCCGAAGCTGCCGCGCGTGAAGCTGCGGCGCAGGCCGAAGCCCAGGCGATCCAGCGACAGGCTGAACAGGCTGCGGCGGCTGGCGATGTCGAAGCCGCCGCACGGCTGAACGCCGAGGCCGAGAGCCGCGTCGAGCAAGGCGTCGCCGAGGCGGCCACGCTCCAGCAGACCGCGACGCTGATCACGGCGCCGGTCATTGCCGCGCTTCCGCAAACGAAGGGCATCTCGACGCGCAAGGTATGGAAGGCCGAGGTCAACGACAAGCTCGCACTGATCCGCTATATCGCAGCGCACCCGGAATACGTCGACCTGCTCGACGCCAACATGCCGGCCATCAACAAAATCGCTCTCGCGCTGAAGAAGAACTGCCCGCTCGACGGCGTGCGCGTGTTCGAGGACGACGTGCTCGCCGCGAGGGCTGCATGAACACGTCGAACGACCTCTACCGCCTGGTCGCCGCGATCCGCCACGACGTCGTCACGTGCGCGATCGACCGCGAGCTGCTGAAGCCGGTCTTCGCCGCGTTCGACGGTGGCCAGGTGTGCGCAGTCCCCGAGTACGTCGAGAAGCGCATCCGGCACTGGGCCGGGCGCGTCGCGCAACCGCAGTAAGCCATCCACCACAGGAGCCAGCATGTTCAACCTCGACAACACCCTCGCGAAGATCGTCTCGTGCACGAACGTCAGCGAGAAGCACGGCGCCGAGCGCAAGCCCGCAATCACGATCGGCATGTCCGTCGTCGTGGGCGGTGACGTCCTTGGCGAGTTCGACCCGGCGCTGCGCGCGATGCTGTATCGCAAGCCGCAGCCGAAGCCCGGCGAGCTGCCGATGGAGCACGACGGCCTGACCGAGCTGCGCTTCCCGTTTATGTGCAACCTCGCGTGGGATCGCAAGTATGAAGGGTACCTGCTGCGCTTCCACATCGGCGCGACGGGTACCGAAGACGTGCTGCTGGCCGAGTGCGGCCTGAAGGACATCCGGTTCACCACGCAGGAAGGCGGCTCAGTCGGCGTGCATTTCAAGATCACCGCGCACCCGAAGGACGAGGCAGACCACGGGAAGATCGCGACGCGGCTGCAGCAGGAGATCGGCATCACGCTGACGGCGCCGGACAACTACGTCGATCCGGATTTGTTCGGTGGCGACCACACCGACGTCGATGACGAAGACCGCGATCCATTCGCGGGCAGCGACCTCGCACGCGAAGCGCAGTGACCCACCCGCCGCGCCACACGCGCGGTATCCCGGCTGCATCGGTGGGCGCTCGGATGACGGCTGGGCCCCGTCATAGCACCGACTCGACTCCCGGCGCTTTCATGCTAAACGCTGCCTGATGCGAGCCGAGCGCCCAACCGATGCGGCTGTTCTACTGATTGAGGATGACGATGAGCATGTCTTCGCACCAGAACGCCCGGATGAAAAACGACGAGTGGCTGACGCCGCCTGAATGGCTTCGTGCGCTCGGCGAGTTCGATCTTGATCCCTGCTCGCCAGTGAATCGGCCTTGGGATACGGCACGCGAACATCTCACGATTCTGGACGACGGCCTCACGCGGCCATGGCGCGGTCGGGTCTGGTGCAATCCGCCATTTGGCCGCGAAGCCGTGAAATGGCTACGCCGCATGAACGCTCACGGGAACGGCATCGCGTTGATCCCGGCGCGTACAGAGACAGCGATGTTCTACGAATGCGTGTGGCCGTGCGCCGATTCTGTGTGCTTCGTGCGCGGCCGGCCGCACTTCCACTATGTCGACGGCCGGCGCGCCCCGTTCAACAGCGGCGCACCGATTTGCCTTGTCGCATACGGGCGTGAGAACACGATCGCTCTGCTCGACAGCCAACTCGGCCATGTCGTCGAGACCTGACCACCTGAGGACCACCACCATGAAGACCACCGACAACAACCGCGCAGCCGTCCGCGTATGCGCAATCGCCGACATTGAATGCTCGCGCAACTGCGGCACCGGCGCATGCGAGCGCGAGGCTCGTTACTCTGTCGAGCAGCACGAAGCAGCGCCGGCCGGTGTCGACGCGCTGACGGATCAGCAACTCATCGACATGTGGAGCGCGGGGAATCGCGCCATTCTGAATGGTGCTGGATCACGTAGCGCAGCGACAGCCATGAGAGTCGCAGTCGGAACGTCGGCCGCCCCGCTCGAAGGCACGGGCAATGGGGCGGCGTTCATGGACATCGTGTTCGATGGACCGCCGTCATATCAATCCGGCCGCTTCGTGGAAGTCGAGGATGAGCAAGGACGATCTTTCAATGCAGGCCAGTGGATCGACCGGGGCAACGGCCTATGGGCGCTCCGAATCGCCCGTGCCCCTCGCACTGAGGTGGCGGGAGCGGTGCCGTCCGTCGATCAAATTTGCGCTATCGGCGCCCTTACGTCCCTTGGCGAAGCGATGGGTCACGAGATTATCACCAAGCACGCACGCGATTTTTTGGCTGCTTGCGCGAGAGATAGAAATGGACATCAGCAAACTTAGACGAGCCTACGAAATCGCTCGCAACGCTGGCGACAAGCGGGCCATGGATTTGATCGCCCAAGCTATCAGCTACGCCGTATCCGGCTACGTGGAATACGCGTGGCCGGCCTACAACCAGTATGTGAAGGAGGCAACGTGAAAGAGGAAAGCCACGAAGAAATTTTCGCGCGTCTCGATGCGGCACGCCGGATTATGACTCCGTTTAAGGACTACATCCGCGGCGAGCAACGCAAGCGCGATGATGCGGCGTTCAGGGCGTTTATGGACAAGATTCAGGCGCCAGTCAAGTGATGAGGATGCCAAGGGCTTTGTAGGGATGGGAATGCGCAGATGGTGACTGCGCAGCGACTAGGGAGCATCTACCCGGCCACGGCGAGGCATCGCTCACGGCAACGATCGGCCCGATCAACGATAGGGCGGAAACACGGGTAGGCGTCGGTATAGACGAGGCTAGTAGTTCGAGCCGCGAGCCTCGCACGTATTGCGGCCCACACCGCGCGGCAGCAAGCCGGAACCACACCACCGGCCCCATCCCCACAAAGCCTTGAGGAATACTAAGGAGAACGCCATGCGAGGCTTCTGGGTTCGCCTAAATTTGCTTGTCGCTGCAAACCTGATCGTCGGATCGTGCTGCGCGTACCAGGCCATCCGATACGTCGAGTTGTGCGCGCTGGGGCAGTGATGGACAGAGATGCTTGGAATCGACGCCAGATGACGACGCGCGTACTAGATCGGTGCGACGAATGCGGAAACCTGAAGGACGACGTGAAGCCGCGCGAACACTTCACCGGCTACTTTTTCAGCAAGCGTTGGGAATTGAAGAAAACGTGCTGCGGTGCGTGCTTCGAGATCGCGAAGCAACAGCAGGCGGCTGAGTATGCGGGACTTGGATGCTAGGAGAGCGAGATGAAGATGATTGACCTGCGCCACGTGCGCACAAACGTATGCCTCACCCAGTCCGAACGACTGGAAGCCGAACTGCGCCATACGGGCAGCGCAAACAAAGCGCGGGCGAAACACAAGATTGCATTCCTCGGCAGCCATTGGTTGCTGGCGCCGAACTATGACGGTCGGTATGTGCCGGAGCTGACGAAGAAGGGGGCAGCATGAGCGCAATCGCAAACAAGCGAATTCTTGCCGAGCGTGTCCAGAAGTTCATCAAGAGCAATGACCCAAGCATCGAAGAAATGATTGAGATCATGGATTCGCTCGGAACGGTCTTTGGCGACTGCCTTGGATGCCCCGTAGAAGTGAAGGCAAAAATCACACCTCCACCAATGGAGGCTTTGTGATGAACATCGCAACCATGAACCAGCGCGAACTTCTGGCGCAAATCAACCAAGCATCGAACGCCCGTCGCCGCTACGAACTTGCAGACGGCAACCGCTGGCGCGACGAGAGGCATGCTAGGGAAGCGGTTGGGGCGGAACTAGATGCGCTGGTCGCCGAGTGGCATCGGCGCAACCTCGAATAGGTGTCGCATGACGGACGACGACGATTCATTTTGGCAAGCGCAACAGCAACAAGAGCAGCAGGAACAGGAAGCCGAGGACGCCCTTGGCTGGCATCAACTCTCCGGAGCACAACATGAATGTGTATCAGGCAATCGCGGCAATCGCAGGCGAGATGGCAAAAAACGGCATCTCGAAGGATCGGAAGAATCAGCAACAGGGCTACCAATTCCGGGGCATCGATGATGTGTACAACGCGCTTGCGCCGATGCTGGCCGCACATAACCTCGTTATCCTGCCGCGCATGATTTCGCGCGAAGTAGTTGAGCGCCAAACCCAGAAGGGTGGCGCGCTGTTTTACGTCACGGTCGAAGCGGAATTTGACTTCGTGAGCGCTGAGGATGGCAGTAAGCATACTGTTCGAACCTTCGGCGAAGCGATGGACAGCGCCGATAAGGCAACGAACAAAGCAATGTCAGCGGCCTATAAGTATGCAGCTTTCCAGACGTTTTGCATCCCGACTGAAGGCGATAATGATGCAGATGGTTCGTCGCACGACGTGGCGAGCCGCAAGAATGCGGCAGGGCGGTCGGAATCAACGGCCGCAGATCTGGCAATTGAAGAACAGATGCGATCAGCGGATACGGTGCCTAAATTGGTCGAGATCATGAATGGTCTGACCAAGGAGCAGAAGGCCGCCGCGAATGCGACTTTCAATCAACGCATGAAAGAATTGAAAAAGGCGGCATAACTATGGCATCCGTCAACAAGGTCATTCTCATCGGCAACGTGGGCGCCGATCCCGAGACACGATATCTGCCGAGCGGCGATGCGATCACAAACATTCGCGTTGCCACATCGGACAAGTACAAGGACAAGACTACCGGAGAACCGAAGGACGTTACCGAATGGCATCGGATCGCGTTCTTCGGAAAGCTGGCCGAGATTGTCTCGGAGCACGTCCGCAAGGGTTCGTCGCTGTACGTCGAAGGCAAGATCAAGACGCGCAAGTGGCAGGACAGCAACGGTCAAGATAAGTACTCGACCGAAATCATCGCGGACGTAGTTCAGTTTCTTGGGAGCCGAGAAAAATGAGTCTCAGTCTTTTCGCCATCGCTGGCGAGTATCGCCAACAACTTGATCAGCTCGAACAACTTGGGTTGGATGAGCAGACATTTAAAGACACGCTGGAATCGATTAACGGCGACATCGAGGAAAAATCGATCAACGTCGCCATGTTCGTTCGCAATCTAGAATCCAGCGCAGCCGCCATCGAGACGCAGATTGAAATGATGAGTGAGCGTGCGGCAGCGATCAGAAAGAAAGCGAATCATGTCCGGGACTATCTGCTTTCCAACATGGAGCATGCGAAACTCCAGAAAATCGAATCGCCATTCTTTGTGCTATCGATCCGGAAGAATCCACCGTCGCTGATCGTGGATGACGAGAAAAAGATTCCGCCGTCATTTCTTAAGACGCCAGAACCCCCACAACCGTCGCTCGATAAGGGGGCGCTGAAGGAGGCGCTGAAGGCGGGGCAAGAAATCCCCGGTGCTCGCCTGGAACAAAAAAACAGGTTGGAAATCAAATGACCTCATACATTTTTGACACCGAGACGACAAGCGCGGACGAGCCGCAATTGATCGAGGCGGCGCTACTGACGATGAGCGACGATCTGACCGATCACGCTCCGCGCGATGTGTTCCTGCAACGCTATCAGCCGACCAAGGCAATCAGTTTCGGCGCGATGGCTGTTCACCATATCCTGCCTTCGGATTTGGTCGATTGTCCACCGAACAGCGAGTTCCGTTTGCCTAACGACATGAAGTACATGATCGGGCACAAGGTCGATTTCGATTGGGAAGTCGCGGGTAGGTTGAACGTGAAGCGCATTTGCACGTTGGCGATGGCGCGACGGGTCTGGCCGGATGCCGAGTCGCACACGCTTGGCGCACTTAGCTACATGCTTGGATCGAATCTGGAAGCAGTGCGTCTTGAGCTTCGAGACGCACATAACGCGCTTGCCGATTGCTATCTCTGCGCCCGCGTGCTCTTTGCAATTATCGAGCACTGCGGCGAAGACATGGGAACCTGGGAAGACGTCTATCAGTTCTCGGAGAAGGCGCGTATTCCGACCCATATGTCGTTTGGCAAACACGCGGGCAGGCCAATTGCCGATGTGCCATACGATTATCGAGCATGGTACGCACGTCAACCCGATCCCGATCCGTATCTTCTCAAGGCGTTTGGCCTTCCGGTGCCGAACTAAGCCTCCCTTCCGCGCACCACCCACCCAACACAGGAATAGGCCGACATAAGGGCGGCGTTTCTCCGCAGGGTGGAGTGGTGCGCCTATTTCCCCGTGGTGATTTGGCCCGCTGGTATAGGGGCCGATTTTTTTGCCATTGATGCTGTTCTACTGATTGAGGATGACGATGAGCATGTCTTCGCACCAGAGCGCTCGGATGAAAAACGACGAGTGGCTGACGCCGCCCGAATGGCTTCGTGCGCTCGGCGAGTTCGATCTTGATCCCTGCTCGCCAGTGAATCGGCCTTGGGATACGGCGCGCGAACATCTCACGATTCTGGACGACGGCCTCACGCGGCCATGGCGCGGTCGGGTCTGGTGCAATCCGCCATTCGGCCGCGAAGCCGTGAAATGGCTGCGCCGCATGAACGCTCACGGGAACGGCATCGCATTGATCCCGGCACGCACCGAGACAGCGATGTTCTACGAATGCGTGTGGCCGTGTGCCGATTCTGTGTGCTTCGTGCGAGGCCGCCCGCACTTTCATTATGTCGATGGCCGGCGTGCCCCCTTCAACTCTGGCGCGCCAATTTGCCTTGTCGCATACGGGCGTGAGAACACGATTGCTCTGCTCGACAGCCAACTCGGCCATGTCGTCGAGACCTGACCACCTGAGGACCACCACCATGAAGACCACCGACAACAACCGCGCAGCCGTCCGAGTATGCGCAATCGCCGACATTGAATGCTCGCGCAACTGCGGCACCGGCGCATGCGAGCGCGAGGCTCGTTACTCTGTCGAGCAGCACGAAGCAGCGCCGGCCGGTGTCGACGCGCTGACGGATCAGCAACTCATCGACATGTGGAGCGCGGGGAATCGCGCCATTCTGAATGGTGCTGGATCACGTAGCGCAGCGACAGCCATGAGAGTCGCAGTCGGAACGTCGGCCGCCCCGCTCGAAGGCACGGGCAATGGGGCGGATGAGCGGGCGGCGTTCCAGAAGTTCTACTACTCCCCAGCATGCAAGACCATCGACGAATGCGCGCCGATCAGGGGCGCGAATTATTGCGGCGAACCTGAAGAAGAATTCGCATGGCAATTTTGGCAAGCGGCCCGCGCCCCTCGCACTGAGGTGGCGGGAACGGTATCTGGCGAATGCTTCATCGTCATCGGCCATGGCGAAAGCGATATTCCCGAGGCAAAGATCGTCACGCGCCGCGATGACCTACTAGACGCCGTTCTCGGCATGATGTATGGGTCCGCGTCGGACGCCCCGGCGGATCTACGCGCCGACTATGCGGCAATGCTTTCCGACGAGAACGAGTGGGCGGCCGATACATGGTCCGTTTCATTCGAGATCGGTGGGATCGTCGTTTGGCACGTCGGGCTTCACCCGTTTGCCCCTCAGCCTCCCTCCGCAGATGCAGCGGCAGCGCCGGCAGACGAGCGGGCGGCGTTCAATACCCGAGCATGCGCCGAGTCCCTCAACTCCATGATCACCGACTGGGTGGAAAGCTGCCTGCGCATGGAACTCGACTGGCGCGGCATAACCGACGTTATTGAGAGGCGTCTCGCTCGGTTCACTGCCCGCGCGGCAGCATCGCAGCCCGCAGCAGCAGCGGGGCAAGAGGCGGTGGCGTTCCAGTCACGCGTACAGCCGTGGATGCTCGCGTGCTTCGGTGCCGAGATAGCGGCCGATCGCATCGAGCGCAATCACCGATTCCTCGAAGAGGCGCTCGAACTGGTGCAGGCATGCGGCTGCACGGCCAGCGAGGCGCACCAGCTCGTCGACTATACGTTCGGTCGACCGGTCGGCGAACCGGCGCAGGAAGCCGGTGGCGTCATGGTCACGCTCGCCGCACTCTGCCTCGCGAATTCCTTGGATATGCACGCGGCCGGCGAGACGGAACTCGCCCGTGTCTGGACGAAGGTCGAGCAGATCCGCGCGAAGCAGGCAGCGAAGCCGAAGAATTCGCCGTTGCCGGAAGCCGCTGCGCCCGAGCAGGTCGCCACTCGGCAGGAGCTGACACGCGAGCAACACGGCGTGCTCATGCGACTCGCATGTGTCTTGGAAACCGGGCATGCCAGCAACGGAATTGCCGACGACAACGCTGAGATTTACGCGATGGCACTCCGCGCCCTTCTCGAAGGAGCTAAGCAATGAAGCGCAGATACGTGGACGAATTGCGCTACCAGCGGCGCATTGCCGTCTTGAGCGCGACGCGCGTCAATTCGATTTGCCAAGCGGCGGGGAACATCGAGGCAGCTATCGACATGTGGGGCGTGAGAAAGCGCCATTTATGCAATGCGGTGTCAGAAATTCTTGGTGCTGATGACGAGGCGGCAATTCGTTTGCGTGAAGCATTCGATCAGGAAGGCTATCCGCCGCTTGCAAATTATCTTTCACACACCGGAGCCAAGCATGAGTAAGACGCTGACCATGGAACGACGTGCATCGCTCGAATGGGCTATCGAAACGGCTATCACGTGCGGCTATACATCGGATGCTGATGTGCTTCGCGGGCTGCTCGCTGACATCCTCGCCACCCAGCAGCCGGAGCCGCGAGACGCGGTGACGGATGACTGGATCCGGGTCGACGAGAAATTGCCGCCGTACAACCGCAAGATCGGGACGCATGGCGTCGAGGTGCTGATCTGGCCGGCGATGGAAAGCGGCGAGCGCACGGCGTTCTTCGGGCGCCGCATTAGCCAGAAGCCGATGTTCTATCGCTACGGCGCGCCGGTGCACGGTGTAACGCACTGGATGCCGATTCCTGACGCGCCGGCCGACGCCGCCCGCGCAGGAGAAGGCTAATGACTGAACCGATTCTGACGCTTGAGGAAGTCGAAGCACTCTGGGAGAAGACGCCCAAGTGCATTGACGGCACGTTCAACTTTGTCGGTTTCGCCGCCGCCATCGAAGCCGCCGTGCTGGAGAAGGTTTGTGGGGATCCGGTCGGGATTCTATCCGTTCACCGCTTCCGGAAAATCGACTCGATGGTGAACTGGGACTTCGAGTACACCGGATCGCTGCCCGATGGATCGCACCAACTATACGCCATCACCCGGAGCAAGCCATGAAGATCACCGAGCCAAAACAAAAGCCACGCAAGGTGCGTGAGGGTAGCCGAGAGTGGAAAAGGCGCGAGCAGGAAGTGCTAGCGCTATACGCACCTCGCTTAGTGAATTGCAAGGATTGTGGTAGCCCAAGACACCATCAATATTGCTGCTACTACTGCGGGAGCGGACGATGAAGATCACCGATGACATGCTGACGGAGTGGTTTCCGCCAGAGGTGAAGCCTGTCCATGTTGGCGTGTATCCGGCTCGCATGGAAGTCTATACAGATCGCTTCGGCACGTCTCATCTTGAATTTGGATTTGCCAAATGGGATGGTCAGCGATGGGGTGCTATGCATACCGATATTAAATCGGCGAACGAACTTATCCCCTGGCATGCCGCTTCGCAATCCAAGGCTTGGCGCGGACTCAACAAGGAGCCACAACGTGACTGAGAGAGAACTGAAGCCGCGCCCGTTCTGCGGCAAACAGCCATATGTGGCCGAAGAGATAAATCCTGACGACTGGTGGTACGTCACTTGTCAGACGCCGGGATGCATCTTGCCTTGCGCCGGTGGTCACACGTCAATTGAATCGGCGATCGCCAAGTGGAACAGCCGCACGACGCCCGACAGGGATTCGATCATCGAGGAATGCGCGAAGGTGTGCGAGGAACATGCAAAAACCAGTTACCTGACGGAAGCAGTTACCTGCGCCAGAAAAATCCGCGCCCTCAAGACCGACCCCAATGGAGAGAAGGGATGAGCGACCTCATGTTACTCGGCATTATTCGGATGCCTGGCAGCTCGATAGCCGGCGACTGCGCGGGATTTATGCAATTCGTCTCGGCTGCTCGTGGTGCTGCCGATCGAATCGAGGCTGATGCCAAGGTCATCGCCAAACTTCGCGCCGAACTCGAAGCCCGAGAAGCGGATCGGCGGGATGCGGAGCGGTATCGATGGCTGCGCAGTCAACCGAATGATACGAAAGCGCCGCGCATTGATGTTGTTCTATGGGAAGAAATCGACGAGTCCGCGAATGGCGGATGCGGTCTGCGTATGGACGAACTCGACACTGCCATCGACGCCGCCCTCGCGCAACGACAAGGGGAAGACGATGAGCGGATGGTGTGACCCAAGAACATGGGTGCGAATCACTCATAAGCCAACCGGTGTCATTGCCGAGGCCAGCGGCGGCTGGAAAGCGTCACTCCACAAGCTCAAGGATCAGGCGATGGAAGTCCTGCGTGCGCGAGTTCGTGCACGACAGATGGGCCTTGAGAAACCCACGGAAATCACGCACGACTACGAATTCCCGGAGGGTAAACCGTGGCCGAACGATATCGCGGAATACCGCCGTATCCTTGCTAGTGAGGGAGAACAGAAATGAACCCGATTGAACCAAGCGAGCAATGCCCGAATTGCGGTCAGTATTTCCCTGTTGGCCATTGTCATCACTCATCCACATCAAGCCTGAAGATTGCCGGAGCCGGTTCGTATTCTTCGACACTTTACGGCGTGTGTGAGAACTGCGCTGATACACATCGGCGACGCTTTGATGCTATCAGTCAGAACGAGGCTCGCAAAATCTGAATGCACCGCACGTTTAAAAAAATCCTAGCAATCAGCCGCATGGAGTTTGGTATGCCGCAAGCAACTGACGATTTGAGGGAAGAGTGGACGGATTCGACCGCGCTGGAATGGCTAGCCGGGAATTTCCGATGGCCGGGTGGGATGATCCGAGTTCGGGCCGGTTATATGCCGACTAAGAAAGACTTGCGGGCCATTCAGTATATGTGCGATGAATGGGATTTCGCATACGACGGAGTGCAGTATGAATGAGTCTTGCAAGCATGGCATCCCATGGAAGCACTACTGCGCCCAATGCGAATTCGCGCTGGCGCTTGAAACAGAGGTGCGCCACGGGCGTGAGGTCGATGAGGCGCGGAAGGTGATCGAGGAAGCACAGAAAAGTGAATGGGAGGCGGGTAATGCTCACTGATGACCTGTTAGACGACGAAGGTTATCCAACTGACGAGGCGCTGGATTGCATCGAGCGATGGCCCTATATAGAATCCGAACAGATGTTGGAGTTCGTACGCGGCTTGTGGTCATATCCGCACTTTTGGATCAGAGAAGGCGATACTTTATCCATCTCTACTGGCGGATGGTCCGGAAATGAAAGCTTGGTCAAGGCCATGAAAAATAATCATGCTTTCTGGCATATGTGTTGGGAATCATCCAGGCGAGGTGGGCACTACACATTTGACATGGGCGATTTACGCCGATGCATGGAGATGCTGAGAGCGGCAAAGACCGCATAAATGAGTTCTCGGGGTGATTCTTTGCGAGGACACTATGGCAGCACGACTTATCCCATTATCAGTATGGGCCGATGCGGAGTTTGGAGAACATCGACCGCACCAAAACACACTCTTAAATTGGATTAAGATGGGGCGGATCAGACCCGTTCCTCGCAAGGTTGGTCGCGAGTATTTTTGTCGGCCAGATGCGGAGTACGTTGATCCAGAAGCAGAAAAAATTGAGAGGTTAATACATGGCCGCTAGAAAGCGGGTCGCGAGTCGTCGGAATTGGCCGAAGAACCTATATCAGAATAGTAAGGGATATTACTGGTACAGGAACCCGGAGACCAAAAAGACATTCGGACTCGGGACTGATTTTAAACTCGCGGCGGCTCAGGTCAATACGGCGAATGCTGAGATGCTGCGCCGCGCTGGGGCCGTCAGCCTGATCCATCGGATTGACGGGGGCACGCTCACGCTGAGCGCATGGTGCGACAAGTATCTCGAAAGGTTTCAGCAGTCCGATAAGGCTTTGAATACGATCAAGGCCGTCCAGACCCAAATTCGTGCCATTAAGGCTGCGCCGTTTGCCAACCAGGCGCTGATGAAGGTATCGACACGAGACATCAGCAGCTATATCGAAGGCATCACGGAAAACCGCGGCGCGACGATGGCGGCCAAGATCCGCAGTCGCCTACAGGACGTATTCCAGTCCGCCGAAGCTGCTGGGCATATCGAACTAGGCAAGAATCCAGCCGCGCCGGTCAAGGCGCCTACGGTTGATGTCGCGCGCGATCGCCTGACGCTCGATGACTTCAAAGCCATTATCGCAAAGACGCGAGAGGATCCAACACGGTGCTGGGCGGCGAACGCCTTTGAACTAGCATTACTGACCGGTCAGCGTCTCTCGGATATTGCAACGATGAGATTCGATCAAGTGAAGGAGGGCTTTTTGTGGGTTGAGCCCATCAAGAGTCAAGGCAAGGTCAAGCTCAAAATTCCCGTGGCGGTTGGCCTCTCCGGAGTGGGGCTGACGATAGAGGGTGTAGTCAAGCGATGTCGAGATCAGGTTGTGTCAAAGCACATGGTGCATTTTGTTCATCAGCGCGGCAGCGTGAAACCCGGAAACAAGGTCTATCACGACACCATCAGCAAGACTTTTGCGGAGATGCGCGACGAAGCCAAGATAACTGGGCGCGAAGGAAGGAACCCACCATCGTTCCACGAGATCCGCTCACTGGCGATTCGGCTGTATTCGGACGAGTATGGGCCAGCGTTCGCGCAGGCTCTTGTGGGTCACAAGTCGGCCGAGATGACGGCTCTATATCGGGACAATCGGGGGCGCGAGTGGATGGAAGTGAAGGCGGGGCAGGCCAAATAATTTTGGATCGATTTTGGACGGTTTTGGATATTTGACTCCGAAACCCCGCCATATAAGGCGATTCGGACACAGCACCATGCTCCACTGGAACACGGGCCGGCGGCCGAAGCGGTCGGCGAGCAGGCCGGCGACGGCCGCGCCGAGCACCATTCCGAAGAAGCTCGCGCTCGCGACGAGGCCGGCGGCCGCGGTCGACAGCCCGAACTCCTTGCGGATCGAGCCGAGCACGAACGTCATCGTGCCAAGGTCGACCGAGTCGAAGAAGAACGCGATCGCGATGATGAAGAAGATCCGCTTGTGATAGCCGGAGAACGGCAGGCGTTCGAGCCGGGCGGCGGCGGAGGCGGGAGCGGTGG
Source organism: Burkholderia sp. AU45274 (assembly GCF_030482505.1). Classification (NCBI taxonomy): domain Bacteria; kingdom Pseudomonadati; phylum Pseudomonadota; class Betaproteobacteria; order Burkholderiales; family Burkholderiaceae; genus Burkholderia; species Burkholderia sp. AU45274. The sequence goes on along the minus strand of NZ_JAUJQE010000004.1, from coordinate 325,329 downwards.
CGGCGGGCATGGCGTCCTCTGAAATGAAAAGGGGCCGCGAAGCGCGTGCTTCGCGGCCCCGATGCTTCATCTTCAGTAGACGCGACCACAAAATGCCGCATCAGAGGAAAAGCGCCACCTGCTTGCCCAAATGCGTCATCGGCAGCAGTGCGGGATGCGGCCGTCTTGCGTCAATTCTTCAGCTTGTAGCCGGTGCGGAACATCCACGCGACGATCGCCAGCAGGATCACGAGGAACAGCGACGTCGCGCCGAGGCTGACGCCCACGTGCACGTCGGCGATCCCGTAGAACGACCAGCGGAAGCCGCTGACCAGGTAGACGATCGGGTTGAACAGCGTGACGACGCGCCACGCGGGCGGCAGCATGTCGACCGAGTAGAAGCTGCCGCCGAGGAACGTGAGCGGCGTGATGATCAAGAGCGGCACGAGCTGCAGCTTCTCGAAGCTGTCGGCCCAGATGCCGATCACGAAGCCGAACAGGCTGAACGTGACCGCCGTCAGCACGAGGAACAGCACCATCCAGAACGGATGCAGGATGTGCAGCGGTACGAACAGGCCGGCCGTGGCGAGGATGATCACACCGAGCAGGATCGACTTCGACGCGGCCGCGCCGACGTACGCGATCACGATCTCCCAGTACGACACGGGCGCGGAGAGAATCTCGTAGATCGTGCCGGTGAAGCGCGGGAAGTAGATGCCGAACGACGCGTTCGAGATGCTCTGCGACAGCAGCGACAGCATCACGAGGCCCGGCACGATGAACGAGCCGTAGCCGATGCCGTTCACGTCGCTGATGCGCGAGCCGATCGCGGAGCCGAACACCACGAAGTACAGCGACGTGGAGATCACCGGCGCGATGATGCTCTGCATCAGCGTTCGGCGCGTGCGGGCCATTTCTGCGCGGTAGATCGCGCGGATTCCATGCAGGTTCAAGTGTCAGGCTCCTTGCATGCCGTTGCGGCGGTTGTCGATCAGGCTGACGAAAATGTCCTCGAGCGAGCTCTGCGTCGTGTGCAGGTCGCGGAAGCCGATGCCGGCCGAGCCGAGCGCGTTGATCAGCTTCGCGATGCTCGCGTCGTCACGCTGCGAGTCGTACGTGTAGACGAGCGCGGCGCCGTCGGCCGCGCGTTCGAGCCCGAACGGCGCGAGCGCGGGCGGCACGTCCGCGAGCGGATGCTCGAGCTGCACGGTGAGCTGCTTCTTGCCGAGCTTGCGCATCAGCTCGTGCTTCTCCTCGACGAGCACGAGCTCGCCGCCGAGGATGATGCCGATCCGGTCGGCCATCTCCTCGGCTTCCTCGATGTAGTGCGTGGTCAGCAGGATCGTCACGCCGTTGTCGCGCAGCGAATCGACGAGCTTCCACATGTCGCGGCGCAGCTCGACGTCGACGCCGGCCGTCGGTTCGTCGAGGAACAGGATGCGCGGCTCGTGCGACAGCGCCTTCGCGATCATCACTCGGCGCTTCATGCCGCCCGAGAGCGTCATCAGCTTGTTGTCGCGCTTGTCCCACAGCGACAGCGCCTTCAGCGTCTTCTCGATGTACGCGGGATCGGGCGCCTTGCCGAACAGGCCGCGGCTGAACGACACGGTCGCCCAGACGGTCTCGAACGCGTCGGTGGTCAGTTCCTGCGGCACGAGGCCGATCATTTCGCGGGCCGCGCGGTAGTGATCGCGGATGTCGTGGCCGCCGACCGTCACGCGGCCTTCGGTCGGCGTGACGATGCCGCAGATCGAGCCGATCAGCGTCGTCTTGCCGGCGCCGTTCGGCCCGAGCAACGCGAAGATCTCGCCGGGGCGGATGTCGAGGGTCACGTGCTTCAGCGCCTGGAAGCCGGACGCGTAAGTCTTGGAGAGGTCGGAGACGGAAAGGATCGGTTGCATGCTCACGGATGGGGCGGCCGGCCGGCGCGACGGCGTGCGCCGCACGTGCCCGGCGTCGCCGCCGCTGCGAAGCGGCCGGGACCGGGGACGGCATGGCGAACGGGCGTCATGTCGAACGGCGTTGTGGTGCGGGATCGCAGGATCGCCATATTAGCAATCGGTAGATGGAAATGCATTCTCGTGGAAAGGGCGTGGGTTGCTGGTGCTGGATTTGCATGAATTGACTGTGCATCGCTGAATAACGCGGCGATTTATTTGTGGTGCGCGAACAATTTGAGTCATTTTCGGCGAACCGGGCTGCGATCGTGTTTCCGCTCGGTGGCGGCGCGGCCGGCCGGCCGACTGTGCCGCCCGAAGGCCGTCGCGCCGTACCGGGACGGCGTGCGCGGCGCTCGCGATAATGCGTTTCTTTCATCGTTTACGGAGCGGCGCGCATGTCTTTGGTCGATTTCAAATCCGTGGCGGCGGCGCAGGCCGTCGCATGGAAATCCACGATCGTCGGCGAGGTCGGGCCGGCCAGGATCAAGGTGCTGCGCATGGATGCGCAGGCTTACGAAGCGGAAGTGCACGACTACAACGAAGGCCTGCTGGTGCTCGACGGCCGGATGATGCTCGAGGTCGCAGGCGAGACGATCATCGTGGAGGCCGGGCAGATGTACCTCGCGCGCGCCGGTGTGTCTCATGCGGTGCTGCCGGGCAGCCACGGCACGCTCGCGATCATCGACGTGTAAGGTTGCGCCGCAACATGCAGGCGGGCGGCTGAGGCCCGGCTGGCTTGGCCGGGCGCGGATTGGCGGCCGCCATTCAAACGCGTGTTATGCCGCCCGGGTATTTGTCTGAGCAAATAAATTGAAGGCTGTTTGAAAATCTGTCAAATACCGTGTAAACGCTAGGATGGCGTGGTTTCGGTCGTTTGGAACTCTGCATCCATTTACTTGTGGGTATCGTCCGATCATAGTCTCCACCAACGACGCATCACGATAACGAATCAAGCGTACGGATGGAGACCCATACATGAGACGCCTATCCGCGGGGCCAGTCGGACTGCCGTTTCCCGTTTTTTCGCTGAATGCAGGCGCGATGCCGATTGCGTACCTGCGTTGTCCTGTCGCCGTGTAGCGGCGAACCATTTCCCGTTTCGATCGTTCTCACGGCGCCGTGCCGCATCACGGCGCCGCGGGAGAGCGCTTGCCTGCCGCCGCGGCGTGTGCCGCATGTGCCTGACCGGCATCGCGGCTGTCTTGCGCGCACCGTCATGCGCCGCGCTTTCGTGCCGCGGCGCGATACCAACCGGCGGGCCATGCAGCCTGTCCGGACGAGACTTGTCGTACCTGAAAAGGAGGGGTTGATGATTTGCATTCCTGAATGGCGGAAGGCGATTCTGTCGTGCGCGGTACTGGCGCTGCCGTTCGTTGCCGGTTGCGGCGGCGGCGACGATCCGGGGCCGATCAACGTGCCGCAGTGCTCGGGCAGCGCATGCGGGCCGAGCGGGGCCGAAACGACGCCGCCGGTCGTGACGAAGCTGTGTCCGGACGCGCTCGATTACACGACGACCTATACGGGCGGCGCAGGTAGCGGCGAGTACGTGAAGGTGAAGTTCGATACCACGAAGCTCACCTATCAGATGCAGTTCCTGGAATCGTCGGTGCCGACGTCGGCAGGGCAAGTCAACAATACCCGCGCGGGCTTGACGATCAGCGGCGCATTCCATCATCCGACCACGCTCCCGACGGCCGAGCAGAACCGCTGCGCATTCGTGCTCGACAGCGGCGCGACGAGCGACGGTGCGTATTCGGTGACGATCAACCGTGCCGATCCGCCGATGCTGTTCGTCGGCAATGGCGTGGTGGGCGGGGGGATTCCGGGGGCGACGATTGCGTTCGCCGGTCTTGAGCCGTTCCCGGGCGTCGTGCTTGGCGTCGTGCCGTCGCGCACTTTCGATTTCTATCCGTTCATCGGCTTCACCAACACCGAAACGGACTTTACGAAAGTGGCGGGTAACTACAACGAACTCGGGATCCACCTGTCGCCGGTCGGCGGAAACGCGCAGAGCAGCGCGGGGGCCGTCGGCTGGCAACCCGATGTCGTCAACTGGAACCAGACGTTCAATGCCGACGGCTCGTGCACCATCACGGCAGGCAGCGACTACTCGTGCCAGACCACAGGAACGCCGTGGGCGTTGCGCAAGAACGCGGACGGCTCGTCCGACAACGTGTTCGTGAGCAATCCCGTGGCGACCGCGGGCGGCGTGCCCATGTATCCGCTCGCGGGGCAGGGGTCCGCGATCGTGATTGCCGCACCTAGTCAGGCGAAGGGCATCATGATCGTCGGCAAGTTGAACGGCGTACTGGTGCCGATCGTGATTCGCGTGGGTTACACGCATATCGACGCGAGCAACCTCCTGGCATCGGTCGCTGACGCCGAGGTGGGAATCTCGATGCTGTCGCGGACCGCCGCCGTCGCGGCCAATTCGCTGAAGGGTGGCTTCATAGGCGCAACGAGCGCTTCAGCGTGCGGTATCGTGGCGCCCAGCACTGCCACGTTTGCGATCGCGACGTCCGGACCGAGCTTCAACAACAACATCCCGCATCCGGATCTGCCGGGCACCTTCGACGGCACCTTCTTCCTGGCACAGGCCGGCAGTTGCAACGACGGCACGGCTGTGTCGACGATGGCCGCGAACTATACGTCGACGCTGTTCCAGGGGGCTACCGCGGCATTCATCGATCCGCAGACGTCATCGGTGACCTCGCAGTTCGGGCTCGACTACACGCAGGCGACACCCGGCAAGATCAAGGTCACGGCCACGCAGAACTTCAACGCGAAGGGCGCCGGCGGCGACGTGGCGATCTTCAAGAAGGGCGATACGGGCTGGATCGTGAAGGCCGGCAACGTCTACGCGATGGTCGTCAACAACAGCCAGGTCAATCCGTTCTTCACGGTCGGCGCATTCGTCCAGTAACACTGCATTGAACATGTAACACCGGCGGCGCATGCGTCGCCGCCGGCGAATCGAATTTAAAGAGGATTCCTATGAATTTGAAGAAATGGATGGCCGCGGCCTCGCTCGCGCCCGTGCTGGCAGCATGCGGCGGAGACGGCGACCCGCCGCCCGCACCGGCGGTCCGGCTGTGCCCGCAGACGATCGACTACAACACGGTGTTCATCGGCGGGTCGGGATCGGGCGAGCTCGTGAAGGTGCAGCTCGATACGACGAAGATGACGTACCGGATGACGTATCTCGCATCGCCGGTGCCGACCACCACGGGCACCGTGCAGCCGACGCGCGACACGGCGCCGGCCAACGTGGTCGACGGCACGCTCGCGGACGAAACGGGGCTGCCGACCGTGAAGCTGAACCAGTGCACGTTCCGGATGCAGAACGCGAGCCTCGACCCGAACCGGCCCGCGCGGCTGTTCCTCGGCGAGGGCGTGCTGGGCGGCGCGATTCCCGGCGCGACGATTCAGTTCGACGGCGTGATCGGCGTCGGCAAGATCACGAAGACGACGTTCCCGTACTACCCGTTCATCAGTTTCTCGTCGCTGGAAACCGACCTGACGAAGATCGCAGGCAAGTACAACCAGCTCGGCTATCACCAGGTGCCGTCGCAGAGCTTCCAGCCGGTGGCGCTCGACCAGCAGGTGACGATCAACGCGGACGGCAGCTACGTCGAGACCGACAACTTCGGCAAGAAGAACGGCGGGCAGCCGCTTGCGTCGAGCGCGACCGTGAACCAGCCGTTCACGCTGCGGCCCGATGCGCCGGCGTTCCAGTCGCTCAACTACCTGCCGCAGATTCCGCCGACGCTCGCGGCGGTCGATCCGGCGAAGGCCGGCAAGGGGATCCTGATCGTCGGCAAGCTGCGCAACCAGCTCGTGCCGATCTTCATCCGCACCGGCGCGGCCAACGCGGACCTCACGCAAGGCCCGCCGAGCGCGGACGACGAATCGGGCATCTCGTTCCTGAGCCCGCAGACGGCGATCGCGCAAGGCTCGCAGAACGGCGAGTACACGGGCGTCGACAGCGCGTTCAACTACCGCGCGACCGCGCTCGTCGGCGCGCAGGCCACGCTGCTCGATCCGTTCAATGCGTCGCAGGCCGCGCTCACGCGTGCGCTGAACCTCGACTACACGCAGAAGATGCCGGGCGTCGTGACGACCGTGCATGCGGATGCGGCGTCGGGGCCGGCGACCGGCAAGTTCGTGTTCACCGGCGGCGTATTCGGGTTCCTCGACACGAACGATACGAGCAACCCGTACTTCACGGTCGGCGCATTCGTGCAGTGACGCACGCCTGGATGGAGACACGGTGGCGCCGCGCGCGGAAGCGCGGGGCACGGACAGAATGAGGGGAGACTTCATGAAGAAGCTGATTGTCGCGGGTGTCGTCGCAGGCGTGTCGACGCTCGCATCGGCCCAGCAGGCGGGCGACAACGTCGCGACGCTGGGGTGGCTGCACATCATGCCGCAGGATTCGACCAACGGGCTGACGACGAATCTTGCCGGCATGCCGATCAATGGGCCGCTGCGCCTGCCCGGGTCGTTCACGTCGCCGGGCACGAGCCTGACGGTCAACAACGCCGATACCGTCGGCCTCACGCTCACGCACTTCTTCACCGACCATATCGCGGTGACGTCGGTGCTCGGCGTGCCGCCCGAGTTCACGCTGACCGGGCACGGCTCGATCCGGCCGCCCGGCCCGGCCGGCGCGCTCGGCAGCGTCAACATGGACAACCCGGCGAACCAGCCGGCGGTGAAGAACGCGCGGCAGTGGAGCCCGACGGTCATTCTGCAGTACTACTTCAATTCGCCGACGGCGCGGTTCCGCCCGTTCGTCGGGATCGGCGTGGCCTACAGCTGGTTCAGCAACATCGAGCTGAACGGCAACTTCGCGAAGGACATCAACGAGAACCTCGGCAGCGTGCTCGCGGCCGGCGCCGGCAAGCCGGGCCCGACGTCGGTGGAGGGCAAGGCGTCGTCGTCGTTCACGCCGGTCTACAACGTCGGCGCAAGCTATGCGATCGACAAGCACTGGGGCTTAACGGCGACGCTGACGTACATGCCGCTGAAGACCTACTCGTCGCTCGTGATCAAGGCGGCCGACGGCTCGACGCTCGCCACCACGCGCACGCGGCTGAAGGCCGATCCGCTGATCACGTTCGTCGGGATTTCCTACAAGTTCTGAGCCGTCCGGCGCGCATGACGCGCGTCGGCGGCTTCCTGCGACCGGCTGGCCGGACCCTTCCGGCAGGAAGGTCGCGTTCCTGGCGGCGTGCCGCCATTTGTGAAGAGAGGGGGCAGTTCAAATGAGCATTCGCAAAATCGTATCGCTTGTTGCTGCAGTGGCTTTCACCGCGGTTTCGGCCGCGCCTGCTTTCGCTGTCACCGTTACGCGTGCCGACGGCCAGCCGATGAACCCGAACGGCGAGCCGTTCTCCGTATCGGGGCTCACCAACCTCAGCAAGGGATCGATCAGTGCAGCCTGTACCGCGACGTTCAACGGCACGATTACGTCGACCGGTATCGTCAACATCACGTCGACGCAGTTTTCAGGCGGCGGCACGTGCGGCCTGATCAGCGGCACGGCGAGCAGCACGTCGCCGTGGACGGGCCAGGCCGACAGCACGACGCAGTTGTCGATCAACAACGTGCACGTGAACGTCACGCTGCTCGGCGCGTGCGGCCCGAGCAAGGTGGTAACGGCATGGAACGATGCGAACTCGTCGCTGACGTTCAATAACTCCGTCCTGACGCCGAACTGCACGGTGTCCGGCACGGTCACGACGTCGCCGAAGTTCCACGTGCAGTAAGCGTCGCGGATCTAAGCGGGTGCCCGCCGCGCGCGAGGGCCGTGCGGTATGTGCGGCGGGCTTCCGCGGTTTCGATGGGTTCGTGCCGTCGCGTGTATCGGCGCGGCGGCCGGATTCATTCTGCAGAGCGGTCGCGTTTCTCGTGGAAGGCCGCCATATATCAAGAGAGAGGGCCATACAGATGAAAATTCGTCAAATTGCATCGCTTGTTGCTGCAGTGGTGTTCACTGCGGTTTCGGCTGCACCTGCTTTTGCGGTGACCGTTTCGCGCGCGGACGGCCAGCCGATGAATCCGAACGGCGAGCCGTTTTCGGCGGCGGGGCTCTCGACGCTCCAGAAGGGTGCGGTCAGTCCGATCAACTGTACGTTGACGCTCAACGGTACCGTCACGTCGACCGGCATCATCAATATCACGTCGACCCAATTCACCGGTGATGCCTTGTGCGGGTTGATCACGGGTAGTGCGTCCAGTGCGGCGCCGTGGACGGGGCAGGTGGACAGCACGACGCAAGTGTCGATCAACAACGTGAAGTTGAATGTGACCTTGCTCGGCACATGCGGGCCGAGCAAGGTCACGGCGGCGTGGAACGATCAGAACTCGTCGACGGCGTTCAACAACACCGTGCTGACGCCCGATTGCAACGTGAACGGCACGGTCATGACGTCGCCGAAGTTCCACGTTCAGTAAGCGATCGCAGATCGAAGCGGGGCGCTCGCTGTGCACTAAGAGCGTGCGGGATGCTAGCGGCTTTCCGCTTCCTCGATGCTTTCGAGCCTTCGTCCATATCAGCGCGACGACAGGCTGACCGTACGTATCGCGATCCGATGCGCACGGTGTTGCAGGGGCGGCACGGCGTACCGCGCCATCCGATCCGACTGAATTAAACACGATTCCAATTGGCCAGAACACTCCCGGAAGACCCATGCTTACCGATCCAGCAAAGTATGGAGATGCCCGCGGCGCGACGCCTGACCGGCTGCGCACGGCCGCGTGGCTGCAGTATCTGATCGAACGACTCGATGCTGATGCGTGCGCGGCGGAGGCGGGTGACGCCGGCGACACGACCGTCATCGCGTCGCACGCGATACGCATGCGGGCTGGCGCGAACCTGTCTCGGGAAGCGACAGCGATGCTTCACCGGCTCGCGCCGTGGATCGCCTCGGACGGCGGCATTTGCGCATGCGATCTGAGCGACCCGCGCAGTGCATGCTCGCATGTGCCGTCGATGCAGCAGCTCGCCGACGCTGAACGCAGTTGTTCCGGCTCGCGCGCCGTGTTCGACACTGCGCACGGTGTGATCGATGCATGCACGTTCGACGACCCCGATGTCGGCTGGGCCGCACTCGATCGGATTGCCGGTGGTGTCGAATGCGGCGGGGGCGATGACGGCGAATGCACTGAACATGAAAAGGGCGCGCAGGACGACATGCCGCCAGCGAAGAACCTGAGAGAAAGACTGGCCGTGGTCGCGGCGGCGAGTGGGGAAACGTCGGTCATGTCGGGCACCGTCATCGACGCGATCGTGCTGCGCGTGTGCGGGCCGCGCGACGATGCATCGCGCATCGACGAGATGGCGGCGCTCGTGACGTTCTCGGCCGCACTCGCCGCTGGCGACGGGGTCTCTGTTGCCGCGTATGGCGGTCAGCACAACCTCGTTGCCCGGGCGATCCGCACGCATCGCGCCGATCTCGCGTCGGTGGACGGGCTGCTCGCGGCGTTGTCCGTGTGCCGGCTCGATCGGCTCGTCGGCGCGGGCAGCTTCTGGGCGTACTACCTGCTGGCGGGCATCGTGATTGCAGCGCCGGATGCCGTTCGGGAAGTCGGTCGCCGCTTTCATGGTGATGAATGGCAGGCGTGGCTCGATCACGTGCTCGCGTGGCCGGCGATCAGTCGATTCGGGCCGAAGGAGGACGACGCGTTCGAAGGCCTGCGCGGTGCAATGAGCCTGACGTCGCGATGGAATCCGATCGTCCGCGGGAAGCGGATGCGGAAGCGGGGTGTTGTAACGCCCTGATTTGAGGAACACGGGGACACGGCAGGCTAATGCATCGCTTTTGCCGAATCGATACTCAAGGATTCCAAACGAATCGCGCACGAGCACCCTGGCTCGCGCCGAAATGACGGGCCTCGTTCGTACGCGCGAACGGGCGTCAGGCGGCGCGCTGAGCCTTCGTGCTGTCAGCGTCCACACCGGCCGCGCGCCACGCCGTCCACGCCATCTATCCTTCCAGACCGCCAGACCGCCAGACCGCCAGACCGCCAGACCGTCAGACCGTCTCGCGCCACCCCCGATCCAGGCACCATCGACCGAACGCAGTATGATTCCGCAGTCGATGCCGGCGATCGCTCCGCTATAACGGCCCGCCCGCACCGCCAAAGATCTGCCAAGCTTGTTGTAAGCCGGACGCAAACAGCCGCCGCGTGAGAGCGCCGCCGCGAACCCGCCGCCGGACCCCCTTCATCGAAACGGTCAGTCAGATGTCAAAGCAAAACAAGAAGATCCTCCTCCTGAGCGTCAGCGCCGGCGCCGGCCATACCCGGGCGGCCGAAGCGATCCGCGCGTTCGCCGACCACCATCCCGCCGGCATCGAAGCCACCCACCTGGACGTGATGGATTTCGTGTCCACCGGCTTCCGCAAGCTGTACACCGATCTTTACATCAAGCTCGTCAGCAGCCAGCCTGCGCTGTGGGGCTACCTGTACCAGAAGACCGACGAAGTCGATCCCGCCGCGCCGTCGCAGAAGATCCGACGCGCGATCGAGCGGCTCAATTGCCGGGCACTGCTCGCGGAGATCGAGCGGCAGCGCCCGGACGCGATCATCTGCACGCACTTCCTGCCCGCCGAGCTGCTGTCGCGCGAGATCCGCAAGGGGCGCGTCGACACGCCGGTGTGGGTGCAGGTCACCGATTTCGACCTGCACAGCATGTGGGTCGTACCGAACATGCGCGGCTATTTCGCGGCCAACGACGAGATCGCGTGGCGCATGCACGCGCGCGGCATGGCGCCCGACACGGTGCACGTCAGCGGCATCCCGATCATGCCGGCGTTCGGCCAGCCGCTCGATCGCGCGACCTGCGCGGCCGAATTCGGCCTCGATCCCGCGCGCCCGACCTTCCTGATGATGTCCGGCGGCGCGGGCCTCGGCGGGCTCGACGTGCTGGCCGCGCGCCTGCTCGAGATGGAGGCCGACTTCCAGCTGATCGCGCTGGCCGGCAAGAACAAGGCGATGCTGACGTCGTTGCAGGAACTTGCCGCGCAGCATCCGGGCCGGCTGTTTCCGCAGGGCTTCACGCAGCAGGTCGAGCGCCTGATGGCCTGCGCCGACCTCGTGATCACGAAGCCGGGCGGCCTGACGACGTCCGAATGCCTGGCGATGCAGCTACCGATGATCGTCAACTCGCCGATTCCGGGCCAGGAAGAGCGCAACGCGGATTTCCTGCTCGAACAGGGTGTCGCGCTGAAGGCGATCGACGACGATGCGCTCGTCTACCGGATCCGCGCGTTGCTGCAGACGCCCGAGCGTCTCGCCGACATGCGCCGCCGTCTCGCGCCGCTCGGGCGGCCGCTCGCCGGCCGCTTCGTGCTCGATCGCGTGCTGGGCCTGGAGCCGGCCGCATGAGCGTCGCGCGTTTTGTGCCGACGCGCCATACGGTGTTCGTCGTTGCGTGGGTCGTGCTGCTCGCGTACTTCTTCGCGAACGTCGAGATCCAGATCGAAGGCAGCGCGGGCTGGGCCGCCAACCTGCCGACGTGGCGCATCGAGCATCACTGGCTGCTCGACCTCTTCTGGGGCGGGCGGCCGATGACCGGCTACCACGCGTGGGTGTTCCCGTTCGTCGCGCTGTTCTTTCACCTGCCGGCCGTGTTCAACGGACGGTGGTCGTGGCGCATCGAAGCCCGCATCATCGCGTGCATCATGGTGTTCTGGCTGACCGAGGATTTCCTGTGGTTCGTGCTGAATCCGGCGTATGGCCTGGCCCGCTTCAATCCGGCGAATGTGCCGTGGCATATCCACTGGCTGGGCGTGGCCCCGACCGACTACTGGACGATGAGCGCCGCTGCGATCGTGCTGTTCATGCTTTCCCGCGAGCGCAAGCGCGCCTTTTACTGATCTCCGACCCGACATGAAAATCGCCATCATTGCCGCGATCGCCGTTGCGTTTGCCGGGCGCGTGCAGCCGGCCCACGCGGACCCGGCCTCCGAGGTGTCCGCCCGGCCGATCAAATGGGCGCAGAGCGTGACCGATGCGCATGTGAACAACCTGCATCGCATCACGCCGACGCTGTATCGCAGTGCCCAGCTGTCGCGTTCGGACCTGCCGGAACTGCAGAAGCTCGGCATCCGCAAGGTCATCAGCTTCCGTTCGTTTCACGCGGACGACACCATCCTGGCCGGCACGCAGATCCGGATGCAGCGCATCCGGATCAACACGTGGGACATCCGCGACGAGGACATGGTGACCGCGCTGAAGGCGCTGCGCACGGCCGACCAGGACGGCCCGGTGCTGATCCACTGCCAGCACGGCGCCGATCGCACCGGCCTCGTGTCGGCGCTGTACCGGATGGTGTACCAGGGCTGGACGCGCGAGCAGGCGCTCGATGAACTGCAGCACGGCGGCTATGGGTTCCATCCGATCTGGCAGAACATTACGAACTACCTGAAAAACGTCGACGTCGAGCGCTTGAAGCGAGAAGTGAACAGCGGCTGACGAATCCATGCAAAACGCCGCCGACAATTGCTGTCGGCGGCGTTTCGAAAGTACGTCGATGTGCGGGCACCACGCCCGCCGTCGTCAGACCGTCTCCGGCTGCCGCACTGCCTTCGCGATATTGCGGGCCATTACCCCGTTCGCGACGAAGTAAGGCACGTCCACGCGCGCAAGCGGCTTGCGCCCGCGAATCTTGTCCGCGATCTTCTCGGCGATCATGATCGTCGGCGCATTGAGGTTGCCGGTCGTGATGATCGGCATGATCGACGCATCGACGACGCGCAGCCCCTCCAACCCGTGCACGCGGCCTTCTTCATCGACCACGGCCATGTCGTCGTAACCCATCTTGCACGAGCACGACGGATGGAACGCGGTCTCCGCGCGGGCGCGCACGAACGCGTCGAGCTCCTTGTCGGACTTGCAGTCCGCACCCGGGTTCAGCTCGCGGCCGCGATATCGATCAAGTGCCGGCTGCCGCATGATCTCGCGCGTCGCACGGATCGCATCGCGGAATTCGCGCCAGTCGAGCGCTTCGGCCATGTAGTTGAACAGGATGCTCGGATGGTCGTTCGGATCGCGCGAGCGCAGCTTCACGCGGCCGCGGCTCGGCGAGCGCATCGAGCCGACGTGCGCCTGGAAGCCGTGCATCTCGATCGCGTTCGAGCCGTTGTAGTTGATCGCAACAGGCAGGAAGTGATACTGGATGTTGGGCCACAGATCGTCGTCGCGCGTGCGGATGAAGCCGCCCGCCTCGAAGTGGTTGCTCGCGCCGAGGCCGGTGCCGTTCAGCATCCATTCGAGGCCGATCTTTGGCTGGTTCCACCACTTGAGCGCCGGGTACAGCGAGACCGGCTCCTTGCACTCGTACTGGATGTACATCTCCAGGTGATCCTGCAGGTTCTGGCCGACACCGGGCAGGTCGAGCACGACGGGAATGTCGAGTGCCTTCAGCCACGCACCGGGGCCGACGCCCGAGCGCTGCAGCAGTTGCGGCGACGCGATCGCACCGCTGCACACGAGCACTTCGCGGCGCGCATGCGCGGTCGCACGTTCGCTGCCGCGCAGGTACGTGACGCCCGACGCGCGCTTGCCGTCGAACAGGATGCGATCGGCGAGCGCGTGCGTGACGATCTCGAGGTTCGACCGCACCTTCGCCTGGTCGAGGTAGCCGCGCGCGGTGCTGGCGCGGCGGCCCTTCGGCGTGACGGTGCGATCCATCGGGCCGAAGCCTTCCTGCTGATAGCCGTTCAGGTCGTCGGTGCGCGGATAGCCGGCCTGCACACCTGCATCGACCATGGCCTCGAACAGCGGGTTCACGCCCGGCTTGCTGGTCGTGACCGACACGGGGCCGCTGCCGCCGTGATAATCGTTCGGGCCGACGTCGCGCGTTTCGGCCTTCTTGAAGTACGGCAGGCAGTCGAGATACGTCCAGTTCTCGAGGCCCTTGTGCGTCGACCAGTTGTCGTAGTCGAGCGCGTTGCCGCGGATGTAGCACATGCCGTTGATCAGCGACGAGCCGCCGAGCCCCTTGCCGCGGCCGCATTCCATCCGGCGGTTGTCCATGTGCGGCTCGGGGTCGGTTTCGTAGGCCCAGTTGTAGCGGCGGCCCTGCAGCGGATAGGCGAGGGCGGCCGGCATCTGCGTGCGGAAGTCGAAGCGGTAGTCGGGGCCACCTGCTTCGAGCAGCAGCACCGTCACGTCCGGATCTTCCGTCAGGCGCGTTGCGAGCACGTTGCCCGCGGAACCTGCGCCGCAGATGATGTAGTCGTATTCGCGTGTCGTCATGACGGTCAGTCTCCTTTCGTGATCCTTAAAACACCGGGTTGTAGCGGCCGAGCTCGACCTGCACCGACTTGATTCGAGTGTAGTGCTCGAGCGTCGTGATGCCGTTCTCGCGTCCGACACCGGATTGCTTGTATCCGCCAACCGGCATCTCGGCCGGCGATTCGCCCCACGTGTTGATCCAGCAGATACCGGCTTCGAGACGATGGATCGTGCGGTGCGCGCGCGACAGGTTCTCGGTCACGACGCCGGCCGCGAGGCCGTAGTGCGTGTCGTTCGCGCGGGCGATCACTTCGTCCTCCGATTCGAAATCGAGGATGCTCATCACCGGCCCGAAGATTTCCTCGCGAACGATCGTCATGTCGTCGCGGCAATCGCCGAACACGGTCGGCGCGACGTACTGGCCGCTGCCGAAGTGGCCGTCGGTCAGGCGCGTGCCGCCCGCAAGCAGCTTCGCGCCTTCGGCCTTGCCGCTTTCGATGAAGCCGAGCACCTTGTCGAGCTGCGCGGCCGACACGAGCGGGCCGAAGTTGGTATCGGCATCGGTCGGCTTGCCGACGCGGATGCGCTTCACGCGCTCGAGCACACGCTGCGTGAATGCATCCTTGATCGAGCGGTGCACGAACACGCGCGTGCCGTTCGTGCAGACCTGGCCCGAGCTGAAGAAGTTGGCGGTCACCGCGATGTCGGCCGCGCGGTCGAGGTCCGCGTCGTCGAACACGATCAGCGGCGACTTGCCGCCGAGCTCCATCGTCACTTCCTTCAGCGACGATGCACCGGCCAGCGACATCACCTTCTTGCCGGTTTCGACGCCGCCGGTGAACGACACCTTCGCGATGTCCGGGTGGCCGGTCAGCAGCGCGCCGACCGAGCCGTCACCCTGCACGACGTTGAACACGCCGGCCGGCACGCCGGCTTCCGTATAGATTTCCGCGAGCTTCAGCGCGGTGAGCGGCGTGACTTCGCTCGGCTTGAACACCATCGCGTTGCCGGCCGCGAGCGCGGGGGCCGTCTTCCAGCATGCGATCTGGATCGGGTAGTTCCACGCGCCGATGCCCGCGCACACGCCGAGCGGCTCGCGGCGCGTGTAGACGAACGACTCGGCGCGCAGCGGCACCTGCAGCCCTTCGATCGCGGTCGCGAGGCCCGCGTAATACTCGATCACGTCCGCGCCGGTGACGATGTCGACCGCGAGCGTCTCGCCGATCGGCTTGCCCGTGTCGCGCGTTTCCAGCGCCGCGAGCTCGTCGTTGCGCTCGCGCAGCAGGTCGACCGCGCGGCGCAGGATGCGCGAGCGCTGCATCGCGGTCATCGCGGCCCATTCACGCTGGCCTTCCTGCGCGGACGCCACCGCGCGGTCGACGTCGGCCGCGCTGGCCTGCTGCACCTGCGCGAGCAGTTCGCCGGTGGCGGGATCGAAGGTGTCGAAAGTCTTGCCGCTCGTGGCGTCGACGTAACCGCCGCCGATGTAGAGGCGCTGCAAACCGAATACGGACATGAGGATCTCCTTGAGGGCGACTGCGTCGCGCGTCAGTCGGACGCGAGCAGCAGGTCGATGTAATCGTGGGCGAGCTTCAATGCAGCCCGGGTGTCGATGGGGCCGCCGGCGAGTGCGCCGCGCAGCCACAGGCCGTCGATCAGCGCGGCGAGGCCGCTGGCGGCTTCGCGCGCTTGCGTGCGCGGCAACGCCTTCGCGAATTCGGCGCACAGGTTCGAGTGGAGGCGCCGCGTGTTGACGTGCTGCAGGCGCTTGAGCATCGGGTCGTGCATGCTCTGCGACCAGAACGCGAGCCAGGTCTTCATCACGGGCGCGCTGACCTGCGTGACGTCGAAGTTCGCGGCGACGATCGCGCGCAGCCGGGCGCGCGGATCCTTGCGTGCCGCCACGCGGCGGCGCGTGGTGGCCGACCACAGGTCGCGCAGCACGTGCCGCATCGTCGCTTCGAGCAGGCCGTCCTTGTCGCCGAAGTAGTGGCTGACGATGCCCGTCGAGATGTTCGCGCGTTGCGCGACCGACGCGAGCGTCGTGCCGGGCAGGCCCGCTTCGTCGATCGAGCGCAGCGTGGCGTCGATCAACTGCGCGCGGCGAATCTCCCGCATTCCGACTTTCGGCATCGCGACTCCCTTCGCCCGGACGGGCCGTCCATGGAAGTCGAGAGCTTAGCGGTTTTTTATTGATCGTTCAATCAACAAAAAATCGGGGTCTGACGATGAAGACGGGTACCCGGCAGGTGCGCGAGGCCCTCCGATCCCGCGTTGTGCAGGTGCGGAAAAATGATTGAAAGATGATTAAGAAAGATGAAGTTTGTTTAAAACGCTTTCTGAAGCGAGCAATCAATCCGGTTAATCGTTGCAGGTGTCGAATCGATTACGGAATGAAAGAATAATGAGCTGTGTGATATTTGGTTAAGCGTGGAAGCCGACGCGCGAAACAGCGTCACGATTCATTCATGAAAATCCGTTTGAAATAGGCGAATGAAACGAATTAACGTATTGATTGTAAATGGAAATGTTTCGATTAAATAGGGATCGGCTGCCGCTCCGCAAACGATTGCGACCGCCCTCGATCGGATTCCGCTTACCATAAAAAATGCTGGAATAATTTGAATCTGCCGTATTTCCTAACAGAGTAGAGGGTATCGTTGGAATGACTTGAGTCAGTAATATTGTCCGTATTAGTATGGCGCCGCACTACGAGGAATGAATCGATGCCGCCGGTATTGCCGCGGTGCATTGGCCAATCGCGCGATTCGGACGCGCGTGACAAACCGGCGCAGTCATTGCGCACCTGCAGCATGCCGCGACGTCGAGACGCCGCATCCACCGGAGAACGACGATGCTGACCGAAAAACACGTGGTCCCGTTGCCGAATGGTCTGAAGGTCTACGTCGAACGGAACGTGTTCGACCCGGCGTTCGACACGGCAATGCTCGTCAACGGCGCGCTCGCGACGACCGCGTCGTTCGGGCAGACCGTCCAGTATCTCGGCGAGCGGATGAACACGATCTGCTTCGACCTGCCGTATGCGGGGCAGTCGCGCCAGCACAACCCGGGCTGCTTCATCCTGACGAAGGACGACGAAGCCGCGATCCTGCAGCACCTGGTCGAGCGCTTCGCGCCGGCGTACCTCGTGTCGGTGTCGTGGGGCGGCGTCGCGTCGCTGTTCGCGCTCGCACGCGGCTGCCCGAGCGTGCGGCGCGCGGCGATCTGCTCGTTCTCGCCGTTCCTGAACGACGCGATGGTCGACTACGTGACGCGCGCCCGCGACCACATCGCGGCCGGCGAGAACCTGAAGGCCGCGCAGCTGCTGAACGACACCGTCGGCCGCTACCTGCCGCGCATCATGAAGCTGTACAACTACCGGTATCTCACGCGCCTGCCGCGCGACGAGCAGGACCAGGTCGCGTTCCACGTCGACCAGATCCTGTCGCTGCAGCCGGAGCGCTACCTCAGCGAGTTCTCGAACATCGGCTGCGAGCTGCTGTTCCTGAACGGCGAGCGCGACGAATACACGACGCCCGCCGACGTGCGCCAGCTCGGCGCGCACGTGCCGCGCGCACGGTTCGCGACGGTGCCGGACGCCGGCCACTTCCTCGACATCGAAGGCCGCGCGCAGCGCGAATACACGCGCTCGGCGTTGCTCGACTTTTTCTGCGGCGGGTCGCAGCTCGCCGCCGGCATGGCGCTCGCCGCCGCGCAGTCGTGCGTGCCCGCTCCGATGCACGCGCTGTCGTCGTGACACCGCACGCCGTGCGTCCGATTCGCGCGGCGCTCCCGAACTCCCATCCCAACGAGGCAGGCCCGCCGTGAATATCGTTCAGACCATCGCCATCGTCGTTCCGTGGGCCGTGTGGCTCGCCTACTGGATCGCCACTTCGCAAGGCGTGAAGACGACCGTGCGCAAGGAAGCGTCGCGCTCGCGCACGTTGCAGTCGATTCCGCTGATCGTCGGCGGCGCGCTGATCATCCTGCCCGATCCGTCGTGGCAGGCGCTCGTGCCGGACTGGCAGCGCGTCGGCCTGCAGGCGCAGTGCGGGCTCGCGGTGCTGGTGGCCGGCCTGCTGTTCTCGGTGTGGGCGCGGCTGCACCTCGGCACGAACTGGAGCGTGTCGGTCACGCTGAAGGAAGACCATGAGCTCGTCCGCACGGGGCCGTATGGGCTCGTGCGTCACCCGATCTATACGGGCTGCCTGATCGCGCTCGTCGGCGCCGCACTGATCGGCGGCGAATGGCGCGGTGCGATCGGCGTGCTGCTCGTGTTCGCGTCGCTCGCGTACAAGGTGCGCGTCGAGGAGAGCTGGCTGACCGGGTATTTCGGGCCGGCGTACACGCAGTACCGTCGCGAAGTCGCGGCGCTGATTCCCGGCTTCTACTGAACCCCGCGAGGCGCGCGATGGCGAAGATGATCGTGACCGCGATCGGCTCGGCGGGCGACGTGCATCCGCTGCTCGGCGTCGCGCGCACGCTCGCGGCGCGCGGTCACGACGTCGTGTTCTGCACGCATGCGCCGTTCGAGGCGGCGGTGCGCCGGTGCGGGTTCGCCTTCGTGCCGATCGGCACCGCGGCCGACTACGAGGCCGCGATGGCGAACCCCGCGCTGTGGGATTCGCGCACGTCGTTTCGCACGCTGTGGGCGGTGATCGCGCCGACGCTGCGCCCGCATTACGACGCGCTGCGCGCGCTGACCGACGACGATACGGTGCTCGTCGGCACGCTGTGGGCGTTCTCCGCGCGCTTCATGCAGGAGCTGCACGGTACGCCGTACGTGTCGGTGCAGGTGTCGCCGTCGACGCTGCTGTCCGCGCATGCGCCGCCGACGCACCCGCGCCTGACGATTCCCGCGCGCTGGCCGCTGCCCGTGAAGGCGGCGCTGATGACGCTGATCGAGCGGCAGGTGCTCGATCGCACGTGCGGCCCCGCGCTCAACGCGGTGCGCCGCGCGCTCGGGCTCGCGCCGGCGCGGCGTGTGCTGGGCCGCTGGCTGCATTCGACCGATGGCGTGCTGTGCCTGTTTCCCGGCTGGTTCGCGCCGCCGCAGCCGGACTGGCCGTCGAATCATCTGCAAAGCGGTTTCCCGTTGTTCAACGATATTGCGACTTCTGAAGACGATGTGGCACTCGATGCGTATCTCGCGGCCGGTGAACCCCCGGTCGTGTTCACGGCCGGTTCGACACGCGTCGATCACGCGGCATACGCGCGCGCGGTGGCGGACGCGCTGCGCGCGACCGGCGCGCGCGGGATCCTGCTGACACCGCACGATGCGGCGCCGGACAGTGACCGCTTGCTCGTGCGCCGCTTCGTGCCGATGCGTACGCTGCTGCCGCGCTGCCGCGCGCTCGTGCATCACGGCGGGATCGGCACCGCGGCGCTCGCGTTCGAAGCCGGGATCGCGCAGGTCGTCACGCCGTTCGCGCACGACCAGTTCGACAACGCGCAACGGGTCGCCGTGAGCGGCTGCGGCGTGCGGGTCGACGGCCCGGTCGACGGTGCGCGTCTCGGCGCGGCGCTCGCGCGCGTGCTCGGTGAACCTTCGTTCGCGGTGCACGCGGCGCGCACGCGCGCGCTGCTTGTCGCCGAGCGGGACGGCTGCGACGCCGCCGCCGATTTCATCGAACGGTTCGCACCGGCGCACGGGCAGGCCGCCGCGCGGCCCGAAGCCGCGGTGGCCGGCGCATGAGCACCGCGTCGCCGCTTCACGACGGGCCGGTCGCGCCGTCCGCGTTCGACGTGCCGGCGCCAGCGCCGGCCGCGCGGCCGGTGCGTGGCGTCCGGCTCGCGCTGCTGACGTTCGCGCTGTCGCTCGCGACCTTCATCGAGGTGCTCGATTCGACCGTGACGAACGTCGCGGTGCCGGCGATCTCCGGCAGTCTCGGCGTATCGAACAGCCAGGGCACGTGGGTGATCAGCTCGTATTCGGTCGCGGCCGCGATCGCGGTGCCGCTGACGGGCTGGCTCGCGCGCCGCGTCGGCGAGTTGCGGCTGTTCGTCGGCGCGATCCTGCTGTTCACGCTGACGTCGCTGCTGTGCGGGCTCGCGCGCGACCTGCACGTGCTGGTGATCTGCCGCGCGCTGCAGGGGCTGTTTTCCGGGCCGATGGTGCCGCTGTCGCAGACGATCCTGCTGCGCACGTTCCCGCCGGACAAGCGCACGATCGCGCTCGCGCTGTGGGCGATGACGGTGCTGCTCGCGCCGATCTTCGGGCCGGTGGTCGGCGGCTGGATCGTCGACACCTTCTCGTGGCCGTGGATCTTCCTCATCAATTTGCCGATCGGGCTGTTCTCGTTCGCGGTCTGCACCGCGATGCTGCGCCCTGACGCGCAACGCGGCACGGCCGGCCCGATCGACGTGCCGGGCATCGTGCTGCTCGTGATCGGCGTCGGCTCGCTGCAGGCGATGCTCGATCTCGGCCACGATCGCGGCTGGTTCGGCTCGCCGCTGATCGTCACGCTCGCGGTGGTCGCGGCGCTCTCGATCGTGTCGCTGCTGATCTGGGAGGCGGGCGAAGCGCATCCCGTCGTCGATCTCAGCCTGTTCCGCGATCGCACGTTCTCGTTCTGTGTCCTGATCATCTCGCTTGGGATGATGAGCTTCTCGGTGGTCGGCGTCGTGTTTCCTCTGTGGATGCAGGCCGTGATGGGCTACAACGCGTTTCACGCGGGGCTCGCCACGGCGTCGCTCGGCGTGCTCGCGCTGGTGTTCTCGATCCTCGTCGGGCTGCATGCGCATCGCTTCGACGCGCGCGTGCTCGCGACCTTCGGCTTCCTCGTGTTCGCGGCCGTGCTCGCGTGGGATGCGCATTTCACGCTGAAGATGACGTTCGCGCAGATCGCCGCGCCGGGGCTGATCCAGGGGATCGGGCTGCCGTGCTTCTTCATTCCGCTGACCGCCGCGACGCTGTCGCGCATTCCGGACGACCGGCTCGCGGCCGCGTCGAGCCTGTCGAACTTCCTGCGCACGCTGTCCGCCGCGTTCGGCACCGCGATGAGCGTGACGCTGTGGGACAACCGCGCGACCTATCACTACGACGTCGTGTCGCAATCCGTCACGCACGCGTCGGCGAACACGCAGCGCTTCGTTCATACGCTGAACGCGATGGGCGTGGACGGCGTGCGCGAGCTGTCGACGCTGCACCAGGTCGTGATGCAGCAGGCCTACATGATGGCGACCAACGACATGTTCTGGATGGCGAGCATGACGTGTCTCGCCCTCGCGGCAATGATGTGGCTGACGCGGCCGAAACGCGGCGCGGCGGCGTCGTTCGGGCATTGAGGAGAGGAACATGACGACACTCGGCGCACTCGTGATCCTGTATCACCCGAGCGATGCACAGCTCGACGCGCTCCGCGCATGGCGGCACGCGTGCGACGCGCTGCTCGTCGTCGACAACACGCCGCAGCCCGATGCGCGGGCCCGCGAGCTGTGCGCGCGCGAGGGCATCGCGCTGCTGCATCACGGCAATCGCGGCGGAATCGCGGGCGCGTACAACGCGGGGCTCGCGGCGCTGTTTCGCGATCGGATCGATGCCGTCGCGCTGTTCGACCAGGATTCGTCGGTGCCGGCCGCGTATTTCCCCGCGATGCGCGAAGTCTGCGCGGGGCTTGGCGGGCGCCCGTTCCTGGCGGGCCCGCGCATCTTCGACGAAAACGCGCGCAGCTTCCTGCCCGAACTGTCGACCAACGGGATCGGGCTGCGCCGCCTGCGCATCGAGCCGGGCGCGTCGTTGCAGCGCTGCGCGTTCCTGATTTCGTCGGGCTGCGTCGTGTCGCGTGACGCGTTCGACGTGCTCGGCCGCTTCGACGAGACGCTGTTCATCGATCACGTCGATACCGAATACAGCTTCCGCGCGTTGTCGCGCAACGTGCCGCTCTATGTCGTGCCGTCGCTGGTGCTGCCGCACCGGATCGGCGCGAAGCAGCGTCATGCGCTTGGCCCTTTTGAAATGACGTCGATGAATCACTCGTGGCAACGGCGCTATTACAGCGCGCGCAATGCGGTGCAGCTCGGGATGCAGTACGGGTTGCGCTTTCCGGTGGCGATCGTGCCGAACCTGTTGACGATATGGCAGGTCGTGCAGATCGCGCTCGTCGAACGCGACAAGCGCGCGAAGCTCGCCGGCATTCTGTTCGGCGTCGCGGATGGCCTGTTCGGCCGGCTCGGGCCGCTCGAACGCACGCGGCCGCGTCTGGCCGCGCGTGCGCAACGCGTTCAGCAGGGATGAGGGGCGCGATGCGGCGTGTGAATGAAGCGGCGAAGGTGGCGCGTGGCGTGAAGGGCGGCTTGATGATGATCGTCGCCGCGGCCGCGTCGCTGGCGTTGGGCGGATGCGTGCCGTCGGGCTTCCTGCCGTCGCTGTCGTTGCGCGCGCCGGCCGACGATGCGCTCGCGCATACGGCCGGCCCCGGCGTGAACGGCGCGTGGCCCGCGCCCGACTGGGTGAAGCAGCTGCAGGACCCGCAGCTCGACGCGCTGGTCGCCGAGGCTGCGCAAAACAACCCCGACCTGCAGGTCGCGCAGGCGCGGCTGCGGATCGCGCAGGCACAGCTTCAGCAGTTCGATTCGTTGACGGGGCTGACGGGCACGGCCGGCGCGACCGTCAGCCGCGCGCGGATGCCGAAGCCGGGCGACGACGTCGCCAACGTGTCGGTCAGCGGCTATCGCGTGCCGGTGGAGATCTTCGGCGATCCGAACACCTCGCCGTCGTCGGTGTTCGTCGGGCTGACCTACCAGCTCGACCTGTGGGGCAAGAACCGCGCCGCGACGAAGAGCCTGATGTCGCTGCGCGAAGCGGCGCGGGTCGAGGCCGAGCAGGTGCGGCTCACGCTGGCGGTCGCGATCGTCACCGTGTACTGCCAGCTCGACCAGGCGTATGCGACGCAGGACCTGCTGCAGCAGAAGCTGAAGGTCAGCCAGCGCGTGACGACGGTGCTGCGCGAGCGCACCGCGCGCGGGCTCGACAACGCGTACGACGCGAGCGACGCATCGATCAAGCGCAGCAAGCTGCTCGCGCAGATCGCGATGAACGACGAGCAGATCAAGCTCGCGCAGCTGCAGCTCGGCGTGCTGTCCGGCCGTGGTCCAGAGCGCGGGCTCGCGCTGCAGCGGCCACGCGTTGGTGTCTTCGCGGGCGGCGCGCTGCCCGCGCGGCTGCCGGCCGATCTCCTGGGGCGCCGGCCCGACATCGTCGCCGCGCGCTTGCGTGTCGAAGCCGCGTTCGCGAATGCCGATTCGACGCGCGCACAGTTCTATCCGGACGTGAACCTCGTCGCGCTCGGCGGCGTGTTCGCGTTGACTCCCGCGTCGCTGTTCTCGCGCGATGCGCTCGCCGGTTCCATCGGCCCGGCGATCTCGCTGCCGATCTTCGATCGCGGCCGGCTGAAGGCGAAGCTCGGTGCGGATGTCGCGCAGGCCGACGTCGCGATCGGGCTGTACAACAAGACCGTCGACGACGCGCTCGGGCAGGTCGCGCAGTTCGTCACGTCGCTGCAGACGTCGCAGACGCTCGTCGCGCAGCAGCAGGACGCGGTCGCGGCCGCGCAGAAGATCGTTGAGATCGCAACCGACCGGCACCGGCGCGGCGTGCTGATGCAGAAGGACGTGGACGTCGCCGATCTCACGCTGATCGACGAGCGCGCGCAGATGATCGCGTTGCTCGGCCGGCAGCGGTCGCTGCGCATCGGGCTCATCGGCGCGCTGGGCGGCGGGTTCGATGCGGGGGTGACGGTTGCGCAGGCGCCGGTCGTGCATCGGGTGCGTAGCGGGGTGGGCAAGCGAGGCGCTTCGACTGCGGCGCCAGCGGCGCCCGCTGCGGCCGCACCGACCATACCGACCGCGAGCCGACCGGTGGTGACGCCGTCGGCCGATGTGCGTGCGGCGAGCGTGGCCGTGCCGCCGATCGTCGCTGCATCGAATGCGGGTTCCGCACGACGCGACGACGCGGCACGCACGCCGGCCGTCGCCGCGACACCGCGCAGTACCGCCGTTCTCGCGCGCACGGCCGCGGCGAATCCGGCGCCGAGCCCGTCGGTCACACCATCGATTCCCTTGTTCCAGCACGATCGTCTGATCGTTACGCAAAGCGACTGATGCACCACGACAACCTCCATTCCGCCGCGCCGCCGGCCGCACTGAACGACCCGGCACTCGACGCGCGCCGCGCGACGCGCCGCAAGCGCTTCATCGCGTTCTTCGCGGTCGTGCTGGTGGCCGCGCTTGCATGGATCGCGTACTGGCTGCTGAGCGATCGCTATTACGAAGACACCGACGACGCGTACGTCGCCGGCAGCATCGTCCAGGTCGCCGCGCAGACCCCCGGATCGGTGACCGACGTCGTGGTGGCCGATACGCAGGCCGTGCGCGCCGGCCAGATCCTCGTGAAGCTCGACGACACCGAGGCGTCCGTCGCGTTCGCGCAGGCGAAGGCGCAACTCGCGCAGGCGGTGCGGCAGGTCGCGAACGCGAAGATCTCGAACACGATGTACGTCGAGGCCGTGAATGCGCGGCGCGCCGACCTGGCGCTCGCGCAGCGCGCGTTCGCCGCACGCTCGGGCGCATCGGTCGAGATCGTCGCGCCCGAGGAACTCGCGCGTGCGCGCGCGGCGGTCGCCGGTGCGCAGGCGAATCTCGCGGCCGCGCAGGCGCAGCTCGATGCGGCACGCGCGCTCGGCACCCGGTTGCCCGTCGACGAGAGCCCGGCGGTCGTGCAGGCGGCCGCGCAGTTCAAGCTCGCGTACCGGAACCTGAAGCGCACGACGATCGTCGCGCCGGTCGACGGCACGATCGGGCAGCGTTCGGTGCAGGTCGGCCAGCAGGTCGGGCCCGGCGTGCCGCTGATGTCGATCGTGCAGCTCAACCAGCTGTGGATCGAGGCGAATTTCAAGGAAGGGCAGATTCGCCACATGCGCATCGGGCAGCCGGTCGAGGTCGTGTCGGATCTGTACGGCTCGCGCGTGACCTATCGCGGCCGCGTGCAGGGCTTCTCGGCGGGCACCGGCAGCGCGTTCTCGATGCTGCCGTCGCAGAACGCGGCCGGCAACTGGATCAAGGTCGTGCAGCGCGTGCCGGTCGTGATCGCGCTCGATGCGCGCGATCTCGCCGCGCATCCGCTGCGCGTCGGGCTGTCGATGCGCGCGACGGTCGACACGCACGATCGCAACGGCCACGCGCTCGACAGCGAGCCGCCGACGCCGGCCGTCAGCACGCGCGTGCACGACGGCGTCGCGAGCGACGCGGAAAGCGCCGTCGCCGCGATCATCCGCGACAATCAGGGCGGGTAACGCCGGCCCGAGAGTGGGGGCGGCCGGTTGTCACGACCGGCCCACCGCCCGGCGCGTTGCGGCGCTCGCTAGCGCCTCCAGCGCCCTCAAGCCCCATCACCATCCAGCGCACCCCCCTGCACGCCAAACCCTCCCGTCGTTCCCCCCCCCCCCCGACTTTCGCATTTCCGCCATCGATGTCGGCGCCGTTCAAACGCGTGTCGCGTTTGAGACATCGGCGCCCCTGCCTCCGGGACTACTCTCGAACAGCACGTTGCGCGTGCGCCGCATGAGCCGGCGCGCCGCGGCGCCATCCAACGAGACATGGAGACAATACGATGAGCAGCAATCGAGGTGTCGTCTATCTTGGGCCGGGCCAGGTCGAAGTCCAGAAAATCGATTATCCGAAGATGGTCGACCCGAGCGGCCGCGCGATCGGCCACGGCGTGATCCTGAAAGTGGTGAGCACGAACATCTGCGGTTCCGACCAGCACATGGTGCGCGGCCGCACGACCGCGCCGGTCGGCCTCGTGCTCGGTCACGAGATCACGGGCGAGGTGGTCGAGATCGGCCGCGACGTCGAGACGCTGAAACTCGGCGATCTCGTGTCGGTGCCGTTCAACGTGGCCTGCGGCCGCTGTGCGATGTGCAAGGACACGCATACGGGCGTGTGCCTGAACGTGAACCCGTCGCGTGCCGGCGGCGCGTACGGCTACGTCGACATGGGCGGCTGGATCGGCGGCCAGGCCGAGTACGTGCTCGTGCCGTATGCCGATTTCAACCTGCTGAAATTCCCCGATCGCGATCAGGCCATGGCGAAGATCCGCGATCTGACCTGCCTGTCCGACATTCTGCCCACCGGTTATCACGGCACGGTGAGCGCGGGCGTGAAGCCGGGCTCGACGGTCTACATCGCGGGCGCGGGCCCGGTCGGGATGGCGGCGGCCGCCTCGGCGCGCCTGCTCGGCGCGGCCGTGACGATCGTCGGCGACATGAACGCGGAACGCCTCGCACACGCACGCGCGATGGGCTTCGAGACGGTCGACCTGTCGAAGGACGCATCGCTCGGCGAGCAGATCGAGCAGATCCTCGGCGTGCCCGAGATCGACTGCGCGGTCGACTGCGTCGGCTTCGAGGCGCACGGCCACGGTTCGTCGGGCCATGCGGAGGAAGCGCCTGCGACGGTGCTGAACTCGCTGATGGAAATCACGCGCCCGGCCGGCGCGATCGGCATCCCGGGCCTGTACGTGACGGACGATCCGGGCGCGAAGGACAAGGCGGCGCAACACGGCAGCCTGAGCATCCGCTTCGGCCTCGGCTGGGCGAAGTCGCACTCGTTCTTTACGGGCCAGACGCCGGTGCTGAAGTACAACCGCAACCTGATGCAGGCGATCCTGTTCGACCGACTGCCGATCGCGAAGATCGTCAACGTCGAAGTGATTTCGCTCGACCAGGCGCCGGAAGGCTACAAGAAGTTCGACGGCGGCGCGCCGCGTAAATTCGTCATCGACCCGCACGGGTTGCTGGCGGCGTAACGCGACCGACCACCGCGCGGCAATCGAAAGGGGCCGGGGCGCGCAAGCGCCTCGGCCCCTTGTGCGTTCCGGAAGCGCGCGCTTAATGCCCGCGATGGAACCGGGCGGGAAGCTCACGCGTGAACGATCGACCGGGCGCCATTCGCCCGGCTCCGTTCACGTGGTGCGCTCCATCGCGGCGTCGTACTGACCGCAGCAGGCCGCACTGTTCAGGCGTGCACGCAGCAGCAGCGCCTCCTGCGCGGCGCGTACGTTGGCCGCCTGTCCCTTCCACGCGGCCAGCGGCGGCTCCTGCAGCGCGCGTCCATAGGAAAAGCTCAGCACCCACGGCCGCCCGTCAACGCGATTCATCGCATCGAGATGCGCGGTCGCTTCCTCGGGCGTCTGTCCGCCGGACAGGAAGAAGATGCCGGGCACTTCGGCCGGCACGATGCTGCGCAACAGGCGCACCGTGGCTTCCGCGACTTCGGCGGGGGCCGGCTGCTCGGCGTGCGTGCTGCCCGCGACGACCATGCTCGGCTTGAGCAACATGTGCGCCAGCGCGACCCGGTGCCGGTGCAGCGCGTCGAACACGGCGTGCAGCACGGCGTCGGTCACTTGCGCGCAGCGGCCGATCGAATGATCGCCGTCCATCAGCACTTCCGGCTCGACGATCGGCACGACGCCGGCCTCCTGGCAGATCGCCGCATAGCGCGCCAGCGCTTCGGCGTTGGCTTCGATCGCCGCGTGGCCCGGCAGCGTGTCGGACACGTTGTACACCGCGCGCCATTTCGCGAACCGCGCGCCTTGCCGCTGGTAGCCGTCGAGGCGGGCCGCAAGCCCATCGAGCCCTTGCGTGATTTCGTCGCCGGGCGCGAGCGCGAGCGGAATCTTGCCTGCGTCGACCTTGATGCCGGGCACGATCTGCTGGCGGGCGGCGAGTTCGGGCAACGGCGTGCCATCGTCCGTACGTTGCCCGAGCGTCTCTTCATACAGGATCACGCCGCTGACGAATTCGCCGAGGCCCGGCGTCGACAGCAACAGGGTGCGCCATGCGCGGCGGTTCTCTTCGGTCGATTCGACCGCGATCGTCTTGAAGCGCTTCGCGATGGTCGGCCCGCTTTCGTCGGCTGCCAGCAAGCCTTTGCCATCCTGAACGAGTGCCTGGATCGTCGCCTGGAGTGTGCTCTCGGTGCTCATGGAATTCCTCCGCTGAAACCGCCGCGCGGCCGTGCCGACCGCGCGCCGTTCACTTCGTCACGGTCGTCACGCCGCCTTCCGATTTCATTCTTTGTCGCGCACCGGCCAGAACGCAAGGCGCGTGCGCCGGTGGCATCGTCCGTGCCGGGGAGGTGCGCGATGCGCGGGCGTTCGACGCGCGTGACGCGTCGCGCGAAACGGGCGTTGCCGGAAACGGGCCGCCGTTTCTTGCCGGGGAGGTGCAGGGGAGAGCCGGCCACGCATACGTTCGGCGCGGCCCGGAACACGGGCGCCCCGCGATCCCGGGCCCCCGCAATTGCTGCGATAATCATCGCCCGTTCCCGACCCCATCGCCGCCGTTCGGCGGCATATCCACGGATGGCCAAGTCACTTCCCCTCGCAGCGTTGCACACGTTCGTCGAAGTGGCGCGCTGCGGCAGCATGAAACAGGCGGCCGACCAGCTCTGCATTTCGCCGGGCGCCGTCAGCCAGCATGTCCGCAATCTCGAGGATCGCCTCGCCGTGCGGCTGTTCGAGCGCACCGGCCGTGAACTCGAGCTGACCGGCACGGGCCGCGCGCTGTTCGACCAGCTCGCCGGCGGCTTCAACGAAATCGAGGCCGCATGGGCGAACGTGCACGGTGCGAACCGGCGCGTCGTCCGCCTCGCGGTGACGACCACCGCGTCCTTCGCGAACACGTGGCTCGTGCAGCGCCTCGGCGCATTCAATGCCGCGTACCCCGACATCGAAATCACCGTCGAAACGCGCGCGCAACTGGTCGACCTGCGGCGCGACTATGTCGACGTCGCGATCCGGCACGGGTTGGGCCACTATCCCGGGCACGCATCGTTCCGCATCTGGACCCCCGAGCTGTGGCCCGTCTGCAGCCCGCGACTGCTCGATCCCGCCCGCCCGATCGCCGCGCCGGCCGATTGCCTGTCGTATCCGCTGCTGCAGGACGCGGATCGCGCCGACTGGGCACTGTGGCTGCGCGCGCAGGGCATCGAGGATCCTCGTGCGCCGCGCGGCGCGAGCTTCAGCGAGGATGCGTTGCTGATCAAGGCGGCGGCTGCCGGGCAGGGCATGGCGCTGGTGCGCGACATCTATGCGCGGGACGAAGTCGCGGCCGGCCGGCTGGTGCGCGTGCTCGCACGGCCCTGGCCGACCGAGCTGTCGTATTACGTCGTGTGCAGCGAAGCGCGCCAGCACGAGTGGAAGATCGCTGCGTTCCGCGACTGGCTCGCGACCGAGATCGGCGGCGGCGACGACGGCCCGCGCGACCTACTGGCGTGACCCGCGCACGGTGGCGGTCGCGAAGCCCTTGAGCTTGCCGGTCGCGAGCGCGGTGCCGAGCAGGATGATCGCGCACCCGGCGAGCGTCTGCACGGTGACGGTCTCGTGCAGGAAGATCGCGCCCCATACGACACCGAAGATCGGAATCAGGAACGTGACCGACGCCGCATATTGCGCGCCCGCGTTGCGGATCAGCCCGAAATACAGCAGATAGGCGACGGCCGTACAGATCGCGCCGAGCAGCACCACCGCGATCCACGCGGATGGTTGAACGGGGCCGTGTGGCCACATCGGCAGCGCGAGCGGCACGAGCGCGACCGCCGCGAACAACTGGCTGCCGAACGCCGACACGAACGGCCGGACGTTCGCCAGCCTGCGCTTCGAGTAATGCGCGGCGAACCCGTACGACAGCGTCGCGAGCATCGCGGCAGCGATCGCGCGCGATGCGCCGGGCGTGCCGGCGCCGACTGCCGAACCGGCGAGCACGACGACACCCGCAAAACCCAGCGCGAGGCCGATCGCCTGCGGTTTCGTCAGCGGCGCACGCAGCCACACGTACGCGACGATCGCGGTCCACAACGGCGTCGTCGCATTCAGGATCGAATCGGTGCCGGCCGACACGAACAGCGCCGCGTAGGTCAGCAGGCAGAACGGCAGCGCCGAGTTCGTGATGCCGACGACGAACAGCGGCAACGCATGCGAGCGGAATTCCTGTCGCGCCTGCGCGCTGCGCAGCACCGGCGACAACAGCACGGCCGCGATCGCGACGCGCAGCGCGATCAGCGGGACGACGCCGAATTCCGGCGCGCCCATGCGCATGAACAGGAAGGACGCGCCCCAGATGGCGGCAAGGGCCACGAGTTGCAGTGCATTCATCGATGACTCCGTTCGGTGGATCAGGCGGCCGGCCGGAACGCAATACGCGAGATGCGAGATGCGCCGGTGCGGGCGAATGACCCATTGAACGTCACGCGTGTGTCGCGACGCAAACGAGGTTTTGTGACGGGGGGTTTAGAAAAATGAATCGACGAACGCGCCTGCGCGGACCCCGCCTGCGCGCTCAGTGGCCGCGATAGAGCTGCGCGATTTGCTGCGTATTGCCGGCGGGGCGTCGGGCACGTGCGGTGTGCGTGCTCACGCGGTGGAGGGTATGTGGGCGATGCGCGGCACCGTGATTGCCTTTCCAGCCCGCCAGGCGAACCGTGGCGCTGGGGTGCGGCCGGTCGGGTGCGCGCATGGCCGGCGCCGCTCGCGCGACTGCCGTCTGTCCCGCGGGTGCGCGGGCGGCCGCCGGGCCCGGGCTGCCCGGTCGGGCGACCGTCGCCTGCGTTCCGTCAGTCGAATGAAACGGATAGACGGGTGCGGGCAAGACCGGTAGCACGGGGTCGTTCGATGCGTACGGGGCGACATCGCTCGCCATCGCGCGCGAATCATTCGAACCGCGACAGGCGGGATCGGCCTTGCATGTCCGGTCGACCACCACATAGCCGCCAACCAGCAGCACGAGTGTCAGGATGCTCAGGATCGGCGCGGTCGATGCGCGAGGCTGCTGGAACGCCGCGTTGCGAAGCGCGCGCGCGATGCGCGACGACCACGTGTGAAAGGCGCGCGGAGCATGCGTGGCATCCGGTGCGCGGGGGATCGAATCGAACGGCCAGTTCCGCCGTCCGCAGACGGGGCAGTGCTCGAGCGCACGGAAGGCCACGAAGCCGCATTCCCTGCAGCGGAAGCTGGCGGTGCGCCGCGCTTCGGCTCGCGCGGTCAGGATCGCGCGCCAGTCATCGCGTGCGCGAATGGTGCGATTGGGGAGGACTCGCATCGCTGGAAGCGGGTGGGCGCCGTCAACGAGGCGAATGTTCGCCGGCCGTCATGATCCGTTCCGGCACGGCAGCCGATCGGCCCGTGCCGGAATGCAGGGGAGCGTACCTCGTCGACTGTCGTTCGCATGCGGTGTTCATGGGATTCTCCGTGACATCGGGTGCGCGGAACACGTTCGTCCGTGATGGGCTACCGCTTCATTCTTGGTCGCCGGCGCGTGAAACGCAAGGCACAAACCGGCTGTCGTGAGTCGTCGGTTCCACGCTAACCGTCCCGCCGCTGCCGGGCCGCGAGCGTCCCGATGGTCTCCATCGCGTGCTCGACCGCCGGCGTCCACGGCCGGCCGTAATTGAGCCGAAGATAGCGGCGAAATCCACCGGTCGCGGAAAAGATCGGCCCCGGCGCGATGCTGACGCCGCTTTCCATCGCATCGCCGAACAGGTGCATCGCATCCAGGCGCGGCGGCAGTTCGATCCACAGGAAATACCCGCCGCGCGGCGCGAACACTTCGGTGCCGGCCGGAAAATACGCGCGCACGGCCGCGAGCATCTGCGCCTGGTGCGCGGCGAGATTGCGGCGCAGCTTGCGCAGGAAGCGGTCGTACGCGCCGTCGCGCAGGTAGCTCGAAATCGCCATCTGCGCAGGCACGTCGGCCGCCGGCGCGCTTGCGCCCTTCGCCTGACGAATTTGCCGCACGTAGCGTCCGGCCGCGACCCAGCCGATCCGGAACCCGGGCGCGAGGCATTTCGAGAACGAACCGCAATGCAGGACGAGACCGCTGTCGTCGTACAGCTTGGCGGGGCGCGTGGGTGACGTGCCGAAATGCAGCTCGCCGTAGACGTCGTCCTCGATCAGCGGCACGTTGCGTGCCGCGAGCAGGTCGATCAGTGCGCGCTTGCGCTCGTCGGTCAGCGTCGCGCCGGTCGGGTTGTGGAACGACGTCATGAACCAGCAGGCCCGCACCGGATGCGTGTCGAGCGCTTTCTCGAGCGCGTCGAGATCGAGGCCGGTGCGCGGGTCGACCGGAATCTCGACGGCCTTCAGGTGCAGGCGCTGCACGGCCTCCAGGGCAGCATGAAACGCCGGTCGCTCGATCGCGACGATATCGCCGGGGCGCGTCAACGCCTGCAGGCTGAGCGTCAGCGCTTCGAGCGCGCCGGTCGTGATGACGATCTCGTCCATCGGCAACGCCGCACCCGCATTCAGGTAGCGCAGCGCGATCTGGCGGCGCAGCCCGTCGTGGCCGGGCGGCGCGCCGGACAGCAGCGCCGTGCGATCCATGTTGCGGGCCGCCGACGCCATCGCGCGCCACAGGCTGCTCATCGGGAACAGCGAATAGCTGGCGAAGGCGGAGCCGAGCGGGACGATGTTTTCGCATCTGAGCGAGTCGAGCAGCCGGAACAACGTATCGCCGTTGCCCACGGGCGGGGTGGCCGGCTTGCGCGGCGGTTCATGGCCGAACCGCACGCGCTTGTCGTCGAGGTTCGCAACGAAATAACCGGACCGTGCACGCGCGACGATCAGACCCTCGCCTTCGAGCGCGTAGTACGCACGAAACACGGTGGACGGGCTCACGCCATAGGCGCGACACGCGGCGCGCACGGTGGGGATGCGCGTACCGGGGGCCAGATCTCCCCGCCGGATCGACTCGGAAATCGTTCGGGCGAGCTTCGCATAACGCTTCATGCCTGCCTCAAGTCGAGCAGCTTTGTGCCGAAAAAAGAGTAGCACGGCGCGCGCTGCGCCACAGGGTCGTTATCCCGTGATCCGCTCGTTTTTCTCGGGCTCTGATCCTGTTTTTCGGCGCGACGCGCTGGCATGCTTTCGCCCCTCGAGCAATCTTTGTTCCCGACATTGACCGATACGGAATTCACGCTGTCCGCCGGCTGATCCGTGCCCCGTGCGCCTGTGCGTGCGAGGTGTAGTCAGCGGTGTCATGACCCTAACCGGAAAACTTCAGCGTGAAATTGAATACTCTCGTCGCGGGCCTCGTGGCCGGCGTTGCCCTCAACCTCCTCGGCGGCGCCGCGCAGGCCGCCTGCATCAGCAATCCGCCCACGCAATCCAACGCGTCGTTCCCCGCCGCACTGACCGGCAAGCTCGTCTATCACAGCTACGTCAAGTACGGCGACGGCACGAGCCAGCTGTTCCTGTACGACTTCTCGGCCCGTACGCTGACGCAACTGAGCAAAAGCGCGTGGGGCATCACCGATCCGATGAACGGCGTGTTCAGCCCCGACGGCAAGTGGCTCGCGTTCATGGGCATCAGCAACGGCGCATGGAACGTGTTCATGCTGCAGCTCGGCGCCGGCACGCCGCCCGTCAACCTGACCAACAGCACGGGCGCCACCCGCAACGAGGATCCTAAATTCAGCACGGACGGCAAGACGCTCGTGTTCAAGCAGAACGGCGACGTCAAGCAGGCGACGCTGTCGTACACGAGCGCGGGCCCGGTGTTCACGTCGGTCGTGAGCCTGACGAACGCACCCTCCGGCGCCGAATACTCGATGCCGTATCTTTCGCCGGATGCGAGCGCCGTGTACTACGCGGCCGGCACGGGCGCGAACATGGGGCTGATGAAGCGCACGCTCGCGACCGGCGCCACCGCGACGTTCGATCACCCGGCCGGGCTGCAGACGTACTACCCGATCGTGCGTGGGGACGGCATGGTGTTCTACGCGCGCTGGAAAGACAGCGGCCAGGCCGACCAGATCTATGCGAAGACCGCGGACCCGGCGTCGACGCCGAACGCGTTGCCGATCAACGACTGCGTGAGCAACAACTCGGATCCGGCGCCGGTGAGCGGCACCAACTACGTGTTCTTCTCGTCGACGACGGCGGGCGGCTACCAGCTCTACGTCGGTGACGTGACGACCGGCCAGCGCTGGAGCCTGTCGCAGTTCGGCGTGAACGCCGACACGACGAAGGCCAAGCTCGGGTCCAGCTACTACGGCGGCCCGGCCGCCGCGCAGCCGACGCTGCTGTCGCAGGGTCGTCCGGCTGCCGCATCGGCGAGCTACAACGCGTCGCTCACGGCCGACAAGGCGTTCGACGGCAACACCACTAGCACGCGCTGGGATTCGCCGGAAGGCGCGGGCGTCGATCCGCAATGGATCTCCGTGGATCTCGGTGCGACGAAGACGATCAGCAGCATCGATCTCTACTGGGATGCGGGCGCGCTCGTGTATCAGATCCAGACGTCGAACGACAATGCGAACTGGACGACGATCTACTCGACCAACAACGGCGTGTCGTACGGCCACGTGACGTTGCCGAACCTGAACGGGCATGGCCGCTACGTGCGGATGCTCGGCACGAAGCGCGCGACGCCGTGGGGGTATTCGCTCGACGAAATGCAGGTGTGGGGATCGTAAGCGCAAAGAAAAAGCGACCTTCGAGGTCGCTTTTTTTTGCATCAAGCGCGGCGAGGATCACGCATGCAGCACGTGCACCGGAAATGCGGGGCTGGCGCTCGCCGCACCCTGCGCAAGCGGCGCGACCTGCTTGCGGCGCTCGCGGGTCGGCGCGACGCCGAACGCGTCGCGATAGCTCTTGCTGAAATGGCACGCCGACTGGAAGCCGCACGCCATCGTGATGTGCATGATCGACATGTCGGTCTGCAGCAGCAGTTCGCGCGCGCGGCGCAGCCGCAGCGTCAGGTAGTAGTGCGTCGGCGTCATGCCGAGGTGTTCGCGGAACAGGCGCTGCAGTTGCCGCTGCGACATGTTCGCGAGCCGCGCGAGTTCCTCGCGTGACAGTGGCTCCTCGATGTTGTTCTCCATCAGCGAGATCACTTCGAACAGCGACTTGTTCGCGGAGCCGAGGCGCGCGACCAGCGGCATGCGTTGCTGCGCGCTCGTGTCGCGCACGTGTTCGACGATGAACTGCTCGGCGATCTGCGTGACGCGCGCGGTGCCCACGCGCGCGGCGATCAGGTTCAGCATCATGTCGAGCGGCGCGACGCCGCCCGTGCACGTGATGCGGTCGCGGTCGATCACGAACAGCTCCTTCAGGAAGCGCGTGTCCGGAAACTCTTCCTTCAGCGCCGACATGTTCTCCCAGTGGATCGCGCACGCGTAGCCCGCGAGCAGCCCCGACTTCGCGAGCGCATAGGTGCCCGTGCACAGGCTGCCGAGCGGGATGCCCGCGCGCGCGAAGCGGCGCAGCGTCGACAGATGGGCGGGCGTGGTCGCGCGCTGCACGTCGACGCCGCCGCACACGAACACGATGTCGGGCTGCCCCACGCATTCGGCCGGGCCGGTGTCGACCGTCAGGCCGTTGCTCGCGGTGACCGGGCCGCCGTCCGGGCTGATGACCGACCAGCGGTAGAGCGGCTGGCCGCTCAGGTAGTTCGCCATCCGAAGCACCTCGATCGCATTGGTGAACGCGATCATCGTGAAGTTCGGTAACGGCATGAACGCGAAATGGGACAGCGACGCTGTGCGGTCGGGCGACATGGGGAGCGTTCCTAGAATCTCTAATAGCTTTACGCCCGGGGGCACCGATCGGGCTGCGATATTGTGTGAGCCAGCGCAACAAGCGTGCCATACGGCTAAACCCTAGATCCATACGTTGTCTGGCTGAAAGCGGCATGCTGCACTGCACCGTATTCGTGACGGGCTGCACCCCGACCGGGCGGCAATCGCACCGCCGGCGTGCCTGTTCATAGGTGAACTGGCTCGACCACTTTTGTTGGTCATCCGAAAAAGCACGACCGGTCACTTGTATAAAACGGACGCGGATGGCGGAAAAGGCAAAGAACGCGTCTAAATTCATCAATCCGCCGAAAATCCGAACGACAAGAATAGAGCCGTCGGCAGCCTTGTACGGGACGAGCGGGAAACCCAGGCAGGGCGGGCCTTGAGCTTCGGTTTCAGCCCCTTATTCTTCGTCACGGACGCACTATGTCGAACACCCAGCCTTTCTTCTCGCAGCCCCTTGCCGAGCGCGACGCGCCGGTGCGCAGCGCCATCCTGAAGGAACTCGAGCGTCAGCAGTCGCAGGTCGAGCTGATCGCGTCGGAAAACATCGTGTCGCGCGCCGTGCTCGAGGCGCAGGGCTCGGTGCTGACCAACAAGTACGCGGAAGGCTATCCCGGCAAGCGCTATTACGGCGGCTGCGAATTCGCGGATGAAGTCGAGGCGCTGGCAATCGAGCGCGTCAAGCAGATCTTCAATGCCGGCTATGCCAACGTGCAGCCGCACTCGGGCGCGCAGGCGAACGGCTCGGTGATGCTCGCGCTGGCCAAGCCGGGCGACACGGTGCTCGGCATGTCGCTCGACGCGGGCGGCCACCTGACGCACGGCGCGAAGCCGGCGCTGTCGGGCAAGTGGTTCAATGCCGTGCAGTACGGCGTGAACCGCGACACGATGCGGATCGACTACGACCAGGTCGAGGCGCTCGCGCACGAGCACAAGCCGAACCTGATCATCGCCGGCTTCTCGGCCTACCCGCGTGCGCTCGACTTCGCGCGCTTCCGTGCGATCGCCGACAGCGTCGGCGCGAAGCTGATGGTCGACATGGCGCACATCGCCGGCGTGATCGCCGCGGGCCGCCACGCGAACCCGGTCGAGCATGCGCACGTCGTCACGTCGACCACCCACAAGACGCTGCGCGGCCCGCGCGGCGGCTTCGTGCTGACCAACGACGAGGACATCGCGAAGAAGATCAACTCGGCCGTGTTCCCCGGCCTGCAGGGCGGCCCGCTGATGCACGTGATCGCCGGCAAGGCCGTCGCGTTCGGCGAAGTGCTGCATGCAGACTTCAAGACCTACATCGACAACGTGCTCGCGAACGCGCAGGCGCTCGGCGAAGTGCTGAAGGCCGGCGGCGTCGATCTCGTCACGGGCGGCACCGACAACCACCTGCTGCTGGTCGACCTGCGTCCGAAGGGCCTGAAGGGCGCGCCGGTCGAGCAGGCGCTGGAGCGCGCGGGCATCACCTGCAACAAGAACGGCATCCCGTTCGACACCGAGAAGCCGACCGTCACGTCGGGCATCCGCCTGGGCACACCGGCCGGCACGACGCGCGGCTTCGGCGTCGCGGAGTTCCGCGAGGTGGGCCGCCTGATCCTGGAAGTGTTCGATGCGCTGCGCGCGAACCCGGAAGGCGACCACGCGACCGAACAGCGCGTGCGCCGCGAGATCTTCGCGTTGTGCGAACGCTTCCCGATCTATTGATCCCACCGACCCGACAATACTGGAGCAACACATGAGCACGCTGCATCAAGACAGCATCATCATCGACGGGCTGAACATCTCGAAGTTCGAGAAGCCGGTGTTCGAAGACATGCGCAAGGGTGGCATCACGGCCGCCAACTGCACGGTGTCGGTGTGGGAAAACTTCACCAAGACCGTCGACAACATCGGCGTGATGAAGAAGAAGATCCGCGACAACAGCGAGCTGCTGACGCTGGTGCGCACGACGGAAGACATCTTCCGCGCGAAGAAGGAAGACAAGACCGGCGTGATCCTCGGCTTCCAGAACGCGCACGCGTTCGAGGACAACATCGGCTACATCGAAGCGTTCGCCGACATGGGCGTGCGCGTCGTGCAGCTCTGCTACAACACGCAGAACCTGGTCGGCACCGGTTGCTACGAACGTGACGGCGGCCTGTCGGACTTCGGCCGCGAAGTGATCACGGAGATGAACCGCGTCGGCATCATGGTCGACCTGTCGCACGTGGGCGGCAATACGTCGTCGGAAGCGATCGCGTTCTCGAAGAAGCCGGTGTGCTATTCGCATTGCCTGCCGTCGGGCCTGAAGGAGCATCCGCGCAACAAGAGCGACGAACAGCTGAAGGAAATCGCCGATGCGGGCGGCTTCGTCGGCGTGACGATGTTCGCGCCGTTCCTCAAGCGCGGGATCGAAGCGAACATCGACGACTACATCGAGGCGATCGACTACGTCGTGAACCTGATCGGCGAGGATGCGGTCGGCATCGGCACGGACTTCACGCAGGATTACGCGAAGGAATTCTTCGACATGCTGACGCATGACAAGGGCCGCTATCGCCAGCTGACGAACTTCGGCAAGGTGATCAACCCGGACGGCATCCGCACGATCGGCGAATTCCCGAACCTGACGGCGGCGATGGAACGCCACGGCTGGAAGGAGTCGCGTATCCGCAAGATCATGGGCGAGAACTGGGTGCGCGTGTTCAAGGACGTGTGGGGCGCATAAGCGCCGCGAACGCCGAACCCCCTTCAGCGATTCAACATTAAAAGAAATCGGGACGTGCCCGTGCAAGCCGCACGGGCGCGCGGACGATGTCGCGCCGGCGCACTGAGCCGCGCGGCCACTTTCCTCACGGAGTCACCACGATGCAACCGCAACTGCCGATCAACGTCGATCCCGATACCGGCGTCTGGACCACCGACGCGCTGCCGATGCTGTACGTGCCGCGTCACTTCTTCACGAACAACCACGTCGCCGTCGAGGAAGCGCTCGGCGTCGAAGCGTATGCCGAGATCCTCTACAAGGCCGGCTACAAGTCCGCCTACCACTGGTGCGACAAGGAAGCGAAGCTGCACGGCCTGACCGGCATGGCCGTGTTCGAGCACTACCTGAAGCGCCTGTCGCAGCGCGGCTGGGGGCTGTTCTCGATCATCGAGGCCGACCCGGCCAGCGCGCGCGCGAAGATCGAGCTGCGCCACTCGTCGTTCGTGCTCCAGCAGCCGGGCAAGGAAGGCAAGCTCTGCTACATGTTCGCGGGCTGGTTCGCCGGCGCGATGGACTGGGTCAACGACACGACACCGGAAGGCAAGGGCGCGCCGCGTGCGCAATCTAAGGAAGTGCAGTGCGCGGCCGAGCATCACGACCACTGCGTCTTCGAAGTGTCGCCGATCGCGCACTGACGCCCTGACGCACGGATTCACCGAAGCACAACAACACCCGCAACACGAGACATTCGAACGCCAGAGGTCGCCAGCGATGCGTTATCCCCACCTGTTCAAACCCATGCAGCTGAACCAGCTGACGCTGCGCAACCGGATCGTCAGCACCGCGCATGCGGAGGTGTATGCCGAGCCGGGCGGCCTGCCGGGCGACCGCTATATCCGCTACTACGAAGAAAAGGCGAAGGGCGGCGTGGGCCTCGCGATCTGCGGCGGGTCGAGCCCGGTGTCGATCGACAGCCCGCAGGGCTGGTGGAAATCGGTGAACCTGTCGACCGACAAGATCATCGATCCGCTCACGCGCCTCGCCGACACGATGCACAAGCACGGCGCGAAGATCATGATCCAGGCGACGCACATGGGCCGCCGCTCGTCGTTCCACGGCGAGCACTGGCCGCACCTGATGTCGCCGTCGGGCGTGCGCGAACCCGTGCACCGCGGCAACGCGAAGATCATCGAGATCGAGGAAATCCGCCGCATCATCGGTGACTTCGCGGCCGCCGCGAAGCGCGTGAAGGCGGCCGGCATGGACGGCATCGAAATCTCGGCCGCCCACCAGCACCTGATCGACCAGTTCTGGAGCAAGCGTTCGAACCACCGCACCGACGAATGGGGCGGCAGCCTGGAGAACCGCCTGCGCTTCGGCATCGAAGTGCTGACGGCCGTGCGCGAGGCGGTGGGCAAGGACTTCTGCGTCGGCCTGCGCATGTGCGGCGACGAATTCCACGAGGACGGCCTCGATCACGAAGCGCTGAAGGAAATCGCGCAGGCGATGTCGGAGACGGGCCTGATCGACTACCTGAGCGTGGTCGGCTCGGGCGGTGACACGCACAACACGATCGCCAACTGCATGCCGCCGATGGCGCTGCCGCCGGAGCCGTTCGTGCACCTCGCGGCCGGCATCAAGTCGGTCGTGAAGATTCCGGTGATGCACGCGCAGAGCATCCGCGATGCGGGCCAGGCGGAGCGCCTGCTCGCGACCGGCATGATCGACCTGGTCGGCATGACGCGCGCGCAGATCGCCGATCCGCACATGGTGATCAAGATCCGCGACGGCCGCGAGGACGAAATCAAGCAGTGCGTCGGCGCGAACTACTGCATCGACCGCCAGTACAACGGCCTCGACGTGCTGTGCATCCAGAACGCGGCGACGTCGCGCGAAGCGACGATGCCGCACATCATCGAGAAGTCGCGCGGCCCGAAGCGCAAGGTCGTGGTGGTCGGCGCGGGCCCCGCGGGGCTCGAGGCCGCACGTGTCGCGAAGCTGCGCGGCCACGACGTCGTGCTGTTCGAGAAGAATGCCGAAGTGGGCGGCCAGGTGATGATCGCCGCGAAGGCGCCGCAGCGCGAACAGATGTCGGGGATCATCCGCTGGTTCGACATGGAAACGAAGCGCCTGGGCGTCGACCGCCGTCTCGGCGTGGCCGCCGATGAGAAGATGATCATGGCCGAGAAGCCGGACATCGTCGTGCTCGCGACGGGCGGGTCGAGCTTCACGTGGCAGGTGCCGGGCTGGGGCGTGGCCGAGGGGCTGGCCGTCAGCTCGTGGGACATCCTGACCGGCAAGGTCGAGCCGAAGCAGAACGTGCTGCTGTTCGACGGCGTGAGCACGCATGCGGGCGCCGGCGTGGCCGACTTCATGGCGAGCCGCGGCTCGAAGGTCGAGGTCGTCACGCCGGACGTGAAGGTCGCCGACGATTGCGGCGGCACGACGTTCCCGATCTTCTATCGCCGCCTGTACGCATTCGGCGTGATCCCGACGCCGAACACGATGCTCGATCGCGTCTACGAAGAGGACGGCAAGCTGATCGCCGTGCTGCGCAACGAGTACACGGAAGAACTGGAGGAGCGCGCGGTCGACCAGGTGGTGATCGAGAACGGCTCGTCGCCGAACGACGAGCTGTACTGGAAGCTCAAGCCGGAATCGGTGAACCGCGGCCAGATCGATCCGCACACGCTGTTCGCGGCCGAGCCGCAGCCGTGCCTGTCGGAAGAGCTCGGCAACGGCCGTTTCCTGCTGTTCCGTGTCGGCGACTGCATCTCGATGCACAACGTCCACGGGGCGATCTACGACTCGCTGCGTCTCGTGAAGGATTTCTAAACGATGAACCCGTCCTTCCTCATTACCGCCCTGTTGTGGCTGTCGGTGGCGGGGCTCGCATTCGCGGTCGCGAAGCGCTCGTCCTACTGGCGTCTGGGCCGGGCCACCGCGCCCGGCTCGTTCGGCGTCGCGAACCTGTTCGCGATCCCGAAGCGCTACTTCGTCGACCTGCACCACGTGGTCGCCCGTGATCCGTACATCGCGAAGACGCACGTCGCGACGGCCGGCGGCGCGATCGGCGCGCTCGCGCTGGTGTTCATCAACTACGGCCTCGCGATCTACTCGCCGTGGCTCGACAAGCTGATCTTCCTCGCGGCGCTCGCGATGCTGGTCGGCGCGGTGTTCGTGTGGCGCCGGCGTGCGGCCAAGGACGTGCCGGCCCGCCTGTCGCGCGGCCCGTGGAATACGCTGCCCTGGTTGCTCGGCTCGTTCGCGCTCGGCCTCGTGCTGTTCATGCTGGTGCCGACCGGCGCGATGTCGGGCGCGTTCGCGGTGCTCTGCGCCGTGCTGATCGGTGTCGGCGCCTTCACGATGACGGTCGGCGCCGCGAAGGGCGGCCCGATGAAGCATGCGATCGCAGGCCTCCTGCACCTGGCCTTCCACCCGCGCCAGGAACGCTTCGCGGCCACCCGCGACTCGTTCACGGGCAACGGTACGGCCACGCCGCCGACCGCGCTGAAGCTGCCGGACATCGAGCATCAGGAGTACGGCGTCGAGAAGCCGGTCGAATTCCGCTGGAACCAGCTGCTGAGCTTCGACGCGTGCGTGCAGTGCGGCAAGTGCGAAGCCGCGTGCCCCGCGTTCGCGTCGGGCCAGCCGCTGAACCCGAAGAAGCTGATCCAGGATCTGGTCGTCGGGATGGCGGGCGGCACCGATGCGGCGTACGCGGGCAGCCCGTCGCCGGGCCTCGCGGTCGGCCAGCATCGCGGCGAGCCGAACGGCCCGATCGTGTCGGGTCTGATCGAAGAGCAGACGCTGTGGTCGTGCACCACCTGCCGCGCGTGCGTGCAGGAATGCCCGATGCTGATCGAGCACGTCGACGCGATCGTCGACATGCGCCGCAACCGCACGCTCGTGCACGGCACGGTGCCGGGCAAGGGCCAGGAAGTGCTCGCGAACCTGCGCGAGACGGGCACGATGGGCGGCTACGACACGGCCGCGCGCTACGACTGGTCGGTCGACCTGAGCGCACCGGTCGCGCAACCGGGCAAGCCGGTCGACGTGCTGTTCGTTGCAGGTGAAGGCGCGTTCGACATGCGCTACCAGCGCACGCTGCGCGCATTCGTCAAGGTGCTGAACAAGGCGGGTGTCGACTACGCGGTGCTCGGTTCGACCGAGACCGACACGGGCGACGTCGCCCGCCGGCTCGGCGACGAAGCGACGTTCCAGCAGATGGCGAAGCGCCTGATCGGCACGCTCGGCACGCTGTCGTACCAGCAGATCGTGACGGCCGACCCGCACGTGATGCACAGCCTGCGCAACGAATACCGTGCGCTCGGGCTGCGCGTGACGGTCAAGCACCACACGACTTTCCTCGCCGAATTGGCCGACAGCGGCAAGATCGCGCCGAAGGCCGTCGAAGCGCTGCAGGACAAGCGGACCACGTATCACGATCCGTGCTACCTCGGCCGCTACAACGGCGAGA
Source organism: Burkholderia sp. AU45274 (assembly GCF_030482505.1). Taxonomy (NCBI): domain Bacteria; kingdom Pseudomonadati; phylum Pseudomonadota; class Betaproteobacteria; order Burkholderiales; family Burkholderiaceae; genus Burkholderia; species Burkholderia sp. AU45274. Next base: position 282,428 of record NZ_JAUJQE010000004.1, on the reverse strand, counting down.
CGGAAGCGCCGCGCAAGCTGCTGAAGACGATCGGCATCCAGGTCGTCGAGATGGAGCGCAACGGCATGCGCGGCCGCTGCTGCGGCGGTGGCGGCGGTGCGCCGCTGACCGACATCCCCGGCAAGCAGCGCATTCCCGACATCCGCATCGCCGACGCCCGCACGATCGGCGCGGACGTGGTCGCGGTTGCCTGCCCGAACTGCACGGCGATGCTCGAAGGCGTCGTGGGCCCGCGCCCCGACGTGCTCGACGTGGCCGAACTCGTTGCCGCCTCGCTGGAGTGAATCGATGAACACGATCAAACGAATCGATCCGCGCCGGCCGTTCATCATCACGGCCGCCGGCCTGAAGCGCATCACGCTCGGCGAGGAAGGCAGCGCCGATGCGAACGCCGTGCACGGGTTCGCGCATGGTCATGGCGCAGCGGCCGCGAAGCCGCGCCGCGCGGTGCAGGATCCGAAGCACGTGATGCTGGTGGTCGCGCACAGTGAACGCGGCGCGCTCGACGATCATTCGCGGCAGGCGATCGCCGCCGCCGCATTGCTCGCCGATGCGCAGACCGAAGTCGCGCTGCTCGCGTTCGGCGAGCTGAAGGACGACATGGCCGAACTGGGCGTCGACAAGCTGCTGGAACTCGCCGGCTTCGATCGCCGCGCGTTCGACCCTGAAAGCGAATTGCAAGCGCTGCAGGCCTGCGTGGCGGCGCTCGCGCCGCAACACGTGTTCGTGCCCGACAACGCGACGGGCGACGGTGATCTCGGCCGGCGTTACGCGGCGGCCGCCGGCGCGAGCGTCGCGGCGCACGTCGTCGAGATCGATGCGAAGCATGTCGGCGCGTATGCGCAGGCCGGGCGCGCGTTTGCCACCCGAGCGCTGCCCGATGTGATCCTGCTCGCGCAGAACGCGGTCGACGCGAAGCTGCCGTTCGTCGGTGCGGGCGAACGGCTGGCCGCCGACTTCATCCGCCCGGCGCACGACGCCGCGCAACCGTACCGCGATCTCGGCCTCGACGAAATCGACGCGGCCCAGGTCGCGCTCGAGGAAGCCGATTTCATCGTATCGGCCGGCAACGGCGTGTGCGACATCGGCGCGTTCGAGCGGCTGGCCGGCGCATTCGGCGCGGCGATCGGCGCAAGCCGCGTCGCGGTCGACAACGGCCACTTCACGCGCGACAAGCAGGTCGGTGCGACCGGCAAGACGGTCGAGGCAAGCGTCTACATCGCGTTCGGCATCTCGGGCGCGGTGCAGCACCTGCAGGGGATCAAGGATTGCCGCCACGTGATCGCGGTGAACCTCGACGGCAGCGCGCCGATCGCGAAGCGCGCGAACCTGACGGTGGTCGGCGACGCGCAGGGCACGATCGCCGCACTGATCGAACAGGTGCAGGCCGCGCGCGCCGCGCGTGGCGAATCGCCGGCCGCGGTCGGCACCCGTGAACCGGAAGGAGTCGCCGCATGAACGCCCCCCGCCAGTTGCAACGCATCGCGGTGCTCGTGTCCGTCGGCCGCCATCCGGTCAGCGGTGTCGCGCGCTATAGCCGCAACGACGCGGCCGCGCTCGAAACCGGCCGCCAGCTCGCGGAGCGGCATCGCGCGAAGCTCGACGTGATCCATGCGGGCGACCCCGCGAATGCGGCGCTTGCCGAATATCTCGCGCTCGGCGCCCGGGAGGTCGAGGTGCTGGCCTGCCGCGACGGCGACGACGCCGTGCATGCGCTCGCCGCGCGCGTCGAGGGCTACGACCTCGTGCTGACCGGCACGCGCGCCGAGGGCGCGTACGACACCGGCATGCTGCCGTATCGCGTCGCCGCGGCGCTCGGCTATCCGCTGGTGGGTTCGGCCGTCGACGTGACGGTCGAAGGCGGTCGCGTGGCCGTCCGGCAATTTTTGCCGAAGGGGCTGCGGCGGCGTGTCGACGCGGCGCTGCCGGCCGTCGTCGCCGTCCATCCGCTTGCCAATGCCGAGCCGCGCTATGCGTATGCGCGGCTGCGCGCCGGCGCGATCCGGCCGGCGCTCGCGGCGCCCGGCGCGGACGCCGACGCGGCCGCGTGGAAGGTCGGCCCGATCGAGCGTAAACCCGTAAAGCTGGTCGCTGCCGAGAAGCGCTCCGGGCATGCCCGGATGCTGTCCGCGACGACGACCGAAAGCCGTGGCGGCAACGTCGTAAATGAAGGGAGTTCGGTCGAAAAAGCACAAGTGATCCTCGCGTATTTGCGCGAGCATCAGCTCATCGACTACTGATTTTGATGCCTGTCGGCAAGAACCCAGGGATGCAAGGAATCCGGAGCAAACGATGAAAGTATCGGCAGACATTCGTGCATTGATCGAGCGGCGCAAGGAAGGGCACAGCCTCGAAGCGCCGTTCTACACGAGCGAGGACATCTTCGCGCTCGACATGGAGGCGATTTTCCGCCAGCACTGGATCCAGGTGGCGGTCGAGCCGGACATTCCGGAGCCGGGCGACTACGTGACCGTGGAACTGGGGAGCGATTCGATCCTGATCGTGCGCGACGACGACATGGCGATCCGCGCGTTCCACAACGTGTGCCGTCACCGCGGCGCGCGCCTGTGCAATGAAGACAAAGGCTCGGTCGGCAACATCGTGTGCCCGTACCACAGCTGGACCTACAACCTGACGGGCCAGCTGATGTTCGCCGAGCACATGGGCGAGAAGTTCGACCGCTGCAAGCACAGCCTGAAGTCGGTGCACGTCGAGAACCTCGCGGGCCTGATCTTCGTCTGCCTCGCCGACGAGCCGCCCGCCGACTTCGCGCAGCTGCGCGCCGAGATGGAGCCGTACCTGCTGCCGCACGATCTGCCGAACACGAAGATCGCCGCGCAGGTCGACCTCATCGAGGAAGGCAACTGGAAGCTCACGATGGAGAACAACCGCGAGTGCTATCACTGCGTCGCGAACCATCCGGAGCTCACCATCTCGCTGTACGAATACGGCTTCGGCTACCAGCGCTCCGACGCGAACGCCGAAGGCATGGACGCGTTCGCGGAAACCTGCGTGCGGCGCGGCAAGGAGTGGGCCGAGATGGGCCTGCCGTCCGAAGAGATCGAGAAGCTGCTCGACGTGACGGGCTTCCGCACGCAGCGCCTGCCGCTCGATCGCCACGGCGAATCGCAGACGCTCGATGCGAAGGTCGCGTCGAAGAAGCTGCTCGGCGGCTTCGACAAGGCCGACCTCGGCGGGCTGTCGTTCTGGACGCAGCCGAACTCGTGGCACCACTTCATGAGCGATCACATCGTGACGTTCTCGGTGATCCCGCTGTCGGCCGGCAAGACGCTCGTGCGCACGAAGTGGCTCGTGCACAAGGACGCGAAGGAAGGCATCGATTACGACGTGAAGAATCTCACGGCCGTGTGGAACGCGACCAACGACCAGGATCGCGCGCTCGTCGAGTTCTCGCAGCGCGGCGCGACCAGCAGCGCGTACGAGCCGGGCCCGTATTCGCCGTTCACGGAAGGTCTCGTCGAAAAATTCTCGGCCTGGTACATCGGCCGGCTCGCCGAAAAAACCGGCGCGTAGTACCCAGAAGCGGACAAGCGGAGCAAGACATGATGCGAGATGCGGCCAACTTCGAGCCGACGGACAGCCGGGTGACGCGCCCGGCGTTCTGGAACGCCCTTCCCGAGCGCTGGACGAGCGACGTCGAGGAAACGCTGGTGTGCTGCCACGTGCGGCAGGAAACGCACGACGTGAAGAGTTTCTTCTTCCGTTCGCCGCAAGGCCGCTCGTTCTCGTTCGAGCCCGGGCAGTTCCTCACGCTCGAGCTCGACATCGACGGCGAAACGATCAATCGCTGCTACACGATCTCGTCGTCGCCCGCGCGGCCGCACACGGTGTCGATCACGGTGAAGCGCGTGCCGGGCGGCAAGGTGTCGAACTGGCTGCACGACAACCTGCAGCCGGGCGCCGCGGTGCGCGTGCTCGGCCCGGCCGGCGAATTCACGTGCGCACGGCATCCGGCGCGCAAGTACCTGTTCCTGTCGGCCGGCTCGGGCGTCACGCCGCTGATGTCGATGAGCCGCGCGCACCATGATCTCGCGGAGGATCGCGACATCCTGTTCGTGCACAGCGCGCGCACGCCGGACGACATCATCTTCGCGCGCGAGCTCGACCTGATCGCGTCGAACCACACGAATTTCCGCACGTCGTTCGTCGTCGAGCGCGTCGGCGCCCGCACCAACTGGCCGGGCGTCACGGGCTTCCTGACGCTGCCGCTGCTGAAGCTGATCGCACCGGATTTCATGGAGCGCGAAATCTTCACGTGCGGCCCCGCGCCGTACATGAAGGCCGTGCGCGACCTGCTCGACGAAGCCGGCTTCGATCGCAAGCAGTATCACGAGGAAAGCTTCTCGTTCGAAACGCTTGCCGAAACCGCAAGCGACGAATTGCTCGCCGATCTCGCCCCGCTGGCCGACGGCGCCGACACCGACACCGCAACGAAGCAGTACACGGTCAGCTTCGCCAAGAGCAATCGCGAAATTTCGTGCGGCTCGGAGCAGCACGTGCTGGATGCGGCGCGCCAGTCGGGTGTGCGGCTGCCGGCCTCGTGCACGCAGGGCATGTGCGGCACCTGCAAGGTGAAGCTCGTGTCGGGGCAGGTTGAAATGAAGCACAACGGCGGCATCCGCCAGCGCGAGATCGACCAGGGGATGGTGCTGCTGTGCTGCAGCAAGCCGCTGTCGGATCTCGTGATCGACAAGTAGTCGCAACACGCCATCGGCTGCCCGGGCGCGTCGCGTCCGGACAAGCATCCGTCGGAAAACAACGATACCGCGGATTTGTGGTTGAAGAACCTAGAGAGGCAACGCGCACGGTGCGCATATCAAGGAGATCGACCATGAAGCTGTTCGGAAAACTGTTGTGGACCGGCGCACTGTCGGCCATGGTGGCGCTGAGCGCGTCCGCACTTGCCGATACGAAGCCCACGCTGAAGATCGGTTACGTCGAAGGCTGGGACGACAGCGTGGCGACGTCGAACGTCGCGGCGCGCGTGATCGAGAAGAAGCTCGGCTACGAAGTGAAGCTCGTGCCGGTCGCTGCCGGGATCATGTGGCAGGGCGTCGCGCGCGGCGATCTCGATGCGACGCTGTCCGCGTGGCTGCCGGTCACGCACGGCTCGTACTGGGATGAATACAAGGCCAAGGTCGTCGACCTCGGCGCGAATTTCCCGGATGCAAAGATCGGCCTGATCGTGCCCGCCTACGTGAAGGCGAAGAGCATCGACGACCTGAACGCGGAGAAGGGCAGCTTCGGCGGCCGGATCGTCGGCATCGATGCCGGTGCAGGCGTGATGCGCAAGACCGACGACGCGATCAAGAGCTACGGGCTGAACTACACGCTGATGCCGAGCTCGGGCAGCGCGATGACGGCCGAGCTGTCGCGTTCGGTCAATGCGAGCAAGCCGGTGATCGTGACGGGCTGGGCGCCGCACTGGATGTTCGCGAAGTGGAAGCTGCGCTTCCTCGAGGATCCGAAGAAGGTGTTCGGCGGCGCGGAGCACGTCGACAGCGTCGTGAATCCGGGGCTCGAAACGAAGGCGAAGCCGGTGGTCGCGTTCCTGAAGAAATTCCAGTGGAAGCCGGGTGAAATCGACAGCGTGATGCTGGCGATCCAGAACGGCTCGAAGCCGGAAGCAGCCGCCGATGCGTGGATTGCAGCCCATGCGGATCGCGTGAATGCATGGACGGAAGGCGTGCAGTAAGCCGGCAGTGAATCGCCTCGATAACTAGATGAAGAGACAGTCCGGGAAAGGTCGGTAGTAATGCGAAATAATTGCACTGCGACACGACCTTATCCCGGAATTATTTTTTTGATTCTGCAGAAAAGTGCGTAAGTTGTTACACTAGCGCCCTTGTGCGGAGTCATCACAGGAGGAATTGGATGAGTCAGGCAGGACTGCGTGCGAATCGCACCAGTGATGTTGAGGCAACCATCTCACATGATTCGCCGGGCCACACGCTGCATCGTGGCCTGACTTGGAAAGACGCTTTTTGGGTAACGAGCGGCGTGCCGGCAGGCGTGCTGTTCACGATCGGCGGCGTATGCGCGACGATCGGCCAGCCCGCGTGGGCGATCTGGATCGCCGCGATCACGATGGGGCTGGTTCAAAGCGCGACTTATGCGGAAATATCGGGGCTATTTCCCCATAAATCGGGCGGCGCGTCCGTGTATGGCGCGATCGGCTGGGTCCGTTACAGCAAGCTGATTGCCCCGGTTTCCGTGTGGTGCAACTGGCTCGCGTGGTCGCCGATGCTCGCGCTCGGCTGCGGCCTCGCGGCGAGCTATGCGCTCACGAGTCTCTTTCCCGCCGATGCGGCGGTGCTGCACTGGCAGCTCAAGGTTGCGGATCTCGGGTTCATCAAGCCGGGTCTGTCCCTGCGGATCAATGCGACATTCATCATCGCGACGATCCTGCTTCTCATTACGTTCAAGCTTCAGCACAGCGGTGCATCGAAGGCTGCGCGTACGCAGCGCATTCTTGGCATCGCGTCGCTCACGCCGCTGTTGATCGTCGGCATCGTGCCGTTCGTCACGGGCGACGTGCCGATGTCGAACCTGCTCCCGCTGCTGCCGCTCGGTCACGACGCGCACGGCAATCTCACGGCCGCGACGTTCGGCTCGTGGAACGGGCAAGGCGTCACGATGGCGCTCGGTGCGATGTTCATGGCAGGCTGGGCGTCGTACGGCTTCGAGACGGCCGTCTGCTACACGCGCGAATTCCGTGACCCGCGTCGCGATACCGCCAAGGCGATCTTCTGGTCGGGCGCACTGTGCCTCGTCGTGATGACGCTCGTGCCGATGGCGTTCCAGGGCGCGCTCGGCACGCAGGCGATGCTCGATCCGTCGATCGGCGACGGCACCGGCGTCGCGGCCGCGATGGCGAAGATCGTCGGCGGTGGCGCGTGGGTCGCGAATGCGGTCGTCGTGATGCTGATGCTGTCGATCCTGCTGATCGTGATGACGTCGATGATGGGCTCGTCGCGCACGCTGTACCAGGCATCGGTCGACGGCTGGCTGCCGAAGTACCTGTCGCACGTGAACGAGCACGGCTCGCCCACGCGCGCGATGTGGACCGATCTCGGCTTCAACCTCGTGTTGCTGATGATGTCGGACTACATGACGGTGCTGTCGATCTCGAACGTCTGCTACATGCTGTTCGTATTCCTGAATCTTCAGTCGGGCTGGATCCACCGGATGGATCGCGGCAACTGGGATCGGCCGTTCCGCTGCCCGACGTGGCTGCTCGTCGGCGGCGCGATCTGCGGGTATGCGAACCTCGTCTATGTCGGCGCCGGTGCGAACCTGCAGGGCGACGGCACGCTGCGCAACGGGCTGATCGCGATGCTGCTGATCGTGCCGGTGTTCCTGTTCCGCCATTACTGGCAGGACCGCGGCCGGTTCCCCGCGCAGATGCAGCGCGACATGGAGCTCGAAGTGCCGAAGCGCGCGATGTGGCTGAACCTGATGCCTTACGTTGCGCTGGTTGGCGCGGGGCTGACGATCTGGCTGTCGTATTACTTCGCGTGGGTAAAGTGACGCGGTAGCGCACGCGCTGCGGCGCGCGGCGGCTCCGGAAACCGCACCCGGAGCGTCGCGTGGCGCATCGCGCGCAACGCGGCGACAAAAAAGGCTCGACCGGTACCTACCGGTCGAGCCTTTCTCGTTTCTGCCGCGTGCCGAACGCGACGGCTTTCCGCTTACGGAAACACCACCGTCCGGTCCCCGTTCAGGAACACGCGCCGCTCGATGAACGCCTTCACCGCGCGTGCGAGCGTGAGCGATTCGACATCACGCCCGACCGCGAGCAGCTGCTCGGGGCGCAGCGCATGATCGACGCGCTCGACGACCTGCTCGATGATCGGGCCTTCGTCGAGATCGTCGGTGACGAAGTGCGCGGTCGCGCCGATCAGCTTCACGCCGCGCGCATGCGCCTGGTGATACGGCTTCGCGCCCTTGAAGCCGGGCAGGAACGAATGATGGATGTTGATCGCCCGGTTCGCGAGCTTCGCGCTGGTTTCCTGAGACAGCACCTGCATGTAGCGCGCGAGGATCACGAGTTCGGCGCCGCTCGATTCGAAGAAGTCGAGCCACTGCGCTTCCTGCTGCGCCTTCGTCTCGGCCGTGATCGGGAAGTGGCGGAACGGCAGCCCGTGCTGCGCGGCGAGCGGCTCGAAGTCGGGATGGTTCGACACGATGCCGACGATGTCCATCTTCAGCTCGCCCATCCGCCAGCGGAACAGCAGGTCCGCGAGGCAGTGCTCGAGCTTCGACACCATGATCAGCACCTTCGGCCGTGCGTTCACGTCGTGGATCGCCCACTGCATGTCGCCTTGCTGGCCGCCGAGGCTGGCCGCGATCGGTGCGAATTCGTGGCGCAGCGCATCGATCTGCAGCGTTTCATCCGTCGGATGAAAGACGCAGCGCACGAAGAAGCGGTTGCTGAGATCGTCGTCGAACACGTTCAGCGCATCGACATAGCAGCGATGGCGATCGAGAAAGCCGACGACGGCGGCGACCTGGCCGGCCGCGCTCGCGCACGACAGTGTCAGGACGAATTGATCGGGGCGGTGCTCGGCGGTCATGAGACTCCTCGGATGGCATGGGCGCACGTCCGTGCGGCGGCGCACGAAAGCGCCGCGCCGCGCGGGTTGCGGGAGGCTCAAGTAAATCAGGACGATTTCGGGGCGGATAGAACCAACGCGCCGTGTGGCTGGTATCGGCGCGCCAGCACGCGGGGGCGCGGTGCGCCCGTCACGCGCTCGCGCACGCGTCGAGCAGCCAGCGCCGGAACACGTGGGTCGCGTCCGGCTCGGGCCGCTGCGGCGGCCGCACCAGGAAGTAGCCGCGCGACGTGACGACCGGCGCGTCGACGAGCTTCACGAGTTGCCCCGACGCGACGAGTTCGTCGACGAGCGGCGACCAGCCCAGCGCGACACCTTCGCCGAGCAGCGCCGCATGGATCACGAGCGCGTAGCTGTTGAAGGTCACGCCGCGCGCGGCGACGGCCGTATCGAGGCCGTGCGCGTCGAACCAGCCGGACCACGACAGCCAGCGCTCGGGGCGCGTCGGCTGCACGTGCAGCAACGGCAGGGCCGGCAGGTGCTCGGCCCGCGCGACGTGCGGGTGCGCGTCGCGGAACGCGGGCGAGCAGACGGGCGTGACCGATTCCGGAAAGAGCCGTGCGGCGGTGCACGACGGCCAGTGGCCGTCGCCGAACAGGATCGCGATGTCGCCGTGGTCGCGCTGCGCGTCGTAATCCTGTGACGTGACGACGCGCACGTCGACATCCGGCATCACGCGCTTCAGCCCGGCCAGGCGCGGCATCAGCCAGTAGGTCGCGAAGCCGAAGTCGGTGACGATCGTGAGCGCGCCGTGCTCGCGGCGCGCGCGCAGGGTCGCGGTCGCGCCGCGCAGCGTGTCGAGGCTCAGCCGCACGGCTTCGTACAGGCACTCGCCGTCGGCCGTCAGCGTGACGCCGCGCGGGCTGCGCTCGAACAGCGGCACGCCCAGTTCGGCTTCGAGCTGGAACACCTGCTGGCTCACGGCCGGCTGGGTGGAGCCGAGCTCGCGCGCGGCGGCCGTGAAGCTCGCGAGCCGGGCGGCCGATTCGAACGCGCGCAGCGCCTGCATCGACGGTAACGGTTCGGATTTCGACATAAGTCTCTCTAATGGCCCCATAAGGGCCGGACGCCTACCCGCGCGAATTCGGGCGGGCGATAGTGCTTCGGACGGTGCGGTACCTGCGCTTCGCGGCCTGCTTCAAAGCCCGCTTCAAAGCCTGTTTCACGGGCACCGCGCCACGCATTCCGCGATTCTAGCCAGCGCGGCCCGCCCGTGCGGCACTTTCGTCGAGCCGCTTCCGTCATGCCGGACGTCCCGCTGCGCGAGCGGCGCGCCGGTCCATTCGAACACCGTTTTCCCCACGACAGCCGATGACGAACCCGACACCCAACATCCTGATCCTGATGGCCGACCAGCTCACGCCGTTCGCACTGCCGGCCTACGGCAATCGCGTCGCGCGCACGCCGACGCTGGACCGTCTCGCCGCGCAAGGCGTGGTGTTCGACGCCGCGTACTGCGCGAGCCCGCTGTGCGCGCCGTCGCGTTTCTCGCTGCTGACGGGCAAGCTGCCGTCGGGGATCGGCGCCTACGATAACGCCGCCGAATTGCCGGCGCAAACGCTGACCTTCGCGCACTACCTGCGCGCGGGCGGCTACCGGACGATGCTGTCCGGCAAGATGCATTTCTGCGGGCCCGACCAGCTGCACGGCTTCGAGGAGCGCCTCACGACCGACATCTATCCGGCCGATTTCGGCTGGGTGCCCGACTGGGACAGTCCGACCGAGCGGCCGAGCTGGTATCACAACATGAGTTCGGTGCTGGAGGCCGGCCCGTGCGTGCGCACGAACCAGCTCGATTTCGACGACGAGGTCACGTTCGCCGCGAAGCAGAAGCTGTACGACGTCGCGCGCGAGCGCGCGGCCGGGCACGATGCGCGGCCGTTCTGCATGGTCGTGTCGCTGACCCATCCGCACGACCCGTATGCGATCACGCGCGACTACTGGGATCTGTACCGCGACGAAGAAATCGACATGCCGGCCGTGTACCTCGATGCGGCCGAAAGCGACCCGCATTCGCAGCGGCTGCGCTTCGTCTGCGAGAACGACCGCACGCCGCCCACCGACGCGCAGATCCGCGCCGCGCGCCGCGCTTACTACGGCGCGACGTCCTACGTCGACGCTCAGTTCGGCAGCGTGCTGGCCGCGCTCGAACAATGCGGATTCGCCGACGATACGATCGTGATCGTCACGTCCGACCACGGCGACATGCTTGGCGAACGCGGGCTCTGGTACAAGATGACGTTCTTCGAAGGCGGCTGCCGCGTGCCGCTGATCGTGCATGCGCCGGGCCGCTTCGACGCCGCGCGCGTGCGCGGGCCCGTGTCGCACGTCGACCTGCTGCCGACGCTCGTCGACCTCGCCGGCGCCGCGCCGGCCGGCGGCTGGCCCGACCCGGTCGATGGCGCGAGCCTGGTGCCGCACCTGCACGGCACGCCGGCGCACGACGTCGCGCTCGGCGAATATCTGGCGGAAGGCGCGGTTGCGCCGGTCGTGATGATCCGCAGCGGCGACTGGAAGTACGTGCATTGCCCGCTCGATCCCGACCAGCTGTACAACCTGTCGGACGACCCGCGCGAGCTGACGAACCTGGCCGACACGCCGGAAGCGGCCGACGTGCTTGCCGCGTTCCGCGCGCAAGCCGCGCAGCGCTGGAACCTGCCCGAGCTGGACCGGCAGGTGCGCGCGAGCCAGCGGCGCCGGCGCTTCCATTACGCGGCCACGACGCAGGGCCGCATTCAGGCGTGGGACTGGCAGCCGTTCACCGACGCGAGCCAGCGCTACATGCGCAATCACATCGAACTCGACACGCTCGAGGCGATGGCGCGGTTTCCGCGAGTCGGGCGCTGAGCGTACCGCATCGCGATCATTGAGGAACGACGGAGGAAGCGAACCATGAAACGGCAACGCAATGCAGCAATCCGAAGGATCGGCGCGGCGCTCGCCGCCGCCGCGTGCCTGATGACGACGCAGGCCGCGCACGCGGCCGACCCGCAGACGTGCAGCGACGTGAAGATGGCGGCGCCCGGCTGGACCGACATCGATGCGACGAACGCGATGGCAGGCGTCGTGCTGAAGGCGCTCGGCTATCGGCAGGACGTGGCGAACCTGTCGGTGCCGATCACGTACCAGGGGCTCAAGAAAGGGCAGGTCGACGTGTTCCTCGGCAACTGGATGCCCGCGCAGGCGCCGCTCGTGAAGCCGTTCGTCGACGAGAAATCGATCGACGTGCTGCACGCGAACCTGAGCGGCGCGAAATTCACGCTCGCGGTGCCCGATTACGTGGCGGCTGCCGGCGTGCATACGTTCGCCGATCTCGCGCGCTATGCGGACCGCTTCGGCGGCAAGATCTACGGGATCGAGCCCGGCGCGCCCGCGAACCAGAACATCAAGCGGCTGCTGTCCGACCACGCGCTCGGGTCCGCGAACTGGTCGCTCGTCGAATCGAGCGAGACGGGCATGCTCACGCAGGTCGAGCGCGCGGTGCGCGACAAGCGCTGGATCGTGTTTCTCGCGTGGGAGCCGCATCTGATGAACACGAAGTTCCACCTGACCTACCTGTCGGGCGGCGATGCGTATTTCGGCCCGAACTACGGCGGTGCGACGGTCAATACGGTCACGCGTGCCGGGTTCGCCGGCCAGTGCACGAACCTCGCCAGGCTGTTCCGGCAGATGACGTTCTCCGTCGACGTCGAGAACCGGATGATCGCCGACATGCTCGACCACAAGACGTCGGCCGCGCTCGCGGCGCAGCATGCGCTGAAGGCCGACCCGGCGCTGGTCGCCGGCTGGCTCGACGGCGTGACGACGGCGGCCGGCGCACCGGGCCTGCCGGCCGTGCGCGCGGCCCTCGACGGCCGCTGATTTCCTCCCTTCCGGCGGCCGGTTTTTACCTTGCCGCCTGTCTACGTGTTTTCCCGATCCGTCGCATCGTGACCATTTAGTGTCGCCTTCAGACGGGTGACCCGAAATATGGGTTTGTATTTTTCGCCAATGGCTGCGTTATTGCGGAAAACGAAATACCAAAGCCAGCGGGCGTACCGAAATCGAATCCACCGGCGCATCGCGGCACGCGCCGGGACGAGATTCTATCCATCGAACGGTTCAGGGAGGGTGGTCGATAATGAAGCATACGAAAGTTGCCGTAGCCGCCGCGCTTGCATGCGCGGCCTGTATTCCCGCCATTGGCCATGCGCAAAGCAGCGTGACGCTGTACGGGATTCTCGACGCCGGCATCACGTACGTGAACAACACGGGCGGCTCGCACGTGGTCAAGTTCGACGACGGCGTCGCGTACGGGAACCGCTTCGGCCTCAAGGGCACGGAAGATCTCGGCGGCGGCCTGAAGGCCGTGTTCACGCTCGAGAGCGGCTTCCACCTCGGCAACGGGCAACTCGGCTTCGGCGGCGCGGAGTTCGGCCGCCAGGCGTATGTCGGCCTGCAGAACGACTGGGGCACGCTGTCGTTCGGCAACCAGCTCGACATCACGAACGAGCTCGTATCGATCTACAACATCTCCGCGTGGGGCAGCGGCTATGCGATCCACCAGGGCGACTTCGACCGATTCAACGGCGACCGCCTGCCGAACTCGGTGAAGTTCCTGTCGAACGACCTGAGCGGCTTCAAGTTCGGCGCGATGTACTCGTTCGGCAACGTCGCGGGCAACTTCCACCGCAACAGCGCGTGGAGCGCGGGCGCGAGCTTCACGAAGGGCGACTTCTCGATCGGCGCCGCGTACACGCGCCTGAACAACCCGAACGGCATCTATGCGTTCGACCCGTACGCGATGATCGGCACGCACACGTTCCTCGGCCAGCAGACCGTCACCGTCGATCCGGCGACCGGCGCCCGCACCGACCTGTTCTCGAACACTGCGATGGACGTCGACAGCCAGGGCACGTTCGGCATCGGCACCAGCTACACGATCGGCAAGCTGACGCTCGACGCCAACTACTCGTACACGACGATCAAGGGCTTCGGCCAGTCGTCGCACATGCAGGTGTATGAAGGCGGCGGCCTGTACCAGTTCACGCCGGCGCTGAGCCTCATCGCGGGCTACCAGCACACGCGCTTCGAAGGCCACCACTGGAACCAGGGCACGGCCGGCCTGCACTACCTGCTGTCGAAGCGCACCGACATCTACATCTCCGGCGATTACCTGCGCGCGTCGCAAGGCGTCGATGCGGTAATCGGCTACAGCTTCACGCCGTCGACGACGCAGACGCAGGCCGACGTGCGGATCGGGATGCGGCATTCGTTCTGAGCGGGATGGGGTGGGGCAGCGACGTCTTCAGCGAGCGGTCTCTCTTTGGCGCGAACCTCGGTTCGCGCTTTTTTTTTTGCCGGCGTGAGCGGGCACGAAAGCCGTCCGTCCCGTGCCGGCAGCCTGGCCCCCACCGGGGGAGCAGCGCTCGGATGGTATTGACCATTGCCGTCTATAGGCGCTAGCATCGTCCGCATGCTGAATCGCGCCATTTCCCCCTCCTCGTTCATCGGTGCATGTTGTCAGAACATGCCAGGGGGAAGTTGCGTCTAGCGAATTCGCTGAACATTCAAGCAATCGCCTTCCGGCCGCCTGTGATGCAAGACAGGCGGCCTTTTTGTTTTTGGGCCGACACTTTCCAGACGGAGAAACTCGATGCCGCTTGCGCTGTATGACACCTGGTCGCGTACCGTGCGCTCCTTCACGCCTATCCGGGCCGGGCAGGTCGGCATGTATTGCTGCGGCCCGACGGTCTACGACGATGCCCACATCGGCAACCTGAGAACCTACGTGTTCGAGGACCTCCTGCGCCGCGTACTGGAACGCAACGGCTACGCGGTTCGGCACGTCGTCAATATCACCGACGTCGGCCACCTGACGTCGGATGCGGACGAAGGCGAAGACAAGATGGAGAAGGGCAGCCGTCGGACCGGCGAATCGGCATGGGCCATCGCGCGGCGCTACACCGACGCGTTCGTCCGGGACTGGCACGCGCTCAACCTGCTCGAACCGACGGTGTGGTGCCGCGCCACCGATCACATCGCCGAACAGATCGCGTTCATCGATACGCTCGACCGGGCCGGCTACGTCTATCGGACGGACGACGGCCTCTACTTCGACACCAGTCGGCAGGACGACTACGGGTATCTCGCGCGGCTGGACCGCGCGGGGTTGCAGGCGGGCAAGCGGGTGGCATTGGGCGGAAAGCGAAGCATCACGGATTTTGCGTTGTGGAAGTTCAGCCCGGCCGGCGTCAAGCGGCAAATGGAATGGGACAGCCCGTGGGGGCGCGGCTTTCCAGGCTGGCATATCGAATGCTCGGCGATGTCGGCGAAGTATCTCGGGACGTTGTTCGATATCCATTGCGGCGGCGAGGATCATATCGCCGTGCATCACAGCAACGAGATCGCGCAGACGCGGGCGGCCCACGGCACGCAGCTCGCGAACTACTGGATGCACGGGTACTTCCTGACGCTCGACGCCGATACGAAGATGTCGAAGTCGAGCGGCGACTTCGTTCGTCTGCAGACCTTGCAGAGCCGCGGTGTCGATCCGCTCGCGTACCGCTACCTGTGCCTGACGGCCCATTATCGAAGCAAGCTGCATTTCACGTGGGCGTCGCTCGACGCGGCGCACACCGCGCTGAATCGACTGCGGCACCTCCATGCCGGCTGGCCGGACGGCGAGCGGGTCGATGCGGATTTCGCGGCGCGCTTCGATGCCGAAGTGAACGAGGACCTGAACCTGCCGAGGGCGCTCGCGGTGCTGTGGGATCTGGTCAGGAGCAACCTGCCGCCTACCACCCTGAAAGCGACCGTCGACAGCTTCGACGCGGTGCTGGGCCTCGGGTTGCGCGAATGGCGGCCGGTTGCGTTCGACGTTCCGGAACATGTCCGCGGGTTGCTCGGTGAGCGTGAGCGCGCGCGGGCGGACAAGGACTGGGCGCAAGCCGACCGGATCCGGGAAGCATTGAGCGCCGAGGGCTGGAGAGTCGAGGACACGCCGGAAGGGCAACGCCTGTTCGGCATCGCGATGGGTTCGAGCGATACAGGTGGCCTGCCGCGGTAAAGCGCGCGGGCCGCCTTCATCGGAAGATCCTGTAGCCCGGCATCGACCCGGCGGCCGCGATCAGCGTGGCCGCCGGAATCGTCGGCACCCACACCTGCGGCCCGTTTTTCGCGGTTGGCATATCATCGCGATTTGGCCGCGCCTGCACCGTTGTCGCGCGCACGCACCGGCGTGCGCAGTCGCTTCCCGAACGGTACCGGCGCGCAGCGCCGACCGCCGAGACCTCGATGACCGACTCCTTGCCCGACCCCAGTCCTTTATCCCCGTTACCCGTCAACCTGTTCCGCCACGCTCCGTTCCAGCGCTTCTGGGGCACGCGCGTGATGTCTTCCCTGGCTTTCCAGATCCTGTCGGTGGCCATCGGCTGGTACGTCTATGCGCTCACGCACAGTGCGTTCGCGCTCGGTCTCGTCGGCCTCGCGCAGTTCGTGCCGATGTTCGCGCTGACGCTTGTCGTCGGGCAGGTGGCCGACCGCTACGATCGCCGGCGCATCGCGACGATCTGCCAGGGCGTCGAAGCGCTGGCCGCCGGCGTGTTCCTGCTCGGCGCCGCGCAAGGGTGGCTGGCCGCGCCGGCCGTGTATGCACTCGCGGCGATCGTCGGCACGGCCCGTGCGTTCGAGTCGCCGTCGGTGTCGTCGTTGCTGCCGGCCGTCGTGCCGCGCTCCGACCTGCCGCGCGCGACTGCGCTGTCGACGTCCGCGAACCAGGCCGCGCAGATCCTCGGGCCCGCGTTCGGCGGGCTGCTGTATGGTGTCGGCGCGCCCGCCGCGTTCGGCACGAGCGTCGTCGCATTCGCGATCGCGGCGGTGCTGAGCGGCACGATTCCGTTGCGCAGAGCACCGCCCGCCCGCGAGCCGGTCACGCTGCGCTCGGTGTTTTCGGGCATCGCGTTCATCCGGCGCGAGCCGGCGATTCTCGGTGCGCTGTCGCTCGACCTGTTCGCGGTGCTGTTCGGCGGCGCGACCGCGCTGCTGCCGATCTATGCACGCGACATCCTGCAAGTCGGGCCGTGGGGGCTCGGTGCGCTGCGTGCGGCGCCCGCGGTCGGCGCGCTCGCGGGCACGCTGTGGCTCACGCGCTTCCCGCTGAAGGGGCGGCCGGGCCGTGCGATGTTCGGCGGCGTAATCGCATTCGGCATCGCGACGATCGTGTTCGGGTTGTCGCGGCACTTCGCGCTGTCGCTCGTGGCGCTGGCCGCGCTCGGCGCGTCGGACGTCGTCAGCGTCGTCGTGCGGCTGTCGCTCGTGCAACTGCGTACGCCCGACGACATGCTCGGGCGCGTGAGCGCGGTCAATTCGCTGTTCATCGGTACGTCGAACCAGCTCGGCGAATTCGAGTCGGGCGTGACGGCCGCGTGGTGGGGCGCGCCGGCCGCGATCGTCGTCGGCGGCGCGGCGACGATTGCGGTCGCGCTCACCTGGATGCGACTGTTTCCCCAGCTCACGAACATGAAGTCGCTCGAGCGCGACGCGTGACGCGTGACGCGTCGTGCGCCACGCGTACGGTCGCGTCGAAGCCATCAGAAGATCCGGTGCCCGAGCCACCAGCCGCCGGCCGCGAACAACGCGGCCGCGGGCAGCGTCAGCACCCACGCCCACACGATATTGCCGGCCACGCCCCAGCGCACGGCCGACAGCTTCTGCGTCGCGCCGACACCGACGATCGCGCCGGTGATCGTGTGCGTGGTCGACACCGGAATGCCGAGGAACGACGCGAGGAACAGCGTCATCGCACCGCCCGTTTCCGCACAGAAACCGCCGACCGGCTTGAGCTTCGTGATCTTCTGGCCCATCGTGCGCACGATGCGCCAGCCGCCGAACAGCGTGCCGAGGCCCATCGACAGGTAGCACGCGCCGATCACCCACGCGGGCGGCGCATCGGCGGTGGCCGACGCATAGCCCGTCGCGATCAGCAGCATCCAGATGATGCCGATCGTCTTCTGCGCGTCGTTGCCGCCGTGGCCGAGGCTGTACAGCCCGGCCGACAGCAGCTGCAGCCGGCGGAAGCGCCGGTCGACCTTGCTGGGCGCGGTACGGAAATACAGCCACGACACGCCGAGCATGAACAGCGAGCCGAGGATGAAGCCGAGCAGCGGCGAAATGAAGATGAACGCGATGGTCTTCAGCAGCCCGTCGATGTTCAGCGAACTCCAGCCGGACTTCGAGAGCGCCGCGCCGACCAGGCCGCCGATCAGCGCATGCGACGAGCTCGACGGAATCCCGTAGTACCACGTGATCACGTTCCAGCCGATCGCGCCGACCAGCGCGCCGAACACGACGTAATGATCGACGATCTCGGGATCGATCGTGCCTTTACCGACGGTCTGCGCGACTTTCAGGTGGAAGATGAAATACGCGATGACGTTGAACGCCGCCGCGAACACGACGGCCTGCCGGGGCTTCAACACCCCGGTGGACACGACGGTGGCGATCGAATTCGCCGCATCGTGAAAGCCGTTCATGAAGTCGAATACGAGCGCGACGAGCACTAGCGTCGCGACCATCCAGAGGGCGAGTTGTATCGAATGCATCTTGTTGATTCGCTCAGGCGTTTTCCAGCACGATGCCTTCGACGATGTTCGCGACATCCTCGAATTTGTCGGTAATGCGTTCGAGCAGGTCGTAGACGCCCTTCAGCTTGATGAGCGTCTTCACGTCGATGTCGTCGCGAAAGAGTTTCGATATCGCGGATCGCAGCACGCGGTCGGCACGGGTTTCGAGCGCGTCGATCTCTTCGCATGCCTTGAGGATCTGCGCCGACTGCTTCATGTCGGACAGCCGGTTCACCGCGATTTGTGCCTGCAGCGCCGCCTGCACGACGATGTCCGCGAGTTCGCTGGCCTCCTCGGTGACGGACTTCAGGTCGTAGACCACGACGGTGGTCGCGACGTCCTCCATCAAGTCGAGGATGTCGTCCATCGTCGTGACCAGCTTGTGGATTTCGTCGCGATCGAGCGGCGTGATGAACGTCTTGTGCAACAGGTCGATCGCGTCGTGCGCGACCTTGTCGCCGGTTCGTTCGGTGGTCTGGACGTTGGCCATGGCCAGCTCGGCATCGTCGAGATTGTCGAGGAGCATCTGAACCTCGCACGCGGCCAGGACGATGTGCTGCGCATGCGTGTCGAAGAGGTCGAAAAACCGGTTTTCGACGGGGAGGAAGCGTCCAAGCATGGATTCTCCGGGGAAAAGGTGGGCGGGATGGCGCGGATCAGGCTGCGCACGGGTGGCACAGCGTGCTGTTGCCGAATGCGACGTGCCGGCGTTCGGCGAGGGCCCGCAAGTCCAGCGGCCGCCGGTTGACGATCGTGCTGGCGTGCCCGGCCGACAGGTCTGGATTGACGAAGTACATCAGCGACTTGCGCCGGGCGCGCGTGCGCGGGCGTTCGACGGCATGCTGCATCGCCGGCACTTCGCCGTCGGTGAGCGCCTCGAGGAGCGAGCCGGCCAGCACGATCATTTCGTCGGGCCGCGGCAGCGCGGAAATCGGCGACGCATCCGGCAGCAGGATCAAGCCGGGTGCGGTCGGCCGGATGAACGACAGCAGGTGGCCGTCTTCGTGCGGATCCTGCAGGTATGCACGGTCGTGGCGGCCGTGATGCTGCTCGTACGCGCAGAACTGCAGGCACGAGCTGTGCCGGACCGGCGGCTGCGGCGTGCCGCCGAGGTTGTCGCATACCGCGTCGAGCAGATCCTGCGCGATTGCGCTGATGCAGGCTTCGTAGGCGGCCAACTCGCGGTAGAACGTCGACTTCACCAGCGGAAAGCCGCGATGCGCGTCACGCCGCGCGACCCAGTAGCAGAATCGGTCGCACAGATCAGGCCGGTCGGGCGTATGCGAGTATTCGAGCCCGAACGGCAGGAAGCCGTCGGTCTGGTCCGGAAACGAGAACGCGAGCTTTTGCTTGCGATCGAGCTGGTCATAGGCTGCCGCGAGCCGGTCGAAATGCATGAGCAGCGCGTACGGCATCTTGAAGTAGACGTAGCTGTCGCGGATCAGGCGGCTGGCGTGGAGTTTCATACGGTTTTGCATGGTGTTCTCCCGGTACATCGGACATGGCGTTGCGCCGAACGGCGGGCATTGCCGCGTTGCCGGCACATGAGAAGGCGGGGCGTGGTGTGCGCGATCCGGCCGGCGTCATCGCGGAACGCGTAACGGAGCCGCGGCGGAACGACGCAAATGACGCAGGAGGAGGTGGCGACGCGGGCGAGCGTCCTTGCGGCCGTCGTGGACGAGCCTGGGTAGCCGGTTCGGCTGAGCGGAGATATCGAGTCGTGTCATGCGTGCTCCAGGCGCCGGACGGCACACGGCGGGAGCGTCATGACGTCAACGACGGACGAGCGCTTCCCGCCGCGCCGTGCCGGGCGCGATCGGCTGATAAGAGGCTGGGAGTCGGGTGTTCGCCGGCATGGCGTGCAAACGCGCGCCGGCGCAGCTTAATCGGCTAGGGTCGTCGTCCATTTCGAACTCCTGTCTATTTGCGCAACACGTGCGTGACCCTGGGCTGCGCACGCGCGAGCATGCGGCCGGACACACGCACGCGACGCGGGTCACGTACGGACGCCGCCCAGGTGTCGAGCGGCGATTGAATCGTCGAGTACGGGAGCTTCGGATCGACGGCATGCCGATCCTGAAAGACACCGCATCCTGCTATCCCGGGATGCGGCAGAAGACAAGGCTCTGCGAAGCTTCCTCAGGCGGCAGTCAGGTTGGTACAGGACCAACTACAACTCGCATCGGTAGGCACAGAAGCCTCCATGAATGAAAACGAGTGCGATGTTAAGAGGGAATCGCGCGGCGCGTCAATCGAAAACTTCGCACGCGTTTTACGCGGCTTTGCCGGCAGGTTGCCCGGCTGCGATCGGGTGCTGCCTGCGATGTGCCGAAACAATTTCGGGACAGCGGGCGGCACCCGGCCGGCAGGCCCGGCGGAACGGCGTCACGCGGTTCGCCGGCGTCGGGCATCATGTCGGTTCGACGACGACGGCCGTGCCGTAGCAAATGACTTCGGTCACCCCCGACCCGATCTCGGTCGAGTCGTAGCGCATCGCGACGATCGCATTCGCGCCGAGCTTGCGCGCATCCGCGAGCATCTTGTCGAAGGCGTGCTGGCGCGCCTTCTCGCACAGCGACGTATAGAGCGTGATGTTGCCGCCGAAGATCGTCTGCAGCGATGCGCCGAACGAGCCGACGATCGAGCGCGAGCGCACGATGATGCCTTGCACTACGCCGAGCGAGCGGACGGTCGTGTGGCCGGGCAAGTCGAAAGCCGTCGTGACGCGAGCGGGCGACAGATCGTCGAAGGAGTGGTTGATATCGGTCATGGCGGAACCTGGGTAGCGGAGTGGTCGATCGACGATTCTATCCGGATGCGCGCACTAAGCTGGCGGTGAGCCTTTCGCGGTATCGCGAGGCTGCCGGTCAAACAATCGAGAGGTGGGCAGTGTTTAACGAATGTATCAACGCGTTCTGGCAGCAGAAGTTTTCGGGAGACCGATGCATTTACGATGCTGACGATCTGCAGATCGCCGTCAGTTCCGCGCTCGACGACGAGCAGGGCATGATCCTCGTGCCGACCGACGGAAAAAAACGGATCGTCGTGCAGGAGAAGGTTGCGTGCACACTGCGTCTGGACGAACCGGGTGCGTGGACAATGGCCGCTTTCGTCGATCGCCTGTCGTCATCGGGTGGCGGCCTGTGCGGCGCGGACAATCTTTTCTACTATTCCGCGCCGGCCCTGGCCGATCTGCCGAATCACGCGATTCCCGCGACGGTCAGGGCGTTGACGCCGGCGGATCGACCGGCATTCGACGCATTCACCGCCGCGATGCCGGCGAAGGACTTCGATACGGCCAGCGTCGAGCTCGATCATTGGCGCGTGTTCGGTGCATTCGAGCAGGATCGGCTGGTATGCGCGGGCAGCGTCTACGCGTGGTGGCATTCCTGCCTGGCCGACATGGGCGTGCTGACGCTGCCGGAATCCAGGGGCAACGGCCACGCGCGCGGCGTCGTGCGCGCGATGAGTGTCGCGGCCTGTCGCGAAGGGCTGGAGCCGCAGTACCGGTGCCAGCTCGACAATCAGGCTTCCGCGGCGGTTGCGCGGGCGGTGGGCATGCGTCTCTATGGGACGCTGGACGAGATCATCTGAATCTGACCGGGGGCGCCGGAAAGGAAGCACATACCGCCACTTCCTTCCCGGCCGCACGCCGTCAGGGCTTCACGGCCGTGCCGCCATCCCCGCCGAGATCGACCGCGTAGGCCAGCGCCAGCTTGCCGAACTTCAACGCGTGATTCGCCTGCCGATCCGAATTCTCCAGCGTGTCGTTCACGGTGTGGATATACGGACTGTCGTTCTGGTCGGCCTCGAACGGGAACGACGCCGGATACCCTTGCGCATTCCACGACGCGTGATCCGAGCACGCATACCCGCACTGCGACGTGCCGATCGCGAGTTCCGGCAGGTAGGTCTTCGCCAGATTCGTCAGGTAGGTGTTCTGCGACGCGTTCGTGTAGTCGGCGATCAGGTAGATGTCCTTCGGATCGCCCTTGTAGTTCGTCATGTCGAGTTGCAGCACGCCGACCACGTTCGCGTTCTGCGCGCGGAACTGCTTCGCGATCGCTTTCGAACCGAGCAGGCCGGCTTCCTCGGCCGCGTACCCGACGAACTTGATCGTCCGCTTCGGCCGATAGTTGTTCGCCAGCAGCACGCGCAGCGCTTCGGTGAGACTGGCGATGCCCGACGCATCGTCGTCCGCGCCTGGCGAGCGCGTGTTCTCCGTCGTGCGGCCGACCGTCGAATCGAGGTGGCCGCCCAGCACGACGGTGCCCGCGGCCGGATCGCTGCCGCGAATCGTCAGGATCACGGATTTCTGCGGAAAGCCGGTGTGCGCGAACTGTTCGACGGTGATGTCGGCGCGCGAGCCCGCCAGCTGCTTCCACTGCAGTGCGAGCCAGTCCGATGCGGCGACGCCGTGCGACGTCGTGTAGTAGCGGTTCGTGAAGCCGGACAGCGACGTGATCGTGCCGACGATGTTGCTGGCCTGCAGCTGCTGGACCCACGCGCCGATCTGCGGCGCGTTCGATACCTTGTACACGGAGGCGGCGGCCTGTTTCGCGAGCGTCGGCGGCAACGGCTGCAGCGCCTGGCGCGCTTCGTCGAACGAGTCGTGCACGACATAGCCGGGCCCGTGGCCGCGCGCATGGTGGACGGCGTGGGCCAGCTCGCCGAGCCGTGAATCGTCGATTTCGACGACGTGAACGGTTTCGCGACGCGCGACGCCGTCGGCCGTCTTGCCGGCGTCGAGGGTCGTGCTGTATTGCGCGGTGGCGCCGGCGTCGATGCGTTGCAACTGGCGGAACGCCGCGTCGCCGAGTGTGATCCACACCGGCGTCGCGTGTGCTACGGCGGTCAGCAGCATGCCGCCCAGCGCGGCGCTCAGGCGGGTCAGTTTCAGAGTAGGCATGTTCGATCTCGTGAGGATGGCGATGTCGAGGAAGAGGGCGCGCCGCAGGTCGTGCGAGGCGCCCCCGCCTGCTGCGGAATTACGACTTCTTCGGTACGGTCACGCCGTACGTGCAACTCTGGTTGTACGCATTGCCGATCGCGGTCAGCTGCGCGCTGCTGTAGCCGAGCGCGGACGCTGCCGTCAGCACGGCCTGCGCGGCGGCCTTCTGGTTGGTCGAGCTGTTGGTCATCGACAACCCTTTCAGGAACGCCTTGTCCATCGCCTGCGCACCGATCGCATCGCGCGCGACGAGGTTGCACGACGCCCAGTACTGGCCGGCCGTATGGATCTCCGCGCCGCGTGCCTGCGCGTAGGTGCGCCCGACGTTCCAGTTGGTCACGCGGCCGCCCCAGAACTCGTTGTGGCCGTCCCAGTTGTAGACCCAGTGGTATTGCGCATCCGACGGGCTCCACTGGTTGAAGTCGCGGCTGTACGCGGCGGCGAGATAGTCGCCGGTGCCTTCCGACAGCCCTTCCTGTTGCGACAGGCCGCCGTTCGTCACCCAGTCGTGGATGCCGTGGCCGAGCTCGTGGATCACGACGTCCGCATCCTCCGCATCGTCGACGCCGCCTTGCCCGAAGGTCAGCCGGCCGCTGCTCGACGAGTACGACGAGTTGTCGTCGCCCGATTCGCCGTGCGGGTCGTACTGCACGCCGCCGGTGTACTGGTACGGCATCGCCTTGATGCCGAGCGTCTGGTTCACGTAACGCAGGAACGTGTCGATGTGGTAGTACACGTTCACGGCCTCGAAATACAGGTTGCCGCGCGTGAACTCGAAAGCGGGCGTCGACTGCACGGGGCACGCCTTGTCGAGCGGCGCGTCGAAATCGATGCACGACGCGTACGGGCCCGTCAGCGTGTAGCGCCCGCCCGACTGCGCGAGATCCTTCAAGGTCACGCGCACGCGTGCAGCGGTGAGCTGCGAAGAGTCAGCGTCGTTGCTGTCCTTGAATCCCGTGCTGCCGTAGCTGCTCCTGGTCGGCGACAGCGGGTCGGGCCGGAACACGAAGCCCGTGCCGTCGGTCGCATAGAACGCCTTGTCCTCGGCGCGCAGCACGTCGCCGCTGCCCGCGTCGATCAGCAGCTCCCAGTCGCCTTTCGGGCCGTCGTTCGGGCGGCCGCGCACTTTCCACGCGGTATGCGTGCCGGTCTTGTCGACGAACGCGACGAGCTGCGCATCCAGGTTCGTGAAGCCGCTCACGCCGAGATACGCGCGGGCGCGATCGAGCGCCTGCTGCTGGTCGACGGCCTGCGACTTGCGCGACGTCGCGACCACGCCGTTGATCGTGTTGCTCGCGACGTACAGGATGCGGCCGTCCTTCGCGACCGTTACCGCGATATCGCTGCCGTACACGGGCAAGCCGGCTGCCTGTTGCTGCAGGCGCACGACGGTGAAATCGGCATCGTTGCGCTCCGACGTGACGACGAGGCTCGCGAGCGCGGTCGCATCGAGCCCGAGCTGCGCGGCCTGCGACGCGACGAAGTCGCGCGCGGTGGCGGCGGGCGTCGTGGCGGTCTTCTTCGCGCGATACGCGGGGTTGTACAGCGTGACGGCGACGCCGTCCGCGCGGAACTGCCCGGCTGCCGTATCGGCCTTGGCGGCCGGCGGCGCGACGCCGCGCGTCAGGCTTTCGCGCAGGCTCGTTGCTTGCGGGTTCGAGACTTTCGTATCGGCCGCGGTGCCGCCGACGATGCCGAAACCGAGCGCGAGACCCAGGGCGAGCGGCAGTGCTTTGCGTGATGTCTGCATACGTGATCCTCATCTCAACGGTTGGATACGCCCGCGCGTTCGTGGCGCGCAGGCACGACACGGCCCGCGCGCCGGCGCGATGGCGCCGGTGCGGCGAAGCGGTGTTGGGAGCGTCGACTGACTAAGGAACCCTAAATGTCAGGTCGAAAAGAAACAGGCAGGCGAAGAGGGGGAGAAGCGGGAGAAGAAGCGAACGGCAGGCAGGTGCGGCGACGGCGAAGCGAGCATCGTCATGTCATACCCCTCGGATCGGATCGATATCGGTGGCAGCCCGCATGGCGCGACGCACGTCGCGATGCGGCATGCATGTCGTTAGGCTGCCTATCTAACTTTTTTTGGTATGTTACAGAATATTTTCAACGACATTCCAATTTATTTTCGACGACCGCTTCGGTCCGTCGATCAATCGCCGGCATTGTTCAGCAAGCGGCAGGAATCGCTGCCCGAACGCACAATTCCGCGCCGGATTGTGTGTGAAACCGGCGACGATCAGCGCGTCGCGCGCCGGTCGTTGCGCGGGCTCAGCCCGAATCGCGTGCGATACGTGCGCGAGAAATGCGACGGCGATTCGAACCCGCACGCGACGCAAACCGACGTGATGCTCATGTCCGTCTGCTGCAGCAGTTCACGCGCGCGATCGAGGCGCAGGTTCAGGTAGAAGTGCGTCGGCGTGTCGTTCAGCGTCGCGCTGAACAGCCGTTCGAGCTGGCGGCGCGTGATCGACACCTCCTGCGCGAGTGCATCGGAGCCGAGCGGGGTTTCCATGTGCCGCTGCATCGTGCCGATCACCTGGATCAGCTTGCGGTTGTGCACGCCGTAGCGTGCGGCGATCTCGAGCCGCTGGCTGTCGGAGCGCTGCCGGATCCGGCTGACGACGAACTGCTCGGAGATCGCCGCCGCGAGATCGGCGCCATGCCGCCGCCCGATCAGGTCGAGCATCATGTCGATCGACGCGGTGCCGCCCGCGCACGTGATGCGCCGGTCGTCGATCTCGAACAGCTCCTGCGTCGCGTTCAGCCCGGGGTAGCGTTCGCGGAACGCGGCCAGTGCTTCCCAGTGCAGCGTGAGCGGCTGCGATGCGTCGAACAGCCCGGCTTCCGCGAGCACGAAGCTGCCCGTGTCGATACCGCCGAGCGTTGCACCATGACGGTGCTGGCGGCGCAGCCAGTCGCCGATCGCGCGGGTGTAGCACACGAGCGGATCGAAACCCGCGACGACGAACACCGTATCGACCTTGTCGACCTCCGCGCACGCGGCCTCGGCGGCGACCGGAATGCCGTTGCTCGCGGCGACGGGCGCGCCGTCGGCGCTGATCACGTGCCAGCGATAGAGCTCGGTGCGAAAGCGGTTCGCGACGCGCAGCGGCTCGACCGCGGACATGAAGCCGAGTGCGGAGAAGCCGGGCAGCAGCAGGAAATGGAAATCCTCGGGCATCGGGGCAAGAGATGGAATCGTGTAGTCGTCGTCGCGCATCGTGCGCGGCAGCGAGCGGACGGGCAGGCGCCGCGGCTGGCTCGCGCGCGGAACGGTCAGCGGGAGATTATCGCGGGTTTTGCGCGGGCTCAGCGCGTTTTTGCGTCGCGCACGGCCCGGCGCGCGGTGGTCGACGGCAACTCGCCGAACTGCGCCTTGTACGCGCTCGCGAAATGCCCGAGATGCATGAAGCCCCAGCGCGCGGCCGCGTCGCTGATCGGCAGGTCGGCCTGCCGCGTATCGAGCAGCATCCGCCGCACTTGCGACAGGCGCAGCGAGCGCACGTAATTCAACGGGCTGGTCTGCACGACTGACTGGAAGCTGTTCTGCATCGTGCGCCGGCTCACGCGCAATTGCGTGCACAGGCTCAGCACGTCGACCGGTGCTTCGGGATGGCCGATCACGTAGTCGTGCACGCGGCGCACGATGTCGGCGCGACAGGCGTGCGTGAGACGGTTCGAAGGTTCGGGAATCCGGTACGTGAGGAGATCGACGAGCACGTTGCCGATCTCGCCGCGCAGTTCGCGCTGCGCGCGTGCGTCGCGGTAGGCGTCGGGTGCCGCCAGCACGCGCTCGAGTTGCGTGGCGACCTGCACGCTCGCGCGCATCAGCACGGCGGTGGGCATGTCGACGACGCCGCGCCGCAACGTGGCTTCGTCGACGCGCACATCGGCCGCATCCTCGACCTGCTGCATCAGCGCGCGATCGGCGACGACACCGATCAGCGACATGTCGTCGGGTGAATGCAGCTCGAACGGCGCACCGCCGCGCGCCATCACCATCGTGCCGCGCTCGATGCGCGCACCGCCGAATGCGAATGCACCCGAGCCGGTGAGCGGCATGCCGAACACCGTGTGGTCGTGCGGAAGTCTTCCGCGCTGGATGATGCGCACGTTGGCGGTTTCCTGGAACAGCTGCATGCCGTCCAGCACCGCATGCTTGACCGCGCTGCGATACGCGCCGGAGCCGATCTGGTCGTAGCGCTGGTTCCAGCCGCGCAGCGCCTCGGCATGCCGGTCCGCGTTGTCGAACCTCTCGTGAAACACGAACACAGCGCCTCCGGGTGCGTCGATCAGGACCGCGCAAGATTAAACCGACCGCCTGGTCGGCGCAATAAGGGGGAGCGCTATTCCGCGCGCATTTGTCAGAGGGTCGGAAGCGTCCGGCCGGCGCGGCTTTCAGGCGGTTTTCCAATATCCCGAATCGGCAAGCACGCGGTGCCGGTCCGGGTGCTGACCGGATTTATTGTCGAACTACAGTCGCCCCACATCACGTGATTCCCCAACTGGAGGCGACATGAGGACAAGGCGACGAACCGCGGTGCTCGCGGCGACGCTGGCGTTCGCGGCGGCATGGGCCGGCAGCGCGAACGCGACGGAAAAGCCGGAGGAACTGGTCGTGCAGAAGATGCCGCCATGGCATCCGCACGAGGTCTATATCGTCGACATCTCGATGCCGTCGATGACCGACGGACGCATCTACGTATACGACGCCGATGCGAAGAAACTGCTCGGCCAGATCGACGGCGGCTTCGGCTCCGGCTTCGCGATTTCGCCCGACCATCGGACGAGCTTCGTCGCGACGACCTACTTCTCGCGCGGCTCGCACGGCACGCGCACCGACGTCGTCGAGATGACCGACAACACGACGCTCGATCATGCGGGCGAGATCGTGATTCCGGCAAAGCATGCGCAGCATGTGCCGTCGCCGTACAACACGGCGTTCAGCGCGGACGGCAAGCGGCTGTACGTCGCGAACATCACGCCGGCGGCCTCGGTGACGGTGATCGACGCGGTGTCGAAGCAGGTGCTGTCGGAGATCGACACGGCGGCCTGCGTGCTCGCGTATCCGTCGGGCAACGACCGCTTCACCGCGCTGTGCGAAAGCGGCAAGGCGCTGACCGTCACGCTCGATGCGAACGGCAAGGAAGCGAAGCGCACGATGTCGGAGGCGTTCATCGACGTCGACAAGGATCCGGCGTTCGTGAACGCGTCGCGCTACCAGGGCGCCTATCTGTTCACGACGTACGGCGGCAACGTGCGCAGCGCGGATTTCAGCGGCGACAAGCCCGCGTTCGGCAAGCCGTGGCCGCTCGTGACGGATGCCGAGCGCGCCGAAGGCTGGCGCCCGGGCGGCATGCAGCAGACGGCCGTGCAGGCCCGGCAAAACCGCTACTACGTGCTGATGCACAAGGGCGGCGACGGCTCGCACAAGGATCCCGGCACGCAGGTGTGGGTGGTCGACCTGAAGTCGAAGCAGCGTGTCGCGCGTTGGGATCTCGCGCAGCAGAAGGTCGATCCGCTCGTGTCGATCCAGGTCAGCGAGGACGACAAGCCGCTGTTCTATGGGCTGACGGCGACGTCCGACCTCGTCGTGATGGATGCGCGCACCGGCAAGCTGCAGCACGTCGAGAAGCAGATCGGCAACACGTCGTCGCTGCTCGTCAACCCGTGAGGCCGCGATGACGATCGATCCCGTACTTGCCACCAGCGCGCAGGCCGGCGCCGCCGTCGTCGTGCTGCTCGGCGCGTTCGCGAAGATGCGGCGGCCCACCGCGTTCAGCCAGGCGCTCGCCGGCTACCGGCTGCTGCCCGACGCGCTGACCGCACCCGTCGCGTTCGCGATTCCGCTCGCGGAAGCGATCGGTGCCGCGGCGCTGCTGTTTCCCGATACGCGCACGGCCGGCGCGATCGGCCTGGTCGCGTTGCTCGTGGCCTTCGCCGCCGCGATTGCGATCAATCTCCTGCGCGGCCACACCGACATCGACTGCGGCTGTTCCGGCTTCGCGGCGGCGCGCACGGATGCGCCGCGCGGCATCGGCTGGCTGCACGTCGGGCGCGTGCTGCTGCTCGCCGCGCTGGTCGCGACCGCGCTCGTCGAGCCGGGTGCACGCGCGGTCGTGTGGTTCGACTACCTGACGCTGTTCTTCTCCGTGCTGCTGATCGTCTGCGCATTGCTCACCGTCGACGTGCTGCTCGCCAACCTACCGCGCCTTTCCCACTTGAGGAATTCATGATGCAAACCGCTCTCACCGTTTCCACCGCGCTGCTGTGGGTGGCCGTCGTCGCGCTCGGCGCGATCTGTCTCGCGCTCGTGCGCCAGATCGGCATCCTGTACGAACGCATCATGCCGGCCGGCGCGTTGATGATCGACAAGGGGCCGGCGGTCGGCGCGATCGCGCCGACGTTCGAACTGACCGACATTCGCGGCGCGCAGGTGAAGGTCGGCGGCTTCGATGCGTCGGGCAAGGCGACGCTGCTGTTCTTCCTGTCGCCGACGTGCCCCGTCTGCAAGAAGTTGCTGCCGCTGCTGCCGTCGCTGCAGGCGAGCGAGGCGACGCCGGTGAACATCGTGCTCGCGAGCGATGGCGATGCCGACGAACACACGCGCTTCGCACGCAAGCACGACCTCGGGCGCTTCCCGTACGTGCTGTCGCAGGAGCTTGGCCTCGCGTACCAGATCGGCAAGCTGCCGTACGCGGTGCTGCTCGACGAAACCGGCACGGTGCGAGCGAAGGGGCTCGTCAATACGCGCGAGCATCTCGAGAGCCTGTTCGAAGCGAAGGAGCGCGGCGTCGCATCCCTGCAGCAGTTCGTGCACGGCGATCACGGCCACGACCACGACCACGACGCGCACGCGCAGCACGCATGACCGGCCGCCCCTCTTTCAACGTCAAGGGAGAACAACGACATGGGCCTGTTTGATTCATGGTTCGAGCGGTCGGCGCGCGGCGTCGCGCAGCACAGTTCGCGGCGCAGCGCGATGGCGAAGCTCGGCAAGGTGCTGGTGGGATCGGCGCTGCTGCCGCTGCTGCCCATCGATCGCACCGCGTATGCGGCCGATGCGGCATCGGCTGCGTCCGGGGGCGCCGCGACGGCGGCGAGCGACGATCCGATGAGCTGCGACTACTGGAAATACTGCGCGATCGACGGCTGGCTGTGCAGTTGCTGCGGCGGCACGTCGAGCAGTTGCCCACCGGGCACGACGCCTTCGCCGATCACGTGGATCGGCACCTGCCGTAACCCGCACGACGGTTCGGACTACATCGTGTCGTACAACGACTGCTGCGGCAAGACATCGTGCGGAAAATGCTTCTGCAACCGCAACGAGCGCGAGAAGCCGCTGTACAAGCTGTCGCTGAACAACGACATCAACTGGTGCATGGCCAACGGAAATTCGAACTATCACTGTTCGGTTTCGGTTCTGCTGGGAGCGGCAAAACAATGAAAGGGAAGCAAGCAGGGAAGTTCGCCGTCGCATGCATGGCGGCCGTGACGGCCTTCGCGTTGCCGGCCGCCGCCGGCGCGCAGGAAACCGTGCATTACCCGGCCGGCAAGAGTCTGTTCGACGCGCAGTGCGCGGTGTGCCACCAGGCGGGCGGCAAGGGGCAGGACGGCCTCGCGCCGCCGCTGACCGAGTATCCGGGCAAGTACGCGACGGCCGAGCCGGGGCGCGCGCAACTGGTCGCAACGTTGCTGCACGGGATGTTCGGCGAGATCAATGTGCGCGACAAGCACTACAACTTCAAGATGCCGTCGTTTGCGAGCGCGAGCGATGACGACATCGCGCACGTGCTCAACTACGTCGTGTTCGATCTCAACGCGCAGCATGGTGACGCGAAGCCGTTCACGGCGGCGGATATCCGTGCGGCGCGCGCGAAGGCGATGGATGGCGCGGCCGTTCATGCGCAACGCGACGTCGTCATCAAGGGGCTCGGCCTGTGACGCTCGCGTGCGCGCCCCGTGCTGGCGACGCCGCGGCCCGCACGCGGTGCGCGGTGTCGTCGTGGCTCGGCAGCGTGTCGCGTCGCCTGTCGTCGTTGCTGATGCTGGCCGGAGCAGTCGCAGGTTTGACCACGGCACCCGTGCATGCCGAAGGCGCGGCCGACGCGGCGCTCGCGCGCCAGCACTGGGTGCTCAACTGCATGGGCTGCCATACGGCGACGGGCGGCGGCATCCCCGGCAAGGTGCCGCCGCTCGCCAACTCGCTCGGCTATTTCACGCATCTGCCGGCCGGGCGCGAGTACGTGATGCGCGTGCCCGGCGCGTCGAATTCGGCGCTGTCGGACCAGGATCTCGCCGACGTGCTCAACTGGGTACTCACGACCATGAACCGCGACGCACTGCCGCGCGACTTCAAGCCGTATACGGCCGCCGAAGTCGCCGCGCATCGCCGTCCCGCCTTGTCCGACGTCGCGACCGTGCGCGCCGGCCTCGTGCGCGCGTTGCAGGCGCGCGGGATCGACGGTGTCGCGGATCGCTATTGACCGACTCATTCAGGAAAACGAGGAATCAGGAAGATGGAGACGAACGAACATTTCCCGCTGCTCGACGCCACGCGCGCGTTTCTCGCGAAGCCGAAGAAGATGCTGATCGGCGCCGAGTGGCGCGACGCGGCGTCGGGCCGCCAGCTCGACGTCGTGAACCCGGCCGACGGCACCGTGCTCGCGCACGTGCCCGAAGCGGACGAGCACGACGTGCAGCAGGCCGTCGCCGCCGCGCGGCGCGCATTCGATGCGGGGCCGTGGCGCACCGCGAAGACCACCGACCGCGAACGCCTGCTGCTCGCGCTCGCCGACCTGATCGAAGCGAATGCGCGCGAGCTGGCGGAGATCGAGTCGCTCGACAACGGCAAGCCCGTGATGGTGGCGCAGGGGCTCGACGTCGCGATGGCCGCGCAGTGCTTCCGCTACATGGCCGGCTGGGCGACGAAGATCGAAGGCAGCGTGATCGACGCGGGCATGCCTTACATGCCGGACAGCGAGATCTTCACCTATACGCGCAAGGAGCCCGTCGGCGTGGTCGGTGCGATCATTCCGTGGAATTTCCCGCTGCTGATGGCCGCGTGGAAGCTTGCGCCCGCACTGGCCACGGGCTGCACCGTGGTGTTGAAGCCCGCGGAAGATACGCCGCTCAGCGCGTTGCGCCTCGGCGAGCTGATTCAGGCGGCCGGCTTTCCCGACGGCGTCGTCAATATCGTCACCGGTTACGGTCACACGGCCGGCGCCGCGCTGTCGCGCGATCCGCGCGTCGACAAGATCGCATTCACGGGCTCGACGCAGACGGGCAAGACGATCGGCCACGCGGCGCTCGACAACATGACGCGGATGTCGCTCGAACTCGGCGGCAAGTCGCCGGTGATCGTGCTGCCCGACGTCGATCCCGACAAGGCCGCACTGGGCGTGGCGAACGCGATCTTCTTCAACCAGGGGCAGGTGTGCACGGCCGGGTCGCGCGCGTACATCCATGCGACGGTGTTCGACGACGTGATCGAGCGCGTCGCGAAGATCGCCGCGAGCCTGAAGATCGGCCCGGGGCTGGACCCGTCGACGCAGATCGGCCCGCTCGTCTCGGCGAAGCAGCGCCAGCGCGTGTGCGGCTATATCGACTCGGGCTTCGGCGAGGGCGCGCGCGCTGCCGCGGGCGGCCGGGCGATCGACGGCCCCGGCTTCTTCGTCGAACCCACCGTGCTGGTCGACACGACGCAGGCGATGCGCGTCGTGCGCGAGGAGATCTTCGGGCCGGTGCTCGTCGCGATGCCGTTCGACGACGTCGACACGGCCGTGCAGCTCGCCAACGACACGCCGTACGGCCTCGGCGCGAGCATCTGGTCGAACGACCTTTCCGCGATCCACAAGTTGATCCCGCGCATCGCGGCCGGCACGGTGTGGGTCAACTGCCACTCGCTGCTCGACAACGCGTTGCCGTTCGGCGGGATGAAGCAGTCGGGTTTCGGTCGCGAACTCGGCCGTGCGGTGATCGACCAGTACACGGAAAGCAAGTCGGTGATGATGAACTACGCGTGAGCGTCGCGGCGGGTGCATGCGTTGCCGGCGGTTCGGCAACGCCCACGCATGGGGCAGCGACGCGAGACGTCGTCACGCCCGAACCAGCACCACCCCGAGAATGAGGCACGCCGCGCCGGCCAGGCGGATCGGGCTGGCCGCATGCTGCTGGATGCCGAGCACGCCGAAGTGGTCGAACGCGAGCGCGCCGGTCATCTGCCCGACGACGATCAGCGCGAGCGTCGTCGCGGCGCCCAGTCGCGGCACCATCAGGATCGCGATGCCGACGAACACCGCGCCGAAGAACCCGCCGGTCCAGCTGAACCACGACGCGGCACCGGTAATGGTGCCGGTGCCGCTCAAGCGCGGATGCGGGGTCAGCAGCGCGACCGCGAGCATCGCGGCCAGGCCGACGAGGTAGCTGACCGAACCGGCCCACCACGGCGAGCCGAGCTGCGCACGGAGATTGGCGTTGAGCACCTGTTGCAACGCCACGCTGACGCCGGCGGCCACGACCAGAAGATAGGACAGGAGAGTAGTCACGACGAGGCAGGCTCCGGCGAAGTGGCCGTGACGGCGGCTCCGGCACGACAGGCTTCCATTCTGGAAAGCGCGGCGGTATAACGCAAATATCAAATCAGGCGCTTATCCATCTCTTTTCGGCATGCCATCCCTGAGGCAAATCCAGTATTTCCTGACCGTGGCCGATCTCGGCGGCTTCACGCCGGCCGCGAGCGCGCTCCACGTCGCGCAGTCGGCGCTCAGCCGGCAGATCGGTCAACTGGAAGACGAGCTGGGGTTTCCGCTGTTCGACCGGGAGCCGCGGGGTGTGCGGCTCACGCCGGCCGGCGCGCTTTATCGCGATCGCGTGGCGTCGATTCCCACGACCCTGACCGCCGCGGCCGACGAGGGCGCGCAGTTGTCTCGCGGCGAAGCGGGCGTCTTGCGGCTCCTGCATTCGAGCACCGTTCCCGTCGGCAGCCTGATGCCGGTGCTCGAGCGCTTCATGCGCGCGTGTCCGGGCGCACGGATCGATCTCGACCGCGCGTCGTCCGAGGATCAGGTGCTGGAGATCGCGAACGGCAACGCCGATATCGGGATCGTTCGTCTGCCGGTGCTGCGCCGCGATCCGCGCGTGCGCTTCGTCGAGCTCGCGGCCGAACGTCTGTGTGCGGCGGTGCCGGCCGATCATCCGCTGGCGGGCCGCAAGCGCATGGCGATCTCGCGACTGCGGCACGAGCCGTTCGTATCGGCCGTGTATCGGGAGCGGGGCGGGCTCGCGCGCGTCGTGATCGATCTTTGCCTGAAGCGCGGCTTCGTGCCGGCGACCGCCCGGATCGTGTCGCCGAAGACGTCGATGCTGAATCTCGTCGCGGCCGGGCACGGCGTCGCGATCGTGCCGGAACGGATGGCGAGTCTCGGGATCGACGGCGTCGTCTTCGTGCCGATTTCCGATGACGACGCCAGGTCGGTGTGCGCGCTGGTGTTGCCGGTCGCGCCGACGGTGCTGGCGGACGCGTTCGTGCGGGTGATCGGCGAATAAAAAAACGCCAACCCGTAACGTCACGGGTTGGCGTTTCGCGTGGCGATGACCGGTATCAGAACTGGTTCATCGTGTTGTCCTTGCCGGCCGCCTTCAGCGCTGCTTCGCCGCTGAAGTATTCCTTGTGATCGTCACCGATGTCCGAGCCGGACATGTTCTGGTGCTTCACGCAGGCGATACCCTGGCGGATTTCCTTGCGCTGCACGCCGGCCACGTAGCCCAGCATGCCCTGGTCGCCGAAGTATTCCTTGGCCAGGTTGTCGGTCGACAGCGCGGCGGTGTGGTACGTCGGCAGCGTGATCAGGTGATGGAAGATGCCGGCTTCACGCGATGCATCGGCCTGGAACGTACGGATCTTCTCGTCGGCCAGCTTGGCCAGTTCCGTGTCGTCGTATTCCACGCTCATCAGCTGTGCACGGTCGTAGGCCGACACGTCCTTGCCCTCGGCCTTCAGCGCGTCGTACGCCTGCTGGCGGAAGTTCAGCGTCCAGTTGAACGACGGGCTGTTGTTGTACACCAGCTTCGCGTTCGGGATGACCTTGCGGATCTCGCTGACCATGCCGCCGATCTGGGCGATGTGCGGTTTTTCGGTTTCGATCCACAGCAGGTCGGCGCCGTTCTGCAGCGACGTGATGCAGTCGAGCACGCAGCGCGCTTCGCCCGTGCCGGCGCGGAACTGGAACAGGTTGCTCGGCAGGCGCTTCGGACGCAGCAGCTTGCCGTCGCGCTTGATGACCACGTCACCGTTGCCCAGCTGGTCGGCCGACAGTTCTTCGCAGTCGAGGAAAGCGTTGTACTGGTCGCCCAGGTCGCCCGGCGTGTTGGTCACGGCGATCTGCTTGGTCAGGCCGGCGCCCAGCGAGTCGGTACGGGCGACGATGATGCCGTCGTCCACGCCCAGCTCCAGGAACGCGTAGCGAATCGCGCGGATTTTCGCGAGGAAATCCTCGTGCGGCACGGTGACCTTGCCGTCCTGGTGGCCGCACTGCTTCTCGTCGGACACCTGGTTTTCGATCTGGATGCAGCATGCGCCTGCTTCGATGAACTGCTTGGCCAGCAGGTACGTGGCTTCCGCGTTGCCGAAACCGGCGTCGATGTCGGCGATGATCGGCACGACGTGCGTGACGTGGTTGTCGATCTTCTCCTGGATCGCGGCCTTCGCCGTGGCGTCCTTGGCGGCGTCGAGTTCGCGGAACAGGCCGCCGAGCTCACGGGCGTCGGCCTGGCGCAGGAACGTGTACAGCTCGCGGATCAGCGCGCTGACCGAGGTCTTTTCGTGCATCGACTGGTCCGGCAGCGGGCCGAACTCGGAGCGCAGCGCAGCGACCATCCAGCCGGACAGGTACAGGTAGCGGCGTTCGGTGCTGTTGAAGTGCTTCTTGATGGAGATCATCTTCTGCTGGCCGATGAAGCCGTGCCAGCAACCCAGCGACTGCGTGTACTTGGCCGGATCGGCGTCGTAGGCGGCCATGTCGGCGCGCATGATCTTCGCGGTGTACTTGGCGATGTCCAGGCCCGTCTTGAACTTGTTCTGGGCACGCATGCGGGCGGCGTACTCGGGGCTGATCGCATTCCACGCGCTACCGTGGTTTTCCTTCAAACCGGCAACTGCCTTGATGTCGTCTTGATACTGGGCCATGTCAATCTCCTGGGAGCAAAGCGCGTTTGAGTAACTGGTTGAGCGTGCCCGCTACGTCTGTCGAAGCGAACTGCATGGGATAAATAGTAACGCCGCCCATCGTGCTTTTGGCGATGTCTTATATAAGACATAAGACATTATTTTTGCTTGATTTTCAATGAGTTACGCAGCGATTTTTGCAATGCAAAACAAGTTTTCAAGCGACGAAAAGGCCGCGGCGCGGGAATTCGACATGGATTCCGCAATACGAAATGCTCTTTCGGCTGCTGGAGGCCGGGCCAGCTTCACACGTGCCCGTGACACCCGTTCGTCGGGGCGGTGCGAGCGGCGCTGAACCGCAGCCGCCTCGGCATGCCGTTTCGTCCGGGCCGAATCGAAAGCATCGCGCCGCATGCGGACAAGCCGGATCCATCGGAAATACGCGTAAAAACACCGCCCATCAAGCCTCTCAAGAAACCTAGTGGTTTCCACTCATAGTCGCAAATAGTCAAGAACAGGTCGCCGCCGGTCTTCTCGCGGCCAATATGGCTCGTTACTTTTACTCCCACGATGCAGGCCGGGCACACCCCGCGCACCGGCTGCCGCGAGTCAAACCGGGAGGTAACGAACCATGAAGTCGACGAAGATCGCCGCGCTTGTCGCGGCCGTGCTGGCGACCGGCGCGTTCACGCACGCGGCGCAGGCCGAAACGGATGCCGCGGCCTGCCGCACCGTGCGTTTCGCGGATATCGGCTGGACCGACATCACGTCGACCACGGCGCTCGCGTCGACCGTGTTCGAGGCGCTCGGCTACAAGCCGACCACGACGATCGCGTCGGTGCCGATCTCGTTTGCCGGCCTGAAGAGCAAGCAGCTCGACATATCGCTCGGCTACTGGTGGCCCGTGCAGCAGAAGCAGCTCCAGCCGTTCCTCGACAGCAAGTCGATCAACGTCGTCGAGCCGCCGAACCTGTCGGGCGCGAAGGCGACGCTCGCGGTGCCGAGCTACGAGTACCAGGCGGGCCTGAAGACCTTCGAGGACATCGCGAAGCACCGCGCGGAACTCGACGGCAAGATCTACGGGATCGAGCCGGGCAGCAGCGCGAACGCGACGATCCAGAAAATGATCGACACGAACCAGTACGGGCTCGGCGGCTTCAAGCTCGTCGAATCGAGCGAGGCCGGAATGCTGGTGACGGTCGAGCGCGCGATCCGCGAGAAGAAGTGGGTGGTCTTCCTCGGCTGGGAACCGCATCCGATGAACATCCAGATCAGCATGAACTATCTGTCCGGCGGCGATGCGTCGTTCGGGCCGAACTACGGCGAAGCGCGCGTGTACACGCTCACGGCCCCCGACTTCATTTCCCGCTGCCCGAACGCCGGCAAGCTCGTCACGAACCTGCGCTTCTCGACGCAGCTCGAGAACCAGCTGATGCAGTCGGTGATGAACAAGACGAAGCCGGCCGAGGCCGCGAAGGCGTACCTGAAGAAGAACCCGCAGGTGCTCGATCCGTGGCTCGCGGGCGTCAAGACGTTCGACGGCAAGGATGGCCTGCCGGCCGTGAAGGCGTATCTCGGCCTGTGATGGATGACCCGCGCGCCGCACCCGGCGCGCGCCGAAGAAACATTCGCATTGCGACACAACCCGATTCAAGCGAGGCAACCAGCATGAACCACGAAGTCATCATCACCTGCGCCGTCACCGGCGCGGGCGATACGGTCGGCAAGCATCCGGCGATTCCGGTCACGCCGAAGGAAATCGCGGCCGCCGCGATCGAGGCCGCGAAGGCCGGCGCGACGGTCGCGCACTGCCACGTGCGCGATCCGCAGACAGGGCGCGGCAGCCGCGACCCGAACCTGTACCGCGAAGTGGTCGACCGCATCCGCTCGGCCGACGTCGACGTGATCATCAACCTGACGGCCGGCATGGGCGGCGATCTCGAGATCGGCCCCGGCGAGGACCCGATGCGTTTCGGCAAGGGCACCGATCTGGTCGGCGGCCTCACGCGGCTCGCGCACGTCGAGGACTTGTTGCCCGAGATCTGCACGCTCGACTGCGGCACGCTGAATTTCGGTGACGGCGACTACATCTACGTATCGACGCCCGCGCAGCTGCGCGCCGGCGCGAAGCGCATCCAGGAACTCGGCGTGAAGCCCGAGCTGGAAATTTTCGACACGGGCCACCTGTGGTTCGCGAAGCAGTTGCTGAAGGAAGGGCTGCTCGACGATCCGCCGCTGTTCCAGCTGTGCCTCGGCATTCCGTGGGGCGCGCCGGCCGATACCGGCACGATGAAGGCGATGGTCGACAACCTGCCGCCGGGCGCGCACTGGGCCGGCTTCGGGATCGGCCGCATGCAGATGCCGATGGTCGCGCAGGCGATGCTGCTCGGCGGCCACGTGCGGGTCGGCCTCGAAGACAACATCTGGCTCGATCGCGGCGTGCATGCGACCAACGGCTCGCTCGTCGAGCGCGCGAGAGAGATCATCGAACGGCTCGGTGCCCGCGTGCTGACGCCGGCGGAAGGCCGCCGCAAGCTCGGCTTGCCGGCGCGCGGCGAGCGTCCGCTCGAACGCCGTGCGATCGCCGAGTTCGCGTGAGTTTTTACCAGACTGATTGACATGACGCGGCGGCACGCAAAGGCGCGGCCGCCCACCGATTTCCCCTGATTTGAAGGATGCGTTGACATGGCTGTGAAGACCGACATCAAGACGTTCGCCGCCATCGGCACCGGCGTGATCGGCAGCGGATGGATTTCCCGCGCGCTCGCGCACGGTCTCGACGTGGTCGTATGGGACCCGGCGCCGGGCGCGGAAGCGCGGCTGCGCGCGAACGTCGCGAACGCGTGGCCCGCGCTCGAGCGCGTCGGCCTCGCACCGGGCGCCGACCCTGCGCGGCTGCGTTTCGTCTCGACGATCGAGGCCTGCGTCGCCGACGCGGATTTCATCCAGGAAAGCGCGCCCGAGCGCGAGGCGCTGAAGCTCGAACTGCACGAGCAGATCAGCCGCGCGGCGAAGCCCGACGCGATCATCGCGTCGTCGACGTCGGGGCTGCTGCCGACGGATTTCTACGCGCGGGCGACGCATCCGGAGCGCTGCGTGGTCGGCCATCCGTTCAACCCCGTCTACCTGCTGCCGCTCGTCGAGGTGCTCGGCGGCGCGCGCACGTCGCCGGAAGCGGTCGAAGGCGCGATGGAGGTCTATCGCAAGCTCGGCATGCGGCCGCTGCACGTGCGCAAGGAAGTGCCGGGCTTCATCGCCGACCGCCTGCTCGAAGCGTTGTGGCGCGAGGCGCTGCACCTCGTCAACGAAGGCGTCGCGACGACCGGCGAGATCGACGATGCGATCCGCTTCGGCGCGGGCATCCGCTGGTCGTTCATGGGCACGTTCCTGACCTACACGCTCGCGGGCGGCGATGCGGGCATGCGACACTTCATGCAGCAGTTCGGCCCCGCGCTCGAATTGCCGTGGACGAAGCTGGTCGCGCCCACGTTGACCGACGCGCTGATCGACAGCGTCGTCGAAGGCACGACCGAACAGCAGGGCACGCGCAGCATCAAGGAACTCGAACGCTATCGCGACGAGTGCATCACCGAGGTGCTGAAGTCGATCGCCGCGGTGAAGGCGCGGCACGGGATGCGATTCGAAGACTGAGGACGACAGACAATGACCGGCGATACCCCGCTGACGATTTACCGCGACGTGGTGCGGCCCGAATGGGTCGACTACAACGGCCACCTGCGCGATGCGTTCTACCTGCTGATTTTCAGCTTCGCGACCGATGCGCTGCTGGATCGCATCGGTCTCGATGACGCCGCGCGTCGCGAGCGGGGTCGCTCGGTCTACACGCTCGAAGCGCACGTGAACTACCTGCACGAGATCAAGGAGGGCACGCCGGTGCGCGTCGATGCGCGCGTGCTCGCGCACGACGCGAAGCGGCTGCACCTGTATCTCGAGCTGTTCGCTGACGGGCACGACGATGCGGTGTCGGCGAGCGAGCAGATGCTGCTGCACGTCGATACACGCGACGGCGCGAAATCGGCGCCGTTCGACGACGACGTGGCCGCCCGCGTGGCCGAGCTGCATGCGTTGCAGCGCGATGGCGCGGCGCCCGCGTATGCGGGCCGCGTGATCGGGCTGCCGCCGCGCCGCTAGCCGGCGCGAACCGTCGACCTCGGAGCGCACACGATGCTCGAACCGGAAATCGCGACGTTCGTTGCCGCCGTGGACGCGTGGTATCCGGCCGACGCGGCGGCGCGCTCGCCCGCCGAACAGCGCCGCCTGTACGACCGCTTCGCGGCCGAATGGACGCCGGCCGCGCTGCCGGCCGGCATCGTGCAGCAGGACGCCGTCTGGCACGCCGCCGACGGCCGTGCGATCGCGCTGCGGCGTTACACGTCCGCGCACCGCACGCCACGCGGCACGGTGCTGTTCTTTCATGGCGGCGGCTTCGTCGTCGGCTCGCTCGACAGTCATGCGCTGATCACCGCGCAACTGGCGGCCGATACGGGGCTCGACGTGATCGCGGCCGACTACCGGCTCGCGCCCGAGCATCGCGCGCCGGCCGCGCTCGAAGATTGCCTGGAGGTCACGCGCGCCGCGCGCGACGCACGCTGGCCGTTCGGGCCGTGCATGCATCCGCTGACGCTCGCGGGCGACAGCGCGGGCGGCATGCTCGCGGCGGCGGTGGCCACCGCGCTGCGCGATGCGGGCGAAGGCGGTATTGACGGCATCGCGCTCGTCTATCCGATGCTCGGGTTCGAACCGCAATCGCCCGCGCGCGAAACGGAAGCGCACGCGCCGATGCTGACGCTCGACGACGTCCATCGCTATCGCGCGCTGTACTGGGAAGGCGGCTTGCTCGATGCGCTGGGAGACGGTGACCCGCTGCTGCGCGCGTCGATACCGCTCGCGGCTTCGCGTTTCGACGGCCTGCCGCCCGTGCTCGCGATCGGCGCGGAACACGATCCGCTGCGCGACGACGCGCGCGTATACGTCGAACGGATTCGCGCGGCCGGCGGGGCCGCGCACTACTGGATGGGAGAAGGGCTGGTGCACGGCTGCTGGCGCGCGCTCGGAACGAGCCCGCAGGCGGCGCGGCTGCACCGGACGGTCGGCGGGTTTCTGCTCGCACCACACGCGTAGCGGGCGTTTCCGGGAGGCAACGATGCAGGCAGCGCAACACCGTATCGAGGACTGGCGGACGTTTTCGGCCGACGCGGCCATTGCGGCGGCGACGATTGGCGACGGCGCGGTGGACGTCGAATGGAGCGACACGCGACGATCGCCGTTTCATTTCGACTGGCTGCGCGACAACTGCGCGTGTTCCGCGTGCGTGCATGCCGTCACGCGTGAACAGGTGTTCGAGATCGCCGATGCGCGCGAGGATCTCTCCGCGCTCACGGTGCACGTCGAAACCGACGGCGCGCTGCATGTCGAGTGGAATGACGGACACCGCAGCGCGTGGTCGCCGGGCTGGTTGCGCGCGCATGCGTACGACGACGCGTCGCGCGCGGAGCGGCAGGCCGCGCACGGGCGGCACGTGTGGGCCGGCGACGACGCGACGGCCATCGGCGTGTTCGCGTGGCGCGACGTGATGGAGGACGACCGCGCATTGCTCGCGTGGCTCGCCGCGTTGCAACGCACGGGGCTGACGCTCGTCGAAGGCGTGCCGGCCGAGCGTGGCCGTGTCGACGAGATTGCGCGCCGCATCGGCCTGATCCGCGAGAGCAATTTCGGCGTGCTGTTCGACGTCGAATCGAAGCCGCGCCCGGACAGCAATGCGTATACGTCGCTGAACCTGCCGCCGCATACCGATTTGCCGACCCGCGAGCTGCAGCCGGGTGTGCAGTTCCTGCATTGCCTCGCGAACGACGCGACCGGCGGCGACAGCGTGTTCCTCGACGGCTTCGCGCTGGCTGATGCGCTGCGGCGCGAGCATCCGGCCGATTTCGAACAGCTTGCGGTGACGCCGTTCGAGTTCTGGAACAAGAGTGCGAACAGCGACTACCGCTGCTCGGCGCCGGTGATCGGGCTCGACGCGCGCGGCAACGTGACCGAGGTGCGTGTCGCGAACTTCCTGCGCGGGCCGCTCGATGCGCCGGCCGGCTCGGTCGCGGCCGTCTATCGCGCGTACCGGCGGTTCCTCGCGCTGGCGCGCGAGCCGCGCTTTCGCGTGCAGCGCCGGCTGCGGGCGGGCGACATGTGGGCGTTCGACAACCGCCGCGTGCTGCATGCGCGCACCGAGTTCGATCCGTCTACCGGCCGCCGGCACCTGCAGGGCTGCTACATCGATCGCGACGAACTGCTGTCGCGGTGGCGCGTGCTGTCGCGTTCGGCGCCTGCCGCGGCCGCGTCGCGCTGACGGGCGCGCGCGGTTTCGTCCTGCTCGCACGCATCCCTCGGAAATGAAAAAACACCCGGACGCCAGGCGCCCGGGCGAAGCCCCCCGTTGCCGGGCGGCGGAGGTATGCGTTTCATCAAAAAGGACGAGC
This sequence comes from Burkholderia sp. AU45274, assembly GCF_030482505.1. Classification (NCBI taxonomy): domain Bacteria; kingdom Pseudomonadati; phylum Pseudomonadota; class Betaproteobacteria; order Burkholderiales; family Burkholderiaceae; genus Burkholderia; species Burkholderia sp. AU45274. The sequence goes on along the minus strand of NZ_JAUJQE010000004.1, from coordinate 239,580 downwards.
CCCGCAAGGGGGCTCGTCCTGACTTTCGTGCTTCATCGCGCGACGCGCGGCGCCCGCCGAGGGCGCATCGGCTTACTGGCCGAAGAAGATCGAGTCGCGAGCGTTCGACGATGCGGCCGGGGCGCCCGAGTGGACGGCCGGAGCCGGTTGTGCGCCGTAGCCGCTGGTGTCGGCGCCATGAACACGCGCTTCGGCGCTCTGGATGTCGTTCGGGTAGTACGGGCTCGCCACGCCCGGCTTGTAGCCGGCTTGTTCGAGCTGGACCAGTTCGTTGCGCACTTGAGCGCGGGTCACGGTGCTTTGAGCGAATGCGCCAAACGAAGCGGACAGGGCGGCAGCGGCAACGACTGCGGAAACGAGCGATTTCATGATGACCTCCGGTGTTTTATTGAGTTCGCTCTCGACACCATGTCTTAAGCGATTGATCAAATCTTAGTCATCGGAAGGTTCAGGGTAAACGCTGGTTTTGACGATAAATTGTTTCCTGGGTGGTAACAGTGGCGCGTCGAATCAGGCTTTCAACCGGCTTTCTTTTCGGTCGGTGCAACAAGTATCGCGAATCTTGCGGATGGCGAAGCGCGGTTCAGCGCACCTCGGCCGCCGTGTCGAACGACCGGCCCGGCGCGCGTCCGGCCGGTGCGCCCGAACTGAGGAAACGCACGCCCGTCGCCGCTTCCGAGGCTTCCCACAGCAGCGCCGCGGAGGCCACGTCGCGCGCCGCGCGGGGCACGCTCGCGGGCGCCGGCAGCCCGCGCGACTCGAACCAGCCGGACGGCCCGATGTACGCGCCGCCGGCGAGATCAGGCGAGGTTGCCGCATGAATCGCGGGCAGCGCGCCCTGGTCGGCCGGCTGCGCGAGATAACGGTTCGCGGCGCGCATCAGCGCGGCACGGGCGGGCGAGCGGTCCATCGCCGGGCCCGCGAACTGCAGGTTGGTCGCCGCGTAGCCCGGGTGCGCGGCCACGCTGATCCCGGCGAACGCCGCGCGCTCGAAACGGCGCTGCAACTCGATCGCGAACACGAGATTCGCGAGCTTGCTGTCGCAATAGGCGAGATAACGGTTGTAGCGATGCTCGGCGCGCAGGTCGTCGACGCGGATCCGGCCGCCGCGGTTCAAGCCGCTCGACATCGTCACGACCCGCGCCCGGCGCGCGGCGCGCAACGCGGGCAGCAGATGGCCGGTGAGCGCGAAATGGCCGAGGTGGTTGGTGCCGAACTGCATCTCGAAGGCGTCGTGCGTATGGCGCAGCGGCAGGAACATCACGCCGGCGTTGTTGCAGAGGATATCGACGCGCCCATGGCGTTCGGCCACATCGGCCGCGAAGCGTGCGATCGACGCGAGATCGGCGAGGTCGAGCGCGTCGACTTCGACGCGGGCATCGGGATGGAGCCGGCGGATCGCGTCGGCCGCCTGCGCGGCGCGGGCCGCGTCGCGGCAGCCCATCACGACCGTCGCGCCTTTCGCGGCCAGCGTTTCCGCCAGCTGCCAGCCGAGCCCGCTGTTGGCGCCGGTCACGACCGCGACCTTGCCGCCTTGCGCCGGGACGTGGCGCGCGCTCCATGCATGCATGTCTGCCCCCATCGGCGCGGCCGGGCGGCCGCGGCGCGTAATCATTACATTGAGTGGTGTAACGATAGTGCGCGCGGGCGTGGCAGACAAGCGGGGGAATTAGACCGGCGCTTCTAGGGCCGGCGCATCGGATGGCGCCGCGTGCAGTGACGCGCGGCCGGCAGGATTTACCTGCCGCCGGCCAGCGCGAGCACTTCGGCGGCGGAGATCATCGCGGCCGCGTTCGCGGGCGCCGGGCGTTCGGCCGGGCGGAAGACTTCGTCGCCGCGGTGGATCACCTGGCGCGACAGCGCGCAGGTGCCGGTGCGTTGCGCGAAGCGGCGGCGCCAGCGCTGCTCACCGTAGTGACAGCGGCCGGGCTCGACCCAGCGGACGACGAGCAGCGTATCGGAACGTTCGAGGATTTCGACGTGGACGTCGGCGGGATCGAGCACAGGCAGGGATTTGGAGGCCTTCATTTTGCCGTTTCCTAAAGCTCGTGCGGTTCGGTCATGGCAGTGGATGTCACTACCCGATGGCGAATCCGTAGCGGTTTCCATGAGTGGTGCGCTAAATGTAAGCGTCTGTGACCGGAAAAAACATCCTGTCTGGCTCAAATTACCTTTTGCCGATTTAGAAACAATCCAGGCTTATTTTCTTGGAAACCACAGACAAAAACGCCCCGGACACGAAGCCCGGGGCGGAAAATCGGCCTGCGCGCCGTGTCTGCTCGCCCAGTCACGGAGCCCATCGCCGGGGGGACGGAGGTGCCCGCAGGGATCGAACGCGGGCGGGGTGGCGATGGACCGGATGCGCAGTCCGGTACGTCATGATGGCGCGCGCATCCCGTTGAGACCCTGACGTGAACATGACTTTTTCGTCAGTTTGGCGGGATGTCGTGCCCCGCTTGTGCGAAAGAATCGACTGGAAGGCCCGCCGGTATTGGATTTGTCCGAATCCTGGGGGGGCTCCCGGGCGCTATCGAACGTCGAATCCTTGCTCAACAGGCCGATTTCCCCACCCGGGTAAATACTGAATCCTGATTCCGTGACAAACGCGGAATCACTTCCTAAGATTGGTTGGACCTTTAGTCCTTTGTGCCAATCGGCCGATGGGTGGCCGCTTTTTCGGGAGTGTCGCTCATGAGATTGCAGGGCAAACGCGCGCTGGTCACGGCGGCCGGGCAGGGCATCGGCCGCGCGACCGCGCTGCGGTTCGCGAGCGAGGGCGCCGACGTGCTGGCGACCGACATCAACGAAGCCGCGCTCGTGCGGCTCGAGGCCGACGCCGAGCGCGCGGGCGGCCGGCTGGCCACGCGTCGGCTCGACGTGACCGATGCGCAGGACGTCGCAGCGCTCGCCGCGAGCGAACGCGCGTTCGACGTGCTGTTCAACTGCGCGGGCTTCGTTCACCACGGCTCGATCCTCGACTGCGACGACGAAGCGTGGGCGTTCTCGCTGAACCTGAACGTCACGTCGATGTACCGGCTGACCCGCGCGCTGCTGCCCGCGATGCTTGAAGCGGGCGGCGCGTCGATCATCAACATGGCGTCGGCCGCGTCGAGCGTGAAGGGCGTGCCCAACCGCTTCGTCTACGGCACGACCAAGGCGGCCGTGATCGGCCTGACCAAGGCGGTGGCCGCCGATTTCGTCGAGCGGGGCATCCGCTGCAACGCGATCTGCCCGGGCACGATCGAATCGCCGTCGCTGGAGCAACGCATCGCGGACCAGGCGCGCACGCGCCACGTGTCGACCGACGAGGTGCGCCAGGCGTTCGTCGCGCGCCAGCCGATCGGACGCATCGGCCGCGCGGAGGAAGTGGCCGCGCTCGCGCTGTACCTCGCGTCCGACGAAGCGTCGTTCACGACCGGCGCGATCCACCTGATCGACGGCGGCTGGTCGAACTGACCGTGCCTGACCGGCCGTGCCTAACCGGCCGTGTCGAACTAACCGCGCCCTCCCATTCACTTTCCGTATCGGCTCAACACGACATGAAACTGCTGAGATTTGGCGACAAACACCATGAAAAGCCGGGCCTGCTCGATGCGCAGGGCCATATCCGCGACCTGTCCGGCGTGATCGACGACATCGCCGGCGACGTGCTGGCGCCGGCGTCGCTCGCGCGGCTGCGCGACATTCCGCCGTCGTCGCTGCCGCTGGTCGAAGGCACGCCGCGGCTCGGCGCGTGCGTCGGCCGCGTCGGCAAGTTCATCTGCATCGGGCTCAACTATTCCGACCACGCGGCCGAATCGGGGATGGACGTGCCGAAGGAGCCCGTCGTGTTCGGCAAGTGGACGAGCGCGATCTCGGGGCCGAACGACGACGTCGAGATTCCGCGCGGCTCGGAGAAAACCGACTGGGAAGTCGAGCTCGGCGTGGTGATCGGCCAGGGCGGCCGCTACATCGCGGAAGCCGACGCGCTGTCGCACGTCGCAGGCTACTGCGTCGTGAACGACGTGTCGGAGCGCGAATTCCAGCTCGAACGCGGCGGCACGTGGGACAAGGGCAAGGGCAACGACACGTTCGGGCCGCTCGGCCCGTGGCTCGTGACGGCCGACGAAGTGCCCGATCCGCACGCGCTGCGGTTGTGGCTCGACGTCGACGGCCATCGCTACCAGAACGGCACGACCGCGACGATGGTGTTCCGCGTGCCGCACCTGATCAGCTACCTGAGCCGCTTCATGAGCCTGCAGCCGGGCGACGTGATCTCGACCGGCACGCCGCCGGGTGTCGGCCTCGGGCAGAAGCCGCCCGTCTATCTGCGCGCCGGACAGGTGATCACGCTCGGCATCGACGGGCTCGGCGAGCAACGCCAGCGCACCGTGCAGGCCTGATTTCCTTTAACGGACGGTTCGTCATGCCTATCATTCGATCGATGCGCGTCCTCGACGTGCGCTTCCCGACCTCGCGCCAGCTCGACGGCTCCGACGCGATGAATCCGGACCCCGATTATTCGGCGGCCTACGTCGTGCTCGAAACCGACCATGACGGGCTCGAAGGTCACGGGCTCACGTTCACCATCGGGCGCGGCAACGAAATCTGCTGCGCGGCGATCGACGCGATGCGTCACCTCGTCGTCGGCCTCGATCTCGACTGGATCCGCGAAGACATGGGCCGCTTCTGGCGGCACGTCACGTCGGACAGCCAGTTGCGCTGGATCGGCCCCGACAAGGGCGCGATCCACCTGGCGACGGGCGCGGTCGTCAACGCGGTGTGGGATCTGTGGGCGAAAGCCGAACGCAAGCCGCTGTGGCGGCTCGTGGCCGACATGAGCCCCGAGGAGCTGGTGCGCGCGATCGACTTCCGCTACCTGACCGACTGCCTGACGCCGGACGAAGCGCTCGACCTGCTGCGCCGGCAGGCGCCGGCCAAGGCCGAACGGATCGCGCTGCTCGAGCGCGACGGCTACCCGTGCTACACGACGTCGGCCGGCTGGCTCGGCTACAGCGACGACAAGCTGCGGCGGCTGTGTCGCGAAGCCGTCGACGCCGGGTTCGAGTACGTGAAGCTGAAGGTCGGCGCGAACCTGGCGGACGACATTCGCCGCGTGACGATCGCGCGCGAGGTGATCGGCCCGGACCGCAAGCTGATGATCGACGCGAACCAGGTGTGGGAGGTGGACGAGGCGATCGACTGGGTGCGCGAGCTGGCGTTCGCGCGGCCGTGGTTCATCGAGGAGCCGACCAGCCCCGACGACGTCGAGGGGCATCGCAAGATCCGCGAGGCGATCGCGCCCGTGCAGGTCGCGACCGGCGAGATGTGCCAGAACCGCGTGCTGTTCAAGCAGTTCATCGCGCGCGGCGCGATCGACGTCGTGCAGATCGATGCGTGCCGGCTCGGCGGCGTGAACGAGATTCTCGCGGTGATGCTGATGGCCGCGAAGTACGGGCTGCCCGTGTGTCCGCATGCAGGCGGCGTCGGGTTGTGCGAGTACGTGCAGCATCTGTCGATGATCGATTACATCTGCATTGCCGGCACGAAGGAAGGGCGCGTGACGGAGTACGTCGATCACCTGCACGAGCATTTCGTCGAACCGTGCGTCGTGCGCGGCGCGGCCTACATGCCGCCGACGGCGCCCGGTTTCTCGATCGAGATGAAGCCCGAATCGCTGGAGCAGTACCGGTTCCGCGGCTGACACGCGTCGAGCGTGCCGACAACATGAACGACGGAGACGCGAAGTGGATTTGAATCTGCGACACAAGGTCGTGATCGTGACCGGCGGCGCGTCGGGCATCGGCGCCGCGATCTCGATGCGGCTGGCCGAAGAAGGTGCGATACCGGTGGTGATCGCGCGCCACGCGCCCGACGATGCGTTCTGGCGCGCCCTCGTGCAGAAGCAGCCGCAGGCCGCATGCCTCTCGGTCGAATTGCAGGACGATGCGCAGTGCCGCGATGCCGTTGCGGAAACGGTCACGCGCTTCGGCCGGCTCGACGGCCTGGTCAACAACGCGGGCGTCAACGACAGCATCGGGCTCGATGCCGGGCGCGACGCATTCGTCGCGTCGCTCGAACGCAACCTGATCCACTACTACGTGATGGCGCACTACAGCGTGCCGCACCTGAAGGCGACGCGCGGCGCGATCGTCAATGTTTCGTCGAAGACGGCCGTCACCGGGCAGGGCAACACGAGCGGTTATTGCGCGTCGAAGGGCGCGCAGCTCGCGTTGACGCGCGAATGGGCCGTCGCGTTGCGCGACGACGGCGTGCGCGTGAACGCGGTGATTCCGGCCGAGGTGATGACGCCGCTGTACCGGCGATGGCTCGACAGTTTCGACGACCCCGACGCGAAGCTGGCCGGCATCGCGGGCAAGGTGCCGCTCGGCCAACGCTTCACGACGGCCGACGAAATCGCCGATACGGCCGTGTTCCTGCTGTCGGAACGTGCCTCGCACACGACGGGCCAGTGGCTGTTCGTCGACGGCGGCTATACGCATCTCGACCGTGCGATCAGCTGAGGGCGGCGATCCATGCAACCCGACCTGACTCCGAACGCCGCGCCACCGTTGATCGCATTGACCGGCATCGGCAAGCGCTTCCCGGGCGTGCAGGCGCTCGACGACTGCCGCTTCGACCTGCGTGCCGGCGAAGTGCATGCGTTGATGGGCGAGAACGGCGCCGGCAAGTCGACGCTGATGAAGATCCTGGCGGGCGTCTACCCGCGCGACGACGGCGAGATCCGGATGGACGGCCGCGCGGTGGAGATCGCCGATCCGCGCGCCGCGCAGGCGCTCGGGATCGGCATCATCCATCAGGAACTGAACCTGATGAACCACCTGAGCGTCGCGCAGAACATCTTCATCGGCCGCGAGCCGCGCGGCCGCTTCGGCGTGTTCGTCGACGAAGACAAGCTGAATCGCGACGCGGCCGCGATCTTCGCGCGGATGCGGCTCGATCTCGACCCGCGTACGCCGGTCGGCCGGCTCACGGTGGCCAAGCAGCAGATGGTCGAGATCGCGAAGGCGCTGTCGTTCGACTCGCGCGTGCTGATCATGGACGAGCCGACCGCCGCGCTCAACAACGCGGAGATCGCCGAGCTGTTCCGCATCATCGGCGACCTGCGCGCGCATGGTGTCGGCATTGTCTATATCTCGCACAAGATGGACGAGCTGCGCCAGATCGCCGATCGCGTGACCGTGATGCGCGACGGCAAGTACGTGGCGACCGTGCCGATGGCGGACACGTCGATGGACACGATCATCGCGATGATGGTCGGCCGCCAGCTCGCGACCGAATTCCGCACGCCGCCCGATACGTCCGCGAACGACGTCGCGCTCGAAGTGCGCGGGCTGTCGCGCGGCCGCGCGATCCGCGATGTCGGCTTCACGCTGCGGCGCGGCGAGATCCTCGGCTTCGCCGGGTTGATGGGCGCCGGGCGCACCGAGGTCGCGCGCGCGGTGTTCGGCGCGGACCCGGTCGATGCGGGCGAGATCCGCGTGCACGGCAAGACCGTGACGATCCGCACGCCGGCCGATGCGGTGAAGCACGGGATCGGCTACCTGTCCGAGGATCGCAAGCACTTCGGGCTCGCGGTCGGGATGGACGTGCAGAACAACATCGCGCTGTCGAGCATGCGCCGCTTCGTGCGCCGCGGCGTGTTCCTCGATGCGCGTGCGTTGCGCGACACCGCGCAGTCGTACGTGCGGCAGCTCGCGATCCGTACGCCGTCGGTCGCGCAGCCGGCGCGGCTGCTGTCCGGCGGCAACCAGCAGAAGATCGTGATCGCGAAGTGGCTGCTGCGCGACTGCGACATCCTGTTCTTCGACGAACCGACGCGCGGCATCGACGTCGGCGCGAAAAGCGAGATCTACAAGCTGCTCGACGCGCTCGCCGCCGACGGCAAGGCGATCGTGATGATTTCGTCGGAGTTGCCGGAAGTGCTGCGCATGAGCCACCGGATTCTCGTGATGTGCGAAGGGCGCGTGACCGGCGAATTGCGCGCGGCCGACGCCACGCAGGAAAAGATCATGCAGCTCGCGACGCAGCGCGAGTCGACCGTATTGTCCTGAATCAGACGCCGAGACGCTTACCCGACATGTCCAACGATACGCATCCCGTTCCGCCCCTCGCGTCCGGCGACACGCCGGCCGGCGCATCGAGCCTGAAGTCGCGCTTCTTCAACCCGGCCGCGCGGCAGAAGCTGCTCGCGTTCGCGAGCCTCGTGCTGCTGATCGTGTTCTTCAGCGTCGCGTCGCCGAACTTCCTCGAGGTCGACAACCTCGTCGCGATCCTGCAGGCCACCGCGGTGAACGGCGTGCTGGCCGTCGCCTGCACCTACGTGATCATCACGTCGGGCATCGACCTGTCGGTCGGCACGCTGATGACGTTCTGCGCGGTGATGGCCGGCGTCGTGCTGACGAAGTGGGGCCTGCCGCTGCCGCTCGGGATCCTCGCCGCGCTGTGTTTCGGTGCGCTGTCGGGCAGCGTATCGGGCTTCGTGATCGCGAAGATGAAGGTGCCGCCGTTCATCGCGACGCTCGGCATGATGATGCTGCTCAAGGGGCTGTCGCTCGTGATCTCGGGCACGCGGCCGATCTATTTCAACGACACGCCGGGCTTCACGTCGATTGCGCAGGATTCGCTGATCGGCGACCTGATTCCCGCGCTGCCGATTCCGAACGCGGTGCTGATCCTGTTCCTCGTCGCGATCGGCGCGTCGATCGTGCTGAACCGCACGATCTTCGGCCGCTACACGTTCGCGCTCGGCAGCAACGAGGAAGCGCTGCGGCTGTCGGGCGTGAACGTCGATGCGTGGAAGATCGCGGTCTACACGTTCAGCGGCGCGGTGTGCGGGATCGCCGGGCTGCTGATCGCGTCGCGGCTGAATTCCGCGCAGCCCGCGCTCGGGCAGGGCTACGAGCTCGATGCGATCGCGGCCGTCGTGATCGGCGGCACGTCGCTGTCGGGCGGCGCGGGCAGCATCGTCGGCACCATCATCGGCGCGTTCATTATGAGCGTGCTGACGAACGGCCTGCGCATCATGTCGGTCGCACAGGAATGGCAGACGGTCGTGACGGGCGTGATCATCATCCTCGCCGTCTACGTCGACATCCTGCGCCGGCGGCGCCGCTGACGGTCGCATTCACGCAGGCAGGTGCTTCATCGCCGGTTCCGGCCGGCGTCCCAGTCGTTCCAGTCGGTTGAGTCGATACGAAAAAAGGAGACGCGAAGTGATCAGGAGCAAGGTGTTGAACGCGATCGTCGGGCTGACGTTTGCCGTCGGCGTCACGGCCGGCGCGCAGGCGCAGGAAACCTACATCCCGCTGATCTCGAAGGGCTTCCAGCATCAGTTCTGGCAGGCCGTGAAAGCGGGCGCGATGCAGGCCGCGAAGGACTACAAGGTGAGGGTGACGTTCGACGGGCCGGAGACCGAGGCGATGGTCGACAAGCAGATCGACATGCTGTCGGCCGCGATCGCGAAGAAGCCGGCCGCGCTCGGCTTCGCGGCGCTCGACAGCAAGGCCGCGCTGCCGCTCTTGAAGAAGGCGCAGGCCGAGAAGATCCCGGTGATCGCGTTCGACTCGGGCGTGGACAGCGACATCCCGGTGACGACGGCCGCGACCAACAACAAGGCCGCCGCGGCGCTCGCCGCCGACAAGCTCGCCGCGCTGATCGGCGACGAGGGCGAGGTGGCCGTGGTCGCGCACGACCAGACGAGCCGCACCGGCATCGACCGCCGCGACGGCTTCCTCGAACGGATGAAGTCGGCGCATCCGAAGGTGCAGGTCGTCACCGTGCAGTACGGCGAAGGCGACCAGCTGAAGTCGACCGAGGTGACGAAGTCGATCCTGCAGGCGTATCCGAAGCTCAAGGGGCTGTTCGGCACCAACGAAGGCTCGGCGATCGGCGTGGTCAACGGCGTGCGCGAGATGAAGCGCAAGGTCGTGATCGTCGGGTACGATTCCGGCAAGCAGCAGAAGGACGCGATCCGCAGCGGGCTGATGGCCGGCGCGATCACGCAGAACCCGGTCGGGATCGGCTACAAGACGGTCGAGGCGGCCGTGAAGGCGATCAAGGGCGAGAAGCTGCCGAAGGTCATCGATACCGGTTTCTATTGGTACGACAAGACCAATATCGACGATCCGAAGATCACGGCGGTGTTGTACGACTGAACGTTGCGTCGCGCGGCGGTGGCGCGCGCCGCCGCCGCGGCGACCGGACACGAGGGCATCATGGGCGCAGTGCGTATCGATTCGCATCAGCACTTCTGGCGCTATCGCGCCGCCGATTACCCGTGGATCGGCCCCGGCATGGGCGTGCTCGCGCGCGACTACCTGCCCGATGCGCTGTGGCCGCTGATGCATGCGCAGGCGATCGGCGCGTCGATCGCGGTGCAGGCGCGCGCCGGGCGCGACGAGACGGCGTTCCTGCTCGATCTCGCGCGCGACGATGCGCGCATCGCGGCGGTGGTCGGCTGGGAGGATCTCGCCGCGCCGCAGCTCGCGGATCGCATTGCCCAATGGCGCAGCCCGAAGCTGCGCGGGTTTCGTCACCAGGTGCAGGACGAAGCCGATGCCGGCGCGTTCGTCGCGGAGCCGGGCTTCAACCGCGGCATCGCGTGGCTGCAGGCGAACGGCTACGTGTACGACGTGCTCGTGTTCGAGCGCCAGTTGCGCGAGGTGTGGGCGTTTTGTGCGCGGCACGACGCGCACTGGCTCGTGCTCGATCACGTCGGCAAGCCCGCACTCGCCGACTTCGAGCGCGACCACACGGCGCTCGCGCGCTGGCGCGCCGCGTTGCGCGAGCTGGGCGCGCTGCCGCATGTCGTGTGCAAGCTGTCGGGGCTCGTGACCGAGGCCGACTGGAAGCGCGGGCTGCGCGGGAAGGACGTCCGGCGCATCGAGCAGTGTCTCGACGCGGCGCTCGACGCGTTCGGCCCGCAGCGGCTGATGTTCGGGTCGGACTGGCCCGTGTGCCTGCTGGCCGCGTCGTATGACGAAGTGGCGTCGATCATCGAGCGCTGGGCCGAATCGCGATTGTCGGCGGCCGAGCGCACCGCGCTGTGGGGCGGCACCGCCGCGCGTTGCTACGCGGTGCCGACGTGAGCGCGCGGTCGTGTGCGTTGGGGCGTGGCTTCGTCGGACGAATGGCGACGGGCGCCACGGAGTGTCGATGGTTGCGGCCGCATCGATGCTGCGCCCGATGCCCGGGGCCGAACCTTTAGAATAGGCGCAAACGGTTGCGTGCGATGCGCGCGGCCGTCCGGAACGAAACCGATCACCAGTCCCGACGTATGTCCATCCAGCCGATTCAGAACCGCCGCCTCTACCAGCAGATCGCCGACAAGCTCAGTGCGATGATCGAGTCCGGCGATTTTCCGCCGGGCAGCTACCTGCCGCCCGAGCGCGAACTGGCCGAACAGTTCGGCGTGTCGCGCACCTCGGTGCGCGAGGCGCTGATCGCGCTCGAAGTGAGCGGACTCGTGAGCGTGCGCGTCGGCGACGGCGTGAAGGTGCGCCATCCCGAAGCGGCCGCCGCGCCCGAGCCCACGCCTGTCCCTGCGGAGAAGGCCGCGCCGTTCACGATCGTCGAGATCGATCCCGAACTCGGCATCGCACTCGACCTCGATACCGAAATCCCGCCGTTCGCGTTGCTGCAGGCACGCCGGCTGATCGAGCCGGAAGCGGCGTCGCTGGCCGCGAAGCACGGCTCGGACGAGCAGATCGAAGGGATCCACGAGGCGTTCCTGCGCAACCAGGCAGACAACCTCAGCGGCTCGCTTACGCATCCGGGCGACCGGCTGTTTCATATCCGCATCGCGGAGGCGAGCGACAACGCCGCGTATGCGCTGATGATCAAGCAGCTGCTCGCGCACAAGTACGACCTGATGTTCCAGCGGCTGCAGTCGCTGTACATGCCGAACGACATGCCGCACCGGTCGGAACTCGAACACCGCGCGATCCTCGATGCGATCCGCGCACGCGACCCGGACGCCGCGCGCCGCGCGATGGCCGAGCATCTCGACGAAGTGATCCGCATCTTCGGCCGCGCGCTCGATTGAGCGCGCGTCGACGCGTGACCGGTTGCCCGTTCAGAAGCGATCCGCGCGATACGGCGCCGGATCGGTGAACGGCGCTTCGCCCGTCATCATCTCGGCCAGCAGGCGGCCGGTGACGGGGCCGAGCGTCAGCCCGTGATGGTTGTGCCCGAACGCGAACCACAGCCCGCGATGCGCGGGCGCGGGGCCGATCACCGGGCGCATGTCGGGCGTGCACGGCCGGAAGCCGAGCCAGGGTTGCGGGTCGAGCCGCTCGCCGAAACCGAACACGGGCCGCGCGACGCGTTCCGCGCGTTCGAGCTGCACGCCGGTGGGCGGCACGCCGCGCCGCGCGATCTCGACGCCGGTCGTCAGCCGCAGCCCGCGCTTCATCGGGGCGATCACGTAACCGTATTCGCGATCGACGATCGGCGCCGACGGCACGCCGCGCGCGGACGGCGCGTAGTGCATGTGATAGCCGCGCTTCTCGCGCAGCGGGATCGTGTAGCCGAACTTGCCGAACACCGTGTCGGACCACGGGCCGAGCGCGACGACCACGGCCGGCGCGGCCGCCAGGCCGTCCTGCGTCCTGACCTGCCAGCCCGGCGACAGCGCGTCGAGGCTCGCCGCGTCGCCCGTCAGCAGCGTGCCGCCGCCCTGCACGAAGAGTTGCGCGTACGCTTTGACGAGCGCGGACGGGTCGACGACGCTTTTCGGATCGAGCCAGTGCAGCGCGCCGCAGAAGCCGGGCGCGAGGCTCGGTTCGTGCGCGCTCAGCGCGGCCGCATCGAGCGGCGTGATGCCGAGCCCGTGGCGGCGCGCGGTGAGCCTGGCTTCGGCCACGCCGCGTTCGAATGCGGCCGGCGTGCGGAACGCTTCCAGCCAGCCGTTCGCGCGGATAAGCTCGCCGGCGCCGGCCCGCGCGATCAGCGCGTCGTGCTCGACGATGCAGCGCTCGATCAGCGGCAGCATGTCGCGCGACGCCGCCGCGTGACGCAGCGGCGCCGATTCCCACCAGAAACGCGCGAGCCACGGCGCGAATGCGGGCAGCGACGCGCTGTGCCAGTAGAGATCGGTCGAGCGGTTCAGCGCATAGCGCATCAGCGTGAACGGGCTGCGCGGGAACGGATACGGTTCGACCGACGAGCGCTCGATCAGCCCCGCGTTGCCGAAGCTCGTGCCTTCGCCGGGCGCGCCGCGATCGACGAGGGCGACCTTGCGCCCGCGATCCTGCAGGTGGAGTGCCGCGGAGACGCCGACGATGCCTGCGCCGAGAACGATGACGTCGAAATCCATGAATGACGGTGACAGAGTAGGGTTAGCGGATGGACCGCTTGCGTGAAGATGCATGGTCCGTTCAGAACCCGAGGATACCTCCGGAGCGCACGGGTGCGTCGCGCGATGCCCGACGGTTGGGCGCGCATCGGGTTTCATGCGCGTCATGCCACGAAGCGACACGTTCGCTCGCCGGCGACAATCCGTTGGCGTTTCGTCCGGAAATGCGTCCATCTCATGCGCGCGCGCAATTCGCCAGCGATAGTCGATTGCGTGATCGACAGGTGTGCGGCTCCAGTCATTCCGGAATGACTGACAATGCCGGAAAACCGCGTTGCGGCGCGATTCGCCGGGACTCGTTTGTTTTTAAATTGCCGACTTGTGGTTATTTACCGTATCGGTAAATTATCCCGTGCTGCATCGCGGAAATGTCAAAGTTACCCGTCCCGGGAAATGAAGGCCGGCTGCATAATCAGCTGGCTGCCGGAATTCGAGGGGACTACTTAATTGAAAGGTATGGACTCGCCCGAGGCGGGCCGTTATGATGGCGCCGCTTGTCGTGAGAGACAGCCGATCCCCGCCAAGAAAAAGACATAAGCGTGGGAGAAAATGCCGATTTTCTCGAATGTTTGCCTGCTGGCGAATGCGATTGCATTGATTGCCTGAAAGCCGCGAATCGCATTCCGTCGAAGATGCATTCGGAAATTAATATTTCGGACATCGACATGTAGTAATGCCGCGTCGCCTGCGTCGCGGCAATCAGAAAAGAAAGCGAGAGGGCCCATGAAAGAGTTGCCAGGAATCGCCGGATTGGCCGAGTCCGCGGGATCGTCCCCGCTTGCCGGCGCGCTGCAGTCGGGCGCGATGCAAATGGCCGCGGCGGCGAATCCCGTCGTCGGCAAGATCGCGCCGACCGCATCGGCCGTCATGCAGGCCCTGGCCGCCGGCGGGAATCCGGCGCAGATCGCGGCGTCGATGGCCGCACCGGCGGCCGGCATGCTGAATCCGCTTGCCGGGCAACTCGCGTCCGGCGCGATGGCCGGCATGCGCGGCGCGGGCGCCTCGGCGATGCCGATGGCGGCTGCCGACGCGCCGCCGGCTGTCGACGATCACCCGCTCGCCGGGCAGCCGCTTTCCGATCTCGCTTCCGCACCGCAATTCTTCGTTCCGGGCCAGACGGCCGCACAGCCCGGCGCTTCGGCCGCGTCGTTGCCGTTCAGCGAGACGACGCGCCTGCTGCGCTTCCAGTCGTCGCTGACCGGCAACCGCGCGCTGTCGATCGCGGCGATCACCGGTGGCGAAGCGCTGTCGGAAATGCCCGGCTACACGCTCGACCTGATCACGCAGAATCCGTCGATCGACCTCAAGGACGTGCTGAACCAGGCGGTCGCCGTGAACATCACGCTCCAGGACGGATCGGAGCGGCAGATTCACGGCTATCTGGTCCGGTTCGGCTTCGAGCGCAACGACGGCGGCATCGCGCACTATCGCGGCGACCTGGCGCCGTGGCTCTGGTATCTCGGCAAGCGGGTCAACAGCCGGATCTATCAGCAGGTCACGGTGCTCGACGTGCTGCGCAAGGTCTTCGCCGATTACGGCGCGCTGGTCGATTACCAGACGCACATCAAGCAGGAACTGAAGCCCGAGGATTACGTCGTCCAGTTCCAGGAAAGCGACCTGAATTTCGTCAGCCGGCTGCTCGAGCGGCACGGGCTGTTCTACTACTTCGAATACCGGCAGGACGGTCACACGCTCGTGATCGCTGACGATTCGGCGTCCTGTCCCGACCAGGCGCACGATCCCGTCGTGACCTACAACGCGGCGAGCGGCGTGCAGCAGGCGGACCGCCTGACCGCGCTATCGGCGAGCCGCGAAACCCAGCCCGGCGTAGTGGCGCTGCATACGTTCGACTACAAGCACCCGAAGGGCCGGCCTTACGTCGAACTGCCGACGCTGGCCGATCAGGGCAATGCACCGAAGCTCGAGGTGTACGACGGCAGTTCGGCATTCGCCTACAAGGACACCCGCGCGGGCGAGGCGGAAGCCAAGCGCCGGCTCGAGGTGTACGAGTGGCAGGCCAAGGTATTTCGCGGCGAATCCGGTTGCCGCGGGCTCACGGTCGGCCGCAAGTTCAAGATCGACGGGCACTTCTGGTTCGACCCGGCCAAGCAGGACGACAACACGTTCCTGGTCGTCGGGATCCGGATCGACGCGAAGAACAACTTCGACGATGCCTCGGCGCAGCCCGGCAGTTTCCGCAACGAACTGACGCTGATCCGCAGCAAGATTCCGTATCGTCCGGTGCGGCAACATGACAAGCCGGTGATGCCCGGCCCGCAGAGCGCGATCGTGGTCGGCCCGAAGGGGCAGGAGATTCATACCGACGGCATGGGCCGGATCAAGGTGCAGTTCCCGTGGGACCGCTACGGCAAGAACGACCAGGACAGCTCCTGCTGGATCCGCGTGTCGCAGCCGTGGGCAGGGCGCGGCTGGGGCACCGTTGCGATTCCGCGCGTGAACCAGGAGGTCATCGTCGATTTCCTCAACGGCGATCCCGATCGGCCGATCATCGTCGGCCGCATGTTCAACGCGGAACAGACGCCGCCCTACGACTTGCCCGACGGCGCGCACCAGATGGGTTTTCACAGCAACTCCACGCCCGGCGGCGGCGGGTTCTGCGAAGTCGTGATCCACGACAAGAAGGGCGAGGAACTGGTCAATATCCACAGCCAGAAGGATATGGCCACGACGGTCCAGAACAATCACGTGACGGTCGTGAACGGTCCGAACCAGACCAACGTCGTCACGCAGGGCCAGCACGCGAGCATCGTGCGCAAGGCGATTTCCGTGCAGTCGCAGGACGAGCACATCCAGCACACGGCGAAGACGGCGGTGATCCTGCATGCGCAGGAACAGCACATGGCGCTCAAGGCGAAGGGCCCCGTGCAGATCGAATCCGATACCGAGCACGTGCACGTCAAGGGCTCCCAGTCGATCGTGCTCGAATGCGGAAAGGCGAAGATCACGCTGTCGGCCGACGGGCAGATCGTGCTCGACGGCACGCGCGTGGTCGTGCTGGGCTCACAAAGTGTCGACCTGAATCCCGATGGCGCGACCGGGCCCGCGGCGCCGCCGCTCGTGCCGGTGAACGATCCGACCGATCCCGAGCCGAACGCCGCCGCGCCGGCGGCAGGGGGTGGCGGAGGAGGGGGCGGCGGCGGTGGCGGAGGGGCAGCCGCCGCTGCGCCGGCGCACGGGAAAAAGCAGGCGAAAGGCGCGCCGAAGAAAGCCGTGGCGACCGGGCTCGGCGCCGACGTCGACAAGCTCGCCGCGAAGTCGCCGACGCTCGAACACGACATCGCCAAGTTGCAGAAGGACGGTTGGCATATCCAGTACGGTCCGGCGAATCAGGGGTCGTCCACGAACAAGCACGGCCAGCCGCCGACGATCGTGATCGACGGCAACGACCGCGGCAATCCGCAGGCCGTCGTCCAGGGGCTCGCGCATGAAACCGGACACGCGCTGTACCCGGGCGCGCCGGATTTATCGAGCAAGACCAATTACGTCAACAGCGAACTGGCGGACGAAGGCGCGGCGACGATGAACAACATCAAGGTGCAGCGCGAAATCCTCGCGCACGGCGGCCCCGACATCCAGATCGCCGGCAATCCGGCCAATTCGCCGGCCTACAATGCCGCGTACAACCAGTTCGTGAAGAACGGCGACGCGAACGCGGCACGGGCCGCCATCGGCCACGTCTATGGCACGGGCGAATACGCGTCGGTGCCCGTCAACGGCCAGTATGTCAATTATCAAACGTACTACGGAAGCTGGTATGACCGTACTTACCCCCCGTCCCATTAAGCGCGGCCGCGGCGCGGCGATCGCCGCCTCGCTGCTGCTCGCATTGTCGCTGGGCATGACACCGGCTTGTTCGCAAGGATCGAAGAAGATGCACACCACCGTTCAACTCAGTCTCTGGCAAGTGATCGACCAGATCGGCGCGCATCAGCCGATCCGGCGCGAACCCGTCGAGCACCTGCTGCACGCGAAGCTCGCGCGCAGCGAATCGAGCAACGAATACTTCACGTTCTGGAGCAACGACGATGGCGCGCCGATCAAGCTCGACGACGGCACGCAGATCGAGCGCGTCGTGCTGCGCACGAGCAATGAAGGCGGCGCGCAGGGTGCGCTGACGTTGACGCTGTCCGGCCGTTGCGTCGGCCGCGACGACGTGAAGGCGCATTTCGCCGGGATGCGGATCGCCGGTACGCCGACGGGCCGCTCGCCGAACGAGGAGACGACGTTCCGCTCGGAGACCCCCTGGGGCGAACTCGTGTTCGGGTTCGCGGAGCGCAACCCCGATTGCCTGTCGAGCGTCGGTTTCGGCGAGAAGGCGAAGTAACGCGCGCCCCTCACGCATGTGCGTGGATCGATAAAAGGAAAAACGGAATGGCGGCTTACCGATTGCACGAGGGGCGCATGGCGTTGCCCGACGGCTGGCGCGACCAGACCATGAATGTGTTCCATTTGCCGGATGCGTCCGGTCGCAAGGACGTCGCATTCGTGGTGACGCGCGACTACGACACGCCGCTCGATGACGCCGGCGCGTACGCGGATGTGCAGCAGACGGCGTTCAAGCGCCAGTTTCCGGGCTACAAGCCGCTCGCGCGGGAGGCCGTCACGATCGGCGGACTGCCGGGCATCATGCTCGACTACCAGTGGCGCAGCGACAAGACGGTGCTGCGGCAGCGGCAGGCGATGGTCCGGCTCGACGACGCGATGCTGGTGTTCACGCTCAATGCACGCGTGGAGGATTTCGAGCGGCACGTGCCCGCGTGGACGTCGATCCTGGCGTCGTTCGTCGTGATGCCTCCGGTGCCGGATGAAGCCGATACGCCGGCGGCCGCGCACGAAAGCCTGCCGCACGTGTTTGCGCTGTCGGCCAAGACACGCGTGCTGCGCGTCTATCCGGACCTGCGCACGGTGTGCGAGCGGATCAGCACGCGCGAAGTCGAAGGTCACGACTGGGTGTTCTTCGCGAGCGACGGCTCGCCGCTCGAACCGAGCATTGTCCAGCACAGCCGCCAGGGGTTGTTCAAGGCGGAAGGGCGCTACGAGTTGCGGCCCAGCCGTGGCTATTCGGGGCTCCCGCTGCTGCGCCGGCTCGACGCGGTCACGGCCGTGGAGGGGGTGCCGCCGCTGGTCTCGCTGCAGGATATCGAAGCACATCTGCGTCAGCAGGCCGCCGCGCGGCCGGACGGCGCGTCGTCATGAGCGGTGCCGAGGCCGCCCTGCGCGCGGCCCGCATGGGCGACGAGATCGGGCATGGCTTCGGCCTGCTCGGCATGATCGCGGGCGCGGTGGTCGGCGCGGTGGTCGCGGCGGCCATCGTGACGGCGACCGCGGCCACCGGCGGCCTCGCGCTCGTCGCGATCATCGGCGGCTGCGTGGCGGGTGGCGGCCTTGCCGGCGGCGCGCTGGTCCGCGGCATCCAGAAAGCGGCCAACCTGCCCGGTCCAACCACCGGCATGCTGCATCAGGGATCGCCGAACGTCACGGTCAACAGTCGCTCCGCGCTGCGCGCCGGCGTCGACTATGCGGACGAATGCAATGGCCTGCCGTTCAATCATTTTCCGCAGACGCGGTTGCTGGTCGCGCAGGGGTCGCGCACCGTGACCGTCAACGGCAAGCCGATGGCGCGCCTGTCGATGAAGATGGAATGCGGCGCGGCCATCAAGACGGCGAGCGACAACGTGACGGTCGGCGGCGAGACCGTCACCGTCGTGGAGATTCACGACACGGAAGCGATGTTCGAGACGGCCCTCGAAGTGCTTGGCTTCGTCGCGCTCGGCGCGGCCGGGCTGGGCGCGCTCGCGGCCGGCCTGGGCGCCACCGCACTGTTCGCGGGCACCGTGATCGGCGCCAACGTCGGCCTGAATGCGCTCCATTCATGGGGCGAGTCGCTGGGCCCCGGCTACGGCGACATCATGGTCGGTGTCGCCGGGTTCGCGCTGCTCGGCCTGGGCGCGAAGGGCGCCGACACGGAAGCCGCGAAGAACGCGGTCGATGTGTTGAACCGCACCAAGGTGGAGATCGAGCCGAACACGCTCGGCGCGAACGGCGGCAACGTCCGCGTCACGACCAAGGGCGTGCCGCGCACGCTGTACGATCAGCTGCGCGCCAAGACGCCGAGCTCGAAGATCCAGAAGATGGTCAACGAGAACTACGAGCCGGGCATGGACGATCCCGCGCTGCCGGGCCTGACGATCGACAAGCCGCTGCATGCGGACCACATCGTATCGATGAAGGAGATCACCGAGATGCCCGGGTTCAAGGATCTGTCCTTCGACAACCAGGTCAAGGTCCTGAACAACTCCGACAACTTCACGGGCCTGAGCGAGACGGCGAACACGTCGAAGGGGTCGAAGTCCTATGCCGACTGGACCGAATACAAGAAGGGCGGCATCAAGGTCGACGAAGGATTCAGGCAGCAGATGATGCAGCGCGAGGCCGACAACCGGACGATGCTGCAGCAGCAGATCAAGGATTTGCTTGGCGATCAGCCCAAGTAGAATGTGTCGACGACGAATTCAAGGGTGAGTGGCAATGATTGAGCTATCCGCAACGACTTACACGGCCGAACTGAAGCGCTTCAAGCTGCGCGGCCAGGTCTGGCTTGCAGCGAACGAGATTCCCGCCGACGTGCAGGTGCCGACCGCATGGCGCGTGCTGCTGGATACGCCCGACGCCGCGCTGGGCAACTGGCTCGCGAAGATGTGGGCGGGCGTCGCCGGCCGCTTGCCGGCGGTCGAGCAGTTCTTCGCGGAGAAGCTGCGGCGCCCCGCCGTGTTCCAGAAGGAGAACGGCGATCTGTGCCTGCTCTATCCGTACACGGTCGAACAGGACGACCTGAACTTCTTCATCGGCCATCCGCCGCTCGGCGATCTCGTATCGGATGACATGCCGCTGTGGCGCGCATTGCCCGACGATCTGCGCAGCTTCTACCAGTTCACGCACAATGGCTGGACGTTCTTCCCTGCGAACTCGATGGGCCCGTTGCCGATCGGCGACCAGACCGCGCTGACGGACAAGCTCGACCTGACGCCCGACGAGACGCGCCAGCTCGGCGTGAATCCGGATCTCGTGTGGACGGTGTTCCAGAATGGCGGCGGCGACTATCTGTGCCTCGACCTGCGCGACAGCGCCGGCGACGGCAGCGACGCAGGGCGGATCTGGTGGCATGAGAATCCGACCGAACTCGAGCCGGTGGATTTCTGGGCCGTGATGAACGCGTGGTTCGAGATTTTCGTCGAGGAAGCCGACAAGCGATGATGAGACACGCCCGGCGCCTTTCGGGCGCCGAGCGTGTCGGCGTGGGCCGTCCGGCGCGTCCGTCGTCAGCTCATTTCGAACAGCTTCCCCCATCGCGCCAGCACGCGCGTATCGACCCCCGCCATCCTCAGCGTTTTCCACACCACGGTCGACACCGTGTCATAAGCCGCGATCCCGGTCGCCTGCTCGAACGGCCCGACCAGATGGGCGGCATGCAGGTTCGTGCAGAACGTCGCCACCGCATCCGGTCGCGCCCGCGCAGCCTGGCGCATCAGCGCCGCAAGCTGCGTATCGGGCACCTCCGCGAAGCTGAAGTTGTCGCGCAACCCGAGATGCTGTTCGCCCACGCATTCGATGCCGAGTTGCGCATACTGGCGCATGATCCGCTGCTGCACGTCGTCGAGATACGGCGTGACGAGGCCGAGCCGCCGCACGCCGGTGCGTTCGAGCAGTTCGTTCAACGCAAGCACGGACGTCGTCGCCGGAATGCCGGTGGCCTTCTCGATGACGCGGCACAGCGCCGCGTCGCGTTCGAAGCCGAGCCAGCCGGCCGACGTGCCGCTCCAGCCGATCACGTCGACGCGCGCGTCGGCGAGCTGCCGCGCCGCGACGAGCATGCGCGCCGCGTCGAACTGGTCGAGCGCGGCCTCGGTGAGCGCAATTTCGGTCACGGTGAAGCGCGCGAAATGCACGCTGACGTCTGGCAGCCCGGCGACGATCGCGGTCGTCAGCGGTTCGAGCGCGGTGTTCGACGACGGCGTCAGGATGCCGATGCGGATGCGCGGATTCATCGCGGGGCGTCCGTTCAATCGAGCAACTGCCGCACGGCGTCAACCGCCTCGCGGCGCAGCGCGGCCAGGTCGAGGCCTGGAATCTCGCCGTTGTCCACCACGACGCGGCCGTTCACGATGTTGTACTTCACCGGCGCGGGCTCGCCGGCCGCAACCGGGGCGATTGCGTAATCGTGGAAGCCGTTGAAGCGCGGCCCGCTCACGTCGTACAGCACGAAATCGGCGGCCTGGCCCGGTTCCAGCGTGCCGACCGCGTTCAGCCCGAGCACGCGCGCGCCGCCTTGGGTGCCCCAGTGCAGCACCTCCTCGGCGGTGGTGGCCGCCGCACCGTGCGCCGCACGATGCACGAGCCAGGCGAAATTCGCTTCGTGCGTCATGCTGCCGGATTCGTTCGACGCGACACCGTCGACGCCGAGCGACACCGGCACGCCGGCCGCCGCCATGCGCGGCGCGGGCGCGATGCCGCTGCCGAGCCGCGCATTGCTGACGGGGCAGTGCGAGCAGCCGGTGCCCGTTTCGGCGAGCAGTGCGATTTCGTTCTCCTCGAGATGGACGAGGTGCGCGAACCACACATCGGGGCCGAGCCATTCGTGTTCGGCGACGAATTCGACCGGCAGCTTGCCGTAGCGCTCGCGACAGAAGTCCACGTAACGCGTCGTCTCCGACAGGTGCGAATGCAGCCGCAGGCCCATCCCGCGCGCGGCGCGTGCCACTTCGGGCAGCAGGTCGGGCGGCAGCGAGAAGGTCGGTGTCGTCGGGGCGACGACCACGCGCCGCATCGATGCCGTGCCCGCGTCGTGATAACGCGCCTTCAGGCGCTCGATGTCGGCAAGCATCTGGTCGAGCGTCTCGGGCTGCAATGCCGTGCCGGCGAAGCCCGGATGATCGCCGGCCGCCTGCAATGCGCCGCCGCGACACAGCACGAAACGCATCCCGAAGCTGGCCGCTTCGTCGAACAGCAGGTCGCCGGTCTCGGTCGTGCCGCCCGCGTGATACAGGTAGTGGTGATCGGCGCAGGTCGTCACGCCGGACAGCAGCAGCTCCGCGAAGCCGAGGCGTGCGGCGATGCGCGCGAGTGCCGGCGTGAAGCGCGCGACACGCGGATACGGCACGGCCGCAAGCCATTCCTGCAGGCCGGCGTTGATCCCGGCCGGCACGGCCTTCAGCAGGTTCTGGAACAGGTGATGATGCGTGTTGACCCAGCCCGGGTAGACGACGCAGTCGGTCGCGTCGATCACGCGTTCACCGGGCAGCGGTGCGAGATCGGGCGCAATCGTCTCGATCCGGCCGTCGCGGATGCGCAGGTCGGCCTGGCCGAGCCGCGCGGCGTCGCCGGCGCGGCCGCTCATGACCGCGATCGGGTTGCGGATCAGCAGCGAAGAAGAAGGAACGCTCATGGTCGGGTCTCCTCGGATACGGATAGTCGGGTTGTTGTTCGTCAGGCGCCGCGCGCGGGCTCGATGCCGCGCGCGGCATGCAGCCCGTCAGTCGCACTCGCGCGCCATCGGGCTGCCGTGCGCGGCGTCGGCGTGGACGTGCGATTCAACGGGGGCGGCCGCCGGCACACCGTTGAGCAGCGCGTTGAGCAGCACCGACACGAGGCACGCGAGCACGACGCCGCTGTGCAGGAACGGCTGCGTCCAGTCGGGCATGTGCGCGAACACCTTCGGCGCCATCACCGGAATCAGCGCGGTTGCGATCGTGAAGCCGACGATCAGCACGTTGTAGCGGTTGCCTTCGAAGTCGACTTTCGCGAGCGTCTGCACGCCGGCGGCGACCACCACGCCGAACATCGCGATACCGGCACCGCCGAGCGCGGCCGACGGCGTCGACGCGACGATCGCGCCGATCTTCGGCACCAGCGCGACGACGCACATCAGCACGCCGCTGACCGCGACGATCCAGCGGCTGCGCACGCCGGTCAGGATCACGAGCCCGACGTTCTCCATGAACGCGATGAACGGGAACGCCGCGAACGTGCCGGCGATCGCGCTCGCGACGCCGTTCGCCCGCAGCCCGCGCACCACGTCCTCCTCGCTCACCTGCTTCTCGACGATGTCGCCGATCGCGACGAACAGGCCCATCGACTCGACCATCTGCACGATCATCACGACGACCATCGTCAGCACCGGCACGATCGCGAACACCGGTGTGCCGAAGTGGAACGGGTAGGGCACGGTGAACCACGGCGCGGCGGCGACGTTCGTGAAGTTGCCCATCCCGAGCGCGATCGCGAGCAGGCTGCCCGCGACGAGCCCGATCAGCACCGACAGGTTGCGCAGGAACGCGTTCGCGAAGCGGTTGACCGCGAGGATCACGACCGCGACGACGAGCGCGACCGCGAGAAACGACAGCTCGCCGAACTGCAGCTTCGCCGCGTCGCCGCCGCCGGCCCACTGGTACGCGACCGGAAACAGCTGCAGCCCGATCACGGTGACGATGCAGCCGGTCACGACCGGCGGGAACAGGCGGCGCAACCGGCCGACCAGCGGCGCGGCGAAGGTCGTGATGATGCCCGCGCCGATCACCGCGCCGCACACGCCGGCGAATCCCACGCCCGGCGTCAGGCCGATCGCGATCACGGGGCCGACGCTGCTGAACGCGACGCCCTGCAGGATCGGCAGGCGCACGCCGAGTTTCCAGACGCCGACCGTCTGCAGGATCGTCGAGATGCCGGAACAGAACAGCGCGGTGCTGATCAGCACGGTCGTGTCGGCGGGCGACATCTTCAACGCCGATGCGACGATCAGCGGCACCGCGATCGCGCCGATATAGGCGACGAGCATGTGTTGCAGGCCGAGCGTCAGCATCTGGCGGCGCGGCAGGACCCGATCGACGGGATGTGAAGCAGCGTTCATGGGCGAGTCTCCTGAGGTTCGTTTGCGGGCGGGCGCGCGATGCGCCCGCCTGGCGTGCCCGTCAGGCCGCGACCGCCGCGGCGAGACAGGCATGGAAGCGGTCGGTCAGCGCGGCGCGATCGAGATCGCGGCCGATGAAAACGATGCGTGACGAGCGCGGCTCGCACCCCCACGCCTGCGCGGCGCGCAGTTCGATCACGCCGTGCACGCCCTGCAGCACGTAGCGCTGCGCGCGGCCCTGCACGGCGAGGATGCCCTTCATCCGGAACAGGTTCGCGGTATCGGCGCGGCGCAGCTCGCCGAGCCACGCCTCGAGCGCGTCGAGATCGACGTCCGCCTCCACTTCGATGCCGACCGACGACACGCTCGCGTCGTGTTCGTGATGATCGTGATCGTCGTCGTGTGCGCGGGCTTCGTGCGCGTGGTCGTCGTGCTCATGCTTGTGCTCGTGCTCGTGCTCGTGCTCATGCTCGTGCGCGTGTTCGTCCGCATGCGGCGCATCGGCCTGCAGCCCGTCGCTCTCGACGAGGATCTGCGCGAATTCGTTCGCGCCGATGCCGAGGATGCGATCGAGATCGACCTGCGCGTAGCTCGACGTGACGATCTCCGCCGTCGTGTTCAGCGCGCGCAGCCGCGCGGTCAGCGCATCGACGTCCGGTGCGTCGACGAGGTCGACCTTGTTGATCACGATGCGGTCCGCGCAGACGATCTGGTCGACCGCCTGGTTGTCGCGGCCGTCGAGCACCAGATCGTCGAGGTGCGCGCGGATATGCTTCGCGTCGACCATCGTGACGACCGCGTCGAGCGCGACCTCCTTCGCGATCGGATCGTCGAGGAAGAAGGTCTGCGCGACCGGATACGGATCGGCGAGGCCGCTCGTCTCGACGATGATGTGATCGAGCCGGTCGGGGCGCGCGACGAGCATCCGCACGATCCGCACGAGGTCCTCGCGCACCGCGCCGACGCAGCACACGCAGCCGTTGGTCATCTCGTAGATTTCCTCGGTCGATTCGAGCACGAGGCCGCCGTCGATGCCGATCTCGCCGAACTCGTTCTCGATCACCGCGATCTTGCGGCCGTGCTTTTCGCGCAGGATGTAGTTCAGCAGCGTGGTCTTGCCCGCGCCGAGAAAGCCCGTGAGCACGGTGACCGGAATCTTCTCGACGTCGCTGTGGGTGGTGTGGATGTGGGTCATGATGCATCTCCGTTGAGTCGGTTGGGCTGCGGGTTCGGCTGTGATGCGTTTTCTTTCCAGCGATGGACGGTGCGGGAATCGAGGTCGAACAGGTCGAGCACGCGGCCGAGCGTGTGGTCGATCATCTGGTCGAGCGAAGCGGGGCGCGCGTAGAACGCCGGCACCGGCGGCGCGACGATCGCGCCCATCTCCGTGACGGTGGCCATGTTGCGCAGGTGCGTGAACGTGTACGGCGTCTCGCGTGCGAGCAGCACGAGCCGGCGGCGCTCCTTCAGCACGACGTCGGCCGCGCGCGAGATCAGGCCGGAGGAAAGACCGCTCGCGATCTCGGCGAGCGTCTTCATCGAGCACGGCGCGACGATCATCCCGAGCGTGCGGAACGACCCGCTCGAGATCGGCGCCGCGATGTCGTCGCTGCGGTACAGCACGCTCGCGAGCGCGGTGATGTCGGACAGCCGGAAGTCGGTCTCGTGCGCCATCGTCAGCGCGGCGGCGCGCGACACGACGACGTGCGTCTCGATGTCGAGGTCGCGCAGCAGCGCGAGCAGCCGCATCCCGTACACGAAGCCGGATGCGCCGCTGATGCCGACCACGAGCCGCCGCGCGCTCATCGCGACGCTCCGCCGAGTTGCGCGATCACGTGTGCGGCACGCTGCATCGCGGCGTCGCCGACGCGTGCGCGCACGCCGTCGAAGCGCGAGCCGCGCGTCGCGTCGATCCCCATCCGCGACGTCGTGCCGTCGGCCGACGACGACGGATCGAGCGGGCTGCCGGGCAGGCCGTCGACGACGAACAGGTCGCGGTGCGGCTGGAAGTGCGTCGCGATGGCCCACAGCACCTGCGCGTCGTCGGTGATGTCGACGTCGCTGTCGACCGCGACGACGTTCTTCAGGTACGGGTCCCAGCCGAGCAGCGCGAGCATGATCTGGCGCGCCTCGCCGTCGCGCGACTGCTTCAGCGCGACGTAGCAGTGAAAGTGCGTGCCGGAATTCGGATAGTGGATCGCGGTGACGGCCGGAAAGCGCGCCTTCAGCTTCTCGCTCATCTCGGCTTCGCGCGGCAGTCGCGCGAGCGTCAGGTGTTCCGCGTACGGGCCGCCGACCACGTCGATGAGCCACGCATCCTTGCGCCTCATCATCGCGTCGATGCGCAGCACGTTGTTGGTCGAGCGGTCCGACGAGTAGCCGGTGAATTCGCCGAACGGGCCTTCTTCCGCATGCGCGTCGGGATCGATCGTGCCTTCGAGCACGAACTCGGCGGCGGCCGGCACGCCGATGCCGTGGCGCGGCGTGCGCACGAGCTGCAGCGGCGCGCCGAACAGCCCGCCGGCAATCGCACGCTCATCCGCGCCGAACGGCACGCGCGCGGCGGCCGCGAGCATGAACAGCGGATGCGCGCCGATCACCATCGCCACCTTGAGCGTGTCGCCGCGCGCCTTCGCGGTCTGCAGCATCCGCCACAGATGGCCGCGCGAATGCAGGCTCGTCGCCAGCGCGTTGCGCGCATGCGGCATCGAGCGGTGGTAGCTGAGGTTCGCGACGCCCGTCACCGGATCTTCGGCGACGATCACCGCGTTGGTCACGTAGGGCCCGCGATCGGTTTCGAAGTGGCGGATCATCGGCAACTGCGCGAGATCGACCGCGTCGCCTTCGGTCACCTGATCGAGCACGGGGCCGTGCGGCACGACGACCGGCGCGACGGGCGCGTTCGCACGCTGCTGCCACGCGTCGAACAGGCCGTTCGCATCGACGCCGAACAGCCGGCCGATGCGCGTGCGGGACGCAAATACGTTGGTGACGAGCGGTGTCGACAGACCGTCGATGCGCTCGCAGACGAGCATCTCGTGCCGCCCGCGCGCGGCGAGCGACGCGACGACGGCCGTGACTTCCTGGTCGGCGGACAGCGGCTGCGCGAGCGTCAGCACGTCGTCCGGAAAGCGTTCGCGATAGGCGTTCGCGAAGTGATGAAAATCCTGCTGCTCGGCGAAAAAGCTGGACGCCATGATGCACTCCGTCGGATGCGGAAGGGGAAAGGCCGGATCGCACGCGTGTTCGATGCGGCACGCGATCCGGCTGCCGGCGCGTTACAGGTAGGTCGACGTGAGGCGCCTCTGCGCTTCGTCGAGATCCTTCGGCGGCCTGGTCGGCTCGATGCCGACGAGGCGGGCGATGTTGTTGCCCATGTAGTCCTCGAGGCCGTCCTCGTCGAGATCCATCCCTTGCGGCGCGGGCCCGCACAGCATTTCCAGCTCGCGCAGCCACATGCCGGGTTCGTTCGGCGGCGAATCGGTGCCGAACACGATCTTGTTGCGCGGCAGCTCGCGGGCGAACTCGACGATCCGCGACTGGTAGCACCAGCCCGATTCGCAGTACACGTTCGGCGTATCCATCGCCATCCAGAACGCTTCGAACGAGTAGTTGCCACCCGTCTGGATCCCGAAGTGACCGATGATGAAGTTCACCATCGGAAACTCGCGGATGATCGGATAGAACTGCGTCGGGATCGTGTACGGGCCGTCACCGGTGTGGATCAGCACGACGATGTTGTACTTCGCGCAGACCTTCATCGCGGGGCGCAGCCAGTCGAGCGCGCGATCGGGCCGGTAGCCGTGCATGTTCGCGTGCAGCTTCACCATCTTGAAGCCGTACTCCCTGATGTGGAATTCGAGCTCCGCCGCGCCGTTCTCCGGGCCCCAGCGCGGGTTGTACGTGAAGTTGCCGATGAAGCGGTCGGGGTATTTCTGCGTGAGTTCGGCGATATACGCCATGTAGTCGCGAATGCCTTCACGGCCGCGGCGGTTGCCGTCGCGATAGCCGGTGTTGCCCGGCGGCGGCTGGATGAAGCCCATGTCGATGCGGCGCGGCTTGCCGTTGATGATGTACGGGCCGTCCATCATCTTCAGCAGGCGTTCGCCGGTGAACGGTTCGCCGGTGTGGCGCCAGGCCTCGTCGACGAGGTTGGTCGGGTGCAGGTGCGTATCGATGATCATGCAATGCTCCGGAATCGGGAGAGAGGGGCGCGGGCGTCAGGCGGCGAGCAGGGCTTTCGCTTCGTCGACGGTGCGCGGCGCGGGCGTCGGTTCGAGGCCGATCATTCGCGCGGTGTTGTTGCCGAGGTAATCCTCGAGCGTGTCCTCGTCGAGATTCATCCCTTGCGGCGGATCGAAGCACAGCACCTCGAGCAGCCGCAGCCACATGCCCGGTTCGTTCGGCGGCGTGTCGGAGCCGAACAGGATCTTGTGCTTCGGCAGCACCTTCGCGAATTCGACGATCCGCGACTGCAGGCACCAGCCCGATTCGCAATACACGTTCGGCAGGTCCATCGCGAGCTGGAACGGCTCGAAGCAGTAGACGCCGCCCGTCTGCACCCCGAAGTGCGCCATGATGAAATTGACCGTCGGGAATTCCTTGATCATCGGCACCCACTCGGTCGGGATGCTGTACGGGCCGTCGCCGGTGTGCAGCTTCACGAGCACGCCGAGTTCCGCGCATTTCTTCAGCGCGGGGCGCAGCCAGTCGAGTGCGCGGTCGGGCCGGTACGCATGCATGTTGGCCTGGAACTGCACCATCTTGAAGCCGAGCTTGCGCACGTAGTGATCGATCGCGTTCACGCCGTTCTCCACCCCGCAGCGCGGGTTGTAGACGAAGCAGCCGATGAAGCGGTCGGGGTGCTTGCGCACCATCTCGACCGTGTACGCCATGTACGCGTCGATCGATTCGGTGCCCGACTTCTCGCCGTCGGTATACGTATAGATGGTGTTGCCTTGCGGCGGCTGGATGAACGCCTTGTCGACGCGGCGCGGCTTGCCGTTGATGAGGAACGGGCCGTTCATCGTCTCGATCAGGCGCTCGCCGGTGAACGGCGGGCCGTCGTGACGCCATGCGAGGTCGACGAGATTCGTCGGGTAACAGCTGGTGTCGATGATCATCTACTCGATCTCCTTGAGAGGAACCGGAAAGGCCGGTTGCCGTATCGCGGGCAGGCACGTCGATGAAGCGACCTGTCGGTCGGATTCATGCGGCCCTTTGCAAGGCGCATTATTTTTTTGCGCCTTCCCCTCGCCGGCATCGAGTGACACACTGCGACGTGCACTGCTGCTTGAGACCGAGTGTCACCAGCCGAATGTGCTCTGTACAATATTTTTTACTGACGCTCTTGATACGTTTGCGATATGGACATGCGTGTGTTGCGTTACTTCGCGGTGCTGGCCGACGAACTGCATTTCGGGCGCGCGGCCGCGCGGCTCCATATCTCGCAGCCGCCATTGAGCCAGCAGATCCGGCTGCTCGAGGAGCAGCTCGGCACTGCGCTGTTCGTACGCTCGCAGCATCGCGTCGAATTGACCGAGGCAGGGAAAACACTGAAGGAGCAGGTGCCGCTGATCGTCGCGCAGTTCGATCGCGCGATCGATCTCACGCGTTGCGCGGGGCGCGGCGAAGTGGGGCGGCTCGCGGTCGGCATCATCAGCTCGGCGATGGTCGTGCCGATTCCGCGTGCGTTGCGCGTGTTCGCCGAACGCCATCCGCACGTGCACTGGTCGCTGCACGAGATGACGCCGGCCGCGCAGATCGATGCGCTGAAGGAGAAGCGGCTCGACGTGTGCTTCTTCCGGCTGTTCCAGGACGATCCGGCGATCCGCAGCGAGATCGTGGTGCGCGAAACGGCCGTGGCCGTGCTGCCGTCAGGCCATCCGCTCGCGTCGCGCGACGCGATCGCGCTCGGCGAGCTGGCCGGCGAGCAGTTCGTGTCATTCGGCTTGCGGCATTCGCAACTGGCGCGCTTCCTGCAGCAGAGCTGTGTCGATGCGCGCTTCACGCCGCGGATCGCGCACGAGGTCGTCGAGGTGCACACGCTGCTGTCGCTGGTGCGTGAAGGGCTGGGCGTCGCGCTGCTGCCCGCGTCGTCGCGGCAGATCTCGACGGGCGGCGTCGCGTTCGTGCCGCTGCTGCCGCCGGCGCTCGAGGTGTCGCTGCAGGCGCGCTACCGCGCGGACGATACGTCCGCGGTGCTCGGCGCGTTCCTCGACACCGTGCGCGAGGTCGCGGCGGAGTTCAGCGCGTAGCGGCGCGCATCAACATGCGAGCGACTGCGCGACCAGCGTACCGATCGCGTCGACCAGCGGCTTGACGCGCGCATGGCGCTCGCGCGGCCAGATCGCGTGCAGGTTGTAGTGCGTCGGAATCGCGATCGTGCAGAGTTCGACGAGCCGTCCGTCGCGGCGCGCATCCGCGGCGAGCAGCCCGCGCACCAGCCCGGCGCCGAGCCCGGACGCGAGCGTTGCGACGAGCCCCGCCGCGTTGTCGAACACGGCGATCGTGTCCGGTTCGACGGGTTCGAGGCCCGCCGCTTCGAGCCACGGAATCCACGACCGCTTCGTATAGCCGAGCAGCGGCAGCTCCAACACCTGTTCGGGCGTGAGCGGCGCGGTCAGCCCGTAACGTTCGAGCAGCGCCGGCGCGGCCATCGCGGTCAGCCGGTCGGGGCAGACCAGCGCGCTGTCCACGCCTTCCCATTCGCCGTAGCCATAGCGCAGCGCGACATCGACGTGGTCGAATGCATCGCGATCATGGCGCGGCGCTGACAGCACCGTCAGCGTCGTGCCGTCGAGCGTGCGCATCAATGCCGGCAGCCGCGCGGGCAGCCAGCCCTGCATCAGTTCCGGATCGACGTCGAGCCGGAGTGACGGCCCGGTCGTGCGCCCCTTCACCGACGACAGTGCGCGATCGATCTGCTCGAGCCCGTCCGACAACTGGTTCGCGAACAGCGTGCCGGCATCGGTCAGCATCACGCGGCCGCCGGCGCGGGCGAACAGCGGCTGGCCGATGAATTCCTCGAGCGAGCGAATCTGCTGGCTGATCGCGCTGTGCGTGAGCGCCAGCTGGCGTGCCGCGCTGGAAAAGCTGCCGACCCGCGCAGCGTGCAGAAACGCCTGCATCGACTGGATCGAAGGGTATCGCTTGAGCATCTGTTAGTCCGACTGACAGGGATTCGACGAAATGATCGCTGGCGCACCCGCGCATCGCGTTTCGATAATGCTCCGGAACCGCGCGATGGGCGCGGGCCGACCCAGGAATGCGAATCAGGAGACCGCGCATGATCGACATCGTCGTGAACGATACACGCCATTCGCTCGAGAATGTACCGGGGGATATGCCGTTGCTGTGGGTGCTGCGCGACCGGCTCAAGCTCACCGGCACGAAGTTCGGCTGCGGCAAGGGCCTGTGCGGCGCGTGCACCGTGCATCTCGACGGGCAGGCCGTGCGCGCGTGCCTGATTCCGGCCGTCGCCGCGCACGGGCGGCACGTGACGACGATCGAGGGGTTGTCGCCGGACGGGCGGCATCCGCTGCAACTCGCGTGGGTCGCCGAGGACGTGCCGCAATGCGGCTATTGCCAGCCGGGGCAACTGATGCAGGCGGCCGCGCTGCTGAAGGGCGGGCAGCCGGTGGACGACGACGCGATCGTGCAGGCGATGTCGGGCAATATCTGCCGCTGCGGCACGTATGCACGCATTCACCGCGCGATCAAGCGTGCGGCGTCCGGCGATCCGTCGCTGAAGGCCGCGGCCGAACCCGCGAAGGAGGCGTGACATGCGCGACGATCACGCACCGGATGCACCGCATGGCGATGGCACGCCGCGCCGGCGTTTTCTCAAGCAGGGTTCGGCGCTGCTGGCCGCAGGCATCGCGATCGGCTTCCGGATGCCCGACGCGGCGGCCGCCGGCAAGCACGCGAGCGGCGATCCGCATCCGGCCGCCGGCGAATTCGAACCGAACGCGTGGGTGCGCGTACTGCCCGACGACACGATCAAGCTCGTCGTGCACAAGCACGATTCGGGCACCGGCACGCGCACCGCGCTCGCGGCGGTGGTGGCCGAGGAGCTCGACGTCGATCTGTTCCGGGTCGACGTGATCACGCCGGAAGATCCGTTCTTCGCCGACTACCTTCATCCGCTGTGGAAAGTGTTCTCGACCGGCGGCAGCACGAGTGTCGCGATGGAGTACGACCGGCTGCGTCGAGCGGGCGCGACCGCGCGTGCGATGCTCGTCGAAGCGGCGGCGCATCAATGGGGCGTGCCCGCTTCTGCGTGTACGACGGCAGACGGCGCCGTGCTGCATGCGTCGAGCGGCCGCCGGGCGACGTACGGCGCGCTCGCGCAGGCGGCCTCGCCGTTGCCGGCGCCGAAGCAGGTCGCGCTGAAAGATCCCGCGCAGTTCCGCTACATCGGCAAGCTGCGCAAGAAGCGCGGCGCCGCGCAGAAGGCCGACGGCTCGTTTCCGTACAGCATCGACGTGTCGCTGCCGGGGATGCTGGTCGCGGTCGTCACGCGTGCGCCGGTGATCGACGGCCGCGTGCGCAGCGTCGATGCGAAGGCGGCGCTCGCGATTCCCGGCGTGCGCGACGTGCTGCAGATTCCGCCGCGCCCCGACGTGCTCGGCGGCAACCAGGCCGGCGTCGCGGTGCTCGCGGACGACTACTGGTCCGCGCATCAAGGGCAGGCCGCGCTGACGATCGAATGGGAGGACAGCCTGTTCGAAACCTTCGACAGCAGCACGCTCGCCGCGCGCCAGGCCGCGTGGCTCGACGATCCGGCCGCGCGCGTCGTGCCGACGATCGCCGACGGCGATCCGGCGAAGGCCCATGCGGCCGGCGCGCGCACGATCGAGGCGTCGTATGCGATGCCGCACAAGGCCGCGAATCCGCTGGAGCCGATCAACCTCACGGTGTGGGCACGCAACGGCGGCATCGAGTACTGGGGCGGGCTGCAGGTGCCGTCGACCGCGATGGAAGCGGCGGAGGTGATCGGCGGCATTCCTTCGCATCGGGTGACGCTGCACGAGCTGGTGTCGGGCGGCAGCTTCGGCGCGCGCGAATCGAAGTACTGGCTGTTCGAGGCGACGTGGCTCGCGATAAAGACCGGCAAGCCCGTGAAGCTGATGAACAGCCGCGAGGACGAGATGCGCGCGCTGTTCTATCACGCGGCAAGCTACCACCGTGCGCGCGCGGTGCTCGATGCGCAGGGCAATCTCGCGTCGCTGTGGCTGCGCGCCGTGATGCCCGCCTCGCCGCAGCAGTGGGAGCCCGGCTACCTCGAGCGCGCCGACCGGATGGATTTCAGCACGACCGAGGCCATCACGAAATGGGAGTTCGCGTATGCGGCGCCGCATCGCGACATCGGCTGGATCCGGATGGAGACGGGCGTGCCGACCGGCTGGTTCCGCGCGGTGAGCTACATCCCGAACGTGTTCGCGGTCGAATCGGTGATGGACGAGGCCGCGCACGCGGCGAAGCGCGACCCGGTCGAGTTCCGGCTCGCGCACATGCGCGACCGGCCGCGCCATGCGGCCGTGCTGCGTGAAGCGGCGCAACGAGCGGGGTGGGGCCAGCCGCTGCCGGACGGTGTCGCACTCGGCATCGCGACGAACCAGGCGTACGACAGCTATGTCGCGGTGGTCGCGCGGGTCGTGCGCAAGGACGGCGCGGTGCGCGTGGAGAAGCTGACGTGCGTTGCCGATTGCGGGATCGCGGTGTCGCCGGCCGGCGTCGACGAGCAACTGTACGGCGGCCTGATGTGGGGGCTCGGCCACGCGACGTCCGATCGCATCGACTTCCGGCACGGCCGCGTGCAGCAGTCGAACTTCGATACGTATCGCGTGATGCGGATGAGCGACATGCCCGATACCGACATTCACATCGTGCAGGGCGATCCGGCGAAGCCGGGCGGTGTCGGTGAGCTGTCGAGCCCGGCGGTGACGCCGGCGATTGCGAACGCGGTATTCCGGCTGACGGGGAAGCGGTTGCGGGAGACGCCTTTCGATTTGTCGGCGGTGGCGTAGCGTGACCGAACGTATGAAGTTTGACTCGCATCGGCCGCTATTCCGCTGATCAATGCGTCGACGTCGCAGCCGGGTCGACATCGGCGCATGCGTTCGCCCGCATCGTCGCGCGCAAGCGCCGATTCCGCACAAGTTCTCGCGCTGCTCGCGGGTGTTTCCCACTGGTTGGTGATGCGAATTTTTACCTAAGATGAAGCCATCATGCGCGTAATTCGGTGCCTGCACGTGCATGGAGGGAGGCGGGAGGCAGCGCCGGAGCGACGCCAGCGGATGTTGCCATCATGGATGCGAAAGTGTGCGCGTCGGCTGCCAGTCTCGCGACTGCAGCGACGCCAGCGGACGCGGCGGCAATCGCCGCGCGAACGGTGCCCGGCTGCCCGGGTCGAACCGCTCCGCTGCGCCAGGCGCTGGTCGCAATCGTTTGCGTTCTGGGGGCTGCACAGGCCGTGCTTGCCGGGGCTTCCGCCGAGGCGCTCGATACCGCCGACACGGTGCGCATCGTTGCGCCCGCAAGCCCCGCGGATCCCGCCGGTCCGGGCGGGGCGACATCCGACACGGCCGTGCGTCAGGTCGTGCTGGGCATCATCAGTTTCACCCGTTGGCCGACGACACCCGTGCGCCTGCATCTGTGCGTCACGGGCCGGACCGACTATGCGCGCGGCCTGACCGATACGCTGCAGGCCGGCTCGACGCTGCTCGACGTGCAGCGTGTGCGCTTCGACGATCCCGCGCTCGGCATCGCCTGCGACATCGTCTATCTCGGCAACCTGGGCGCAGAGGAGCGCGCGCGCGTGGGGGCGGCGGTGGCCGGCCATCCGGTGCTGACAATTTCGGAACACGATCCATCCTGCACCGCGGGCGGCATGTTCTGTCTCAACGTCGATGGCGAGCGCGTGTCGTTCGACATCAATCTCGACGCGGTCGCACGCAGTGGCGTGCGCGTGCATCCGAACGTGCTCAATCTTGCGCGACGGCCGGGGGCACCATGACACGGCGCGCCCCTCCGGTCCCCCTGTCGCGCGTGCCGCGCCCGACGCTGCAAAGCGTGCTGCGTCGCGCGCACCTGCGCCTCGCATTCGTCGCCGTCACGATGGCCGCCGTGTCGTTGATCGTGGTGGCCGTGATTGCATTGCGTGCGTATGCCGGCAACAACCTGAACCTGCTGGCCCGCTCGCTCGGGTATACGGTGGAGGCCGCGCTCGTGTTCGGCGACCGCGTCGCGGCGGCCGAGGCGATCGGGCTGATCGCCGGCGATGAGGATGTCGCGCAGGTCGTGGTCACGGATAGCCGGGGCCAGCCGTTCGCGACGTGGCAGTTGCCTGCCGGCAGCGGGATCGCGCGGCTCGAGCGCGTCGTCGCCGACCTCGCGTTGCCGGGGCCCGTGACCGCGCCGGTGGTGCACGACGGCATCGTCGTCGGCCACGTCGTCGTGCGCGGCCGTGGGCATCAGTTCTTCGGATTCCTGCTTGGCGGCGTGGGCGGCATTCTCGGTTGCCTGGCCGTCAGCGTGATCGGTGCGTATATCAGCTCGCAGCGCCTGCTGCGCAGCATCGTTTCGCCGTTGCGCGCGCTGGCGGGCGTCGCCC
This sequence comes from Burkholderia sp. AU45274, assembly GCF_030482505.1. Taxonomy (NCBI): domain Bacteria; kingdom Pseudomonadati; phylum Pseudomonadota; class Betaproteobacteria; order Burkholderiales; family Burkholderiaceae; genus Burkholderia; species Burkholderia sp. AU45274. The sequence continues at coordinate 203,682 of NZ_JAUJQE010000004.1, read as the reverse complement.
ACGCGGTGCGGCGCGAACGTGCGTTCGCGCAGCGCGTCGAGCCCGCATCGATTGCCGAACTCAACCAGCTCGGCGACGACTTCAATGCATTGCTCGACGAATTCGAAGAGTGGCAGAACACGCTGCGCGACGAGAACGCGTCGCTCGAACACAAGGCGACGCACGATGCGCTCACGGGGCTGCCCAACCGCGTGCAGTTCGAGTCGCGTCTCGCACTCGCCCTCGGCGAAGCCGGGGTGACGGGGCAGCGGGTCGCGATCCTGTATCTCGATTGCGACCGCTTCAAGGAAATCAACGACTGCCTCGGCCACGACGCCGGCGACGCGGTGCTGATCGGCATCGCGTCACGGCTGCGCACGCAGGTGCGCGAGACCGACCTGGTCGCGCGCCTGGGCGGAGACGAATTCGCGGTCATGCTGCCGGCCGTGCGCGACGCGGGTAGCGTATGTCGTATTGCTGACGAGATCTTGTCCGGTATGGCGCCGTCGATCGAGCTGTCCGACGGCCGCGTGGTGGCCACCATGATGAGTGCCGGCGTTGCGCTGTATCCCGATCACGCGTCGGACGCGAGCGGCTTGCTGCGGGCGGCGGATGCCGCGATGTACCGCGCCAAGCGCGCCCGGCCAGGCTCGTGGCAACTGGCCGAAGGGGTCGCGGGGGCGGCTTGAGGTCCATCGTTTCACGCTGCGGGCGAGGCCGCGGCAGTGGGTTGGAAGAGCGCTCGCGATGCGCGTGCAATCGAAGGGGTCAATGATGAACAACACGTTTCCGGTGGGCATTGGGCGCATGTGCGTCGGCAGCGCGCTGCTTTTGTGCATGCTGCTGGGAGGCTGCAAGACGCCGCCGCTTCATCGTGGATTGACGCAGACGCAGGTCACCGCGCTCAAGTCGGCCGGTTTCCAGGAAACCCAGCAGGGTTTCGAGTTCGGCTCGACCGGGCCGATCCTGTTCGATTTCGATCGCTACAACCTCAAGCCCGATGTGCGGCGGATCGTCGAACGGATCGGTCGCACGCTCCACTCGGCGGGGATCAACGGGGTACGGGTTTATGGATATTCGGACCAGGAAGGCGTGGACAAGTATGACGTCGAATTGTCCAGGCGGCGGGCGGAGGTCGTCGCCCTTGAACTGGTCGACGTGGGGCTCGATGCGAAGCGCATCGCGGTCGTCGGGAAAGGGAAGAGCGATCCGGTCGGGGACAACAAGACGCCGGGAGGCAGGGCGCAGAACCGGCGGGCGGCGATCGTGGTGTCGCCGCGGTGAGCCGATGAGGCGGCGCGTGGCGTGTCGGTATGCCGTGCCGACGCGCACGGCATACCGCCCGTTGTAACGGTTTGCCATCATTGGCCCGAACATGTCCGAGCGGTCGTGTGCAGGCGACGAGCCTTGATGTTCGCGGAATACAGAACGCTCATCGACCGAATTCGTCGTCGCCAACGGGTGGCCGCTCGATTCATTGGAAATCAAAAGCCGGATTGCCCGAATAAGATCGTGCCGCTTTCATGAACGCTGCATCGCCGGACGCGCATGCAGCGACGGACGGAACGAGCATGGCCATCGAACCCAAGGATCTGCTGCCGCACTTCGAACGCGAGATGACGCTGCTGCGCCGGTCGGTGCAGGTGTTTGCTCAACGTTTTCCGAAGATAGCCGCTCGGCTGGCGATCACCGGCGAGCATTCGGGCGATCCGCACGTCGAACGCCTGTTGCAGTCGTTCGCGTTGATGGCGGCGTGTCACGACATGCGTCTCGAAGATGACGTGCCTGCGTTTACGCACGGCTTTCTCGACACGCTGCACGGCGCTTTCCTGCGCCCGTTTCCATCGTGCGCCATTGCGCAATTTCATGGCGACCGCAGCAGCGAACTCACTGCGCCACGCGTCGTGCCGCGCGGCGATCGGCTGATCGCGCCCGTCGGCAAGGAAGTATTCCGCGTCGCGGACGACATCGCGATCGTGCCGCTGACGGTGTCGTCGGTGCGTTACACGACATCGTCGATCGCGCCGCGCGACGTCGCGTTGCCGCCTGAAACGACCGGTCTGCTGACCTTCACGTTCGAGCTGACTACGCCGAAGGCGACGTTCGCCATCGTGCCGGACACCGTGCGCCTGCACTTCACCGGTGCGCGAGAAATCGTCGCGGCGCTCACCGATGCCGTGTTGCTCATTGCCGGCCGAAGCTTCGCCGAAGCAGGCGATTCAACGCGCTGGAAGCGCCTGCCGGACGCGGCATTCACGGCCGTCGGCTTCGAGCCCGCCGATGCGCTGCTCGACGTGCAGCCGGACGACGCGCTCTGGCCGTTCCACTTGCTGATGGCGTATTGCGCGGTGCCGGAGCGCTTCGACTTTGTCGACCTGGACATGCGGGCGATCAAGCGAATCGCCGGTGGCAGCCATCGCGTCGCGCTCCACCTCGCGATCGCGGGCGTGCATCCCGATTCGCACCGCGCACAGCGCCTGGCTGCCGCCACGGCCGGCCACGTCCGGTTGTTTTGCACGCCGGTCGTCAACCTGTTTCCCGACGACGCGCAGCCGATCGAGACGCGTGCCGGTTGCGCCCATTACGCGGTGACGGCGCTCGCGCAGGCGGGCGCGCCGCGCACGGCGATCTGGTCGATCGATACCGTGCGTCAAGTTTCCGACTCGGGCACGTCGACGCTTGCGCCGTTCCGGTCGCTGCGGCATGGCACGGACAGGCGTGCCGGGTTGTTCTGGACGATGTTGCGCGACGAGGCAAGGCGGGCACCGAGGGAGCCTGTCGATCCCCGGACCAAGAAGACGGAGGTGGCCCCGCCGCCGGCTCCGGCCGACGTTGCGGGGTCGCTCCGCGGTGTCGAACTGGAACTGCTCGACCAGGATGGGCGCCCCGCCGATCCCGGCCATCGCAAGCTGGAGATCCGGCTGTCGTGTACGCAGGGCGACCTGTCCGGGATGCAGGAGCGCGAACTGGCATTGCCCGCGGGCGATCCGGCAGGCACGGTCATGCTGCTGAACCGGCCGACGTCGAGCCGGCCGCCCGCTTTCCGCTACGGGGAGTTGTGGGACCTGCTGTCGCTCCTCGTGCCGCAGGCGATCCGGCTGGACAAGGGCGGCCTGACCCAGCTCAGGCGGCTGTGTGGACGCTGGGCGGAAGACGCCGTCGACACCGGCCGGCGCTTCGATGCGCTCGTGTCGTTGTCGACCGCGCGCGTGCGGTGCTGGCTGCCCGGCAAGCCGGCGTCGGCTTTCGTGCACGGGCTGGAAGTGCGGCTGGTCGTGGACGAGCAGCGTTTCGCCGCGTTCAGCCTGAGCGGCTTCGCGCAGGTGATGGACCGCTTTTTCGCGCCCTACGTGCCGGTCACCAGTTTCGTGCAGGTCGTGCTGTTTTCGGCCGCTACCGGCGCGCCGCTTCGGCGCGGCGCCCCGCGTCCGGGCACCCAGCCGCTGGTCTAGTTTTTCGATTTTCAGGGCCCGAACGAAAACGTTTGCGGGTATCTTTCAAGCGTTCGGGTTTTACCCTACATTATCGGGGCTGCGGGCCGGCGAGTCGGCTCATGGAACCTGAGATCACACGCAAGGAACAAGAATGAGTTTCGCTCCGAACGGGGGTATTCCCAGTGGATTGGGCGGTGGTGCGCTCGGCTCGTTGAGCGCGCTCGGGGGGCTCGCCGGCCCTGTGGCGTCGAGCGTGGCCGGCAGCGTCGGGCCGCTCGCCGGCCTGGCCGGGCACGTCGACACCGTCCAGCGCGCGATGCAACTCGCGCAGACCGGCTTCTCGCTGATGGACAAGACGCCCGGCGCGATCGCCGAAGCGATCAACAGCGCCGCCAACCCCGCGCGCCTGACCCAGCTCAATCGTTACGTCACGCTCGATACACCACTCGGCCCGGATGTGCTGCTGGTCAGCGCGGCCGTCGTCGACGAGCACGTGAACCGGTTGCCGGAGATCCACCTCGACCTGCTGTCGCATCGCCACGACCTGCGCCCCGAGGACCTGATCGGCCAGCAGGTCAAGATCCGCTTCGACCAGCAGGCGCGCCTGTCGACGCTCGAACGCGTCGTTGCATCGGGCGCCGCCGACAACGACCGTTACTTCGACGGCTACGTCGCGTCGTTCGACCGGGCCGGCAACCCCGGGAACGTCACGCAATACCACCTGACGGCTGTGCCGTGGTTCTGGTTCCTGACGCGCTCGACCGACTGCCGGATCTTCCAGAACAAGACCGCGCAGGACATCCTCACCGAGATCTTCCAGGAACACGGTTTCTCCGATTTCGTGTTCGACATCCGGACGAACCAGAAGCCGCTCGAGTACGTCGTGATGTACCAGGAGAGCTACTACAACTTCTGCGCGCGGCTGATGGAGCAGGAGGGGCTCGTGTGGACGCACCGCTACGAGAAGGACAAGCATTTTCTCGTGATCGGCGACACGAACCTGCTGTTCCGCCCGATCGACGGGCTCGCCTCCGTGCCGTTCGCCGCGACCGAGGCCAGCGAGGACAGCGGCATCGACCAGTTGCATGAAGGCCGGCGCTTCGGCGTCGGCAAGGTCACGTTCCGCGACTTCAATCACCAGAATCCGTCGTCGCCGCTGATGCTGGTGGAGGCCGGGCCGCAAAACCTCAAGCACGCGCGGCTCGATGCGACCGAGCGCTTCGAGCACCAGTCGCTGTACGACCACGGCGACGACGGCCACCGCTATGCGCGTTTCGCGATGGAGGCCGAGGAGGCGCAAGCCCATCGCTATACCGGCGGCGGCTACGCGTGGCGCATGACGACGGCCGGCGCCGTGACTGTCGCGAATCACCCCGTCCTCGAGAACAACCAGGATTACGTGATCCTGCACGTGCGTCACGAGGCCGTGAACGACTATACGCAGCACAGCGCGAAGCTGCCGTACCGCAACAGCTTCTCGCTGCTGCCGAAGAAGATCCCGTACCGTGCGCCGCGCGCGACGCCGAAGCCGGTGATTCACGGCACGCAGTCGGCGATCGTCGTCGGTCCGAAGGGCGAGGAAATCTATACGAACGGCAGCGCGGTGAAGGTGCATTTCCCGTGGGACCGGCGCGGCAAGAAGGACGGCTCCGATTCGATGTGGGTGCGCGTGTCGCAACCGTGGGCGGGCGACGGCTGGGGCGCGGCCGCGATTCCGCGGATCAAGCAGGAAGTGCTGGTGGCGTTCAACCAGGGCGATCCGGATAACCCGGTGATCGTCGGCCGCGTGTTCAACGGCGAGCAGGGCAACCCGTATCACGGCGCGGCCGGCCAGACGATGGGGATCAAGAGCCAGACGCACAAGGGGCAGGGGTCGAACGAAATCCGCATGACCGACACGAACGGCATGCAGGAATTCTTCATGCACGCGCAGAAGGACATGAACACCGTCGTCGAGAACAACGAGACGCACAAGGTGCTGGGGCCGATGCGTACCGTGCTGGTGGCAACGGGGAGCGAAGAGAAGCAGATCCCGCAGGGCAACCTGACCGAGACGATCGCCGAGAAGCGCGGCACGACCGCGACCACCGTCGAGGTCACGACGCCGGCCAAGGATGGCGGCGGCGGTACGCAGGTCTACATGGCCGAGCGCGGCATCCTGCTGAAGGTGAAGGACAGCTCCATCTCGCTCGCGCCGGAAGGCATCCGCCTCGAGCACAAGGGCTCCGTGATCCTGATGACCGACGACGGCGTGATGGTCAACGGCAAGCGCATCGACCTCAACAAGTAACTCGAACGAAACCAGCCATGCACTACGCAATCCATGAAGGCACATTCGAGCTGCCCGACGCGGCGCTCGATCGCACCGTCAATATGCTGATTCTTCCCGTCGGCCCGGGCGGGCTGAGCCTCGTCGTGTCCCGCGGCCGGCTGCGCGAGCAGGAGTCGATCGATGCGTTCGTCGAGCGCGAATGGGCGCAGGCGTCGCGCACCGCGCAGAATCTGAACGTGCAGTCGAGACGCCCGGTGACGGTCGGGCGAGCGGAATGCCCCGGCGTGCAAACGGAATCGACGCATGAACAGGACGGCCGCACCTTTCACCAGATGCAGACGGCGTTTCGGCTCGATGCCGGCGGGCAGGTGATCGTGATGACATTGACCAATGCAGCGCCGCTCAACGACGAACAACGTGCGCTCGCCGCGCGCATGCTGGAGAGCTTCCAGCCGCGCCCGGTTGCGCCCACGCTGGTTTCGGATGCCGGCCGCCCATGAGTCAGCCGGCCGCTCGTAAGGACGATCCCTTTACCCACACGACGCTCGCGGGCGACCTGCTCGGCATGGGCGGGTCGCTGCTGGGCGGCCTAGGGATCGGATGGGCGCTGACCACGATAGCGGAAGGCCTCGTGTTCGGTGCATTGGGTGCGCTCGAAATCGGCACCGGCGGGCTGGCGACGCCGATCGTGCTGGCGATCGGTGTCGGCGTGGCCGCCTACATGCAAGGCTCGGGTCTCAACGACAAGATCGATGAGGCCGCGAAGGGGCTTGGCAATGCCATTTCTCCGCCCGAGGAGAAGGGCACGATCCAGAACGGCTCGCCCGATGTGTTCGTCAACGGGAAGCCGGCCGCACGCGCGGCCGACGGCGCGGACATGGATCCGGTTCTGTGCAGCGATCACCCCGGTCCGCAATTCGTCGCGCAAGGGTCGGACGTGGTGTTCATCAACGATCTGCCGGCGGCGCGCGTTGACGACAAGACCACCTGTGACGGCACGATCTCGAAGGGCTCGCCGGATGTTTTCTTCGGCGGCGGCACGAAGACCGTGCGCGACATCAGTGCAGCGCGGCCGTGGGTCGCCGGACTCGGCGCGGCGATCGGTATCGCGCTTGCGCTCTGTGGTCGAGGCAAGGGAAGCTGGGGCGATTTCGTCAAGGGCAAGTTGCCGTGTCTCGCGATGAATTTCGCGGCCGGCCTATTCGGCACATGGCTCGGCAGCAAGATGCAGCCGTCGGCCGGCCATCCGGTCAACGTGATCACCGGCGGCAAGATTCTCGACGGCAGCGACGATACGGACTTCGTGTTGCCGGGCCCGCTGCCGATCGTCTGGCGGCGTTTTTACAGCAGCCACGACGATCGCGCCGATGGCCTGTTCGGGGCCGGCTGGAGCGTGCCGATCAGTGTCGAGTTGAGGTTGGCGCGAGAGAACGGCGTCGTCACGTCGATCACGTACTGGGACGAACAGGGGCGCGATATCGAGTTCCCGGCGGTGCCGCCGGGTGGGAGTCATTTCAGCGTGCCGGAAGGCATTTACCTGATTTGTACGGCTGGCGGTCACTATGTGGTCGAAACGGTCGATGGTGTGTATCGCGATTTCGGCCGCGCGGGCAGCGATGCCGACAGCGAGACGCTCAAGCTACGGCGGCTGGAGGATCGCAACGGCAACTGGATCGAGGTCGAGCAGGAATCGGCAGATGAGGTCGTGCGGCCGGTGCGGTTGTATGACAGCGCAGGTCGCGTGCTGACGCTGGGTTACGAGAAACCGCATCTTCGACGCATTGCCACGATCGAACTGACGCGTGGCGTGGACGGTGAACAACCCGACACGCTGGTGCGTTATGCGTACAACGACGCCGGCCAACTCGTGACCGTGACCGATCGCAGCGGCCACACCGGGCGACGGTTCGCCTACGAGCATGGGTTGATGGTCCAGCACACGCTGCCCGGCGGCTTGAACTGCTTTTATGCGTGGCAGGGTGTCGGCCGCGACGCGCGTGTCGTGCGCCATTGGACCGACGACGGCGAGGCGTACACGTTCGACGCAGACCTCGTGCAGCGTTCGGTGACGATCACCGACCAGATCGGACGCGTGACGCAATGGACGTGGAACGAGGATCAGCAGCCGACGCGCTACACGGATGCCGAAGGGCATGTCTGGCAGCTCGAATGGAATACGATGCGGCAGCTGGTGAGCACGACCGACCCGGCGGGCCATGTCACTCGCTTCGAGTACGACGAGCGCGGGCGGCAGACGCAGCGCATCGACGCGCTCGGCCAGGTCGAGCGGACAGAATGGAACGGACACTACGATTTGCCTGTTGCGGAAATCGATCCGACCAACGCCCGATGGATCTATCGTTACGACGCGCGCGGCAACCTGACGATGGCGCGCGATCCGGCGGGTTTCGCGACCGAGTATTACCGGGACGAGCGCGGGCTCGTGCATACGATTCGCGATGCGCGCGGCGGGTACAAGTTCCTCGAATGGAATGGCCGGGCGCAGTTGACCTCGTATACCGATTGTTCCGGCAAGGTCACACGGTTTGCGTATGACGCACGCGGTGCGCTCGCGCGGGTGACCGATGCGGCCGGGCAGGCCACCGTTTACGAAACGGATGCGATGGGGCGGGTTACGGGGATCGGGACGGCTGATGGTGCGCGTCAGATGTTCCGTTACGACGCGGCCGGAAGGCTGATTGAGGTCATCGATCCGAACCAGCGCAGCACGCGCTATGAACTCAATCCGCGTGGATTGCTCTTGTCGCGGACGGATGCGGCGGGCCGAGTCGTGCAGTTCGGCTATGACGACGCGTTCCGGTTGGCGAGCCTGACCAACGAGAACCATGAGACGTATCGCTTTCAGTACGACCGTCGCGATCTCGTTTCCGCGCAGATCGGTCTCGATGGCCACAAGCGTACGTACGAGTACGACGTGTGCGGTCAAGGAACGATCGTACGCGATGGGCGGCTCGAGACGCGATACGAGCGCGATGCGATCGGGCGATTGACGGCGAAACAAGCCGCGCACGAGCGTTGCGAATACCTGTATGACGAGGCCGGCCGGATCACATCGGCCGAGTTGTACACGCTTGCCGCTCGTGGACCATCGTTGAAGAATCGGGTCAGCCTGAAGTACGACAAGCGTGGAGATGTCGTCGAGGAATACACGCCGACTGGCTGGCTCGCGCACACGTACGACGAGCTTGGCAATCGTGTCAGCACGACGATTTCCGGCGAGCGCACGATCGACTGGCTGCATTATGGGTCCGGACACGTGCACCAGATTCGTTTCGACGGTGCCGCGGTTGCGGACATCGAACGGGACGATCTGCATCGCGAGGTGCTACGGACGCAGGGCAAGCTGACGAGCCACTTCGGATATGACGCGGTGGGGCGCCGCGCGCGGCAAAGTGCGCAGCGCGGCGCGGCGGGCAGCGAGTTGCTTGCGAAGCAGTGGCAATACGATGCAGCAGGCGACGTGATCCAGAAGCGCGATCAGCGTTACGGCACGACGAGCTATCGGTATGACCCGACAGGGCGTATCGAACAGGCGGCAGGGCCGGGGTTGCCGTCGGAAGTATTTCGCTGGGATGCGGCGGCCAACCTGGTGTCGAGCGATCATCCGGGCGGGTATGTCGAGCACAACCGGCTCAAGATGTTCGAGGACAAGCGGTTCGAGTACGACACGTATGGGCGGCTCGTTCGCAAGCGCAGTGGGCATGGCCCGGCTAAAGAGCTCACGCTTGAATACGACGATTGGAACCAGCTCAAGACAGTCGTGACGAAGGACCGGCTTGGGATCGCGACGACGCATTTCGAGTACGACGCGTTTGGCCGGCGGATCCGGAAGCTCAATGGCAGTTATGCGAGTACGGATTTCCTGTGGGACGGCATGCGGTTGGTGCAGGAGACGTATCACGACCGTCAGGGCGAGGAAGCGCTGACGTACTTGTACGAGTCCAATAGTTATGTGCCGCTTGCCCGGATCGATCAAGGGAAGGCAGCGGCTAACGATGCGGATGGACGGGACGCGGTTTATTACTTCCACAATGATGTTTCGGGGTTGCCGGAGGAATTGACTGACGCTGGTGGCGAGCTGGTTTGGCAGGCGCGCTACAAGGTGTGGGGCAATGCGGTGCAGGAGGAGTGGGTTGCGCGGGTGTCGCAGCGGCCGACAGCGGTGTGGGGAGAGGTTCAAGCGGCAGTGTCAGCGCCGGCGCACGCACCGCGACCGCAGAACCTGCGCTTCCAAGGGCAGTATTTGGACCGTGAAACAGGGCTGCACTACAACACGTTCCGGTTCTATGATCCGGATATCGGGCGGTTCATCACGCAGGATCCCATTGGGCTTGCTGGTGGCATCAATCTCCACATGTATGCGCCGAATCCCGTAAGCTGGATTGACCCGTGGGGCTTGAGGTGCGGGCCGGGCGAGGCAACAGGAGCTGGGCGAAAAGTGACGCCCGGAAGATGGCTACGTGGTACCCATGGGAATGCTGGCGCCTTTCCTGAGTCGATTGCAAAAAAGATGAAGGGACGCTCTTTTAGAGATTTTGATCATTTCAGATCAGAATTTTGGAAGGAGGTTTCAATGGACCCTGATCTGAGTGGTCAGTTCTCGAAGTCCAACGTTTCGAGAATGACAAATGGATTGGCTCCAAAGGCGTCGATTACTCAGAGTGTGGGTAAGAATACCTCGTATGTGATTCATCATATAGAACCGATTCAGCATGGTGGGGGTGTCTATGATATGGATAACTTGCGTATTGTAACGCCCCGATATCACGCTGAAGTGCTGGATCCTTCGTATCATTATTGAGAGGTTGAAATATGAATAGGGATGAGTTGATTGTTCTGGTTGGGAGGATGCGAGAATCAAATTACTCCTCCGACGAGGAGGCTGAGAATGATATTGAAATTCTTAATAAAAGTGTTCTTGATCCTTATGCAATTGATTACATTTTTCAAAAAGAATACGAAGATATGTCACTTGACGAAATTGTGGACAAAATCCTCTCATATAAGCCGATACAATTGTGATCCGTGTAGCTGAAGTTTGTGGGAATTTTATTCGATATGATGCAAGTAATAGGATACGAATGCTCTGAGAGTGATGACAGGTTTCGGTGAAAATCACGAGACTACTACTTCGTCCACGAAGTCGGGATTACACCACGCGATCACCCGGGCGGCTACGTCGTGCGCAAAGGGCTCAAGGTGTTCGAGGACAAGCGGTTCGAGTACGACACGTATGGGCGGCTCGTTCGCAAGCGCAGTGGGCATGGCCCGGCTAAAGAGCTCACGCTTGAATACGACGACTGGAACCAGCTCAAGACAGTCGTGACGAAGGACCGGCTCGGGATCGCGACGACGCATTTCGAGTACGACGCGTTTGGCCGGCGGATCCGGAAGCTCAATGGCAGTTATGCGAGTACGGATTTCCTGTGGGACGGCATGCGGTTGGTGCAGGAGACGTATCACGACCGTCAGGGCGAGGAAGCGCTGACGTACTTGTACGAGTCCAATAGTTATGTGCCGCTTGCCCGGATCGATCAAGGGAAGGCAGCGGCCAATGATGCGGATGTGCGGGATGCGGTTTATTACTTCCACAATGATGTATCGGGGTTGCCGGAGGAACTGACTGACGCTGGTGGCGAGCTGGTTTGGCAGGCGCGCTACAAGGTGTGGGGCAATGCGGTGCAGGAGGAGTGGATTGCGCGGGTGCCGCAGAGGCCGGCAGCTGCCTGGGGTCAAGTGTCGGTGGCCGCGCCGACATCGATACATGCACCGCGACCGCAGAACTTGCGCTTCCAGGGGCAGTATCTGGACCGCGAGACCGGACTGCACTACAACACCTTCCGGTTCTACGATCCGGATATTGGTCGATTCATCAACCCTGATCCGATCGGGTTGATGGGAGGGGTGAACTTCTATGCGTATGCACCCAACTCGCTTGGATGGGTTGATCCGCTGGGACTCTCCTGTGGAGAAACGCCTCGAGCCAAACCGTCAAACTCGAGTTTGGCCAGTCGTATTCGCGGTATGCTCAATTTGTATCCGGAGGTAGTGGACCCGAGAACAGGACGTAGTATCCCTTTCCCCAGCGGAATAGGAGGGAAAGTTCCTGTTGCGGATCGGGTTTCGTGGGGCGCGACCGAGCGAGGAAATTTCATTAAGGAATGGTACGACCGAGGATATTTAACGCCTCGAGGGGGATGGGCTGAGTACGATATACATCATATTCAACCTAGGGAATTTGGTGCCAGTTCAGCGGAAAAGCCATCAGGAATTGTTCAATGCATTCTGGAGAGATTTTGACGGATTATGAATAAATTGAGTATTCTTGTTGGAAAAATAAAATCGGATTGGTCCGTTTCGAGAAGGGCTGTTCATTTTGGTCAGGAGTGTCCATTTTTATTGAGATCCGATTTTTCTGATGGCATCGCTGGTGATGTGGCGATGGGTGGAATTCCGGATTCTGCGTGTGAGCTTACGCAGTTTTGGAAAATATCCGAGCGAGCAGATTTATTCAAGGATGATGAGTATGGACAGTGGGGTGTTGAGATATTGTCGCCTCAAGAGGCAATAGAAGAAACGGCGAAGCAAAATCAGATAAGGGGGCGGGAGTTTCTGGATGGTGATATTGTGTTCACCCGTTTTTATGGGGATTCCGACTTGCTTCTGATGGATTCCGTTGGTGCCGTTTACGTCGCTTTACCTTTGGATCATAGAGGCGACTGGCCGAAAGTGGCGGATTCTTTTGAGGATTTTTTGGAGAAGTTGGCGAACTCGCAGGGGGCCAAATATTGGGAGCCGCCAAAGGGAAGTCGCTAATTTGGGCGAGGCGATATCGCATGTAATGCATCAGCGTTGCATACCTGTACGACGAGGCAGGCCGAATCACGTCGGCCGAGCTGTACACGCTTGCGGCCCGAGGACCATCGCTGAAGAATCGGGTCAGCCTGAAGTACGACAAGCGCGGAGAAGTCGTCGAGGAATACACGCCGACCGGCTGGCTCGCACACACTTACGACGAACTTGGCAATCGTGTCAGCACGACGATTTCCGGCGAGCGCACGATCGACTGGCTGCATTATGGGTCCGGACACGTGCACCAGATTCGCTTCGACGGTGCTGTGGTTGCGGACATCTACGATCCTGATACTGGACGCTATATCAGCCCGGATCCGATCAAGTTGGTCGGTGGAACTAACCTATATCAATACGCTAATAGTAATCCGATAAACTGGGTTGATCCGCTTGGGTTGTTCGGATGTGATCCCAAAGCACGTAAGCACATTCTTTATGGTGATAGTCCTACCAGCGGTGGGCATATGTGGCCCGGTAATCCGGGGAAAACCGTATTTCCGGAATCTTGGAATGCGACAAAGATAATTTCGGAGGTCGATGGTATTGTTAATTCCCCGAGCACTAAATGGTATGCCCAGACAGGAACTGGGGGAGCTCTAACTAAGGCAGGGGAGCGGGCCACATGGGTGTCTTGGGAAGTTCGAGATGGCGTGCAAATTCGCACAGTTTATCAGCCGGCTATCGGTAGGATAGTGACGGCGTTCCCTGATAGTGGACCTATTCCGATTTTGCCGGAGGCGAAGTAAATGAAGGATTTGGAGAGATTGAGGGTGCTTGGAGGAAGATTTAAGAATCGTCTTCCGGATCAGGATATAAGTTTTTCTTTGGGGTACATCGATTTTAATGAGGCTCCTTTGGCGCTTGATGCTTTGTGCAATTATATTTGTGAGCATGATGTTGAGGTGTCGAGAGAAGAGTATGGTGAGATAGTTTCTCTGAATGAGATTTTTGGTTCTCCTCTTGGAAAGAAAATAATTTCATATTTGAAAAATCTAATTTCTGAGGATCGTTGACGGCTGTTTAAATGAATTTAAACAGAAGTTGACCAGCACAACGATTTCGGCGAGCGCACGCTGCACTATGGTTCTGGGCACGTGCACCAGATTCGTTTCGACGGTGCTGCGGTTGCGGACATCGAACGGGACGATCTGCATCGTGAGGTGCTGCGGACGCAGGGCAAGCTGACGAGTCACTTCGGATATGACGCGGTGGGGCGCCGCGCGCGGCAAAGTGCGCAGCGCGGCGCGGCGGGCAGCGAGTTGCTTGCGAAGCAGTGGCAATACGATGCCGCTGGCGACGTGATCCAGAAGCGCGATCAGCGTTACGGCACGACGAGCTATCGGTATGACCCGACGGGGCGTATCGAACAGGCGGCAGGGCCGGGGTTGCCGTCGGAAGTATTTCGCTGGGATGCGGCGGCCAACCTGGTGTCGAGCGATCATCCGGGCGGGTATGTCGAGCACAACCGGCTCAAGATGTTCGAGGACAAGCGGTTCGAGTACGACACGTATGGGCGGCTCGTTCGCAAGCGCAGTGGGCATGGCCCGGCTAAAGAGCTCACGCTTGAATACGACGATTGGAACCAGCTCAAGACAGTCGTGACGAAGGACCGGCTCGGGATTGCGACAACGCATTTCGAGTACGACGCGTTTGGCCGGCGGATCCGGAAGCTTAATGGCAGTTATGCGAGTACGGATTTCCTGTGGGACGGCATGCGGTTGGTGCAGGAGACGTATCACGACCGTCAGGGCGAAGAAGCGCTGACGTACTTGTACGAGTCCAATAGTTATGTGCCGCTTGCCCGGATCGATCAGGGGAAGGCGGCGGCCAATGATGCGGATGTGCGGGATGCGGTTTATTACTTCCACAACGATGTATCGGGATTGCCGGAGGAACTGACCGACGCGGGTGGCGAGCTGGTTTGGCAGGCGCGCTATAAGGTGTGGGGCAATGCGGTGCAGGAGGAGTGGATTGCGCGGATGCCGCAGCGGCCGACAGCGGTGTGGGGCCAGACGCAAGAAGCTGCGCTGCCGTCGGCCCAAGTACCAAGACCACAGAACCTGCGCTTCCAAGGGCAGTATCTGGACCGCGAGACCGGACTGCACTACAACACGTTCCGGTTCTATGATCCGGATATTGGTCGATTTATTACACAAGACCCTATTGGTCTGAATGGTGGCGTAAACCTATATCAGTACACACCTAACTCACTGACATGGATTGATCCTCTTGGGTTAATGGTTTTGTATCGGTCCATGAGTCTTGATGAGTATAGTGGGCTTATGGAATCCGGTAAATGGACTATTAATGGCAATATGGAAGGGAAGTGGTTTGCTGAGTCTTACCAGGATGCGGTCAGGTGGGGTAATACGATGGGACATGGCGAGGGGGCTTTTAGAGTGGTGCAAGTAGACGTGCCTGATGATATAGCAGGAAAACTGCACAAGGATCCACACCTCGATGGAATTGGGCCTGCACGATATGCTGAGATAGAAGATCTTAATAATCCGAGATCAAGGGTCACTTGGAGTAAAGAGGTTAATTATTCTGGCTGTAGGTAAGGATTGGAGGTGTCAAGTGCATTCCGTTAGAGTGGTTTGGGTTTCTGAGGCGAAGGGGGGGAGGAAAGAGCCTCCCGCGGCAGGAAAATATTATTCTGTGTCTCGATTTTCTGAGGATGTTAATTGGCAAAATAATGCGTGGAGTGTTGTTTTTGATTTGGGTGATCCTTTTGAGTCAAATGAAGGAATGGTGAGTCTTGGTGAGGTTGATTTTCTTGTGGA
Source organism: Burkholderia sp. AU45274 (assembly GCF_030482505.1). Classification (NCBI taxonomy): domain Bacteria; kingdom Pseudomonadati; phylum Pseudomonadota; class Betaproteobacteria; order Burkholderiales; family Burkholderiaceae; genus Burkholderia; species Burkholderia sp. AU45274. The sequence goes on along the minus strand of NZ_JAUJQE010000004.1, from coordinate 188,341 downwards.
TAATGCCCCGAAGGAGCGAATGATAAATCATAAAACATTTGATATTTATGAGGGTCCCAAGAAGGTCGCGGAGGTAACTATACTTGATTAATGTAAATTAAGAAGAATGCATCGTGCGGGCACAGCGGAAAATGGCGCTGTGCTGGAGGGGCATATGTCACCACGTCCACAGTGCCCGTGCGTCGTGGCCATAGATCCGGTGGCTGGTTCACAAGCTCAGTGGGCATGGCCCGGCTAAAGAGATCACGCTTGAATACGACGATTGGAACCGGCTCAAGACAGTCGTGACGAAGGACCGGCTCGGGATCGCGACGACGCATTTCGAGTACGACGCGTTTGGCCGGCGGATCCGGAAGCTCAATGGCAGTTATGCGAGTACGGATTTCCTGTGGGACGGCATGCGGTTGGTGCAGGAGACGTATCACGACCGTCAGGGCGAGGAAGCGCTGACGTACTTGTACGAGTCCAATAGTTATGTGCCGCTTGCCCGGATCGATCACGGCAAGGCAGCGGCCAATGATGCGGATGTGCGGGATGCGGTTTATTACTTCCACAACGATGTATCGGGGTTGCCGGAGGAACTGACTGACGCTGGTGGCGAGCTGGTTTGGCAGGCGCGCTACAAGGTGTGGGGCAATGCGGTGCAGGAGGAGTGGATCGCGCGGGCACCGCAGCGGCCGACAGCGGTGTGGGGAGAGGTTCAAGCGGCGGCGTCAGCGCCGGCGCACGCACCGCGACCGCAGAACCTGCGCTTCCAAGGGCAGTATCTGGACCGTGAAACGGGGCTGCACTACAACACGTTCCGGTTCTACGATCCGGATATCGGGCGGTTCATCAATCCCGACCCGATCGGCCTGCTAGGTGGAACGAACCTCTACCGATACGCACCGAATCCGATCCAATGGATCGATCCGTGGGGATGGGCTTACCAAGGCGTCGATTTTTCTGGCAGTCCCAATCTGTTTCCGGCGACGGAAGGCCAGCGGAATATCGTAGAGATCACCATGCAGGGATCGAGATCGAGAGACTTTGTTCAGGCATTCAAAGAAGCGAATATTTCAAAGGCTGATGCCACCGGCTATACGTGGCACCATCTGAACGACTTCAATCCTGAGACGGGGCGCACGACGATGCAACTGGTCGAAACGCACGCACATATCGACACTTTCCCGCATGCGGGTTCGGCGGATCAATTTGCAAAGCATTTTGGCGTTGCATACGATTCCGCCGAGGCCGTACGGGTCGCCCAAGAGCAGGGATGGTTGAAGGGGCGTAGTCCCAAACGAGGATGCTAACGGAGGAAGTATGAAGCAAAATGAGTTCTCGAAGTGTGGACCCGCAATTGACCGATCGGGCATAGAGAAGCTCGAGAGCGATTTAGGCGTCCAGCTACCGGAAGCGATGAAGGGGCACTACCTGAAGTTCAATGGTGGCATGCCAGTTCTCGACTGGTTTCCAATGGAGGATGATTGGGAGCCGATATGGATCCATGAATTCCTTCCTATCGGAACGCAGGACGCTAGCAAGCCTAACGTTCAAAGCATTTATGCGCGAGTCGCGGGTCAGGGAGGATACCCTCGAACCTTTGTTCCATTTGCCACTGATCCTGGCGGTAATCTTTTCTGTATCGACACTGATAGCGGTGCCGTACATTATTGGTTGACCGACACCTACGACGAAATGTTGACGGACTTGGAGAATCGCCAGAAAGCTGATCGGCGTCTGACTGATTCATTTGACCAATTCATCAGCTCGCTCGTTTCTGAAGACGAGGCATTCGGCTAGCGTTCGGTCCTGCGAAGCGATGGCAATCCACGGCTGGGCGAACATTTGTAAGAAAGTTGAAACTGATCAAGCTCGCCAAGTCGCTGACCGGCCGCACCTTTCACCAGATGCCATTAGGAAGTGAGTATGTTCGATATCGAGTCACATAAAAAATATCTCGAATCAGTTCTTGCTGCTGGAAAGCTCGATAACCTTGCTCGTTTTGGTGTTTGGTGCTGTATTGGACTTACGCACGATGATTCAATATTCGAATTCCTTGCTACACATGCAGGAAGTGCAGGCGCACAGATCAGACAGAGAGTCGGCGACTACCTGGATCAAGTGTGGAACGGAAACGAAAACTCCAATCCGCTAAGTGATCTGGAGCAGGTGGACTGGGATCCTGATGCAGTCGAAATGGAAGACGACGCTGCGGCCCAGGGGGCGACTGATTTGCTGGCGGGGCTATCCTTTTTGGCTCAATGGTGTACTGGGCACAATGTTGAACGATTGGTTGCATGCGCCGAGGTTCTGATAAATCGGATTGACTACTTGGAAAGTTTCGAGTTGATTGGTGGGCATGCGATGAATCCGGTTGAAAATGAAATGAACGCACAGAAGAACTTTGCCAGGGATCTTGTAGCAGGAATCTTGTCCGATCAGGACAAGAGGAAATATCACGAGTGGCTATTCAATCTCGGAACACCTTGAACAACAAACCTGTGCAGCGAGCGTTGTAAATAGCGGCGGTGTGCTGCGGGAGTATCGCCGGGACTCTATGCAAGTCCTGCAGAGGATGTGATGCACCCGCTGCCATAGGCACCGGCACCGCGGGGGCAATGTGAGGACAAGGAGACGGGTCACATCTTGGAACCTCCTTGGTTGAAGAGAAGAGGTCACGTGATGTTTTGAAGCGCGTAAATAAAGCGGATCGGTTGCTTATGAGGAAAGAATATTTCTGTTCCAGAACAGAGTTTCCATGTGGCCTCGGAGAGATTTTCACGGAATTTGTTGATGGTGTCGCGACGCGCCAGATTAGTCGACCTGACAATGGATCTGTCTACGCGTCGTCATCCCGGCACGATTGGAATCCTGATATTGGTTTTTTGCTATTTGACGGGATGAAGGACGAGCTTGAAATCTCACCACATGACGAAATCAACGAGGAGGATTTCGAGCGCGCCTGGAATGCTGCCGTGGGAAACGTTTCTTAACGACATAGGAAATGTGGGATACCCGTGAAAATCACCCTCCCTCAGGTCGCGCAAGTCTTATTCGTGTCCGAAGATCGGTGGAATGTGGCTAATCGATGATGCATGTTTTGTGTCGGGCGCGATGTGCAGATCCTGATTGGATGGGCAGGCTGATCATCACGCAACTGTAAGGGCCAACGTCGCACGATACGGTCGCGCTGTGCGAAGTCGCGCACCGTGCCGAGTAGGGCAGCCACAGCCGGCCTCCCCCAAACACCTCACCAACCGATATTGCAAGACGACCGCGACGTCCCCGCACCACCGGTAGCCGTGCACTTCGTCCCCGCGCCGTTGTCATAAAACGTCCGCGTTTCCGGCTGCGGCACCGAAGGATCGAACGGATTCGGCGCGCCATGCGGACCGCGCGGCGCATCGTACGGCCGCTGCGGCGCATACGAACCGCCACTACCAGCAGGCCGCGATCCGTTAGCGCGCAGGTATTCATTCCAGTTCTCCGCGCGCTGTTCATATCCAGGCACCGCGCGACCAAAACTATCCTTCCCACCCGCACCAATCGCCACGCGGTTCGAGGGCAATACCAAATCGGGCTCGTGCTCAACCGACGGCGTCGGCACCACAAGCGCATCGCTCGTCACCCGCAACGGCCGCGTATCAGGCGTATCGAACGGACCGCGCTCCGCCGGTGCTGCGTACTCCAGGCGACTGTGGCCCATCCGCGCCGCATGCCCGTCATCTCGAGCCGCAGCCCGACGCTCTGACCGAAACACATTGGCACCCACCGACCGATCGGTCAGCGAATCGCGTCCGGAAGCATCGGCGGTAGAAACAGAAAGCGCACACGCGATCGCGGTGGCGGAAGAGAGGCAGAAAGGGTGATTCATCAGCGTTCCGAAGCAGGTGATATGCGATGAGAAAAAAACGGCAGATCACTGGCTGGCGGCTGGGCGACGGACGGGCGTCGAAGCGGCCCTGAAGCGACTGCGAGGCGCTGCGTACGCGACTCACAGGAAGGCTGGCTGGATTGCAGAAGCGAATTCGTATTATTTCATAAAAATAACAACTAGCTTCCAAGTGTTTAGTTTTGTTTGTAAACAGTAGGATTGACCGCTTCGACCGACCGCCCCGAGTTGGTGCCCACCAAAGCAATCATCAGTTGATTGATTTTCGGCGATCAGACCCTTAGCAGCCCGAAAACGCGCCGCACGAAATCCAAGATCGCCGAAAGCCAAGCGCAGCAAGGCAACCACCCGATCCGACTCATCCAATAGCAACCCAATTGCACCCCTGGCAAACGTTCTTGCCCCTCACGCGGTTGCGCCCCCATCGCCACCCCCACCGCCAAAACCCTCCGTGTTTTCCCTCGGTCGACCGGCATTTTTGACAGACGATTTAAAAACGCCCATATAATTTCGACTGCCTTGCCAATGGCTGTCGGACCATCCCTCCGAACGAGCGATTTGGCAAGCGGGGCAGGCGAAACGCTTGCGCAATGCAAGACGCATCACGATGTCTTTCCGAACCAGACGTCCCCTTCGGGGACTGCAAGAGCCGGGCCCCGCTACGCAACATTCCGCCGGAGTTCCGTCTTCTATGTGTCTCGGGCGTGTCCCATGTCCTCGCCCCGGGTGCTGTTCGATTGCGCAAGTCATGCCGCCTTTGCCCGTATGACTAAACAACATCGAGGAGCTCCCAGATGACGCTGTCCCGTCTTACGTCCATTTCCGTCGCCGTGCTGTTCGCCGCCGGCGCCGCCGCCGCGCAAGCGGAAACCGTGAAGATCGCCATCGCAGGTCCGATGAGCGGTTCGGTCGCCCAATACGGCGACATGGTGAAGGCCGGCGCGCTGACCGCGATCGAGCAGGTCAACGCTGCAGGCGGTGCGGGCGGCAACAAGCTTGAAGTCGTGATGATGGACGATGCATGCGAACCGAAGCAGGCCGTCGCCGTCGCCAACAAGATCGTCAGCCAGAAGATCAAGTACGTGATCGGCCACGTGTGCTCGGGTTCGACGATCCCGGCCTCCGACATCTACGAGAACGAAGGCATCGTGATGGTCACGCCGTCGGCCACCGCGCCGCAACTGACGGAAGGCAAGAAGCGCCACTTCATCTTCCGCACGATCGGCCGTGACGACCAGCAAGGCCCGGCCGCCGCGCACTACATCATCAACAACGTGAAGCCGAAGAAGGTCGCGGTCCTGCACGACAAGCAGTCGTACGGCCAGGGCATCGCATCGTCGGTGAAGAAGGACCTCGAAGCCGCGAAGATTCCGGTCGTGCTGTTCGAAGGCATCAACGCCGGCGATTCGGACTACTCGGCGATCATCACGAAGCTGAAGTCGCAAGGCGTCGACTTCGTCTACTTCGGCGGCTACCACCCGGAAATGGGCCTGCTGATGCGCCAGGCGCGCGAGCAGGGCGTGAAGGCCACCTTCATGGGGCCTGAAGGCGTGGGCAACAAGGACGTGACGGCGATCGCCGGCCCGGCCTCGGAAGGCATGCTCGTCACGCTGCCGGCCGACTTCTCGGCCGATCCGGCCAACGCGGCGCTCGTGAAGGCGTTCGCGGACAAGAAGCGCGACCCGAACGGCCCGTTCCAGATGCCGTCGTACGCCGCGGTGAAGATCATCGCCGACTCGATCGCCGGAGCGAAGACGACCGACCCGACCAAGGTTGCCGCGTACATGCACAAGACGACGTTCGACACGCCGATCGGCAAGGTCGCGTATGACGCACAGGGCGACCTGAAGGCGTTCAAGTTCGTCGTGTACACGTGGCACAAGGACGCGACGAAGACCGCCGCCAAGTAAGACGGAGTACCCGCCCGCGCATTCCGCCCTGTCCGAGACCCGGACGGGGCGGGTGCGTATTGGCCGCGCATCTGCCCATTGCGCGGCCATGGGGCGGCCCGAGACGACACCGTGCGTTGCGCGCGGCCACGCCGTGATCCGGCGACGGCAGGCGACACGACGCCAACGGGAGCTTCCCGCACATGACTGACTTCTTTCCCCAATTCGCCCAGCAGCTGGTCAACGGCCTGACGCTGGGTGCGATCTATGCGCTGATCGCCATCGGCTATTCGATGGTCTACGGCATCATCGGCATGATCAACTTCGCCCACGGCGAGATCTACATGATCGGCGCGTACGTGGGCCTCGTGACCCTCACTGCCATCGGCATTTCCGCCGGCTATCCGCTGCCGCTGGTGCTCGGCGCCGCGCTGATCGTGTCGGTGATCGTCACCGGCCTGTACGGTTTCGCGGTCGAGCGCGTCGCGTATCGGCCGCTGCGCGGCGGCCCGCGCCTCGTGCCGTTGATCTCCGCGATCGGCATGTCGATCTTCCTGCAGAACTACGTGCAGATCGGCCAGGGTGCGCGCGACGTGTCCGTGCCCGTGCTGATCTCCGGCGCATTCGACATTCACCTCGGTGGCGACTTCGACGTGACCATCCCGTATTCGCGCCTGATGATCGTCTGCGTGACGCTCGTGCTGATGATCGCGCTCACGCTGTTCATCTCGCATTCGCGGATGGGCCGGGCGTGCCGCGCGTGCGCCGAGGACATGAAGATGGCGAACCTGCTCGGCATCGACACGAACCGCGTGATCTCGTTCACGTTCGTGCTCGGCGCGATGCTGGCGGCCGTCGGCGGCGTGCTGATCGGGCTGACGATCGGCAAGCTGAACCCGTATATCGGCTTCGTCGCGGGCATCAAGGCGTTCACCGCCGCGGTGCTCGGCGGGATCGGCAGCATCCCGGGCGCGATGCTCGGCGGCGTGCTGCTCGGCCTCGCGGAAACCTTCGCCGCAGGCTACATGCCGGCCGAGTACAAGGACGTCGTCGCGTTCGGCCTGCTCGTGCTGATCCTGCTCTTCCGCCCGACCGGCCTGCTCGGCAAGTCGGACATCGAAAAGGTTTGAGGGAGACGCAGATGAGTCAAGTCATTTCCGTTCGCCGCCCGGCCGCCGACGCTTCGATCGGCCAGGCGCTGAAAAATGCCGTGGCCGCCGCGTTCCTGACGGCGATCCTCACGATCCCGGTGCTCGGGCTGCAGCTGAAGCTCGAAGGCTACCAGGTGGTGCTCACGCCGCACTGGCGGCCGGTGTGGATCGCGGTCGCGGGCGTGTTCCTGTTCCAGCTGTTCAAGCCGTGGCTCGTGCGCGCGAAATCGTCGGTGAAGCTGCCGGCGATGCCCGCGATGGGCGCGCAGCAGCAGCGTGTGATCGTCTGGGTGCTGCTCGCGGTCGGGCTCGTGTGGCCGTTCTTCGGCTCGCGCGGCGCGGTGGACGTCGCGACGCTCGCGCTGATCTACGTGATCCTCGGCCTCGGGCTGAACATCGTGGTCGGTTTCGCGGGGCTGCTCGATCTCGGCTATGTCGGGTTCTATGCGGTCGGCGGCTATACGTACGCGATGCTGAACCAGTACTTCGGGCTGTCGTTCTGGGAATGCCTGCCGCTCGCCGCGATCGCGGCCGCGACGTTCGGCTTCCTGCTCGGCTTCCCGGTGCTGCGGCTGCGCGGCGACTATCTCGCGATCGTCACGCTCGGCTTCGGCGAAATCATCCGCCTGCTCGCGAACAACCTGACGAGCCTGACGGGCGGCCCGGACGGCATCTCGGGCATTCCGAAACCGACGGTGTTCGGCTTCGAGATGGCGCGCAGCGCGAGCGTCGAAGGCGCGAAGACCTTCCATGAACTGATCGGGCTGGAATACAGCGGCGACCATGTGGTGATCTTCCTGTACCTGCTCGCGCTCGTGCTGGTCGGCTTCACGCTGTTCGTGACGAGCCGCCTGATCCGCATGCCGATGGGCCGTGCGTGGGAAGCGCTGCGCGACGACGAGATCGCATGCCGTTCGCTGGGCCTGAACCCGACGCGCATCAAGCTGTCGGCGTTCACGCTCGGCGCGGCGTTCGCCGGTATCGGCGGCGCGTTCTTCGCGGCGCGCCAGGGCCTCGTGAATCCTGAATCGTTCACCTTCATCGAATCGGCGCTGATCCTCGCGATCGTCGTGCTCGGCGGGATGGGCTCGCAGCTCGGCGTGATTCTCGCGGCGATCCTGCTGACCGTGCTGCCGGAAGTCGCGCGCGGCTTCGCCGAGTACCGGATGCTGATCTTCGGTCTCGTGATGGTGTTGATGATGATGTGGCGTCCGCAGGGCCTGCTGCCCGCGAGCCGTCCCCACGTGGAGCTGCCGCAATGAGCGCGAATACGGAACTGTTGAAGGTCGCCGGGCTGCAGATGCGCTTCGGCGGGTTGCTCGCGGTGGACGGGATCGATTTCGACGTGCGTCGCGATGAGGTGTTCGCGATCATCGGGCCGAACGGCGCGGGCAAGACCACGGTGTTCAACTGCGTCGGCGGCTTCTACAAGCCGACCGGCGGCGACGTCGTGCTCGACGGCCACGCGATTGGCGGGCTGCCGAGCCACAAGATCGCGTTGAAGGGCCTCGTGCGGACGTTCCAGAACATCCGCCTGTTCAAGTCGCTGACCGTCGTCGAGAACCTGCTCGTCGCGCAGCACCGCAAGGTGAAGGCGGGGCTGCTGCCCGGCCTGTTCTCGACGCCCGCGTATCGCCGTGCCGAGAAGGAAGCGCTCGAACGCGCGGCCGTGTGGCTCGACCGGATGGGGCTGACGTCGGTCGCCAACCGGCCGGCGGGCACGCTGTCGTACGGGCACCAGCGGCGCCTGGAGATCGCGCGCTGCATGATCACCGAGCCGCGCCTCCTGATGCTCGACGAGCCGGCGGCCGGCCTCAACCCGCAGGAGAAGATCGAGCTGCAGCACCTGATCGACAAGCTGCGCCGCGAGTTCGGCGTATCGGTGCTGCTGATCGAACACGACATGAGCCTCGTGATGGGCGTGTCCGACCGCATCCTCGTGATGGAGCACGGCCGGCCGATCGTGATCGGCACGCCGGAAGCGGTCCGCAACGACCCGCGCGTGATCAAGGCGTATCTGGGGGAAGAGTGATGCTGAAGCTGGAACAGGTCCATACGCACTACGGCGCGGTCGAGGCGCTCGCGGGCGTGTCGATCGAGGTGAACAAGGGCGAGATCGTTACGCTGATCGGCAGCAACGGCGCCGGCAAGACGACGCTGATGATGACCGTGTGCGGCACGCCGCGCGCGTCGTCGGGCCGCGTGCTGTTCGAGGGCAAGGACATCACCGCGATGTCGACGCACCAGATCATGCGGCAGGGGATGGCGATCTCGCCGGAAGGGCGGCGCGTGTTCCCGAGCCTGACAGTGCTCGAGAACCTGAAGATGGGCGGCTTCTTCGCGAGCCGCCACGAGATCGACGACGGCATCGAGCACGTGTTCAAGCTGTTTCCGCGCCTGAAGGAACGGGCGACGCAGCGGGCCGGCACGATGTCGGGCGGCGAACAGCAGATGCTGGCGATCGGCCGCGCGCTGATGAGCAAGCCGCGCCTGCTGCTGCTCGATGAGCCGACGCTCGGCCTCGCGCCGCTCGTGATCGCGCAGATCTTCGACATCATCCGCACGATCCGCGACGAAGGCGTCACGGTGTTCCTCGTCGAGCAGAACGCGAACAAGGCGCTGGGTGTGGCCGATCGCGGCTACGTGCTCGAAACGGGGCGCGTCGTGCTCGCCGATACGGGCGCGAACCTGCTCGCGAACGATCGCATCAAGCAGGCCTACCTCGGCGGTTGATGCCGAACGCCGCCGGCCTGCAACGGGCCGGCGGCGCGTCCTCTTTGCTTTCTCGTGCAAGGCCGGTTCCCGGCCTTGTCTTCATCCGATCCGGAACGTGCTTTTCAGAACGTCGCGCAGATGCAGCGCGGCGCGATTGCTGTCGTCCGTCAGGATGGTGATCAGGTGCGGCGGAAGATCGGGCAGCACGATCCCGGCGACGTGGCTCGTCAGGTTGCCGGACACGCGATCGTGTTCGATGAGGCCGACCGCGAGGCCATTTGCGATACACGCCTCGACCGCCGGCGAACTGGCGCTCTCGAGCAGCATCCGGTGCGGGATCTTAGCCTTCTTCAGCGCGTTCAGCGCGGTGTCGCGGTACGGGCAGCCCTGCAGTTGCACGGCGATCGGCAGCGGCGCGTCGGGATTGAACTTGAAGGTTCGCGCGGCGACCCACACCGGATGGGTCTTGCTGAGCAGCTCGCCGTGCGGCGTCGCTTTCGGCACCACGGCGATCGTGATGTCCAGCTGGCCGCGCGCGAACAGCGACTGCAGCTCTTCGCTGGAGCGTGCTTCGACCGTCAGTTCGAGCAGCGGCCGGTCGGCGGCGAAGCGCGGCAGGAATTCCGCCATGAAGTGCGCGGCGTACGAATCGGGGATGCCGAGCCGCAGCTTGCCGGTCAGCATCTGCGGCGACAGCGATTCGACGAGCCGGTCGTGGCTCAGCAGAAACTCGGTGGTGTCGCTCAGCAGCTTGTGGCCGTACTGCGTGAGTTCGACGGCCTGGTTGTTCCGCGTGAACAGGCGCTGCGCGACCATCTCCTCGAGCTTCTGGATCTGCGCGGTGACCGACGACGGGCTGCGATTCACATGAGCGGCCGCATCCTTGAAGCGGCCGAGCTTCGCGACGGCGTGGAAGGTTCGCAGCAGGTCGACGTCCAGGGTGCGCGGCATGATTTGGTTTTTCCGAATCAGTGATTCAGGTAATGTCGATTGACGGAATTATTGAGCATCCCATATTCTCGGTCAACAGGCAGGCAACGGCACGGAACAGCGGGGCATGTGGCACGCCGACGGCACCCGCTCCGTGCGGAACATCGTGCCGTCGGATCGATCCGGCTACGACGGCGTAAACCTTCCGTTGTACGAATCGACTGCGGAAACGCTCGACCGCCACGATCGCGAACGCCGGCATTCCGCGCATCATCGTCAAAGGGCTGACGTTGCAGCGCGCCCTCCGGGACGACGCCGATCTGCAGTATCACCGCCTCGGGCTCGAACCGATTCGCCCCGGGGATCTGGCAGACCCGCGCCTGTCCCCGGCAACTTTCTGAGAGCCGTCGCCCCATGCAGCTATTCCTGCTCCAGCTCGTTTTCGTGTTGTCGTGGAGTTCCGGCTTCATCGGCGCCAAGCTCGGCGCGGAGACGGCCGGCGCGTTCAACCTGCTGTTCTGGCGGTTCCTGCTCGTCACGCTATGCCTCGCGATCGTTCTCAACCGGCAGCTCGCGCGCCTGACGTGGGAGAAGCTGCGCTATCACGCGGTGATCGGCTTCCTGTCGCAATTTCTTTACCTGGCCTGCGTGTATGTCGCGATTCAACATGGCCTGCCGCCCGGCATTGCCGCGATCGTCGCCGCGATGCAGCCGCTCATCACGGCCGCGATGACGTCGCTCGAAGGCAGCGAGCGCAGCGGGGCGCGCCAGTGGGCGGGGCTCGTCGTCGGCTTCGTCGGCGTGGGCATCGTGATCGGCGGGCAGTATGCGCTGCCGGCCGGGTCGGTCGGGCTCGTGATGTACCTGCTGCCGCTGGTGTCCGCGCTGGGGCTGTCGATCGCGACGATCTATCAGCGGCGCCGCGCGCTGACGGCCGCGCGCAGCAACGAGGATGGGCTGTTTCTGCCGCTGTTCGTGCAGGGCTGCGTGAGCCTCGTGCTGTTCGCGGTGTGCGGGATCGTCACGGGCGACCTGCACGTGCCGACCCAGCCGAACGTGTGGGTGTCCGTCGTGTGGCTGACCGTGTTCTCGACCTTCATCGCGTACCTGTCGTTGTGGGCGCTGCTCAAGCGGATGCCCGCGACGCGCGTGGCGACCCTCGTCTATCTCGAACCGCCCGTGACGCTGATGTGGGCCGCGTGGATGTTCGGTGACCGGATCGAGGTGACGACCTATCTCGGCATCGTGGTCGTCGCGATCGGCGTGTGGCTGGCCGGCAAGCACGTGGAACGGCCCGCGCGGGCGCGGCGGGAGAACATGGGGGCGGCCGGCCGTTGATGCACTGGTTGCGCGCGCGGTTCCGGTGTAGCGTCGCGGTACTGTCATGCTCCGCGAAGAAACCCGATGAAAGTCAAACGGATCGTCGCCAATATCGACACCCGGTCAGTCGACGACGCCAAGCGCTTCTACCAACGGATCTTCGGCCTCGACCTGCTGATGGACCACGGCTGGATCGCGACCTACGGCAATGCCGAGCAGATGGACGTGCAGATCAGCTTCGCATCGCAGGGCGGATCGGGCACGCCGACGCCCGATCTGTCGATCGAGGTCGACGACGTCGATGACGCACTCGCACGCGTGCTTGCGGCCGGGATTCCGGTCGAGTACGGCCCGGCTGACGAGCCGTGGGGCGTGCGGCGGTTCTATGTGCGCGATCCGTTCGGCAAGCTCGTCAACGTGCTTGCGCATCGCTGATTCCGAAATACATCGCGGTGAGCTGCGTCGTGCCCGGTCACGCCTGGGCGTGACGGGGGGCGTACCGAGCGACGTCAATGTGTAGCCGAATCGGCTTCGATCGTAGCCGGTTGTGCTACACCCGGGCAATTCGTTCGAATCGAGACAAAATCGGCAACGCGGGCCGCATGTTGTCGCCAGAACGCCAGTGCATCACGCATGCAACGCCAGCCCCTTCACGGCTTTTTCCACCGCCTTCTTCGGCCCGCGCAGCGCCAGCCCGACGAAGTCGAGGTTCTCCGCATCGCCGGCGCGAAACACGTCGCGGTTGGCCGCATCGTGCCCGGTCGAAAACATCGCATGCACGTAGGGCACGATCGTGAGCTCGCGCGACAGCGCCTGCCGGTGTGCGGCCTGCAGGCCGTTCAGGTCGGCCGCGAACACCAGCATCGGCTGGCCCAGCATGCGGCCGTAGCGGCGTCCCGCCGCATCCTCGTAAGGCTCGCCGAGCGCTTCGGGCGCTTCGGCCGCGACGCCCGTCGCGAGAAACGCGACGACATTGAGTTTCTGCCACGCGGCGAGATCGTTGCGCACGATCAGCGCGACCTTGGTATCGAACATGAGTGCTCCTTGTAGAGACGCTCATGATCGGCTGCCGCGCGCGATCAGTCTGGAACGTTTGTGCAGAGTTGCCGGTAAGCGGCCGGCGTGATCCGGTACGCGCGGCGGAACCAGCGGCCCAGGTGGCTCTGGTCGGCGAAGCCGACGTCCGCGGCCGCCTGCGCGGGCGTGCGGCCGGCCGCCAGCAGCCGGCGCGCGGCACGCAGCCGCAAGCGCACCAGGTACGCGTGCGGCGACGTGCCGAACGCACGCTGGAACAGCCGCGTCAGCCGGAACCGGTCGATCCCTGCTGCATGCGCGAGTTCATCGAGCCCGATGTTGTCGTCCATGTGTTCATGCAGCAGATCGCGCACGCGTGCGATCGCGGGCGGCACGACGGCGCTTTCCAGCACGAGCGGCCCGCGCAGTTCGCCGCCGAGCCGGATCAGCAGGCGGTCGAGCGTCTGGTCGCGCGCGAGCTTGCCTTCGTTGCCGTGGATCGCGAGAAACGCCTGGCGGATCGCGTCGACGAGGCCGCGATCGTCGACGAGCGTATGGCCGAACGACGCCTCGACGCCGCCGAGGCCCGGCAGGTCCAGCCGGCGCGCCGCGCGCTCGACCCACGCTTGCGGCAGGTACAGCATCCCGTAGGTGAAGCCGCCGGCTTCGGGCGCATGGCCATCGTGCAGCGCGCCCGGCTCGATCAGGATCGCACGGCCCGGCACGCTCGTGTGCACCGACCGGTGGCACTGGAATTGCTGGACGCCCTGTTCGGTGAAGCCGACCAGCATGTCGTCATGATCGTGCGCATCGTAGGCATGGCCGTTGAAATGCGCATGCAGGCTTTCGATGCCGGTTTCCGCATCGCGCCGCGCGACGAGCCAGTGGCCGTTTGTGTCGATGTGCTTCGCGGGTGTCGTCATCGGATGCGTCGCGCGTTGTCGTTGCGTGACGAATAGTGTACGCAGGTCGCGGGGCAGGGGGGCGGGTGCGCATCATGCTTCGTTTGCCGTCGCCTGTTCGTCGCGGGCGTATTGCGCGGGCGGCCGGCCGACGTGGCGTGTGAACGCGACGCTGAAGGTGCTCGCGGAACTGTAGCCCACGCGCCCCGCGATCTCGGCGATGCGGCCCTCGTTGCGGCGGAGCAGATTCTTCGCGAGCGCCATGCGCCACGTGAGCAGGTATTCCATCGGCGCGACGCCGACTGCGCGGCTGAAGCGTTCGAAGAAGGTCGAGCGCGACAGCGCGGCTTCCCTGGCGAGCTCGACGACCGTCCACGGGTGCGCGGGGCGTGCGTGCATCCCGCGGAGCGCGGCGGCGAGACGGCTATCGGCGAGCCCGCGCACGAGGCCGGGCGACGCATCCGTGCCGGCCGAGAATCGCAAGGCCTCGATCAGCAGCACTTCCACGAGTCGCGACAGCACGAGTTCGCGCGCGGGCCGCTGCGCACGCGATTCGTCTCGCACCAGTTGCACGAGCGTGGTCAGGCGCGGCTCGCCGCGCACGTGCACGTATTGCGGCAGTAGCGACACCAGCAGCGCAGCGTCGGGCGAACTGAAACTGCAATGGCCGGCCATCATGCGCGTGTCGACCGGGCGGTCCGCGTCGCCGATCCGGTATTCGCCGTTGTCGAGCACGACCGGGGCGGCCGTTTCGACACCCGGCGGCGGCAGTTCGAAGCTGGAGATCGACACGCCGTAGGCAGCCGGAATCAACACGAAATCGCCGGGCAGCAGCTCGATCGGCGGATGTCCGTCGATTGCGACGCGGCACCCGCCATCCAGGACCGCGCAATAGAACGGCTCGCCGGCGACCGTCCGGCTGATGCGCCAGGGGCTCGCGCCGTGAACCAGCTTGGAATACCGCGTGCTCGGCTGCAGCAGCGTCACGACCTCGGCTAACGGATCGATCATCGCCGGACTCTCGCAAATGAAAATCGGATTTTCGATTGTAGCGAATACGGATCCGGCCATCTATCGTACGAACACATGCTCAACACGTCACAGGAGTGAGTTCGCATGAAGACCGTATTGATCACCGGCTGTTCCTCCGGCTTCGGCCTCGAGATCGCCCGCTATTTCCTGGCCCGCGACTGGCAGGTCGTCGCGACGATGCGTACGCCGCGCGAGGGCGTGCTGCCGCCGTCGGCGAACCTGCGCGTGCTGGCGCTCGATGTCACGAACCCCGACAGCATCCGCGCGGCGATCGATGCCGCCGGCCCGATCGACGTGCTCGTCAACAATGCAGGTTTCGGCGCGGCCGCACCGGCCGAACTGATGCCGATCGACACCGTGCGCGCGCTGTTCGAGACCAACACGATCGGTACGATCGCGGTGACGGAAGCCGTGCTGCCGCAGTTGCGCCGGCGTGGGGCCGGCGTCGTCGTGAACGTCACGTCGAGCGTCACGCTGAAGGTGCTGCCGCTGCTTGCCGCCTATCGCGCCAGCAAGGCGGCGGTCAATGCGTACACCGAATCGATGGCGCTCGAACTCGCGCCGTTCGGCGTGCGTGCGCATCTCGTGCTGCCGGGGCGTGCGCCCGACACGCGTTTCGCCGACAACGCGCGCGCGCACATGCATGGCTTCGAGCACGAGGCTTATGCGGAATTTGCCGCGGCGGTCTTTGCGCGCATCGTCGACGAATCCGCGCCGGTCACCCACGCGCAGGACGTCGCCGAAGCGGTATGGCGCGCGGCGACCGATCCGTCGAGCCCGATGCGCATTCCGGCCGGCGCCGATGCCGTCGCGTGGGCGGCGGAAGCGGGCTGAGGCGGGCCGAGGCTCGTCGGCGCGCGCGAGCGGTTGTTTGCCGGCGACCGGCGCCTGGGTGATGCAGGATGACGCCGGCCTGCAACGGGCCGGCGGCGCGATGCCGCGCGCGGCGCGCCCGGCGTGCCGTTACAGCGCGCGCCGGATCGCCTGCTCGAGCAACGACAACCCGAGATCGATTTCCGCGTCGCTGACGGTCAGCGGCGGCGCGATCCGGAACACGCCGCCCATGCCCGGCAACTGCACGATGTTCATGCTGAGCCCGAGCTTCATGCATTCGCGCGTAATCTTCGCGCCGAGCCCGTCCGCCGGTTCCTTCGTGCGGCGATCCTTGACGATCTCGACGCCGAGCAGCAGCCCGCGTCCGCGCACGTCGCCGATGCAGTCGAAGCGTTCCATCAGGTCGAGCAGGCCGCGCCGGAGCCGGTCGCCCATCACGTTCGCCCGCTCGACGAGCCCGTCGCGCTGCACGACGTCCAGCACGCGCAGGCCGACGGCCGCCGGCAGCGGGTCCGACACGTGCGTCGTGTAGAACAGGTAGCCGAGTTCGTGCGCGCGTTCCTCGATTGCCGCGGACGTCACCATCGCCGCGAGCGGCAGCCCGGCGCCGAGCGTCTTCGACAGCGTCAGGATGTCGGGCGTCACGCCGTCGCGCTGGCACGCGAACATCGTGCCGGTGCGGCCGACACCGGTCTGCGCCTCGTCGAGGATCAGCAGCATCCCGCGTTCCTCGCACTTGCGCTTGAGCGCCGCCATGTAGCCGTCCGGCAGTTCGATGATCCCGCCCGAGCTGAGGATCGGTTCCGCGATGAACGCCGCGAGGTTGCCGCTCGACTGGCGATCGATCAGGTCGAACGCGTAGTCGAGTTCGGCCAGATAGTCGTAGGCGCCGTTGCGCTCGAAGCGCGGCCGGTACGTGAACGGCGCCGGAATCGCGAACGAGCCGACGGCGGCCGGCCCGACGCCCTTGCGGCCGGCGCTGTACGTGGCCGACGCGGCCGCGCCGGTCATCCCGTGCCACGACTGCGCGAAGCCGACGATCTCGTACTTGCCGGTGACGAGCTTCGCCATCCGGATCGCCGCTTCGTTCGACTCCGCGCCGGTGCTGAGCAACAGCGCGCGATCGAGCCCGGCGGGCGTGACGTCGGCGAGGCGCGTCGCGAGGTCGACGACCGGCCGCGACAGCATCCCGCTGAACAGGTGGTCGAGCTTGCCCGCGTATTCGCCGATCACGGACACGATCTCCGGATGGCTGTGGCCGAGCACCGCGCTCATCTGGCCCGACGTGAAATCGAGGATCGCGCGGCCGTCCGCGTCGTACACGAAGCTGCCCTTCGCGCGCTCGATGATCATCGGCTCGAACGTGCCGCCGTAGCGGACCAGGTGCTGCGTGGCGTTGCGCCAGAAGGTCGGGTCGTCGTTCAGGGACATCGGGCGTCTCCAGGAAGGGGCAGGGGGCGCTTGCAGTCTAGGTGCGCGTCTGGTTTGATGGAAACGAATAGTTCTAATGCAAGGTAGAAAAGGAGCTAATACCTTGGCGCTTTCGCTCGAAATCGACCTGCTGCGCTCGTTCGTCGTGATTGCCGAGGTGCGCGCGCTCAGCCGCGCGGCCGCGCGCGTCGGCCGGACCCAGTCCGCGCTCAGCCAGCAGATGAAGCGGCTCGAGGCGGCCGTCGACCAGCCGCTGTTCCAGCGCACCGGGCGCGGCGTGGTGCTGACCCATCCGGGCGAGCGGCTGCTGGTGCATGCGCAGCGCATCCTGCGGCTGCACGACGAGGCGATGGCCGACCTGTGCGGCACGGGGTTGTCGGGGACGATCCGCTTCGGCTGCCCGGACGATTACGCGGAGGTCTGGCTGCCTTCGCTGCTACGGCAGTTTTCGAGCCAGCATCCGCAGGCAATCGTCGAGGTCGTGTGCGGGCCGACGCCGCGGCTCATCGAGCAGCTGGACAAACGCGCAGTCGATCTGGCGATGATTTCATTGCCGGACGACGGCGCGAACGACGACATCATTCGCCGCGAGCAACTGGTCTGGATCGGCTATCCGGGGCTCGAACCCGCACATTTCGATCCGTTGCCGCTGGCGCTGTCCGATCGCGACACGCTCGACCACGTCGCGGCCTGCGAGGCGCTGGATCGCGCGGGCCGCGATTACCGCGTCGCGTATGCGAGCAGCAGTCTCGCGGGGCTGATCGCGCTGGTGCGTTCGGGGCAGGCGTTCGCGGTGATGACGCAGACGGCGGTGCCGGCCGACCTGGCGATCGTCACCGGCGATCCGCGCTTGCCGCCGTTGCCGGCCGTGGGTATTACGCTGAAGTTCGATCGCAAGCGGCCGTCGCATCTGACGGCGGCGTTCGCCGAGCATATCCGGCTCACGCTGCCGCTGTTGTGATGCGCGCGGCCGCCGCGCCGACGCATCACTCGACCGTCGACGAGGCCGACATCGTTGCCGGGCCGCGTGCGTCGGCATCGGCCGCCGCATCGCGCATGCGGATCGCCGCCTGCATGCCGGACAACTTGAGTTCGGTCTCCTGATATTCGTTGGCCGGATCGGAATCGGCGACGATGCCGCAGCCCGCGAACAACCGGCACGCGCCGCCGTCGACCAGCGCCGAGCGCAGCGCGACGATGAAGTCGCCGTTGCCGTGCGCGTCGATCCAGCCGACGGGCGCCGCATACCAGCCGCGATCGAAGCCTTCATGCGCGCGGATGTGGTCGAGCGCTTCGGCGCGCGGATGGCCGGCCACGGCCGGCGTCGGATGCAGCGCCGCAATGACCTGCAGCAGCGTCGCGTCCGCCTTCAGCGTCGCGCGGATCGGCGTGCTCAGGTGCTGCAGCCTCGGCAGCCGGTGCAGCGACGGTTGCTCGGGCACGTCGAGCGTGCGCGACAGCGGCGCGAGCGCCGCGCGGATCGCGTCGACGACGAGCGCGTGTTCGAGCCGTTCCTTCGCGGAATCCATCAAGGCCGCGCCGAGCGCGCGATCGTCGTCGGGCGTGGCGCCGCGCCGGATGGTCCCGGCCAGCGCATGCGTGCGCACGTCGCCGGCCGCGACACGCGCGAGCCGTTCCGGCGTGGCGCCGACGAAGCAAGCGCCTTCACGGCGGACCGCGAACAGGTGCGCATGCGCGTCGCGCTTGCGCAGCCGGCGCAGCAGCGGCGCGATGGCAACGGGCCGCGCGTACTGCTCGAGCACGTCGCGCGCGAGCACGACCTTGCCGAACGCGCCGCCGTGGATCGCGTCCACCGCGCGCCGGACTTCGTGCTGCCATTCGCTTGCCTGCAGCGCCTGCGTGTGCAGCAGATGCGGGGCATCGTCGTCATGGGCGGCGGCGAGCGTGCCGAGCGACTCGATGC
Source organism: Burkholderia sp. AU45274 (assembly GCF_030482505.1). Lineage (NCBI taxonomy): Bacteria > Pseudomonadati > Pseudomonadota > Betaproteobacteria > Burkholderiales > Burkholderiaceae > Burkholderia > Burkholderia sp. AU45274. The sequence continues at coordinate 169,322 of NZ_JAUJQE010000004.1, read as the reverse complement.
GCGCGAGGCACGCATGCGCGAGCACGGCCGGATCGTCGTGCGCGGCGACGACGTGCTGGCAGACGGCCCAGTGCGCATCGCCTTCGCGCACGATCAGCAGCTTCGCCACCGTCATGCTCGCGTCGGGAAACGGCGCCCAGTGCGTGCTGCGTGGGCCATGCGAATCGAACCGGAAGCCGCCGACGAGGCGCGGCGGTTGCGGGCCGGCCGTCACCGCATCGCGAACGAGTGTGCGCCAGCGTGCATCGATCTGCGCGAAGCGCGTGTCGCCGGTGGCGGTCAGTTCGAGCGCGCCGTCCCAGCCGAACAGCGTGACGGACGCATCGCCGGCCTCGTGGAAGCACCACGGCGTGGCGCCGTCGTCCCACGCGGCGATCAGGTCGAAGAAGTCGAGCGGGCGCAGCGGCACCGACACCGACGCGAGTGTCGGCGTGCCGGTGTCGGCGGCGCGCCGGGCCGCACGGGCGAAGGTGTCGTGCAGCAGCGGGAGGCCGGCGTTCATGCGAGCCCCCGCTGTTGCCGCCAATACTGCGTCTGCTGCGCGATGTACCACGCGATCAGGCCCGAGAACAGCGTTTCGACGTAGTCGGCATCGAGGCCGGCCTGTTCGGCCCAGCGGCGCCGGTCGGGCAGCATCGCGGCCACCCGTTCCGGCGCGGCGATGCTCGCTTCGTCGGGCTTGAAGCGCGACGCAGCCTTCACATACTGCATGCGCAGGCCGAGCGCTTCGATGATGTCGGCGTCCAGGCGATCGATGGCTTCGCGAATGTCGGGCAGCCCCGTGCAGGCGTCCGGTGTCTTCATGTGTACTCCTTTCCGTAACGAAGGGATTGGTCGATCCGTTCGACCAGATGCGCGATCACCGCCGGGTATTGGTGGCGCAGGTAGAAGTGGTCGCCGCTGAACGTCTCGATGCGGATCGGGCGCGACGCGACGTCCTGCCACGCATGTGCCTCGTCGTGGTCGAGCTCGGAATCGGCAAGCGGCAGCATCACGCCGAGCGGCGTCGTGAGCCGCGGCGGCCGGTCGCGGCGATACGTCTCGATCGCGCGGTAGTCGCTGCGGATCATTGGCAGGTAGAGCGCGCGCATTTCCGGATCGGCGAGCAGCGCGGCGTGCTCGCCCGACAGCCGTGCGACATCGCCCACCAGCGCATCGTCGGATTGCAGGTGCAGGTCCGACAGGCGCTGGCGATGCGGCGGCGGCAGCGCGGAGACGGCCAGGTAAAGCGGCGTCGCGCCGCGCGCTTCGAGCCGCGCCGCCACCTCGTACGCGAGCGCCGCGCCGAGGCTGTGCCCGAACAGCACGAGCGGCGCGTGGGCATAGCGTTGCAGCGCGTCGGCGGCGGGGCCGGCGAGTGCGTCGATCGACGTCAGGCATGGCTCGCCGAAGCGTTCCTCGCGGCCCGGGTACTGCAGCGCGAGCAGGTCGACGTCCCACGGCAGCGCGCGGCTCCAGCCGCGAAAGAAATTCGCGGTGCCGCCGGCGTGCGGGAAGCAGACGAGTTGCGCGCGCGGGCACGGCGACAGGCGCAGTTCGCGGATCCAGTTCGAATCGGTCGGCCGCGCGCTCATGCGGCCGCCGCCTGCAACTGGCGGCGCAGCAGGTCGCGCAGCGATTTCTTGCTGGTCTTGCCGATGCCGGTTTCCGGGAAGCGCGGCATGAACTCGATGCGATCGGGAATCTTGAACGCCGCGAGCCCGCAGTCGCGCAGGTAGCGTTTCAGCACCAGCCTGGACGGTGCGGGCGCACGGGCGACGACGAACGCGCACGTGCGCTCGCCGAGCAACGGGTCGGGCATCGCGACCACCGCCGCGTCGTGCACCTGCGGGTGGGCGAGCAACAGGTTCTCCACTTCCTCGGCGGAGACCTTCTCGCCGCCGCGATTGATCTGGTCCTTGTCGCGGCCTTCGACGACGAGGTCGCCGTCCGCGGTGCGCCGCACGCGGTCGCCGCTGCGATAGAAGCCGTCGGCGGTGAACGCGGTCGCGTTGTGCTCGGCGAGCCGGTAGTAGCCGCGGATCGTGTACGGGCCGCGCACCTGCAGTTCGCCGATTTCACCGGGCGCGACGGGTTCGCCGGCATCGTCGACGATGCGCACTTCGTCGCCGTCCGACACGGGGCGGCCCTGCGTGTGCGCGATCCGTTCGGGCGAATCGTCGAGCCGCGTGCAGCAGATGAGCCCTTCGGCCATCCCGAACACCTGCTGCAGCTGGCAGCCGAGCACGGGCGTCACGCGCGCGGCCGCGTGGTCCATCAGTCGCGCGCCGCCGACCTGCAGCACGCGCAGGCTCGACAGGTCGGCCCGCCGTTGCGGCTGTTCGTCGAGCCACAGCAGCGCGAGCGGCGGCACGAGCGCGGTATGCGTGACGCGCTCCCGCGCGATCAGCGCGAAGCTCTGTTCGGGCTCGGGCCGCCCGGTCGTGATGACGCGGCCGCCCGCGAGCAGCGCGCCGATCGTGCCGGGGCAGCACAGCGTGAAGTTGTGCGCCATCGGCAGCGCGGCGAGATATACGGTGCTGGCGTCGAAGCCGCTCGCGGCGCTGCACGCGCGCACGTTGTACAGGTATTCGCGGTGACGGCGCGGGATCAACTTCGGCGTGCCGGTCGTGCCGCCCGACAACTGGAAGCACGCGATGTCGTCGGCGCGAGCCGCGCATTCGCGCAGCGGCGGCGCATCGTACAGCGCGTCGAACGGCGTGAACGCGTGATCGCCGCCGGCCATCACGACGTGCTCGAGCGTCGGGCAATCGGCCTGCAACGCGGCCGCGAGCGGGCGGCAGTCGAATTCGCCGAGTTGCGCCGCGCCCAGATATGCACGTGCGCCGGCGAAGCGGCAGAACGCGCCGATCTCGTAGTGCCGGTGAGCGGGGAGGGCGAGCACCGGTCGCACGCCGAGCTGGAACAGCGCGAAGCACGTCTCGATGAAGCGAGCGCCGTTCGGCAGGTGGACGACGACCGCGTCGCCGCGTACCAGGCCGAGGCGCGCGAAGCCGCCCGCCAACCGGCGGATGCGCGCCAGCAGGTCGCGATAGCTGAGCCGGCAGGCGCCGTCGACGATGGCGAGCGCATCGGGATCGCGCTGCGCTTGTGCGTCGAGCGCATCGAAGAAAGTCGTGTCTTGCCAATAGCCGGCGTCGCTGTAGCGGCGTGCGAAGTCGTCGGGCGCGTCGGCCGGGAAGGCCGGCGCCACGGAGGGAAGGGAGGATTGCATGCGCTGACCTTGGGTTCCGGCAAGTTGTCAGAAAATGTAAATGAGAGGTATTATCATTTGTAACAAGTGCCGCGATAGCGCCGTTTCTTTCGATATCGCGGCAATTTCATTCGATCGGGCGCCTGTCGCGCGGCGCCCGCCCGGCCCGGCCGGACAATCGGCCGGTTGCCGCCGGCGCGCGCCGGGCCGCGCGTGCCGCCTAACCAACGGACCTCCGATGAGCTCGACCTCCTTCGCTTCGTCACGACGTCACCCGCCGGTGCTCGTGCCCGGCAATCATCCGGGCGTGGTGCACATCGACGCGGGCATGAAACTCATGAGCGGCACGCTGTGCTCGGATAGCCGCGACTGGTACGAGGAGCCGCTCGAAAAAGGGCTGAAGCTCGTCCTCGTGCAGAGCGGGCAGCTGCGCTGCCGTGTGCCGGGCCAGCCCGAGCAGTGCATCAAGGGGCCGGGCCTGTGCGTGATCGCCAACGACGGCGAATTCACGACGCACCAGATCTACGACCGCGACACGCCGCTGCGCTACACGATCGTGCAGCTCGGCCTCGACGCGCTCGACCGCAACCTGAGCCTGTTGCCGGAGAAGATGCTCGCGCCGACGGGCGGCGATCCGCGCATCGTCAGTTGCCCGGCGTCGAAGGCGCTGCAGGCGCTCGCGGTGCAGATCGCGACCTGCCCGTTCGAGGGCGCGGTGCGCGAGTACTACCTGAAGGCCAAGGCCTTCGAGCTGACCGCGTTGAGCGCGCAGCTGCTGGCGACGCAGCGGCAGTTCGCGCCGGCCGACGTGCGCGTCACGTCGTCGGATGTCGAGCGCGTGTATGCGGCGAGCGACATCCTGACGCGCGAGCTCCAGCAGCCGCCCACGCTTGATGCGCTCGCGGGCCGGGTGGGGATGAATTCACGCAAGCTGACGGCCGGTTTCCGCAAGGTGTTCGGCACGAGCGTGTATGCGTACCTGCAGGAATACCGGCTGCGGACCGCGCACGCGATGCTGTGCGCGGAGGACGCGAACGTGTCGACCGTGGCGTACCGCGTCGGCTATAGCCCGGCCCATTTTTCGATCGCTTTCCGCAAGCGCTACGGCATTTCGCCGAGCGATATTCGTGCGTCGTCGAACGCGATCGACGACGTCGAGACGGAGCGCGCGGCAATCTAAAACAACTGACCGGCAGCCTAAAGCAATCGACAAGGCTCATGGGAGTGAATGAGATAGATTCTCATTCACAGGTGGCCGCCGCCGCGCGGATCCGCCATCGAACGACCCATACAAGGCGTGCCCATGAGCCAGACCGCTGTCGATTCCAGCATCGATCATTCCGATCCTTCCCGTTTTTCTCCCATTGCCTTTCGCTCGCAGCTCGTCGCGATGATCGCCGAGCTGCTCGACGAGCCCGTCGACGAAATCGCGTCGCTCGACGATGACGAGGACCTGCTGAGCTGCGGCCTCGATTCGATCCGGCTGATGTATCTGCAGACGCGCGTGAACCGCCTCGGCTACGCGCTGACGTTCGATGCGCTCACGCGTACGCCGACGCTCGGCGCGTGGGCCGAACTGCTCGCGAATGCGCCGCGCGTCGCCGCGGCGATGCCTGATGCCGAGGCGGCCGAGGTCGTCGACGTCGACGTCGACGTGCATGCGCCGTTCGACTTGTCCGCGGTGCAGCAGGCGTACTGGCTCGGCCGCGGCGACGGCGAAGTGCTCGGCAACGTGAGCTGTCATGCGTTCCTCGAGTTTCGCTGCCGTGCGATCGATCCCGTTCGTCTCGACGCGGCATGCCGGCTCGTGCGCGAGCGCCATCCGATGCTGCGTGCACGCTTCACCGGGGGCCGCCAGCAGATCGTCGCGGCGCCGGACGCGCCGGTGTTCGCGCATGCGGACTGGCGCGACAGGGCAGCCGCCGAGGCGGAAACCGAATGGGTGTCGCTGCGCGCGCGCCGGTCGCACGAATGTCTCGACGTCGAGCACGCGCAGGTCTTCATGATGGGGCTCGTGCAAATGCCCGGCGGCGAGGATCGCGTGTGGCTGAGCGTCGACCTGCTCGCGGCCGACGTGGACAGCGTGCGGCTGCTGATGCAGGAAATCGGCGCTGCCTATGCCGAGCCGTCGGCGTTGCCCGACGCACCGTCGACGTGGTTCCCGGCCTGGCTCGCGCGTCGCGCGGCCGATACGCGCGATGCGCGGGCCACGGCGCGTGATGCGTGGCAGGCGCGACTCGCCACGCTGCCGGAAGGGCCGGCGCTGCCGCTCGCCCGTGCACCGGAAACGATCCGTGCGCCGCGTTTCAGCCGCATCGCGCATACGCTGAGCACGGCCGAACTCGCGCGCCTGCAGGCACGGGCCGCGCAGCATGGCGTCACGCTGTCGTCGGTGTTCGGCGCGGCGTTCGCCGCGGTGCTCGCACGCTGGAGCGGCCGTCACGCGTTCCTGCTCAACGTGCCGCTGTTCGACCGGCACGGCGATGCGCCCGATCTCGGCCGCGTGATCGCCGATTTCACGACGCTGCTGCTCGTCGAATGCGACCTGCGCGCCGACGCGAGCGCGGCCGACGCGGTGCGCGCGTTCCAGCAGCGGCTGCACGGCGCGATCGCGCAGGCCGCGTATCCGGCGCTCGACGTGCTGCGCGATGCGCGCCGGCAGGGCACGCCGCGCGCGGCGCCCGTCGTGTTCTCGTGCAACCTCGGCGATGCGCCGTTCGTGCCCGACGCATTCGCGCGCGTGTTCGGCGATCTGCACGACATGATTTCGCAGACCCCGCAGGTGTGGCTCGACCATCAGCTCTATCGCGTGCCGGACGGCGCGCTGCTCGCGTGGGACAGCGTCGACGGCCTGTTTCCCGACGGGATGATCGATGCGATGTTCGGCGCGTATGTCGCGCTCGTGCAGGCGCTGTGCGATCGCGACTGGCGGCTGCCGATCGCCGTCGAGCTGCCGTCCGCGCAACGACGCGTGCGCGACGCGCTCAACGCGGTGCCCGCACCCGGGCGGCCGCGCACGCTGCATGCCGACTTCTTCGCATTGGCCGCGCGCGAGCCGGCGGCCGTCGCGTTGCGGTGCGGCGAGCAAGCGGTGACGCGCGGCGACCTGGCCGCACGGGCGCTCGCGATCGCGGGTGGCTTGCGTGCGGCCGGCATCGGTCACGGCGACGCCGTCGAGATCAGTCTGCCGCGCGGGCCCGCACAGGTGGCCGCGGTGTTCGGCGTACTGGCCGCCGGCGCGTGCTATGTCCCGCTCGACATCGCGCAGCCCGCCGCGCGCAAGGCGTTGATCGAACGCGCGGCCGGGGTAAAGGCCGTGATCGGCGACACGACGCTCGCCGATGCAGCGTTGCCGCATGTCGGCGTCGCGGCGCTGATGCGGCACGAACCGCTGGTCGCGCCGCTCGCCGTGGCCCCGCAGGCCACCGCGTACGTGATCTACACGTCCGGTTCGACGGGCGTGCCGAAGGGCGTCGAGATGACGCACGCGGCGGCGCTCAACACGATCGATGCGATCGATGCGCTGCTCGGCGTGCATGCGCAGGATCGCTTGCTCGCGGTATCGGCGCTCGATTTCGACTTGTCGGTGTACGACCTGTTCGGCGTGCTCGGTGCCGGTGCCGAGCTTGTGCTGCCGACCCAGGACGACGCGCGCGACGCGGCGCGCTGGATCGAGCTGATCGCGCAGCATCGCGTGACGCTGTGGAATTCGGCGCCTGCGCTGCTGGAGATGGCGCTGGCGGTGCCGGCCGCGGCCGACGCGTGCCGCAGCGTGCGCGCGGCGCTGTTGTCCGGCGACTGGATCGCACTCGATCTGCCGGCGCGCCTGCGTGAACGGTGCGGCGACGCGTGTGCATTCCATGCGCTCGGTGGCGCGACCGAGGCCGGCATCTGGTCGAATGTGCAGACGGTGCGCGACGTGCCGCCGCACTGGCGTTCGATTCCGTATGGCCGGCCGTTGCCGGGGCAGGCCTATCGTGTTGTCGATGCCGACGGCCGCGACGTGCCGGACTACGTGCCGGGCGAACTGCTGATCGGCGGCGACAGCCTCGCGCGCGGCTACCGGAACGATCCCGAGCTGACCGCGCAGCGCTTCGTGCAGCAAGCGTCGGGCCGCTGGTATCGCACGGGCGACCGGGGCCGCTACTGGCCCGACGGCACGCTCGAATTCCTGGGGCGCGAGGATCGCCAGGTGAAGGTGCGCGGGCACCGGATCGAGCTGGGCGAGATCGAGGCCGCGCTGGCCGCGCATCCGCTGATCGACGGTGCGTGTGCGAGCGTGGTCGGCGGCGAGGCCGCGCGCATCGCCGCGGCATTCGTGCCGGCCGATCGCGCACCGGATGCAACACCGTCATCGCCTGTACTCGCGGAAGCGGACGTTGCCGATACGCTGAACGCGGAAGCGGCCGTCGCGCGCGCGGTCGCCGCTCGGCTGCTCGACGGCGATGCGGGCTTGCCGCCGTCGCTGCGCGCGCATTGGCATGCAAAGGATGACGTATCGATGTCGATCGACGGCGCGCTCGATCGGCTCGACTGGTTTGCCGCCGATCTCGACGACCTGACCGGCGCGCTGCGTGCGCTCGCGGCGGACCCGGAAGGCGCCGCGCGGCGTGTGCCGCTCGATCCGCGGATCGCACCGCTGGCGTTCGCGGCGCGTCTGCCAGACGGCGCACGCGCACTGCGCGAGTTTGGCGATGCACTGCAGGCCCAGGCCGCCGCGCGCACCGAACCGATGCGGGTCGCGGTGCTCGATGCGCGCGCCGGGCAATGGTTCGATGCGGGGCTCGGCGTGCTCGACGATCCGCGCTTCGACGTGACGTTGTTCGACGCGTCGCCGGGTCTGCTGCACAACGCGCACGCGTACTTCACACGAACGATGCCGACGTTGCAGGCGACGCAGGACGGCCTGCTGCCCGCCCGCCATCTCGGCCGGTTCGATTGCGTGATCAGCTTCGCGGCGGCGCACCTGCGAGACGATCCGCGCGAGACGTTCCGGATCGCGGCAGCGTTGCTGGCGCAGCATGGCCGCCTGCTGCTCGCCGACGTGCTGCGCGATTCGCCGCTGCGCGAACTCGTCGCGGGCGTGACGGGCGATGCGTCGCTGCCGCGGCTGTTTGCACACGATGCGCTGGCGTCGGCGGCACACGCATGCGGCTTTGCGCTGGATGATTCGCGGAGCTGGCGCTCGACTGCCTTTGCCTGCATCGACGCGCGCCGTGTCGGCGAACCGGTCGCGCAAGCGGCACTGGCCGACTGGCTGCGCGTCCGGTTGCCCGACGCGATGCGTCCCGATGCGCTGTGGTGCCTCGCGCGCTGGCCGCTCAACGCGAACGGCAAGATCGACCGGCGAGCGGTGGGCGATGCGCTCGCGCGGGCGCTTGGCGACACCCCGGCCGCACACGATGCGTTCGTGCCGGCGGACGAACGGCAGGCGACGCTGCTCGCGTGCTGGGAGCACGCGCTTGGCCGCCCGGCGAATGCGCGTGACGCGACGTTCTTCGCGCTCGGCGGCGACAGCCTGCTCGCGACGCGCCTGCTCGCGCAGCTGCGCGAGCGGCTCGGCGTGCGGGTGGGGATGGCGGCGTTCTACCGGCAGCCGACGCTCGCGGGTCTCGCCGCGCAGCTCGACGAGGCCGCACCGGCCGCGCCGCCCTCGCACGCTGCGGGCGATGCGCCGGTTGCGACGATCGAGGAGGGCGTGCTGTGAGCTTCGATGACGTGCTCGATCTTTGCCGCGAACGCCAGATCGAACTGTGGTGCGACGACGGCGGACAATTGCGCTATCGCGCGCCGGCCGGCGCACTCGATGCAGACCTGGCCGCGCGCATCAAGGCAGAACGCGATACGTTTATCCGCTTCCTGCAGGACGGCGCGTGGCGCAGCGATCCGGCGCGCCGGCACGAGCGGTTCGCGCTGACGCCGGTGCAGGCCGCGTATGTGCTCGGCCGGCATGAATCGTTCGAGTTCGGCGGCAATGCGTGCCATCTGTATGTCGAATACGGGGAGCCCGCGAATCTCGACTGCGTGCGCTTCGAGGCGGCGTGGAATGCGTGCGTCGCGCGGCATCCGATGCTGCGCGCGATCGTCGAGGACAACGCATGGCAGCGTGTGCTGCCCGACGTGCCGTGGCAGCCGCTCACGGTGCATCACCTGCGCGAGGCCGATGCGAACGCATTCGACGCGCACGTGAAGCGCGTGCGCGAGCGCCTCGATCATGCGGTGCATGCGCTCGACCGCTGGCCGGTGCTGCAGCCGGAAGTGAGCCTTGGGCCGGCTGGCGCGGTGCTGCACCTGTCCGTCGATTTCACGCTGATCGACTACGCGAGCCTGCAGTTGCTGCTCGCCGAATGGCGGCGTCGCTACGACGATCCGCAATGGCAGCCCGCGCCGCTCGACGCGACGTTCCGCGATTACGTCGTCAATGAAGCCCAGGCCGGCACGCGCGCCGATCATGCGCGTGACAAGGCGTGGTGGCTCGCGCGCATCGACGATCTGCCCGCGCGGCCCGATCTGCCGGTGGTGCCCGCGATGCGTGCCGACGCGCGGCCGCGCTTCACGCACCGGCATGCGCGGCTCGATCGCGCGCAATGGGCTGCGCTGAGCAGCTACGCGAGCCGTTTCGGGCTGAGTGCGGCAAGCGTCGCGCTGGCCGCGTTCGCCGAAGTCGTCGGCCGCTGGAGCCAGTCGCCCGCGTTCTGCCTGAACCTGACGGTGCTGAACCGTCCGCCCGTGCATCCGCGCATCGACGCGGTGCTCGGCGATTTCACCGCATTGAGCCTGCTCGCGGTCGACGTAACGCAAGGGCGCGATTTCGTCGAGCGTGCGCGCACGATCGGCGCGCGCATGTTCGACGACCTCGACCATCGCGCGTTTACCGGTGTCGACGTGATGCGCGAACTCGCGCGGCGGCGCGGCAAGGATGCGGCGCTGATGCCGGTGGTGTTCACGAGCGGCATCGGCAGTGTGGGCCGCCTGCTCGGTGAGCAAACGACCCGCGCCGAGCCGCCTCTCTACATGATCAGCCAGACGCCGCAGGTCTGGCTCGACTGCCAGGTGACCGACCAGTTCGGCGGACTGGAAATCGGCTGGGACGTGCGCGACGACCTGTTTCCGGACGGCATGCCCGCGGCGATGTTCGATGCGTACGTCGCGCTGCTGGGCCAGCTCGCGGCTGAAGCCGAGTGGTGGTCGCGCGAGGGTGACATCGTGCTGCCGTCCGCCGCGCCCGCCGCCGAGATCCATCCGGATGCCGATACGCATATCGCGGCCGGCTTCGCCGCGCAGGCGTTGCGTACGCCCGAGGCGCCGGTGGTGATCGATGCACAGGGGACACGCACGTATCGCGACGTCGCGCAGCACGCGGCGGCGTTGCGGTCAGCGCTTGAACAAGCCGGCGTCGGCGAGGGTGACACCGTCGCGGTGCTGATGCCGAAGTGCGCGCACCAGCTCGCGGCCGTGCTCGCGATCGTCCAGGCGGGCGCCGCGTACGTGCCGGTCGACAGCCGCCAGCCGGCGCTGCGGCAGCAGGCGATCCTGCGTAATGCGCGGGTGCGCGCGGTCGTCAGCGTGCAGGCGCTCGACTTCGAACATGATGGTTGCACGCGCATCGATATCGACACGTTGCCGATCGATCCGCAATGGCCGCCTCGCGCTGCGCATGAAATCGACGGCGACGCGCTCGCCTACGTGATCTATACGTCGGGCTCGACCGGCGAACCGAAGGGCGTGATGCTGAGCCACGCGGCCGTGTGCAACACGCTCGCCGACATCAGCGCGCGCCATGAAGTGGGCGACGGCGACGTGGTGCTCGGCCTGGCCGAACTGAGTTTCGACCTGTCCGTCTACGACTTCTTCGGCGCGACCGCGCGCGGCGCGTGCATCGTGCTGCCCGATCCGGCGCGCGGCAACGATCCGTCGCACTGGGCCGAGCTGATGGTGCGCCACCGCGTGACGCTGTGGAACTCGGTGCCCGCGCAAGGGCAGATGCTGATCGACTATCTCGAAGGCGAACCGGCGCTCGACGTGCCGGGCCCGCGCCGCGTGCTGTGGTCGGGGGACTGGATTCCGGTGACGCTGCCCGCACGCTGGTGGCGGCGCTGGCCCGACAGCGCGTTGTTCAGCCTGGGCGGCGCGACCGAGGCGTCGATCTGGTCGATCGAGCATCCGATCCGTGCGGCGGACACGCAGCTTGCCAGCATTCCGTACGGCCGCGCGCTGACCGGGCAGACGATGGAAGTGCTCGACGCACTCGGCCGGCCGTGCCCGCCCGGCGTGCGCGGCGAGATCCATATCGGCGGGGTGGGGCTCGCAACGGGTTACGCGAACGATCCCGTGCGCACGGCCGAACGCTTCATCCGTCATCGCGACGGGCGCAGGCTGTATCGCACCGGCGATCTTGGCCGCGTGCGCGCCGACGGTTCGCTCGAATTCCTCGGGCGGCAGGACGATCAGGTGAAGATCCGCGGCTACCGGATCGAGCTGGCCGAGATCGATGCGGCGCTGACCGCGCATCCGCTCGTCGGCGCGGCTGCAACGATCGTGCTCGGCGAAGGCGCGGAGCGCCGGCTCGCGAGCTTCGCTTCGCTGCACGGCGTGGAATCGGCGCCGAACGCACAGGACGACGCGCTGCACGAGATCGCAAAGCAGGTGCGTACGGCGTTCGCCGCCGCGCGCTGGCCCGCGCATGCGGACGTGGTGAAGTCGGTCGCCCAGCTCGAAGCGGCCTGCGTCGCGTCGCTGGCCGCGTGGATCGTGCCGGCAGGCGAGCTGATCGAGGAGGCCGCGACGGATTTCGCGACGTTGTGCGAGCGGTTGCGCGTGCCGGCGGCGCGACAGCATCTGCTGCGTCACTGGCTCGCGATGCTCGACAAGCATGGCGTGCTGCAAGCGGATGCCGAAGCAGGAGGCTGGCGTCTGCGGCCCGATACCCGCCATGCCGACGCTCACGCGTGCTGGGATGCGTTTGCGCAGCACGCATCGCCCGAACTGTGGCCGGCCGTCCTCGTCGACTACTTCCGCGACAGCGCGCGATGCCTCGACGCGCAGGTGGACGGCAGTGTGTCGCCCGCCGGCCTGATGTTCCCGGAAGGCGCATCGCATATCGCCGACGCGATGTACAGCGAAGGCGAACATGCGCACGCACTGCACAACGGGATGGCGCAGGCCGTGCGCGCGGTCGTCGCACGCGAGCCGCAGCGTCCGTGGCGCATCCTCGAGATCGGTGCGGGAACGGCCGCGGCGACACGCGCGATCGTCGACGTCCTTGCACCGCTGGTCGAAGCGGGCGCGCGGATCGACTACCTGTTCAGCGACGTGTCGAGCTATTTCCTTGCCGCGGCGCGCGAGCGCTTCGCCGCGTATCCGTGGATGCGGTTCGTGCGGTTCGACATGAACGCACCGTTCGACGCGCAGGGCATCGCGCCGCATTCGATCGACGTCACGATCAGTTCCGGCGCATTGAACAACGCGCGCGACACGGTCGCGCTGATCGCCGGATTGCGGGCGCTGTCGGCGGCCGATGCGTGGTGGGTGATCCAGGAACTGACGACCGAGCATCCGGAGATCAGCATCAGCCAGGGGCTGATGATGGAAACGCCGAACGACGCGCGTGCCGAGTCGGCGCGGTTGTTCGTGCCGCGTGCGCAGTGGCTCGAATGGCTGCAGTCGGACGGCGGCGATCGTGCGCTCGGTTGCGTGGCGCCCGGCACGCCGCTCGACGCGCTCGGCTACGACATCCTGCTCGCGCACGTGAAGCGCGGCGCGGCGCGCATCGCGCCGGACGCGCTGCTGGCGTTCGTCGCGGAGCGCGTGCCGGGCTACATGGTGCCGTCGCAATTGCGCGTGCTCGACCGTCTGCCGGTGACCGCGAACGGCAAGATCGATCGCCGTACGCTGGCCGGCATCGCCGACATCCGCGAACCGGAGCCGGCGGCCGCGCGACCCGTCCACACGCACACCGCTGCCGATCCGTTGCTAGCCCGGTTGATCGGCTTGTGGGAAGCGGTGCTCGATACGCGCAACGTCACGCCGGATCAGGACTTCTTTGCGGCGGGCGGCGATTCGCTGCTGATCGCGCAACTCGTGTCGCGGCTGCGTGGCGAGGAGCCCCTTGCGCAAGCGCATCCGTTCGACCGGCTGCTGCGCTGGGTGCTAGCCCAACCGACACCCGCTGCGTTCGCGCAATGCCTGCGCGATGCGGGCGAGCAGCAGGCGGCCGCGACATCGCCTGCTGCCCCGCGCACGACCCACGCGTCGGCGGTCATCCACGCACCTGCGCCACGCGTGCGTGCCGACGTACGCCCGATTCCGCTCGCGCCGGGCGACGGCGTGCCGCGCGTGATCGTGCACGAAGGGCTCGGCACCGTGCATGCGTATCGTCCGGTCATGCCGGCGCTCGCGCGGCTTGGCCCGGTGCTCGGCTTCGCGGTGCGCGATGCGCAGGACTATCTCGAGGTGCCGGCGCGCCACCTGAACGCGACGCTCGGCCGGCGCTATGCCGATGCGTTGTGGCGCACCGGCGTGCGCGAAGTCGACGTGCTCGGCTACTGCTCGGGCGGGCTGGTCGCGCTCGAAATGGCGAAGTCGCTGGTGCAGCTCGGCGTCGACGTGCGCACGCTGGACATCGTGTCGAGCTACCGGATTCCGTACCTGATCGAAGACGAACGGCTCGTGCTGTTCAACTTCGCGGCGACGCTCGGGCTGCCGCTCGACGCGCTCGGGTTTCCGGAAACGTACGTGCTGGCCGACGCGCTCGCCGACGCATTGAAGGCCGACCCCGCGCGTCTCGCGCCCGGCAGCCTGCAGGCACAGCTGGAAATCTTCGGCGATCGCTGCGAGCCGCTCGACGCGTTGCGCCGCCGCGTGCTGCGCGCGGCGGCCGGATTGTCGATGCAGGACGCGGTCGCGCATCCGCTGCTCGACGAACGCGAACGGCTGTACCGGCTCTTCATGCATTCGGTGCAGGCGAGCCACTGGGCCGGCGACGCGCCTTATGCGGGCGCGCTGCGGCTGTTCGTGCCGGAGCGCTGCAACCCGCTGATTCCGCAGCAGCGCGCAGCGCTCACCGAATACTGGACGGCGCAGGCGCTCGGCGGCATCACGGCCGTCGATATCCCCGGTGGTCATTTCGACTGCCTGAATACCGCGTTCGTCGACACCCGCCTGAAGGAGGCGCAATGAAGGTTCATCCGCTGCCGGTCGTCGTGGCCGGCTCACGCTTCGGCCAGTTCTATGCGGCGGGCCTCGCGGCGTCCAGCACGTATCGCGTCGCGGGCATCCTGGGGCAAGGCAGCGCGCGCACCGCCGCGCTGGCCGCGCGTGTCGGCGCGCCCGTGTTCGATGCGCCTGAATCACTGCCCGAGGACGTGCGGGTCGCGTGCGTCGCGGTCGGCGGCGCGGCGCGCGGTGCCGACGGGGCCGCGCTCGCGTGCCGGCTGCTCGAACGCGGGGTCGACGTCGTGATCGAGCATCCGCTGCTGCCCGACGAATGGAGTCGCGTGCTGCGCACCGCGTCGCGCCATGGCCGCCGCTGCCTGCTCAACAGCTTCTATCCGAACCTGCCGGTCGTCTCGCGTTTCATCGCCGTCGCGCGACGGCTGCGCGAAACGAGCGCGCCCGTGCATGCGGATGTCGTGTGCTCGGTGCAGGCCAGTTTCGCGGCGCTCGACGTGCTCGCGGCCGCGCTGCAGGGCGTGGGCCCGTGGTCGGTCGAGCCGGTCGGGCCGGCGCTGTCGTCGATGCGCGAATGCGCGATGGTGCTCGCCGAAACACCCGTGTCGCTGCGTGTGCACAACGAGATGGCGGCGGCCGACGATGGCCGGATGAGCGTGCTGTTCAGCATCACGCTGACGACGGACGCCGGCACGTGGACGCTCGCGTCGCCGCACGGCCCGCTGTGGTGGGCCCCCGCGCTGCGTGAACCGGAGATCGACGAACACGGGCTGTTCCCGATCTTCGGCGAGACGGCGGGCAGCGACATGCCGAGCATCCAGATCTGCGACGACGCGCGCGACACGTGGGGCGCGATTCATGCGCGCAGCTGGCCGCAAGCGGCCGTGCGCGCGGTCGATCGGCTCGTGTCGGGTGAAGGGCTGCACGCATGCAACCAGCGCAGCATCGACGTGACACGTGTCTGGCAGCAACTGACGATGCAGCTCGGGTTTCCGGAGCAGCCGCCGGGCGACGCGCGCGCGGCCACGCTCGGCATGCTGCTGGAGCGTGCCGCATGAAGGGGCCCTTGCTTTCGATGTTGCGGCCGTTCGCGGTGCCGCTCGTCGCGGCGGTCGTGCTGCAGGCGCTGGCCGGTGTCGCCTCGCTCGTGCCGTGGCTCGCGCTCGGCCGGGTCGCCGACGCGTGGCGTGCGACCGCGCAGCTCGACGCGACGGCGCGCGGCTGGCTCGTCGCGGCCGTGGTGGCCGGTGTGTGCTGGCTGGGTGGCCAGACGGTCGCGCTGCACCTGACGCACCGGGTCGACGCCGATCTCGCCGCCCGCTTGCGCAGGCGCCTCGCCGATCATCTGCAACGCCTGCCGCTCGGCTGGTTCGCGCGGGCAGGCAGCGATCGCGTCGCTCGTCACGTCGACCAGGACGTGCGTGCGCTGCACCAGCTCGTCGCGCACGCACCGGCCGATGTCACGCAACTCATCGTCGTGCCGTGCGCGGCGCTCGCGTGCCTGCTTTACCTGAATCCCGCGCTGCTTGCGTTCGCGCTCGTGCCGCTCGTCGCGGGTGCCGCGCTGTTTCGCTGGATGCGTTCGGCGCGGTTCGTGCCGGCCGTCGCGTCACGCAACGCGGCACTTGAACAGCTGATGGGCGACTACGCGCAGCTCGCGCAGAACCCGGCGCTCGTACGGCAGTATCCGGGCGCCGGCATCGAGGCGGCCGCGCTTGAGTCGACCGGGCGCTTCGAACAGGCGTTTTCGGCGTGGGTCGGCCGCGTCGGCGGGCCCGGTGCGTGCACGCAGGTGCTGCTCGGCACGCCGTTCCTGCTCGCGTGGGTCGTGTTCGGCGCGATGTGGCTCACGGCCGGCCGCTTGCCGGTCGGCGAACTGTGCGCGTTCGCGCTGCTGATCTGGGCGGTGGCCGCGCCGGTGCGCGCGCTCGGCCACGGTGCCGACGCATTGCGCGAGGCGCGCGCGGCCGCGGCACGCGTCGATGCGTTGCTCGCACTGCCGGTCTTGCCTGAACCTGCCGTTGGTGCCGCACAGGTGCCGCGCGATGCGTCGATCGAGCTGCGCGGCGTGCGTGTCGACATCGACGGCACGCCGATCCTGCGCGACATCGACGCGACGATCGCGGCCGGCACGACCACCGCGATCGTGGGACCGTCAGGCGCGGGCAAGAGCACGCTGCTGATGCTGCTCGCCCGCTTCATGGATCCGGACCACGGCACGGTGCGGCTCGGCGGCGCCGATCTGCGGCTGCTCGCGTCGGATACGCGGCGCGAACAGATGGCGATGGTGTTCCAGCAGGCCGCCGCGCTCGACGTGTCGATGGCCGCGAACATCGCGCTTTACCGGCCCGATGCCGATCGCGACGCGATTCGCGCGGCCGCGCGCGCGGCCTGTCTCGACGAACGCATCGACGCGCTGCCGGGCGGCTACGACTGCGTGTGCGGGCGCGACGTGCGGCTGTCCGGCGGCGAACTGCAGCGGCTGGCGATCGCGCGTGCGCTGTTGTCGCCGGCGCCGCTGCTGCTGCTCGACGAACCGGCCTCGGCACTCGATCCGCAAACGGGGCGCGCATTGCGCAATGCGCTGCGCGGCGACGCGCGCACGCGCGTGATCGTCAGCCACGATCTCGACGCGATCCGGCATGCGGACCAGATTCTCGTGATGGATCGCGGCCGCATCGTCGAGCGCGGCACGCATGCGGCGCTGCTGGCCACGCGCGGGTTGTATGCGCGGCTATGGCGCGAACGCGGTGCCGCGGGCGAGGACGCCGCATGATGATGAAGTCGCTCAAACGTTTGCAGTGCCTGCCCGCCGAAACCCGTCGCGCGCTGTGGCGCGGCGCGGGCTGGGCGGTGGCCGCCGCATTGCTCGACGGTGCCTGCGGATTGCTGCTCGTGCCGTTGATCCGCGCATGGTTTGCCGGCGCGCAGGCGACCGTGCTGCACTGGACGATCGCGCTCGGCGCGCTGACGCTGTGCCACGCGTTCGTGCTGTACGTCGCGCAACGCGGCGGCTATCGTGCGGGCGGCGCGCTTGCGGCCGGTCTCGTCGAGCGCCTCGTGCGGCACCTGCCGCGCATCGCATCGTGGCAGGCCGTGCGCGACAGTCATCCGGCCGGGCTGCTGCGCGGGCCGGTGATGCAGGCGATGGGGATTCCCGCGCACCTGCTCGGGCCGCTGATCGGCGCGGTCGTGACGCCGCTCGCGGTCGTCGCGGGGCTCGCGTGGATCGACTGGCGCATCGCGCTGTGCGTCGCGGCCGCGGCCGTGCTGCTGTTCGCACTGCTCGAACGCGGCGGCACGCGCACGCTCGCGTTCGAGCAATCGCGCGCGGCGGGCGATCGCGACATGGCCGTGCAGCTTCAGACCTTCGCCGCGCATCAGGGGCTGCTGCGCTTCGCGGGCCAGGAAGGCGACGCGCGCGCGGCGCTGCAGCACGCATTCGACGAGCAGCATCGCCGCACGCGTGCGCTGATGCGGCGCTCGCTGCCGATCGAGCTCGGCTTCGCGGGCGCGGTGCAGGGCGTGTTCGTCGCGATGCTGGTCGGCGGCGCGTGGGCCGTCTCCACCGGCCGGCTCGATGCCGCGACGGCCGTGGCGGTGCTCGTGCTGCTCGTGCGCTTCATCGAGCCGCTCGCGCAGCTCACGCAGCTCGACCAGGCGCTGCGCGGCGGCTGGCGCGCGCTCGACACGGTGCTCGCGGTGCTGCATGCGCCGCGGTTCGACAGCCCCGAGCGCGGCACGCCGGTGCACGATGCGAGCGTCGACGCGGTGCGCGTCGGCTACCGGTCGGCCGGCGGCGCGACGCTGCTCGACGGCGTCGACCTGCATTGCCCGGCGGGCGGCTTCGTCGCGATCGTCGGCCCGACGGGGGCCGGCAAGAGCACGCTGCTCGGCCTGCTCGCACGGCTCGACGATCCGGCCGCCGGGCGCGTGCTGCTCGGCCGCGCCGACGTGCGGCACCTGAGCGAGGCGACGCTCGCCGCGACGCGCAACCTCGTGTTCCAGGACAACGGGCTGTTTCGCGGCAGCCTCGCGTGGAACGTGCGAATGGGCCGCCCGGACGCGACCGATGCCGAGCTGCGCGATGCACTGGACGCGGTCGGCCTGCTGCGCGACGCCGAGCGGTTGCCTGACGGGCTCGAATCCGACGTGGGGCCGGGCGGCCAGTTGCTGTCGGGCGGGCAGCGCCAGCGCGCGTGTCTCGCGCGTGCGCTGCTGGCGCGTGCGCCGGTGCTGATGTTCGACGAGCCGACCGCGAGCCTCGACGAACTGAGCGCGCGGCGTGTGCGCGACAGCCTCGTCGCGCTGCGCGGGCAGCGCACGCGCATCGTCGTCACGCACCAGCCGGCACTCGCGGCGGCCGCCGACACGATCGTCGTGCTCGACGCGGGCCGGGTGCGGGCGACCGGCACGCACGCGCAGCTGGTCGAGACCGACGCGTGGTATGCGACGTTCGCCCGCGCGGGGCGGCCGTCCGACGTGTCACCGACAGCCGACTCGGACGCGGAAGCCCGGCCGGCCGAATCCGAACACTGACGTGAACAATGCGATCCGGCATGCCCGGAATCGATAGGAAAAGCCCCTCGATCGAAAAATCGCCCGCCGGTTCTATTTGATAATGAGAATGATTATCAAATACGGGGGCGTGAATGCGGTACGAGGTGCTGGAACCTGGGAGATCAAGGACGAAGGGCGCACGCGTCGCCCGTTTTGGGCGACGGCGCTGGCGTCCGTCGCTGTATCTGGGCCTGCTGATCGCCGCGCATCCGGCGGCGGCGTTCGCCGAGACGGCGCCGGCCTCTGCGCCGGCGTCCGGCGCGGAAGTCCGGAAGGAGGGCACGACCGCCGTGAAGCCCGCCGCGGGCGAGCTGAAGGCGATCTCAGTGACCGCGTCGCGCGGCGCGGCCGACGATCCGTCGGTGGCGACGGTCGGCAAGATGCCGCTGGCGTTGCGGGAGATTCCGCAGTCGGTCAGCGTGACGACGCGCGAGCGGATCGACCAGCAGAACCTGTTCTCGCTCGACGAGGTGATGCAGCAATCGGCGGGCGTCACCGTGCAGCCGTACGTGCTGCTTACCACCGCGTATTTCGTGCGCGGCTTCAAGGTCGATTCGTTCGAATTCGACGGCGTGCCGGTGGTGATCGGCGACATGGCGAGCGCGCCGCAGGACATCTCCGTGTACGAACGCGTGGAAATCCTGCGCGGCGCGAACGGCCTGCTGCACGGCTCGGGGAACCCGGCCGCGACGGTCAACCTCGTGCGCAAGCGGCCGCAGTACCAGTTTTCCGCGAACGCGAGCGTGAGCGTCGGCAGTTGGGATCGCTATCGCGCGGAAGCCGACATCGGCGGCCCGCTCAATGCGGCCGGCACCGTGCGCAGCCGGCTCGTCGCCGCGTACGAGGATCGCCATTTCTTCTATGACCATGCGAAGCAGGACACGCGCTCGATCTACGGGATCATGGAAGTCGACGTGACGCGCGACACGCTGCTCACGTTCGGCGCGCAGTACCAGACGACGCGATCGATACCCGACATGTCCGGCGTGCCGATGGCCCGCGACGGCTCGAGCCTCGGCCTGTCGCGCTCGACGTTCCTCGACACCGCGTGGGGCCACTTCGACTGGGACACGACGCGCGCGTTCGCGTCGGTCGAGCAGAAGCTCGGCGCCGGCTGGAAGGCGAAGGTCAGCGGTGAATACCAGAGCGTGCGCTCGGACCTGAAGTACGCGGGCTCGTTCGGCGCGATCAACCCGGCGACCGGCGCGGGCGGTGCGCTCACGGGCGGCGCGTACCAGTTCAGCAGCTACAGCCGCAGCCTCGACGCGAACGTGCAGGGCCCGGTGCATGCGTTCGGGCTCACGCACGATTTGCTGTTCGGCGTGACCTACGCGAACAGCAGCAGCGGGCAGATGTCGGCGCAGTTGCAGGGCAACGTGGTCGGCACGCCGGTGAACGTGTACCGCTGGAACCCGAGCAGCGTGCCCGAGCCGGACGTCGGCCCGTACCAGCAGTCGCAGCAGAACGACATCTCGCAGAAGGGCGTGTACGGGCTCGGCCGCATCAAGCTCGCGGAACCCGTCACGCTCGTGCTCGGCGGCCGGCTGAGCTGGTGGAACCAGGACAGCCTCGGCGCGCATTACAACACCGGCCACCAGTTCACGCCGTACGGCGGGTTGATCTGGGATTTCGCGCGCGACTGGTCGTGGTACGCGAGCTATGCGGAAGTGTTCCAGCCGCAAACCAAGTCGATGTGGGGCGGCGGCATCCTGACGCCGGTGAAGGGGCGCACCTACGAGACGGGCGTGAAGGGCGAACTGGCGGGCGGCAAGCTGAACGTGTCGCTCGCGGCGTTCCGCATCGATCTCGACAACAACCCGCAGGTCGATCTCGCGCATCCGTGCGCGGGGCCGAACTGCTACTACGTGAACGGCGGCAGCGTGCGCAGCCAGGGCTTCGAATTCGAGGCGAACGGCCGCATCACGCCGTGGTGGAGCGTATGGGCGAGCTACACGTACGACACGATGCGCTACGCGGACAACCTCGCGAACGCGGGCTCGTCGTTCGCGCCGCTGCTGAACCCGCGCCACCTGTTCCGGCTGTGGACGAACTACGACCTGCCGTGGCAGGAGCGGCGCTGGAGCGTCGGCGGCGGCGTGCAGGTGCAGAGCAGTTACTCGGCGCAGGCCAACGGCGTCACGATGAGCCAGGGCGGCTACGCGCTCGCGAGCGTGCGGCTCGGCTACCGCTACGACAAGCACTGGAGCGCCGCGGTCAACGTCAACAACCTGTTCGACCGCAAGTACTACCTGAGCCTGAGCAACCCGGGCTGGAACAACCGTTACGGAGAACCGCGCAACGTGATGCTGACCGTGCGCGGGCAGTTCTGAGGGCGGGCGGCTGGGGGACGCGGGCGGCGCTGGCGATCGGCGGCGTGCTGCCGGGCGCGCTCGCGCTCGCGGTCACGCTGGCCCGTCATTACCCGGCAGACGGCCTGAACCGGCTCTACGCGGCCGTGCTGCTGTCGCTTGCCGCGGGCGTCGCCGCGCTGCTGTGGGTGCTCGTCGCGCCCGGGCGGCGGCAGGCCGCGTGGCGCGCGGGCGCATGGCTCGCGGTGCTCGTGCCGTGCGCGATGTGCTGGGGAGGGCGCTGACATGGACGCGTCATTGCGTTCGCGCTGGCGCGCGCTGCATCGCGGCGCCGGTGCGCTGTTCGGCGTGGTGCTGTTCGTCGTGCTGTTCAGCGGCACGTGGAGCCTCGCGACCGATTCGATGCAGGGCTGGTGGCGGCCGTCGTCGGTCGCCGTCGCGCGGCCGTCGCTTTCGCTGAATGAACTCGTCGCGCGCGCAGCGGCGCTCGGCGTGCCATTGCGCGAGGCGCGCGTCGTGCTGCCGCGACCGGACGATCCGGCGATCCGTTTCTGCGACGCGCGCCAGGCGTGCACGCTGGCGCTCGACCCGGCGACGGGCAAGCGGCTGGCCGACGGCGG
This sequence comes from Burkholderia sp. AU45274, assembly GCF_030482505.1. Classification (NCBI taxonomy): domain Bacteria; kingdom Pseudomonadati; phylum Pseudomonadota; class Betaproteobacteria; order Burkholderiales; family Burkholderiaceae; genus Burkholderia; species Burkholderia sp. AU45274. The sequence continues at coordinate 147,471 of NZ_JAUJQE010000004.1, read as the reverse complement.
ACGCGCGGCGTTGCTCGTCACGCTGCACAAGACGCTGTTCGCGGGCTTTCCCGGGCGCATCTTCGTGAGCCTGTGGGGCATCGTGCTGCTCGTGCTCATCGTTGCGGGCGTGGTCGTGCATCACCGGCGCTGGCCCGACGCGGCGCGCATCCGGCGCGGCAAAGGATTGCGCGCCGCGCTGTTCGACCTGCACGCGGGGATCGGCCTGTGGGGCTCGCCGTGGCTCGTGCTGTTCGCGTTCACCGGCGCGTTGTCGGGGCTCGGCGCGCTCGGCACGGTGTCGCTCGCGGACGTCGCGTATCCGGGGCAGCCGCAGCGCGCGTTCGCCGAACTGCTCGGCGGGCCGCCGCCTGCAACAGCCGGCGGCGCGTGGCAACGCGCGCCCGATCTCGATGCGCTGCTGCGGCGCGACGCGGCGCGCATGCCGGATTTCCGGCCCGAAGCGGTCGTGCTGCATGGCTGGGGCGATGCGAATGCGCGCGTCGAGATTGCCGGTACGACCGCCGGCCTGCCGAGCACGGCGGTGTTCGAGCGTCACCTGTATCGCGCGGCGGACGGGCAATGGCTCGCGGATGCCACGTCGCGCGGCCGAGGCTTCTGGCTGCGCACCTTCATCGCGGTGCAGCCGCTGCACTTCGCGCAATACGGCTGGGTGGGGGCGATGGGCGGCGTGCTGCGCGTCGTGCATTTTCTGATGGGGCTCGCCGCGTGCGCGCTGTGCGCGACGGGGCTGCATCTGTGGATCGAGCGGCGGCGCGCGCAGCAGGATTGCTCCGCGAACGTGCTGGCCGCCGCCGCCGTCGGCACCTGCGGCGGGCTCGTGCTCGCGGGCGGCGTACTGCTGTTCGTCGGGCGTGCGTTGCCCGCTGGCGTGCACGTCGATCATGTGCTCGCGATGCTGTTTTGGGCCGTGTGGGGCGGCGCGGTCGCGCTGGCGGCGTGCGTGGCCGATCGCGCGGTCTGGCTGCGCAGGCTGATGCGCGCGGCCGGTGCCGCGTACGGGCTGGCCGGCGTGACGCACTGCGCGATTGCGCTGCTCGGCGCGGGCGAACCCGTGTACTGGCCGATCGACGCGGCACTCGTCGCATTCGGCGCGTTGCTGCTGCGTGCCGCGCGCCGTCCGCGCCGGGATGCGCTGCGGCCCGCGCGCATGCCGGCCGGCGCTGAACCTTTTTAATGTCATGCAACTGGAGACTTCGATGCGCGATCTGCTCGAACATCGCCGCCTGGTCATCACGATCACGCTGCTTTACCTGTCACAGGGAATCCCGATCGGCATTGCGATGGACGCGATGCCGACCCTGCTGCGCCACGACGGCGCGCCGCTTCACGCACTGGCGTTCCTGCCGCTCGTGGGTTTGCCGTGGGTCGTGAAATTCCTGTGGGCGCCCGTCGTCGACAACCGCTGGTCGCCACGCATCGGGCGGCGGCGCAGCTGGATGCTGCCGATGCAGACGCTCGTCGTGCTGTGCCTCGGCAGCCTCGCGCAGATCGGCATGACGGTCGCGACGGCCGGGTGGGCGGTCGGCCTGCTGGCCGTCGCGTCGCTCGCGAGCGCGACGCAGGACATCGCGAACGACGGAATGGCCGCCGAGCACTTCAGCGGCGACACGCTCGCGAAGATCAACGCGATCCAGATCGCGGGCGTGATGATCGGCTTCTTCGGCGGCGGCGCCGGCACGTTGACGCTGATCGGCCTGTTCGGGCAGCGTGCCGCGTTTCTCGCGCTGGCCGCCGTGCCGCTCGCGAGCCTCGCGTGCGTGCTGTGGGTGCTGCCGCGCGATGCGGATCGTGCACGGGTGCAAGCCGAACCCAACGCGAGCCTCGTGCGCTTCGCGAAGCGGCCGCGTTCGTGGTCGCTGCTGTCGCTCGCGCTGCTGTCGGCGATGACGGCCGTATCGGGCTTCGGCCTGTCGAAGCTGTTTCTCAACGACGCGGGCTGGTCGCTCGACGCGATCGGGAAGCTCGGGATGGCCGGCGGCATCGTGACGGTTGTGCTCGGATGCGGCGGCGGCGCGTGGCTTGTCCGATGGCTCGGGTTGTGGCCTGCGTTTACGGCCGGCGTGAGCTGTGCGGGCGCGGCCGCGCTGCTGTGGTTCGCGCAGGCGAGCGGATGGCTGCCGGTGGCGTCGTCGTGGGCGTGGCTGTGCACGGTGCTCGGTTCGCTGGCGACCGGGATCACGTCGGTGTCGATCATGACGGCCGGCATGCGCTTCGCGGGCGGCAGCGACCAGGCCGGCACCGACGTGACGGCCGTGCAGAGCACGCGCGATCTCGGCGAGCTGATCGCGTCGTCGACGATTTTGTCGCTGACCGCGAAGGTGGGTTATACGGGCGGGTTTCTCGCCGGTGTGGCGTTGGCGGTGCTGGCCGCGTTGATCGCAATGCGGTTGCGGCGGCGGGAGGCGGCGTATGCGGTGAAGGGGGAGGATGCGCTGGCGTCGTGAGTGACATGACGTACGCGTACGCTTCCGGCTGTCCGGACGGCAGTCGGGAGCGCGCGAATTCGCAGCAGCATGGTGCCCGGTTGCAGCCTGATGTGGGAATCGGAAACAGCGGTGCGCGATTGCGCGGGATGATCGTCGATCGTTGCCGGAATGCGTTTGTCGCATCTCGCGCAACGATGAGAGAAGAAATCCTGGTGCCGACGGCGAGACTCGAACTCGCACAGCTTTCGCCACTACCCCCTCAAGATAGCGTGTCTACCAATTTCACCACGTCGGCACTGCAAGGGGCGCAATTCTAGCGCGACGTTGCGCGTTTGTGAAGGGGGGGTGACAAGATCGGTGAATGCACGCAGGCGATCCCGGTAGAATTCGGGCGATCGACCCGACGATCGTCGCAACCGCCACCCGTTTTCCCCGCGTGACACACACCCTCGAACAACTGCAGGCCGGCCAGCTCGCCGGCGCACGGCAACTCAAGCTCGCATGCGGGTTGACGGAATTCCCGCGCGCGATCTTCGATCTCGCCGACACGCTCGAAGTGCTCGACCTCACCGGCAATGCGCTGTCCGCACTGCCGGACGACCTGCCGCGGCTGCACCGCCTGCGCATCCTGTTCGCGTCCGGCAACCGCTTCACCGCGTTCCCCGACGTGCTCGGCGCGTGCGGGCAGCTCGACATGATCGGCTTCAAGGCGAACCGGATTCAAACGGTGCCGAGCGGGTCGCTGCCGCGCGCGCTGCGCTGGCTGATCCTCACCGACAACGCCATCGACGCATTGCCGGCCGATATCGGCGATTGCTCGCGGCTGCAGAAGCTGATGCTCGCCGGCAACCGGCTGCGCGCGCTGCCGGCGGAAATGGCCGCATGCCGCGCGCTCGAACTGGTTCGCCTGTCCGCGAACCGGCTGGACGCACTGCCCGACTGGCTGCTGCGCCTGCCGCGCCTCGCATGGCTCGCCACCGCAGGCAACCCGTTCGGCGCCGCGCCGGAAGCCGCGGCGTCGGCCGGGCCCGAGGTCGCGAACGTCGACTGGGCATCGCTGGCCTGCGAGCAGAAGCTGGGCGAGGGTGCATCGGGCGTCATTTACCGCGCGCAGTGGCGCGCGGACGGGCATCCGCCACGGGCGGTCGCGGTCAAGCTGTTCAAGGGCGCGGTGACGAGCGACGGCCTGCCCGATTGCGAAATGGCCGCGTGCCTGCACGCCGGCCGTCATCCGAGCATGATCCCGGTGATCGGCAAGGTGAGCGGGCATCCGGACGGCACGCACGGCCTCGTGATGGAACTGGTCGATCCCCAGCTCGCGAACCTCGCCGGGCCGCCGAGCTTCGCGACCTGCACGCGCGACGTGTATGCGGCCGACGCGAAATTCACGCCGGTGGAGGCGGTGCGGATCGCGCATGGCATCGCGTCGGTGGCGGGCCATCTGCACACCCGCGGCATCATGCATGGCGACCTGTACGCGCACAACATCCTGCACGATGGCGAAGGCGGCGCGCTGCTCGGGGATTTCGGCGCGGCGTCGCTCTATGACGTGAACGATCGCACGCGCGCTACAGCATTCGAACGGATCGAGGTGCGGGCGTTCGCCTATCTGCTCGGCGAGTTGCTTGAACGATGCGAGCCGCGCACGTGGGCCAGCCGAAACGCGCTCGATGCGCTCGCGGTGGCCTGCCTGAATGAAGACGTCGATGCGCGGCCGTCGTTCGGCGAGATCGCGACCGAGCTGGCCGCACACACACGCTGACGAGCGCGCGTCGGCTCAAGCCTGACGCGCAGTCAGCAGCCTGATCCCCAGCCCGACGAACAGCAGCCCGCTGGCGCGCTTGAGCGCACGCACCGCGCGGCTCATGCCGAAGCCGCGATGGAAGCGGCGCACGCCGGCCGAATAGACGCTGTGAACGACCACCACCGTGCACGCGATCGTCGCGTACATCACGACGAACTGCAGCGCGAGCGGGCGGTCGTGCACGATGAACTGCGGCATGAACGCCGACAGGAAGATCATCGTCTTCGGATTGCTGCCCGACACGAACAGCGCTTCGCGGAACAGTTTCCCGCGGTCGGGCACGGCGATCTCCGCCGCCCCGGTCGAAGCGGCGGCCTTGCGGTCGCCGCGCAATTGCCGGACACCGAGGAAGATCAGGTACGCGGCGCCGACCACCTTCATCGCGACGAACAGCGGCGGCATCGCGGCCAGCACCGCGCCGACGCCGAGCGCGACGAGTATCACGACCACCCCTTGCGCGACGAGGTTGCCCGCGATCGTCGCGGCCGTACCGTGCGTGCCGTAGCGCACCGTGTTGCGGATGACGAGCAGCACGTTCGGCCCCGGCGACAGCGTCGTGGCGAGATAGGCTGCGGCAAACAGCATCCAGGTCTGAATGGACATGCGGCGCTCCGAGAGGCGGTTCCGGCGGTCGGGATGAAGCGATGATGCCACGCCAATAATGGGCGCAGGCTTGCGCCGGAACCACGCCGGCGCGGTGGGTCAGCTGGCGTCGCGCATGCAGTACGCCGGGATCGACGGCGGCGTATCGATCGCGGCGGGGCGCGTCATCCACGCGATCCACCCGGCCCATATCCCGCAGACGATCATCACGGCGACGTTCAGCGGCGTCCGGTAGCGGACGATCAGGCCGGCCAGCGGCAGGCGATGTTTCATGTGCATCTCCTTCGATCGGGGGCGGTGGACGTTACTGGCCGGCGTAGGTCGGCGCCTTGGCGTCGCAGGTCACGGACACCGTCGAGCCGTCCGCGAAATGCAGCCGGAACGGCACCTTCGTGCCGGGCGCGACGGCCTGGCGCGGTTGCTCCAGCATCACGTGATAGCTCTTCGGCTTGAAGGTCAGCGTGCCGTGCGCGGGCACTTCGACGGCGTCGACGTGGACCATCTTCGCGGTGCTGCCGCTCGTTTGCGTTTCATGCAGCATCGCCATCCCGTACGCGGGCGAGTCGAGGCCGGTCAGCGTGACGGGCGCGTCGCCGTCGTTCTTCAGCGTGAAGTAGCCGGACGACGGCACGGTGGCCGGCATCGCGCGAATCCAGCAGTTTTCTGCCTGCACGGCCGGCGCGGCGAACGTGGCGGGGGCTTGCAGCGCCAGCAGTGCGAACAGCAGGCCGGTCGGAATCGAGCGCTTCATGGTGGGTTCTCCTGATGGGTGGATGCAGTGGAAAAGGGGGCGACGCGCTTGGTGCGGAACGCCGATGCGCATCGCGGACCTCATTTCAGCGTGAACGCGTAGTGGCCTTGCGTGCGATGGCCGTCGCTGGCCACCGCGATCCACGCGACCGTGTACGTGCCGGCCGTCAGATTGGTCAGCGCGACGTGCATGCGCTTCCGGTTGCGTGCATCGACGGACGATTTCCCGTCGACGACCGATTGCCCATGGCTGTCGGTGACGGCGATCGAGCTGAAAGCGGGCTCGAGCGCTTCGCTGAAACCGATTGTGACCGCGTGCGGCGCGGTCGAAAGCGTGGCGTCGGCGGCCGGTTCCTGGGTCTTCGGGAGCGCGTGGGCGTGGGCGGCCAGGGTGATGACGAAGCCGAGTGCGGCGAGCGCGCCGCGAACGAAAGAGGGAGTGTTCATGATCGAATGTGCGAGTGGCGAATCGGATGGCGCAACACGGATTCGACGGACGGATGCACGTGTACCCTCGCAGCAGCACCGAGGGCGGCTGGCGTCAGCGCGAGCGTGCGCGGCCGGACGTTCGCCCGCGAGCGAATGTCGGCGCGACAGTACGAGCCGGAAGCCGCCAACCGCACGCACGGCACGACGCCGCGCGCAATACGGTGACACATGATCGTCCTTCGAAACGTGACAGGTCGCACACGCCGGCGGCGTGCGCGGGCCACGCGATGCTTGACGGCATCACGGGCATTGACGACGAATCAGGACGAGAACGGAGGGGCGCGCGGTTGCGCGGCCGTGTGCGGCAGCGCGCGGCGCAGGCTGTCGAAGCGGGTCGCTTCGCGGTGCTGAATGACGTGCACGTTGGCCGCGAACGTCAGTTCGGGCGCGGGCAGTGCGGGTGTGTGAGCAAGCAGGCTGCAGTAGCCGCATGCCTGGAGGTGGGCCGTCAGGCTCTTCTGCGACGAATCGGCGGCGTGCTCGCCGGTGGCCGGCGCGGCCGAGCAGTAGCCGGCCAGCAGCGTCTCGACGCGCTGCTGCGTCGTCAGTGCCTGCGAGATCGTCGGCGCGAGTGCCGTCATCAGGATGGCGAGCATCCCGATCAGACTGCCGATCTTCCGGAGGCGACGACTCAGCATGCGATGCGCGGTGACGTACAGGCGACGATGGAGCGGATTATGCCACGCACGTCGATGCGCATGTCGGCACGAACCTGCGGCGTGGCGGCGCGCTATGCGTGCTTCGCCAGGTATTTCGTGATCAGCGTCATCTGTGCGGCCCAGCCCTGGTCGTTCATCTCGCGCGCCTTCGCGCGGCGCGCTTCGATCAACTGGTCGAAGCCCGTTTCGGTGACCGTGAGCAGCGTGCCGCCGGCCTGTGCGGCGAGCGTAAACGTGACGAGCGTCATCGGCTCGGACGCGTAATCGAAATTCGGGTCGATCGCGAACGGATGCCAGCGAAACGAGAACAGTTGCTTCGGCTCGAGTCGATCGACGACGATTTCGAACACAGTGCCCGCGTAGGGCTCTTGTGCCTTGGCGACGTCGTCGTCGACGCGTGTCGGCGTGATGCGGCCGAACAGCGGCTGGCCGGCCGCGAACGGCCCGTCGAACGTGACGCCGAACCACTGGCCGAATTCGCCGGAATTGCTGACGGCTTCCCACACGCGGTCGGGCGATGCGTTGAGCTGGGCCTGTTTTTCGATGCGATCGGTTTGCTGGGTCATGACGTTCTCCACTCCGGATCAACCTTTGCTGGACGGCATGCGCGAGCGCACGCCGCGTCTAGTCGAGCATGACCGCGTCGGGCACGTCGAGCACGAGGTCCGACGTCGCGACGGCCACGCACGGCAGCGTATAGCCGTCGGCTTTTTCCTCGCGGCTCAGCCCCGGCCATTCGATCGTGTAGCGTACGCTGCCGCTGACGATCCGGCAAAGGCAGCTTCGGCACGTGCCGTTGCGGCACGAGCGCGGCAGCGACACGTGCGCGAACGCGGCGGCTTCGAGCAGCGTCAGCGAATCGGGCGCATCGAAGGTCGCACCGAGCGGCTCGATGCGCACGAGGGGCAGGTGTTCCGGATCGGTCATGGCGGAGGCAGGGCGGGCGGCGGTTCGGCGGCAACGCGCCAAGCATACCCGAACGTGCTGGCGGCCGGCGCCGGCCGGCCGCCAGCGTCAATGCCGGCGCAGGTGCCGGTACACGGTATTGCGGGCGAGGCCGAGCTCGCGCGCGGCCGCCGACACGTTGCCGCCATGCCGCGCGAGCACGGCGTCGATCACCGCGGCCTGATGGCTTTGCAGTGTCGTGCCTTCGTGCGTGGCGGCCGATGCGGCCGGCGCCGCGGCGGCGGGCGCTGCCGGTGCGTCGTCGCAATCGAGCCAGAAATCGTCGGGCAAATGGGCGAGCGTGATTTCCGCTTCGTCTTCGGCGAGCATGCCGGCCGTACGCAGCACGTTGGTCATCTGGCGCAGGTTGCCGGGCCAGCGGTGGCGCGTGAACGCGTCGAGCACGTCGGCCGCGATACGGCGCGGCATCGGTTCGCTGCGCGCGAGCCGCGCGAGAATCCGCTCGACGAGCGCGGGAAGATCGGTGCGTGCGGCGAGCGCCGGCAGCGTGACCGCGAGCCCGTTGATCCGGTAGAACAGGTCTTCGCGGAACGTGCCTTCCGCGATCATCGCGCGCAGGTCGCGATGGGTCGCGCAGACCACCCGCACGTCGACCGGCACCGCGCGCGCACCGCCGAGCGGCATCACCGCGCGTTCCTGCAGCACGCGCATCAGCCTGACCTGCTGCGCGAGCGGCATGTCGCCGATTTCGTCGAGAAACAGCGTGCCGCCGTCGGCCTGCACGATCTTGCCGGGGCTGCCGCGCTTGCGTGCGCCGGTAAATGCGCCGTCCTCGTAACCGAACAGTTCGGCCTCGATCAGCGAATCGGGCAGCGCCGCGCAGTTGACCGCGACGAACGGGCCGTCCGCACGCGGCGATGCCTGGTGCAGGGCGCGGGCGAGCCATTCCTTGCCGGTGCCGGTCTGGCCGAGGATCAGCAGCGGCAGGTCGCGCCCGCGGATCTTCGCGACGCGTTCGAGCACGGCGGCCATGCGTGCGTCGCCCGTGTCGAGCGTCGCGAACGTGATCGTGTCGGGATCCGGCGTGCGCACCCGTGCGGCGGGCGTGGGCGGCGTGACGGCGACGGTGGTCTTGTGTGCTTCCGCGAATTCGCAGCGCGCCAGCACGCGGACGCCGGTCGACAGCGTGAGGCGGAACATCGCGCCGGGCGCGCGCGCCGCCTGCTGCGCGAGCTGGCCGAAGCGCATGCCGAACAGCGCGTCGCTGGCTTGATGCTGCAGTGCATCGAACGATGCGCCGAGCTGGAATTGCGCGCTGCGGTTCGCGGCGATCAGCCCGCCGTCGGGGCCGAAGGCGACGAGCCCGGCGAACAGCGAATCGACGCATTCCTCGTGTGCATGAAAGCGCAGCCGCAACGCTTCCGCGCACTGGTTCGCGAACAGGTGGTTCTCGATCAGTTGCGCGGACATCCGCACGAGCGCGAGCGTATGCGGGCTCGAGCCGCGCGGGTCGCCGCTGACGTCGAGCGTGCCGAGCGTGCGGCCGAACGGATCGAAGATCGGCGCGCACGAGCAGGTGAGGATGTGGTTGGCGCGCAGGAAGTGTTCGGACCCATGCACGGCGACGGCCTGGCCCGATGCGAGCGCGGTGCCGATCGCGTTGGTGCCGCGTGCGCCTTCCGCCCATGACACGCCGGTACACAGCGCGACGCGGTTGGCTTTCTCGATGAAGTCCGCGTCGCCGATGCTGTGCAGGATCACGCCGTCGGCGTCGGTCAGCAGCACGAGGCTTTGCGTGTCGGCGATCTGCGCGTGAAGGTTCTCCATCACCGGGCGGGCGTGCGAGAACAGTGCGTGATTCGTGTCGAGCAGTTCGCGCAGCGCGAGGCGCGACAGCGGCGAGAAATCCGGGCGTTCGTGCGCGCGCAGGCCGACCGCGGTCGAACGCGCATGCGCCTGCGCGAGCAGGTCGGTGCGACCCGCGGTGGCGGGCAGCACGAAAGGTTGCGGCATGACTTGTCTCCTGTCGACAGCAGTTAGCGCTTTAGCGCTTACTGCTGTCCCATGCTTCGCGGTCGGCAGCAGTTAGCACTGCAGCGCTTACTGATGTCCCATGCTTCGCGGTCGGCAGCAGTTAGCACTTCAGCGCTTACTGATGTCCCATGCTTCGCGGTCGAACCCGGTGAGCATTTCAACACTCACTCAGGCCCCATGCTCCTCGAAATCGGCCGATCCGGCGCACGCCTACGCACCGAAATCCTCTACGGATTCCCGCCTTCGCGTGCGGCGCACCATCGGTGTGCGAACGCCAGCCATCCGGGTACGCATCATCATACAAGCGCCGCGTACGAAGCGCGACCGCGAACAAAATCCCCTTGCTTTTAAATGCCCACCTGCAATGATGGAAATGGAGCACGCACGCGCCGTGTTCCGCATTGCAACATGCATGCGACGCGACATGCATCCGTTCGGGAGACGCATCATGGTTCGGACGGAACTGAGAGTCGTGCTGGCGGCCATCGCCACATTCATCATGCTGGGCGGCATCGCCGTGGCGATCCACGGGCTGCTGTTCGATCTGACCGATGCGGTGCGATACGGGGCGGCCGCGATCGCGGTGGGCGCCACGACGGCTGCCATCGCGCTCAACGTCTGGCCGAACGACCCTCACTGACGCCGGTTTCCGAAACGGTGCCGGATGCCGCGCTGATCTGATGAAAGGCGCGTCGGAACGACGCACGCCGGAAAATTTGTCTCCTGCGCGAAACCGTCTAAAGTGGAAATCAACCGGCATGCATTGTCCGCGCCTATCCCCGCGGGCAGTGCCTCCGCCGGCGAGCCCGCGTACATTTCGTCCGGCCGGTAGTGGACGACGGACGCGGTCATTCGTTTTCTACCGGTCGAGGCGGCTCCCATGCAGATCCATTTCACGAACGAGAAGCCCGAGTATTCGGGGCGCGACCTGATGCTGGCGTTCACGGCGTTGGTCAATGGCGAGCGCGTCCAATGTCAGATCACCGCCGAGGCGCTGGAAGATCACTTCGGCGCGGCGTCGCCGCGCTTCGAGGACATGGTCGGCGCATTCGACCAGCACCGCGATCGTATCGAGGCGGCTGCACGTCGCCTGCTGTCGGAGACGCGTGCGCAATGCGTGACGCTGCGCAGCGGCTACGTCCGCTTCTACGAGGCCAACTGGCGCTGACGACACGACGCCCGTCTGGCGGCGCACGTCGCTGAACGCTGCGCACGCGAAGACGTTGCCTTGCACGCAATGCCGTTCGGCGGGGTCGGGCGGCATTTTCGTATGCGGGCCGCACCGGCTTGACCGACCGTCGGCATGGCCGGACGTGTCGATTCGTCAGGATCGCAGAAGAATCATGCGAAAACGAAAACGCCACCCGAAGGTGGCGTTTTTTCATCGTGCATCATGCCGCGCGCCGAAGCGCCGCCGTCATTCGCTGCCGAGATAGAAGAAGCGGAACAGGAACACGGCTGCGATGAGCCACACGATCGGCTTGACCGAGCGGGCCTGGCCGGTCAGCAGCTTGAGGCCGCCGTACGCGATGAAGCCGAATGCCACGCCGTTCGCGATCGAGTACGTGAACGGCATCAGCAGTGCGGTCAGTGCGGCCGGCACGGCTTCCGTGGCATCGTCCCACGGCACCTCGACCATTTCGCGCAGCATCAGGCACGACACGTACAGCAGGGCCGGTGCCGTCGCGTAGGCCGGCACGACGCCGGCAAGCGGCGCGATGAACAGGCACGCGAGGAACAGCACCGCGACGGTGATGGCCGTCACGCCCGTGCGGCCGCCGGCCTGCACGCCCGACGCGCTTTCGATATACGCGGTGGTCGACGACGTGCCGAGCACCGAGCCCGCGACGATCGCCGTGCTGTCGGCGAGCAGCGCCTTGTTCAGGCGGTTCATCTTGCCTTCGACGAGCAGGCCTGCGCGGTTCGCGACGCCCATCAGCGTGCCCGTCGCGTCGAACAGTTCGACGAGGAAAAACACGAGGATCACGTTGATGATCCCGGTCGACAGCGCGGCGCCGATGTCGAGCTTGAACAGCGTCGCGTCGATCGACGGCGGCGCGGAGAACACGCCGTGGAACTGGTTGTCACCGAAGAAGAACGACAGGATCGTGACGCCGATGATGCCGATCAGGATCGCGCCGCGCACGCGCAGGTGGTCGAGCGTGACGATCGTGAAGAAGCCGACGATCGCGAGGATCGTGTCGTGCTTGTGCAGGTCGCCCAGCGTGACGAGCGTGGCCGGGTTGCCGACGATCACGCCCGACGTCTTCAGCGAGATGATGCCGAGGAACAGGCCGATACCCGCGGTGATCGAGATCCGCAGCGATTTCGGAATGCCGTTGACGATCGCCTCTCGTACGCGGAACAGCGTGACGAGCAGGAACAGGCAGCCGGAGATGAACACCGCGCCGAGCGCGGCCTGCCACGTGAAGCCCATTCCCTTGACGACCGTGTACGCGAAATACGCGTTCAGGCCCATGCCGGGCGCGCATGCGATCGGGTAGTTCGCGTACAGCCCCATGATGAGCGACGCCAGCGCCGCGACGAGGCAGGTCGCGACGAACACGGATTCCTTCGGCATGCCGGCGTCGCCGAGGATCGCGGGGTTGACGAAGATGATGTAGGCCATCGTCAGGAACGTAGTGACGCCCGCGAGTATTTCGGTGCGGAAGTCGGTGCCGGCTTCAGCGAAGCCGAAATACCGCTTGATGGATTCCATGAAGGCGTTTCTCCGGTCGGTTGTCGTGTTGCTTGTTGTGCCGAATTGTTGTAAAGGCAGCGCGGCCGGCTTACTGTAACCAGCCACTATTGCCCGGCTATCGGCGGATTGTAATAGCGCGGATAGCTCGGACGATATAGTTGGAGGGCACGATCGAAAGATCGATCGGCTGCCTGCGCGCGAACGGTCTGGCAGCCCGGCCGCGCGACGAAGGCGCGCATTTTACCGGTTCGGGCGGAACGGGCCGGCAGAAATGGCTGAAACGGGAGCGGGATGCGCGAACGACGCCGGCCGATGCGTGCGCAACGGCGTGCAAGACGGCACGCGCGGTGGATCACGCGGCGTGGATGCGGGATGATGACATCCGACTGAAACGGAGCGCCCGCATGCTGCACGAACGCGGGGCAGGCGGCGCGTGCGCGCGAACGCACGTGCGTGGCCGGTACGGATGCCCGGCAGCGGCGTGCAGCGGCCATTCGTCAGTCCAGGCGGGTGCAGATATCGGGCTATCGTGCGCCGAAGCCGTCCCGCCCGCAACTGTCATTTCGTGAAGCGGGGGCGACTGTGGTTTCTGTGTAAAAGATTGCAAGACCCCATCGCATAAACCGGCAAGTCTTTCTAGGATAGATACACCGCGCATGCACACGCCGGCCGGAAATTGCCGACGCGGGGGAGTCGCAGTCCGTGCAGGCCGGGCGGTGAAGTGCGGTCAAGGCCGTTGCGTGTTCGGGCAGGCACGGCCGCTTGCGATTGCCCGATGCGGGTTCGTCCGTAATCACGGAGGTCAGCATGTTGAACTGGATCAGCCGTTGGGCGATGCGACACGCCCCCACGCCGGAAAAAACCGCTGCGTCGATGCTCGTGACGGCGCGCATGGAACTGTTCGCAGCCGAACAGCGCGTCATCGACGCGAAATTACAAGCGGATTACTGGCGCACACGTGTGTCATTCCTGGAAGAGGTGCAGAAGCAGGGCATCGATCCGTGGGTGACCTCGCAGGCAGCGCAACGTCCCGACCTCGAGTCCACTCCCCGAAGCACGGGCCCGCGTCTCGCCGCCAGCACCTGATGCACCTGCTGCATCCCGTCGCTGCGCACGGCGCGCGATCGGTCGCGGCACGCACCGGCGTGCCGCGTCATTGAAAGCGCACCCGCGATGCGATAGCGCGTCGCGGGTGCGTGCATTTCTTCGAGCAGGTTCAGTCGTTCAGCAACGTTTCGATGGCGGGTGCGGAAACCGCACCGGACATCATGCGGCCGTTCGCGTTGAACAGCGTCGGCGTGCCGCGCAGGCCCAACGCAAGGCCGAGCGAGCGGATCTGCGCGAGCGGTGTCGCACACGTGCCTGCAGCAGGTGGCACGTTGTCGATCATCCACGCTTTCCACGCCGCATTCCGGTCATTCGCGCACCAGACGCCGCGCGCATGCGCGGCGGCCTGCGGATGGAGTCCCTCGAGCGGATAGAGGAAGGTGTGAATGGTCACGTTGTCGATCCGTTCCAGCGTGCGCTCCAGTCTTTTGCAATAGGAACAATCCGGATCGGAGAAGACGTAGAGCGTCCGCTTGCCGTTGCCGCGGACCGTCTGGATCGCGTGGGCCCGCGCCATCGACGCCAGAACCGCGCCGGTGTCGCGCTCGGCAATGCGGGTGCCGGGGAGCAGCGTGATCGCGCCGGAAGACGCCGCGGGCGCACCGTGACTTGCCGGTGCCGGCGCCGCGTTCAGGATGGAAGGGAGGCCCGCGAGCAGGCTCGAAAGCACGGTCAACCGGAGCAGCATTCGTTTTGTCATGTTGATTCGGTATGCGAATAATTGGGAAGATCCGCACACCACGTACGTACGTGACCAACGAGTGCGAGTCCGGTTCAGTGCATGCCGTGAACGCGTCGGCGATGCCCGGCCGACCGGGCATCACGCCGGCGTGCTCGGGCAACGCGCACGGCGCTCAGTGGCCGGCGGCTTCCGCGCTTGCCTGATCGTTCGCGTGGTCGCTGGTCTGTTGCTGGGCAGCGGGCGCGTCGTGATCAGGATCGTCGCAGGCCACGGCGTTGCCGCTGACGGCGAATGCTGCGGCGAGAGCAAGTATCACTCGGGATGCGTTCATCAGATAATCTCCGGTTTCGATGGGGGGGAACGCCTTCTCGGGTGACACAAGGCGTTCGGGATACGTAGTGTGTCCGCGCCGCATCGATGCGACCAACTTCCTGAAGAGAATCTCAATACGCGGGTGCTTTCGGTCCCGTGTTCCCGCTGGCGCGAGCGTCGCGGGCGGCTGACGGGCAACGTGCTTGTGCGGCCCGTCGTGTTCTCCGTTCGATTCACTGGACCGGACGGACGGCGCGCGACCTCGAAAAAAAAGCCTCGGCCGTTTCCGGCGAGGCCTGGTGTGAGGGGCGGCGGTACCCATTGGCGCGCTGACGCGCCAGCGCCATCGATGACGCACCGTTTCGTGCCTGTGCCCGGCGATGGATCGCGATGGCAATGAGCGCGAACACAGGCACGCGAGCGCGTGCGTCGCCGCGCGGCGGCGTCAACGGCAGTGTTCGACGCGGGCGCGGGTCACGCGTCGCGTTGCGCGAGCCCGTTCACGAGCAGCTCGGACAGCAGGCCCGTCATCCCTTCCGGGTGCGTGGCCGCGCGGGCCTTGAGCTGTTCGACGAGGTCGGCGTTGAGCTTGCAGGCGAACGGCACGAGGCCCTGTTCCTGGTCGAGCTTGCGCTGCGCGCGGCGGTCGAGCTTGGTGGCTTCTTCGGCGCCCTTGCCGAAACGCGCGGAGCTGGATTGCTTCAGCGCGTGCGTCAGCTTGAGCGCCTTGTTCTTTTCGAGATCGGTTTTCTTCATGGCCATCGCGGCACCTCCGGGAAATGAAGCCGCGATTGTACGCATTTCGGCGGGCGACGCCCGCCGAGCCCATGGGAAACCCGTTCAGGCACCCTTCGTCGTGCCCCAGTTGCCGCCGTGCGCGGCCGCCTGCGCGGCCGGCGAGCGAGCGAGATAGGCGAGCGCCTGTTCGGTCGAGCCTTCGTGGTGCGGCGTATAGCCCGGCTTGAAATAGCGCAGCGCCGCGCCGATCACCTTCCAGAACGACGGCAGATGCCCGCGCCGCGAGCCTTGCCACCACGCGAGCACGAAACCCGGGTAGCGGCCGGCGGCCGGGTCGCGCCGGTACATGAATTTCGCGCCCGTCGTGATGTAGTAGAGCAGCAGCAGGATCACGAACGCCATGTGCACGCAGCGCTCCGGATAGGTGCCGCCCAGGTGCCGGTAGATGTCGAACGCGACCGTGCGGTGCTCGACTTCCTCGGCGCCGTGCCAGCGCAGCAGGTCGACCATCGTCGGGTCGGCCTTGCCTTCGTCGAGCCCGTGCGCGTTGAGCACCCAGTTGCCGAGATAGCCGAAGAAATGCTCGAGCGACGCGATCACCGCGAGCTGCTGGCGCAGCCAGAAACGCGTGTGGCCGATCTTCAGCCCGAGCGGCTGTTCGCCGAGCACGCGCGTGAAGAGGCGATTGAGCTTCTGCGTGAACGGTTTCGTGTCGATCCCGTGCCGGTCGTAGTAGTGCTTGAGCACGCCGCCGTGCGAACGCGAATGCACGGCCTCTTGCCGCAGGAAGCCTTCGGCCTCGTCGCGCAGGCGCGCATCGGTGATCAGCGGCAACGCCTTGTTGTACACGCGGCAGAACCACAGTTCGCCTTCCGGGAACAGCAGGTTCAGCGTGTTGATGATGTGCGTGCTGCCCGGGTCGTTCGGCACCCAGGTAACCGGCGTGTCGCTGAAGTCGAACTTCACGTGCCGGGCCTTGATCTTGTGATAGTCGGCGGTATCGGTCATCTTGTGTCTCCCTGTGCGGCCTCGTGCGCCGTCAATGCGATGCCATGCTGACGCGGGCGATCATCCGGCCGAGCCACGGCATGAAGCGGCCGACGAAGCGCATCGCGTGCGCCTCGCCGCCGACCGCGACGACGGGGCGGTTGCGCAGCACGCCGTCGACCATCGCCTGCGCGACGGTTTCGGGTTTCAGGCCGCGCATCTGGTACAGCTTCGTCGCGCGCTTGCGCAGCCGCGCTTCGTCCTGTGCGTTGGCGCCCGCGTATTGCGTCGACGCCATGATTCCGGTCTCCGCGAAGCCGGGGCACACGGCCGTCACGCCGATGCCTTGTTCCGCGAGTTCCGCGCGCATGCATTCGCTGAGCATCAGCACGGCGGCCTTCGTCGTCGCATACGCGGGCAGGTCGCGCGACGGCCCGAACGCGGCGGCCGAGGCGGTGTTGACGATGTGCCCGCCGGTGCCGCGCGCGGCCATCTGCTGCGCGAACAGCCGCGAGCCGTGGATCACGCCCCACAGGTTCACGTGCAGGATGCGCTCCCAGTGCCGCGTGCTCGTGTCGAGGATGCCGCCGGCCATGCCGATGCCCGCGTTGTTGATCACGACGTCCGCGCCGCCGAGTTCGCTGCCGACCCATGTCGCCAGCGCTTCCATTTCATCGGCGGACCCGACGTCGACCCGCTTCGCGTGCGCTTGCGCACCGGTGAGCCCGATCAGCAGCGCGGTGCGTTCGGCGCTCGCGAGGTCGATGTCGCACGCGACGATCGTCGCGCCTTCGCGGGCGAACGCGAGTGCCGCGCAGCGGCCGATGCCGCTGCCCGCGCCGGTCACCACCGCGACCTTGCCGCTGAAGCGGCCGCTCGTGGCGCGGCGGCGCGCGTTCGCGAGCGCGGGCGGTTCGTTGCCCGATTCGACCGCGTCGATCAGTTGCCCGGCGAGCGCCGCGAAGCGCGTCGGATCGGCGAGCGGCAGCCAGTGGCCGGCCGCGACTTCACGGCGGTAGTACTGCGGCACCCAGCGCGACAGGTTCTCGGACAACGCGGGGCTCACGTATTTGTCGCCGAGCGGCACGATCGTCTGCACCGGCGCATGCGCGTAGCGTTCGCGCGGCGCGAACAGGCAGCGGATGAAGTTCGCGCGATAGAGGCGCACGCCGCGCGCGCCGTCGTCGGCCTGCGTCGGGCGCGGCGTGGCGGGCGTCTTTTCGAGCCGGCGAAGCAGGCGGGGCCACGCGCGGCCGAGCCACAGCCGCCAGCCGAGCTCGGGGATGAACGGCAGGTGGAACAGGTACACGTACCACGACCGCACGAGCTGGCCGCCGAGCTTGCCGAGCGACGCGGGCGTCGGGCGCAGCACGCGTTCGCGCAGCCAGAAGCCGACGTGGTCGAGGCACGGCCCCGAGCACGACGTGTACGACGCGATGCGGCCGGCGAGGCGCGGATCGGTGACGAATTCCCAGCCCTGGATCGAGCCCCAGTCGTGCGCGATCAGGTGCACGGCGCGGCCGGGGCAGAGCGCGTCGATCACCGCGACGAAGTCGTCGGTCAGCTTCGCGAGGTGGTAGTCGGCCGTGCGCTTCGGCACGCCGGACAGGCCCGCGCCGCGCACGTCGTACGCGATCACGTAGTGCTTGCGCGCGAGCAGCGGCGCGACGTGCTGCCAGACGCTGCTGTCGTCGGGGTAGCCGTGCACGAGCACGACCGGCGAGCGGGCCGGGTCGCCCCAGGTCTTGACCGCGAGCGTCAGGTCGCCGGAGGCGACCGCCGTTTCGCTGTGCACCGATTCGAACAGGGCCAGCGGCGCTTCGTCGGAAAGAGGCTGCATCGTGAGTCCGTCGTTCAGGGAGTCGGGAGGATGGGCGCGTGCGGGTCAGGCGGCGGCCGGCACGGTCGCGACGGCCTGCATCCGCTCGGCCTGGCGGCGCTGCCAGCGGCGCACGTGCGGCAGGTCTTCATCGAGCCAGTACGCGTCGTCTTCGGTGATGACCAGCAGCTCTTCGAATTTCGCGCCGACGCCGGCGAAGCCGAGATGCGGCTCGACGGCCCACAGGCCCGGCACCGGCGCATGCTCGGAGCGACGGTCGATCGACCACAGCGGCGACCAGCCTTGCTGTTTCGCCGCGCGGCCCTGGTCGAGCAGCAGGTTGCGCGTCGCGTTCAGCCCGAAGCGCGCGACGAAGCGCGGTTTCGACAGCTTGTGGATCTTCGCGACGCGATGCGCGAGTACCTTGAACGGATAGGCCTTGTGGCGCGGCTCGACACCCTGGCGGCGGCACAGCGCGTCGACTTCCTGCGCGACCTCGGCCATCGGCCGGCGTGCCTTCACGAGCCGCACGATCATGTCGCGGTGGTCCATCAGGTCGTCCTGCAGCTGTTCGAGGATCGGGTTGTGGCCGAGGCAGTGCGCGTAGCCGACGTCGGCCACGATGCCGTCGAGCACCGGCGCGACGTCGAGGATCACCGGCATGTCGGTTTCGAGCTGCCGGTTGCTCGGGAAGAACGCGAGATTGAAGCCGCCCATGTGCTTGAGGCCCGAGAAGCCCTCGAACGCGGTGCGGTCGCCGAACCACGCGAACGGCTTGTGCAGCCAGTCGTGCACGCCGTTGTCCTGCAGCCATTCGGTCAGCAGGCGCGCCGCTTCCTTTTCGGTGATGCCGGGGTGGAGCATCGCGCCGACGGTTTCGACGCAGCGGTACGCCAGCTGCTGGACCGCGCGGAATTGCGGCAGCTCGTCGAGGTGGACTTCCGGTAGCGGGGGGTGGTCGGCCATGATGCGTCTCCGTTGGGGGCGCTGATCCGGAATGCGCCCGCCGGCGTCACCGTCACGGGTTATTCAGTCAGCATTTAATGTGTCATTGATCGATGTAATGATCATAGACGGTTCCGGGACGCGCGCCAGCCCCCAGGGGTGAGGATTTGTCCTAATGAAGGGCCGAAGTGGAGTGGAGACTCTAGATTTAACGGAAGTTGGGCCGGACGCTCCCTGCGCACCCCCGTTCGGGGCGGGTGCACTGGCCGGGATCGTCACGAGCCGTCTGCCGGTGCCGGCCCGGACGGCCGCGCGCGCGGCCGCCTCGCAACGGCGCGACATGTCGCGCCGGATCAACTCCCCGTCGTGTCGCGACGTGACGCTGTCAAATTGCCGAAATAATTTCGTCACATCATTCGCCCCCGGTTCGGAGCCGTCCCGGCTTCGCCGCGCCGATCAGCGGCCGGTGCGCGGTGAGCCGCGCGGGATAGCGGCTGAAACCGATTCGACATTTCCACGGAGAGAGACCATGCAGCGCCGCCAGTTCATGAATACCCTTGCCGCGGCGACCGCCGCGACATCGCTGATGCTCAAGGCCGGCACGGCCGGCGCGAAGAGCGCAGCCGTGCCGGATGCGCTGGACCCGGGCCGCTGGTCGCCGTTCAACGCCGCGCGGCTGCAGGCGGTGCTCGACCAGCATGGCGTCGCCAGCGCGCACTACGACGACAAGCGCCGCCCGTACGCGGTGTTCGACTGGGACAACACGTGCATCATGAACGACTGCGAAGAGGCGCTGCTGATGTACCAGATCAACCATCTGCAGTACAAGCTGACGCCGGCCGAATTCGTCGACGTGATGTGGAAGGACGTGCCGAAGGGCGCCTTCATGAAGGACTACGCGACGGTGGACGGCAAGCCGGTGACGATGGAAGACCTCGCGGCCGACATCGAATCCGACTATCGCTGGCTCTACGCGAACTACCAGGGATTCGGCGGCGACAAGAGCCTCGACGAGATTCGCGAGACCGATCAGTTCAAGGATTTCCGCGCGAAGCTGTACTTCATGTACGACGCGATCTGCGACACGCATCCGCTCGAGATCGGCTACAAGTGGATCATCTATTTCTACAAGAACATGACGACCGCCGAGCTGCAGGCGATGGCGGAAGCGTCGAACAACTACGGCATCGGCGACGCGTTGCGCAAGGTCCGCTACGAAAGCCCGAAGACGCTGCCGGGCAAGGCCGGCGTGGTGGCCGACACGCATTTCCACGGCATTCGCATTCATGAGGAAATCCGCGCGGTGATGCATACGCTGCGCGCCAACGGCATCGACGTGTACGTCAGTACGGCATCGCTCGACGATGTGGTGCGTGTGTTCGCCGGCAATCCGAACTATGGCTACGGCGTGCCGCCCGGGAACGTGATCGGCTTGCGTCTCGACATGCGGGACGGCAAGTACACGAGCACGTATCCGGCCGGCTGGCATTTCAACTGGGGGCCCGGCAAGACGGTGGGCATCCGCAACGTCCTCGCGTCGAAGAAGGGCTATGGCCCGCTGCTGGTGTTCGGCGACAGCGACGGCGACGCGTGGATGCTGCGCGACTTCAAGGACACCGCGGCCGGCGTGATCGTCAACCGGATGAAGAAGGGCGAGATCGGCGCGGACAGCAAACTCGCGGCCGAACAGATCGGCAAGTCGGACGCGCGCTTCCTGCTGCAGGGCCGCGACGAGCACACGGGCCTGATGATCCCGGACGAGAAGTCGATCAAGTACGGCAAGACCGAGCGCAAGCTGCTGGCTTGACGCGTGCCGGGCGCTGGACGCAGGGCTGTTGCGGCCCAGCGTCCAGCGGAATCGGCAGCCGCGCCGCGCGGGCCGGAAACGAGCGTCTCAGCGCTCTCGCGGCGAGCCCAACCGCTCCAGCAACGCCCCCAGCAGATCGACCGGCAGCGGAAACACGATCGTCGAGTTCTTGTCCGCCGCGATCGTCGTCAGCGTCTGCAGGTAGCGCAACTGCATCGCCTGCGGCTGCAGCGCGAGCCGTTGCGCGGCCTGCAGCAGCTTCTCCGACGCCTGCAGCTCGCCTTCCGCATGAATCACCTTCGCGCGCCGCTCGCGCTCGGCCTCGGCCTGCCGCGCGATCGCGCGGATCATCGTCTCGTTCAGGTCGACGTGCTTGATCTCGACCGTCGACACCTTGATCCCCCACGCATCGGTCTGCGCGTCGAGCGTCTTCTGGATGTCGGCGTTCAGCTGCTCGCGCTCGGCGAGCAGCGCGTCGAGTTCGTGCTTGCCGAGCACCGCGCGCAGCGTCGTCTGCGCGAGCTGGCTCGTCGCCTCGAAGAAGCGCGCCACCTGGATCACGGCCTTCTCCGGATCGACCACGCGGAAATACACGACCGCATTGACCTTCACCGACACGTTGTCGCGCGTGATCACGTCCTGCGCGGGCACGTCGAACACGACGGTGCGCAGGTCGATCCGCACGACCTGCTGGACGATCGGGATGATCAGCACGAGCCCCGGCCCCTTCACCTTCCAGAACCGGCCGAGCATGAACACCACGCCGCGCTCGTACTCGCGGAAGATGCGGATCGACGACGCGATGAGCACCACGACGAAGACGATCAGGATGCTGCTGAAGCCGAACGTGAAACCGATCATGAAGGTTCTCCCTGGTGTCGTTCTCGATGGGGTTCCTGCCCGGGCACGTCGTAGAGCGGGGCGACGGTGAGCAGCAGCCCGTGGCGGCCGGTGACGCGCACGCGGCAGCCGGCGGCAAGCGGCGCGCTGCTGGCCACGCGCCAGCGCTCGCCGCGCACGCGCGCCCAGCCGGCGGCGGACGGCGCGGCGCCGGCCGCGCCGTGCGGCTGGTCGGCCAGCAGGCCGTCGTCGAGCACTTCGCCGATGCTGCCGACCATCGCCTCGGCGCCCGTCACGACCGGGCGGCGGCGCGCGCGCAGCGCGACGCTCGATACGCCCGCGACGAGCAGCCCGCCGCCGAGCGCGAGGCTCGCGATCACGGGCCACGGAATCCCGTAGCCGGGCACGTCGGTGTCGATCAGCATCAGCGCGCCGATCGTGAACGACACGATCCCGCCGAACCCGAGCACGCCGAAGGTCGGCAGGAACGCCTCGGCGACCAGGCAGCCGAGACCGAGCAGCACGAGGCCGAGGCCCGCATAGCTGATCGGCAGCAGCTGCATCGCGAACAGCCCGACCAGCAGGCAGATCGTGCCGGCGACGCCCGGCAGCACGAAGCCGGGGTTCGCGAACTCGAAGAACAGGCCGTAGATGCCGATCGTCAGCAGGATCAGCGCGACGTTCGGGTCGGCGATGATCGCCAGGAAGCGGCTGCGCCAGTCGGGCTCGACCACGACGAGCGGCGCATGCGCGGTCGCGAGCCGTACCGTGCCGGCGGTGGTCGTCACGGTGTGGCCGTCGAGCTGGCGGGCGAGATCGGCCGGATCCTGCGCGATCAGGTCGACCACGTGCTGCGTGCGCGCCTCGCTCGCCGACAGGCTCACGGCCTCGCGCACCGCGCGCTCGGCCCATTCGGCATTGCGCCCGCGCAGTTGCGCGAGGCCGCGGATATACGCGGAGGCGTCCTGCATCGCCTTGCGGATCTCGGTCGATTGGGTATCGGTCGGCAGCGCAGCTTGCGAAGCGGCCGCATCGGACGCGCCCGACGCGCCCGAGGTGCCGGCCGGCATCCGCGGTGCCGCAGGATTCCCGCCCGGCGGCGCGGCGCCGCCGATGCCGAACTGCACGGGCGATGCCGCGCCGAGATTGGTGCCGGGCGCCATCGCCGCGAAGTGGCTGGCATAGACGATGTAGGTGCCCGCGCTCGCCGCCCGCGCGCCGCCCGGCGCGACGAACGCGGCGACCGGCACGGGCGAGCCGAGGATGGCTTTGATGATCTGCCGCATCGACGTGTCGAGGCCGCCGGGCGTGTCGAGCTGCAGGATCGCGAGCGGCGCGTGCTGGCGGGCCGCGCGATCGAGCGAGCGCACGATGAAGTCGGCGCTGGCCGGGCCGATCGCGCCGTTGATCGGGATCACGACTACCGGGCGGGTGGCGGGGGCTTCGGTGGGCGGCGGCGCGGCGACCGCGGCGCATACGACGAGCAGCGCCGCGAACAGCGCGGCGGGCGCGACCCGCGCGGACAGCGGGTGACGAGGGTGGCCGCCGGGCGTGGCAGGCGCCGGCGACGGCCCGTGACGGTGAAAGTGCATCGCGGCGTCCGGGCGGCGCGCGGCCGCGTGCCGTCCGGCTGGCGGAAAGGGCCTGGGCCCGATGCTTAAAGATTAGGCGGTTTCGGCACAAAGCGCGAAGCGACAGCCGCGCCGGCCGGCTTCAGCTCGCGCTACCGCCTCGTGCGAGCACTTCGTCGCGGTAGTCGGCGGGGCTGCGCCCGCTCCATTTGCGGAACGCGCGGTAGAACGCGCTCGGTTCCGCGAAACCGGTGGCGGCCGCGACGTCGGCGATCGTGCGCGCGGGGTCGGCCAGCGCCTCGAACGCGAGATCGCGCCGCAGCGTGTCCTTGATCGACTGGTACGCGTGGCCTTCCTGGTGCAGCTTGCGGCGCAGCGTGGCCTCGGCCACGTGCAGCCGCGCGGCCATCCCGCCGGCGCCGGGCCACGCGGCCGGCGGCATCCCGCGCAGCACCGCGCGCACGCGCTGCGCGAGCGCGTTCGGGTTGCGGTACTTGACGATGAAGCTCGCCGGCGCGTTGCGCAGGAACGTCTTCAGCGTCTTCGTGTTCTGCACGACCGGCAGTGTCGCGAATTCGGGATCGAAATCGACATACGAATCGGGCTCGTTGAAGCGCATGTCGTCACAGAACATCGACGGATATTCGTGGTCGGCGGGCGGCGTGTCGCAGCGGAAGCTCGCATGCAGCAGCGGGATGCGCCGCCCGATCAGCCAGCAGGTGAGCCCGTACACGATGATGAAATAGGTCGCGTACGTGAACATCGCGGGCGTCGCACCGTTGTTGCGGTGCACGAAGCGCAGCCGCACGCGTTGCGGATTCGCGTCGAGCTCCGCGTGCAGGTCGTCGAGCACGCAGTGCATGAAATTCACCGCGCGCGCCATCGCGTGCAGGCCGTCGCGTGCGGACAGCGCCGCCTGGCTCATTGCGATGAAGCTGCCGCTGCGCATCGGGTGGCGATCCTGCCCGAAAAACTCGTCGTCGAGCGTGCGCGCGATCGCGTTCCACAGCGCGCCGTATTGTTGCGCGGACACCCGTGCGCGCGGCTGCCCGAGCAGCGCGGGCGCGATGCCGGCCTGCGCGAGCAGCGGCTCGGCGGCGACGCCGCGCCGGGTCGCGAGCGCGACGCTGTAAGCGACGAGGCTGATCGCGACGGTTCCCTTGTCTTCCTGCTTCATCCATGCCGCCGGTGTGGCAAAAACGCTCAGTGTAAATGAGCGACGCGAGCATCGAACAGTCGCGCCTGCTTGCCTACACTTGTTGCATCGAAACGCAAGGACGGTCGCGCCCGGCGGCCGCGGGAGACAGCAGCACCATGGACGAGCTTTACACCGAAGACCAGCGGATGATCCGCGACGCCGCGCGCGCGTTTGCCACCGAGATGCTGGCGCCGAACGCGGCGCAGTGGGACCACGATGCGCACCTGCCCGACGCGATCGTCGCGCAGCTCGGCGAACTCGGCCTGCTCGGGATGATCGTGCCGCAGGAGCTGGGCGGCTCGTATACGGACTACGTGGCCTACGCGCTGGCGATGGAAGAGGTCGCCGCCGGTGACGCCGCGTGCGCGACGTTGATGAGCGTGCACAACTCGGTCGGCTGCGGGCCGATCCTCGGCTTCGGCACGCCGGCGCAGAAGGATCGCTGGCTGGCCGACATGGCGTCCGGCCGCGTGATCGGCGCGTTCTGCCTGACCGAGCCGCACGCCGGCTCCGAGGCGAACAACCTGCGCACGCGAGCGGAGCTGCGCGACGGCAAATGGGTGCTGAACGGCGCGAAGCAGTTCGTGACCAACGGCCAGCGTGCCGGCGTGGCGATCGTTTTTGCCATGACCGACCCGGAAGCCGGCAAGCGCGGCATTTCCGCGTTCCTGGTGCCGACCGACACGCCGGGCTTCATCGTCGGCAAGCCCGAGAAGAAGATGGGTATCCGGGCGTCGGATACGTGCCCGATCACGTTCGAGAACTGCGCGATTCCGGAAGAGAACCTGCTCGGCAATCGCGGCGAAGGGCTGAAGATCGCGCTGTCGAACCTCGAGGGCGGGCGCATCGGCATCGCCGCGCAGGCGCTCGGCATCGCGCGCGCCGCATTCGACAAGGCGCGCCGCTATGCGGGCGAACGCGTGCAGTTCGGCAAGCCGATCGCCGAGCACCAGGCGATCCAGCAGAAGCTCGCCGACATGGCCGTGCAGATCAACGCCGCGCGCCTGCTCGTGCATCACGCGGCGAAGCTGCGCACCGCCGGGCTGCCGTGCCTGTCGGAAGCGTCTCAGGCGAAGCTGTTCGCATCGGAGATGGCCGAGCGCGTGTGTTCGGACGCGATCCAGATCCACGGCGGCTACGGCTACCTGGTCGATTACGAAGTCGAGCGTCACTATCGCGACGCGCGCATCACGCAGATTTACGAAGGCACCAGCGAAGTGCAGCGGATGGTGATCGCGCGGCAGCTTTGAGCCACGGCGGTTACCCCGGCGACGACATCACGCAGGGCACGAGGGCAGCGCGGCGAACGCGGCACGCAACGACGTGACCGTGCGCCGCAACAGAGGCAACCGGGCATGGGCTGCAGCGCATGCCCGGTTGACCGTGAGGCATGGAGACTGGAGGACACGATGACGGTACAGGCATTCCTGGACGCGCGCGACTTTCTGCTGCGCCATCGCACCGACTACGAGACCGCGTACCGCGAGTTCGAGTGGCCGGTGCTCGACGCATTCAACTGGGCGCTCGACTACTTCGACCCGATGGCGCGCGGCAACGACCAGCCCGCGCTGTGGATCGTCGATGCGGCGACCGGCACGGGCGATCCGTATTCGTTCGCGCAGATGTCCGAGCGCTCGTCGCGGATCGCGAACTGGCTGCGCTCGATCGGCGTCGTGCGCGGCGACCGGATCCTGCTGATGCTGCCGAACCGTGTCGAGCTGTGGGACGCGATGCTCGCCGCGATGAAGCTCGGCGCGATCGTGCTGCCGGCCACCACGCAACTGTCGCCCGACGACGTACGCGACCGCGTGCAGATCGGCGGCGCGAAATACGCGATCGTCGACGAGAACGAAACCGCCAAGTTCGAACAGCCGGATCTCGGCCTCGCGCAGAAGATCGTCGCCGGCGCGCCGCGCGCGGGCTGGCTCGCGATGAACGACGGCTATGCGGCGAGCGCCGATTTCGAGCCGGACGCCATCACGCACGCGAACGATCCGATGCTGCTGTACTTCACGTCGGGCACGACGTCGAAGCCGAAGCTCGTCGAGCATACGCACCGCACCTACCCGGTCGGCCATCTGTCGACGATGTACTGGGTCGGCCTGCAGCCGGGCGACATCCACTGGAACATCAGCTCGCCGGGCTGGGCGAAGCACGCGTGGAGCTGCTTCTTCGCGCCCTGGAACGCGCAGGCATGCGTGTTCGCTTTCAACTACGCGCGCTTCGAGCCGAAGGTGGTGCTCGATGCGCTCGTCAAATACCAGGTGACGACGCTGTGCGCGCCGCCAACCGTGTGGCGCATGCTCGTGCAGCAGCCGCTCGCGTCGTTCGACGTGAAGCTGCGCGAGATCGTCGGCGCGGGCGAGCCGCTGAATCCCGAGATCATCGAGCGCGTGAAGAAGGCGTGGGGCATCGCGATCCGCGACGGCTACGGCCAGACCGAGACGACCTGCCTGATCGGCAACTCGCCGGGCCAGCCGGTCGTCGCGGGCTCGATGGGCCGGCCGCTGCCGGGCTACCGGATCGCGCTGCTCGACCCGGACGGCACGCCGGTGACCGAAGGCGAGGTCGCGCTGCCGCTCGGCGCGGACGTCGCGCGCCCGGTCGGGCTGATGAAAGGCTATGCGAACAACCCCGACGCGACGGCCTACGCGATGCGCGACGGCCACTACCGCACGTCGGACATCGCGATGCGCCGCGACGACGGTTACTACGTGTACATCGGCCGCGCGGACGACGTGTTCAAGTCGTCCGACTACCGGCTGAGCCCGTTCGAACTCGAAAGCGTGCTGATCGAGCATCCGGCGATCGCCGAGGCGGCCGTCGTGCCGAGCCCGGACCCCGTGCGGCTGTCGGTGCCGAAGACCTTCATCACGCTGCGGCAGGGCTACGAGGAGAGCCCCGAGCTCGCGCTGGACATCTTCCGCTTCTCGCGCGAGAAGCTCGCGCCGTACAAGCGCATTCGCCGCCTGCAGTTCGCGGAGCTGCCGAAGACGATCTCGGGGAAGATCCGCCGCGTCGAATTGCGCCGCCGCGAGATCGAGCGTGGCGACGATGCCCGTGAACGGATGCCCGGCGAATACTGGGAAGAGGATTTCGCCGCCGAACTGAAGTGACGTGACCGCGGGCCGCGCGCGCCGCATTCCGCGGCCGCTGCCCGCAGCCGAATTGAACCGGCCGCGCGGCGATATCGCGCTTCGCGGCCCTCTGCCAGGAGAAAGGATCGATGAACGCGAATTCGAAAGACGTGCCGACGGTCAAGCTGCTGATCGACGGCGCCTTCGTCGAGTCCGCCACGAACGAGTGGCGCGACATCGTCAACCCGGCGACGCAGCAGGTGCTCGCGCGCGTGCCGTTCGCGACCGTCGCGGAAGTCGACGCGGCCGTGCAGGCCGCGCACACCGCCTTCGCGACGTGGAAGAACACGCCGATCGCCGCGCGCATGCGCATCATGCTGAAGTTCCAGGATCTCGTGCGCACGAACCAGCAGCGCATCGCGAAGACGCTGACGGCCGAGCAGGGCAAGACGATTCCCGATGCCGAAGGCGACATCTTCCGCGGCCTCGAAGTGGTCGAGCACGCATGCTCGATCGGTTCGCTGCAGCTCGGCGAGTTCGCGGAGAACGTCGCGGGCGGGGTGGATACCTACACGCTGCGCCAGCCGCTCGGCGTGTGCGCGGGCATCACGCCGTTCAACTTCCCCGCGATGATTCCGCTGTGGATGTTCCCGATGGCGATCGTGTGCGGCAACACGTTCGTGCTGAAGCCGTCGGAACAGGACCCGCTGTCGACGATGGAACTCGTCGAGCTCGCGGTCGAGGCCGGCGTACCGAAAGGGGTACTGAACGTCGTGCACGGCGGCAAGGAAGTCGTCGATGCGATCTGCACGCATCCGCTCGTGAAGGCGATCTCGTTCGTCGGTTCGACGGCGGTCGGCACGCACGTGTACAACCTCGGCAGCGCGAACGGCAAGCGCGTGCAGTCGATGATGGGCGCGAAGAATCACGCCGTCGTGCTGCCCGATGCGAACCGCGAGCAGGCGATCAACGCGCTCGTCGGCGCGGGCTTCGGCGCGGCCGGCCAGCGCTGCATGGCCACGTCGGTCGCGGTGCTCGTCGGCAACGCGCGCGACTGGCTGCCGGACATCGTCGAGAAGGCAAAGGCGCTGAAGGTCAATGCGGGCGCGGAAGCCGGCACGGACGTCGGGCCGGTCGTGTCGAAGGCAGCGAAGGAACGCATCCTGTCGCTGATCGACGCGGGCGTGAAGGAAGGCGCGAAGCTCGAACTCGACGGCCGCGACGTGAAGGTGACCGGCTACGAGCAGGGCAATTTCGTCGGCCCGACGATCTTCTCGGGCGTGAAGACGAACATGTCGGTCTACACGCATGAAATCTTCGGGCCCGTGCTGGTCGTGATGGAAGCCGACACGCTCGACGACGCGATCGCGCTCGTCAACGCGAACCCGTTCGGCAACGGCGTGGGCCTGTTCACGCAGAGCGGCGCGGCTGCGCGCAAGTTCCAGAGCGAGATCGACATCGGCCAGGTCGGCATCAACATCCCGATCCCGGTGCCCGTGCCGTTCTTCAGCTTCACGGGTTCGCGCGGCTCGAAGCTCGGCGATCTCGGCCCGTACGGCAAGCAGGTCGTGCAGTTCTATACGCAGACCAAGACGGTCACCGCGCGCTGGTTCGACGACGACACGACGGCCGGCCCGGTGAATACCACGATCCGGCTGCATTGAGCGGCGGAGGACACGAACATGAAAATCGGTTTTATCGGCCTCGGCCACATGGGCGCACCGATGGCGCTGAACCTGCTGAAAGCAGGCCATGAAGTACATGCGTTCGACCTGAGCACCGACGCCTTGCGCGCGCTGCAGGATGCCGGCGCACAGGTGGCCGCGTCGCCGCGCGATGCGGCCTCGGGCGCGACGTTCGTCATCACGATGCTGCCGGCCGCGCCACACGTGCGCTCGGTGCTGTCCGGCGAGAACGGCGTGCTCGCCGGCCTCGGCGCGGGCGCGACCGTGATCGATTCGAGCACGATCGACCCGGCGAGCGCGCAGGCGTTCGGCGCGCTCGTGCGCGAGCACGGCGGCGCGTTCGTCGATGCGCCCGTGTCGGGCGGCACCGGCGGTGCGGCGGCCGGCACGCTGACCTTCATGGTCGGCGGCAGCGACGCGGATTTCGAGCGCGTGAAGCCGGTGCTCGCGGGCATGGGCAAGAACATCGTCCATTGCGGCGCGACGGGGATGGGGCAGGTCGCGAAGGTCTGCAACAACCTCGTGCTCGGCATCTCGATGGCCGCCGTGTCGGAGGCGATGTCGCTCGGCGTCGCGCTCGGCATCGATCCGAAGGTGCTGGCTGGCATCGTCAACACGTCGACGGGCCGCTGCTGGAGTTCCGACACCTACAACCCGTATCCGGGCGTGATCGACACCGCGCCGTCGTCGCGCGGCTACTCGGGCGGCTTCGGCACCGACCTGATGCTGAAGGATCTCGGCCTCGCGAACGATGCCGCGAAGCAGGCGCGGCAGCCGGTCTATCTCGGCGCGCTAGCGCAGCAGCTGTACCAGACGATGAGTAGCCGCGGCGACGGCCAGCTCGATTTCTCGGCGGTGATCCGCCTGTACCAACCGGCAACGAAGAAGGACGCCTCATGATCGAACTCGACTACGTCGACGACGGCGCGATCGCGTGCGCGACGCTCAAGCGTCCGCCCGCGAACGCCTTTACCGCCGACGGGCTGCGGCAACTGCAGGCAACCGTCGCCGAACTGAATGCGAACCCGCGCGTGCGCGCGCTGGTGATTACCGGCGACGGCCCGAAGTTCTTCAGCGCGGGTGCCGACCTCAACACGTTCGCCGACGGCGACCGCGCGGTTGCGCGCGCGATGGCGTCGCGTTTCGGCGCGGCGTTCGAGGCGCTGCACGACGCGCGCGTCGTGACGATCGCGGCGATCAACGGCTATGCGATGGGCGGCGGGCTCGAATGCGCGCTCGCGTGCGACCTGCGGATCGCGGAGACGCATGCGCAGATGGCGTTGCCCGAGCCGTCGGTCGGCCTGCTGCCCTGCGGCCTCGGCACGCAGACGCTGCCCTGGCTCGTCGGCGAAGGCTGGGCGAAGAAGATCATCCTGACCGGCGCGCGTGTCGATGCGGCCACGGCGCTGCGGATCGGCCTCGTCGAGGACGTCGTGGAGTCGGGCGCGGCACGCGATGCCGCGCTGGCGCTGGCACGCAACGTCGCACGGCAGAGCCCGCACGCGGTCGCTTACAGCAAGGAGCTGATCGGTCTCGCGCGCCGCGGCGTGCCGCGCGGCGCGGCGCTCGCGGTCGAGCGTGAACGTTTCGTCGACCTGTTCGACACGAACGATCCGCGCGAAGGCGTGGCCGCGTTCCTCGGCAAGCGCGCGCCGCAGTGGCACAACGACGGAGAGCCGCAACGATGAGCACGCCGGTGACGAATCACGACGCGTTCGCGGAGCACGCACCGGAGGTGCTGTTTCGCGTGGTGAACCGCGTGGCGCTGATCACGCTGAACCGGCCGGCCGCGCTCAATGCGCTGTCGTACCCGATGATCGGCGAGCTGGCCGCGCTGCTCGAGCGCTGCCGTGACGACGACCAGATCGTCGCGGTCGTGCTGCGCGGTGCGGGCGAGAAGGGCTTCTGCGCGGGCGGCGACGTGCGTGCGCTGTACCGGATGGTCGCGCAGCGCGAAACCTGGTTGCCGTTCTTCGTCGACGAATACCGGCTCGACTACGCGATCCATACGTTCCCGAAGCCGGTGGTCGCGCTGATGGACGGCGTGACGATGGGCGGCGGCATGGGCCTCGCGCAGGGCGCGGCGCTGCGTGTCGCGACCGAGCGCAGCAAGATCGCGATGCCGGAGACGCGTATCGGCCTCGTGCCCGATGTCGGCGCGACGCATTTCCTGTCGCGCATGCCGGCCGAACTCGAGCTGTACGTCGGGCTGACCGGCGCGATGCTGTCGGGCGCCGACGCGCTCACGGCGAAGCTCGCGGATCTGTGCGTGCCGTCCGCGTGGCTCGACACGTTCGAGACGCGCATCGAAAGCGTCAAGTGGGAAGGCGATGCGCTGCCGTTGCTGCGCAAGGTGTTCGAGCCGCCGTGCAACGTCGTGCCGCACGCGGCGCTCGACAGCCAGATGCCGTGGATCGTGCGTCATTTCGACAAGCGCTCGACCGTCGAGCGGATCGTCGCGACGCTGACGCAGGATCTTGCGCGCGAGGAGCTGTCGCGCGAGCACCGTCAATGGCTGCAGGCGACGCTCGATGCGCTCACCGGCCATTCGCCGACGATGCTGTACGTGACGCGCGAGGCGCTGCTGCGTGGCCGCCAGATGACGCTGGCCGAATCGTTCCGGATGGAGCTCGGCATCGTCGCGCGCGCGATCGAGGAAGGCGACTTCTGCGAAGGCGTGCGCGCGCATCTCGTCGACAAGGATCGCAAGCCGCGCTGGGCACCCGCGTCGCTCGTCGAGCTGCGCGCCGAACGCGTGCGGCATTTCCTCACGTCGCCGTGGAAGCTGTTCGCGCATCCGCTGCAGGATCTGGGGCAGGGGTGACATCGCGTGCCGGACGCAGGAGCGTGCGATGCACGCTCCCTGACTCGGTAAAGTTGCGACCGGACACTGCCTCGTATCGATCGGTGTCGATGTCGTTCCCGGTTGTCGCCGCGATCATGTGCGCGGCTCGCGCCGGCAGCGGGCGGATTGCGCCGGCGATCGCCCGACCCGCCACCCCGACGGGAAGTGCGCCGGGAATCCGCCGCAGAACCACAGGCCGTCGTCGAATCAACTTCGACTGATTGACCGGACGTCGCCTTCCGGCCGTGGCGGCTCGCTCCGGAACGCGGCGGAACGACTGTCGTCGATAAAGCGTACCGCCATCGCCGCCAGCACGGCCGGCAGGCCGATCGCCAGGAAATTCCAGTCGATCGGCAACTGCATGTCGACCAGGAGCCCGATGAAAATCGGCGCGAGAATGGCGCCGCTTCGCCCCACGCCCAGCACCCAGCCGACGCCCGTCGACCGGATCTCGCCCGGATAGAACTGGCCCGCGTACGCACAGAGAAGGATCTGCGTGCCGATCGTGCAGGCCCCCGCGAGCGCGGCAAGCAACAGCGTGACTGGCGTCGGCAACGGATGACTCAACAGGATGATCGCAACCGATGCGAGCGAGAACATGGTCATCAGCACGCGCTTGATATGCAATCGGTCGGCAATCCAGCCGCCGCCTACTGCGCCCACGACGGCGCCGAGATTGAGCACGAGTATGACCGTCATCGCGGAGCCCATGCCGTAGCCCGCGCTCGCCATCAGCTTGACGAGCCACGAGCTCAATGCGTAGACCATGAAGAGGCAGATGAAGCAGGCAATCCAGAACATGATGGTGCTGGGGCCACGCCCGTCGCCGAGCAGCAGCTTCAGCGGCGCCCGCCCCGTTTCATCGTGTCGATGCCATAGCAGGCGGTCACCGCTGCCGATCTTCAATTCCGGATCGATCCGGCGTGCGATGTCGGCCAAGGCCCGCTCCATTCCCTTGCCGGACAGGAACGACATCGATTCCGGCATGCCGCGCAGCAACAGCGGCACGAAGAGCAACGGCAAGCCTGCCGCGATGAACACGGATCGCCACCCGTAGCTGTCGATCATGGTCTTGCCCAGCAACGCCGCCAACATGCCGCCCAGCGAGTAACCGCTGAACATCAGGGCCACCAGCGTGCCGCGCAGGCGACGGGGCGCATATTCGGTCATCTGTGCAATGACGTTCGGCATCACGCCGCCGATGCCGATTCCCGCGACGAACCTCGCGAGACCGAATTCGACCGGGTTCCGCGCGATTCCCGCCGCGACCGTAAAGACGCTGAACAGCACGACGCAAAGCGCCGTGGTTCTGCGACGACCGATCCGGTCGGAAACGGACCCGAGCAGAATGTTGCCGAATGTCATGCCGAATAACGCCGAGCTGACCATGAATCCCGCCTTTGCCGGATTCACGGCCATCTCTCCCATGATGGCAGGCAGGGCAATGCCCACGATGGCGAGATCGTAGCCGTCGAAGACGATGAACAGCGCGCACCAGAACAAAACGACGTAATGCAGCCGGCCCAATTTCGCGTCGGCGACGACCTGTTGCAGATCTATCTTTCGCATGATCTCCTCGTGAATGGTTGGATTGACTCGACCACGGCTTGCCGGACGCGTGGTTTTCAGCTCGGAAAGCGCCGAAACGATTCGGAATTCGATCGATCCGGACGGCAGAGGGCAAGCGGCGCGATCGGGGCGTGCCGCCATGGCGGCAATGCCGTGCCACGCGAGTCGATCGGCAGAGCTGTGTGCGAATTCTTGGGAGGCCGAAATTCCGCGTCTATCCGGAATGTGCGGTAAAGGGAGGGTGACTATCCACTTTCGGCTGCTTTGTGAACGACAGCGGCGGTGCGTGGCGGTCCGCGAGTGTGGGGCAGTTTGCGGTGGCGTTGGCGTCGAGGCCCGGCATCCAGAGGCGGACGGTCATCCACGCGTGACGTGGATACACGCCGCGCCGGTGTGTGCGGCGCCGCGTGCCGTCACCCGGTCGCCGCTCAGTCGTCGAACGTCGGCGTGATCGCGTTGACGAACGCATCGATCACGCAGCGCGTCTTGCGCGGCAGGTAGCGCGTCTTCGGCCAGATCGCGTGGATGTCGCCTTCGCAGACGAAGCAGCGGTCGAGCACGACCGTCATCTCGCCGCGCTTCACGTAGTGATCGAGCAGCCAGCTCGGTAGCCATGCGATCCCGAACCCCGCTGCGCCGGCTGCCGCGATCGCCTGCACGTCGTCGAAACTGAGCTGGTGCGGCATGTCGATCCGTACCGTCGAGCCGTCCGGCGCGCGCAAGTCCCACGGCTGAACCACACCCGAGCGGGAATACGCGATCGTCCGGTGGTGCTTCAGATCGTCGAGCGTCTTCGGCGTCCCGTAGCGGGCGAGATACGACGGCGCCGCGCCGAGGCTGCCGTATTGCGTGCCGAGCCGCCGTACCGCGAGGCTCGTGCTGTCCGCGAGCGTGCCGATCCGCACCGCGAGGTCGATGCCTTCCTCGACGAGATCGACGAAACGGTCGGTGATCGATACATCGATCCGCAAATGCGGATAGGTGTGCGCGAGGTCGAGCACGACGGGCATCACGCAGTGATGCCCGAACGCGAGCGGCACGCTCAGGCGCAGCTTGCCGCGCGGCTCGTTGCGGCCGCAGTCGAGGTCGGCTTCGGCCGCTTCCAGTTCCGCGAGCGCACGCACGCAGCGGTCGTAGTACGCCTGGCCGTCGTCGGTCAGGCTCTGGCTGCGCGTCGTGCGCTGCAACAGCCGCGCGCCGAGCCGCTTCTCGAGCCGCGCGATCGCCTTGCCGACGGCCGAACGCGTCATGTCGAGGCGCTCCGCGGCGAGCGCGAAGCTGCCCGATTCCACTACCTGGACGAAGGTCGTCACGCCGTCGAGTCTGTCGGTCATGGGCGGGATTGAGTCCTGTGATTCCCCAGTCTGGAGAAATGCATGCGTCAATGGGGATGAAGATTCTCACTATAGTACCGATTCCCGTCCAGCGTGCGTCGCCGGCCGCACGCGGCGAATCCTTCTCACCTGGAGGCGCGCGGCCCGTTGCCGGGCCGTGGCGCAATACGCATGACGCTATCCGACTCCCGCAGGAATGCGGTCGCGCTCGCGGCCGTCTGTCTCACGTCGCTGATGTTCGGCCTCGAAATCTCGAGCGTGCCGGTGATCCTGCCGACGCTCGAACACGTGCTGCATGGCGATTTCAACGGCATGCAATGGATCATGAACGCGTACACGATCGCGTGCACGACCGTGCTGATGGCGGCCGGCACGCTCGCCGACCGGTTCGGCCGCAAGCGCGTGTACGTGATCGGCACCGTGCTGTTCGGCGCGACGTCGCTGCTGTGCGGGCTCGCGCCGAACGTGCCGGTGCTCGTCGCGGGCCGGCTGCTGCAGGGCGCCAGCGGCGGCGCGATGCTGATCTGCCAGATTGCGGTGCTGTCGCACCAGTTCCGCGAGGGCCGCGAGCGCGGCCGTGCGTTCGGGATCTGGGGGATCGTGTTCGGCATCGGGCTCGGGTTCGGGCCGATCGTCGGCGGCGCGATCGTCGCGCTGGCAAGCTGGCCATGGGTGTTCCTCGTCCATGCGCCGCTCGCGGCCGTCGCGCTCGTGCTGATCGGCGGCGCGGTGCAGGAGTCGCGCGATCCGCACGCGGGCAGGCTCGACGTCGCAGGCATCGTCACGCTGTCGCTCGCGGTGCTCGGCCTCGCGTTCTACATCACGCAAAGCGCGGAACTCGGGCTCACCAGTGCCGCCGGCCTCGGCGTGCTCGGCGCGACCGTGCTGGCGCTGGCCGGCTTCTTCATCGCGGAACGCGCCAGTGCGCGGCCGATGTTCGATTTCTCGGTGTTCCGGATTCGCGCGTTCACCGGCGCGATCTTCGGTTCGATGGGGATGAACTTCAGCTTCTGGCCGTTCATGATCTACCTGCCGATCTGGTTCCAGGTGGCGCTCGGCTACGATAGCGTGACGGCCGGCCTCGCGTTGCTCGCGTACACGTTGCCGACGCTGGTCGCGCCGCCGTTCGGCGAACGGCTCGCGCTGCGCTACGGGCCGGGCGTCGTGATCCCGGGCGGCCTGTTCACGATCGCGGCGGGTTTCGTGCTGATGCGGATCGGCAGTGCGGCCGACCCTGCCAGCTGGATCACGATGCTGCCCGGCTGCGTGATCGCCGGCATCGGGCTCGGGCTCACGAACACGCCGGTGACCAACACGACGACGGGCGCGGTGCCGAGCTCGCGGGCCGGGATGGCGTCGGGTATCGACATGAGCGCGCGGATGATTTCGCTTGCGCTGAACATCGCGGCGATGGGCTTCGTGCTGGTCGCGGGGATCGTCGCGAGCCTGAAGAGCGGCGTCGCGGGCACGATCGGCGACGCGGCGCTGCGCCGCCTTGCACAGGAGATTGCGTCCGGCCGGACCGACGGGCTGCACGAGATCGCCCCGGCGCTCGCGCAGGCCGACCCGAGCGGCGCGGCGTTGCATGCGGCGCTCGTGCACGGGTTCGGCTGGGTGATGGTGTACGGCGCGGCGGGCGTGGCCGTGCTTGCGACGGCGAGCGCGGTGGCGTTCGCGCCGGCCCGACGCCGAGCGCCCGTGTGTGAATGACGTCGCGCCTGATCGGTGCGGCCGGCGCCGGTGCGCGCTTTGGTCAGGACATCCCGCCGCCGAGCGCGCGGTACAGCGTCATCTGGTTGTTGAGCCGGTTCAGGCGCGTCAGTTCGTCGGCGCTTTGCGCATCGCGCAGCCGCTGCTGCTGGTCGAGCCACGGCTGCACGGCGGTCGCGCCGGCCGCGAAGCGCGCGGCGGCCAGCTGTTCGGCGCGCTGTGCCTGGGCCAGCGACAGCGCGCGCTGTTCGGCTTCGCGTTCGAGCTGCACACGCGCCGACAGCGCGTTCTCGACTTCCGCGAGCGCCGTGTAGAGCTTCTGGCGGAACCCGACGACGGCTTCCTCGTACTGCGACTTCGACACCTTGATCTGCAGCTGCATCGTGTTCCACTGGATGAACGGCAGTGCCAGGCCCAGCCCGAGCGTGCCGACCGGATTCATCAGCACGCGCTCGAGGCTCGTGCTCGACGTGCCGGCCTGCCCGGTCAGCGTGAAGGTCGGATAGAAGCTCGTGCGCGTCGCGTCGACTTGTGCCAGCGATTCGCGCAGCCGGAATTCCGCCGCGCGCAGGTCGGGACGCCGGCCGAGCAGGCTCGCGGGCAGGCCGGCCACGACTTCCGGCGGCGCCGCGACGGGCAGTGCGGCCGGCTCGGCCGCGCGCTGCTGCGGCGGTCGGTCGAACAGGATCGCGAGCGCGTGGCGATTCTCGGTGCGCTGCTGGATCAGTTGCGTCTGCGCGGCGCGTTGCGCGGCGAGGCTCTGTTCGGCCTGCGCGAGATCGAGCCCCGACACGGCGCCGGCCGTGTGCCGCGACCGCACGACCGCGAGCGTGCGGACCGCATACGCGATGTTCGCGTCGCCGAGCGCGATCTGCCGGTTCAGATAACCGATCTGCCAGTACAGCGACGCCGTCGTGCCGATCAGCGACAGCCGCGCGGCTTCGAGATCGGCGGCCGTCGCGTCGGCTTCCCAGCGTGCGGCGTCGCGCAGCGCGGCCAGCCGGCCCCACAGGTCGATTTCATAGCTGAGCGAACCGGTCACGCCGCTCGTCCGGCTCATCCGGTGCGTATCGAGCGTGCGCGACACGGCGCCGTTCGCGCCGACCGACACGTTCGGCGTCAGGTTCGTATCCGCGAGCCCGGCCTGCAGCTGCGCGCGGTACACGCGGATCGCCGCGATCGCGAGGTCGTTGTTGGCGCGCAGCGCGTCGTCGATCAGCGCATCGAGCTGTGGGTCGCCGAAGCTGCGCCACCAGTCGCGTGTGGTGGCCGGTGCGCCGGCTGCGACCGGCGCCTCCCAGTTCGCCGGCATCGCGACGGCGGGCAGCGGTTCATGGCGCGCACCGGCGCAGCCGGCGAGCAGCGCGGCCGCGCACGCGACTGCGCCCAGGCGGTGAAGGGGGGAGGAATGCGTCATGACAGGTCTTTCTTCAATCGCGCGCGAGCGCATCGATCGGATCGAGCCGCGATGCGTTGCGCGCGGGCATGAAGCCGAAAATCACACCGGTGAGCGTCGAGCAGACGAACGCGGTCACGATCGCGCCGGCCGAGAACACCATCTTCCACTGCGCGACGAACATCGAGAACAGCGCGCCGAGCCCGAACGACAGCGCGATGCCGATCGTGCCGCCGAGCAGGCAGACGAGCACGGCCTCGACGAGAAACTGCTGCAGGATGTCGGACTGGCGCGCGCCGACCGCCATCCGGATGCCGATTTCGCGCGTGCGCTCGGTGACCGACACCAGCATGATGTTCATCACGCCGATCCCGCCGACGACGAGCGAGATCACCGCGATCAGCGACAGCAGCAAGGTGAGCGACTGCCCGGTCTTCTCGACGGTCTTCACCACGCTGTCCATGTTGTACGTGAAGAAGTCCTTGCGGCCGTGGCGCTGCGTCATCAGCTTTTCGAGGCTTTTCTCGGCGGCGGCGCTCGGCTGGCCGTCGCGCACGCGCACGGTGATGCTGTCGAGATAGCGCTGCCCGAACAGGCGCCCGCTCGCGGTGGTGTACGGCACCCACACGTTCAGGCTCTTCACGCTGCCGAACGCGCTTTTCTTGTCGGCCGTCACGCCGATCACGACGCACGGCACGTTGTCGACCAGGATCACTTCGCCGATCGGGTTGCGCGTCGCGCCGAACAGCTTGCGGCGCGTGTTCTGGTCGATCACGGCCACCTGCACCTGGCGGCGCACCGCGTCCTCGTCGAACGCGACACCCAGCGCGAAGCGCATCCCGCGCGCCTGGAAGAAGCGGTCGCCGACGCCGCTCACGAGCGCGTTCACGTCGATGTTGCGATAGCGCAGCAGCAGCGTGCGCGACGTTTCGGGCGTCGCGCTGTCGACGTACGGCTGCTCGGCGAGCGCGGCGACGTCGGCCGGCACGAGCGTCTGGATCGCGTCGGCGCGGCTGTCGCCCCAGTCGGTGCCCGGATAGATGTTGATCGTGTTCGTGCCGATGCTGCCGATTTCGTCGAGCATGTAGCGCTTCGCGCCTTCGCCGATCGCGACGATCGACACGACCGACGTGATGCCGATGATGATGCCGAGCATCGTCAGCAGCGTGCGCAGCCGGTGCGACACGAGCGCGATCCATGCCATCCGGCACGCTTCGGCGAAGCGGCCGGAGCCGGCCGCGAAGCGTCGCGTGCGGGTGCCGGGCTCGGGATGCGCATCGGTGTCGACCGGTGCGGGCGGCGGTGGCGTGTCGCGGTGATCGCGAGCGGGTAGCGCGCTGGCTTCTGCGTCGTCGACGCCCGCTTCCGCGAGCGCTTCCGCATAGTGGCGGTTCGGCCGGTCGGCGACGATCTCGCCGTCGCTGATCTCGATGATGCGCTTCGCATGGCGCGCGACGGCCTTGTCGTGCGTGACGATGACGATCGTATGGCCGAGCGCGTTCAGCTCGTGCAGGATGCGGATCACGTCCTGGCCGCTTTTCGTGTCGAGCGCACCGGTCGGTTCGTCGGCGAGGATCACCTGGCCGCCGTTCATCAGCGCACGAGCGATGCTCACGCGCTGTTGCTGGCCGCCGGACAGCTGCCCGGGCCGGTGGTGCGCACGATCCGCGAGCCCGAGGCGTGCGAGCAGTTCGCGTGCGCGGGCGTGCCGTTCCGCGCGCGGCGTGCCGGCATAGATCGCGGGCATTTCGAGGTTCGCGACCGCGTCGACGTGCGGCAGCAGGTGGTAGCGCTGGAACACGAAGCCGAAGTGCTCGCGACGCAGTTGCGCGAGTTCGTCGCTGTCGAGCATGTGCGTGTCGCGGCCGCCGACCGTGTAGGTGCCTTCGCTCGGATGATCGAGGCAGCCGAGGATGTTCATCAGCGTCGACTTCCCGGAGCCCGACGCGCCGACGATCGCGACGATCTCGCCCGCGTGAATCGACAGGTTGACGTTGCTCAGGACAACGACATCCTTGTCGCCGGCCGGAAAGCGTCGCGTGACGGCGGCGAGTTTCAGCAGGGGCTGGCTCATCGTCACACCACGTCCGCCAGCGGCGCGTGGTCGTCACCGGCCGCTTCGCCGATCACGACGCGTTCGCCGTCCTTCAGGCCGGCCAGGACTTCGACGCGCACGTTGTTGTTGATGCCGATGCGCACGTTGCGCGTTTCCGTGCTGCCGTCGGCGCGCAGCACGCGCACCGCGTAGGTGCCGTCCTTGCGTTTTTCGCCGAGCGCGGCGGCCGGAATGCTGAGCGCGTTGCGTGCATTGCCGAGCACGATGTTGACTTGCGCGGTCATCGAGATGCGCAGCCGATGCTCGGGGTTCGGCACTTCGAACAGCGCGTTGTAGAACACGGCCGAATTCGGCTTCGTGCCGCCGCCGAGGTTAGCTTGCGAATCCGCGAAGTTCTGCGGGGCGGGCTCAATTGCGCGCAGTGCACCGTAGTGGCGCTTGTCGGGTTCACCAAGGATTGTGAAATAAGCGGACTGGCCTTGATGCAAGCGAATCACGTCAGCCTCGGATATCTGCGCTTTCACGGTCATCGTGTCGAGATCCGCGAGCTTAAGGAT
This sequence comes from Burkholderia sp. AU45274, assembly GCF_030482505.1. Classification (NCBI taxonomy): domain Bacteria; kingdom Pseudomonadati; phylum Pseudomonadota; class Betaproteobacteria; order Burkholderiales; family Burkholderiaceae; genus Burkholderia; species Burkholderia sp. AU45274. The sequence goes on along the minus strand of NZ_JAUJQE010000004.1, from coordinate 106,861 downwards.
CACCGGTGCCTGCTGCTGGGCGATGACGGTTTGGCCTTCCTGCGTGACGATCGCGACGACTTCGCCGCTCATCGGCGCGACGATGCGCGTGTAACCGAGGTTGGCCTGCGCGGTTTCGATCTGGATGCGTGCCGAACGGATCTGCGCGGCGAGCGAAGCGAGGGTCGCGCGCTGCACGTCGAGCGTCGCGCGTGCGGCCTCGAACGATTCGCGCGAGGTTGCATCGTCGGGCAGCATCGCCTGCTGGCGCTTGAACGCGAGTTCCGCCTGCGTGAGCTGCGCGGCGGTCGATTGCTGCTGCGCGCGCAGGCTTTCTTCGCTGGCGCGGGCCTGGCGCAGCGCGTTTTCCGAGATCACGGGATCGATCTCGGCGAGCCACTGGCCCTTCGTGACCTTGTCGCCGAGCTTGACTTTCAGCGACTTCAACTGACCGGACACCTGCGCACCGACGTCGACCTGCTTGAATGCCTGAAGCGCGCCGGTTGCCAGCACCGCGTTCTCGAGATCGCCGCGCGAGACGGGCGCGGACAGGTATTGCGGATGCTTCTCGGGCGCGAATAACGATAACGCGACACCTGCGGCGACTGCCACAGCAATGATGGTGGCCAGCACGATGCGTCGTCGGCGGCGGGACGTTTGATTCATGAGCATGCCGATAGGTTAAGTCGGGCGTCGGCGGTGCGTGCTGCCGATCCGGAGGAACCGTTCAGCTCGGCCGGCGGCGCGGTTCGACCGCGACACAGGTCGTGTGTGCCGGGCGCGGAAGCGTCGATTCGGATCAGCCGTTCATGGTAATCGAGAAAATCTCGCGAAATCGTGTGGAAATTGTGCTCAATTGTGGCGATGACGTCGCTGAAACCGAACCTCGATGTCGCCGTTGTTGCAATCGCCGAAGGTCGCGAATGAGCGACCTTCGGCGGCGACGGTGGTCTTCCGGTTTGCACATCGACTGCGAGCAACGGGAAACCAGCTTTTGCTGTTCCGGCGCGTAAAGGGGCAGGTACCGCTATTGGAGGTCCATGATTTCGGCCAGCTCTTTTCCGGAAACGAACCCTTCGACTCTTTTCCCGGATGGCAGGAATGTGGTCGGTGTTCCCTTAATGCCAAGTTTCTTTCCTAGCGAGAGGAGTTCCTTGGTAGCGTCCGGTGAGCATGAAGTTCGCGCGCGCGCAATCGTTCCTTTTTTCACCCATGTCCTCCAGGCAAGGGATGGGTCCTCTGCACAAAGGATCATCTCCGATTTGGCGACGGAATCTTGGGAGAGCACGGGGTACAGAAAAATATACAAGGTTGCGTCCGGAATCTTGTTCAGCTCGCGGCTCATTTTTTTGCAAAACGAACAATTCGGATCGAAGAATGTCGAAATGACGCGTTTCTCGCTGCCGTTTTGAATTTTGATTGCATGTCGAAGTGGCAGGTCACGGAGGGCTGCGCTGTTCATCTTGTTGAGCCGCGTTTCCGTCAGATTCTCCTGGCTGGACGCGTTGATTATGTCGCCAACGAGAATATAGGTTCCGGTAGAGTTGCTGTAGAAAATTCGTGAATTTGCGACGATTTCATAGAGCCCGCCGATCGGTGATCGGGAGACGCTGCCTATTTCAAGCTCCGGAACTTTTTGCTGGAGAATCCGCTTCAGATGATCCTCCTGGGAAGCATGTGCGTTGTCGCAAATGGCGGCGAGAGCGAATGGCAGGAGTGATGCCGTGAATGATTTCGAAATTTTCGACATGGCGACAGGTCGTTGTGGCTCGAACGTTCATGTAACAGCGGATTAGCGGGAGGTCGACCGAATCTTGGTTTGTGTGACGTCGGAATCTGTCTGTTTTTCCACGATGCCGGACGTGACGAACTTTTCGATCCGATGGTAGAGAAAAATGTCGCCGGGGAAATCTTGATGCTCGCTGCCCAGTGTTTCCATGATGTGCAGCACCACTTCCGGAGAGGAGGTCCAGTTATTGCTTGTTGCGCCGGTAATGTATTTGTCGAAGTGGGACGCCGAAAACGAACGTAATTTCCCGGACGGGTTGAGGAGTCTGAAGTCGGCGTTCTCTTCGACCAGGTTTGCCCATTCCCGGGCATAAAGCTCGATTTCATTCGGATCTGCTTGGGGCGCTGTGACGGCAAGTCTCGCCATCCCGATAGGGTGGATGTCCTGGGCCGAGAATCGGATCAACGATATATTCCGCAGTTTGCAGATGCTTGCCCAGTGCAGGAAGTTCGCATATTCCTCGGACGAAGTCGGGTTCACCCATGCGCAAGCCCTTTCCTGATTTTTGACGGCGGTCGAGGTATCGCCGATCGTCACATTGTCCGGCACGTAGCCAAAATGCTCGCTGAACCATTCCGCAAGTGCGGGGTCATTGCGCTCCTTGAGCGGACCCAGATGCCAGTTTCCGGCGACGAGAATGCATGATCCAGAAAGTTCTCCGCTTGAAATTGCTGAGGAAACGGTGTCTAGAGAATACTCGGAGAACGTTATGTGGATTTCCGGCTGACGATCGGTCTCGTGATTCATTTCGGTGCCCTGGTGTTCACGAATATTGAGATGATAGTGCGTGGCTTCCTGGATGAGGAAATCGCCGCGAGTGGTTGTAGGTGCTGTTGATCTGCGAAGGAACACCGGTTTGGATCGTGGGGCTCGCGACGAGCCGGATCGTCATTTCAGACGGTGCAGCCGCTTACCATGGGCCACCAGCCGTTCGAGACGTTGCACTTTCTCAGGCAGTCCGCGCATCGCGTGACACCGGCGTTGCTGCCGGGTCTGCTCCCGTATCGCTGTATGCACATTGTGTAAGAAACGGAGCAGCTTGTGTATCCTCGGGTGTCGGTGCTGTTTGGCCCCCTGAGGATTTGATTTGCGAGACCATCTGCAGTGGCCATGCCGGTGTGAAGTAAAGAAGCGGCCATGCAACAAGCAGCTACGGTCGATCGGATCGCCTTTCTCATGATGATTTTGCTATTTTCAGACATCTATTTCTCCTTGGTTGAGAGTTGAAGATTGATGTGAAACTGTGGTGTGCGATGATTCTTTGTATTTGAGGGGATTGCATTTTTTAGGAATCCTGTGTTGATAAGGTTATTTTATTTTTCACGTGATTTTCAATGATTTATTTTTTTTGAGATTTGTTGATTGTTGTTGATTGTTAAATTGGCTGGCGAGATTTGTCTAAATTGAGATTGTCGGTTGCGTGCCTCGGTAGTTGGGGCCGAGGTCGCGCGTTGATTTGGGATTGCTGTGGAATTCGTGTTGACGAATGCGCAGCCACTGGTGATTGGCCGGATTGTCAACGTGTCGAACGTACGGTGCGGCTTGGAGGCACCTTGCGCGAGTCAGTCGGCCATGCGTTGATAGCCGGGGGCGGGATGCGTGGCGCTCGACGCGCCGTGTTAGGGTGCTCCGCGACTGAACCGGGCGCGGTCGCGTTCGAGGTCGAGCACGTGGCGACCGCGCTGGTTGGGTGGCGGCGTGTGCGACGCGCGCAATTCTGGCAGGTTGTCGAGATGGAGGGCAGTGCGGTTCAGGCGTCTGTCGCCGTCGAAGAAGGTGGCATCGTGGTCGTGCCGCGTCATGCTTTGCCCGGACGCGTGTGCGCGAAGCCGATGCCGATCCGCAGGTTTACGAGGTCACCGCGACGAGCGCCATCATCGGCCGGTCGCGTTCCTCGTCGAGCGCGGGCAGCGCATCGACCTGCGCCTGCGTCGGTCCCCATTCGTCCAGGTGCGTGAGCGTGAAGCCGCTGCCGATCAGCAGGTTCACGAGCGTGCCGAGCGTACGGTGCTGCTTGACGACGCCCGGCGCGAGCCAGTCGGTCACGCGTTCACCTTCATGCTGGTAGCCGTCGAGCGGCCAGGCGCGGTTGCCCTGCGCATCGACGACGAAGCCGGGCCGGCGCGGCGCCGTATAAATGGGGTGCTCGATCGAGAACACGAGCCGCCCGCCGGGCACGAGCGCGCGATGAATCGTGCGCAGCAGTGTGTCGAGGTGCGCGACGTAGTGGAAGGCGAGCGAGCTGTACGCGAGATCGAATGCGGCGTTGGGCAACGCGAGCGTTTCGAGATCGGCGCGGCGGTACGTGATCGCCGGGTGCGCGGCGGTCGAGGCCGCGCGTTCGAGCATGCGCTCGGAGACATCGATGCCGAGCACGCTTGCCGCGCCCTGATCGGCCGCCCAGCGGCTGAACCAGCCGTAGCCGCAACCGAGGTCGAGCACGCTGCGGCCGTGCAGGTCGGGCAGCAGCGCGCGCAGCGCGGGCCATTCGGGTGCGCCGTCGAGGCCGTGAATCGAGCGGTTCAGGCGGCTGTAGCCTTCGAAGAAGGCCGGATCGTCGTAGATGTTCTGCGTCATGCGTGGCGCCTCGTGCGGGCAGGGCGCGCGGTGCCGCGCGCCCGATCCCGAGAGCTTACGCGCGCTGCCCGCCCGCGTCGATCCGGCGTTGCGTGTCGGCGTCGACGATGTCGCGGATCGCGCTGAACAGCGGCGCGGCGTCGGTGTAGCGGCGGCCGTAGCCGAGATTGAACGCGTAGTCGAAATCGGGCGGGTTGCTGCCCTGGTTGTGCTGCAGGATCGTCTCGAGCTTGTCGAGCGCCTTCGCCGCGCGTGCTTCCGGCGTCGTCGCCGCCTCGTATTCATCCCACAGCGCGACGATCTCGTCGCGCCGCGCGGGATCGAGCGGGGCGGTCAGCGTCAGCAGGTCGTCGCGCTCTTGCGCGCTTTTGTCGGGGTGCGCGGCTTGCTCGATCGCGGGAATGTCGCCGTGCAGCGCCTCGCCGAGATCGTGGACGACGCACAGCTTCAGCAGCTTCAGCGTGTCGATGCCGGGCAGCGCGTCGGCGAACACGAGCGCCATCAGGCACAGCCGCCAGCTATGTTCGGCCGTGCTTTCCGCGCGCCCGGACGACGTGTGGCCGCTGCGCAGCACATCCTTCAGGCGTTCGGCTTCGCGCAGGAAAGCGAGCCGCGCGTGGATCGTATCGGGGGTCATGGTCGGCGTCCTTGCGATGAGCCGCCTAGCGTAATGATGAGCCGCCTAGCGTAATGCGGGTGGGCGTGCTTCGTCCACGCATGAAATATGCGCGGCGAGGGCGTTTTGCCGGGCCGCTACTTCACGAAAAGTCCGGCCCAGCAGAACAGCGCGAAGAAGCCCGTTTGAACACCGACGATCAGGCTGAACAGCCAGGGGCTGCTGCGGCGCGCCACCCGCCTGCCGCCGGCGTTGGCCACACCCGAGCGAAGCGCAACGAGCACGGCCGCGCCCGTATAGAGAATGAACGCGACGATCACGAGTTCTCGCATGACAAGCGTCGACATGTGGCATGTCCCCTGGGCGTGCTGCCATTCACGTTGGTATTTTTTGCGTGGCATGCCGGACACGTTGAAGGTTGCCGCACCGTTGCCGGCATGCGGTGCTTCATCGCGACCCGGCAATCACGCATCCTGGAGCGTCTCCACGAGCCGCACGGCGGAGCCGTCCGACAGTGTCATCCGCGTCCACCGGCACATGCTGCCGCGGATCGGCACGACGCGCGACGCATTCGCGCCGGTGTCGAATTCGACGCTCGGCGGCCCCGCGTGGTCATGCCAGCCGAGCGTGTCGAGCGCGGTTTCCATGCGGACGATCTCCGGCGTCGCGTAGCGCCACAGCGACGTGCCGAGCAACATCGACAGCGGTTGCGAGAATTCGGCCGCGCGCGCCGGGGAAGACGCGAGCAGGCGGTGCGTGAGGTCGCATACGAGATGCATGCGGCCCGCGCTGCCCGCGACGAGCCGTGCGAGCGCGTGATCGCCGGCCGAATCGAGGCGCGCGGCGAGCAACCGCTCGGCGGTCGCGCGCTCGTCGGGCGACATCTGCTGGCGGCCGGCTTCCCAGCGCGAGATCGTCGATTGCGCGACGCCGAACAGCTCGGCCGCGTGGTTTTGCTTGACGCGATGCAGCGCGCGCCAGCGCTTGAGTTGCGGGCCGAGCGGCGGGGCGTGAAGCGGTGAGGCGGTCATGGTGGTGCTCCTGTTGCGCTCGTACCGCACGCCTTTACATGATCCGGATGCCGCCGTTCGCGTTGATCGCAATTGCCGCGAACGGCAAGAGCACGATGCCGCCCAGCACGAGCACGCCGTCGGCGGCAACCGTGACCGGCGTGGCGAGAATCCGCAGCCCCATGCCGAGCGCGGACGGCGATTGCCTGATATAGACCGAGTACGGCCGGTTGAACGGCTGCGTGCTCGTCTTGTACTTTTCGACGAACCCTTCCGTCGAATAGCGCTTGCCGCTGATGTCGCCTTCGAGCACGAGGCCGGCCTGCGCGGCGGTGAAGCCGTCGGCAACGGCCGCCTGCCGATCGTCGTCCGACGCGTCCTTCGGCAGCAAGATACGGTATTGGCCCGTGATGCTGCCGCCGCTCGCATGAAAGGCGGCGAACGTCGTGCGCAGCGATTTACGGTAACTGGACATCAAGACCGGCCGCAACTGCGCCGGCAGATCGAAGATGTAATGGTAGTCCGTGCCCAGGACGACGAGCTTCTTGCCGTCCTCGGTCATCATGAATCCGGACACGTGCTCGCTGTATCCGTCTTCCTTGTACAGCTTCGGCGTGAAGCAGCCCGACAGCGAGAGGCTGCTGGCGGCCACGCCGGCGGCCAGCAGGCGCCGGCGCGTGATCGATACGTTCATTGTTGTTGTCCCGTCTGTGCGGTTCAGTTCAGTGGCTTTCGCCCTCGGAAGCCGGATTCTCGCGTATCTGCCGCGCGTTGTCGAACGGGAAATCTGCCTTGGCAGCGGTCGATGGCCCCTGACCGTGCCGTGCCGACGACGTTGTCGCCGCCGCTTTCAACCGTCTCCTGCATATCTTATTATTCGGCCAGTGCGGAGGTATACCGGCCGCCAACGGTCATGTCGAGGCATGACGCGCCGGTACGAATTACCGCCTTTCGGCCGGCACTCTGCACGAGGCACGGTCGAAACGACAGGAAACGCGTGACCCGCGCGTATCCCAAAAAATGACGAGAGAGCGCGATGGTACGACTGGTCTTGCTGCTGCTGGGCATCGAATACTTGCGGACCCGCTGGCGCGGGCTGACCGTGCTCGGCTGGGTGTGGGTCGTCGCGGGCGTCGTGATCTTCGTCGATGCGCTCGACGGCGCGCTGCATTTCCCGATCCAGATCTTTGCGTGGCTGTTCCTGATCGAGGGGCTCGCGACGCTTGCGGTGGCCGGCAGCGGCGTCGGCGGGCAGCGCATCCTGCGCTACGTGAAGGGGATCGCGGTGGTGGTCGCTGCCGGGCTCGTGTTCGCGGGGCATCACCATGGCCATTTCCTGCTGTCGATGATCTTCGGCACGCTGTTCCTCGTCGACGGGCTGCTGCAGTGCACTGCAGCGTGGATGGTGCGCTATCGCCGCTGGAACGTCGCCTTCGCCTGGGGCGTCGTCGAGATTCTGCTGGCCATCTTCTTCTATCAGCCGTACCCGACGCACTATGTGGGCACCGTGCCGTACTGCCTCGGGCTGCTGCTGATGTTCGGCGGGATGCACATGCTGAGCCTCGCCGCGCGTGTGCGGCGGCTGACGCGCAATCCGGCGTTCGCGACGTCGCCGGCGCCGGCGCTCGCGCCCGATCTCGACGATACGCGCGACCGTCCGCATTTCGCGCAATCCGAATGGGACGGCCCGCCGGCCGACGGCGAGCATGCGCTCACCGTGCACGTGTGGACGCCGACCGGCACGTCGAAGGCCGAGGCGCAGCGCTATCCGGTGATCGACCGCTATATCGCGGCCGTGGACGTCAACGGTGTGATCTCGACCGGGCACGCGGCGCTGGAGTCGCCCGAGGGGGTGTATATCAGCCTGTATCCGGGTGTCGAAATCGATCGTTCTCCGGACGAATTCACGCGCATCCTGCGCGCAACGCGAGAAAACGACGTGCCGGGCCTGTTCCAGCCCGACTACGCGACCGAGTCGAAGGCGTGGTGCCCGTCGACCGTGCGCGTGCGGATCCGCAACTATGATCCGTCGAAGCTGGATGCCTTCTGGATGTCGTACCGGCAGAACCTGACGTACAACCTCACGCACCGCAATTGCTCGAGCACGGTGTCGAACGCGCTCGAGGCCGCGCTCGACGGCGCGGTGTGGCGGCTGAAGGGCGCGCGGGCCGGGTGGGGCGCGTTCGTGCGGCTGCTGCTCACGCCCGAGCTGTGGGTCGCCGCGCAGATCCGCAAGCGCGCGGTGACGATGGCGTGGACGCCCGGGCTCACGCTCGACTATGCGCGCGCGCTGAGCATGCTCGCCGACCCGCGGCCGTTCGCGTGGTGGAAGGTCGCGCGCTCGGCCGTGAAGGCGATCATGGCGTCGCGCCGCACGTGGCGCGAGCAGGACCACGCGGCGCTGTCGCCCGGCGGATCGGAGGCGGCGTCGATGAAGTGATCGCGTGCCGCCGGACGCGGGCCCGGCGTCACTGCGGCCGCTCCGCGCGGCCGCGCGAGGTTGCCCGCCACGAGACCCCCCAACGCAAACAACAATGAACAAGACGAGAGCCTTCCGCATCCTGATTCCCGCCGCGCTGGCGCTGACGAGCGCCGGCTTCGCGCAGGCGAGCGCGGACGAGGTGCCGCGCATGAGCAACGACGTGTACCGCATGTCGGTGTCGTTCTGCTCGAACGTCGCGGCCGCCGAGAAGATCGAGTGCCAGGGCGACATGATCGCCGCGGGCAGCCGGATCGTCGCGGCGATCGGCGGCCTGCCGCCGGCATCCGCCACGTCGATCGACGAAGGCGCGCGCAACAAGCTGCCGGCGGCGGAGCGCAAGGGGCTCGCGCCGGTCGAGCCGGGCGCGATCGACAAGGACGACGACCTTGCCGGTCTCGCCGGCATGGTGCGTCTGTGCGACGTCTACGAATCCGAACCGGCGTCGCGCGCGCGGCATCACGCGGCGCTGAAGCAGCAGGCGCCGGACGCCGCACCGCGCGTCGAGGCGTTGCTGACCGATGCGTCGACGGCGGCGCGCCAGCGCGTCAGCATCGGCGTGTGGCAGATCCTCGCGCTCGAAGGCCCCGAATCGATCACACGCGCGTGCACGCAGCTGGGCGCCGGGTCGTGACGGGCGGCGTGCCGCCGCGTTGGCGGCGCGCTTCAGACATGTGAAGCGGCGCGCCAGCGCGTGCCCGCACCTGTGCGCGTGCCACCGGATATCTTTCGTCCACCTTCACATTCGTGCCACGTTGCGTCGGCAACAATCGCGGACAGACATTCGACAACCTTGCGGCGCATCCCGCGACCGCAAGCCTTTTCCGAGGAAACGCCATGCTCAAGACGCTCGCCCGCGCCGCTGCCGCACTCGCCGTCGCTTCCGCTTCACTGCACGCCACCGCGCAGACCAGCTACGACTACCTGTTGCTCGCCGCGTCGTGGGAGCCCGGCTTCTGCGCATCGCACGACACGCCCGAATGCACGAACCTCGCCGGCACGTACGCGGCGACGAGCCTGTCGCTGCATGGCCTGTGGCCGAACAACTACGACGGCAACCAGCCGTTCTACTGCGGCGTGCCGCAGAACGACATCGACCTCGACAACGCGCACCAGTGGTGCAGCATGGATGCGTACCCGATCAGCAGCGCGACCCGCAACACGCTGTCGACGTACATGCCGGGCGTCGCGTCGTGCCTCGACAAGCACGAGTGGTTCAAGCACGGCACCTGCTCGAACTCGGCATCGCCCGATGCGTACTGGAACCAGGCATCCGGCATGATCAGCCGGCTCGGCAACACGTCGTTCAACGCGTTCCTGCAGGCGAACGCGGGCAAGACGGTCACGCGCAACCAGCTGCTGTCGGCGTTCGAAGGCGCGTTCGGCAGCAACACGCGCAGCGCGGTGTCGCTGAAGTGCACGAAGACGAACGGCGTCAGCTACTTCACCGAGGCATGGATCGCGGTGAAGACCAATGCGGCCGCGCAGTTCCCGAGCGCCGCCTCGCTCGTGACGGACGGCAATACGCAGGGCACGTGCCCGACGTCGGGCGTGTATATCGCGAAGTAACGGGGAAGGAGGGCGACGGCGTGCGACATCGCGCACGCCGTCGCCGGTCACGGCTTCGGCGGGATGCCCGACCACAGCAGCCGGGCCAGTTCCGGTGCGTCGAGTTGCGGCTCGTGTTCGTCGATCGCGTCGGGCAGTGCATGCCACGGCACCGCCGGATTCCGGTGATGCTGCAGATGAAGGTTGATGTGATACGGCCACACGAACACGCGGCCGATCCAGCCCGTGCGCCATGAATACGTCCAGTCGGCCCAGCCGGGCGTCGCGTGCGGGCCACCGCTGTGCTCGGCCATGCTGCGGATCTTCTGCAGCAGGACCGACAGCGTGAGCAGCGTCACGAACCACAGCGCGGCGACCAGCAGGATCGTCTGCACGGTACAGGCCCATACGAGCAGCGCGACGATGACTCCCCATACCGCCGCGGCTGCCAGGAACGGCCGGCCGAGCCGCGTGTTCTGTCCGCCCGCGCGCCGGAATGCCGCCATGTTGCGCACCATGTTCAGCACGAGCAGGTCGCCGAGGAACTGCCGCGCAAGCGGCCATGCGTCGAGCGGCCGGAACTGCCACGGCTGGTCGTGATAGAGGAACTGCCGCTCTGGGTCCTGCGCGGTGCCGAGATGCCGGTGATGCGCGAGATGCAGCGGCCGGTAGAACTCGATGGGCACGAGCCCCGGCACGCCGATCGCGACGTTGATCAGGAAGTCGTTGAAACCGCGGCGGCGCGTGAGGTGATAGTGGGTCGCGTCGTGATACAGGATGAACAGCGCATGCTGCCGCGTCGCGACGACGAGTACGGCAAGCGCATACAGGTACCACGTGCCGAGCGCGGTGGCCACCCGGATCGCCACGACGATGCACGCCCATTCGAGCAGCGCGGCCGCCATCGTGCGCAGGTCGACTTTGGCGCGCAGCAGCGCGAGCGTGAGCGCGCCGGCCGCGATACCGGTCGCGCCGCCCCACGCGACGTCGGCGGCACGATGCTGGCCGGTGGTCAGGACCGTCACCATCAGCAGCGCGCTCCATGCGGCGAACAGCACGGCTGACCGTTGCCGCAGCGCGAGCAGCACGATGGCGATAGCGACCGGCAGCGCGACGTGCCCGCTCGGCGACGCGGCAAGCGGCGTGTCGATCCGCTGCAGCCACGCGATCCAGCCGTCATGAGCGGGCGGCCATGCGACGGCGGTCGGATGCAGCAGATGGCACACGAGGCAAATGCCGGCCGCGAGCGTGCTGGCGAAGAGCGCCGGCAGCAGCCATGCACGGCCACGCCCGAGCCACACGAGCGCGGGCATCGCGAACAGGTAGCTGAGGTAAAGCGGCACGGTGCCGGGCAGCAGCGGAACCGCGCGATCGAGTGTGCTCGCCGGAATGATCGTGACCGGCCCGAGCGGCAGGTGCGTGACGAAGGAGTAGAACGCGCCCGTCACGACGAGATAGGCGACGAGCAGCCGCCATGGCCGGGCGATCGGCGCGTCGTTCGCATCCTGGCGGGAAACGGCGTTGGGCATGGCGGGAGCAGGCGGGTAACGGGCTATCATAGCAAGCTGTTCAGTCTTGCAGGAGTACCCGATGGAGTTGCGTGCCACCGCCGTCGAACGTGCGGCCCTGGGCCCGGACGACATCGACCGGATGTTCTCGTTGTATGCGGCGTCCTATTGCGACACGGTTCGTGCGCAGTTCGACCGCGACCTCGGCGACAAGACGCACTGCATCGTGCTGCGCGACGGCGGCGGCGCGATCCAGGGCTTCTCGACGCTCAAGCAGTACGAGACACGCTGGCGCGACGCGTCGATCCGCGTGATCTTTTCCGGCGACACGATCATCGATCCCGCGCACTGGGGCACGCAGCATCTCGCGTTCGCGTGGATCCGCCACGCGGGCAACGTGTGGCGGCAGGCACCCGCCGTGCCGCTGTACTGGTTCCTGATCTGCAAGGGGCATCGCACCTATCGCTACCTGCGCGCGTTCGCGCGCGACTACGCGCCGCGTGCCGATCACCTGACCGCTCCGGCCACGCAGGACCTGATGGATTACCTGGCCGCGAGCCGCTACGGGCACGCGTACGACTCCGCCACCGGCCTGCTGTCGTTCGACACGCCGCAGGGCCGGCTTGCGCCCGTGCTCGCGGAGGTGCCGGCCGCGCACCGACGGCTGGCCGACGTCGACTACTTCCTCGCACGCAATCCCGGCTACGCACAGGGCGACGAACTCGTGTGCCTGTGCGAACTGTCGGCGTCGAACCTGCGGCCGCTTGCGCGCCGGCTGTTCGACGGGGTGTGAGCCACGCGCATGCGGATCCGTCTCGCGCAATCGGCCGACAACGCGCGCATTCTCGATTTCCAGTCCCGTCATGCGATGCAGGGCAGCCTGCCGCTGCGCTTCGATCGTGCGCCTGACTACTTCGCGCTGCATCGCTGCCACGCGCCGCATCATGAGGTCTGGCTCGCGGAAGATGAGCGTGCGTCGTTGAAGGGGCTTGCGAGCCTCGTCGTGCGCGACGGCTATCTCGGCGAGCGCGCGCAGCCGGTCGCCTATCTCGGTGACCTGCGGCTGATGCACGACCGGCGGCTGTCGCGCGAGTGGACCGACTCGGTGCGCGCGCGCTTCGCGACGCTGCGCGCCGACGCCGGCGTGCAGCATGCGTATTGCTGCATGATCCGCGACAACCGGCTCGCGGTGCAGTCGCTGGTCCGCTCGCGGCGCGAGAACCGGCTGCGTTTCACGCACTGGCACGGCTACGAGAACGTGTCGATCTACGCGCAGCGCGGGCTGTCGTCGGTGCCGCGTTGTGTGCCGGGCGTGCGGATCGTCGATGCGCAGCCGCATCATGCGGACGCACTGCGCGCGTTTCTCGATGCCGAATCGCGCCGCCAGCCGTTCGGCGGCGTGTTCTCCGCGGACGAATTCGCGCGACGGCTCGACACGTGGCCATCGTTCGGCATCGACGCGTTCCTGCTGGCGCTCGACGCGCACGACAACCTGGTCGGCTGCGTCGCGCCGTGGGATGCGGGCGAGATCAAACGGATCGTGCTCGAACGGCTGCCGTTGCCTCTGCGGGCGGTCCGTGTCGCATTCAATGCGGTCGCACCCGCATTGCGCCGCCCGCGTATCGCGGCGCCCGGTGAGCCGTTGCGAGACGTCTATCTGACGCACCTGCAGGTGCGCGACCGCGATCCGTCCGTGTTCGCGGCGCTGCTCGATGCCGCGTGGCTGCGCGTGCGCAATAGCCATGCGCTGATGCAGTTGTGCCTGTACGACGGCGATCCGCTCGGGGCGGCGCTCGTGCGATACCACGCGGCGCGTACGCCGATGGATCTCTATACGCTGTCGACCGGCGAGCCGGCCGCGCCGGTCGATGGCCTGCTGGCCGGCCGCGTGCCGGGCTTCGAGATCTACCTGGTCTGAGCGCGCGTGACGTGCAGCAGGTCGGTGAACGCGAGCCAGAAGCGGCCGGCGTCGAAGCCGAGCCCGCCAAGCACGGGCTGGCCGTGGTCGAGCCGCGGCAGGCAGACCTGCGGGATGCCGGGCATCACCTGGTGGTCGAGATAGAACTGTCCGTCGTGCGCGCAGCCGGGACGATGCCCGTTCAGCCGCCCGTGATGCGAATCGAAGCGCGTGGACGCCTCGACGGACCAGCTCACGCCGTGCACGAGATGCAGGTCGGGCGGCAGCGCGGCAAGCATTGCACCGACGCGCGGATCGCGCCGGCTGCTGATGTCGCGCGTGCCGGCGTCGGCCCAGCGCGTGCGCAGCATGCGGCGTGCGATGCGGTCGGGCCACGGTGCGGCCACGTGCGACGGCATGCCGTGGCGGAAGATCGTGTCGACGATCGCGGACGGTCCGCACGGCGGCTGCATCAGCGCGAGGCCGGCACAACGCGCCGCCAGCGCCGGGTCGACGACGAGCGCGGCGAGCGTGTCGATGCCGCCCTTGCTGTGCGCAAGCGCGACGAATTCGCCGCCGGCCGGCAGGTGCTTGCGCAGGTATGCACCGATATGCGCGCCCTGATCAAACACGCCGCGTGCGGAACGCACCGGCACCGTCAGCACGCGATAGCCGGCCGCGCCGAGCGTCTGCCGCGCGCCGCGATTGCAGCCGGGCAGCCATTCCGAATACAGCCCGGCGACGAGCACGACCGTCGTCGCCAGCGGCAGGCGGGCGGTGCGCCGCGTCCAGCCTTCGATGAACGCGTCGGTCCGGTCGAGGTTCGGCACGGCGCGCGTGAACGGCGTCGCCGGATAGTGGCGCCGCCAGTCGTCGAACCCCTCGGGCGTCCACGGCGCGCGTGTCATGCGTGCGACTCCGGTTCGGGTTCGGCGGCGGCCAGGTACGGTTCGAGTGCGGCGCGTGCCGCGCGCAGCGCCGCGTCGCTGTCGAGGCGATCGGGATGGAAGCGCGGCGAGAACCAGAACAGCCACATCGGCATCACGCGCGTGAAGATGCCCGGCGCGACGAACAGCCAGCGCAGCAGTTGCAGCCAGCCGCGCACGTTCCAGGTCTGCCCGTCGACGGCGACAAGGCGGTGCACGAAGTAGATCAGGTCGATCACGAAGTAGACGGAGATCCCGAGCATGGCCGCACAGCGCACGACATAGCGCCGCGCCGCGTTCGGCATGGCCGCCGTGAACACGTCGAACGCAACGGTCTTGTGTTCGGTTTCCTCGATCGCATGCCAGCGCCACACGGCCGCCATCGTCGGGTCGGCGCCGTCGAGGATCGTCGGGTCGCTCAGCAGGCGGTGCGCGAGGATCGCCGTGTAGTGCTCGAGGCATGCCGTCAGCGCGAGCCGCGTGACGGGCGCTACCTGCCGCGCGGCATTGCGCTGGCGTTTTTCGAGCAGCGCCTCGAGCGCGTCGACCGGCACGCGCTGCGACGCGAGGCGCGCGTTGTAGAGGCGGTGCACGCGGATATGCGACGCTTCCTGCCGCACGAACGCATCGACGTCGGCCGCGAGCGAAGCGTCGCCGCCCACCTGGTCGCGAAACGGCCGCACGCTTTCGATGAAGAAGCGCTCGCCGAGCGGGAACATCACGGAAAACGCGTCGAAGAAGCGCGTGACATGGCACGTGCCGCGATACCAGAAGCGCGGAATGCGTTCGTCGATCGCGAAGCGCACGTCGCGGGTCGGCATGCGCGACGCGGGGCTGTCGGTGCTCGGGTGGCGAAACGGCCGCATGCTAGTTCCGCCCCGCCAGGGACGGGCCGCGGGCCGTTACCGGCGGCTGACGCATCTGTTGTATCCTCCCGTGCAAACAACCGCCATTCCGAGCCATGAACCGACCGAGCGCGCAAGCCGCCGCCGCGCAGACCCGACGTTACGACCGGGCGAACCTGCTCGTGCTCGCGCTGCAGAGCGTGGTATGGGCCGGCACGCTCACGTGGCTCTCGCATACCGGCGTTGGCGCGATCAAATGGCTCGTGCTCGTGCCGTTCTGCCTCGTGATGCAGGGCGTATTCTCGATGATGCACGAAACCTTCCACGGGTTCGGGCATCGCCGGCCGATCGCGAATTATATGATGATGTGGTGGGCGTCCACGATGTTCGGCGCGGCCGCGACGCTCATCCACGTGAACCATCTCGGCCATCACGTGCGCAACCGCACGCGTGCCGAGCGCGCGGATTTCGCGACGGCGGACGAATCGCTGCTGCGCAAGCGCATCGAATACTACGCGGCGATCCTCGGTGGCATCTGGCTCGGCAGTTTCGTCGGCAGCTTCGTGCTGGCGCTGGTGCCCGGCCGCACGATGCAGCGGCTCGCCGCACGCGGCGACGACAACACCTACGCGGCCGCCTTCAAGGAATTCACGACGGCCGACTTCCGCCGCATCCGCTACGAAACGCTCGCCGCGGTCGGCGCCGGGCTGCTGGCCGGCTGGCTGCTCGACTGGTCGGTGTCGGCGGTGCTGGTCGCGTATGTCGCGTTCGCGTTCTCGTGGTCGTCGCTGCAATGGGTGTACCACATGCGCACGCCGCTCGACGTCGTCGAAGGCACGTACAACATGCGCGCGCCGACACCCGTGCGCTGGCTGCTGCTGAACTTCAACTACAACCTCACGCACCATCGCCGCCCCGCGTTGCGCTGGCAGGACATGCACGCGGTGTCCGATCTGCGCGAGACACGGCCGCTGTGGTACGGCTGGCTCACGATCTTCGCGCCGCCGCGCCGGCTGCCCGACGATCTCGCGCAACTCGACAAGACCTATTTCTGATGGATATCTTGGCCCGCAGCCCGGCCGACGCATGGCGCACGTTCGCGTGCGCCGTGCAGCCGGACGTCGATCGCTGGCAAGCCGGCCTCGATGCACCGGGCGACACGCAGGCGCGGCGGCTGATGGCGCTGCTCGCCGCGAACCGCGATACCGCATTCGGACGCCGGTTCGGCTTCGACCGGATCGACAGCCCCGCGCAGTTCCGTGAGCGCGTGCCCGTGCATGCGGCCGCCGATTTCCTGCCGTGGCTCGATCGTGTGTCGCACGAAACGGAAACGGTGCTGACCGCCGAGCGCCCGGTGTTCCTCGAGCGCACCAGCGGCAGCACCGCGCGCCAGAAGTTGATTCCTTATACGCCCGCGTTCCTGCGCGAACTGCAGGCCGCGATGATCGTATGGCTGGCCGACATGTATCGCGCCTGTCCGGCGCTCGGCGAAGGGCGCGCGTACTGGTCGATGTCGCCGCCGCTGCAGGCGCCCGGTGTCGCGCCCAACGGGATTCCGGTCGGCTCGGCAAGCGATCTCGACTATCTCGGCGACAGCAGCGCGGCCGCGCTCGCGTCGACGCTGCTCGTGCCGCCGCTGACCGGTAACGCGTCGACGTGGCGACGCGAGACGCTGCGTGCGCTCGTCGCGGACGAAGCGCTCGCCTTCATCAGCGTATGGAGCCCGACGTTCCTGACGAGCGTGCTGCGCCCGCTGTTCGATCGCGACGATGCCGACAGCGCGCGCGATCTCGCATGGGTCGACGCATCGCTGCCGGCCGAGCGCCGCGCCGCGCTGCGCCGTGCGATCGAGGCGGGCGATTGCCATGCGTTGTGGCCGCGCCTGGCCGCCGTGAGCTGCTGGCTGGACGGCCCGAGCAAGCATTACGCCGACGCGTTGCGCGTGCGGTTTCCGCAGGCGCAATGGTTGCCGAAGGGGCTGTTCGCGACGGAAGGTGTCGCGAGCATTCCGTTCGGCACGGGCGGCGGTTGCCCGCTCGCGATCGGCAGCCACTACCTTGAATTCGTGCGCGACGACGGCAGCGTGTGCGACGTCGAAGGGCTGCGCCCCGGCGGCGACGCGCAGGTGCTGCTGACCACGGGTGGTGGGCTGTACCGATATGCGCTCGGCGATCGCGTGCGCGTGGTCGGCATGACCGCCCGCACGCCGCGCATTGCATTCGTCGGGCGCGCGGCGGCGAGCGTCGATCTCGTCGGCGAGAAGCTCGACGAACAGCTTGCGGCCGACGCGCTGAACCGCGCGCGTGGGCAACACCGCGAAGTCGGCGCATGTATCGTGCCGTGCGTGGCGAACGAAGAGCTGCAGCACTACGTGCTGTGCGTTGCCGGCGACATCGGCACCGATGCAGCCGACGCAATGTGCGCAGCCGTCGAAGCCGAACTGGTGCAGGCGTTTCACTACGCGCACGCCCGCCGCCTCGGCCAGCTCGGCCCGCTGCGCGTGCGCGTACTGGGCCGGTCGCCGGCGCGGCTCGGCGACCTGCAGCAGCAGGCGTTCGAACGGGCCGGCATCCGTGCGGGCGACGTGAAGCCATGCGCACTCGTGACGCGGTTGCCGGTGGCCGGCGCGCTGCTGGCGATGACGAATGACTGACGCGATGAACGACATGATCGAACCACGCGGATGCGGGCACGACTGCCCGTCGCGCGATGCGGCGGGGGCGCACGAGCATGCGCCGCCGGCCGATGGCCTGCACGAGCAATGGTTCGTCGCGTGCACCGAACGCGAACTCCCGCGCGACAAGCCGCTCGGCGTGCGGATCCTCGATACCGGCATCGTGCTGTTCCGGCAGCGCGACGGCCGGATCACCGCGCTGATCGACCAGTGCGTGCATCGCGGCACGCGGCTGTCGGCCGGCAAGGTCGATCGCGACACGCTCGTGTGCCCGTATCACGGCTGGCGCTACGACGGCGAAGGGCAGGTCGTCCATGTGCCGAGCATCGACGGCACGCAGCCGACGGGCATGCCCGGCCGCTATCCGTTCCGACAGCGCACGCTGCCCGTGCAACTGCTCGACGGGCTCGTGTGGGTGTATCTCGGCGCGGGCGATCCGTCGGCGCGCGCGATCTTCCGGATGCCGTTCCGCGATGTCACGCCGTGGCAGTCGTACTTCATGGTGAACACGTTCGACGGCGACATCGCGATGCTCGCGCAGAATTTCATGGACGTGCCGCATACGGTGTTCGTACACGACGGGATCTTTCGCAGCAGCCGCGGCCAGGCGATGGAAGCGACGGTCGCGACGACACGGGACAGCGTGGCCGTCACCTATCACGACGGCGATGACAAGATTGGCTTCTGTCTCGACTGGCTCACGAACCCCGATCGCGTGCCGCTCGCGCACGTCGACCGCTTCATCGCGCCGAACGTGACGCGCTGCGACTACCTGTGGGGTGAACGCTCCGGGTTCCTGATCGTCAGCCAGATCACGCCGATCGATGCGCGCCGCTCGCGCGTCTATACGTACATCGCATATCGCTTCCGGCTGCCGCGCTGGATGCTGCGCGCGCTGCGGCCGCTGCTGAACCTGTACACGCACCTCGTGATCCAGCAGGACGTGCGGATCATGCGCGCGCACCGGCAGGGCCTCGACAACGCGCCGGGCTTCCGTCCGCACAACGTGCGCGCCGACATCGTGCACGTCGCGATCGACCGGCTGCTCGATGCGGTGAAACGCGGCGAGCCGCTGCCGGCCGCACAGTGCGGCGAGAAGGTGATGCGGTTCGAGCTGTAGGCGCCGCGCGGCGAAGGACGTCTAGCGCGTGGAGCCGGCCTGGCCGGAGTCGGGCGGCGCGAACGCGGTGCCGTCCGTCAGGTAGCGGTGCACGGCCGGCAGATGCTCGAGCGCGAGCGCCGGATACGCGTGATGCACCTGGTGATAGCCGATGTTGCGCGGATACAGCACGAGCTTGCCGATCCAGCCGAATGTCATCGTACGTGTCATGTGCCAGATCGATTCCGGTGCGCGTTCTTCGATCTCGACGTGCTGATGTTCGAGCAGCACGCGGTTCGCATTCATGATGCCGCCGACGATCCACGGCAGTCCGTAGTACGTGAAGAACGGCAGATCCCAGTGCACGACGGCCGCGATCGCGAGCAGATAGACCGCGCAATGCGGCAGGTCGGCGCGCGCGCAGGCGATGACTTCAGGGTGACGGCGCAAATCCTGGCGCGAGCGGTCCTGCATGAAGCCGCGTGCATACCACGGCCGGAACGCCGGCCACGCGAGCGCGAGCGGCGCCATCAGCGCGCGCAGCGGCCACCAGACCGGCAGCAGCGCGCCGCGCAGCATCATCACGCGCTGCACCCAGCCGCCGCGCGCGGCGAGGCGGTGCAGGTACGGATCCTCGGCGGTACCGACCGCACGGTGGTGACGCAGGTGGTGATAGCGCATCGCGGCGATCGACGAACCGATCGTCCAGCCGGCGAGCGCTTCGACGAGCGCGAGCGGCAGCGTCATGCGCCGCATCGGGAGGTGGCAGGCATCGTGCAGGATCACGCCGAATGCCTGCAGCCGGCCCGCGATCAACAGCACGGCCACGACATAGACGAATGGATTTGGCACGAACCGGATCGCGGCCCAGCCCAGCAGGATGCCGAGCCAGTCGATGCACACATAGCGGACGAGTCGCCACGGCCGCGCGCCGGCTGCGAACGGCAGCGTGCGGTTCAGTTCGGCAGGCGTCGGCAGGGCGGATGGCGTAGGCATTCGATGAGGTCGGGCGCGCCGTCGATGGCGCGCATGCAGGCGTATCGGCGGCAATATACACCGGATTCTTCAGACGAAGAGCGGTAGCGTTCAACGCCTGGCGCAGGGTGTGCCGAACCATCGCATGGCCGCGTGCGCGGCTTCGTCGACGTTCGACGCATCGCCACTGGCTCTCTCGACGATACCGTCGGGCCGTGCGAGCACGGCGCGCAGTCGCGGCCGGTCTTTCGCATCGCTCGCGCGATCGCTTGTTTACTTGAGCAGCCGCAACGCGTCCGCGAGCGACAGCACCGTCGTGCGCGATTCGAAGGCGGTGGCGAACAGATGCTCGTGAACCACCGGATCCGGGTCGTAGCAGCAGTCCTTGACCGTGTACAAGCGGAAGTCCGCATCGCTCGCGTGGGCGATCGACGACAGCATCACGCCCGTCGACGCGATGCCGACCATGATCAGTGAATCGACACCTTGCTCGACCAGCCGCGCCTCCAGATCGGTGCCGAAGAACACGCTGGCGCGGTGCGCGACGATCAGCGGCTCGTCGGGCTGCCGGCCGAGTTCCGGGCACGGGCCGTCGTTGATGAAGCGGCCGAGCTGCTTGATGCCCTGGCCGTTCTTGTTGCGCGGGCTGACTTCCGGATAACCGGGGCTGAACCGGAGGTTCGCGAACCAGACGCCGATGCCGCCGGCCCGCGCCGCATCGCAGAGCCGGCGCGTATTGGCGAGCAATTCGGGCGCGACGGACGGAAAGAGGCCGAGGATGTCGGTCTGGTAATGCATGACGAGCAGCGCGGTGCTCGACGGCACGATGGCGGGAACCGGCGCGGACGGGCTGTCGCCGGGGTTCGTGCGGGTGGTCGTTGCGATATCCGATGCGTGTTGCCGAGTCATGAACGAGAGTCTCCGATAGCCCGTGAGGAATGTCAGCGTCCCCGATTTGTACCGGAAAATCGGGTCGGCTGCCGATGCGATTTTCGTAGGTTTTATCGTGTTGCGAGCCGGCGACCGTCACGCCGGCGTCGCATTCCTGCCGGCCGGCAATGTACTGGCGGTCGCCTTCATCGTCTCCGACGATAGCCGATAGCTGAATCCGGAATTCAGCGATGACGACGGATCGGATCATGGCCGCCCGACCTTTGCCTATCAGGAGCAGCGGCCGAAGTTGTGCGGATTGCCCCTATTACCCCTATTACCCGAGGCTGCCTATAATCGTCATCAACTTGCGCGAGAAATCGCGGTTACCAAGGTGAGGGGGTGTCCAAATGGGACAGTGCCGTCGCATCTATTCGCGCTTCGTCCTCGCAAGCTCGATCGCCGGTCTGGGATGTCTGGCAGGCGCAGGCCTCGCGTACGCGGAGGACAGTCCGTCGAGCGTGCCGACCGGGTTCAAGCCATCGGAAAGAACGATCAACGTCTATGCGGTGTATGGCGACGGACGCGCGACCAACGGCGGCGATATGCATTGGCGTGCGTACGAAGTCGGCTTCGGCGATGTCTTGAATGACTACCTCTCGGTCTACCTCGCGTATCTGAACGAGGGGCATCCCCTCGATCACCACCGTGACGGCTTCGCCGCCATAGGTTCGTTTCGTTGGCCGGTCGGCGATCGCCTGGCGCTCGAGTTGTCGGCGGGGCCGTATTTCAGCATGGACACGACACATGTCAACGACCAGCCGCGCAATGAAAAGCGATGGGGCGTGCGCGCCTCGGCAGCGGTGCGCTATTACGTCGTTCCCAACCGCTTCTTCCTCAAGGTGCAGTACAACCACGTGCAGATGATCGACGGATTCAACTCCGACGCGGTGCTCTTCGGCATCGGCTCGGATTTTGGCGGCGATCCTGGCCCGGCTTTTTCGGACGGCAAGACGCAGGTTGGCGTTTGGGCCGGGACATCGCAGACGAACCGTCCCCAAGTGCCCATCGAAAAAGGGTATATGGTCGAAGTCAAGCGGCCGCTCGGCAATGCGTGGGCCTATTCGGCGAGCTTCGTCTACGAAGGCAATAACGGCGTCGCCGGCCGAAGAGGTGTGGCGGCGCAATTCTGGTATGTCGCGCCGATCAAGAGCAAATGGACGCTTTCGGCAGGTGTGGGCCCGTATCTCTCGCATGATCGGGACGAGGTCGCGAGTAAAACGAGACTGAATGCCTTGCTCAGCGCGCAGGTGACCTATCAGGTAACGAACGATTGGGCGGCGAGCTTACGCTTTAATCGTGTCGCAACCGGCAACGACAAGGACCAGGACATGTTCATGGTCGGCGTGGCGCACAATTTCTAGCGGCTCGGCTTGCACCGAATCGACATCGGCCTGCATGCGAGTGACCGTTTTACCTTCGGAAACGGCCCTTTGGAGGTCGGCGTTTTGTGCGGCCCAGTTGGGTCGATCGCAGCCGATGGCCGAATTCCCCATCAAGCGCATGCGCCGATATGACTCTGCCGCCGTTGTGCCAGGTGGCGCTCGCCTAACCCCGCCGCGTCAAAAAATCGACCTTCCCGAATAAGTCGTCAACCACTCCAGCGCCAACGTCCCCGCCAGCGAGTTCCCGTTCGCATCGAGCCCCGGCGCCCACACGCACACGGCCATCTCGCCCGGCAGCACCGCGACGATCCCGCCGCCGACGCCACTCTTCGCAGGCAACCCGACGCGATACACGAAATCCCCCGCCGCATCGTAGGTGCCACAAGTCAGCATCAGCGCCGACAGCCGCTTCGCGGAACTCGAATCGACGATCCGCTCGCCGGTGACCGGCGCGACGCCGCCGTTCGCGAGAAACAGCGCGGCGCGCGCGAGCTCGACGCAGTTCATCGTGATCGCGCACTGGCGGCAATACGCGTCGATCACCGTGTCGGGCGGCATCTGCATGTTGCCGAAGCTCGCCATGAAGTGCGCCATCGCGCGGTTGCGTTCCGCGTGCTGCAGCTCCGACTGCGCGACGCGCGAATCGTAGTCGATGTCGTTCGCGCCGATCAGCCGCCGCACGAATTCGACCAGCGCCGTCTCGGCCTTCACGAAGCGGCGGCACAGCACGTCAGTGACGACCAGTGCCCCGGCGTTGATGAACGGATTGCGCGGCTTGCCGCGCTCGCTCTCGAGCTGGACCAGCGAATTGAACGCGTTGCCGGACGGCTCGCGGCCGACCCGTTCCCACAGTTCGTCGCCGAGCAGCTGGAACGCGAGCGTGCACGCGAACAGCTTCGAGATGCTCTGGATCGAGAAGCGCTCGTACGCATCGCCCACCGTGCAAACGTTTCCGTCCAGCGTCACGACGGCCATCCCGAACTTGTCGGCAGGCACTTTCGCGAGTTCGGGGATGTAGTCGGCAACCCGGCCCTGGCCAATCCAGGGGGCGAGTTCGGTATGGATGCGTTCGAGGATCGTCTGGTAATTCATCAAGTCAGGCGGGTAGGTGAGTGGCCGGATTCAGGCGAGCCCGTATGGAACCGTCCCGGCGCCGATTCGTCAAGCTCGGACGATATCGAACCCTTATTTTCAAGACCTCTGAACAGGCAATCGGCCGGCGCAGTATCATGCGGTACGTTTCGGCCAATGGCCGGCGTCCGGCACGGGCCGGCGCCGCCGCCGCGGCTTCCCCGATGACCCGACCGCTGCCCATGTCTTTTCGCATCCTGCTCGTCGAAGACGACACCCGCCTGTCCACGCTGATCGCCGGCTACCTGCGCAAGAACGACTACGAAGTCGACACTGTGCTGCATGGTGACGCCGCAGTGCCGGCGATCCTGTCCATTCGTCCCGATCTCGTCATTCTCGACGTGAACCTGCCGGGCAAGGACGGCTTCGAAATCTGCCGCGAGGCACGCAAGCAGTACGACGGCGTGATCATCATGGTGACGGCCCGCGACGAGCCGTTCGACGAACTGCTCGGCCTCGAGTTCGGCGCGGACGACTACGTGCACAAGCCGGTCGAGCCGCGCATCCTGCTCGCGCGGATCAAGGCCCAGCTGCGCCGCGCGCCCGCGCGCGTGACCGAGAGCACCGCGCCGCAACCCGAGCGCTACGCGTTCGGCAAGTTCTCGATCGACCGCACCGACCGCTCCGTCGTGCTGCCCGACGGCAGCACGCCCGACCTGACGTCGGCCGAATTCGACCTGCTGTGGGCGCTCGTCTGCCATGCGGGCGAAGTCGTCAGCCGCGACGACCTGATGCTGCAGTTGCGCGGCGTCGAATTCGACGGCCTCGACCGCACGATCGACGGGCGCATCTCGAAGCTGCGCCGCAAGCTGCGCGACGACGCGAGCAACCCGCAGCGGATCAAGACGATCCGCAGCAAGGGTTACCAATTCAGCAAGCACGCGTGGGAATGACGCGGCGGTCGCACGACGCCGTCACGTTCCGCGCGGGCATTCCACCCGCCGGCCGGGAGCCGAGATGATCCGACGAACCCGTTCGCACCCCGATGCACCGCCGCTGCCGACGCTGCGCTACGTGAAGTGGCGTTGGCTGCATTTCCGCCGCGCGTGGACCGACACGCGCGCCGACCGCATCCCGAGCTGGTCGCGCCTTTACGTGCGCACGTACCTGCATCTGCTCGGCCTCGTGCTGCTGACCGCGCTCGTGCCGGCGCTCGCGCTGTGCGTCGAATTGTCCCCGCAGGTCGTGTGGCATGCGTTCGACTCGCTGCCCGGCGACATCTGGATCGTGCTCGTCTTCGTGTTCGCCGCACCCGCGCTCGCGGCGTACCGGTGGATGCGGCCCGTGTGGTCGGATCTCGTGATGGTGCGCGAGCGCGCGATCGACTTCACGGGCGGGCGCTTCAACACGCGTGCGCGCGAATCGCACAGCGTGATCATCGGCCCGCTCGCGCGGACGCTGAATGCGCTCGCGATGCGCATGGAACGGCTGATCGCCGCGCAGCGCGACCTGACGAACGGGATCTCGCATGAGCTGCGCACGCCGCTCGCGCGCGTGCGGTTCGCGCTCGAAATGCTGCGCGAACCGGGTTCCGCGGCCGAATACCAGGGCGCGCTCGAGAGCATCGCGCAGGACGTGACCGAGCTCGAAGAGCTGATCGACATGAGCCTCACGTATGCACGGCTCGAATACAGCTCGCTGCAGTCGAACCTCGAGATGACGGCCCCCGTCGCGTGGTTCGAGCATCAGGTCAGCGATGCGCAGCTGCTGTATCCGGAGCGCGCGATCGAGTCGCGCATCGCGATCGCATCGGACCTGCGCGTGAAGATGGACCGGCGGCTGATGTCGTATGCGATGCGCAACCTGTTGCGCAACGCGAGCAAGTACGCGAAATCGCGGATCGTCGTCGGGATCTCGCTCGTGCACGGCAACATCGGGATCTTCGTCGAGGATGACGGCCCCGGCGTGCCGGAGAGCGAACGCGAGCGAATCTTCGACGCATTCGTGCGCCTCGACCGCCGCACCGGCGGCTATGGCCTCGGCCTGTCGATCACGCGACAGGTGCTCCATGCGCACAACGGCCGGATCGCGGTCGTCGATCCCGTCGAGCTCGGCGGCGCGCGCTTCGAGATCAGCTGGCCGGTCTAGCGATACACGTCGCGGGCGCCGAGCCTCGTTAGTCACCACACCACGACAGCACACAGCCGCGCGCGCCGGATTCGGGCGCGTCGCCGGCCGTTCCCGCCGCACCTTCCCCATCTCGATGCCTTCCCACACCGCAATCGCGTGGCGATTCGTTTGCCACGCGCACGCGCTTTGCATTACGATTGCAATTGCAACTATATCGACGGGCCGATCCCAGCAGCGCAGGCGGGCGGCCCGCGACGCAGCAGTGAAGCCGGGGCCGCCGCGATGGCCGCCCCTTGTTCATGCATTCCTGTCCGGGTCACCCATCATGCGGCTGTTGAATATCGTGTCTTCTCCCCGCGGCGCCAGGTCGGCTTCGATCGCGGTCGCCACTGCCTTTGTCGATGCGTACCGGGAGACGGGCGCCACGATCGACGTCGATACGCTGAATGTCTGGGAGGAGGACTTGCCGGACTTCGACAGCGAGGCGATCGGCGCCAAGTACAAGGGCGTCGCCAACGCGCCGATGGATGAGGCGGAGCAGTCGATCTGGCGGCGCATCCAGTCGCTCGTGACGCGCTTTCAGGAGGCCGACCGGATCGTCGTCGGCGTGCCGATGTGGAATTTCGGCTATCCGTACAAGCTCAAGCAGCTGATCGATCTCGTCAGCCAGCGGAACATGCTGTTTTCGTTCGACGGTACGGCGTACGCGCCGTTGCTGGAGATTCCGCGCGCGCTGGTGATCCATGTTCGCGGGCAAAGCCGGGAACCCGGCGCAGGCGCCGACAATCCCGGTTTCCGGCATCAGGCCGATTACATCGAATTCTGGTTGAGGTTCATCGGCGTGAGCGAGGTCAGGAGCCTGACCGTCGAACACACGTGGGGGGCACGCGCAAGCGACAGTATCGAGCGGGCGCAAGCCCGCGCGGTCGCGATGGCGGCGGAGTTCTGACCCGGCTGGGCGGCGCGAGGCAGACGCGGAGGCCGCCGAAGCGGCATCCGCGCACGCTCAGTAGGTACGGCCGAGCTGCAGGTAGAAGTTGCGGCGGCCGCCGGGCGCGAGCGCGACGCCGATGTATACGGGCCCGAACGCGGTCGACAGGCTCGTGAAGAACGTATAGCTCTGCTTGAGCGCACCGCCGCCGATCTGCTGGCCGCTCGACCAGACGTTGCCGACTTCCGCGCTGGCGCCCACCGACAGCGCCTTGATCGGCGATGCGTTGAACGTCATCAGCTGGTTCATGTAGGTCACCTGCGCATACGCGAGCTCGTTGCCGTTCAGCTGGTCGGCCGCATACGCGGACAGATGCTGGAAGCCGCCGAGCGTGAAATTGAACGCGTTGATCAGGTTGGTGCCGCCGATGCTCTTGCCGCCTTCGATCGTCGCGCTGACGCTGTGCCGGCCGAACTGCTGCGCGACCATCGCCTTGCCGTAGATCTCGGTGTACGGCGCGCTGTTGATGCTGTCGTCGAAGTCCGACGCCGAGCCCCCGTTGCGCGACACCAGCGAGCGTTCGATACGCAGTTCGGTGAAATAGCCCTTGCGCGGGAACAGCGGATCGTCGAGCTGGTCGATGACGAGCCGCGCGCGCGCGGTCAGCGCCTGCGACGTGAAGCTCGGCCACAGCAGCGACCGGCCGCTGCCGTCGTCGAACGGCACGTTGTAGGTCGGCGAGCCGTGCCCGGTCACATAACCGAGGCCGATCCGGAAATCGCCGAGGCGCCCGATCGGCAGGCCGAGATCGAGCCCGGCGCGCGCGGTCTGCATCAGGTACTGCGTGATCTTCACGTCGCCGGTGTCGTCGTACAGGTTCGCGTAGCGGCGCTGGTATTCCGCGTACGGCGACAGATAGACACCGTAGGCCATCGACAGCGGCTGGCGGAACTCGATGCGCGCCGATTGCAGGTCGCTGCCGATCGTCGTGTCCGCGCGGAATTCGAGCCCGGATTCGGTGAGCCACGGCCGCCGGTAGCCGACGTGCAGGCGGAAGCCGCCCTCATCGGTCGAACTGCTCGACATGCCGAGCCCGAACAGCAGGAAATTCGGCCCCCAGTATTTCTCGCGGGCATCGATCTCGAGCACGTTTTCGTCGCCGTGGCTCACGATCTGCTGCGTGACGCTCTCGAAGTTGCCGCCGGTCGTGAGCCCGAGCAGATCCTGGCTGACCGTGTTCGGATCGTAGGTGTCGCCCGGTTTCACGTGCAGCGCGTTGCTGACGACCTGCTTCGGCACGCCGCCGGTGGTCTTGATGTCGATGCGCGTGATCCGGATCGGCGGCGGCAGCGGCTGCGCGTGCGCGGACTGGTAGGCCGCGTACTGTTCCGGCGTGAGCGCGAAGCGCTTCAGCTTCGGCAGCGCCGCGGTCGCGGCGGCGGCGCCTGCGGCGATCGCCTGCTTCGCGTTCTGGAAATCGGTGAACGCGAGCGAGCCGAGGTCCGGCGTGAGCAGCACGTCCTGCGTGTCGAGCTGCTTGCGCTGCGCGGTCACGTTCTGGCGGATCAGGATGCCGACCATCTGCTGCATCACGTCGGCCGGCGACGCGAGCGCGTCGAGCGGACGCAGTTGCGAGCCGATGTCGACCGCGATCACGACGTTCGCGCCCATCTGCCGCGCGGTGTCGACGGGCAGGTTGCTGACGAGCCCGCCGTCCACGAGCGCACGCCCGTTGATCTCGGCCGGCGCGAACAGGCCCGGCATCGCCATGCTCGCGCGGATCGCGAGCGGCAGCGAGCCGCGGTCGAGCACCACCATCTGGCCCGTCTGCAGGTCGGTCGCGACCGCGCGGTACGGGATCGGCAGGCGGTCGAACGGCTGGTTGGTCGGCACGGCGGCCGTCCAGTTCGCGAGCAGCGCCTGCAGCCGGTTGCCCTGCACGAGGCCGACCGGCACCTTCACGCCTTTCTTGCCGAAGCCGAGCGTCAGCCCGTTGATGTACAGGCGCTCGTCCTCCCGGCTGGTTTGCGGCAGGTCCGCGCGCTCCGTCACGTCGAATGCGATGTCCGCGAGGTTGACCTCCGACAGCCGCTTCTGCATCTCGTCGGCAGCCATGCCGCTCGCGTACAGGCCGCCGACCACGGCGCCCATGCTGGTGCCCGCGATGCAGTCGATCGGGATGCGGTTGTCTTCCAGTACCTTCAGGACCCCGAGGTGCGCGTAGCCG
Source organism: Burkholderia sp. AU45274 (assembly GCF_030482505.1). NCBI lineage: Bacteria > Pseudomonadati > Pseudomonadota > Betaproteobacteria > Burkholderiales > Burkholderiaceae > Burkholderia > Burkholderia sp. AU45274. The sequence goes on along the minus strand of NZ_JAUJQE010000004.1, from coordinate 78,265 downwards.
CGCGCGCCGCCGCCGGACAGCACGAGGCCGATCGACGGGCGGCCGGCCGGGCCGCCGTCGGCTTCGCAGGTGTGCCCGGATGCGGCGGGCGTGGCAGCCGGCGCGCTGGCGGCAGCGACCGGGGCGGCGGCGGAGTCGGCTGCCGGCAGCGGTTGCGCGGCGACCGTGCAGCACCAGAAGGCGACGAGCGTCGTGCAAAGCGGGCGCACCCGCGCCCAGCGGAAGGAACCGGTCGCTGTCATGGAGGAAATACCTGGCGTGATCGGGCGTCTGAGGCCTGCCGGGAGCAGGCAAGACCGAGAGATTACCGTGTTTTACAGGCGCAATGCGAGAGGCTGTTGCGTAGCCGGAGGTGTCCTGGTCGGCACTTTTGACAATTGTTTCGCGAAAAAATCATCGGAATTGCCTAAAGTATCGGAACGATTTGCCGCTAAGTTCGTGATGGGGCGGCATGGACGCGCCGCGAAATGCAGCGCGGCTGCCCTGGTCCGTTCGATTACAAAGGTTTGATATGTCGACACCGCTGTTCGGAAAGTTGTTTGCGCAACCCGTTGCGATCGACCCTGGAACGGCGAGTACGCGGATTTATACGCACGAACGCGGCGTGGTGCTGAACCAGCCGTCGGTTGTCTGCTTCCGCAAGGCCGGTGCCGGTGCGACCGACGCCCGGCCGACGCTCGAGGCCGTCGGCGAGCTCGCGAAGGCGCTGCTCGGCCGTGAACCAGGGCATCTCGAAGCCGTGCGGCCGATGCGGCACGGCGTGATCGCCGACGCGCACGCGGCCGAGCAGATGATCCGCAGCTTCATCGACATGTCGCGCACGCGTTCGCGCTTCGGCCGTCGCGTCGAAGTCACGTTGTGCGTGCCGTCCGACGCGACGGCCGTCGAGCGCCGCGCGCTCCGCGAGGCCGCGTTTGCCGCGGGTGTGTCGGAGGTCGAACTGATCGAGGAATCGCTCGCGGCCGGGCTCGGCGCGGGCCTGCCGGTGACCGAGCCGGTCGGCTCGATGGTCGTCGATATCGGCGGCGGGACGACCGAAGTCGCGGTGATCGCGCTCGGCGGCATCGTCTACCGCGAGGCGATTCGCGTGGGCGGCAACCAGTTCGACGCGGCGATCGTCAACCATGTGCGCAACCTGTATGGCGTGCTGCTCGGCGAACAGACGGCCGAACACGTGAAGCAGACGATCGGCTCGGCCACCAGCGCGGTGCCGCGCCGGTCGACGCGCGCGGTCGGGCGGGGTGTCGGCGACGGGCTGCCGCGCTCGATCGAACTGTCCAACCACGACGTGGCGGACGCGCTGGCCGCGCCGCTCAAGCAGGTGATCGGCGCGGTGAAGTCGGTGCTGGAGAACGCGCCGGCCGAGCTCGTGACCGACATCGCGAATCGCGGCGTGGTGCTGACGGGCGGCGGCGCGCTGCTCGCGGATTTCGAACGCCTGCTGTACGACGAGACGGGGCTCGTCGCCCGGATCGCCGACGAGCCGGCCACCTGCGCGGTGCGCGGCGCGGGCGAGGCAATGGGGCGGCTCACGATGTGCCAGGTCGACTGATCCGGGTCGTGCCGGCCGGGCGTCGCCGAGCGGCGCGCGCATGCGCATCCATTCGATCTCCGTATTGCTTACCCGCCTCGCCGGGTAGCTGTCTCCGGTCGACTTTCGGGAAGGCCGTCCGCCGTCCGGCATCGGTCCGTTGCGTGGACACCCGAACGCGCATCGTGCTAGCGTGACGCGCCCGTCCGGGGCGGGGCAAGCCGCTACGCCCGACGACCTGAGAGACCGAAACCTTGAAAAACCACACCAAACGGGGCGTGTTTGCCCGCCTGGGCCGCCTGCTGGCCGTCGTCGCGTGCCTCTGGATCGTCGCGGCCGTTGTGCTCGTCGCGTCCGGGATGCGGATGGCGAGCGAGCCGGCCGACGTCGCCGTGATCTTCGGCAACGCGCTCGACGAGGCCGGCGCGCCGAAGCCCGTGCTCGCCGCCCGGCTCGACGTGGGCGTGCGCTGCTACCGCACGGGGCAGTGCCCGGCGTTCCTCGTCAGCGGCGCGATCGACGGCCCCGGGCTGAACGAGGCGACCGCGATGCGCGACTATCTCGTAGCGCGCGGCGTGCCGGCCGACCGGATCGCGGTCGACGACCAGGGCGACAACACGCTCGCGACCGCGCAGCACACGCTCGCCTATCTGCAGGCGCATCGCGTGTCGCGCGTGGTGATCGTCAGCCAGTATTACCACCTCGCGCGGGCGCGCCTCGCGTTCGAGCGCGTCGGCATCGCGCGGGCGGACATCTCCGCCGCGTATCCGCGCCGTTTCCAGTTGCGCGACGTCTATTCGAGCTGGCGCGAAGTGCCGGCGTATGCGGTGTATGCGGCGCGGCTGTGGGTGAACCCCGATGCGCGGCCGGTTTCGTTCCGGCCGATGCTTTATCTGATGAGCCTGTTTTCGTAACGGGGATGGTGTTCGACCGATACGCGACGGAAATCCAAAGGATCGGCTAAATGTCGGATTTGCCTTCCTTTTGTCTGACAAATGACGGCGCGGGGGATTATCTCGTGTCGATATTTTTCGGGCGTGCGGATATTGCGTTGCAATAAATCATCGTGATAATCGCGCCGATATCGGTATTTTCACCGATGCGGTTGATTTCCGTATTTTTTGATAAATATCAAATTAGCGGGCAAGCGGCATACGAAATTGCCTGTCTGAAGCGCCCCGATAAGTAAAAAATACGCGCTCGCTGCACCCCTGATATGCAAGGGTAAAGATCGACTGGAAAAGCCTGTTTTTTTGAACTAGCCTTGTCTGACAAAAGCAGGGCGGTAATCAAATCAACCAGAAAATCGCTGCAGAAAAAACAGGGGCCACCGACATGTCATTCGACTAGTTTCACGCCTGCCTGCCAGGGCCAATTAAAGATTCGTCCATGAATTAGCCGGCGTCGCATCGCGACAGCCGGGGGTACGCTTTTGTCCGCGATTTTCTGCGGCCGGCTGTTCGATTTCACGGTAATGCCAATTCCAATAACATGACGAGGGAAAGCATGAATCTTGCGCGTTCGAAAAAATCCGGCGAACCGTTTCCGAAATTGCTGTTGCCGACGGGTGTTTTCCTGGCGCTGTCCGGCGCCGGTATCGTGCCCGCCTATGCGACCTGTAGCACCGCGGGCACGACGGTGACCTGCTCCGGGGTCGCCAACCCGCTGGCGCCGAACTATTCGAACAACGCGAACAACGTTCATGCCACCGTCAACGCCGGCGCGAGCGTTGGCGTGCTGCTCGGCGTCGGTGGCACCGCGATGTCGCTGACGGGCAACAACACCCAGCTGACCAACAACGGCACGATCGACCCGTCGGCGCTCGGCACCGGCCTCGGCGTGCTGTCGAGCGGCACGGTGATCGGCAACGCGGCGGCGAGCGCCGGCACCACCGTCGTCAACAACGGCACGATGAACGGCTCGACCGGCGTGGCGATCAGCGGCGTGACGGGCATGGCGCTGTCGGTCCAGAACGGCACGGGCGGCACGTCGACGATCAACAACACCGGCACGATCGGCTCGAACCCGCTGGTCGGCGCGACCCTCACCGGCGCGGATGCGCCCGTGGTCGCCGCGTACGGCGGCGCCACGGTCAACATGACGAACAGCGGGACGATCACCGGCCGCGTGTCGCTCGGTTCGAACGGCACGCCCGGGGCGGGCAATACGTTCGTCAACTCGGGCACGATCAACGGCAGCGTGTCGATGGGCGCGAACAGCACGAACGCGTTCACCGCCGTGACGGGCTCGTCGGTCAACACGGCGGGCGGCACCGGGGGCGCACTGAACATCACGGTCGGCCCGATCACGCTCGGTATCGCGGCGACGGGCACGGTCGACGGCGGCGCGGGCGGTGACAACACGCTCAAGCTGCAACAGGGGGCGAGCGCGAACGGCACGATCGCGGCCAACAACTACATCAACTTCAATCACGTCGATGTCCAGAGCGGCAACTGGACGATCAACGGCGCGTCGACCGCGCAGGACGCGACGCTCGCGGGCGGCGTGGCGATCATCAACAACAACGCGTCGCTCGGCACCGGCACCATCACGGCCACCGGCGGCGCGCTGCAGGCGGGTGCGGTCGGGCTCAACGTCAGCAACAACGTGAGCCTCGGCGCGGGCGGCCTGACGGTGCAGGGTTCGACCGGGCTCACGCTGTCGGGCACGGTATCGGGCGGCGGCGCGCTGACGAAGAACGACAGCGGCACGCTGACGCTGTCCGGCGCGAACAACTACACGGGCGGCACGAACCTGAACGCGGGCGGCCTCGTGGTCGGCAACAATGCGTCGCTCGGCACCGGTGCACTGAACGTCAACGGCTCGGCCACACTCGACTCGAGTACGAACGCGACGCTCAACAACACCGTCAATCTCGCTACGGGCACCGCGCTGACGGTCGGCGGCAGCAACAATCTCGGACTGGCCGGCAGCATCAACGGCAACGGCGGCCTCGTGAAGAACGGTGCGGCAACGCTGACGCTGACGGGCACGAACACCTACACCGGCGACACGACGATCAACAGCGGCACGCTCGCGCTGGGTGCCGGCGGCAGCCTCGCGGCATCCGGCACGGTGAACCTGAGCAGCGCGGGCGCGACGTTCGACCTGAGCAACGCGTCGGGCACGCAGACGGTCGGCGCGCTGGCGGGCGCGGCCGGCTCGGCCGTGAACCTCGGCGGCAATTCGCTGACGTTGAACGGCAGCGGCAATGCGACGTACGCGGGCACGATCGGCGGCACGGGCGGCGTGACGCTGTCGGGCACGGGCACGCAGACGTTGACCGGCGCCAACGTGTACACGGGCGGAACGAACCTGAACGGCGGCAACCTCTCCGTCGGCAGCAATACGGCGCTCGGCCTCGGCGCGGTGAACGTGAACGGCTCGTCGACGCTCGACGCGACCACCAACGTATCGCTCGCGAACGGTGTCAACATCGCCGCCGGCACGACGCTGACGCTTGCCGGCAGCACCAATCTGGGCCTGAGCGGCACGGTGTCGGGTGGCGGCGGTCTCGTGAAGAACGGCGCGGCGACGGTGACGCTGTCCGGCGCGAACAACTACGCCGGCGGCACGACCCTGAACGCAGGCGGCCTGGTGCTCGGCAACAATGCGGCGCTCGGCACGGGCGCGCTGACCGTCGGCGGCGCGGCGACGCTCGATACGAGCACGAACCTGTCGGTCAACAACGCCGTCAACCTCAACACCGGTTCGACGCTGACACTGGGCGGCAGCAATGCCCTCACGCTGAACGGCGGCATCGCCGGCGCGGGCGGGCTCGTGAAGGACGGCGCGGCGACCACGACGTTGACGGCCGCGAACACCTACACGGGCGGCACGACGATCAACGCGGGCACGCTGGCGATCAGCGGGGGCGGCAGCCTTGCGGCGACGGGCGCGGTGAACCTGGCCGGTGCGGGTGCGACGCTCGACGTGAGCGCCGCGACCGGTGCGCAGTCGATCGGTGCGCTGTCCGGTGTCGCCGGGACGAACGTCGCACTGGGCGGTAACGCGCTGACGCTGGGCGGAACCGCCAGCGGCACCTTCAGCGGTGCGATCGGCGGCACCGGCAGCCTGACGCTGGCCGGCACCGGCACGCAGACGCTGAACGGCGCGAGCACCTACTCGGGCGGCACGAACCTGAGCGGCGGCAGCAGCGTGGTACTCGGCAACAACAGCGCGCTCGGTACCGGCACGGTGAACGTCGCGGGCGCGGCGACGCTCGACACGAACACGAACGTGTCGGTCGCCAACGCGGTCAGTCTTGGCAACGGTTCGACGCTGACGCTGGGCGGCAGCAATGCGCTCGCGTTGAGCGGCGGCATTTCCGGCGCGGGCGGTCTCTTGAAGAACGGCCCGGCGACCACGACGCTGACGGGTGCGAACACCTACACGGGCGGCACGACGATCAACGCGGGCACGCTGGCGGTGGGCGCCGGCGGCAGCCTGGCGGCGACGGGCGCGGTGAACCTGGCAGGCGCGGGCGCGGCGCTCGACCTGGGCACGGCGACCAGCGCCCAGACGATCGGTGCGCTGTCGGGTGTCGCGGGGACGGCCGTCAACATGGGCGGCAACGGGCTGACGCTGGGCGGGACCGCCAGCGGCACCTTCAGCGGCGTGATCGGCGGCACCGGCAGCCTGACGCTGGCCGGTACCGGCACGCAGACCCTGACGGGCGCGAACGTCTATACGGGCGGCACGAACCTGAACAGCGGCGGCCTGGTGCTCGGCAACAACGGGGCGCTCGGCGGCGGCGCGCTGAACGTCGGCGGCGCGGCGACGCTCGACACGAGCGCGAGCCTGTCGGTCAACAACGCGGTCAATCTCGGCACCGGCGCGACGCTGACGCTCGGCGGCAGCAACGCGCTCACGTTGAACGGCGGCATCACCGGCGCGGGTGCCCTCGTGAAGAACGGCGCGGCGACGACGACGCTGACGAGCGCGGCCAACTACACGGGGGGCACGACGATCAACGCGGGCACGCTGGCGCTCGGTGCCGGCGGCAGCCTGGCGGCGACGGGTGCGGTGAACGTGGCCGGTGCGGGCGCGACGCTCGACCTGAGCGGCGCGACGGGCGCACAGACGATCGGCGCGCTGAGCGGCGTCGCCGGCTCGGCCGTGAGCCTCGGCGCGAACGGGCTGACGCTGAGCGGCACCGCCAGCGGCAATTTCGGCGGCACGATCGGAGGCACCGGCGGCCTGACCGTGGCCGGCACGGGCACGCAAACGCTGTCCGGCACGAACTCGTACACGGGCGGCACGACGATCAACGGCGGCAGCACGCTGGCGCTCGGCGCGGGCGGCAGTCTCGCGTCGACGGGTACGGTGAACCTCGCCGGCACGGGCGCGACGTTCAACCTGAGCGGCGCATCGGGCCCGCAGGCGATCGGCGCGCTGACCGGGGTGGCCGGCACGAACGTGAACCTCGGTGCGAATGCGCTGACGTTGAACGGCAGCACCAATGGCACGTTCGGCGGCGTGATCGGCGGCGCCGGTAGCGTGACGTTCGCGGGTACCGGCACGCAGACGCTGACGGGCGCCAATACGTACACGGGTGGCACGACGATCAACGGTGGCAGCACGCTGGCGCTGGGTGCGGGCGGCAGCCTCGCGTCGGGCGGCGCAGTGAATCTCGCCGGCGCGGGCGCGACGTTCAACCTGAGCGGCGCATCGGGCCCGCAGACGATCGGCGCGTTGAATGGCGCGGCCAGTACGAACGTGGATCTGGGCGCGAACGGGCTGACGCTGAGCGGCACCGCCAGCGGCACGTTCGGCGGCGTGATCGGCGGCACCGGCAGCGTGACGTTCGCGGGCACCGGCACGCAGACGCTGACGGGTGCGAACACCTATACGGGCGGCACGACCATCAACGGCGGCAGCACACTGGCGTTGGGCGCGGGCGGCAGCCTCGCATCGGGCAGTGCGGTGAATCTCGCCGGCACGGGTGCGACGTTCAACCTGAGCGGCGCATCAGGCCCGCAGGCGATCGGCACGCTGAGCGGTATCGACGGCACGAGCGTGAACCTGGGCGCGAATGCGCTGACGTTGAACGGCAGCACCAACGGCACGTTCGGCGGCGTGATCGGTGGCACCGGCAGCGTGACGTTCGCGGGTACCGGCACGCAGACGCTGACGGGTGCGAATACCTACACGGGCGGTACGACGATCAACGGTGGCAGCACGGTGGCGCTGGGTGCGGGCGGCAGCCTCGCGTCGGGCGGCGCGGTGAATCTCGCCGGCGCGGGCGCGACGTTCAACCTGAGCGGCGCATCGGGCACGCAGACGATCGGTGCGTTGAATGGCGCGGCCAATACGAACGTGGATCTGGGCGCGAACGGGTTGACGTTGAGCGGGACTGCCAGCGGCACGTTCGGTGGTGCGATCGGCGGCACCGGGGGGGTGACGTTCGCGGGCACCGGCACGCAGACGCTGACGGGGGCGAATACCTACACGGGCGGCACGACGATCGATGCCGGCAGCACGCTCGCGTTGGGCGCGGGCGGCAGCCTCGCGACGGGTAGCACGGTGAACCTGGCCGGCACGGGCGCGACGTTCAACCTGAGCGGCGCATCGGGCCCGCAGATACTCGGCACGCTGAGCGGCATCGGCGGCACGAGCGTGAACCTGGGCGCCAATGCGCTGACGTTGAACGGCAGCACCAACGGCACGTTCGGCGGCGTGATCGGCGGCACCGGCAGCGTGACGTTCGCGGGTACCGGTACGCAGACGCTGACGGGGGCGAACACGTACACGGGCGGCACGACCATCAACGGCGGCAGCACGCTGGCGCTCGGCGCGGGCGGCAGTCTCGCGTCGGGCAGCGCGGTGAATCTGGCCGGCACGGGCGCAACGCTCAACCTGAGCGGCGCATCGGGCACGCAGACGCTCGGCACGCTGTCCGGCGGCGCAGGCACGAACGTGAACCTCGGCGCGAATGGACTCACGCTGAACGGCAGCGGCAACAACACGTTCGGCGGCGCGATCGGCGGCACCGGCAGCGTGACGTTCGCGGGCGCCGGCACGCAGACGCTGACGGGCGCGAATACCTACACGGGCGGTACGACGATCAACGGTGGCAGCACGCTGGCATTGAGTGCGGGCGGCAGCCTCGCGTCGGGCAGCACGGTGAATCTGGCCGGCACAGGGGCGACGTTCGACGTGAGCGGCGCGACGGGTGCGCAGACACTCGGTGCGTTGAACGGCGCGGGCGGCACGAACGTGAACCTCGGCGGCAACGCACTGACGTTGAACGGAAGCGGCGGGACATTCGGCGGCGCGATCGGCGGCACCGGCAGCGTGACGTTCGCGGGCGCCGGCACACAGACGCTGACGGGGGCGAACACGTACACGGGCGGCACGACGATCAACGGTGGAAGCACGCTGGCGCTCGGCGCGGGCGGCAGCCTCGCGTCGGGTAGCGCAGTGAATCTGGCCGGCACGGGCGCAACGCTCAACCTGAGCGGCGCATCGGGCGCGCAGACGCTCGGCACGCTGTCCGGCGGCACCGGCACGAACGTGAACCTCGGCGCGAATGGGCTCACGCTGAACGGCAGCGGCAACAACACGTTCGGCGGCGCGATCGGCGGCACCGGCAGCGTGACGTTCGCGGGCGCCGGCACGCAAACGCTGACGGGCGCGAACACCTACACGGGCGGCACGACCATCAACGGCGGCAGCACGTTGGCGCTCGGTGCGGGCGGCAGCCTCGCGTCGGGCAGCACGGTGAATCTGGCCGGCACGGGGGCGACGTTCAACGTGAGCGGCGCGACGGGGGCACAGACGATTGGTGCGCTGAACGGCGGCGCCGGCACGAACGTGACCCTCGGCACGAATGCGCTCACGCTGAACGGCAGCGGCAACGGCACGTTCGGTGGCGCGATCGGCGGCGCGGGCGGCGTGACGTTCGCGGGCACCGGCACGCAGACGCTGACGGGCGCGAACACCTACACGGGTGGCACGACCATCAACGGCGGCAGCACGCTGGCACTTGGCGCGGGCGGCAGCCTTGCGTCGACGGGCGCGGTGAATCTCGCGGGCGCAGGGGCGACGTTCGACGCGAGCGGCGCGACAGGCGCGCAGACGATCGGTACGTTGAACGGCGCGGCCGGCGCGACCGTCAATCTCGGCGCCAATGCGCTGACGTTGAACGGCAGCGGCAACGGCACGTTCGGCGGGACGATCGGCGGCACGGGCGGCGTGACGATCGCCGGCACCGGCATCCAGACGCTGACGGGCGCGAACACGTACACGGGGGGCACCACCATCACGGCCGGCGGCGCGCTGCAACTCGGCAACGGCGGCACGTCGGGAAGCATCGCCGGCAATGTCGTCGACAACGGCGCGCTGATCGTCAACCAATCCGGCAACGTGACGATCGCAAGCGTGCTGTCCGGTGCGGGTTCGCTCACGCAGGCCGGCAGCGGGCAACTGACGCTGACGGGCACCAGCACGCTGAGCGGCCCGACCACGGTCAGCGCGGGCACGCTCGCCGTGAACGGTTCGCTCGGACAGTCGACCGTGACCGTGCAGAACGGTGCGACGGTCACGGGCACCGGCACGATCGGCGGCCTCGTGGTGCAGGGCGGCGCGACGGCGGCCGCGTCGCAGCCGGGCGCGGCGCTGAACGTGGGCGGCAACGTCACGTTCCAGCCGGGCTCGACGTTCCAGGTCGCGGCCTCGCCGCAGCAAAGCGGCAGTCTCGCGGCAAGCGGCACGGCGACGCTGAACGGCGGCACCGTGCAGGTGCTCGCGAACCAGAGCGGCTACCAGCCGAGCACGACCTATACGATCCTCTCCGCAGGGGCGGGCGTGCAGGGCACGTTCAGCCAGGTGAATGCGAACTACGCGTTCCTCGCGCCGACGCTCAGCTACGATCCGGATCACGTGTACCTGCGGCTGGTCTCGAACGGTACCGCGTTTCCCGATGTCGCGACGACGCCGAACCAGCGCTCGGTCGCGGGCGCGCTCGGCGGGCTCGGCGCCGGCAACCCGCTGTACGACGCCGTGGTGACGACCGATGCGACGACCGCACGCCGCGCCTACGGGATGCTCGACGGTGAACTGCAGGCGAGCCTGAAGAGCATGCTGCTGCTCGACAGCCGCTATGTGCGCGACGCGGTGACCGATCGTGTCCGCCAGGGCCTCGCGCCGGGATCGGGCCCGCTCGCGGCGCTGTCGTCGGGGGGCGCGGCCTTGTGCGGCGACAACACGGCCGGCGCGGTCGACCCGACGCTGCCGCCGGAACGCCGGATCGGCTCGCGCGACGGCTGCTACGGCGGCACGCCTTACCAGCCGGTCGTCTGGGGGCAGGCGTTCGGCGGCCGCAGCCGGCTCACCGGCGACGGCAACGCGTCGACGGTCAACCGCAGCATGACGGGCTTCATCGCCGGTGCCGACATGGCGCTCAACGACAAGTGGCGGGCGGGCCTGGCCGCGGGTGTCACGCACAGCTCGCTCGACAATGACCAGAGTTCGTCGGCGTCGGTGAACAGCTACTACCTGTCGCTGTACGGCGGCGCGCAGTACGGCGCGCTCGGTGTGCGCGGCGGCGCGTCGTACACGTGGTACCGGATCAACAGCGACCGTTCGCCGGGCTTCGCGGGCTTCTCCGATCACGATTCGGCCGGCTACGACGCGAATTCGGCGCAGGTGTTCGGCGAAGTCGGCTACGCGCTGCCGGTCGGGCCCGTGGCGATCGAACCGTTCGCGGGCCTCGCGTATGTGAACCTGCACACCGACGGCTATACGGAAACCGGTGGCGCGGCCGCGCTGCGCGCCGGCGGCGAGACGACGCACGTCGGCTTCTCGACCCTCGGCGTGCGCGCGGCGTCGCAGCTCGGCTCGATCGCGAGCGGCACGTTCACCGCACGCGGGACGGTCGGCTGGCGGCATGCGTTCGGCAACGTGACGCCGTCATCGGCGTTCACGTTCGCGAATGGCGGCACGTCGTTCCAGGTATCGGGCGTGCCGATTGCTCGCGACAGCGCCGTGCTCGAGGCCGGCATCGACGCGAACATCACGAAGCGCCTGACACTCGGCCTCACGTACAGCGGCCAGTACGGCAGCGGCGTGCGCGACAACGCGATACTCGGCAACATCCTGTGGAAGTTCTGAGCGGTTACTGATGTGCCTGAACGCGACGCCATGCGGTGACGGCAACGTCGCACGGTGTCGCGGCTTTTTCCTCGCTGCGCACGTTCCCGGTTCTGTCCTATCCTGTGCGAAACACGCGACGCGCCGCGCGTTGCGACCCGACACAGGAGCATCGATGCCGAATCACGCTGAAGCCACGACGACCCAGGCGCCGCAAGTCGCGCCTGTTGCCCCGATCGCACCGACGGGCCCCGCCTTCATCGCGCCTGAAGCCGATCCGCAGGCACTGGCGCGCAACAACCAGTACGTGCTGAAATCCGGCGACGCGTTCGTGGTCAGCGACGCGCTCGGCGACATCGGCGGTCACGACGACGGCCTGTTCGTTGACGACATGCGCGTGCTGTCGACGTGGCGCCTGACCTTCGGCGGTCGCGCGCCGTCGCTGCTGTCGGGCGCGACCAGCGCCGACAACGCGTCGTTCACCGCACACCTGACGAACCGTCCGCTGCCGCCGCTCGGCGGCCACGAAACGCCCGAAGGCGTGATCCACATCGAGCGGATGCGCGTGCTCGCGGGCGACGTGCTTTACGAAGCGCTGACGCTGACGAACTACGGCGCGAGCGAAGCCGAGGTGCCGCTGTCGCTGTCGTTCGCGGCCGATTTCAAGGACATGTTCGAGGTGCGCGGCACACAGCGCCCGAAGCGCGGCACCGTGGCGGCGCCGCGTGTGGACGCGGGCGCGGTGCGGCTGCGCTATGACGGCCTCGACAGCGTCGAGCGCAACGTGACCGTGCATTTCTCGCCGGCGCCCGATGCGCTGTCGGTCGATCGTGCCGACTACACGCTGACGATCGCCGCGCAGGCCTGCGTGTCGATCTACCTGACCGTCGACGCGACGCTCGGCCCCGCGCATGCGGAAGGGCCGGGGTGCGGCCGCGTCGCGCTGCGCACCGCGCTCGTCGGCGTGCACCGCGAGATGCGCGCGCGGCGCGAATCGATGGCGCGCGTGAACACCGGCAATCCGCTGTTCGACGCGTGGCTCGACCGCTCGCTCGCGGATCTCGGGCTGCTCACGACGCAGCTCGACACGGGGCCGTACCCGTACGCGGGCATTCCGTGGTTCTCGACGCCGTTCGGCCGCGACGCGGTGATCACGTCGCTGCAGATGTTGTGGCTGCAGCCGTCGCTCGCGCGCGGCGTGCTGCGCTTTCTGGCCGAGCACCAGGCGCGCGAGACGTCCGCATTCCGCGACGCGGAGCCCGGCAAGATCATGCACGAGTTCCGCCGCAGCGAGATGGCCGCGACCGGCGAGGTGCCGTTCGCGCTGTACTACGGTGGGGTCGATACGACGCCGCTGTTCATCGTGCTCGCGGGCGCATACGTCGAACGCACCGGCGACGATGCGCTGATCGACGAGCTGTGGCCCGCGCTCGAGCGCGCCGCGCAATGGGTGATCGACAAGTGCGACCGCAATCCTTACGGACTGCTCGATTACCAGCGCACGTCGGAGCGCGGCCTCGCGAACCAGGGCTGGAAGGACAGCCACGATTCGGTGTTCCACGCGGACGGCCGCTTCCCGGACGGGCCGATCGCGCTCGTTGAGGTGCAGGCGTATGCGTGCGCGGCGCTCGATGCGATGTCGATGTGCTCGCACCGGCGCGGCCACGCGGCCGATGCCACCCGCTATGCGTTGCGCGCGAAGACGCTGCGCGAGCAGGTCGACGCGCTGTTCTGGATGCCGGAAGGCAATTTCTACGGCATCGCGCTCGACGGTCATGGCGACCTGTGCCGCGTGTTCGCGTCGAACGCGGGCCACCTGCTCGCATTCGGTCTGCCCGACGCCGAGCGCGGCGCGGCGGTCGCCGGCGTGCTCGGCTCGGCGCTGTTCCAGACGGGTTGGGGCATCCGCACGCTCGCGGCCGGCCAGCCGCGCTTCAACCCGATGGCGTATCACAACGGCTCGGTGTGGCCGCACGACAATGCGCTGATCGCGCGCGGGCTGGCGCGCTACGGCGACAAGACCGCCGCGGTGAACCTGCTGCGTGCGCTGTTCGAGGCGGCAGTGAGCTTCGAGATGCGCCTGCCCGAACTGTTCTGCGGGTTCCCGCGCCGGCGCGGCGAACCGCCGACCGCGTATCCGGTGGCCTGCCTGCCGCAGGCGTGGGCGGCCGGTGCGCCGTTCATGATGCTGCAGGCCTGCCTCGGCGTGAGCATCGACGCATCGCGCCACGAGGTGCGCGTCGAGCGCCCGACGCTGCCGGAAGGCGTCGACTGGCTGCGGATCGACGCGTTGCGCGTCGGTGACGAAACCGTGTCGCTCACGTTCCGCCGCGTCGACGGCCAGGTCGTCGCGGCGGCGGAGCAGCCGGGCCGCGTGAAGGTGGTCGCGGTGCTGTAGCGCGGCGCGGCGCGAACGTTGCGCGATGTCGCGCCACGTTCGCGTGCAGCGGCATAGAATCGTGACATGACCCTTGAACGATGGCGGAGGTAGACGATGACGACCGACAACCGGCCCGACGACAGCGAGCACAAGCTCGAGAATCTGGAAGCGGCGGTCGACCACCTGCACAAGTCGATCGAATCGCAGAGCATCGCGGTCGGCGCGGCGAAGGGCATCCTGTTCAGCCTGATCGAAACGCTCGGTGCGCTGATCGGCGATCCCGACCTGCCCGAGCATGCCCGCTCGGGTTACGAGGCGCTGCGCGACAAGGCGAGCGAATTGCGCGGCGGGCTCGACCGGCATTGATGCCCGGATGGCCCCGGCCCCGGCCCCGGCGCCTGCCGCACGGGCCGCGCCGGGGCTGCCCGATTCTGTAGATGAAGCACAAAACCCCGTGCGCTCAAGGAGTTAGGTGGCCGGTACGCAGGATATCCACAAGCTTGCCAACACAATCTGTGGAGAACCGTCCGGCCCCGAGCCGGGTGCGGCGCGGGCCGTGCGAAAGCGCCGGCGCTGCCACAGGGTTGACCTCGCAAGATCCGTGGATTGAATCCCCTTTTGTATCAGGATGTTACGCGCCGCATGGGAAGGATATCCACAGGCTTGCCAACATATTCTGTGGACAACTCGCAATCGATTGCGTCGCGACAGTTGAGGATCGGGCCGTCGGGGGCCGGCTCGCGACGCCCGTGAACAGAGGCTGCCCGATGTCTGCGTCGGAACGCTAATTCGTGCGCGATCAAGGGCTTAGGTCCCGGGTACCCAGGATATCCACATCCTTGCCAACACTTTCTGTGGACAAGCCGGGCCGGGTCATTCGGCCTGCGCCGTCGCGGCCGCCTCGGCCACGATCCAGTCGCGAAAGAGCGTCATCGCCGGCGTGAGCGGTTTCGACTTCAGCGAAGTGAGCCAGTAGCCGCCGGCGCGCACGTCGATGTCGAGCGGCCGCACGAGCAGGCCGAGCTGCAGTTCGCGCGCGAACATGCACGCCGGCGCGAGCGCGACGCCCGCGCCCTGCATCGCAGCCTCGACCATCAGCCGCGACGAATCGAACACGGGCCCGTTGACCGCCCACGGCGCGAGCTGCGCGGCGTCGAACCAGCCATGCCATTCGTCGGTGCGGTACGACCGCAGCAGCGTTTCGTTCGCGAGATCGGCCGGTTGCGCGAGGCGCCGCGCGATGTCCGGCGCGCACAGCGCGGTGAGCGGCGCGTCGAGCAGACGCTCGTTGCGCGTGGCCGGCCAGTTGCCTTCCCCGAAGCGGATCGCGAAGTCGAGGCCCTCGGCGGCCAGGTCGACGACGTTGTTGTTGGTCCGCATCCGCAGCTCGACGAACGGATGCGTATCGCCGAACTGCTTCAAGCGCGGCATTAGCCAGCCTAGGGCAAAGGTGCCGACGACGCCGAGCGTCAGCACCTCGTGGAAGCGCCCGCCGTCGAACTGCTTGAGCACGGTCTCGATGCGGCTGAACGCGTCGCTGAGCACCGGCAGCAGCGCGCGCCCCTCGTCGGTGAGCCCGAGGCCACGCGGCAGTCGCGTGAACAGCGTGCAGCCGAGCCGCTCCTCCAGCGAGCGCACCTGCTGGCTGACCGCGGCCTGGGTCACGCTCAGCTCGAGGCCGGCGCGCGTGAAGTTCAGGTGGCGCGCCGACGATTCGAACGCGCGCAGCGCATTGAGCGGAAGATGAGGGCGGAGCTTAGTCATAAGAATTTCTTTTGTCAGCGCTCAATTATCTTTGCTTGTCAGGCAACCGTAAAGTCCCGATAGTGCTGTCTCGCCGGCCGGGCGCGTTCAACATCCTTTCGCTCACATTCCACCACGAGACAACCGACATGACCTATTCATCGAAACGTCGAACCCTGTTGCTGGCCGCTGCGACGGCGCCGCTTGCGTTGACCGTTGCCGCATGCGCGTCGCGGCAGGCCGCGGCGCCGGACGACGCAACGGCCGCGGCTGCGGCGGCGGCCGTGACACCCGCTGCCGCCGGGCAGATGCTGGCCGAGCTCGAACGCAGCGCCGGCGGCCGCCTTGGCGTGTGCGCGATCGACATCGCGACCGGCCGGCGCGTGGAACATCGTCAGAACGAGCGCTTCCCGTTCTGCAGCACGTTCAAGGCGATGCTGAGCGCGGCGGTGCTGGCGCAGAGCGTCGAACGACCGGCGTTGCTGCAACAGCGCGTGACGTACACCCAGGCCGACCTCGTCAACTATTCGCCGGTGTCGGGCAAGCATGTCGACGACGGCATGACCGTCGCCGCGCTGTGCGAGGCTACGATCCAGTACAGCGACAACTCGGCCGCGAACCTGCTGATGAAGCTGCTCGGCGGCCCGTCGGCGGTGACGGCCTATGCGCGCTCGATCGGCGACGACACGTTCCGGCTCGATCGATGGGAGACCGAACTGAATACCGCGCTGCCGGGCGACCTGCGCGACACGACGACGCCGGCCGCGATGGCCGCGAGCATGCGCGTGCTGATGGTCGGCGAGGCGTTGCCGGCCGCGCAGCGTGCGCAGCTCGTCGCGTGGATGCGCGGCAACAAGGTCGGCGACAAGCGGATCCGTGCGGGTGTGCCGGCCGGGTGGACGGTCGGCGACAAGACGGGCACCGGCGACTACGGGACGACCAACGACGCGGGTGTCGTGTGGTCGCCGTCGGGTGCGCCGATCGCGCTGGCCGTGTACTACACGCAGGCGCGTGCCGATGCGCGCGCGAAGGACGACGTGATCGCGTCGGTCGCACGCATCGTGGTCCGGGCATTCGGTTGAGGCGGGCGGCACGCCGTGCGTGACGCGATCCGCGTGCATGCCGTGCCGCAACCGTGACCCGCGTGATCAAACGTTGTGCGATCAACGACTTAGGTCACGCATGCTCAGGATATCCACATGCTTGCCAACAAAAAGTGTGGACAACCCCGCGCGCGGCCGCATCCGGCGTGGCGCGGGCCGCCGTGCCGCATTTGAGGCGGCGCGGACAAAGTCTTTCGGATCAAGCGCTTGGCCTTGGTATGCGCAGGCTATCCACACGCTTGCCAACACAATCTGTGGACAAGCCGGTCCGCACGCGCGGAAGGCGCCCGGTCACGTGGCGAATGGGCGTGCGAGCGGCACTTTTCCGGCCGCGTGCCGCATTTGAAGCGGCGCGGACAAAGTCTTTCGGATCAAGCGCTTGGTCGCGGTATGCGCAGGCTATCCACATGCTTGCCAACAAAATCTGTGGACAAGCCTGGCGGCCGCGCTGGCGACGATCAGGGCTGCCGATCGTCGACGGTGGGCCAGCGCGCGAACGCGAACACCCACAACATGATGAAGTTCAGGACCGGGACGAACATCGTCAGGATCCACCAGCCCGAATGCCCGGTGCGCCGAACGATGCGGACGTACGGATAGATGACGACGGCGACCAGCACGAGTGAGACGACCAGCTGCCACGCGGTGAAGTGTTCCATGGTCTTCCTCGGAGTGAGGTGTCGTGGTGCGGCGCCGGCGGAACGGCCGGCGCGTTGAGCCGTCGCGAGTAGCCGATGATGCGCGGCCGCGGCGGCTCGCGTGATCTTGACGCGTGGCGGGCGCGAGCGTCAAGGTGACGGTGAGGCGCTGCTGTCGCGCGGGATCGTGCGCTTGCGCGCAGGCCGGGGCCGTAGGGTGCCGCAACCGTGACGCCGTGCATGAAACGTCGTGCGATCAACGGGTTAGCGCAGGCTTGCGCAGGATATCCACAAGCTTGCCAACAAAATCTGTGGGTAAGTGGCGCCGCGCATGGCGGGCACGTGTGCGCCGACTGCGGCGCGCATCGTCGTGGCGTCGTGATGCGAAGTGCGGCGAAGCGGTGTAGGCGATGGCCGTCACCGGGCCTCGTCTGCATCACGCGTGCCAAAGTCCGTCGGATCAAGGGCTTAGCGTTGCGGTGCGCAGGATATCCACAAGCTTGCCAACATTTTCTGTGGAGAAGTCCGGGTGCGCGAGCGACGCGCGACACGCCCGCCAATGCCACGCGTTGCCCCGATTCCCGTGTGCACTCACGCGGTGCAGATACCGGCCACACCGACTTTCTGGAACAGGTGCGGGCTCGCGACGGCGGACGACGGATAGGCCGACAGCTTGGCGACGAACGCCGGATGCGTGAACGCCGCGCGAAACGCCGCGGTCGATTCCCAGATCGCGTAGTTCAGGTAAGTCGGACTGTCGCCCAGCGCGCGATGCAACTGGGTCGAGATGAATCCCGGCTGCCGCTTCATGAATTCGGCGTCGTCCTTCCACACGGCGAGAAAGTCCGCTTCGTCGGCGGCGGCCAGCGTGAACACGTTGACGAGGACGACCGGCTCCGCGTCGATGGCGATCTGTTGCTGGATCGGAAAGGCCGGATCCATCGGTTTGAAATGAGGCATGGGAACTCCTATGGGTGACCGGGGTGATTGAACGTTCACGTCGATGCATCGGCGCCATGTGCACGGGACATCGCCGACAGCACGCGGATCGCTGCATCCAGGTCAGCCGAACTGAAATCGCCGGCGATGTCGCGGACATGCTGTTGCCACTGCCCGACCACGGCCTGATAGGCCCCCTCGCCGCGTGGCGTCAGCGCGTACAAAGGGGAACGCTTGTGTGCCGGATTGGGTAGCGACTCAACCAGCCCTTCGTCGGTCAGCACGTTGATCTGCTTCAGCACCGCCTGCCGCGTGATGCCCATCGCGTCGGCGATCTGCGGGATGTTCGGGGCTTCCGGCGCCAGCGAGATGGCGCCCAGCACCTGCCAGCGCGCACTGGTCAGGCCGTGCGGCCCGGCAAAGGTGTTGCCCCATTCGATCAGCAGGCCGTTCAAGCGGAATACGGACAGCGCGACGGTGGTCAACTTCGCGGATTTCGTCATGTTCGATACGCAGGATGAATTGACAACTACTTTACGTATTAGACAACTAGTTGTCAATTTTGCGATTAAACGTCACGGAACGAGGCCGGGTAGATAAACTGGCGATGCGATCCGGCACCGGTAACATTTGCCGCGCCGGATCGCAGGCCAACAATAAGGAACCTGGAGAGAAATCAGTGAGAACGATCTGGAAATCGATCGCCGTGCCGTTGATGGCGGTGGTATGCGGCACGAGTGCGCATGCCTGTCAGCCGGCCTACCGTCACACCGAGTATTTCGGCGAGCGCGCCTACCTGAGCGAACAAATTCGCGACAAGGTGCTCGACGACATCCGTGCCAATCACTACACCGTCATCGAGCCGCAAATCGGCTTGCTGTTCTATCCGATCGTCAGAAAGGGCAACGCGATCTACCTCGGCAACCAGCCGATCGCGACGGAGAAGGACTCGTTCTGGTATCTCGGGCACGGCTATTACCAGTTGAACGGCCAGCTCTATTACATGGGCGAGCGAGTCGGTGCGAATCCGAGCGGAGGCACCGTCGTCGTTCATGTCGAGGATCGCACGCGCCCCAGGCCGGACGACTATCCGAAGGGGCGACTGTATTGCCGTGTCGAGCATCACGCCAGCATCCTCGAAACCTCGACCGGCCTGCGGATCGAGCGAATCGTCGACGACAACTGAGGCGGGTGCGTAGCTGACCCGGCGTGGCGCATTTGCCGCGCACGACCGGCAAACCCTTTCCGATCAATGGCTTGGTGTCGTTAATGGCAGGTTGTCCACAAGCTTGCCAACACAATCTGTGGAAAAGCCGTGCGTCGTGCGTCGCCCGCGCGTCAGGCCGGCTGCGGAAAGCGCACCGTGACGGTCAGCCCGCGTCCGCCGTGCGTGGTGCCGAGCGCGACCGTCGCGCGATGCTGTTCGGCGATCCGCTTGACGATCGACAGCCCGAGCCCGCTGCCCGACGACGTGACGGCCTGCGCGCCTTCACCGCGATAGAAGCGCTCCCACACGTCGTTGCGTTCGGCTTCCGGGATCCCGGGGCCGTCGTCGGCGACTTCGAGCACGGGCGTCGTGCCGTCGATCCGCGCGGACACATCGACGCGCGCACCGGCGCCCGCATAGCGGATCGCGTTGTCGACGAGGTTGTTCAGCAGCACGCGCAGCGTGTCCGCATTGCCCGACGTCATCACCGGCGTCGACACGATCGCGCCGAGATCGATCCGGTGCGCGTCGGCGACGCGCGTGCGATCCGATACCACCGACCGGCACAGCGCGGCGAGATCGACGGGCGCCGATGCGGAAGCGGCCGCCTGCGCGTCGGGCTCGAGGCGCGCGAGCGTCAGCAACTGCTCGGCGAGGTGGCCGAGGCGCGTCGTGCCCGCCTGGATCTGCGCGAGGATGTGCTCGCGTTCCTCGGCGGTCGCCGCGCGCCGCAGCAGCTGCGACTGGATCGACAGCCCCATGATTGGCGTGCGCAACTCGTGCGCGGCATCGGCGATGAAGTGGCGCTGCAGCGTGAACGAGCGGTCGAGGCGCGCGAGCAGGTCGTTGATCGCTTCGGCGAGCGGGCGGACTTCGTTCGGCATCGCGCCCACGTCGACCGGTTCCAGATTGTTCGCATTCCTTCGTTTGAGGCCGGATGCAATCGTGCGCAGCGGCCGCAGCCCCGCGCCGATGCCGAACCACAGGCCGATCGCGAGCAGCGGCAGCATCGAGAACACCGGCCACAGCAGGTGCACGGCGATGCCCGCGATCGCTTCCCATCGCGCGTGGCGTGCCTGCGCGAGCCGGATCGTCGTGCCGCCGCGCTCGGTCACATAGGTGCGCCACGGCTGGCCATCGACGTCGACGCTCGCGATGCCTTTCTGCTCGGGCGGCGGCAGTTTCGAATCGCGGTCGGTCGAATACACGAGCGCGCCGTTGCGCCACACCTGCAGCAGCACGGCGTCGGGATCGCTCGCTTCGAAGCCGTGCTTGCCGTTGGCATGGTTGCTGAACGACAGTTCGCCGTTCGGGCCGACGACGATCTGCTTCGACATGCTGCGCATCTGGTCGTCGAGCAGGTCGTCGAGTTCGCGCAGTGCGCCCCAGTAGGTGCCCGCACTCGCGACGAGGCCGATCACGCACGCGGCCGGCATCAGCCACGTCAGCAGGCGCCGCCGCAGCGACGCGTTGCGCCAGCGCGCGATCGCCCGTTGGATGCGCGTCATGCGCCGTCACCGATCCGGTAGCCGACGCCGCGCACCGTGCGGATCATGTCGTGGCCGAGTTTCTTGCGCAGGTTGTGAATATGCACCTGCACGGCGTTGCTCTCGATTTCCTCGCCCCAGCTGTACAGCCGTTCCTCGAACTGCTCGCGCGAGATCACCGCGCCCGGGTCGCGCATCAGCTCGTGCAGCAGCACGAACTCCTTCGGCGACAGCGGCACTTCGTCGTCGTTGAGCCAGACGAGGTGCTTGACGGGGTCGAGCCGCAGCGGGCCGATCACGAGCGTCGTCTGCGCGCGGCCCGCATGGCGGCGGGTCACGGCGCGGATGCGGGCGAGCAGTTCGTCGAGCTCGAACGGCTTGACGAGATAGTCGTCCGCGCCGCTGTCGAGGCCCGCGATGCGGTCGGGCACGCCGTCGCGCGCGGTAATGATGATCGCGGGGAGGGTTTCGTCGCGGCGGCGCAGCGCGGCGAGCACCGACAGGCCGTCGCGGTTCGGCAGCCCGAGATCGAGCAGCAGCAGGCCGTAGCCGGTCGCGCGCAGCGCGAGCGACGCGGCGTCGCCGTCCTTCACCCAGTCGACCGCGAAGCCTTCCTGTTTGAGGCCCTGTTCGAGCCCGCTGCCGATCAGCGGATCGTCCTCGACGAGCAATACGCGCATGAATTCGTGTCTCTTCAACGGGGCGCCGTGGCACCCGGGGTTCCCATGATAAGCGCCCGTGTCTTAGGCGCAGCTTAAATGCGGGCGGCGCGCGGCGGGCGCTCCCGTGCGTCCGATGCGGCACCGCGTCGCTTCCGGGCGACCTTCAGGTTTGCTTAATCTTACGGTCCGTAATCTGGCGCCGTCGCGTTCAACGGGGCGCGGCGTCACATCGAAGAAGAGGACCACGATCATGAAACACCTGGCCAGAATCCTGACGGTTGCGCTCGCCACGCTGCCCGCCGCCGTCTACGCGCAATACACGGGGCCGTCCACGCTGACCACGACCACCGTGAAGGAGCTGCTCGCGAACGGCAAGGACGACCAGCACGTGCAGCTGCAGGGCCGCATCGTCAAGCATGTCGGCGGCGAGGATTACGAATTCGCCGATGCGACCGGCACGATCCGCGTCGAGATCGACCGCAAGCTGTGGGCGGCCGGCCAGCCCGTCAGCGACAAGAACGAAGTGAAGGTGACCGGCGAATTCGAGCGCAAATGGTCGGGCAGCGTGAAGGTCGACGCCGATCACGTCGAAGTGCTGCGCTGACCGGTGCGCGCGGGGCCGGTGATACCATGGACGACCGGTTCCCGTTCCCACCAAGATGGCCGCCAATTTCGACGAACTCGCGTCCCGGATCCGGGCGCAATTTTCCGAGCTGAGCCCGCAATTCCAGGCGGGCGCTGCCTTCCTGCTCGATCATCCCGACGAAGTCGCCACCTCGTCGATGCGCAAGGTCGCCCAGCGCGCGCAGGTGCAGCCCGCCTCGCTCGTGCGGCTCGCGCAGCAATTCGGTTTCCCCGGCTGGAACGAGCTGCGCGACCTGTGCGTGGCACGCGTGCGCACGCGCCCCGAGCCGCTCACGCAGCGGGCACGCTCGCTCGTGCGGCCCGACGCGCAGGCGTCGCTCGCGCACGACCTGCTCGCCGCGCAACAACACAACCTGTCGGCCACCGCCGCGCAGAACGAGCACGCGCTCGCCGATGCCGCGAAACTGATCCGCAAGGCGTCGCACGTGCACGTCGCGGGGTTTCGCTCGTGTTATCCGGTCGCGTTCGGCTTCGTGTACGGCTACCGGCTGTTCCGTCCGACCGTGTCGCTGCTCAATGGCGTCGCCGGTTCGCTCGAGATGGAGCTGCGCACGATCGCGAAGCAGAGCGTGACCGTCGTCGTCAGTTTCGCGCCGTATTCGCAGGAAGCGACGCGCGTCGCGCAGGCCGCGAAGGCGCAGGGCAGCCGGATCGTCGCGATCACCGACAGCGCGGTGTCGCCGATCGCACTGCACGCGGATGCGCAACTGATCTTCACGCACGACAGCCCGTCGTTCTTTCCGTCGCTGGTGGCCGCGCATGCGATGGCCGAAGCGCTGGTCGCGCAGTTGCTGGCGCTCGAAGGCAGCGATGCGATCGCGGCGCTCGAGCGCACGGAAGCGGAACTGCACGCGAAGGGCGCTTACGTCGTCTGACGCGGTGCGTGCGGCGTCGCTCCTTCCTCATTCAGGATTCAAGCGGATTCAACCGATGACGTTCACATACGAGGTGACGGACGCGGGCGACGCGAACGTGCGCAAGCAGATCGTCGCGCCGCTCATCCGGTTCAACGAAAGCCAGGCGGGCCCGATCGACGCCCGTCCGCTGGCCGTGGTCGTGACCGATGGCGAGGGCGCGGTGGTCGGTGGCCTGTGGGGCAGCACGGCGTACGGCTGGCTGCATGTCGACCTGCTCGTGGTGCCCGAGGCCGCGCGCGGCCAGGGCGCGGGCACGCGCATCATGGATCTGGCCGAGGCGGAAGCCGTCGCGCGCGGCTGCCACAGCGCGTGGCTCGACACGTTCGACTTCCAGGCACGGCCGTTCTACGAGAAACGCGGCTATGTCCGCTTCGGGGAGCTGCCGGATTATCCGGTCGGACACGCGCGCATTTTCCTGACGAAGCAGCTCGCGGACTGAGTGTCGCCGCCGCAGGGCGCGGCGCGGTTGACGTCGCCGCCGGCCGTCGCCTAGGATACCGGGCAGCGATGCAGGTCGCTTCCGGGTCCGCGGAAAGGGTTGAACCCACCTGTCGCAGCAAATTCAGCTTTCCCCCTGTCCTTTGTGCTGGCGGTATTGCGGACCTTCGGCCATTCACTGCACGAGGATCCGCATGAAAAAGCTGCCTCCCAACGCCCATCCCGATCATCTGAAAAAGCAGGCCAAGGCATTGTTGCGCCTGTACCGGCAAGGCGACGCCGATGCCGTCGCGCGCTTTGTCCGGTTTCTCCCTGCCGCCGCGAACCGCACGCACGACGAAGCGCTCGCGCTCGGGCTTCGGCTGCATGACGCGCAATCGTGCATCGCGCGCGAGTACGGCTTTGCGTCATGGGCCGATCTCGGCGCGTTCGTCGAAACGCATGCGCTGGCGGGGCAACAGCGCGCGCAGCTGGTCCGGCGCTGGCTCGACCTGGCGTACGGCGGCGACGTGACCGGTGGCGTCGCCGCGCCCCGGCCGCGCGTCGCCGCGCAATTGTTGCTCGACCATCCCGAGCTCGTCGCGGACGATCCGACCATCGCCTGCGCGGCCGGCGACCTCGACGCCGTGAAGGCGGCGCTGGGCGCCGATCCCGGCTGGATCGCGCGCGCCGGCGGCCCGTTGAAGCTGCCGCCATTGGTCGCCGTCACGCATTCGCGGCTCGGGCAGCTTCCCGAGTTCGCCGCCAGGCTGCGCGCCTGCGCGCGTCTTCTGCTCGATGCCGGCGCCGATCCGAACCAGCGGATCGGCAACCGCTTTCCGCCTGCGTCGCTCGCCGAACCCGACGAAGCGGGGCCGCTGTCGGCGCTGTACGGCGCGGCGGGCGTCAATCGCGATCCGGTTCTCACCGCGATGCTGCTGGAAGCCGGCGCCGACCCGAACGACGGCGAATCGCTGTATCACTCGGTGGAGCATCCGGCCTGCACGCGCGTGCTGCTCGAACACGGCGCGCGGGTGGGCGGGACGAATGCGTTGCGGCGCGCGTTCGACATGCGCGATGCCGACGCGCTCGAACTGCTGCTCGCGCATGGCGGCGACCCGAACGAGCCGCCCGGCGCGGGGCTCGCGCAAACCTGGGGCGCGCCGTTGTTGCGGGCGATCGGCGTGCGCTGCTCGGCGCGCCACGTCGCCGCGCTGCTGGCGGCCGGCGCCGATCCCCGCGCGCAAACGCCGACAGGCATCAGTGCGTACCGGCTGGCGATGCAGACCGGGCTGTCCGACGTCGCGGCCTTGTTGCGTGCGGCCGGCGCGGAAGAGGCGCTCGACGCGGCGGACGCGTTCGTGGCAGCCTGCGCGCGCGCCGACGCCGACGATGCGCGGCGCATCCAGGCGCGGCATCCCGAACTGCCCGGCGCGCTGCCCGCTGAACGGCTGCGGTTGCTGCCGGACGCCGCCGCATGGGGTTCGGGCGACGCGGTGAAGGTCATGGTCGAACTGGGCTGGCCGATCGCCGCGCGCGGCGGCGACTGGGACGCGAGCGCGCTGAATCACGCGGTGTTCCGCGGCGACGCGGACTTGCTGGCGTTCCTGCTCGCGCACGGCGCGAACTGGCGCGACCTGCACGGGTTCGGGAGCGACGCGCTCGGCACGTTGTCGTGGGCATCCGTCAACGAACCGGAGCAGGTCGGCGCGGCCGACTGGGAGGCATGCGCGCGGGTGCTGCTCGCGCACGGCGTGCCGCACGCCACGCGGGATCCGTCGAATCCGGACGACGTGCTGATCGACGGCCGCGCGATGCGCTTCTCCGAGGCCGTCACCGACGTGTTGCTCGGCATCGACGGCGGGCCGGCCGCATCGATCTGAACAATCGTGGGCCGGCGACGGGCAGGCGGCGGTGCCGGCCCGCTCGTGGCCGATTGCGGGCGTACGGTCGGCGTGCCGGGTTTTGCCGGTCGCGCGACGACATTTCGGCGAACGCTGAAACGTCGCGTGCACGACCGGCGTAAGCTCGGTCGTCAACTTCCTTCCGGAGTCCGCGATGACCCGTTCCGACCTGCAAGCCCGCCAAGCCGAAGCCTTCCGCGCCCTGCATGCGCGCCCCGGCGCCTTCATCATCCCGAACCCGTGGGACGCCGGCACCGCGCGCCTGCTCGCGATGGCCGGCTTCGAGGCGCTCGCGACCACGAGTGCCGGCTACGCGTTTTCGAAAGGGCAGCCCGACAACGCGATCGACCGCGACGCGATGCTCGATCACATCGCCGAGATCGTCTCCGCGGGCGGCTTGCCCGTCAGCGCGGATCTGGAGAACGGCTTCGGCGACGCGCCCGACACGGTGGCCGAAACGATCCGGCTCGCGGCCGAGGCCGGCGCGGTGGGCGGCTCGATCGAGGACGCGACGGGCCGCGCCGATGCGCCGATCTATGCCCGCGATGCGGCGATCGAGCGTATCGCGGCGGCCGTCGCCGCGGCACGCGCGCTGCCGTTTCCGTTCACGCTGACGGCGCGCTGCGAAAACTACCTGCATGGCCGCCCCGACCTCGCGGACACGATCGCGCGGCTCGTCGCCTATCGCGATGCGGGCGCCGACGTGCTGTACGCGCCGGGCATCACCGATGCGGACGACATCGCGGCGGTGACGCAGGCGGTCGGCGCGCCCGTGAACGTCGTGATGGGGCTGCAGGGCGGCTTGCTGAGCCTCGACGCGCTGGCGGCGCTCGGCGTGAAGCGCGTGAGCGTCGGCGGCGCGCTGGCGCGGGCCGCGCTCGGCGCGTTTCTGCGCGCGGCGAAGGAGATGGCGCAGGACGGCACGTTTACGTTTACGCAAGCTGCCGTGCCCGGGCGCGATATCAACCGCTGGTTTGCGTCACCCGATAATTCGCCGGTTTTGTTCGGGGAATGAGCGCAGATAAATGGTGGGATCGTTTCCAGTCGAAAGCTGATTGACAATAATCAACCGATTTCGCGTCTGAATTAAACATCGGTGACGACGCAAAATACATCGTCTATTCTCCGCATTCCCGCCCGTTCGGCTGGCGTCGGCGCATAAGCCGCGCCGGACCGGGCGATCGGGCGCTCGCCGGGCGCGTCGATGCCGCGCATTGTTGCATTTCCTCGGTCAGTATGTTTTTGACCGCGGGAGTTGCCGGCTGATTATTTGATTGATAATCTGCGGCACGTTCGAAAGGACAGTGGGTGGTCCGCCGGGAATATCGATATATATAAATGCTGAGAGAGCGATGACGAACCGAGAAAATCAACGCGTCAGGTTTCGCGTCGGCGATGTCGTGACGCTGAAGACGGGCGGGCCACGCATGACCGTCACCTATGCCGGGCCGGTCGTATTCGACGACGGCGACTGGCTGATCTGCCAGTGGTTCGACGAAAACGGCGAATTCCGGCAGGAAATGTTCCCTCACGACACGGTGGTGGCCGAGCCGCGCGCGATTTCGGCCGGGCGCGTTCGCATGCGGATGCAGTCGCATCGCTACCGGTCGGCTGCCTGACGATTCGCTGTCGTCGCGATGCCGTCACGCCCGGCACCCGCGCCGCGACATTTCACGTCAGCCCGAAACATGCGGCCGTGCACTGCGCCGATACTGTCTGCATGAACCCGACCGATTCCATCGCAGCGGTCACGCACCGCGATCCCTATCCCTATTATGCGGCGCTCGTCGACGGGCCGCCGCTCGCGTTCGACGCCACGCTCGGCCTGTGGGTCGCGAGCCGCGCGGCCGCCGTGACGGCCGTGCTCGGCCATCCGGCCTGCCGGGTTCGCCCGCTGGACGCCCCCGTGCCGCCCGCATTGCGCGGCACGACGGCCGGCGCGCTGTTCGGCGAGCTGGTGCGCATGAACGACGGCGCGTTGCGGCACGACGTGCCGAAGCAGGCGCTGCGCACGGCGTTCGCGCCGATCGACACGGCGGCGCTGCGCGACCGTGCCGCGCGGATTGCCGCACGGCGCTTGCCGGCGCCGGGCGATGCCGGCGCGTTGAACGCGTGGTGCATGACGGTGCCCGTTTGCGCGGTTGCCGATCTGCTCGGCTTCGACGAGACGCAGCTCGACGGTATCGCGGCGCAGGTCGTCGATTTCGTCGCCGCGCTGTCGCCGTTGTCGGATGCCGCGGCACTGGCCCGCGCGAGCGACGCTGCGCGAGCGCTGCTCGACCGGATGACGGCGCGCGTCGCGCAGACGCAGGCGCACGACGGCACGCTCGTTGCCGCCGTGCAGCAGGCGGCCCGCGCGTCGGGCTGGCACGCGAGCGGCGCGCTGGTCGCGAATCTCGTCGGGCTGCTGTCGCAGACCTGCGAGGCGACCGCCGCGTGGCTCGGCAATACGCTGGTGGCGTGGAACGGGGAAGCGGGGGCGCGCGCCGCGCGCGTCACGCCGGACGATGCCGCGCTCGACGCATTCGTTGCCGAAGTCGGGCGCTTCGATTCACCGGTGCAGAACACGCGCCGCTTCGTCGCATCGCGCACGGCGATCGAAGGCGTGACCGTCGAAGCGGGCGACGCGATTCTCGTCGTGCTCGCCGCCGCGAACCGCGACCCGGCCGTGCATCGCGACCCGCAGCGGTTCATGCCTGACCGCGCGGCCGGGCCGAATTTCGGCTTCGGCACGGGGCCGCACGGTTGCCCGGGCGAGCGGATCGCGCGGGCGGTGACGGCGGGGGCGTTCGGGGCGTGGCTGCGTGCGGGCGGCGTACCGCCGCACGTCGGGCTGGCGTGGGACTACCGCGCGTCGACCAACGTCAGGATGCCGAAGTTCGACGCGGTACGCTGAAGGGGAAAAAGGGACTTAGCGGCAACCTTGTTTCTCCGCCCATTGCTCCTGGGCGGCAACGCGGCGCTGCACGCGTTCGACGAGGCCGGTCGAGAAGGTTCGCATGCTGATGCCACGGCGCTTCGCGAGGATCGTCTGCGCGACGTCGGTGCGCGGGTTCGGCTGGCAGGCCCAGTACAGCGTCATCAGCCAGCCGATGCCGGTCCACCCGAACAGCGCGTTGAACATCGCGACCGTCAGCTTGTCGTGCCGGCCACGCCGGTCGGCAATGACCGCCGGCAGAAAATAGATCGCGATCGCGGCCACCGAACCGGCCACTTGAATCAGGACTGCGTTCTGCATGTTGCTGCTCCATCCGAACTGCAATGGAACCGAGTATCGCGCTTTTTCCGTTTGCGTGCAGGCCGTGGCCAAGCAATTGATTGTTGCGATTTTAATGACGATCAGCCGGCTTCGGCGTCCGCCGGCTGCACTTCGTTGCTCAGCGCGAAACCTTCGTCGAGCCAGCCCGTCACACCGCCGATCATCAGCTTGACCGGCCGGCCGAGGCGCGCGAGCTGGATCGCCGCGCGTGCGGCGCCGTTGCAGTGCGGGCCCGCGCAGTAGACGACGAACAGCGTGCCGGCCGGATAGCCGGCGAGCTTGCTCTCGATGATCTTGCGGCGCGGCAGGTTGCGCGCGCCGGGCACGTGGCCGGCGGCGAACTGATCGGGGCCGCGCACGTCGAGCAGCACGAAATCGGGCGCGCCCGATGCGAGCGCGTCGTGCACGTCCCAGCAATCGGTCTCGAAGCGCAGCGACGCCTCGAAATGCGCGAGGGCGGCGGGGCTGTCGGCGGCGGGCACGTCGGTGACGTAGGACATGGCAGGTTCTCCTGAAGATTGCGTGGAACGCGGTGGAATGAGGGGCAGTATCGCGGTTCGGCGCGTTTCGCGGCAGTGGCGCGATCGACAAGTTCCGGTAACATCGCGCCATGCACAATCATCTCGTCGTCGCACTCGCCTACGATCGCCTCTGCACGTTCGAATTCGGCTGCGTGGTCGAACTGTTCGCCCTCGAACGCCCCGAGCTCGGGGTCGACTGGTATCGCTTCGCGGTCTGCGCGAGCGAGCCGGGGCCCGTGCGCGCGGCGGGCGGCATCACGGTCGCCGCGCCCTATCGGCTCGCGACGCTCGATCGCGCCGACACCATCGTGATTCCCGGCTGGCGCGATCCGGACGAACTGCCGCCGGAGCCGCTGCTGAAGAAACTGCGGGCCGCGCATCGTCGCGGCGCGCGGCTCTGCTCGATCTGTTCGGGCGTGTTCGTGCTGGCCGCGGCCGGCGTGCTCGACGGCCTCACGGTGACGACCCACTGGCGCTATGCGGAGAAACTGCAGGCGCGCTATCCGGCGCTGCGCGTGAATCCCGATGCGCTGTACGTCGACGAAGGGCAGGTGATCACCTCGGCCGGATCGGCGGCGGGGCTCGACATGCTGCTGCATCTCGTGCGCCGCGATCACGGCGGCGCGATCGCGAACCGGGTCGCGCAGCGCCTCGTGCTGCCGCCGCATCGCGACGGCGGGCAGGCGCAGTTCGTGCCGCGCCCGGTCGCGCCGGGCGGCACCGACCGGCTCGCGAAGCTGATCGACTGGATGCGCGCGCACGCGGCCGAGCCGCATACGCTTGCGTCGCTCGCCGCGCAGGCCGCGATGAGCACGCGCACGCTGCAGCGTCAGTTCGCGGACGCGACGGGGATGTCGCCGCTCGCGTGGCTGATCCGCGAACGCGTGAACGTCGCGAAGGACATGCTCGAAGCGCATCCCGCGCTGTCGCTCGCGCAGGTCGCGGCGCGTGCGGGGTTCGGTTCCGAGGAGTCGCTGCGCCGGCATTTCCGGCGTGTCGCGGCGACGAGCCCGGCCGCGTACCGGCGCGGGATGAGTCGCGGCGAAAGCACACGGGACGCCTGAGCGCGGTACCGATTCCTGTCGACGTTTTCTTCCGATGACACCGCAGTGGCGCAAGATCGCGCCTCACCGAGAGAGGCCGGCCGCCTGAGCGGCCGACGCCGGCTGCAAGTGGCGACGCGCGCCGCCGGGCGGCGGCACGGCGTCGGGTTGCGTTGCGTACTCAGCGCGTGTTGGTATCGCGCGCCTTCTGCTTGATGCACGCGATGCGATACACGCCGTCCTCGACCTCGACACCGTGCGTGTCGTGCGTGAAGCCGGGGAAGCGCAGGTCGTACTGCTCGAGCGCCTTCAGGTAGCCGAGCAGCGGGCCGTCGGCCGGCCCCGCGTTCTCGCCGGGCATCAGCAGCGGAATGCCGGGCGGATAGGGCACGACGCCCGTCGCGACGGTGCGGCCTTCCATCTCCGCGAGCTCCAGCATCTCGATGTCGTTGTGCACCAGATGCTCGAACGCCTCGGCCGGGCTGTAGTCGGGCTTCGGCAGCGTCGAGAAGCCGCGCGACATCATCTCGGTCGTCTTCAGGTCGCTCATTGCGCTGAACATCAGGTCGCACAAGTCGCGCAGGCCGAGCTTGCCGTAGCGTTCCGGATAACGCGCGACGAGTTCGGGCAGCGCCTGTTCGAGCGGCGCGTTCGCATCGTAGTCGCGCTTGAAATCGAGCAGCGTGTTGACCAGCGTGCCCCACTTGCCCTTCGTCACGCCGAGCGAGAACAGGAACAGGATCGTGAAGTCGGTCGTCTTCTCGACGACGATCCCGTGCCGGTCGAGATACGCGGTGACGACCGACGCCGGAATGCCGACCGGCATCAGCCCGCCGTGCGCCGCGACACCCGGCGTGACGATCGACACCTTGATCGGATCGAGCATGCAGTAGTCGTCCTCGATCTCGCCGAAGCCGTGCCACGTGTCGCCCGGATGCAGCACCCAGCACGACGGATCGGTGGCGAGCAGCGTCTCGTCCGCTTCGTGGAAGCGCACGCGCCGGCCCGTCTTGCGATCGACGACGCTATCGGGCTGCCAGCCGTTGAAGAACCAGTCGTTGTTCTCCGCGCATTCCGTATGCAGGCGCGCCAGCATCTGGCGGAACGCGACGGCCTCGCGGATCGCGTCGGTGGTCAGCGCCTCGCCGCCGGGGCCGTCCATCATCGCGGCGCTCACGTCATTCGACGCGATGATCGCGTAGTTCGGCGACGTCGACGCATGCATCATGTACGCCTCGTTGAAGCGGGCGTGCTCGATCGGGTTGCGGCCGTCGCGAACATGAATGAACGATGCCTGCGACAGCGCGGCGAGCAGCTTGTGCGTCGATTGCGTCGCGAACACGGTCGGCTTGCTCGCGTCGTGTTGCGACGGATCGCCGTGCATCGCGTGACGGTCGCGGTAGATCGGGTTGAAGCGCGCGTAGCCGTACCATGCCTCGTCGAAATGCAATCGATCGACGCTCTGGCCGAGCAGTGCCTCGACGCGCGCGACGTTGTAGCAGAGGCCGTCGTACGTCGAGTTCGTGATCAGCGCATGCACGGGCGTCGGGTCGATGCCGTCGCGGCCGCGCACGAGTGGGTTCGCGTCGATTGCGAGGCGCACGGCGGCGGCCGTCAGCCGCTCGGGCATGATCGGCCCGATGATCCCGTAGTGGTTGCGCGACGGAATCAGGTAGGTCGGAATCGCGCCCGACATCGTCATCGCGTGCTCGGCCGACTTGTGGCAGTTGCGGTCGCACAGCGCGACCTGGTTGCGCGTGACGCTCGCCATCAGGATCACGCGGTTCGACATCGACGAGCCGTTCGTCACGTGATACGTGCGATGCGCGCCGAACACGCGCGCCGCATAGCGTTCGCTTTCGCCGATCGGGCCCGAGTGATCGAGCAGCGAGCCGAGTTCGCCGACCGAGATCGACAGGTCGGAGCGGAACAGCGATTCGCCGAAGAATTCGAAGTACGCACGGCCGACCGGCGATTTCAGGAACGCGGTGCCGCCCGTGTGGCCCGGCGTGTGCCACGAGTATTCGTACACGCGGGAAAACTTCGCGAGCGCGCGGAACATCGGTGGCAGCACGGTTTCGCGGTAGCGCTCGATCGCGGCGACGATGCGGCCGCCGATGAACGCGGTGGTGTCCTCCAGCATCCAGATGAAGTCGTCGGCCTTGCGCATCGCGTCGACCGGAATCGCGGACGCGCTCGCGCGGCTCGCGAGCAGGAACACGGGCACGGTCGCGTTGCGTGCGCGCATCGCGTCGAGTACGGCCTGCGCGGGCGCATGGTCGGCGTCGTTGCCGAGTTCCCAGTTGAGCAGCAGGCACTGGATCGCCGGATCGGCGGCAACCACCGCGCGCGCATCGTCGGCGGACGTCGCGATCACGACGTCGACGAGCCGCGCGCGCAGTTCCTCGGCAAGTGCCGTCGCGGCGCGCCCGGTGGCCGTGCGTTCATCGATGTCGTGCTGCACGAGCAGCGCCTTCATGCCGAGGCGGCGGAAGGCCGGTTGGGTCAAGGAAGCAGTCATTGTTTAATCCCCCGTTTGCTGGGTTGCCTGGACGCTCGCGGCAACGGCCGGCGAGCGCGCGTGAAGGGTGTCGGCCTGGTGACGGCCCACGGAGATCCAGAAGGTGGCGGCGAGCGCGGCGATGGTCACGCCGAGCGCGAGATAGCGCACCCAGCGCGGCGAGCGGCCGCCCGGATGGATGTGGGTTTCCTCGATCTCGCGCTGGCGGTTGATCGACAGCTCGTAGAAGACGATCGTCGCGACGACGAAGATCAGCGACCAGCGCGTTTGCTGGCCGTCGGAGCCGACCATTGCCCACAGCGCGTAGACGGCGCCGATCAGGCCGACGATCGTGTAGAACGTGAACTGGTGCGACGGCATCTTGCCGTAGCCGAGCACCTTGATCGCGATGCACGAGTAGATGTACGGCAAGAGCGTCATGATCACGGCGATCGACGCGATCTTGCCGAACTGCTCGCTGGCGCTGGGCGACATCGTCGCGAGCACCTGCACCGACATGATCAGCGCGACGATCGCGAGGCCCGCGGACGGCACGTTCTTCGAGTTCACGCGGGCGAACACGCCGGCGAACAGCCCGTCGTCGGCGGCCGCCTTCGCGGTCTGGCCGACCAGCAGCGTCCACCCCGCGAGCGAGCCGAGGCAGCCGAGCGCCGCGCAGATCGCGACCGCGTTCGCGGCCGTGTCGCCGAGCGCGAGGCGCGCGGCATCCGCGAACGGCGCGCTCGAGGCGAGCAGCGCCTTGTTCGGGATCATCCCCATGATCACGGTCGAGCTGAGCACGTAGCAGACGGCCGCGAGCACGACACCGCCGACGGTTGCGATCGGCACGTTGCGCGACGGGTTCTCGACGACGCCGGCCGATACCGACGCACTCTCGACGCCGATGAACGCCCACAGCGTGAAGTTCAGCGTCGCGCCGATCGCGCTGAAGCTGTTGGTGCCCGACACGTTCCAGCCGGCGAAGTACACGTCCTTGCTGAACCAGAACCAGCCGAACACGGCCATCCCGAGGATCGGCACGAGCGCGAAGATCGTCGTGACCGACTGCACGCGGCCGACGACGTTCGGCCCGAGGATGTTCGCGTACGTGAACAGCCAGATCACGAAGATCTGCGCGAGCGCGAACACGAGCGGGTCCTTCAGGACCGGGAAGAAATGCGTGAGGTAGCCGAGGCCGGCGACCGCGAGGCCGACGTTGCCGAGCACGTTCGCGAGCCAGTAGATCAGGTTGGTCTGGTAGCCCATGTACGGGCCGAACGACTTGCGCGCATACGCATACGGGCCGCCGGCGGCCGGGTCGATCGCCGCGAGCTTCGCGAACACGAGCGCGAGCGACACGGCGCCGACGACGGTGATCAGCCAGCCGAAGATCGCGATGCCGCCGGTGGCGGCGAGGTTCGCGGGCAGCATGAAGACGCCGGAGCCCATCATGTTGCCCGCGACCATCAGCGTGGCGGGAATGACGCCGATTTTCGGCGCGGAAGCCGCGGCCGACGGGGCGGCGGCGCGGGAGGAGGACGAGCTGGCATCGGACATGCGACGCTCCTTGACGAGACGTGTTGCGGTTGAAGTGGCGCGGCGTGGCGCCGGTTGACGATTCCGGCATGAATCGTCGTTTTATTTAACGTTTTCATGTTATCGCCTTGGTGGTTTTTAATAAGGGTAAACGCCGGTATTTAATAACTTGAATATTGATGAATGTCATTGAAACCCGTGAATCGACGTTTGAGTTTGGGTGTGGGTGAGCCGTGCAGTAAGGATGTGGGCGTTTTTCATTGGTCTCGGCCATGGATGGTGGGATCGCGCAGCTGAATCTGCAGTAAATAATCATTTTTCCCGATTCGGTTAAATCAATTCGTGACGTAAATGGCGCACCAATCGGGGTTCGGGTTTGTCGGTTAATATCGGGCGCATCAAACGCGCGCCGCCGGCGCGCGCGACCACCGCTTCTTCCCCGAGGACGATTCCGATGACGACGCTGCCTTCCCGTTTGCCGTTGATCCAGGCGCCGATGGTCGGTTCGCTGAGCCCGCTCGCGATCGCGGTGTGCGAAGCCGGCGGGCTCGGCTCGCTCGCGTGCGCGGCGCTCGGCCCGCAGCAACTGCGCGACGAGATCGCGGCGATCCGGGCGCGCACGCCCGCGCCGTTCAACGTGAACTTCTTCTGCCACACGCCGCCGGCGCCCGACGCCGAGGTCGAGGCACGCTGGCGTGTGGCGCTCGCCGGTTATTACGCGGAAGCCGGTCTCGATCCGGCCGACGTGAAGGGCGGCCCCGGCCGCGCGCCGTTCGACGATGCGATGTGCGCGGTCGTCGAGGAGCTGCGCCCGGCCGTCGTCAGCTTCCATTTCGGGTTGCCGGATGATGCGCTGCTCGAGCGCGTGCGGCGCACGGGTGCGTGGGTGGTGTCGTCCGCGACGACCGTCGAGGAAGCGCGCTGGCTCGATGCGCGCGGCGTCGACGCGATCGTCGCGCAGGGCGCGGAGGCGGGCGGCCATCGCGGGATGTTCCTGACCGACGACATCCACGCGCAACCGGGCCTGTTCGCATTGCTGCCGCAGATCGTCGACGCGGTGCGCGTGCCGGTGATCGCGGCCGGCGCGATCGCCGACGGGCGCGGCATCGCGGCGGCGTTCGCGCTCGGTGCACGCGCGGTGCAGATCGGCACGGGCTACCTGCTGACGCCGCAAGCCGGCCGCTCGGCACAGCATCGCGCGGCGGTGCGCGCCGCGCGCGACGACGGCACACGCATGACCAACCTGTACACGGGCCGCCCCGCGCGCGGGCTGCTGACGCGCTTCATGCGCGAGCAGGGGCCGATGAGCGCGCTCGCGCCGGCGTTCCCGCTCGCGACGGCCGCGGTCGATCCGCTGCGCGGCGCATTCGAGCGGCAGGGCCGCGACGACTTCTCGCTGCTGTGGTCGGGCGAGGCCGCGGCGCTCGCGCGTGAAGCGGATGCGGGCGAACTGACGCAACGCCTGTGGCGCGACGCGCTGGCGTGTGCGGCGGGGCTGCGCGACGCGTTTCCGCAGGCGGTCTGAGCGACCGGGAAGGGGGCGCCGGCGCGGGAGCATCGGCGTATCATCTGGGTTTTCGTCAGCCCGATCCAGGCACCCCCACCATGACCTCCGTCGACACTACCCCCGTCCTCGACCATGACAAGCTCGTTACCTTCATCGAGCGCAAGTGGAACGATGAAATCCTCCACGCCCTGACCGACTACATCGCGATCCCTGCGAAGAGCCCCGCATTCGACCCCGACTGGGCGAAACGCGGCTATCTCGAGCGCGTCGTCACCGATGCCGCGCAGTGGGCCGAGCGCCAGCCCGTGAAGGGCCTGAAGCTCGAGATCGTGCGCCTGCCCGGCCGCACGCCGGTGATCTTCTTCGAATCGCCCGCCACGCGCTCGGGCAGCACCGACACGATCCTGCTGTACGGCCACCTCGACAAGCAGCCCGAATTCGACGGCTGGCGCGCGGACCTCGGCCCGTGGACGCCGAAGTACGAGAACGGCAAGCTGTACGGCCGCGGCGGCGCGGACGACGGCTATGCGATCTACGCGAGCCTCGCGGCGCTCGGCGCGCTCGACGAGCAGGGCATCGAGCGGCCGCGTTGCGTCGGCCTGATCGAGACCTGCGAGGAATCGGGCAGCTACGACCTGCTGCCGTACGTCGACGCGCTGCGCGACCGGCTCGGCCAGGTGTCGCTCGTCGTGTGTCTCGATTCGGGCGCCGGCAACTACGACCAGATGTGGCTCACCACGTCGCTGCGCGGGCTCGTGTCCGGCGACCTGCAGGTCGAGGTGCTCGAGGAAGGCGTGCACTCGGGCGTGTTCGGCGGCATCGCGCCGTCGAGCTTCCGCGTGATGCGCCAGCTGTTCGAGCGCCTCGAGGACGCGAAGAACGGCAACCTGCTGCCGGGCGTGTTCCATTGCGAGATTCCCGACAGCCGCGTGCGCGAGGCCGAAGCGGCCGCATCGATCCTCGGCGACGCCGTATGGAAGGGGCTGCCGTGGGCCTGCGGCGCGGACGGCAAGCCGGTGCTGCCGACCACGACCGATCCGCGCGAGGCGCTGCTGAATTCGACGTGGCGTCCGTCGCTGTCGGTCACCGGCGCGGCCGGCCTGCCGGCGCTCGCCGATGCGGGCAACGTGCTGCGTCCGCGCACCGCGTTCAAGCTGTCGCTGCGCCTGCCCCCGCTCGTCGACGCCGCGCAGGCCGTGCAGCAGCTGAAGGAACTGCTCGAACTCGATCCGCCGTACAACGCGAAGGTCACGTTCAAGCCGGACGCGGGTGCCGCGACGGGCTGGAGCGCGCCGGATCTCGCACCGTGGCTCGCGTCGTCGCTCGATGCCGCGTCGCGCCGCCACTTCGGCGCCGATTGCGCGTACATGGGGCTCGGCGGCACGATCCCGCTGATGAACGTGCTGCAGGAAGGGTTCCCGTCCGCGCAGTTCATGGTGTGCGGCGTGCTCGGGCCGAAGTCGAACGCGCATGGCCCGAACGAATTCCTGCACGTGCCGTATGCGAAGAAGCTGACGGCGGCGGTCGCGGACGTGATCGCGACCGCGCGCTGATTGCTTCGCGCTCAGCAGTGACCACTGTCCGACCCACCCTCACGGAACCTTGCCGATGACCGCACTGCCGACGCCCGATACCGAACCGCTGCGCATGCGCGCCGAACCGCTGCATGCATTCGTCGCGGCACTCTGGGAGCGGGCCGGCAGCAGCGAGCGCGAGGCAAGGCTCGTCGCCGATCACCTGGTCGGCGCGAATCTCGCGGGCCACGATTCGCACGGGATCGGGATGATCCCGAACTACGTCGCGTCGTGGCGGGAAGGGCAGTTGCAGCTGAACGGGCACGCGTCGATCGCGCGCGACGGCGGCGCGGTGCTGACGATCGACGGTGGGCGCGGCTTCGGCCAGGTGATCGCGTTCGAGGCGATGGTCGAAGGGATCGACCGTGCGCGACGCATGGGCATCTGCGCGATCGGGCTGCGCGACGTGCATCATCTCGGCCGCATCGGGCATTGGGCCGAGCAGTGCGCGCGTTCGGGGCTCGTGTCGTTCCATTTCGTCAACGTGCCGGGCGACCTGCTGGTCGCGCCGCTGCACGGCACCGATCCGCGCTTCGGCACGAACCCGTTCTGCGCCGCGTATCCGCGTGCGGGCCAGCCGCCGCTGCTGCTCGATTTCGCGACGAGCGCGATCGCGTACGGCAAGACGCGCGTCGCGTACAACCAGGGCAAGCGCGTGCCGGCCGGGTCGCTGATCGATTCTCGCGGCCAGCCGACCGACGATCCGGCCGTGATGCATGAACAGCCGTTCGGTGCGCTGCTGCCGTTCGGGCTGCACAAGGGGTACGCGCTGGCGGCGATGTGCGAGATTTTCGGCGGCGCGCTCGTCGGCGGGCATACGACCTACGGTGACACGCTGCAGAAGACGAGCGCGATCGTCAACGGGATGCTGTCGGTGCTGATCGACCCGAACGCGTTCGATGCGGCCGACGCGCAGCGCGAAGCCGATGCGTTCGTCGCATGGGCGAAGGCGTCGCCGCAGGCGGGCGATGCGCCGGTGCAGGTGCCGGGCGAGCCGGAGGAAGCGAGCCGCGCGGCGCGCGGTGCCGGCGGCATCCCGGTCGATCGCGCGACGTGGCGGCAGATTCGCGAGAGCGCGGCGGCGATCGGCTTCGACGAAGCCGAGCTCGACGCGTGGACGCAGCGCTGCAGGGCATCCGCATGAGCTGGCAATCGGAACAGGCGCACGGCGAGGAGATCGCGTATCAGCTCGCGCCGCTCGGCAACGTCACGGTCGCGCGCTTCTTCAGCGGTGCGGCGCTGCGGCTCGACGGCGTGATGTTCGGCTTCATGTCGCGCGGGTCGCTGTTCCTGCGTGTGGATGACGTGAACCGTCCGGCGTTCGTCGCGGCGGGGATGGGGCCGTTCTCGTACGAGCGGCCCACGCGCACGGTTTCGCTCGACGGCTATTACGAAACGCC
Source organism: Burkholderia sp. AU45274 (assembly GCF_030482505.1). Taxonomy (NCBI): domain Bacteria; kingdom Pseudomonadati; phylum Pseudomonadota; class Betaproteobacteria; order Burkholderiales; family Burkholderiaceae; genus Burkholderia; species Burkholderia sp. AU45274. The sequence goes on along the minus strand of NZ_JAUJQE010000004.1, from coordinate 39,260 downwards.
GGCCGACGTGCTCGAGGATGCCGGCGCGCTGTTCGACTGGTGTCGCAGCGCGTATCGCGCGGCGCTGCTGGCGGGGCCGCCGAAGCGCAAGGCCAGGGCGGTGGCGAAAGCTGCGCCGGTTCAAGAAGCGAAGCCCGCGTCGAAGCGAATCGCCAAACCGGCATCGAAAGCGTCGCCGAAGCCTGCTTCTGCACAGGAAGCCAAGTCGGCATCGAAGCGAACGATCAAGCCGACGTCGACACCGGCAGCGAAATCCCCGGCGAAGCGCAAGCAAACATAGTGCCGGCCGCGCGAAGCGAAAGCCGCGCGACTTTTCTTTTTTGTCGCCCCGGCCGTCGCCCGACGATTCACGCGACATGCGCCGGCTGGCACAAGGGCAGCCGGGGAGGGACACAGTCACGAAAGCGTCAAGCGCGTGCCGCACCGCACATCCCCCATGCTTCACAACGGCGGCCTCGGCGTTTATGATCGGCGCGGGTTGCACCCGTGCCTGGCGCGACCCTCGCCGGCCTCGCCACCGGCTCCGCGAACGGCGCATCGTACGCCGCGCGGGACGCTTCCCCCCACTCATCATTCCAGACGGAGACAGCCGATGCTCGTCCTGATTCTCGGTTTAGCGATCTTCCTCGGTGTGCACTCGATCCGGATCGTCGCGGACGGCTGGCGGTCAGCGACGATCGAGCGGATCGGCGAGAAGCGCTGGAAGGGCCCCTATGCGATCGCGTCGATCATCGGCTTCGTGCTGATCATCTGGGGGTACGGCATCGCGCGCCAGGGCGCGACGCTGCTGTGGGTGTCGCCCGTCGGCGTGCGCCACCTCACCGGCATGCTGACCGCGATCGCGTTCGTGCTGATCGCCGCCTCCTACGTGCCCGGCAACCGCATCAAGACGCTGGTCGGCCATCCGATGGTGGCCGGCGTGGCGGTGTGGGCCATCGCGCACCTGCTCGCGAACGGCACGTTGCACGCAGTCGTGCTGTTCGGCGCGTTCTTCGTATGGGCGCTGGTCGATTTCGTCGTGTGGCGCGCGCGGGATCGCCGCGACGGCGTGCGCTATCCGGCGGGCAGGCTGTCGGGCGACGTCGTGGCGATCGTGGCCGGGCTCGTCGTGTGGGCGGTCTTCGCGCGGTTCCTGCACGGCTGGCTGATCGGCGTGCGGCCGTTCGGCTGAGCGGCCAAGGGATTGAGCAACCGAGACGTCGAGCGACTGAGACGTCGAGCAACCGAGCGGCGGCCGACCGGCGCGCCGCTCGCCCGGAGCAACGGTCAGCGCGCCTTCGCGCCGGCCGTCTCGCCGAGTTGTGCCGGCTTGCGGCGCAGGAAATAGGCCGCGACGATCGCCAGCGCCGTCAATACCGTGAACCAGAACTGGAAGCGCGAATCCGGGTTGAACGCCTGCGAGCCGAGCACGGCCACCAGCGCCAGCAGCGCGATCCAGTTCGACACCGGATAAAACCACGCGCGGAACGCCTGCGGATCGCGCGGCGCGTGCTTCTCCTGCCGGCGCATCGCGAAGTGCGCGACGATGATGAAGATCCACACGATCATCACGAACGCGCCGCTGCTCTTCGCGAGCATCAGGAACAGGTCGCCGCCGCTCACGAAGTGAACGCCGAGGATCGACACGCAGATCGCGAGACACAGCACGAGCGCGTTCATCGGCACGCCTTTCGCGTTGGTCCGGCCGAACATCGCGGGCGCGTGGCCGCGCTGGCTGAGCGAGAACAGCATGCGCGAGTTCGAGAACAGGAACGAGTTCATCACCGACATGAACGACACGAACAGCACGATCTTCATCGCGACGGCCGCGCCCGTGAAGCCCGCCATGCTGAACAGCGACACGTACGGCGATTTCAGGTTGGCCTTGTCGGTCCACGGCATGCACAGGATCAGGATCGACACCGAGCCGACGTAGAACACCATCACGCGCACGATCACGCTCTTGATCGCCCGGATCACGTTCTTGCTCGGGTTCTCGGATTCGCCCGCCGCGACGGCCGCGATTTCGCTGCCGCCGAGCGAGAAGATCACGACCATCACGCCGGCCAGCACGGGCGCCATGCCGTTCGGCATGAAGCCGCCGTGATCGGTCAGGTTCACGAGCCCCGGCGCGGGAATGCGCGGCTGGAAGCCGAGCAGGATCGATGCGCCGAGCGCCATGAAGATGATGATCGTCGTCACCTTCGCGAACGACAGCCAGTATTCCGCTTCGCCGAACGAGCGCACCGAGTACGCGTTGCTCGCGATCAGCGTGACGAGCATGAACAGCGCGCCGCCCCACACCGGCAGCCACGGCAGGAAATCGTGGAGGATCGCACCGAGCAGGATCGCCTCGACGGTGATCGTCATCATCGACTTGAACCAGTACAGCCAGCCGACCGCGAAGCCGGCCCATTCGCCGAGATAGCTGCTTGCGTAGGTGGAGAACGATCCGCTGTCGGGGTTGCGGGACGCCATTTCGCCGAGCATGAACATGACCAGCGTGACGATCACGCCGCCGATCAGGTACGACAGGATCGCCGCGGGGCCGGCGGTCGCGATGATGGCGCCGGAGCCGACGAACAGGCCCGCGCCGATCACGCCGCCAAGCGCGATCATCGTGATGTGCCGTTGCTTGAGGCTTTGCCTCAACGAGTTGTCCTGCATCTCCTACCTCTAGTTATTGTTGGCCCGTTGGCCGGGAACGCATCGGGCCGCGCGGCGGCAAGCGTGCTGCCGCCGCATGGGGCGCCGATGTCGAGGGAGCGTGTGTGACGCGATGTGCCGGGCCGCCGGCGGTGAATCGGAATGGCGGCCGCGAAGTGCCGGTCGGTGCCCGCGAGAGGGCGATGACGACGCCCCCCCGGATTGTGGGCGGACACCGTCGTCACGGCAAACGAGATATGCGAAAGACGTCTTGCGGTTTGCTCATCAATTGCCGCGATGGCGGCAGGCGTGGGCGCGCGTCAGATCGGCTTGGCGAACAACCCGACGGTCAGCACCGCGCCGATGCAGACGATCCCGATCCGCAGCACGCGTTCGTTCACGCGATGCAGCGCCCAGGTGCCGAGCAGCCCGCCGACGATCGCGCCGCCGCCGAGCGCGAGCGCCTTGCCCCAGTGCAGGTGCGGCGACGTCAGGAACAGCACGACGGCCGATGCGTTCATCACGCCCGCGAGCGCGTTCTTCGTCGACATCGCGTGGCGCGGCGACAGGCCGGCCATCGTCAGCACGGCCATCATCAGGAAGCCGAGCCCGCCGCCGAAGTAGCCGCCGTAGATCGCGATCATGAACTGCGAGAGCGCGGCGGGGACGGTGCCGAGGTGGGCCGTGCCTTCGCCCGGCTTGCGGAAAAAGCTGCCCCACGCGAACACGATCGTCGCGAACAGCACGAGCCACGGCACGAGGCGCGAGAAGATCGACGACGGAGTCTTCAGCAACAGCAGCCCGCCGAGCGCACCGCCGACCACGCTGATGAAGAACATCGCGCGAAACGACAGCCTGCCGACGCCGCGCACCATCTTGCGGCTCGCCCAGCCGGTCGTGACCTGCGCGGGAAACAGCGCGACCGTCGACGTGATGTTCGCCGCGAGCGGCGACATGCCCGACACGATCAGCGCGGGCAGCGTGACGAACGAGCCGCCGCCGGCCAGGGTGTTCTGCAGTCCGGCCCACAGGCCGGCGAGGATGACGAGAGCGAGCATGGGAGCGGGCGCGGAAGGTGGCGGGGCTCACCTGCCGGAAGCGGGCAGGCGCGGCGAACGCACGATGGTAATGCAGGACCGCGGGCGGCGTGAATGGGTGCGACCGCGGTGTCGTCGCGGGCCTTCCTGGCCGGCGCAGCCCACGGTGCCGGCTGGCCCGCGACCAAGGTCGAGGATGGCCCGGGCGGGCAGACGGGCGGTCTTACGACGTCGCGCGGCCAATGTCGGATTGTCGAACGACGCGCGTGAAATAGACTGGTTGATGAGCGGCGGGAAAGAACCGGCAGGGTTGGGGGTCAGCCGGCGTCCGGTGCGCTCGGGAACGCAGTTCCTGTTGACGGGTTCGATTCCGGCCACGCGGTGCCGGCGCGTCGGAATCGGGCCGCCTTTCCTCGGGGGACACGCATGGGCGCCGGCGGGCGAACAGGCGACCGGGTGTCGATCGCGGCCACGCGACGGCGCTTCGTTGCCGTTGCTCCGCCGCATCGGCGGAGCAAATGAATGTCGCAGTCGGGATGGTGCGCCGCGTGTGTCACGCGCCGTGTGATCGCCGTTGCTCGAACGCCTCGCGACCGCCAGCCGTTGGCCGGTCGTCGCGGGCGAACGGGCGTGAGAGAACAACCATGAAAAAGTCGTTTCGAGGGGTCGGTCCGAGTACGGCCGTCTGTCTGATCTGCACCGCATGTTTCGCCGCATCGCCGGCGGCCGCCTACACGCCGGGCGGTGCTCGTCATGCGCATCCGTCGCGCAGCGCGCCGGCGCTTTCGACCGTGACCGTCCAGCCGACGGCGAACGGCGGCGACCAGGCCGACGCGCTGCAGGCCGCGTTCGAGGCATTGCAGCCGGGCCAGCGCCTCGTGCTCGCGCCGGGACGCTACATCGTCGGCCGGTCGCTGACGGTGTCCAAGGCGGACGTCGTGATCTCGGGCTATGGCGCGACGCTGGTTGCGACCAACCCGGCTGATCAGACCATCGTGATGAGCGGCAGCGGTTCGACGCTCGTCGGCGTCACGCTGGTCGGCACGGGTACGACGCGGCTGACGACGCCCGCATCGACGAAGGTCGAGGTGACGGGCACCGGCGTCCAGGTGCTCGGCGTGACGATCCAGGGTGGCGCCAGCGCCGGGATCTTCGTGTTCGGCGGCAACAGCGTGGCGATCGTGGGCAACACCGTGCAGGCGACGCTGGCCGACGGCATCCACACCACGTACGGCTCGACCAACGTGCTGGTGCGCGGCAACACGGTGAAGAACACCGGGGACGACCTGATCGCCGTCGTCAGCTACCAGGGTGACGGCCGCCTCAGCGCCAACGTGTTGATTGACGGGAACACGGTATCGGGCAACTACTGGGGGCGGGGCATCTCCGTGGTCGGCGGGCGGACCGTGACGATTTCGAACAACACCGTCAGCGGCGTGCAGAAGGCGGCCGGCATCCTGGTCGCGCAGGAGGATAGCTGGAAAACCTACGGCGTGTCGGACGTGCTGATCGAGAACAACGTCGTCGGCGCGATCCAGGACGGCACGAATGCGAACAACGGCCTGCCGCCTACCCATCAGGCCGCGATCGAACTCGATACCTGGTCGGGGACGGTGTCGTACGTCGTCGTGAAGGGCAACCGCGTATCGGGCTCGGGCTATGACGGCTTCCGGGCGGTGGGGAACGTCTGCCATTTCGCGGTGGCCGACACGGCGCTCGCGTCGATCGCCGGCATGCCGGTGTCGCTGCTGACGAACAACTGCCCGGCCGCCGATATCGTCGCGTACGGCAATTCACTGGGTGGCGTGGCGCTGGCGACGCCGGTCGGTGCTTCCCCGTCCGGGACGATTCCGGCCGGCGGCGCGGTGACGTCGGGGATGCCGGCGGTGCGCACGAGCCTGATGCAGGCGAATGGCTCGGCCGCATCGGCGCGGAACTGACGATGTTCGCGACGCGCTGCCGGCCGTGCCATCGAACGGGGCGCCGCGCTATGCGTTCGGGGGCGCGGTTGCCCCCGGCGCCGTGGCGTCGTCCCCGGCGTCCGGATAGACGATCGTGCCGTCAGGCCGGATCACCGCGCCGGCCGTCAGGTGCGCGGGTTCCACGCGGTGGGGGCCCATGATGTGCAGCACCGTTTCGCCGCGCGCGATCAGGTAGTCGGACACGATCCGCCGGTGGCAGCGCCACCACACCGCTTCCGAGCACACGATCGCGCAGCGCTGCCCGTGTTCCGCGACGATAGCCGCTTCCGCTTGGCGACGTGTGCCCGACGCCGCCGCCACACGGCTTCGCGCCAGTATGTGCGGCCGTTGTTGCTCAAGCGCTCGTCAGGACGACATGGCTGCGCGGGATGCCCATGATCCGGTCGCCGATGTTCATTCCCCATTCGGTCATGTCGATGCCCTGACTCGATTGTTCAGCCTGCCAACGTGACAAGGCTGCATCGATGTCGGAATCCGCGGATTGCAGCGCCGAGGCCAACGTCAATGCGTTGGCGGCTGCCTTGGCGGTACTGCCCGCGGTATGAGGGCGCGGAACGAAGGCGGCGTCGCCCAGCAGGATCGCTCTGCCATACACCATCTGCTTCACCTGCAGATCCAGGATGGCCTGGACGAACGGTTCGTGGGTGGCTTCAACCAACGTCTGGAAAGTCGGCGCGAGAAGCGCCTTCGACGCCTGCGTCAGGCTGGCGAGGTCTTCGTCTTTCAATGCGCCCGGAGGCAGCGAAAACGAGTGGCGTATCCCGGAGCGGTCGGTCAATAACGATGAGAGTTCTTCGCCGTGGGCAACCTTCCGGTACCACACCCAGTTCCAGCGCCGCTGACCTTCCTGCGTCGACAGGTCTTCGCCCGGGACGAGATATTCGAGCATCAGGTGACCGGGGCCTTGCTGGAAGGCAAAGGTTCCCTTGAGAACATCCGCGGCGCTTGCCGGGAGTGCCGCTTCAGGAACGAGCCCGCGCCACGCGACATATCCGGCGTAGGTGGGTGCCAGGCCGGCAGAAACTTGTTCTCGGACCGTGGAGCGTGCGCCGTCCGCGCCGACGAGCAGATCGCCGGTTTCGATGCGGCCGCTGGCAAAGCAGGCGGTGATCCGGTCGCCGTTCTGTTCAAAGCGGACGAAGCGCTCGCCCGGATGAAAGACCTGCGCGGGCAGGTGCGCCTTCATCGTGCCGTAGAGCATGTTCCAGGACGTCTGGGTCTGCGGCATGAAGCTGCGCTGGATGACGCGATCGGTACGGTCCAGGTAGATGCGGTCGCCCGACCGCACGCCGAGCGCGGCGTCGGTCTGAATTCCGGCGAAATGAAACGCTGACAGGACGTCGCCCTGCAACACGATTCCACCCCCTCGGCTGTCCAGTTCACTCGGGGAGCGCTCGAAGATGTCGACGTCCCACCCCGCGGCTTGCAGCGTCGTTGCAGTAAAGAGCCCGCCGAGCGAGCCGCCGATGATCAGTGCGCGCGGCCTGGCTTTTGCGGTGGCGACCATGAATCTCTCCAAACGAGTAGCGTGTGTTGTGCTTGGCGCGCATGCCCGATTCAGCGAATCGAGCGTGCGCGCTTGCGTTCACCTGCAGGTGTCGGTTCAGACGGCGGCTTTGGCGGTTGTGTCGCCGGTGGCATGCCGAAGCACTTCAGCGAGTACCGAAACCGGTTGTGCACCGCTAACCGGAACGCCGCCCACACGGATTGTCGGCACCGACCGGATGCCGGCCGCCCCGGCCCGCAGTTCGTCGGCAACGACTTCGCGCTCGCCGTCGTTCGTCGCCAGGAAACTGCGCACTTCGTCAGCGTCGAAACCCGTCCTTTCCGCGAGGCTGACCAAAACCTCGGCCATGCCGATGTCCTGTCCGTCGGAAAAGTAGGCCGAGAAAACCGCCTCGAACAGTGCTTCGGTCCGGGCCGCATCTCCCTTGGACTGAGCGAGGAACATCAGGCGATGGGCAAGCCGCGTGTTGGGCGTGACCGCTACGCGGTCGTAGTTGAATTCGACACCTGCGCGTTTGCCCGCCAGCGTGACGTCGGCATCCATTGCCTGTGAACGTGCCCAGCTTCCGAATTTGGCGCTGCGATAGGCTTTTCGATCGATTCCGTCCTTGGGCATGGTCGGATTGAGTTCATACGGAAGGTACTTGACGGTCGGTGCGACGGGCAGGTTGGCCTCCCGGAGCGCTGCCTTGAGATGTGCGTGGCCGATCCAGCACCACGGGCAGATGAAGTCGTACGTGACCTGGATGTCGAGCGGATTCATTTGGAGGCTCCTTGCGTTGACGGTTCAAGCACTTTAGGCTTTGCGTCAGGGTAAAAGAATATGAACCGATCGCAAACCAGCATTGCGGTGCGCGCAAAGATAAAGGACAAGGCATGGACAAGCTTCTTGCGTTGCGGGCATTCATCGACGTGGCGGAAACGGGGGGCTTTTCGAAGGCGGCTCGCCGCATGGGGGTGGCCACTTCGTCGGTGACGCGCCTGATGGACGCGTTGGAGAAGTCTCTTGGCAGCGCGTTGCTGACTCGCACGACGCGTCACGTGACGTTGACGGATGCCGGTTCCGCGTATCTGGAGCAGATCACGCGCGTGCTGTCGGACCTCGACGAAGCCGATGGGAGTGTGTCCGACACGGGTGGCGAGGCGGTTGGACCGCTGCGTGTTTCGATGCCCGTGACCTTCGGGCGCCTGTGCCTGGGGCCGCACATCGCCGGCTTCCTGCAGCAGCATCCCCGCGTATCCCTGGATCTGGTGCTGTCGGATTCGTATCTGGATCTGGCGACCGAGCGAATTGACGTTGCGGTGCGCATCGGCACGCCTGCAAACCAGCCGAATCTGATCGTCAATCGCCTGGCGGAACATCATCGCTATGTCGTCGCGAGTCGTGACTATCTGGAAAGCAACGGAATGCCCGCTTCTCCGGACGATCTGCGAAACCATCAATGCCTGCGTTTTGCGTACCAGGCGGCTGTGCAGCGTTGGTCGTTCACCCGCGCAGGCAGCACCGAGCATGTCGAGATCAACGGCAGACTGTCGGTGAACAACTCGGACGTGCTGCGCGAGGCCGTGATCAGCGGGTTTGGCATCGCACTGCTTCCCCAATGGCTCGTCGAAGAGGATGTGATGGCGGGGCGGCTCACGCGTCTTTTCGAAGACTACTCGATCAACCCGCTCGACCAGACCGTCTGCGTTTATGCCGCCTATCTTCCGAATCGCCGCCACTCGCGCAAAGTGCATGCGTTGCTTGAATTTCTTCGACATCGCATCACGCACTCCGGCGCGTTCTCGGATGCGTCGAGCTAGGCCGCGATCTCGCGCGGTCCCCCGCTCCGGCGGCCGGCCACCCGAAGCCGCAAACACGCGCGCTCCGGCCATGACACTGCCCGATTTAACGCTTCATTACGATGGGCTGTCCGGAAAGGTGCTAGATTTGCGCATCGATAATTCGCAAGGCGGAGAGGGCAGACAGATGTTGAAGAAACTGGCAGGGATGGCCGTGGTGGTCGGTGCGGCGGCGGTGGTGTCGCTGCCGGCCGTGGCAGGCGACACGAACAACGCACTGGGCGGCGCGCTGGGTGGCGTCGCCGGCGCGGCGGTCGGTAACGCGATTGGCGGCAGCACGGGCACCGTGATCGGCGGGGCAGTGGGTGGTGGCGCGGGTGGTGCGGTGACGTCGAACAAACACGAACGCACGGGCGCGATCGTCGGCGGCGCACTGGGCGGCGGCGCAGGCGCCGCTGCGGGCAACGCGATGGGCGGCACGGCCGGCGGGCTCGTCGGCGCCGGCTTGGGCGGTGGCGCGGGCGCGGCGCTGGGCGGCCACGTGTCGCGCAACAACTCGCGTTCCAACGATCATTACCGCGGCAACAAGCACAAGAAGCGCCACAAGCACGACTGACCGGCGGTTCCCCGGCGAGTGTCGACGGCGCCGGGGTGCCGTGCATGAAGGGCGACGGAGGCGGTCAAGCGGTCAATCCGGCTTTCCGTCGCCGGTGATCAATGCGTTGAGCACCAGATCCGAGATCGTGCGGTAAGCCGCGTCGAAATCGTCGTTCCCCAGCGCACGCTTGCCGAGCACCAGCAGCATCTGGGGAGCGAAATCCGCATACGCCTGCGTGGCTGCCCAGATCAGGAAGAACAGGTGCTCGGCATCGACCTGCCTGACCTTGCCCTCCTCGATCCAGCGTTCGAGCACCCGGATGTCGTCGCGCAACACCGGAATCAGTTGTTTGCGAATTTCCTTTCCGTAGGTCCTGGCGCCGCCGATGATCTCCAGCGCAAATACCCGCGATCCATGCGGGCGATTTCTGGAGAATTCGAGTTTGGCCCGGATATAGGCCGACATGGCTTCCGCGGGCTCGCGATCGGGCGCCGCGAATTCCCGCATCCTGCCGAGCCAGTCCCGCAAGACGTCGTCCAGCACGCGTTGGTAGAGCGCCAGCTTCGTGGGGAAGTAGTACATCAGGTTCTGCTTCGACAGGCCGGCGGCCGCTGCGATCGTCGCAACGGAACTGCCCTCGAATCCGTCAATGGCAAACGATTCCTCGGCCGCGGCGAGAATGGTCGCCTCGAGCGTGTCGCGCAGCGCTTCGCGCCGGCCGTGAGGCCGGCCGGGCGCTTCCGCAGTCGGCTCGGACGGGTGCCTCACGATGCGTCCTCCGGCATGTCGGACCAGTGTCGTCGCCCGCTCAACGCGTGCCCGCTTCAGGATAGGTGATGTGTTCGGGCGTGCGCTGCATGATGACCTTCCCGGCACGGAGCGACACGCGCACCTTGGCTTGCGTGCGAACCACTTCATAGTCGGAATCCGCGTCGAGGATCAGCAGGTTGGCCGGCCGCCCGACCGCGATGCCATAGCGGTCCCCCAGGGACATCGCACGGGCGCTGTGCTCCGTCACGAAGTCGAGGCATCGCTGCAGGTCTTCGTAGCCGAGCATGTGGCACACGTGCAGGCCGACGTCGAGGATGCGCAGGATGTTGCCGTTGCCGATGGGATACCACGGATCCTTGATCGAATCCTGTCCGAAGCATACGTTGATGCCGGCGCGATCGAGTTCCGCGACACGCGTGATGCCGCGTCGTTTCGGGAACGTGTCGAAACGCCCCTGCAGATGGATGCTTTCGGTCGGACACGAAACAAAATGGATGTCCGAGCGCTTCAGCAACCGGAACAGCTTCGAGCAGTAGGCGTTGTCGTAGGAACCCATCGCGGTCGTGTGGCTGGCGGTGACGCGCGGGCCCATCCCGCGAACCCGCGCTTCCTCGGCAAGCACTTCCAGGAAGCGCGAGTGCGGATCGTCGGTTTCGTCGCAATGAACGTCGACCAGGCAGTCCTTGCGCTCCGCGAGTTCCATCAGGAACTTGATGGAGCTCACGCCCTGGTCGCGCGTGTTCTCGAAATGCGGAATGCCACCCACGACGTCGGCCCCCATGTCGATCGCGCGCTCCATCAGCGCCCGTCCGTTCTCGAACGACTCGATGCCTTCCTGCGGGAAGGCGACGATCTGCAGATCGATGAGATCGCGCGCTTCGTCCCTGACCTCGAGCATCGCCTTCAACGCGGCAAGCGTGTGATCGGTGACGTCCACGTGCGTGCGCACGTGCTGGATGCCGTTGTCGCGCAACATGCCGATCGTGGTGTGGGCGCGGGCTTTCGTATCCTCATGGGTAATGGTGGCCTTGCGCTGGCCCCACCGCTCGATACCTTCGAACAGCGTGCCGCTCATGTTCCACTCGGGTTCGCCCGCGGTCAGCGTCGCATCCAGGTGGATATGCGGCTCGACCAGCGGCGGGATGACGAGATGGCTGCCCGCATCGATGACGCCGTCCCCTTGAGACGTCAGCGGCGACGGCTGGAGGTCGATGCCGCGAATCGTGCCCGCATCGATGTCGATCGTGAAGAGGCCGCTACGGCCGCGCAATCTGGCGTTGATGATTTTCATGAGGATTCCTGTGGTTTTGGGGGCGGGAGGGCGCGCAGCGGAATCATTCACCCTGAACGGACGGCTCGCGCGTGAATGCGCGGGCAATCTGCAGCAGCACGATGTAAGCGGCGGCGGACGCCGCGATGCCGACGAGCGGCGCGATCCACGGCGAGGTATAGGCGAGTCCGGCGCCGATGGCATACGCGGCCAGGCCGACCAGGTTGAAGCGCGGAAGGCGGGCGGCGGCGAGCGACGGATATTGCCCGCGATGGCGGTACCAGTAGTCCGCCATGATCACGCCGCCGACCGGCGGAATGATCGAGCCGAGCAGCACCAGGAACGGAATCAGCCACGCGTACATCCCGCCGACCGCGAGCACGATGCCGATCGCCGCGCCCACGAGTACGAGCGTGCGGCGCCGTTCGGTGCGCAGCAGATGGCATCCGGCGGCCGCCACGTTGTACATCGTCGGCCCCTGGATGGTCCAGAGATTGAGGCACAGCATCACGACCGCCGCGATCGACAGGCCCTGCAGCATCATCACCTCGACGATGTCGGCTTGCTGATAGACGATCGCGCAGTATGCGCCCGCGATGATCATCAGGCCGTTGCCCGCGAAGAATCCGATCATGCTGGCCGAGACGGCGCTGCGCGCACTGCGTGCGAGGCGGGTCCAGTTGGTGGCCTGGGTCGCGCCGCTGGCAAAGGTGCCGATGACCATGGTCACGGCGGCCGAGAACGGCATCGGCTGGGACGGCGCGACATGCGTGAGGCCGGCCCACCCGCCGATATCGCGGGTGGCGATCCACATCGACGTCATCAGCAGCACGAACATCAGCGGCACGGAGACGCGCGACAGCACATCCATGCCGCGATAGCCGATGATGGCCGTGATCGAAAATCCGAAGCCGAAGAGGATCATCAACGGCGTGGTCACGGCGGGCGGCCAGCCCAGCAGCTTGACCAATACGATCGCCACCGTCGCGGTTCCCCATGCGTACCAGCCGAGTTCGGCGAAGCCGAGCAGGAAATCGGACAGCTTGCTGCCCGTTTCCCCGAAGCAGAACCGCCCCATCAGCACCGCATTCAGGCCGCTGCGGGCGGCAATCAGCGCAAGCGACGCCGCATAGACGGCGAGCAACAGGTTTCCGATGACGGCGATCTGGATCATGCTGACGACGTCGAAGGCCACACCGATCTTGCCGCCGGCAAACATCGTTCCCGTGAAGAACGTGAAACTCAACAACACCATCGTGATGGACAGGAATCCGGTGCGTTTCTCGAGCGGGACTTCGCTCAGCGAGAATTCTCCGTGATCCGATTCGGCCATCGGGCTTGCATCCCGGTTCGTGGGCATCTTTCTTGTCTCCCGTCAGCGATTGGGTCGGGTCTGAAAGGGGTTACGGGGGCCGTGCTTGGATGGGTGACGCGCTGTTTCAGCGGGTCATTCTCTCAGTCCAAAATTTTTACAACCGTAAAAATTTCGTCCGGGTGGATGGCAGGAACCTTCACCGGGGCGGTGCGGTTCATGCGCAACGCGTGTCGTGTATCGGCCGATCCGGCGTTTTTTTGCCCGCTTGCCTCCGTGAAATTGCCGTGCTAATTTTTCATGAAATTTCTCGGCGTAATTTTCACGGGAGTCCGCATGTTCGTGCAGTCCGACCGTCACGTCGCAAGCTACTACGCCGGCACCTACCCGGCGCCGATCCCGCATCGTCCGGCGCTGGACGAACGCATCGATGCCGACGTGCTCGTCGTCGGCGCGGGTTTCAGCGGGCTGCATACGGCGTTGCGCCTGGCGCTCGCCGGCAAGCGGGTCGTCGTGCTCGAAGCGAGCCGCGTCGCGTGGGCCGCGTCGGGCCGCAACGGCGGGCAGGCGCTGCTCGGCTGGTCGTGCGACATGCAGCCGCTCGAGGATTCGCTCGGCCGCGACGGCGCGCGCCTGCTGTGGGACAGCATGCGCTGGGCCGCGGCCGAGGTGCGCGAACTGCCCGCGCGGCACGGTTTCGACATCGACTATCGGCCCGGCAGCCTGTGGGCGGCCGTGCGGCCGCGGCGTGTCGCGATGCTCGAGCAGGCGCGTGACGAAGCGGCCGAGCGCTGGGGCTACGACCGGCTGCGCGTAATCGGCCATGACGAGATGCCCCAATGGATCGGCGGCACGCGTTACCTTGCGGCGCTCTACGATCCCGAGGCCGGCCACCTGAATCCGCTGAAACTGGCGCTCGGCCTCGCGCAGACGATCGAGCGCACGGGCGGCCGCATCTTCGAGCAGAGTCGTGTGCTCGACTGCCGCGAGACGGCCGGCGGCCACGTCGCCCGCACGGCGCGCGGCGAAGTACGCGCGGACGTGCTCGTGCTGGCCTGCAACGCGTATGTCGACCGGCTCGATCGCGATCTCGCGCGCCGGCTGCTGCCGGTCGGCACGTACCAGGTCGCGACCGCGCCGCTCGCGCCCGACGTCGCCCGTTCGCTGCTGCCGCACAACAGTTGCGTGATCGACAACCAGTTCGTGCCCGACTATTTCCGCCTGAGCCCCGACAACCGGCTGCTGTTCGGCGGTGGCTGCACGTATCTCGGCGGCATTCCGGCCGATATCGCGGCGGCCACGCGCCCGCACCTCGAACGCGTGTTCCCGCAACTGACCGGCGTACCGCTCGATTACGCGTGGGGCGGCCATATCGACATCAGCATGCGCCGCACGCCGGACATCGGCCGCCACGGGCAGCGTTTCTGGCTGCAGGGGTTCTCGGGGCACGGCGTACTGCCGACGCTCGCCGGTGCGCGCGCGGTGGCCGACGCGGTGCTCGGCGACGAACGCCTGCTCGCGCAGTATCAGCGCATCCGCAACCCGCGCTTCCCCGGCGGCGACCGGCTCGCCGCGCCGCTGGAAGCGATCGGCAAGGCCTGGTACCGTCTGCGCGATACCGTCTGACTGCACCGGAACCCACCATGAATGAACAGGAAGAGATAGAAAGCCTGGCGATCCTGATCCGCGACCTGCGCAAGCATCGCAAGGTCACGCTCAACGATCTCGCGGAACGGATCGGCCGCTCGGTCGGCTTTCTGTCGCAGGTCGAGCGCGGGCTGTCGCGCCCGACGGTGGCGGATCTCACCGCGATCGGCGAGGCGCTTGGCGTGCCGACCACCTATTTCTACAGCCTGAGCAAGCCGCGCAGCGTGCCGTGGGTGACGCGGCCCGACGAGCGGCGCACCGTGTATTACGCGGCCGGCATTACCGACATCCTCGTGTCGCCGAACATGCGCTCGCGCTTCTCGATCCTCGAAAGCCATCTCGCGCCGGGTGCGAGCAGCGGCGAGCGGCCCGTCGACGACAGCGACGAGCAGGGCGGTTTCGTGCTCGAAGGCGAACTGACGATCTGGGTCGACGGCGACGATACGCCCGTCACACTCGGCCCGAACGATGCATTCCAGCTTCCGGCGCACAAGCGCTTTCGTTATGCCAATCTGACCGATGCGCCGACGCGCGTGATCTGGGTATTCACCTGAATTTTCCGCGGGGCGCGCGGTGATGCAGGCCATCGCGCCACGCAGCATGTTTGCAGTACTGATTTAAATGCGGCGTTCGTTGTCGAGTGTGCCGCATGAATCCGGTTCGCCGCATCGCGGCACCGCCATACAAGACATGGAAAGGATGAGACATGGCTGACGTCGTTCCCGCGCTGGTCGCCGAGGTCCGCGCATTCCGGCAGGCGCATCCCGAGATCCGTTATGTCGACCTGATCTGCCTCGACCTGCCCGGGCATTTCTACGGCAAGCGCTACCCGATCGATGCGCTCGAGAAGGTGGCGGCCGGCTCGCTGCTGAAGCTGCCGCAGAACTGCATCCTGCTCGGCACGCAGGGCGGGCTCTACAAGATCGGCGACTACTGTTTCAACGACGGCGATCCGGACGCCGTGCGCCGGTTGATTCCCGGCACGCTGAAGCCGGTGACCTGGGAGAAGCAGCCGCTCGGCCAGATGCTGATCACGACGGACGGCACCGACGCGCCGGTCGAGTTCGAGCCGCGCGAGGTGCTGGCGCGCGTGCTGAAACGGCTCGCGCGGCGCGGCATCCGGCCGGTCGTCGCGTTCGAGCTCGAGTTCTACCTGTTTGCCGCGCAGCTCGAAGAGGGGATGCCGAAGTATCCGCGCGACCGCCTGTCCGATGATCGCGACGATCAGCCGAACATGCATATCGAGCGCCTGTCGCGCTTCTCCGACGTGCTGCACGAAATGGTCGACGTCGCGTGCGTGCAGGGAATCGACGCGACCGTGATCACCGCCGAGCTCGGGCCGGGCCAGTTCGAAATCAATTTCGGCCATTGCGACGACGGGCTGCGCGCGGCCGACTGGTCGGCGATGTTCTGCCGCAGCACGCGCGGCGTCGCGTTGCAGCACGGCTATCGCGCGAGCTTCATGGGCAAGCCGTACCTGCATGCGCCGGGCAGCGGGATGCATGTACACGTGAGCCTCTACGACGATGCAGGGCGCAACCTGCTCGCGGCGGACGGGCAGCGGCCGCTGCGGCACGCGGTGGCCGGCTGCCTCGCGCTGCTGCCGCATTGCATGCCCGTGTTCGCGCCGAATCACAATGCGTTCCGGCGCTACGGATCGATGGTGAATGCGGCGAGTCGCGCGAGCTGGGGCTTCGAGGATCGCGACGCATGCATCCGGATTCCCGAGTCGGATGCGCGCAACTTGCGGATCGAGCACCGGCTCGCGAGTGCGGACGCGAACCCTTACCTCGTGCTCGCGGCGATTCTCACCGGGATAGAGCACGGGCTCGACGCGAAGCTCGAACCGATCGCGCCGCTCAACGAGGATCGCGGCAGCGGGATCGATTTCCCCAAGGAGATGCTGTCGGCTGTCGCCGGGATGCAGGAGCACGCGGCCGTGCGCGAAGGGCTCGGCAGCGAGTTCGTGATGGTGTATTGCGAGAACAAGCGGCAGGAGGAGCTGGATTTTCGCAATGAGATCGGGGCGCGGGAGTATCGGTGGTTCTTGTGATCGAATGCCATCGCTTGCGCGTCTTGGTCAGTCCCGCGCCGGCATCATCGGCAGGCCCGCTCCCCACGCGTTTGCGAGCGCTTCGATTTCGGCGCTCGGATCGACCTGTCGCGCGGCTTCATGCGTGTCTTTGCCGAACAGCCGGTGAGCGAACTCGCGTGCACGTAGCGTGATTGCCGTGGTTTTCCGGGTGCGTCGCAGCGTGAACGACGCGAGCGCTGCGTCGAGGTCGTTGCCTTTTCCATGCTCGTCGAGACAACGGGCGAGATGCCATGCGTCCTCGAGCGCCTGGCATGCGCCCTGTCCGGAGGTGGGGAGTGGTGCGTGCGCGGCGTCGCCGATCAACAGCACATTGCCGCGGTGCCATATGTCCACCGGATCGAGATCGTGCACGCGGATCTTCGCGATCGTGCCCGGCGGTGTTGCACGCATCACGCTCGCGATGGGCGCGGGCCACCCGTCGAAGAGCCGTTCCAGCAGCGGGCCGGGATCGTCCGGTGCCGCATCGTCGCTATCGTCGATTTCAGCCTCGGCCCGGGCCGCTGCCCAGTACATGCGATGCCGGTCCAGCGCGACGATGCCGAATCGTTCGCGCTGGCCCCAGTAGTCGAATATCGACACGTCGTCGACCAGCGGCACATCGCTATGCGCGACGCCGATCCAGTTGACGAATCCCTGATAGACGGGCGTGGCGTCGCCGACCACGTAGCGTCGCGCGACGGAATTCATGCGGCCGTCCGCGCCGATCACGAGATCGGGGGCGATCGCCACGCCGTTGTCAAAGCGAACGATCGCGCGGCCATCGGTGCCGGTATCGATGGCTGTCGCGCAGTGACCGAAGCAGACTTCGATGTCGTGCGCGGCGACGTGCCGCGCCAGCACGGCCTGCAAGTCGCGCCGCAAGATCGAGCGCGTCGGGAAACCCATGTGGCGGTCGAGTTCGCCGATATCGAAGCGCTTGAACGCGGTGCCGTGCCGGTCCATGCACCGCATCGCATGCAGGTGGCCGCTGACCTCGACGATGTCCGGCAGGAGGCCGAGTTGCTCGAGCACGAAGCCGGCATTCGGCCAGAGCACGACGCCGGCGCCCATCGTCGTCGCGGACGGCCTGCGTTCATGGAGCCGTATCCGGTGACCCTGCCCGGCGAGTGCAAGCGCGGTGCTCATGCCGGCCACGCCGGCGCCGAGAATGGCGATATCCATGTTGATGCTCCCGTAGGTTCGTGTGCGTGCTCACGTCGGCGCGGGTTCGTGCGTCGGCGGCCACGCCTTGACTGGATCCGCATCGTAAATTACGGTCCCGAACGGGATAAGCCGTGAAAAACGGCGAGCTTTGATACCTGAAACGGGATAATGATGCGCAGCAAGCTGGATCTGAACGCGGTGCGCGTGTTCGTGTCGGTCGTCGACGAAGGCAGCTTTGCCGGCGCCGCGCGCGTGCTGTCGATACCCGGTTCCAACGTGAGCCGCCATGTGGCGCAACTGGAGTCGAGGCTCGGCGTGCGCCTGCTGGAGCGCAGCACGCGGCACCTGCGCATGACGGAGGCTGGGCGCCTGCTGCACGAGCGCGCGAAGCCGATGCTCGATGCACTGACGCTTGCTGAATTCGAACTGACCTCGCAGCAGACGGAGCTGCGCGGCGTGCTGAAGCTCTGCGTGCCCGGCGAAATCGGGCCGCGCATGCTCGGGCCGATCATCGCGGAATTCGCGAGCCGCCATCCGCGTGTCGAAATCGATTGCGATACGAGCCTCGCAGGCGTCTCGACGCTGCGCGACGATATCGACCTGTCGATCATCGTCCATCGCGGCAAGCTGCACGACAGCGCGTTCGTCGTCAGGCCGCTCGTGAGCCTGCCGAGCGTCGTCGTGGCCGCGCCGTCGCTGATCGAGCGCACCGGCATGCCGACGCAGACGGAGCAGCTCAGGCAGTTGCCGTGCATCACGACGCTGAGCACGCTGAAAGGGCAACCGTGGCAGTTCGCCGACGGCGACGGGCGGATTCACAAGATTCCGGTCGCGAGCCGGTATCGCGTCAATAGCGGCGAAATGGCGGGTCTGGCGGCGGTGAACGGGATCGGCTTCGCGATTCTCGTCGAACGCGGATGCGCGGCCGAGCTGGCCGCCGGGCGGCTGGTGCGCGTGCCGCTGGAGATGACGCCGGCGCCGCTGGAACTGCTGGCCGCCTATTCGAGCCGCAATTCCGTCAACGCGAAGATCCGCGAGTTGCTGCAGCTGATGCAGGCGCGTCTGGCGGCAGCGGTGGCGATGCCGTCATGACGATCGTTTCGGCAATGCGCGCCAGTAGCGCACTTCTTCAATCGGCGCGCCTTCGATCTCGAACGTCTTGATGTCGTCTTCGGCGACGAAGCCCTCGCGTTCATAGAACGCCCGTGCACGATGGTTCTTCACCAGCACCCAGAGCGACACCCATTCATGGCCCAAATCATGCAGCGCACGGCATGCATGGTCGACGAGTGCCGCGCCGACACCTTGCCCGCAATGCGCTGGATGCAGATAGATCGCTTCGATTTCGCCCCAGGTGCGATCCTTGTCGGTGTCGCGCGTCGGACCGTACGCGATCCAGCCGATCGGCTCGCCTTCCGTGAACGCGAGCGCGACACGCGGCCGTCCGGCGTCGAGCGCATGGCGCCACGAAGCGGTGCGTTTTTCGACCGACAGGCCGGCGAGGAACGCGGCCGGCATGATGTCCGGGTAGGTGGCCTGCCACGATGCGACGTGGATGGCGGCGATGGCCGGGGCATCGGCGGGCGTGGCAGGGCGGATGTCGATGTGCATCGTGTTCGGTGTCATGTGTACTCCGCCTGATCAGTTGCCGTGTGCCGCGCCGTCGCGCGCGGGATTCAATTCGCCGGATCCAGACTGGCGTCGATCGCAAAACGGTAATCGATCTCCACCTGCGATGCATCGCCCGGCACGTCGGTTTTCTTCAGCACGAATTCGAACGCGGGCTCGAACCAGCCGTTGCGCGGCACTTCTCCACCGAGGATCTCGACCTCATACCAGCCGTTGTCGATTTCAATCACGGGCCGGCCCGGTTCACGGTAACGCGCGAGCAGTGCGTTCACCGTCGTGTCGTTGAAGCGTTCGAGAATCCGCCACGTGCAGAGCATGACCGCACGATGCTCGACGCGCAGCACGTACCCGCCGCGCCGATGCTGCAGGCGGCTTCCCGTCTTCAGCAATTCGGGTGTGTCGTCATCCAGCGTGAAGATGACCGTGTACGGATGGTTCTCGATGCCGGCGAGCGGAACGACGACACCTTCCAGCACGGCGCGATCACCGCTGTCGCTCGTGGTGAACGCAGATGCGACGTCGTCCGGCAGTCCGTGTTGTTCCTTGAACCGCTTCAGCAGCAGGAGATCGCCGACGAGAAAATAGTCGACCAGATCGTTGAGGACTTCAGAGAATTCATGTCGCATCGCGGCTCCTTTCAAGGCTCCTTTCGCGGTGCCGATGCGCAGGGTTCGCAAGGGCGCGAAGCGCCGCGTCGCGAAACGTCTCGCGGCGCGGCACGCGCGACGCCCTTACTCGCCGAGCTTCGACGTCACGCAGCCCGTGCTCGAGCATTCGCGCTCACGCTCGCGCAGGAACGACAGCCGCGACTGCGTCATGTCGTTCGCGCACTGGATGTCCACGAGGTAGCTGTTATTGCGCGTCTCGCTGCACTGCGCGTCGCGTTGCTTCAGCCACGCGAGCTGGCCGGCCTTCAGCGTCGCCTGCTGGTCGCCGCTCAGTTGCTTGCGCAGGCGGCCGTATTCATCGTTGAGATCGCGGTCGGACTGCGAGAACTGCGTGCTGGTGCAGTACACCTGGTCGAACGCACTGCGTGGCTTCCCGCAGCCGGCAGCGTGTGCGGTGAACGGAACGGCAAGCGCGAGCAGCGCGCAGGATGCGAGCAGATGCTTCATTTTCATGGTGAGGCTCCTGACTGGGTGAAAACCGTTGGGCCCGACGGGCGTGATCGTTGCTTACTTCGGTGTCGTGCACGCGTCGATCCCGCCGGCGATCGCGGTGGACAGCTTCTGGATCGTCTCGCGTCGCGCCAGCCGCGCTTCCTCGTCCGGATTGACGATCACGCCGGCTTCGACGAGCACCGCCGGAATCGGCGCGGTGCGCAGCACGACGAGATCGTCGAAGCGGTGGATGCCGAGTTGAGGGTCGATCAGCGGGCGATTCTCGCCGCGGATCGGCTGCGCGTGATACAGCGACGGCCGCTCGCCGGACGCGACCAGCCGCTCGGCGATCGCCTTCGCGCAACGCAGGCTTTCCGCATAGTGCGGATTGCGTTCCGACACGAACACCGAGAAGCCGCGGAATTCGCGCTGCCGGCCCGCGTCGATGAACTGCTGCTGCATCGAGTCGTGATGGATCGACACGAACAGGTTCGCGTCGGGCGCCTGCGTCGAACGCTGGTCGAGCGCGATCTCGCGGCCGTCGGCCGACGTGCGCAGCACGCGGTCGCCATGCGCGGCGAGTTTCTCGGCGACCGCCGTGGACAGGTCGAGGTTGTACAGGTATTCGACGCGGCCGCTCGCACCGGTGGAGCCCGGGCGCGCCGGCGTATGGCCGGTGTCGACGACGATGTAGCGCCCGGAGGCGGGTGCGGAGTCGGCCGCATGCAGCGCCAGCGGCGCGCCGAGCAGCGGGGCGCAGGCGAGCACGCGCGCGGCGGCGCGCACGAACGGGCGAAGGCGTCGGATGGTTCGGTTCGTCATTGTTGTTGTCGAGGAGGGCATACGGCGCGTCGGACGGCGCGGCACGTCGGCCTGCTCAATGCAGTCGGAATGTCGGGCGATTATAGCGGCTGGCAGCGGCGCCGCAATGACGGATGACGACCGTCAGGCCAGCACGCGCCGGGCGGCGAGCACGCCCCAGTACGACGCTTCCTCGAACAGCGACAGCCCGGACAGATCGGCATGCGCGAACACGACGGGGCCGTCGGCATCGCGCAGCGCGAGCAGCCCCGGCCGGCTCAGGAAGCCGACGTCGGGCGTCGCCATCGCGTGACCACGCACGGTGATCTCGAGCGCCGTCGCGTGTTTCCACAGTTCGCGCCCGTAGACGGCCTGCAGGTCGATCGCCGCCTGTTCGCGCAACGCGTCGGGTCGGGCTTGCGCGAGCCAGCGGCGCGTGTCGTCGGGCGCTTGCGTGCTCAACGCCTGGTACGAGGAGAACACTGAGCGCGTCGGCGGCGACATGCGGATCAGCTGGTGCGTCGACACGACATAGCCGAGCCCCGCGCCGTCGTAGACGACGTTGTCCCACGCGAGCGGCACGCCCGCTTCCTCGGCCGGCATGCCGTCGAGCAGGAAGTTGGACACGAGCCACGGCGCACGTGGCGGCAGGTCGCGCGCGGGATCGAAGCCGTACGCGGCAAGCTGCGGAAACACGCGCGCCGCGACGAACAGCGGCATCGCGCAGACGACGCGCCGCGCCTTCAGCGTGAACGTCGACAGCGTGCCGTCGTTGCCGACGCGCGCGCACAGCACGTCGACACCGCCCGCGCGCTCGGTCGCACGCACCGCGAAGCCGTCGCGCGACCATGCGGTCGAGCCGGTGCGCGCGGCGATCGAATCGGCGAGCTTCGTCACCATCGTGTGCAGCCCGTCGGGCCAGGTCAGCACCGCGCCGTCGCTCGCATCGCCCGCATGGCCGCCGCGCGACGAGAAATAGTGCAGGCCGGCCCATGCCGAAACATGCTCGTAGCCTGCGCCATAGTCGTCGCGGCAGCAGTAATTCAGGTACCAGTGCAGCGCCTTCGCGGTGTAGCCCTCGTCGACCAGCCACTGGCGGAACGAGCGCCGGTCCAGCACGCGCCAGTGCGGGTCGCGCGACGATTCCGCGATCGGGATGCAGAACACCTTGCGGCCATCGGCGCCGCGTGCGGTGCGCAGCCCGTCCGTGTACGCGAAGAAGCGTGCCTGCTGCGCGAGGTCGTCGGCGCCGAGGCCGGCCGTCGGCACGATGCCGTCCTGCCATTGCCCGGCGATAAAGAGCCGTTCGTCGGGCGCATGGACCAGCGCGCGCTCGTCGTACACTGGGCGCGCGGAAAGCGGCGCCGCTTCGATCACCCCGAGATCGGCGAGCATGTCGCGCAGGTGCGTGGATTCGAGCGACGGCAGCGGCAGGTAGTGCGCGCCTTTCGGATAGCCGAGATCGCCGAAGCGGCCGCCGGCCGCGTTGCCGCCGAATTCGGGGCCGGCGAGCACCGTGAAGCGCTGGTGCCCCGCGCGTGCGAGCTGCCACGCGCACGACAGCCCGGCCGCGCCCGCACCGAGGATCGCGACGTCGGTCTCGATCGTGCCGGACGGCGGCGGCAGCGTTGCATGGTCGCGCAGCGCATGGCCTTCGCGCATGCCGGGGTAGCCGACATGCGGCGTCGTCTCGATCCAGCCGGTGCGCCCGCAGGCGGCGAGCGACGCGGCCGCCGACGCGACGAGGAACGTGCGGCGGTCCATCAGCGCAGCACGTGTTTCCAGTCGTCGTCGAAACGGCGCACGAGCGGCTGGTCGTTGAGTTCGTTCGGCGACATCGGCAGCGCCGGCATGTCGGCCGGGAAGTGGAACATCTCGGCGGCCGTCTGCGCGTCGAGCCAGCGCGTGGGCACCGCGTAGTGCGTCGGCACCGTGAAGTCGCGGCGCTTGCCGGCGATCACGAAACCCCAGTCGCCGAACGACGGCACGTAGCAGTGGTACGGCCACGTGTTGAGGCCGGCTTCGTGCAGCGTCGCGATGATGGTCCAGTACGCGTGCGGCGCGAAATACGGCGAGGTCGACTGGATCACCGCGTAGCCGTTCTCCGACAGGTGGCGTGCAAGCAGCCGGAACACCGGCACGGAATACAGCCGGCCGAGCCCGAAGTTGGTCGGGTCGGGAAAGTCGACGACGATCGCGTCGTACACGTCGGCGTTCGATTCGAGCCAGCGCACCGCGTCGTCGTTGATCACGTGCACGCGCGGGTCCTTCAGCGCGCCCTGGTTCAGCTTGACGAGCGGGGCGGACGTGGAGAACAGCTTCGTCATCGCGGGATCGAGATCGACGAGCGTGATCTGTTCGAGGTTGCGGTGCTTCAGCAGCTCGCGCACCGCGAGGCCGTCGCCGCCGCCGAGCACGAGCACGCGCTTCGCCCACGGCAGCGCCTCGATCGTCGGGTGGATCAGCGCCTCGTGATAGCGATGCTCGTCGCGCGACGAGAACTGCAGGTTGCCGTTCAGGTACAGCCGCATGTCGTCATGCCACTGCGTGAGCACGATGCGCTGGTACGGCGTCGTTTCCGAATAGATCGTCTCGTCGCCGTACACGCCGTGTTCGGCCCAGTGCGTGATGCGGTCAGACAGCGCGAAACCGGCGACGAGCAGCCCGATCACGAGCGACGCGCGCATCAGCTTGCCGCGTACGTTGCGGATCTCGTCGCGGAACAGGTGCGTCGTCCACAGCGCGACGAACGCATTCAGGAGCCCGAACAGGAAGCTGGTGCGCAGCAGGCCGAGACGCGGCGCGAGTACCAGCGGGAAGATCAGCGACACGGCGAGCGAGCCGAGATAGTCGAAGGTGAGCACTTCGCTGACGGTATGGCGGAACGCCTGGCGCCGCTGCTGGAACGCGCGCATCACGAGCGGGATCTCCATCCCGATCAGCAGGCCGAGCGCCAGCACGAGTGCATAGAGCGCCGCGCGGAACGGCGCGGCGAGCCACGCGAACACCGCGAACAGCAGCGCGGCCGACACGCCGCCGAGCAGGCCGACGAGCAGCTCGATGTCGACGAAGCGGTCGAGTACGTCGTCGTCCTCGACGAACTTCGCGAGCCACGAGCCGATCCCCATCGCAAACAGGTAGCTGCCGATCACCGACGAGAACTGCAGGATCGAATCGCCGAGCAGGTAGCTGGACAGCGCGCTGCTGATCAGTTCGTAGCCGAGCCCGCACGATGCGAGCACGAGAATCGACAGGACGAGCGCGCGCCTATGCAGCATCGGGTGTCCGTTGTGCGGCGGTCGGCAATGTGGATATACTGGCGCGGAATTTTGTCCGCTGGCCCTGCGCGGGCCGGCCGGCGACGGGGCGGCGAACCGAGCACAAAATCCGAGGGAAAGAATGAATAGTGCCTATCTCTATGCGGTTCATTTACTGTCGGCGTTCGTGCTGCTTCTTGTGTTCGCGGCAGTGTACCTGAAGGTCACCCCGTTCGACGAACTGGCGCTGATCCGCGACGGCAACGCCGCCGCGACGCTGTCGTTCGGCGGCGCGCTGATCGGCTTCTGCCTGACGCTCGCGTCCAGCATCGCGCACAATTCCACGCTCGGCGAAGTCGTGATCTGGGCTGTCGGCGCGATGGCCGTGCAACTGATCACCTATGCGGTGCTGACGCGCCTGATGCCCGGCATGAATCATGCGATCGAGGATCGCAACGTCGCGATGGGCGGCCTGATGGGCACCGCGTCGCTCGTCGTCGGCATCATCAATGCCGCCTGCCTGACCTGACGCGCCACGCGTTTCGAGGAGACCGACATGAGTCTGGGTTCATTCATCCGCAAGCAGTTCATCGAC
The DNA here is from genome assembly GCF_030482505.1 of Burkholderia sp. AU45274. NCBI lineage: Bacteria > Pseudomonadati > Pseudomonadota > Betaproteobacteria > Burkholderiales > Burkholderiaceae > Burkholderia > Burkholderia sp. AU45274. The sequence goes on along the minus strand of NZ_JAUJQE010000004.1, from coordinate 14,110 downwards.
GTCCTGCAATGGACGGAAGACACCGACGGCGTGCTGGCCTGGCGCTATCCGATGGAAGACCAGGAAATCCAGTACGGCGGCAAGCTGACCGTGCGCGAGACGCAGGTCGCGATCTTCGTGAACGAAGGCAAGGTCGCCGACGTGTTCCAGCCGGGGCTGTACACGCTCGAAACGAACACGCTCCCGGTGCTCACGTACCTGAAGAACTGGGACAAACTCTTTCAGTCTCCTTTCAAATCGGACGTCTATTTCTTCAGCACGCGGCTGCAGCTCGGCCGGCGCTGGGGCACCGCGCAGCCGGTGACGATCCGCGATCGCGAATTCGGCTTCGTGCAGGTGCGCGCGTTCGGCATCTACTCGTACCGGATCGTCGATGCGGGCGCGTTCCATCGCGAAGTCAGCGGCACGCGCGCGCAGTACACGGTCGACGATCTCGAACAGCAACTGCGCAACCTGGTCGTCACCGCGATGAGCACGACGTTCGGCTCGGCCGACGTGCCGTTCGTCGACATGGCCGCGAACCAGTCGCTGTTGTCGCAGCGCGTCGCCGAGGCGCTGGTGCCGGTGTTCACGCGCTACGGCCTCGCGCTCGACGCGTTCGCGGTTGAAAGCGTGTCGCTGCCGGCCGAACTGCAGAAGGCGCTCGACCTGCGGATCGGCGCGGGGATGGCCGGCGATCTCGCGCGCGCCACGCAATACCAGACCGCGCAGGCGATTCCGCTCGCCGCGCAGAACCCGGGCGGCATCGCCGGGATCGGCGCGGGGCTTGCCGCGGGGGCGGCGATCGGGCAGGCGATGGCCGGCCAGATGGCGGGTGCCGCGCAACCGGCGCCGGCCGCCCCGCCTGCGCCCGCGCCTGCCGCGGCGCCGGTGGCCGCCGCACCGACTGCCGCGCCGGCGGAAGGCACCGATTACGTGCAGCGGCTCGAACAGTTGAAGGCGCTGTTCGACAAGGGCCTCGTGACCGAAGACGAATATTCGCGCGCGAAGGCCGAGATCCTCGCGAAGCTCACCCGGTAAGCGTCGCGCATGTTCAGTACCTCGTGCCCCCAGTGCGGCGCGCCGGTCGAGTTTCGCTCGGCGGCGGCGGTGATGGCCGTCTGCGCGTTCTGTCGCAGCACGCTGCTCAAGCGCGGCACCGACGTCGAACGCATCGGCGAACTGGCGACGGTGCTCGACGATGCGTCGCCGATCCAGATCGGCACGGCCGGTCGCTACGGCAAGCGTACGTTCACCGTGCTCGGGCGCATCCAGATGACCTACGACGCCGGCGCGTGGAGCGAGTGGTACGTCGTGTTCGACGACGGCACGTTCGGCTGGCTGTCGGATGCGTCGGGCCAGTATGCGATCACGGTGCGCGAGCCCGACGATGCGTCCGGCGGCGCATGGCCTGCGTTCGGCACGCTGGAACCGGGCATGCGGATCGACCATGGCGGCCGCGCGTTTCTCGTGTCGGACGTGCGCACCGCGCGCTGCACGGGCGGCGACGGCGAACTGCCGTTCCGCGTCGATGCCGGATGGGAGGCGCGCGTCGTCGACCTGCGCACCGGCAACGCGTTCGCGACCTACGACTATTCCGACGCCGATGCGAACGGCGGGAGCCCGGCCGTCTATACGGGCGAAGCCCTCGAATTCGACGCGCTCGCCTTCACCGGGCTGCGCGATACCGACCACGATACGCGCGAGAAGCGCGGCGCGGAGATGGTGCCGTTCGCGTGCCCGAGCTGCGGCGCGCCGCTGTCGTATGCGCCGAACGTGGCCGACTACGTGGTGTGCGGCAGTTGCCATGCGGGCGTGCAGTGCACGGCCGAGCAGCAGACCGTGTTCGCGGCGCAGCGCAAGCTCGAAGCGGTGAAGGGGGCGCTGGAGCTCGGCGCGATCGGCACGTTCGACGGCGTGAAGTACACGGTGATCGGGATGATGCGTTGCCGCGTGCCGGGCAACGAAGAGACGTGGGACGAATACCTGCTGCTGAATCCGACACGCGGGTTCCTGTGGCTCGTGCAGAGCGAAGGGCGCTGGGAGCGCGTGCAGGTGCTCGACCAGTGGCCGACGATCGGCAGCGATGCCGACGTGACCGACGGCGACAAGACCTACCGCCTGCGCGAGGAATACGACTCGGAGGTCGTCTACGTGGTCGGTGCGTTCAACTGGCGCGTGCAGGTCGGCGATCGTACGTCGATCATCGACTACGGCTGGCAGAAGGACAAGCTGACGCGCGAGCGCAGCGACGCGGAGATCGTCTGGTCGCGCGCGCGGCCGCTGTCGGCCAGCACGCTTGCCGAACGCTTCGGCACGCCGTCGCTCGCGACGGCCGCGGCTGCGGCGGCAACCGGCGCCACCGTGACGACGGGCCTGTTCGGCCGGAAGGGCCCGCACAGTTTCGCGCCGCTGCCGCTCGTGTTCAGCGCGCTGCTCGTGATCCTGAACATGGGCTCGCTGTTCTCGTTCAGCGGCCGTTCCGTCTACCTGCTGATCGGCCTGCTGGTACTGTGGCTGCCCGAATGGCTGTGGAAGCGCTTTGCATCGGACGGGGGCAACGCGTGATCCGGTACATCCTCTACGGTATCTACGGCCTGATCGTCGTCACGCTGTTCAGCTGCGCATCGATCGGCGGCAGCGGCTCGGGCGGCAGCGGCTGGGGCAGTTCGTCGGCGCGCAGCGGGTACTCGTCGTACGGGTCGCACAAATGACCGCGCGCGACGGGATCACGCCACCGCGCGCGACGTTCGGCTCGCATGTGCTGGCCGACCTGGCCGGCATCGACGCGGCGCTGCTGCGTGACGCCGCCCGGCTCGAGTCGATCCTCACCGAAGCGGCGCAGCAGGCCGGCGCGCGTGTAATCGGCGCGCATTTCCATCATTTCGGCGGCGAACATGGCGTGACGGGCGTCGTGCTGCTCGCCGAATCGCACATCACGATCCACACGTGGCCCGAGCATCGCTTCGCGGCCGTCGACGCGTTCATGTGCGGCGCGGCGCGTGCGGCCGATGCGGTCGATGCGATCGCCGCGGCGCTCGGCACGCAGGCGCAAGTCCGGCAGCAGGTTGCGCGCGGCGGCGCGCCGACGTGAGCGGGCGATTCACTTCCTTTGCCGATAGGCGCAACAGAATCCGGTGTGCCGCGTTGCTCGGCTGGGCGCTGCTTGCCGCCAACGCGGCCGACGCTGCCGCCGATGTACCGCCGAAGCCGCCCGGGCCGGTCGTGATGGTGCACTTCGATTACTACGAGAAGGACAAGGCGCGCCTTCATGCGCTGGAGCAACGGCTGGATCGTGCGGTGAAACAGGCCGGGGCCGGCGAGTTGGGCGAGACCGAATTGCATCGCGATGGCAACGACGGCTATCTATACTTTTACGGTGCAAGCGCCGACCGCCTGTACGCGATCGCGCGCCCGATCCTGAAATCGTCAGGATGGCTGACGGGTACGGAGGTCACGTTGCGCCGCGAGGCGGGGGCGGAAACGTTCCCGTTGCGCGGGGACGGCGCACGTTAGCGCGGATGCGGGTCGAACGGCGCGGCTGGAGGAGCGGCCGTTGCGGATCGCGCCATGCAGTGCGTTTTTTACGCTTGCGGGTGTCGGCGACAGGCTGCCGAGGCTTCGTTGCGATGACGCATCGCACGTCGATTCATGCCCGGGCGATTGCACGTCACGACGTTCCCGCTAACGCTCGAACCGGAACGACGACACGCTGTGCATCGTCGCGTCGTCGGTGCCGACGATACCCTGGGTATTCGCGACGGCCGCGCGCTTGCCGTTGCTCAGCACGGCCCAGTAGCATTCGCCGCCGGCCGCGTGGAAGCCGGTTTCCGGATCGCTGATGCCGCACGTGATCGTCGCGCGCATGCCGCGCCAGCCGGCGCCGGAGAAGCGTTCGACCGCTTGCGGCGTGCCGCGACCATACGTCGACATCCATTTGCCGTCGTCCTGCCGCTCGAAGCCGGCTTCCTTTTCCGCAACGGGTTCGAGCGCGCCATCGACGATCTCGAACGCAATGAAATAGCTGCTGTTCGTCATGTTGCGGCCGACGATCGCGACGCACCGGTCGCCGCCGATTTCCGGGCACGGCTTCTTGATCTGGCGGTTCCCGAGGTACTCGAACGAGATGCCGAGCACCGGGTCGCGATAGGTTTTCCAGCCCGCGTGCTTCACCTGCTTCAGCGCTGCCGTACGGTCGCGGTAAGCGGTGGCGATGCAGGCTGCATCGGCGCACGCATCGCGTTGCGCGAGCCATGCGCGTTGCGATCGGATGACGGCCTGCTGGTCGGCTGCGATGTCGATCGCGCCGTAGTAGGCGCTTGCCAATGTGCTGTCGGCCGACACGAGCGCCTTGTCGCTGCAGATCAGGCGCTCGGTGCGCGTCTTTGCGCGCGTGCAGTCGATGCTGTCGGCGTGGGCCGATAGCGAGAGGCCGATGGCGGCCAGCGTGAGACCCAGGCGAATACCAAACACGGATCGCTCCTCATCGGGTTGGAATGGCGGCTGTCACGCCGCCGTCACGTGATGCAGCGGCGCACGTGGTTCGTTAAGCCTCGAACCCCTGCGCCGTGCAGCGAGATACGGCGAGGTGAAATCAGCGATTGATCTGATCCGCCGAGATCAGCTCGGCCACCAGCACCTGCGCGGGCCCTTGCAGGTAATACTCTTGCTCGAGCGGCTCACGCAGCTTCATGAACGTTTCCGCGCCGATCTGCATCGTTTCGCCTGCGTGCATGCGCGCGCCGCTTTCCAGCAGGTAGTGCATCACGTTGTTGAAGATGCCCGAATAGCGTTCGCCTTCATGATGGCGAACGCGAGCGCGGCGAAATCGGGCAGGCCGAACACGTCGGCGCCATAGGTGCGCATCCACACGCCGTTGACGCCTTCGACTTCGTATTTCACGAAGCCGCAGAAGAACAGGTTCAGCGGGATGTCCCGCAGCACTTCGAGGCTTTCCGCGCCGAGTTCCTTCGCATTGAAGACGCCGGCCGGCAGCGACGTGTGCGCGTGCTCGTTCAGCACCGCGAGGCCGTTTTGTTCGGCGAGCGCGCCGGCGACGGCCGCCAGCGCGACATACTGGTCGAGCGGATTGGCTTCGTGCCCGGCGTAGTAGAGGATCACGTGGCTGCGGCTCGCGCGCACTTGCTGCTTCAGGTCCTGCCCGTAGTGGGCCGGCGCGACACACGCTTCCAGGGCCTCGGACGGATAGGGTGCGTCGAAGCCGACGAGCCGGACGACGTGGTTGCCCCAGCCGGCGAGCCCGAATACCTGCGCGAGCGTCGGCTCGGTCTCGACGCGCGCCTGCTTCATGCTCGGGTGGTACGCGCGCAGCGCGGCCGTCAGCGCGGCGATATCGACCTGCAGCGGGCCGTCGAAGACGACCGTCACGCTCAGCGGGTTCTCGACGTCGGGTGCCGCGACCAGCGCGACGGGGTTGTCGGGTTCTTCCTTGCGGCCAAAGAATCGGGATATCAGGCTCATTGGAGTAGGTTCGTGTCGAAGCCGTTGCAGGGAGCGGTGCCCCGTTCTCTCGGTCGGGGCGCGCCGTCGGGGTGACGGCCGCCCGTAGTTTCCCCGGGTTCGGCGAATCTGGCAAATGCGCGGTGCATGCCGGAGCGGCGCGGCAATGGCGCGTTCGGACGCATTAGATGGGAAGTGGCGCGGACGAGCCGGGCCGTACGGCCCGAGCTCGCCGGTCAGTGCGGCAGCGCTTCGGCTTCGGCCCAGCGCTTGAACGAATCGAGACGCCGGCGCGTCTGCACGAGGTAGAACGCGCCGATCAGCGGTTCGAGCAGCCAGCGCAGCCAGGCCGGCTGGGCGCGGAAGTGGTACGTGAATTTCACTTCGGTCGTGCCGGGCGTGTGCTCGGTGAAGTTCCAGCTGCCGCTGAAGCGCTCGAGCACTTTCGGCCCGTCGACCATTTCGACGGCGGCGACCTGCGGCGGACGGTACGAGATGTAGCGCGATACCATCGTTGCGCCCGACTGGCTGCGGCAGAACGCATCGACGCCGACGTCGGCCGTCATGCCGTCGAGCAGGTAGGCGTCGGTGAGGAAGCTGTCCCACACGAGCCGACGCGCGTAATCCTGCGACCACGTGAAGAGGCGTCTGCGATCGACGCCGACGGTGCGGCTGACTGAGATCCTCATGATGGCGGGCGCCCTGGCGCGGATTAGGATGAAATCGAGTGTAACCCGCCAATAACGCGCGTTTCGTCAGACTTCGTCAAGTCGAGGAGGGGCTCGAACGGGCTCGATTGACGCACCTCGGGATTTCCCCTAGGATTCGTTTCAACCCTTCGGGAAAGACCCGAAGCGTTTCAATCTCTTGAGGGAGCCTCATGAGTACGCAACAGAACCGGCGCTTCGACGCGCTCGTTTTCATTGGTCGTTTCCAGCCTCCGCATCGTGGTCACCTGAACGTGCTGAAGTCGGCACTGAGCCGGGCCGAGCGCGTGTGCGTGCTGATCGGATCGACCGACAAGCCCCGCACCATCAAAGATCCGTTCTCGTTCGACGAGCGCCGCCAGATGCTGGCTTCGCTGTTCGACGCGTCCGAGCGCGACCGCGTCACGATCGCGCCGTTGCAGGATTCGACCTACAACGACGGCGACTGGGTGCGCTGGGTGCAGGACGCCGTCGCGTCCGCGCTCGGCGACATCGCGCAGCGCAAGGTCGGGCTGATCGGCCACGAGAAGGACGCCACGTCGTATTACCTGCGGATGTTCCCGCAATGGGAGCTCGTCGACGTCGATGCGACCGAAGACATTTCCGCCACCGAGATCCGCGACCAGTATTTCGCCGAACGCACCAACAGCTTCGTGCAGTGGGCCGTGCCGGAACCCGTGTTCGGCTGGCTCGAGCGTTTCCGCACGCAGCCGGAATTCGCGCAGCTGAAGTCGGAAGCCGAATTCATCGCCGGGTATCGCAAGGCGTGGGCGGCGGCCCCGTATCCCGTCACGTTCGTGACGGTCGACGCGGTGGTCGTGCACTCGGGCCATATCCTGCTCGTGCGCCGCCGCAGCGAGCCGGGCCGCGGCCTGTGGGCGCTGCCGGGCGGGTTCGTGAACCAGGACGAGCGGCTCGACGCGGCCTGTATCCGCGAGCTGCGCGAGGAAACCGGCCTGAAGCTGCCGGAGCCCGTGTTGCGCGGCTCGATCAAGGATCGCCAGGTATTCGATCACCCGACGCGCTCGCTGCGCGGCCGCACGATTACGCATGCGTGCCTGTTCAACTTCCCGACCGGCGAGCTGCCGCGCGTGAAGGGCAGCGACGACGCCGACAAGGCGCGCTGGGTGCCGCTCAACGAATTCGCGCAGATGCGCAACGTGATGTTCGAGGATCACTTCGACATCGCGTATCACTTCCTGGGGAAGCTGTGATCCGCTGATTCCCCGCATTCCGTCCGCCGCGACAGACGCGGCGGCACTTCAACGGCCTAGAGGAGCTCTAGCCATGCAAAACGATCTCGGCGGCTTTGCCGCGGTTCTCGCCAATCCTATCCTCAACACGGATTCGTACAAGGCTTCCCACTTCCTGCAATATCCGCCCGACGCGTCGGCGATGTTCTCGTACGTCGAATCGCGCGGTGGCCGCTACGACCGCACGGTGTTCTTCGGCCTGCAGATGCTGCTGAAGGAATATCTGTGCAAGCCGATCACGCACGCGATGATCGACGAGGCGCGCGATTTCTTCACGGTGCATGGCGAGCCGTTCAACGAGGCAGGCTGGCGCTATATCGTCGAACGCTACGATGGCTACCTGCCGGTGAAGATCCGCGCGGTGCCCGAGGGCTCGGTCGTGCCGGTGCACAACGTGCTGATGACGGTCGAATGCGACGACCCGCAGGTGTTCTGGCTCGCGTCGTATCTCGAGACGATGCTGCTGCGCGTGTGGTATCCGGTGACGGTTGCGACGCGAAGCTGGCACCTGCGGCAGACGATCCGCCGCTTCCTGGAAAAGACCGACGACGATCTCGCGCAACTGCCGTTCAAGCTGCACGACTTCGGCGCACGCGGCGTGTCGAGCGCGGAGTCGGCCGCGATCGGCGGTGCCGCGCATCTCGTCAACTTCATGGGTTCGGATACGGTGCTCGGCGTGCTGGCCGCGAACCGTTTCTATCGGGAGCCGATGGCCGCGTACTCGGTGCCGGCGGCCGAGCACAGCACGATCACGTCGTGGGGCCGCGAACACGAAGCCGATGCGTACCGGAACATGATTCGCCGCTTTGGTCTGCCCGGCGCGATCGTGTCGGTCGTGTCGGACTCCTATGATCTGTTCGCCGCGCTCGATCTGTGGGGCGGCGAGCTTCGGCAGGCCGTGCTCGATTCCGGCGCTACGCTGGTCGTGCGGCCCGATTCGGGCGACCCGGTGGCGATCGTGCTGCAGACCGTGCGTGCGCTCGACGCATCGTTCGGCTCGACCGTGAACGGCAAGGGGCGGCGCGTGCTGAATCGCGTGCGCGTGATTCAGGGCGACGGTGTCGACGAACTGTCGATCGACGCGATTCTGTCCGCGCTCGACGACGCGGGTTATGCGGCCGGCAACGTCGTGTTCGGCATGGGCGGCGGGCTGCTGCAGCAGGTGAACCGCGATACGCAGCGCTTTGCGATGAAGTGCTCGGCGATCCGGCGCGGCGACGTGTGGCACGACGTCTGCAAGGATCCGGTCACCGATCAGGGCAAGCGCTCGAAGAAGGGGCGGCTCACGCTGCTGCGCAGTTTCCGCACCGGTGAGTATCGGACGACGACGCTGCCTGCCGCGTGGGACGACCGGATGCTGGAAGGCGAGTGGGAGGACGCGCTGGAGACGGTGTTCGATACGGGGCGCCTGCTCGTCGATACGTCGTTTGCGCAAGTGCGGGCGAGGGCGCACGCGGGGGAGGTGTGAGGCAGGCGGCGGGGCGGCGTGAGAGGCTCGGGTCACGCCGTCGCCGACGCGATGCGATCGCGATGTCGTTTGGCTGCGGACTACCTTAGTGAAGGGCTCTGGATGTCGGCGTGGTACGCGGATCACCACACAGGCGCCGACATCCATCGTTGCAAAGCGGGACCAGTGTCAGTCCGATCTGAAGATAACCTTCGTAACCGGCGCTGTCTTTCGGATACGGTTTCGAGATGATGTGGGTATCAGACCAGATGTTCTCGTTCTTGACGCCGAGTTGTGTCAGGTATTCCTTCAGATTCGCCGCTCGTCGTAACGCGAGCGCTTGTGGATTGACTTCCCCGATGTAGGCGCCGGCAGTGACGATGCCACGAATCTCTGCATCCGGCCATTGACGCGCGCGAATGACCATCTCCGCAATTTTGACGCGATCCTCGTTAGGGATCGCGTCGGAATTGAGCGGGACGCTGTCAAGCATGTCTTCCGAAACGGTACAAGCCGTGGGTGAAATCGAAAACGAGAGGCAGGACCAGACCGCGATGCTGATCACACGTGCAAGAAATTTCACCACAGAATCCTGTCGTCGAAAAATGAAATGTAGCGGGCAATGCTGTCTGCATTGTCGATCGCTACATCCGGACGCGTCTGAGCCCAGTACTTCAGGCCGGGGCCGAACCCATAGATTTCGTCTTCCGAGTTGAATGTGTCGACGTAGTGCGTGCATTCGTGAATCAGGACTTTCAGTTTGCAGTTGGTAGAAAGCCGGGCATCGGGAAGTGCGCAGAAGTTTGGGTAATCCGGTGTCGAGTCTTCGACGGACTATGTCATCTGATCGGCCGAACCAAGTCTGGACGCGGCGCTGTTCTTCCTGATCCCAAGCGGCGAGGCCATGAATTCGCTCGCGAATCAGGACAATTTCAGCGTCGCGCAGCCGAGCAATCAGGCGCCTGAATGTTTTGTTCGACATGTTTTCGCAGATTTGCGCCATGTCGAGTTCGATGGTGTGAGTGGATCCCGGTGTGGTGTTTGTATAGGTGGTTCCGACGCATATCCATTCGTCGCGTTCTTCGTGGTGCGTAGCGTCGCGTGAATCGAAGTTCTCGCTCATTGATTCGATAGTTATCCGGAAGAGGAGGAAAACTATCGACGGACGGAGGCATGCTCGTCTATTGGTCGTGTACGATTTGCGAAACGAGGTATCCCGAACGACATGCTCTATCGGATGTCGGCCTGCTTGGCTGCAGATGCCGAAGGCAGATTACCGATTCATTCCGTAGTTGTCCGCCCGATTGCCGGGCTTCATCATTCTCCAGCATGGATACGGTGGCTCGCGCGCATCCGCACGCCGCCGCGCGGCTCCGTCCAGATCCTGAGCCCGGCGCGCGTGACGCGCCGGAGCGTTTCGCCCATCGCGTCCGCGAGGCGCGCACGCAGGCTGTCGACGTGGCGCCGGTACGTGCCGTCGACGAGCAACCGGTGGACGACGTTCGCGCCGATCTGCGCATGGCCGAACGACGTCGCGAGCTTCAGGTCGACGAGCACCTCGATCCATTCCGGGCGCGCGGCAACTGGCCGAGCGTTCGCGTGTTGCATCGCCTAACGGGAGATCGTCGTGCTTGGCCGCATACCCGTGCGTTCCGACGCGGGTAGCCCCGTGCGCGTACGCATCGCGTCGGCGACCGCGTCGCGTACGCAGGCCGCTGCGATTTCCGACGCACGGGTACGCGCCGCGCGCACAAGCCGGGCGATCACCAGCGGCTGGATCACCGTCGATTCCCGGATCGGACACTCGACGACGAGCGGCGAGCGCGTGACCGCCGGACTCTGCGTGATCAGCAGCGACACGCCGAGCCCGCTCGCGACCATCGCCCGCACGAGTTCGATCGACACGGCGCGATAGCGGACGTTCGGCGACAAGCCGCATTGCCAGAACGGCGCCATCAGGAAGTCGCGGCTGTGCGGCAGGTCGATCAGGATGAATGGATGCTTGGCGAGATCGTGCAACGAAATCGCACGCTTGCGCTTCGCGAGCGCGGACCCGGCCGGTACGAGCGCATAGGGCCGTAGTTCGGCAAGGCATTCGCACTCGATGTCGTCGGGCAAGCCTACGTCGTACATCAGTGCGAAGTCGATCTGCTGCTTGTGCAGTGCCATGTCGAGCTGCGCGAGATCGCCTTCGACAAAACGGATGTCCAGGCGTGGATGACGCTGCTGCGCGAGTTCCAGCACGCGCGGCAAATAGACCGGCGCAATCGTGCTGAATACGCCGATTTGCACGACGCCGCCCGGTTCGTCGCCCGCGTCGTCGGTTGCGAACGCCGACGCCGATGCCAGCAACTGACGTGCCTCCGCGAGCTTGCGCTCGCCGAAGTGCGTGAGCGTCATTCGCGTGCCCGCGCCGCGCGTGAACAGCGGGTCATCGAATAGCGCTTCGAGCTCGCGGATCGCCACCGAGATCGACGGTTGCGACACGTTCAGCGCGACCGCGGCCGCGGTCGTGCTGCCCGCTTCCGCGGCCGCGACGAAATAGCGAAGCAGTCTCAGCGACAGAGCCATGTCGAACCCATACGAAAATCTTATAGGAGTTAATTTATTCCGATATTTTATCTGATTGCCACACTCGAACAGAATCACCGCATCGGCCTACTCGGCCCGACCTTCAGGAGAGAGATGCCGTGACTGTGTCCAGGCTGCCGCTCGACGGCATACGTGTGATCGATTTTTCCCGGGTACTCGCGGGGCCGCTGTGTTCGGCGCTGCTCGGCGACCTCGGCGCCGACGTGATCAAGATCGAGCCGCCCGCCGGCGACGACTATCGTGCGATCGGTCCGTTCGCGAATGGCGAGAGCGGGTTGTTCGCTGCGATGAACCGCAACAAGCGCAGTGTCGTGATCGACCTGAAGACCGCCGACGGGCAGGCGCTGGCGCAATCGCTGTGTGCGCAGGCGGACGTCGTCGTCGAGAATTTCCGCCCGGGCGTGGCCGATCGCCTCGGGATCGGCTATGCGGCGCTGTCGGCGCGCAATCGGGCACTGATCTACGCGAGCGTATCGGGATTCGGGCAGACCGGCCCGGAGTCGCACCGGCCCGCGTACGACATCATCCTTCAGGCGATGTGCGGCCTGATGGACGCGACCGGTTCACCGGACGGCGACCCGACGATGGTGGGCGATTCGGTGTCCGATGTGGTCAGCGGGATCTTCGCGTCGTGGGGCGTGCTGGCCGCACTCGTCGCACGCGATCGCACCGGCGAGGGCTCGCACGTCGATGTGTCGATGTTCGATGCGACGATGAATCTGACAGCAGCGCTGGTCGCACGCTATGCGACCACCGGCGTCGCGCAACCGCGCGTCGGCAATCGCCATCCGACGTCCGCGCCGTTTGGCGCGTATCGCGCGGCGGACGGTCATTTCGTCGTCGCGGTGCTCAACAACAAGCTGTTCAGCCTGCTTGCCGACACGATCGGCCATCCGGCGCTGGTCGACGATCCGCGGTTCGCGTCCGATGCGTCGCGTTGCGAGCACGAGGCTGCGTTGCGCGCCTGTATCGAACAGTGGGCCGCAACGCGTTCGGTCGCGGACGTCAACGCGTCGCTGAGCGCAGCGGGCATTCCGGTCGCACCGATCCGGAGCGTGCGGCAGGCGCTCGAAAGCGAACAGGCCCGCGTGCGGCGCCTGCTCGTCGAAACGACCGCGGCCGACGGCTCGACGATCCGGCTGCCCGTGCAGCCGCTGAAGTTTTCCGCGTATCCCGGCACGCGCACGACGCGCGCACCGCAACTTGGCGAGCACACACGCGAGGTGCTCACGCGCATGCTCGGCCTCGACGAAGCGGCGATTGCCGCGCTCGCGAAGGCCGGCGTGGTCCACGCGGCCGCCGACGCGGTCGATGCCAGTGCGGCGGTGACGCTCCATCAAACCAAAACCCGTCAGGAGATGAACGATGCTTAAACGACTGGGCGTGAGCGACGCCGACCTCGAAATCGCCGATGCGATTCGCCGTTTCGCACAGGCTGAACTCGCACCGCATGCGGCGCAGGTCGATCGCGACGAAACCTCGACGACGTGCTACGTGCCGGCGCTGGCCGAACTCGGCGTGATGGGCATGAACCTGCCGGAGCGCTGGGGCGGAATCGGGGCATCGCCGGCCGCGATCATCCTCGCGCTGGCCGAGATCGCGAACGCATGCGCAGCGACGTCGTCGATGATCGGCGCGCACTATCTGGCGACCGATTCGGTGCTGATCGGCGGCGACGACGCATTGCGTGCGCGCTACCTGCCGGACGCTGCGACCGGCGCCAAGCTCGGCGCGTTCGCTCTGACCGAGCCGCAGGCCGGCTCCCATCCGGCGGGGATGACCACGCAGGCGGTGCGCGACGGCGACCGCTACCGTCTTCGTGGGGTGAAGCACTTCATCTCGAATGCGGACGCCGCGCAATTCATCGTCGTCTACGCGAAAACTGCGCCCGAACTCGGGACGCGCGGGATCAGCGCATTCGTCGTCGATCGCGATACGCCGGGCGTGTCGGTGTCGTCGCCGGAGAAGCTGATGGGCATCCACGGCGCGCCCGCGCACGAAGTCGCATTCGATTGTGTCGTGCCGGCGTCGAACCGGCTCGGTGAAGAGGGTAGCGGCTTTCGCACCGCGATGAAGGTGCTCGACAACAGCCGCCTCGACGTCGCGGCGACGAGCCTCGGGATCGCGGAAGCGGCGCTGGGCGATGCGATCGACTGGGCGAAGCAGCGCCACGTCGGTGGCGAACCACTCGCAAGCAAGCAGGGGCTGCAGTGGCGTTTCGCCGACATGAAGACGCAGCTCGAAGCCGCCTGGCTGCTGACGCTGCAGGCCGCTGCGCGGCGCGCGGCCGGCGAGCCGTTTACCGACATGGCATCGATGGCGAAGCTGTATGCGTCGGAGATGGTCGCGTTCGTGACGGACGCCGCATTGCAGATCCACGGCGGCTACGGCTTCACGCGGGAAATGCGGATCGAGCGCCTCATGCGTGATGCACGGATCCTGCGGATTTACGAAGGCTCGTCGGAGATCCAGCGCACGGTCATTGCACGCACGATGCTTGCATGACGGTGGTTGAAACCGGACTGGGGAACGAATGATGAAGATACTGGTGCCAGTGAAAAGAGTGGTCGATTACAACGTGAAGGTCCGCGTGAAGTCGGACAACACGGGCGTCGACATCGCGAACGTGAAGATGTCGATGAACCCGTTCGACGAAATCGCGGTTGAAGAAG
>NZ_JAUJQE010000043.1:0-596 GCF_030482505.1 Burkholderia sp. AU45274 | reverse complement strand
TCCTTCGCCTGCTCCGGAATCTGCTTGTCGACCAGCGGCGTGCGCACGAAGCCCGGACACACGACGTGCGAGCGCACGTTGTGCTTTGCGCCTTCCTTCGCCAGCACGCGGGCCAGGCCGAGCAGGCCGTGCTTGGCCGTCACGTACGCCGACTTCAGCGGCGACGCTTCGTGCGAGTGCACCGAACCCATGTAGATCACGACACCGCCGCGATCGTCCTTGTACATGTGCTTCAGCGCGGCCTTGGTCGTGAGGAACGCGCCGTCGACGTGGATCGCCTGCATCTTCTTCCAGTCGGCGAACGAATAGTTCTCGATCGGATTGACGATCTGGATGCCCGCGTTCGACACGAGGATGTCGACCGAGCCGAACGTTTCGGCCACCTTGTCGATACCGCTGTTCACGGCTTCCTCGTTCGTCACGTCCATCGCGACGCCGATCGCCTTGCCGCCCGCCTTGACGATCTCGTCAGCGACCGCGTTCGCGCCGTCCTGGTTCAGGTCGGCGATCGCGACGGCCGCGCCCGCTTTCGCGAGCTCGAGTGCGATTTCCTTGCCGATGCCGCTCGCGGCGCCCGTGACGACTGCGGTCTTGCC
>NZ_JAUJQE010000042.1:0-647 GCF_030482505.1 Burkholderia sp. AU45274 | reverse complement strand
GCGGAGGTTCTCATCGTGGCGTCCTCACTGCGTCAGCACGACGCCGCTGGCCGGCGACCACGACACGAACACGTCGTCGTTCCACGCCGGTGCGTTGTCGTTCATCAGGTGCGAGCTCGACAGGTTCGACACGACCGTCTTGCCGCTCGGCAAGCGCACGTGGTACAGCGAGTAGCTGCCCATGTACGCGATGTCGGTCACGACGCCGCGCGCCCAGTTGTGTTTCGAGCCCGGCTTCTCGCGCGACACGTGAATGCGTTCCGGGCGCACCGAGATGCCGACCGGCATGCCGAGCGGGCCGGTGACGCCGTGGCTCACGTACATGCGGGCTTCGAGGTCGTCGCTTTCAACGAAGATGTGATCGGGTTCGTCCTCGACCACGCGCCCTTCGAACAGGTTGGTCGAGCCGATGAATTCGGCCGAGAAGCGGCTGTTCGGAAACTCGTACACCTCGCCCGGCGCGCCGATCTGCACGATCTTGCCTTCGCTCATCACCGCGAGGCGGCTCGCCATCGTCATCGCCTCTTCCTGGTCGTGCGTGACCATCACGCAGGTCACGTCGACCTTCTCGATGATGTTCACGAGTTCGAGCTGGGTTTTCTGGCGGATCTTCTTGTCGAGCGCGGACATCGGCTCGTCGAGCAGCA
>NZ_JAUJQE010000041.1:0-652 GCF_030482505.1 Burkholderia sp. AU45274 | reverse complement strand
AGAAGTGGCTAGTCTAACCGCAAGGAGGACGGTCACCACGGTAGGATTCATGACTGGGGTGAAGTCGTAACAAGGTAGCCGTATCGGAAGGTGCGGCTGGATCACCTCCTTTCCAGAGCTTCTCGCACAAGTTGAGCGCTCACGCTTATCGGCTGTAAATTTAAAGACAGACTCAGGGGTCTGTAGCTCAGTCGGTTAGAGCACCGTCTTGATAAGGCGGGGGTCGTTGGTTCGAATCCAACCAGACCCACCATTGTCTGGCGGTAACACCTGAGGCAAATCTGTACATGGGGGCATAGCTCAGCTGGGAGAGCACCTGCTTTGCAAGCAGGGGGTCGTCGGTTCGATCCCGTCTGCCTCCACCAATCACCAACGCTAAGGGCTTGGTTCAGACACTGAACCGAGAATTTTGCATTGGCGATTGAGCCAGTCAGAGTGATACGTAGTATGTATCGGCTGTCGTTCTTTAACAATCTGGAAGAAGCAAGTAATTTGGATAGCGGAAGCGTCTTGAGATGGGCGTGGAAACTATCCGGGTTGTGATTGTATCGATGTATCTCAAGATGATTCGAACTTAATGTTTGACTCAATTGGAATACGGCACAACGCGAGAACTCAACCTGTAGCGACTGTCGATGAGACAGACTCGTTA
>NZ_JAUJQE010000040.1:0-683 GCF_030482505.1 Burkholderia sp. AU45274 | reverse complement strand
GGCGCGAGCCGGAGCTTCGTGTGGCATCACCAGTACGACGAAATCGGTAACCGCATCAGAACGGTCAGGCCGGACGGCCATGCCGTCGATTGGCTCACGTATGGCTCGGGACACGTCCACGGGTTGATGCTGGACGGCAAGGAGCTCGTTCAGATCGAGCGCGATGATCTGCATCGGGAAACATTGCGTACCCTGCCGAGCAAGATCGATCAACACACGGCATACGACCGTGCAGGCAGGTTGGCGCAGCGCACCGTACAGCGTGCGAATGCACCCGCGCCGCTGGCAGAGCGCCGGTATCGCTACGACGCGGCCGGCCAGCTCGTGCAGATTGAAGACAATCGCAGAGGGTTGACGGACTATCGTTACGATCCGGTCGGACGGTTGCTGGAGTCGATCGGACCGGCGGGCAAGGAGCGGTTCGCGTTCGATCCGGCGAGCAACATCATCGACCCGATACGTGTTGAGCCGCCTCGCACGGAGAGCCGGCCGAGTCCGGTACGTGCGACGGAGAGCACGTTCCCCGCGGAAGTGTCCAAGGTGTTGGGCAACTTGTTGAAGCAATACGCGGGGGAGCATTTCGCGTACGACGCGCGCGGCAATCTCGTTCATCGCAGATCGCCAGCGGGTGAGCAGCGTTACGAGTGGAACGCGTTCAATCGGATGACTGCAGCGACGGTTGA
>NZ_JAUJQE010000003.1:0-727581 GCF_030482505.1 Burkholderia sp. AU45274 | reverse complement strand
GAACCTGTCGAGCTCGCACCTGATGAACGACAACGCACCGGCGTGGAACGACGACGTGTTCGTGTCGTGGTCGCCGGCCAGCGGCGTCGTGCTGACGCAGTGAGGACGCCACGATGAGAACCTCCGCTTCCACGCCCTCCACTCCGGTGTCGACCGGCACGACCGCCGCGCCCCAGGCTGACAAGCGCCGAGGCCGCTTCGCCGCGCTGTCGCGCTTCCTGCCGTCGGGCCGCAGCGTCGCGATCGGCGTGCCGTTCGTGTGGCTGGCCGTGTTCTTCGCGCTGCCGTTCGTGCTGGTGCTGAAGATCAGCTTCGCCGACCAGATGCTCGGCATCCCGCCGTACACCGCGCTTGCGCGGCTGGAGGCCGGCACCGTGCAGGTTGCGCTGTCGCTGAAGCATTACGCGCTGCTGCTGCAGGACGACCTGTACCTGAACACCTACGTCAGCTCGCTGAAGATGGCCGCGGCATCGACGCTGATGTGCCTGCTGGCCGGCTACCCGATCGCGTACTTCATTGCGCGCTCGACGCCGGCCCGACGCAACCTGCTGATGATGGCCGTGATGCTGCCGTTCTGGACGTCGTTCCTGATCCGCGTCTATGCGTGGGTCGGGATCATGAAGGACGACGGGCTGCTGAACCACGTATTGGCGGCACTCGGCGTGATCGCGACACCGCTGCGGCTGTATCACACCGACGCGGGCGTCTACATCGGGATGGTCTATTCGTACTTGCCGTTCATGGTGATGCCGCTGTACGCGCACCTCGTGAAGATGGACCTCACGTTGCTCGAAGCCGCCAACGATCTCGGCGCGACGCCGTGGTCCGCGTTCTGGCGCATCACGCTGCCGCTGTCGAGGAACGGCATCGTCGCGGGCAGCCTGCTCGTGTTCATCCCGGCGGTGGGCGAATACGTGATCCCCGAGTTGCTCGGCGGCGCGAACACGCTGATGCTCGGCCGCGTGATGTGGGATGAATTCTTCAACAACATGGACTGGCCGATGGCGTCCGCGGTGACGGTGACGATGGTGCTGCTGCTGCTCGTGCCGATGGCGCTGCTCCATTACAGCCAGACCGAAGCGGAGGCCAGGTCATGAACCGTGCGAATCGCATCCTGTCCGCGTGCGTGCTGGGCGCGGGCTTCCTGTTCCTGTACATCCCGATCGTCAGCCTGGTCGT
This sequence comes from Burkholderia sp. AU45274, assembly GCF_030482505.1. Lineage (NCBI taxonomy): Bacteria > Pseudomonadati > Pseudomonadota > Betaproteobacteria > Burkholderiales > Burkholderiaceae > Burkholderia > Burkholderia sp. AU45274. Next base: position 726,402 of record NZ_JAUJQE010000003.1, on the reverse strand, counting down.
CTACTCGTTCAACGCGTCGAAGCTGGTGACGGTGTGGTCGGGCTTCTCGCTGAAGTGGTACGGCGCGCTGCTGCACGACGACGAACTGCTCACGGCCGCCTGGCTGTCGCTGAAGATCGCGCTGCTGACGGCCACCGCGTCGGTCGCGATCGGCACCTGGGCCGGCTTCGTGCTCGCCCGCATGGGGCGCTTTCGCGGCTTCACGCTGTATGCCGCGATGATCAATGCGCCGCTGGTGATTCCGGAAGTGATCCAGGGCATCTCGCTGCTGCTGCTGTTCGTCGCGATGCAGCAGACCTTCGGCTGGCCGGCCGGGCGCGGCTGGCTGACGATCTGGATCGGCCACGTGATGCTGTGCCTGTCGTTCGTCGCGGTGATTGTGCAGTCGCGCGTGAAGGAGCTCGATCGTTCGATCGAGGAAGCCGCACTCGATCTCGGCGCGCGACCGTGGAAGGTGTTCTTCGTGATCACGCTGCCGCTGATCGCGCAAGCGCTGGTGTCCGGCTGGCTGCTTGCCTTCACGGTGTCGATCGACGACGTGATCCTGTCCGCGTTCCTGTCGGGCCCCGGTTCGACGACGCTGCCGCTCGTCGTGTTCTCTCGCGTGCGGATGGGGCTCAACCCGGAGATGAATGCGCTCGCCACGGTGTTCATCACGGTCGTGACGATCGGGGTCGTCGTCGTGAACCGCGCGATGCTGGCCCGCGAGCGGCGGCACGCGCGCGACATGCGGATGTGGCATGCGGCGGCCGCACCCGAGGTATCCGGCATCCCCGCGTCGCCGTCCGCCATGCCGCCCGCGCGTGCGCCTGCCGCGCCGCCGCTGCACGACCGCATTCCGCATCCCACGAAGTGACGAACAGTGACGAACGACCAGGAGACATTCCATGAAAAAGAAGATGCTCTGCGCGCTGATCGCCGGAGCGCTGCCGGGGCTGGCTGCGGCGAACTCGAGCGCCGACCGGATCCGGATGCTGCAGCAGCAGATCGCGGTGCTGCAGCGGCAGATGAGCGCGCTGCAATCGCAGCTCGGCGCGAAGCCTTTGGCCGTACCGGTGGCGTCTAACGCATCGAACGCGTCAAACCCGGCGACCGGCGCGGCGGCTGACCCGTCCGCACCCGGCTACGGGCAGGCACCGGCCGTGCTGACCAACGACGACGTGTCGGACATCCGGCAGCAGGTCGCGAACCAGCAACTGAAGGTCGATTCTCTGACGGATGCCGCGCGCACGGGCCCGATCGCGGGGCTGTCGGTGACGGGCTACCTCGACCCGACCTACCTGTACAACCGGGGCGCCGGCACGTCGTCGTTCCAGTTCGCGAACCACGAGAACGCGTACACGTACTACAACAGCACGTTCGGCGACGTATTCCTCGACATCAAGAAGACCTTCGGTGTCGGCCCGACCGCGCCGTCCGCGGAAATCACGCTGATGCCGAACCGCGGCGCGGGCCTGTCGATGATGACGGGCAGCGGCTCGAGCGGCCTGAACATCATCAACACGGCCGTCCTGACCGTGCCGCTGTCGGGCACGACGGCGCTCACCGGCGGCCTCGTGACGGGCTTCGGCGGCTACGAGTACCAGCAGTCGAGCATGATGCTGACGCTCACGCACAACCTGCTGTACGACTTCTCCGATCCGGGCTCGTCGATCGGCGCGGGCCTCAACTACCAGAGCGCGGATGGCCACTGGGCGTGGAAGTTCTTCATCGGCAACGAGCAGTTCCGCAGCGCGGGCGCGGTCACGCAGACCGGCGTCAACGCGCTCGGCGACCCGATCTCGACGAGCAACAAGGTGCCGACCTTCACCGCGCGCGTCGATTACCTGCGCGGCAGCGCGCTCGACGTCGGCGGCTCGATCAGCATCGGCCGCCAGACGCTGCCGAGCGCGGTCGATCCGGTGACCGGCAACGTGCGCTACGGCGTGGGCGGCAACGCACCGAGCGCGTACGGCGCGTTCTTCTTCGGTGAGGCTGACGCGACCTACACGCTCGCCGATGCGCAGTACAACGCCGAGTTCGACTACGGCCAGCAGCAGCACGGCGCGTTCAACGGCGGGCTCGCACAGTGGTTCGGGCTGTCACTGCTCGCGCACCGCAAGTTCAACGCGCCGGTGGTCGGCCGCATGGGTGCGACGCTGCGCTACGACCTGCTCGTGAACCGGAAGAACGGCGGCGGCGGCTCGTCGATCGGCCTGAACGGCAACGGGATGGACCCGTACAACGGCTTCGGCATCGATGCGGATTGCCTGGCGCTGTCGAAGGCGAACGGCGGCGTCGGCTTCGAGTGCAAGGGCGCGACGCGGCAGGCTGCCGCGTTCGACCTGCTGTTCTACCCGACCCAGCAAGTGACGGTGAAGGTCGAATACCGGCACGACTGGGCGAGCAACAAGGTGTTCCTGCGTCACGACGGGTCGTACGAGAAGTCGAACGACCTGCTCGCCACCCAACTCATCTACGCGTTCTGACGCGACGCCGTTCGCGAGTCTTGCACATGCTCAAGTTCGAAAACCAGCAACATGTTCAGTCCTACTATGCAGCGACGGTCAACAACCGTACGCGGCATCCATCGCTCGACGGGGCCGTGACGGCGGACGTCTGCGTGATCGGCGGCGGGCTCACGGGCCTGTCCGCGGCACTCGAGCTCGCCGAGCGCGGCCATTCGGTCGTGCTCGTCGAGGCGTCGAAGATCGGCTGGGGCGCGAGCGGGCGCAACGGTGGCCAGCTGATCGCCGGGTACGCGTGCGATATCGACACGTTCTCGGCCTACCTGCCGGAAGACGACGTGCGGCGCGTCTGGGCGATGGGGCTGGAGTCGGTCGAGATCGTCCGGCAGCGGGTCGAGCGGTACGACATCGATTGCGACCTGACCTCCGGCTACCTCACCGCCGCGAACAAGCCGCGCCATCTCGATGCGCTGCGCGCGTGGCGCGATACCGCGGCGAGCCGCTTCGGCTATCGCGGCTACGAAGTCGTCGAGCGCACCGACATGCATCGCTTCGTCGCATCGGATCGCTACTTCGGCGGCCTCCGTTACGAAGGCAGCGGCCACCTGCATCCGCTGAACTACACGCTCGGCCTCGCGCGGGCGGCGCGCGAGGCCGGCGTGACGATCCACGAGGACACGCCCGCGATTGCGCTCGGTCGTGCCGCACCGTATCACCGCGTGACGTGCGCCCGCGGCCACGTGGATGCCCGTCATGTCGTGCTGGCCTGCAATGCATACCTGGGGCAGCTGGCGCCGGCGCTCACGCGCAAGATCATTCCGGTCGCGACGTACCTGATCGCGACGGAGCCGCTCGGCGACGCGCGCGCGGCCGAAACGATGCCGGCCGATGCGGCGATCTGCGACACCCGTTCGGCGCTCGACTATTTCCGGCTGACACGCGACCGCCGGCTGCTGTGGGGCGGCAAGGCCAGCAGCTCGACGAATACGCCGCGCGATCTCGCGGCCGCGATGCGGCGCGACATGCTGAAGACGTTCCCGCAGCTGGCCGATGTGCGGATCGACTACGCGTGGGGCGGGCTGATCGACGCGACGATGAATCGCGCGCCGCATTTCGGCAGGCTCGAGCCGACCGTGTATTTCGCGCAGGGATTTTCCGGGCACGGCGTCAACGTGACGGGGCTCGCGGGGCGGCTGATCGCGGAAGCGATCGACGCGCAGGCCACGCGCTTCGACCTGTTCGGCCGGATTCGCCATCGCGACTTTCCGGGCGGGCGTGCGCTGCGCACGCCGATGCTGGCGCTCGCGATGACCTGGCACCGGATGATGGACCTGCTCTGATCCGCGCGGGCCGTTCAACCGGCCGCGCGGCACCGAAACGTTTCGAATCACTCATGCCCTGGAGGCACTCATGACCAACATCACGAATCTCGTCGACCTGATGCGCGCACCGGCGAAGCTCACGCAGAGCCGCGTGCCGAGCGGGTTGCTGCTCGACGGCAATCCGCAGCAGACGCTGTCGCATCACTACATCAGCCCGTGCGGGCAGTTCAGCTGCGGGATCTGGGCATGCACGCCCGGCCGCTGGACGATCGAGTACGACGAGTCGGAGTATTGCGAGATGCTGAGCGGCGTCGCGATCGTGCGCGATGCCGACGGCCGCGAGCGCGTGCTGCGCGCGGGCGACCGCTTCGTGATTCCACCGGGTTTTCGCGGCACGTGGGAAGTCGTCGAGACGTGCCGCAAGATCTATGCATCGCACGCACCGCAAGCCGGACAGCCGGCCGCGTAACGCGCGGCCGGTTCAGGACAACCATCGAGATCAACGAGGAGCAATCCATGACCCAGGAATTGTGGCGTCTCAGCGCGGCCGAAATGGCCGAGCGCGTCGTGCGTCGCGACGTGTCTGCCACCGAACTCACGCACAGCTGCCTGCAGCGGCTTGAAGCGGTGAACCCCGTCATCAACGCGATCGTCGACGTGATGACCGACAGCGCGTTGCAGGCGGCGTCCGATGCCGATGCCGCGATCGCGCGCGGCGCACCGGTCGGCCCGCTGCACGGCGTGCCGGTGACCGTGAAGATCAACGTCGACACGGCGGAATACGCGACGACCAACGGCGTGCGCGCGTTTTCGGACCTGATCGCGCACGAGGACAGCCCGGTGACCGCGAACCTGCGCAAGGCCGGCGCGATCGTGATCGGGCGCAGCAATGCGCCGGCGTTTTCGTACCGCTGGTTCACCGATAACGACCTGCATGGCCGCACGTCGAATCCGTGGGATGCGTCGCTGACGCCGGGCGGTTCCAGCGGTGGCGCGGCCGCGGCGGTGGCCGCCGGCATCGGCGCGATCGCGCATGGCAACGACCTGGGCGGCTCGATCCGCTACCCGGCCTACGCGTGCGGCGTCGCCGGGCTGCGGCCCAGCACCGGGCGCGTGCCGGCGTACAACCCGACGCAGTCGAAGGATCGCACGCTCGCGGTGCAGCTTGCGTCCGTGCAGGGGCCGCTCGCGCGCACGGTAGGCGACCTGCGGCTCGCGCTCGACGCGATGGCGGCAGGCGACGCGCGCGACGCATGGTGGATGCCCGTCGCGCCGAATGCACGCGAAGCCGCGTTCCCCGCGCGCGTGGCCGTTTGCGCGGCGCTGCCGGGCGTGCCGTCCGATCCGGTGGTGGTCGACGCGATCCGGCAGGCCGCACGCTGGCTTGAAGAGGCCGGCTGCATCGTCGAGGAAGCGGAGCCGCCGCGGTTCGCCGAAGCGTGCGAACTGTGGCTGGACCTGGTGACCAACGAAGCGCGCAGCGGCCTCGGCGACGTGATCATGCAGCACGGCGACGCGGCGATCCGTATCGCGTTCGCGAGCCAGCGCCGTCTCGCGAAGCCGCTGGATCTCGAGGGCTACATGAACGCCCTCGCGCGGCGCACCGCGCTGCTGCGCGACTGGCAGCAGTTCTTCGCGCGCCATCCGCTGCTGCTGATGCCGGTGTCGTGCGCGCAGCCGTTCGCGATCGACGCCGATCAGCATGGCGACGACGCGATGCGCGCGATCGTCGAACGGCAGGGGCCGCTGCTCGCCACTGCGCTGCTCGGGCTGCCGGGACTGTCGGTGCCGACCGGCATCCGCGATGGCGTGCCGACCGGCGTGCAGCTCGTCGCCGGACGCTTTGAGGAGGCACTGTGTCTCGCCGCGGGCGAAGCGATCGAGGCGCGCGCGGGCATCTTCACGCCGATCGATCCGGTCACCGGGTCGTGATCCGCGACTTTTCAAGAGGAAACGCATGAATCAACCGACATTCGAAGACTGGCAGGCCCGCGCGGCCGTGCTGCGGATCGAAGGGCGCGCGTTCATCGACGGCGAGGTGCGCGACGCGCGCGGCGGTAAGACGTTCGACTGCGTGAGCCCGATCGACGGAGGCGTGCTCGCGCACGTGGCAGATTGCGGCACCGACGACGTCGACCTCGCGGTGGCGGCCGCGCGCCGCGCGTTCGACGCGCGGAGCTGGGCCGGCATGAATCCGCGTGCGCGCAAGGCGGTGCTGCAGCGCTGGGCCGCGCTGATGCGCGAGCACCTCGACGAGCTCGCGCTGCTCGAGACGCTCGACACCGGCAAGCCGATCGCCGATACCACGGCGATCGACGTGCCGGCCGCCGCGCATTGCGTCGACTGGTATGCGGAAGCGATCGACAAGGTCGGCGGCGAAGTCGCGCCGGTGGACCATCATCTGGTCGGGCTCGTCACGCGCGAGCCGATCGGCGTCGTCGCGGCCGTCGTGCCGTGGAATTTCCCGCTGCTGATGGCCGCATGGAAATTCGCGCCGGCGCTCGCGGCCGGCAACAGCGTCGTGCTCAAGCCGTCCGAGAAATCGCCGCTCACCGCGATCCGTGTTGCGCAGCTCGCGTGCGAGGCCGGCATGCCGGCCGGCGTGTTCAGCGTCGTGCCGGGTGGCGCGGAGCCGGGCAGGGCGCTCGCGCTGCATTGCGACGTCGACTGCATCGCGTTCACCGGGTCGACGCGTACGGGGCAGCAGATCATGGCGTGCGCTGCGCAATCGAACCTGAAGCGCGTGTGGCTCGAACTCGGCGGCAAGTCGCCGAACATCGTGCTGCGCGATTGCCCCGATCTCGACCGCGCCGCGCAGGCGGCTGCCGACGCGATCTTTTTCAACATGGGCGAAGTGTGTACGGCCGGCTCGCGCCTGCTCGTGCATCGCGACATCAAGGACGCATTTGTCGCGAAGCTGATCGACGCGTCGCGGCGCTTCGCGCCCGGGCACCCGCTCGATCCGTCGGTGACGATGGGGGCGATCGTCGACCGCACGCAGCTCGAGCGCGTGATGGGGTATATCGGTGCCGGGCGCGACGAAGGCAAACTCGTCACGGGCGGCCTGCGCGTGCGCGAGGAGACGGGCGGATTCTATGTCGAGCCGACGGTGTTCGAGGTGAAGCCCGATGCGAAGATCGCCCGCGAGGAAATCTTCGGGCCGGTGCTGTCGGTGATCGTGTTCGACGATGTCGACGAGGCCGTGCGGATCGCCAATGACACGGAGTATGGACTGGCCGCCGCCGTCTGGTCGGCCGACCTCTCGACCGCGCACGCGGTGGCACGACGTCTGCGCGCGGGCACCGTGTGGGTCAACTGCTATGGCGATGGCAGCGACGACCTGAACTTCCCGTTCGGCGGCTACAAGCTGTCGGGCAACGGTCGTGACAAATCGTTGCATGCGCTCGACAAGTACACCGAGCTGAAGTCGACGGTCGTGCGGTTGTAATGTCATGGGCGACGCGCGGCCTGGGCAACGAGGCCGCGCGTCTTGCGCATCCGGACGGGCGGCTTACTGCTCCGCCTTCTCCACGTCCGCCGTCTCCCCAAGGAACCCGCCGCTCTGGTGCGCCCACAGCGCCGCGTAAATACCACCCGCCTGCAGCAGCTGCTGGTGCCTCCCTTCCTCGACGATGCGCCCTTCGTCGAGCACGATCAGCCGGTCCATCGCCGCGATGGTCGACAGCCGGTGCGCGATCGCGATCACCGTCTTGCCGCTCATCAGGTCGTCGAGGCTGCGCTGGATCGCGACTTCGACTTCGGAATCGAGCGCGCTGGTCGCCTCGTCGAGCACGAGGATCGGCGCGTCCTTGAGCATCACGCGCGCGATCGCGACGCGCTGCCGCTGGCCACCCGACAGCTTCACGCCGCGCTCGCCGACCTCGACGTCGTAGCCGCTGCGCCCGTGGCGATCGCGCAGCCGGCCGATGAACTCGGACGCTTCCGCGCGCACGGCTGCGTCGTGCATCTCGCGCTCGGTCGCGTCGGGGCGCCCGTACAGCAGGTTCTCGCGCATTGTCCGGTGCAGCAGCGACGTATCCTGCGTGACCATCCCGATCGCGCCGCGCAGGCTGTCCTGCGTCACGTGCGCGATGTCCTGCCCGTCGATCCGGATCGTGCCGCCGCCCACGTCGTAGAAGCGCAGCAGCAGGTTCACGAGCGTCGACTTGCCGGCGCCCGAGCGGCCGATCAGGCCGATCCGCTCGCCGGGCCGGATCGTCAGGTTCAGCCCGTCGAACACGGCGCGATCGTTGTCCTCGTGCGCGAACTGCACGTTGTCGAACACGATCCCGCCGCGCTGCACCACGAGCGGCTTCGCGTCGGGCGCGTCGACCACGCTGTGCACCTTCGTCAGCGTGTTGATGCCGTCCTGGATCGTGCCGACGTTCTCGAACAGCTCGGTCATTTCCCACATGATCCAGTGCGAGTAGCTCGACAGGCGCAGCGCCATCGCGATCACCGCCGCGACGACGCCCGCGCTCACCTGGCCGTGCATCCACAGCACCAGCGCGAGGCCGGTCGAGCCGACCAGCAGCAGCGTCGACAGCAGGTGATTGACGACCTCGAACGCGCTGACGAGCCGCATCTGCGCGTCGCCGGTCGCCTTGAACGCTTCCATCGCGCGGCGCGCGTGGTCGGCTTCGCGCCGCGTGTGCGAGAACAGCTTCACGGTCGTGATGTTCGAATACGCGTCGGTGATGCGGCCCGTCATCAGCGCGCGCGCATCGGCCTGGCGGCTGCCGACGGCACCGAGGCGCGGCACGAAATACGCGCACGCCAGGCCGTAGCCGAGCGCCCACAGCGCGAGCGGGATCATCAGCCGCCAGTCGAAGCTGGCCGCGAGCGCGAGGATGCCGATCAGGTACGCGGCGACGCCGATCACGACGTCGACCGACATGAACAGCGCATCGCGCACCGCGAGCGCGGTCTGCATGATCTTGGTCGTCACGCGGCCCGCGAACTCGTTCGCGTAGAACGACAGGCTCTGGTCGAGCATCAGCCGGTGAAACAGCCAGCGCAGCCGCATCGGGAAGTTGATCGCGAGCACCTGGTGCTTGACCATCGTATGCAGCGCGATCAGCAGCGCACTGCCGGCGAGGATCGCCGCGAACCCGGCGAGCGTGCCGAAGTGCCGGCCGCCGAAATCGGCCGGCGTCGACGACGCGAGCCAGTCGACCACGCGGCCCATCATCGCGAACAGCGCGGCTTCGTACGCGGCCAGTGCGGCCGACGTCAGCGCGATCAGCAGGATCCAGCTGCGCGCGCCTTTCGTGCACGCCCAGACGAACGAGAAGAAACCCCGCGGCGGCGTGACGGGATCTTCGAGCGGGAAAGTCGGCAGGCGCCGTTCAAACCACGAAAACATCGACTTGTTCTCCTTGTGCGGCCCGACGCAGCGGGCGGGCCGATGATGCCGGGGCCGGATGCGATGCGGTCATCGTGTGCCGGCACGTCCGTCCAGCCGATGGACGCCGCACCGCGATTCGCGTGGCCCGGCGTGAAGTGTCGCATCGATTCGATCGTGCTGCAGGCCGGTTGTAAGCCGCCCGGCCAGGCGAACGGCGTCGTCCCTGCGCAGCGGGCTCGCAGGCATGGTCATCGCGCCCTTAAAAAAGTCCTTGACTGTCTATCTATGAGTAGATAAAGTTCGATCCATGGAAACGAAACCGACCGTCCGCGAACAGATTCTCGATCATGCAATCACGCTGATGATGCAGCGCGGTTACAACGGCTTCAGCTATCGGGACCTGTCCGACCTGGTGGGCGTGAAGACGTCGAGCATCCACTACTACTTCCCGTCGAAGGACGATCTGGTGCTGGAAGCGGTGGCGGCCTACAGCGACGAAGTCCTCGCGGCCGTGCGGGCGATCGATCCGGCGCTGCCGGCCGACGTGAAGCTGAGCCTGTACACGAAGATGTTCGGCCGCACGCTGGGTGACGGCAACCTGATCTGCCTGTGCGGGATGCTCGCGTCCGACATCGAAACGCTGCCGGAGAACGTGCGGCAGGCGGTGCAGGCGTTCTTCACGGCCAACGAGCGCTGGCTCGCGGAATTGCTGGCGCAAGGCGCGAAGGAAGGCACGCTGCAGTTCAGCGGCGAGCCTGATACGGCGGCGCGCACGCTGTACGCGGCGTTCCAGGGCAGCGTGCTGGCCAGCCGGCTGTTTCATACGCGGGCGCGTCTCGAGGACGTCGAGGCGGTCTGGAAAACGCGGTCCTGACGGACGGCGCAAGCAGTGAGGCGGTTCGCCGCCTTTTTATTGAATCTTGTAATCTATCATGTAGTAGATAGATGGTTGGCGCAGAGGAATCGATCCTCTGCATTTTTTGGGGATGTTTATCTATCTATAAGTAGATAAACAAATGCGAAGCCGGCGGAAAAGCCGCCGGCACGTGGTCCCCGGTTCGAAGGCTGTTTCATTCATTTGCTGAAAAAGGAGTCTGTCATGTCGATCGAAAAAGTGCTGTACCGCGCCCATGCAAAAGCCACCGGCGGCCGTGACGGCCGTGCGACGGTGCCCGAAAGCGGCCTCGACCTGAAGCTGACCACGCCGCGCGAGCTTGGCGGCGCGGGCGGTGCGGGCGCGAACCCCGAGCAGCTGTTCGCCGCCGGCTACAGCGCCTGCTTCATCGGCGCGATGAAGTTCGTCGCCGCGCGCGACAAGATCGCGATCCCCGCGGACGCCGCGATCGAAGGCAGCGTCGGCATCGGCGCGATCCCGAACGGCTTCGGCATCGAAGTCGAACTGAAGATTTCGCTGCCGGGCCTCGATCGCGATGTCGCGCAAACGCTGATCGAACGCGCACACGTCGTCTGCCCGTACTCGAACGCGACGCGCGGCAATATCGACGTCGCGCTCACGCTCGTCTGATCAATCGCACTGCCAACCATCCTCGCCATTCAAAGATTCGACCAAGGAGTTGCACCATGAAGATCGTCAAGCCGCTGCTGATCGCTGCCGCCGTGGCAGCCGCACTGTCCACCGCACCTGCCGCGTTCGCCGCCGGCGCCGAAGCCGTCGGTCCTGATGCGACGACGAGCGCATTCCTCGCTGCGCTGAACGGCCAGAAGGGCCCGGGCCTCGAAACGTTGAGCCCCGCGAAGGCGCGCCAGGTGCTGGTCGATGCGCAGAACGGCACGAAGGTCGACCTGTCGGGCATCGACGTGTCGAACCGCACGATCGAACAGGACGGCCTGTCGGTGCCGGTCACGATCGTGCGCCCGCAAGGCGCGACGGGCACGCTGCCGGTATTCGTGTTCATTCACGGCGGCGGCTGGGTGCTCGGCGATTTCCCGACGCATGAACGCCTCGTGCGCGATCTCGTCGTGCAATCGGGCGCCGTCGCGGTGTTCGTGAACTACACGCCGTCGCCGGAAGCGCATTACCCGGTCGCGATCAACCAGGCGTATGCGGCGACGAAGTGGGTGGCCGCGCACGGCGCGGAGATCGGCGTCGACGGCAGCCGCCTCGCGGTGGTCGGCAACAGCGTCGGCGGGAACATGGCGGCCGTGGTGGCGCTGATGGCGAAGGACAAGGGCGGCCCCGCGATCCGCTTCCAGGGGCTGATGTGGCCGGTGACGGACCACAACTTCAACACGGGCTCGTACAACGCGTATCAGCAAGGACACTTCCTGACGCGGCCGATGATGAAGTGGTTCTGGGACGCCTATACGAAGAACGAAGCGCAACGCAACGAGATCTACGCGTCGCCGCTGCGCGCGAGCACCGCGCAGTTGAAGGGCCTGCCGCCCGCGCTGATCCAGGTCGCACAGTTCGACGTGCTGCGTGACGAAGGTGAAGCGTACGGCCGCAAGCTCGACGCGGCGGGTGTCGATGCGACGACCACGCGCTACGACGGCACCATCCATGACTTCGGCCTGCTGAACGCACTGGCCACGGATGCGCCGACGAAGGCCGCGACGAAGGCGATGGCGAACGAGATCGCGACGCGGTTGAAGTAAGCGAGGGCCCGCACGTGCGCCGCGCTTCACACGGTGCGCGTGAGAAGACTCGGCGGCGGGCAGATGCCCGCCGTTTTTGCATGCCGCCAGTGCGCCGCCGACTATCCCGCGTCGGTCCGGCGCTGCTGCCCGGGGGCCTGCGCATGCAGCAGGCGCGCCATCGCCGCGCGCAGCTTGTCGCTCGGCACCGGCTTGTGCAGCAGCACGAACCCGCCGTGCTTCAGCCGGCCGGGCCGTCGCGCGGTCGTGTCGCCCGTGATCAGCATCGCGGGAATCGCCGTGTTGTACTCGTCGCGAATGCGCGCGATCGCAGCGATGCCGTTCTGGTCGCCGTGCAGGTGCAGGTCGCAGATCAGCAGGGTCGGCCGGACCTCGCACGATGCCAGGCACGCGATCGCGTCATCGACCGACGCGGCCGTGACGACCTGGTAGCCCCAGCGCTCGAGCAGCATCGACATGCCGGCGCGGATCGCGCTTTCGTCGTCGATCACGACCACGAGGTGCGCGGCGGCCGTCGTCTCGTCGACGGCGATCTCGTCGGCGGCGGCGCCCGGCTGCACGGCCGTGTCCAGCCGCACCAGCTGCAGTTCGAAGCATGAGCCCCGCCCGGGTTCGGAGCGCAGCGTCAGCGGACAGTCGAGCAGCCCCGCGAGGCGCCGCACGATCGCCAGCCCGAGGCCGACGCCCCGTTCGGGCTCGTCGCCGCGACGGCGCAACTGGTAGTAGTCGTCGAATACGCGCGCCTGCTGGTCGGCCGGAATGCCGCGCCCGGTGTCGATGAATTGCAGGCGAACGTGCTGGCGCGTGCGCCTGCAGCCGACGACGATGCGTCCGGTGTCGGTATAGCGCACCGCATTCGACAGCAGGTTGCGCGCGATGCGCTCGATCAGCACGGGATCGGAATCGACCACGGCCGTGCTGCGCACGTACGACAGCGACAAGCCTTTCCCGTGCGCGTCGGCGGCGACTTCGCGGCACACGCGCTCCAGCACTGCGCCGATCGCGAACGGCCGGCGATGGACGGGCACGACGCCCGCATCCAGCCGCGAGATGTCGAGGATCGCGGTGAACAGCGCGTCCATCGCGTTGACGGACTGGTCGATGCGATCGACGAGCAGCGTGCCGTCGGCCGGCATCGGCACGTGCCGCAACGCGCCGACGAACAGGCTCAACGCGTGGACGGGCTGACGCAGGTCATGGCTCGCGGCCGCGAGAAAGCTCGACTTGACGTGCACGGCCTCCGTCGCGAGATCCTTTTGCCGGCGGAAGTTCTCGGCCAGCTGCGCGGCGCGCTGGCGTTCGCGTTCGGCGATCCGTTGCGCGCGGATCAGTTGCAACTGCATCTCGATCTGGTCGCGGAATTCCTCGACGAGCCGGATGTAGCGCTCCGAATACGCATTCTCCTTGCAGTCGAGCAGGCAGATCGTGCCGAACGGCGTGTTGTCGGGCCAGCGGATCGGCAGGCCGAGGTACGAGACCATGTTGACGCGCAGGTCCGGATTGTTGCGCCACTGCGCGGATTGCCGCGCATCCGGCACGACCAGCGTAGCGCCGCTCGCGATGACCGCTTCGCAGTAAAGCCCGGAGCCGTGCAGTTCGGCCGATTCGCCCGGATAGAACGGATTGCCGGTGTTGCGGCTCGCCACCAGCACCTGGATGTCGCGGCCGACGTTGCGCATGATCAGCCCGGCCGGCACGCCGACGATTTCCGCCATCAGGTCGACGAGGCGCTGCCAGCGCGCGATCACGTCGGCGGCGAGGTCGAACGGGACTTCATGGTCGGCCGGCGCGTCGGGCGGCTCGTCGACATGCGTCATGCGCACGCTCCTCGAACGGGCGGGGACAATGAGGAAAATTTAGGCGTTCCGCGCCGGCATGGCAATGTCGCGACGCGAGCCGGCGTCGGGTCAGATGAGCCCTGCCTTCCTGCCGGCTGCCGCTGCCTGGGTGCGGTTGATGACGTTCAGCGCCTTGAAGATCGCGGTGATGTGCGCCTTGATGGTCTTTTCGGACAGGCCCAGCTTGTCGGCGATGACCTTGTTCGGCACGCCTTCAGCGAGATAGCGCAGCACTTCGATCTGTCGTTGCGTCAGCATCGAACCGCGTGCTGCAGCGGCACCGTCCTGATGCTGCAGCGCGGGGTCGTCGAGCACGAGCGGCGGTACGTAGCGTTCGCCGTTGAGGGCGATCCGGATCGCGGACAGCAGCGTGCGCGGGCTGGCGGACTTCGGCACGTAACCCATCGCGCCCTGCGCGAACGCGCTGCGCACGGCGCCGGGATCCTCGGACGACGACAGCACGATGACCGGCAGCCCCGGGCGCATCGTCGCGAAGACGGCGAGGGCGTCGAGGCCGTCCATGCCCTGCAGCTTCAGGTCGAGCACGATGGCGTCGAGGTCGGTGTGATCGTCGAGCAGCCGCACCGCATCATCGGCGCTGCTCGCCTGGACGACGACCGTGTCGTCGTCACCCTGGCGCAGCAGCATCTCCACGCCATCCCGCAGGATCGCGTGATCGTCGACGATCAGAATTTTCATGAGGATGCTTGAATAAGTGAATCCGGAGTCGGGCCGACACGAACGAACCGGATTGTACAAGACGAAAGTCTTAATACTAAAGTCGCTTTTGTCCTGCATCTGTCTTGCGTCTAACGTCGCATTTACATTCAGCGGAATATCGCCGAGACTCAATCACGACAGTTCGCAATGCAGGTGAATGCAGGCACGCCATTCGATGCGTCGCCGGCATCGCGCCGATGTGAGCGACGACGCAAGCGGCCGCCACAGGATTGAATGACGGCGCGCTGCACGCACGCAATGTGCGTCGTTCGGCGGCGGTGAATTTCTGTTATTCGCGTCGAACACAAAAAAATAATGGTTCGTCATAACGGGATTATCGGCACGCATTTTGACGATGAATCATTGATCCTGATCGCGCATGAATCGAGGTGAACGATGAAGGTTGCCAACGACAGCGATGCAATGTGGGAACTGAACATGTCGTATCTCTGGCTTGCGCAGCGACTGCTGCAGTCGGATCGCGCAACCGGCATGTTCCGCCTGGGTGTGACCGCCGATGTCGCCGCCGCGCTGGCCGCGCTGTCGATGAAGCACATGAACGAGCTCGCGTCCGCGGGGCAGTTGATCTGCGCATTGCGGCCGGGCCGGTACGGTGTGCTGTCGGCGCTGACCCGCGCGACGCCGCCGGTCGATCTCGTGCGCGTGCATACCGCGATGGTGCTGGCCGGCCTTGCGCTACCCGACGAGGAAACATCGTGAACGGCCGGGCAGGGCGACATGGCCTCGCGGACGACGCGCAACTGACGATGCACGCGGCGGCGTTGATCCGGCTCGGCGCGCGGCTGCAGATGCTGGAAATCGAGTGCGGATTGCCGCGCGACCGGCTCGTGCGGCTGTATCGCGAAGTGCGCGGCGTGGCCGCGCCGAAGGGGTTGCTGCCGTCGTCGATCGACTGGTACATGACGTGGTTCGCGAACCTTCATGCATCGCTGTTCCACAGCATCTATCGCTTCCTGCGCAACCAGGCGGGCTGCACGCGACTCGAGGCGCTCGTCAAGGCCTATACGCTGTATGCCGAACAGGGCGATGCCGCATGCCGCGCGTTGCCGCTGGACCTGACACGCGCCTGGATGCTGGTGCGCTTCGTCGACACCGGCGTGCTCGACATCGCCCGATGCCGGGATTGCGGCGCGGCGTTCATCACCTACCGCCACGCGCTGCGCCGGCATCCCGTGTGCGTCGCCTGCCGGCTGCCGGCGCGTGCCGGCAAGCGCGCGGTCGGGACGTCGCCGCGCGTGGCGCCCGGCACGCGTCATGCGCGACGGCACGACGCACAGGTCGCCGTCGCGTCCTGTCGCGGCAGCGGAAGCGTCGCGGACGAATCATCGGGAGAATGGTGTGCGATCTAGCGGGGCGAGGGCGGCCGCGGCAGGGCCCACGCGGTCCGCGGCGCATGACGCCGGTCGGCACCTCGCGTCGGCCGGGGCGGCGCGTTCGTCCGATGGGGAAGGCTGCGCGCATCCGGTGCGCATCGAGCCGGCATCGTGAACCTTCGCGGCCTCTCCATCCGGCAGCGGATGCGTGCCGGCTTCGTGCTCGTCGTGATGCTGACGGCAGTCGCGTGCGGCACGAATCTGTGGGAAAGCTATCGGCAGTATCGGCACGGGATGCTCGACCTGCGCGATTTCGCGCTGGTCGAATGCGTGATGATCGCGTCGAACCGGATCTCGGCCGAACGCTGGCCCGCCAACCGGTTGCTGGCGCTGCGGCGGCGCGATTCGGCCAAGGAAGCGCAGGCCGTGCGCGATGCGCGCGCGCGTACGGACCAGGCGCTCGATGCGCTGCGAGACGACCTCACGCGGGCGGAGGCGCTCGGGGCATCCGAGCGCGGGGCCGCGCTGCACGCGCTCGCGTCGCTACGCGGCGGGCTGGCCGGCGCGCGCGGCGAAGTCGATGCGCTCGCCGCGCGGCCCGCGGCGGCGCGTGCGACGTGGCAGGTGCAGGCCGCGCAGGACCGCATGTTCGCGGCCGCCGACGATCTGGCGGCGCTGACCGGCGTCGTGATGGCCGGGACGGCGATGCGTCATCCAGACACGGCCGGCGCGCTGGTCCTCGCGCGCCTGCTGGGCGACCTGCGCGAATACACCGGCCGGCTGGGCGCGCTGTTCGTCGCGCCGCTGGTGAGGAATGAGGCGCTCGACAACGACCGGCTGGCGCGCATCCTCCAGATGCGCGGGCGCATCGTGCAGCTCCGCGCACTGATCGCCGGCGCGATCGCACCGACGCTCGACGACGCGATGCTGTCGAATGACCTGGCCCGGTTGAACGACACGATGGACGGCAGCTTCCTGCCGCTCGTGGCGACGACGCTTCGCGCAGGGCGCACGGGCACCTATGCGATGAACGCGGAGGATTTCGCGTCGCGGATCATGCGCGACCTCGACGCAGCGGCGCGGTTGCGCGATCACGTGCTCGACCTCACGCGGGCGCGCGCGGTGACGCTGCGCGATGCGGCGCGCGTCCGGATGACGCTGTCCGGCGCCGAGGCGGCGTGTTGCATCGCGATCCTGTTCCTGCTCGTGCGCGGCACGCAGCGGACGCTGTCGAAACCGCTCGATGCGCTGAGCCGGCGCATCGTCGCGTTGAGCGAGGGCGACGTATCGCCGATCGTCCGGATTCCGGGCACGAGCCCCGAGATCGCGCACGTGAACGATGCACTGGACGCGCTGCGCGGCGCCTACGTCCATCGCACGCTGCTCGAGCGGCAGCGCAACGACATGCTGACGCTGTTCTCGCACGACATGCGTGCGCCGCTCACGTCGGTCATCGTGCTGGTGAACGCGCCTGCCGCGTGCCCGCCCGACTGCGCGCTGCGCGAGCGTCTTCACGAGATCGGCGGGCTGGCGCGTCATACGCTGGCGATGGCGGACGGTTTCGCGCAGGTGTCGCGGGCCGAGGCGGGCGAGTACGCGTCGGAGCTCGTCAACGTGGCCGACCTGATGAATCACGCGCGCGACGAAATCTGGCCGCGCGCGCGGGACAAGCACATCGCGATCGAGGACGTCCCGTCGTGCGACGACGCGCTCGTGCATGGCGATCCGGCGCTGCTGTCGCGTGCGCTGGTCAATCTGCTGGGGAACGCGGTCGACTACAGCGCGGCGCATACTCGCATCGCGTGCAGCGTCGAACTGGCGGACGACGGTGCTTCGGTACGCTGCGTGATTCGCGATGACGGCTACGGGATCGCGGCCGAGGATCAGGCGCGCCTGTTCGAGCGTTACCGGCGCTTTCGTCTGCCGGGACAGCCCGACACGAAGGGTGTCGGGCTCGGCATGGCGTTCGCGAAGGCGGTCGTCGACCGGCACCGCGGCGAGATCCACGTGCGCAGCGCCCCGTGGCGGGGCACGACCGTGACGGTCACGCTGCCCGTGGCCGGCGTAGCCGGCAACGCGCACGACCCGGGCAGGGCGATGTCGGCCGAACCGGTGCCGGGATGATGCGTGGCGGCGGGAGGCCGCACGCCGTGCACCCGGTGGTGTCTTCCCGCAGCCGCACGCGGCGATGTTCGATCGCGCGTGAAGTTGGTACGATCGCGCGTATCGTTCACGCCGGCGCCGCAAGCCGCCGGCCATCGGTCGCGCGGCCGCCCGGCAGCGCGGCCCCGTTCGGGAGAAGCGGTTCATGCTGCAGGCGTTCGCGGTCTTGCTGACCTTCCATTGTCTCGGGGAAGGCGTGTCCTACCTGTTCGGCTTGCCGGTGCCGGGCCCGGTGATCGGCATGCTGCTGCTGTTCGGCTTCGTGATGCTGCGCCCGCAGGTGGCCGACGCGATCGAGCCGACCGCGCTCGAGCTGCTGCGCCACCTGTCGCTGCTGTTCGTGCCGGCTGGCGTCGGCATCATGGTGTCGGCCGACCGCGTGCGCGGGGATGCGGTCGCGGTCGTCGTCGCGCTGGCGGTGAGCACCACGCTCGCGATCGCCGTGACCGCGCTCGTCACGCGCGCGCTGCTGCGGCGCCAGCGGCGCGCGGGCGGCGCGGCGGAGGGCACGCGATGACGGCCTTTCCGACACTCGGCGCGATCTGGGTCTATCTCGCCGCGACCCCGCTGCTGGGCCTGACCATCACGCTGATCGCCTATCTGTTCGCGCAGGCCGTCTATGCGCGGGCGCGCTTCAACCCGCTCGCGAACCCGGTGCTGATCGCGGTCGCGCTGATCGTCGTGCTGCTGACGATCACCCGCACGCCGTATCCGACGTATTTCGAAGGCGCGCAGTTCGTCCACTTCCTGCTCGGCCCCGCGACCGTCGCGCTCGCGCTGCCGCTGTACCGCCAGTGGTCGAAGCTGCGCCGCGCCGCGGTGCCGCTGCTGGTCGGCCTGCTCGCGGGTTCGCTGACCGCGATCGTGTCGGCGGTGGGCATCGCGGCGCTGTTCGGCGCGTCGCACCAGACGATCGCGTCGCTTGCACCGAAATCGGCGACGACGCCGATCGCGATGGCCGTCGCGGCCGAAATCGGCGGGATTCCGTCGCTCACTGCCGTGCTCGTGATCTCGACCGGGATTTTCGGCGCGGTGTGCGCACGCGGGATCCTCAATGCGCTGCGGGTCGACGAACCGGCCGTGCGCGGCTTCGCGCTCGGCGTCGCGTCGCACGGGATCGGCACCGCGCGCGCGTTCCAGGTCAGCGAGGAAGCCGGCGCGTTCGCCGGGCTCGGGATGGGGCTGAACGGCGTGCTGACGGCCTTCGTCGTGCCGATCCTGCTGCCGGTGCTGTCGCGCTGGATCTGAGCGCCGGCTAGGGCCTGTTCACGCTAATAACGGGCTTGCGAACGTGCCTTGCCGGTCGCAATGCAAGGAGTGAGGAGCGCCGTTTGGCCGCGCCAAACGCCCCGAAGGAAGTCCCCTTGGGGGACAAGCGACGATCGACGCCGCAGTGCGGCCGGCAAGGCACGTTCCCCTGTTTCCGGAAAATTCATTCGTGGGGCTGGCCACCAGAAGGGCCGATCGCCGCGTCATGCTCCTCACGAATACGTCGAGTATTCGCTTCGTCGCAATCCTTGCGCTCGGCCCTTCTGGTGGCCAGCGCAAGCCCGTTATTAGCGTGAACAGGCCCTAGGGCGAGGCCGGGTTATCGGTTTCCCTGATGGCGTCGGCGCGGCGCCGAAACGGCGGCACTCGCGGTGTGCATGTATCGTGGCCGTTATCAGGAGAATTCAGGAACGCACACGGACAACGGAATACTGATCGGCTAACGTTGCAACGGCGCCGATGTCGCAAGCGGTCGCGTGCGCGCCGGTGTTCGACCCACTATCAACAATCGACAAGGAGATCCGGCCATGAAGCAGTCTCGCGTGGTATCGGTGGCAGTAGCAGTAACGGCGTCGTTCGGTCTGCTGTTGACCGCCGCGCCGGCGGCATACGCGCAGGATCCGGCGTCCGCGCCGACGCAGAAGCAGCTCGACAAGGCGCAGAAGAAGGCGGCCCGCAAGGCCGCCCGGGCGCGGCATGCGTCGGACCTGAAGGCGATCGGCACGGGCAGCGGCTACCGGTTGACCAACGACCAGAGCAACTATCCGCAGAACGCCGCGCAGAAGGCGCCCGCGACGAAGGCGGCGCCGGCCGCCCCGGCATCGGGCCAGTAACGGCCGGAACCTCGGCACAGCGCGAACGGCGCCGGATCGACCGGCGCCGTTCGCGCATGTGCGGGGCGGCCCGAACCGCCGGGCCGTCGCGTTAGGACGCGAGCTTGCTCGCGATTTCCGCGACGTGCTTGCCCTGGTAGCGCGCGATATCGAGCTCGTTCGCGCTCGGCTGGCGGCTGCCGTCCGCGCCCGCGAGCGTGGTCGCGCCGTACGGCGTGCCGCCGGTGATTTCGTTCATGTTGACGAGGCCGCTGCAGGCGTACGGCACACCGACGATCACCATCCCGTGGTGCAGCAGCGTGGTGTGGAACGACGTGATCGTCGTTTCCTGGCCGCCGTGCTGCGTGCCGGTCGACGCGAACACGCTGCCGATCTTGCCGACGAGCGCGCCCTTCATCCACAGGCCGCCGGTCTGGTCGAGGAACGTGCGCATCTGGCCGGCCATGTTGCCGAAGCGGGTCGGCGTGCCGAAGATGATCGCATCGTAGTCGGCGAGTTCGTCCACCGTGGCGACCGGTGCGGCCTGGTCGACCTTCACGCCGATCGCGCGGGCCTGGTCGACGGGAATCGTTTCCGGCACGCGCTTGAGCGTGACCTCGACGCCGGCCACCGATTTCGCGCCTTCCGCGATGTGCTGCGCCATCGTTTCGACGTGCCCGTAGGACGAGTAGTAAAGAACGAGTACCTTGGCCATGTTGCGAATCTCCGATTAAAAGGGCCCCGCGTTCAGCGGGGCCCGGTTTCCCGAACGGGCGTCATGCCCATTCGGCCGTTACTTCGACCGGACGCAGGTCGAACACCAGCACTTCGGCATCCTTCCCGTCGGCGACCGTCAGCGCCTGTTCGTCGCGGATGCGCACGCCGTCGCCTTCGCCGAGCGTCACGCCGTTGACCGTCACGCTGCCGCGTGCCACGTGCACGTAGGCAAAGCGGTTCGGCGCCAGTTCCAGCGTCGCGCGTTCATCGCCGTCGAACAAGCCCGCGTAGATCCGCGTGTCCTGCCGGATCTTCAGCGAACCGGCGTCGCCGTTCGGCGAGACGACGAGGGCGAGCTTGCCGCGCTTGTCGTCGGCCGTGACGTTCGTCTGCTGATAACGCGGCTCGGCACCCTTTTCGGCCGGCCCGACCCAGATCTGCAGGAAGTGGACCGGCAGTTCCGGCGAGTGGTTGAACTCGCTGTGGCGCACGCCGGTGCCGGCGCTCATCAGCTGCACGTCGCCCGGCACGATCACCGAACCGGTGCCCATCGAGTCCTTGTGTTCCAGCGCGCCGTCGAGCACGTACGACAGGATTTCCATGTCGCGGTGCGGGTGCGTGCCGAAGCCGCGGCCCGGGGCGACGCGGTCGTCGTTGATCACCAGCAGGTCGGAGAAGCCGACTTGCTTCGGATCGTAGTAGTTCGCGAACGAAAACGTATGACGGGAGCTGAGCCAGCCATGCTCCGCACGGCCACGTTGGTTTGCTGCACGGATTTCGATCATGATTTTTGTTCCTCAAGACGCCGGACCTCGGAAGTGGGCCCGGCCGTTCGTTGAGATGAATCTTAGGTCAATCGATTTGACAAATAAATGGCTGTAGAGATAATGACTGTCGCTATGGAGTGGACAATATGGAACTGAACGATCTCAGGATCTTCGTCGCGACGGTCGATGCGGGCAGCTTCACGGCGGCGGCCGACCAGCTGATGCTGTCCAAGCAGTTCGTCAGCCGGCGCACGATGGCGCTGGAGGCGTCGCTCGGCGTGCGGCTGCTGCACCGGAACACGCGCAACCTCGCGGTGACCGAATCGGGTCAGGAGTTCTATGCGCGGGCGCAGCGGATCCTCGCGGAGATCGCCGACGCCGAGCAGGCGATGTCGGTGCGCAGCACCGAGCTGCACGGGTCGCTGAAAATCAGCGCGCCGCTGTCGTTCGGGATCACGCACGTGTCGCCGCTGATCGCCGAATTCCTGTCCGCGCACCCGGCCGTGCGGCTGAACCTCGACCTGACCGACCGGCGCGTCGACCTGATCGGCGAGGGCTTCGATCTCGTGCTGCGGATCGGCTCGCTCGAGGATTCGACGCTGATCGCGCGCCCGCTCGGCGCGTGGCGGATGATTGCGTGCGCGAGCCCCGCCTATCTGAAGCGGCAGGGCACGCCGCAGACGCCGGCCGATCTCGCCGGCCATACGTGCGTGCTGTACGGGCGCGAGCGGCGCATCGGCTGGGAATTCCGCGTCGACGGCGCGGCGCGCACGTTCGACGTACAGGGGCCGCTGGTCGCGAACAACGGCGAGGTGGTGCGCGACGCGGCGATCGCAGGGCTCGGCATCGCGCTGCTGCCGGATTTCATCGTCGGCGGGGCGCTCGACAGCGGCGCGCTGGTGCCGGTGCTCGACGCGTACGCGCCGTCGCCGATCACGCTCAATGCGGTGTTTCCGCAGCATCGGGAAGGGTTCGTCACGCTGCGCACGTTCATTGGGTTTCTCGCGGAACGGCTCGGCGACGCGGCGCCGGCCGCGAAGGGCGGGGCGGGCCGGGCGCGGTAGCGGGCCGGTTTGCGGGGAATGGGGGTGCTATTCTCCGCATGATTTGCGGAGAATATTGAGTCATGCGGTGAATCGGTGGGATAATCTCCGCATCATGAGCGGAGATTACACCGACATCTGGGAGTCGGCCGACTGGCCCGCGTGGCGCTTCGACCTCCCTGCACTGGCGACGCCACTCGCCGACGTCAGCCGGGCGCAAGGCATGCTGGCCGGGCGGCTGGCGGATGTCGGCCTGGCGCTGCGCGACGAGGCCAGCCTCGCCGCGTTGACGGAGGACGTCGTCAAGACCAGCGCGATCGAGGGCGAAAGCCTGACCGTGGCGTCGGTCCGGTCGTCGATCGCGCGCCGGCTCGGCGTCGATATCGGCGCGCTGGCGCCGGTCGATCGTCACGTCGAGGGCGTGGTCGACATGGTGCTGGACGCGACCGCCCACGCGACGGCACCGGTCACGGACGCCCGTCTGTTCGGGTGGCATGCGGCGCTGTTTCCGACCGGCTATTCGGGGATGTCGCGGATCACGGTCGGCGGCTGGCGCACCGACGCCACCGGGCCAATGCAGGTCGTGTCCGGCCCGATCGGGCGGCAGCGCGTGCATTTCGAGGCGCCGCCCGCCGCGCGCCTCGCCGGCGAGATCGCCCGCTTTCTCGCGTGGCTCAATGCGGAGCCGGTCGAGCCGTTGCTGATCCGGGCCGGCCTCGCTCACCTGTGGTTCGTCACGCTCCATCCGTTCGATGACGGCAACGGCCGGATTGCACGCGCGCTCGGGGATCTGGTCCTCGCGCGCGCCGACCGCAGTCCGCAGCGCTTCTACAGCCTGTCGGCGCAAATCCAGCGCGAGCGCAACGCGTATTACGACGTGCTGGAGCGGACGCAGCGCGGCTCGCTCGACGTCACGGAATGGCTCGCGTGGTTCCTGACCGCGCTCGGCAGGGCCATCGACCACGCGCACACGACGCTCGACGCGGTGCTGGTCAAGGCGCGCTTCTGGCAGCGCTGCGCGGGCTTCGCGATGAACGAACGCCAGGTGAAGGTGATGAATCGCCTGCTCGACGGCTTCGAGGGGAAGCTGACCACCACCAAGTGGGCGGCGCTGGCGAAATGCTCGCAAGACACCGCGCTGCGCGACATTACCGAGCTCGTCGAGCACGGCGTGCTGCGCCGCTCGTCGTCCGGCGGCCGGAGCACGAGTTACGAGCTGATGCCGTTTAGCGGCTGACGCCGGACCGGGTCATGACCGGTGGGCGCTGGCCGCGACCGAGCGGAGTCGGGTTGCCGCTTCGATCGTTGCCGCGTTGACCGGGCAATGGGCCACTGGCCCAAGCGATTGCCCGCGTCTGGCACTATCCCGCGCCTTTTTGTCTTCGAATACTGGATTCGAGCCCGGATGTCGTACAGGCGATATCCGCCGCCCCCGCGTACGACCCTTCCGTACGAACCCGCTTTCAAGGAGACACGCATGCTCAGGTACCTGATCGGCATCGGTATTCCGTATCTCGGCGTGATCGGCGTGCTGCCGTGGGCGGCCGCGCAGGACCGCTACGTGCTGGGCGTGCCGTTCATCTTCATGTGGATCTTCGCGTGGTTCGTGCTGACGTCCGGCTGCCTGTTCGCGTGCTGGATGCTGTTCGACCGCCGCGCGAGCGGCGCCGCCTAGCGCACGCATCCGCTTCTCGCGGACCGCCGGCCGCCCGCGCTTTCCGGCGAACCCTACGCATTCCTTTCCTTCGCAGAGGTGCGCATGTCCACGGTCGTCTTCGCCGCGCTGATCGCGCTGTCGCTCTATCTCGCCATTCGATCCGGCCGCGGCCGCGGCAAGCAGAGCGTGCATGACTTCTTCGTCGCGTCGCGCCAGTTCGGCACGGCGCTCGTGTTCTTCCTGACCGCCGGCGAGATCTACAGCATCGGCACGATGGTCGGCTTCCCCGGCGGCATCTACGCGAAAGGGCCGACCTACGGCGTGTGGTTCCTCGGCTACATCCTGCTCGCCTACCCGATCGGCTATTTCGTCGGCCCGAAGATCTGGGAGGCCGGCAAGCGCCACAATGCGATCACGCTGCCCGACCTGTTCAAGGGCCATTACCGCAGCCGCGGGCTCGAGCTGGTCGTTGCGTGCGCATCGATCCTGTTCCTGATCCCGTGGGGGCAGCTGCAGTTCACCGGGCTCGTCGCGGCGCTCAAGGGGCTCGGCTGGCACGTCGAGCCGCTGTACCTGATCCTCGTGTGCGCGGCGCTCGCGTTCACCTATATCGCGATCTCCGGCGTGCGCGCGTCGGCGTACATCGCGATCCTGAAGGACATCCTGATGCTGCTCGCGATCGTCGTGACGGGCGTGGCCGTCGCGTGGCAGGTGGGCGGCGTGCATCCGGTGTTCGACGCCGCGAGCCGGCAGGTCAGCAACACGATGAGCGGATCGCAGCTGCGCTTCTCGATGAGCACGATGCTGTTCCAGTCGCTCGGCTTCTACCTGATGCCGTTCGCCGCGCAGAATTTCTTCACCGCGCGCGGGCCGGACGCGATCCGGCGCACGCAGGTCGTGATGCCGCTGTACATGCTGATGTATCCGTTCCTCGTGATCGCGTCGTACTACGCGATCACCGCGAACCTCACACTCGTGTCGCCGAACGACGCATTCTTCGCCGCCGTCACGCACCTGCTGCCCGGCTGGCTGATCGGCCTCGTCGCGGCCGGCGCCGCGTTGTCGGGGCTCCTCGTGCTGGCCGGCATCTGCCTCGCGATCGGGCCGATCGTCACGCGCAACCTGATGCCGAACCTGCCCGAGTCGCGCCAGAAGCGCGCGGCGAAATACGTGATCGTCGGCTACCTGCTGCTGTCGATCGCGACCACGATGCTCACGCCGAACCTGATGCTCACGCTGATCAACACCACGTACTACGGCGTCACGCAGTTCCTGCCGGGCGTGCTGATCCTGCTCGCGGGGCGCCGGGTGCGGCCTGTCGCGGTCGGGGCCGGGATGATCTGCGGCCAGGTGCTCGCGATGATCTTCTACGTGCTCCATGTCGACTTCGGCGGCATCAACCTCGGCCTCGTGTGCCTCGTCGTCAACGTGCTCGTCGTCGCGGCCGTGCATGCGATGCTGCATGGCCGTCCCGTGAAGCAATACGCCGTATCCTGACGCGTCGGCGTCCCGCCGCAAGGAGAGCCTCATCCCATGCCAGCATCCGCAACCCCGGCCGCACCCGTGACGGTGTTCACGGCGCGCCGCATCCTGACGATGAACCCGGCGCAGCCGTCGGCCACGCACGTCGCCGTGCGCGACGGCCGCATCCTCGCGGTCGGCGATGCCGCCGACGCGGCCACGTGGCACGCGCGGTTCGGTGCATGCACGACCGACGACACGCTGCGCGACAAGGTGCTGATGCCGGGGCTCGTCGAAGGGCATTGCCACCTGATGGAAGGCGCGATGTGGGACGCCGTGTACGTCGGCTACTACGACCGGCGCGGCCCCGACGGCACGCTGTGGCCGGGGCTGCGCTCGCTCGACGCGGTGCTCGAACGGCTCGCGGAAGCCGAGCGCGCGATGACCGACGACGGGCCGCTGCTCGCGTGGGGCTTCGATCCGATCTTCTTCGGCACCGCGCGGCTGACCGCGCACGAACTCGACCGCGTATCGGCGCAGCGGCCGATCGCGATCCTGCATGCGAGCGTGCACCTGATGAACGTGAACGGCGCGATGCTCGCGCGCGCGGGCATCGACGAGGACACCGACATCGACGGCGTGACGCGCGATGCCGACGGCCGCCCGACCGGCGAGCTGCAGGAGTTCGCGGCGATGCTGCCGGTGTATCAGACGATCGGCGGCAAGCTCGCGATTTCCGCGAGCGAGAAGCCGCACGCCGTCTGGAATTTCGGGCGCGTCGCGCAGCTCGCGGGCGTGACGACGGCCACCGATCTCGTCAATGACCTGTCGGCCGACGGCAACCGCACGCTGCGCGACGTCACCGCCGATCCGGATTATCCGGTGCGGATCGTGCCGGCGTTCGCGCCGCAGCGCAATCCGGCGCGCTCGGCCGACAGTGTGCTCGCGGAGATCGAGCGCAATACCGACAAGCTGCATTTCGGGCCGGTGAAGTTCATCGTCGACGGCTCGATCCAGGGCTTCACCGCGCGCGTGCGCTGGCCCGGCTACGCGGGCGGGCAGCCGAACGGGCTGTGGCTGATTCCGCCCGCCCAGCTCGTCGACGTGTTCGAGCCGTTTCATCGCGCGGGGCTGCAACTGCACGTGCAT
Source organism: Burkholderia sp. AU45274 (assembly GCF_030482505.1). Lineage (NCBI taxonomy): Bacteria > Pseudomonadati > Pseudomonadota > Betaproteobacteria > Burkholderiales > Burkholderiaceae > Burkholderia > Burkholderia sp. AU45274. The sequence continues at coordinate 699,740 of NZ_JAUJQE010000003.1, read as the reverse complement.
ACCAACGGCGACGAAGCGACCGACGTCGTGCTCGACGCGATGGCGACGCTGCTCGCGCGCCATCCGCGCCCCGATCATCGCCATACGCTGCAGCATTGCCAGATGGCGGACGCCGCGCAATTGAAGCGCGTTCGCGCGCTCGGGATGTGCGTGAATTTCTTCGCGAATCATCTGTACTACTGGGGGGACGCGCATTACAGCCAGACCATCGGCCCCGATCGCGCGAACCGGATGGATGCGGCCGGCTCCGCGCAGCGGCTCGGCATTCCGTTCGCCTTGCATTCGGATGCGCCGATCACGCCGCTCAATCCGCTGTTCACCGCATGGTGCGCGGTGCAGCGCGAGACGGCATCCGGGCGCGTGCTCGGCGAAGGCGAGCGGCTTGCGGTTGACGACGCGCTGCATGCGATCACGCTCGGCGCGGCCTATACGTTGCGGATGGATCATCTCGTCGGCAGCATCGAGATCGGCAAGTTCGCGGATTTCGCGGTGCTCGACGATGATCCGTCGGTCTGCGCACACGCACGTTTGAAGGAGCTCGCCGTGTGGGGCACCGTGCTCGGCGGGCGCGTGTTCCGGTCGCCGCGATGAGTGCGCAAGGTGACGCCGTCGTGCACGCCGGGGCTGCGCCCGCGCCGATCGACCTCGCGGTGATCGGCGGCTATCTCGGCGCGGGCAAGACGACGGTCGTCAACGCGATCCTGCAGGCGCCGCATGGCCGGCGCATCGCGGTGCTCGTCAACGATTTCGGCGCGGTGAACATCGATGCGCGGCTCGTGCGGGCGCGCGGCGACGACGTGATCGAACTCGACAACGGCTGCATCTGCTGCACGATCGGCGGCGCGCTCGTCGATGCGCTGACACGCGTCGCGACGCGCGACGTGCGGCCCGACCTGCTGCTCGTCGAAGCGAGCGGCGTGGCCGATCCCGCGAAGATCGCGCAGATCGGGCTGCTGAACGGTGCGTTCCGGCTGACGTCGGTGCTCGTCGTCGCCGACGCGCTCGCGTGGCGCGACACGCTCGCCGATCCGCTCGTCGGCGCGATGGCGCAGCGCCAGCTCGACGGCGCGGGCGCGATCGTCGTGACCAAGCTCGACCGCGTTGCGCCGGAACGGCGCGACGCGGTACTCGGCGACGTGCGCGCGTGGGCGCCGACCGACATCGTCGTCGCCGCGCGCCATGGCGAGATTCCGCTCGCGCTGCTGTTCGACGCGGCCGTGCCCGATCGTGGCGCGATGCCGGCGGGTTTCGCGCGCTCGCACCGGGCGATCGGACATGACGCGATGCCGGCGTTCGCGAGCGTTACCGTCGCCGCGCCGGACGTGCTCGACAAGGCGCGGCTGCGTGCATGGCTGAAGGCGTTGCCGCGCACGATCCTGCGCGCGAAGGGCATCGTGCGCGTGGCCGATGCGCAGGGCGCGGTCGCCACGCGCGTGTGCCAGGTCGCCGCGCGGCGCCTCCGGTTTTCGTCGATGGAAGACGAAGGGCTGGCCGTGCGCGAAGGAGACGGCGTGATGGTGTTCATCGGCTTCATCGATGCCGCCGTGGAAGCCACCTTGCGTGACGGCATCGTGCAATGCAGCGTGGCTGCGTCGACGGTTGCGCTGACATCTAACGTCGATTGATCGGCGCCGCGCATTCGGGTTAGGCTTCGGCGAGCAACGGCATGCGCCGCATGCCGGGCCGGGCGTTTTTACCTCGAATGCCGCGTGCAGGTAGCTTCTACAGGTGCGCGATCCAGCGACGATCAAGCCGATGACCCTCCAGAACCCAAAGAATGCGCGCGGGCAAACCGCGATTTCCGCCCGTGCCGTGCGGCACACGCACCGGCGATCCGTCGCGGCCGCCGCGTTGCTGACACTGCTGCCGCTCGCCGCGCATGCCGCAGGCTTCGACTGCGCGAAAGCCGCTTCGCCCACCGAGAAGGCAATCTGCGCGGACGCCGCGCTGTCGAAGCTCGACGGCGACCTGGCGACGGCGTGGAAGCAGGCGCTCGGAAAAGGCGGCGATACGGCCGCGCTGAAAGCCGCGCAGTTGAAGTGGCTCAAGCAGCGCGACCGGTGCGGCGACGACGCGCAGTGCCTCGGCGATCGCTACCGCGAACGGCTTGCGAGCCTGAACGGCAAGCCGCTGGCCGCCGACCGCTGGCAGCAGACGTGGTACATGACGAGCGACAACCCGTCGTTCGGCGGCGTGCTGACGTTCACCGGCACGGCGCCGCACCTGCATTTCGAGCTGAGCGGCAACAACGGCGCGAATACGGGCGGGCTCGATGGCGACATCGTGCTGCACGGCGACAGCGGTACCTACCGCAAGGACAAATGCCGGCTCGATTTCGAACGGAAGGGCGGGCGCATCGGCGTCACGCAACACGGCGCGGATTTTGACTGCGGTGCGGGCTCGGGCGTCTCCTACGACGGCCAGTATGTGACGGCGTCGCAGTTCCAGGCCAAACCGGCGGCCGACCTGCTGAGCCTCAAGGTCGTCGACGACGCGACGCAGAACGCGACCGCGCACAAGCTGCTCGGCGCCGATTATCAGACGCTCGTCGACAACGTCAACTACAGCGCCGACGAGAAGGATCTCGACGGGCTGAACGCGCACGTGAATGCGTACTGGGTGCGCGGCATCGCGACGACGAATGCGGCGATCGTGATGCGCCGCGGGAATGACCTGTGGATCGGCCTGCTCGTGTTCGACGCGAAGAACAACGTCCGGATGCGTTATTACACGAACGTGCCGGCGTGGAAGAAAAACGTGCCGAAGACCATCCAGGCGTGGCACGACCATCTCGACAAGACGCTGCCGGTCGACGTGATGCAGTGACAGGCGGGCCGGGCAGTCGAAGCCGCCCGGCGCATCGTCATTTTTTACGTCCTGCTCGAACCTGCGCCGGCGCCGCAGCCGATTCCCGCGTGCGCAACTCCGGCAGCACCGCATGACCCGGCCCCGTTGCACCGTTCTCGAGTGCGTCGAGCAACGCCTGCGCGGCCTGGCGCCCGATCGCGTGGGTGTCGACCCACATCGTCGTCAGCGGCGGCTGGATCTCGCGCGCGAGCGCGATGTCGTCGAAGCCGGTGATCGACAATTGCGCGGGCACGTCGATGCCGAGCGCCTGCGCCTCGAGCAACGCGCCCAGCGCGAGCGCGTCGTTGCCGCAGATCACGGCCGTCGGCCGCGTGGCCGCGTCGCTGTCGGCGATCGCGCGCAGGCTCGCCCGCCCGAACGCGATCGTGGCCGCGCCTTCGTGCTGATGGACGGGGCGCACCGCGAGCCCGCGCGCGGCCAGCGTGTCGTGAATGCCGCGCAGCCGGGCCTGCACGCGGTCGTTGTCGGCGGACGGCTGCATGATGATCGCGAAATCGCGGTGGCCGAGGTCGAGCAGGTGAGTGGTGAGCTGCGCGAACGCCGCGCGGTTGTCGAAGCCGATGCAGCAGTGCGGGCTGTCGTCGCGATACGCATAGGTGACGACGTACGGCACGCGGTGCATCGCAAGCAGTTCGAACAATTCAGGCGGATACGCTTCGCCGACGAGCGACACGGCTTCCACGCCGCGCGACAGCATCGCGCGCACCTGGTCCAGCGCCTGCGCGGGATCGTAGTTCGAGCAGCCGAGGAACAGCGTGATGCCGTGCTCGGCCATGACCGTCTGCATGCCAGCGACCTGCGAGGCGAACACCTGGTCGTCGAGCGTCGGAATGATCGCGCCCGTGATGTGGGTGCGCGTGGACGCGAGCGCACGGCCCGCCGCATTCGGGATCCAGTTCAGCGCGCGCGCCGCGTCGCGCACGCGCTGCTGCACGTCGGCCGACACCTTGCCGGGATCGTTGTACACGCGCGAAACGGTCGCGGTCGACACGCCGGCCAGCTTCGCGACATCGCCGAGCACGGAGCGGCCGCTGCCGCGGCGCGCGCGGGGCGCGCCGGCGCGGGACGGGGGCGAGCTCATCGGCTGTCTCCAGGCGTAGCGGCGATGGCAGCGCTACAAGTTGTCAAATGCGTCAATGTTTACCCTCGATTCGTGGCGGCGCCGCTTGCATTCCCGGTCGACCCTGTGAGAATGTAAGCGCTATCTTGACGTGCTTCCGTATTATGTCAGACCCATATTCTATCCATATCGTGAAATTTTCATCGACGACGGCCATTCCGGCCTTTTTATCCGTCGCTAATGTAAGCGATTACATTCAGAAATGAGAGACACCACTTCCCCGCGCATCGCCGTCGTCGGCAGCGTGAACATCGACCTCGTCACACGCGCGCCGCGCCTGCCGGTGCCGGGCGAGACGCTGCTCGGCACCGATTTCCAGACCGTCCATGGCGGCAAGGGCGCGAACCAGGCGGTCGCGGCTGCGCGCCTGGGCGCGTCGGTCGCGATGATCGGCTGCGTTGGCGACGACGCGTTCGGCGCGCGCCTGCACGACGCGCTGTCGGCAGAGGGCATCGACGTGACGCACCTGGACCGGATCGGCGGCACCGCGACCGGGGTGGCCACGATCACGGTCGACGAGGGCGGCGCGAACAGCATCGTCGTCGTGCCCGGCGCGAATGCGCGCCTCGATGCCGACCGGATCGACGCGGCGCGCGACGCGATCGCCGGGGCGGCGATGCTCCTGAGCCAGCTCGAAGTGCCGGTCGCCACCGTGGCGCGCGCCATCGCCTGTGCCTGCGCGCACCACACGCCGGTGCTGCTCAATCCCGCGCCCGCGCAGCCGCTGTTCGACGCGCTGCTCGCACGGGTCGACTACCTCGTCGTCAACGAAACCGAGGCCGAATCGCTGACCGGCATCGCCGTCGGCGACGATGCGTCCGCCGTGCGCGCCGCCGATGCGCTGTGCGCGAAGGGCGTGGGCAACGTGCTGGTCACGCTCGGCGCGCGCGGCGTGTGCTGGCGCGGCGGTGCGGGTAATGGCCGCCTGCGGGCGATGTCGGTGGTCGCCGTCGATACGACCGCGGCCGGCGACACGTTCGTCGGCGGGTTCGCGGCCGCTCGCGCGGGCGGTGCGTCGATGGACGACGCGATCGGCTTCGGCCAGCGCGCCGCCGCGATCAGCGTGACGCGCCACGGCGCGCAGACCTCGATTCCGACGCGCGACGAAGTGGCATGCCTGGAACCTTGAATTCCGCATCAGACGGACAGGCCGGAACCGGCCGATATCACTGACATGGAGACAACCGCAATGAACGAAACCCCGACCGTTCCGCCCGCCCCGCCGCGTATCCGGCGCGGGCAACGCATCGCGCTCGCGCTGTTGATGGTGAGCGGCATCGTCAACTACCTCGATCGCGGCACGCTGGCCGTTGCAAGCTCGGCGATCCGCGCCGATCTCGGCCTGTCGCTCGCGCAGATGGGGCTGCTGCTGTCGGCCTTCTCGTGGAGCTACGCGCTGTGCCAGTTCCCGGTCGGCGGGCTGGTCGACCGCATCGGGCCGCGCCGGCTGCTCGGGATCGGCCTGATCGTGTGGTCGATCGCGCAAGCGGCGGGCGGCATCGTGTCGACCTTTGGCTGGTTCATCGTCGCGCGCATCGTGCTCGGCATCGGCGAGGCGCCGCAGTTCCCGTCGGCCGCGCGGGTGGTGAGCAACTGGTTTCCGCTGCGCGCACGCGGCACGCCGACCGGCATTTTCAACGCCGCGTCGCCGCTCGGCACCGCGCTCGCGCCGTTGCTGCTGTCGATCCTCGTCGCGTCATTGGACTGGCGCTGGGCGTTCATCGCGACGGGCGCAGCCGGTCTCGTCGTCGCCGTCGTCTGGTTCGCGCTGTATCGCGATCCGGTGCGCGCGCAACTGACTGCCACCGAGCGCAATTACCTCGACGCCGACGCGCAAAGCACGGTCGCGGCGCCGAAACTGACGTTCGCCGAATGGCGCGGCCTGTTCTCGCACGGCACGACCTGGGGGATGCTGATCGGCTATTTCGGTTCCGTGTACCTGAACTGGGTGTACCTCACCTGGCTGCCGGGCTACCTGACGATGGAGCGGCACATGAGCCTGATCCGCACCGGCTTTGCCGCGTCGGTGCCATTCCTGTGCGGGTTCGTCGGCTCGCTGCTGGCCGGCTGGCTGTCGGACCTGGTCACGCGCCGCAGCCGTTCGCCGGTCGTGAGCCGGCGCAATGCGGTGGTGGTCGCGATGCTCGGGATGGTCGCGTTCACGATTCCCGCCGCGCTTGCGCAGAGCAACACGGTGGCGCTCGCGTGCATTTCGGTCGTGATCTTTCTCGCCAACGCGGCGTCGGCCTGCTCGTGGGCGCTCGCGACGGCAGCCGCGCCGCCGAGCCGCATTGCGTCGCTCGGCGCGATCCAGAATTTCGGCGGTTTCATCGGCGGCGCGCTCGCGCCGATCCTGACGGGCATCATTGCGCAGAAGTGGTCGTTCGTGCCGGCGCTGCTGACGGCCGCTGCGATCGCGTTCGCGGGCGCGATGGCGTACCTGCTGCTGGTGCGCAAGCCGATTCCCGAGCAGGCCGCGAACGCCGCGCCCGGGCCGTTGCCGGCCTGAGCACGCGGCATGCGCGACGCATTCACTGAAGCAAGGAGAAACAGATGCAACACCCGCAGCAATCGAACGTGACCATCGAGGGCATCGTCCCGGTGATGCTGACGCCGTTCGACGACGCCGGCGCGATCGACTACGCCGGGCTCGAACGGCTCATCGAATGGTATCTGGCGCACGGCGCCGATGCGTTGTTCGCGGTCGCGCAGTCGAGCGAGATGCAGTTCCTGAGCCTGGCCGAACGCGCGGAACTCGCGCGCTTCGTGGTCGAGCGGGTGGCCGGGCGCGTGCCGGTCGTCGCGTCCGGGCACATCAGCGACGATCTCGACGCGCAGGCCGAGGAGCTGCGCGCGGCGGCCGAATCGGGCGCGCAGGGCGTCGTGCTCGTGACCAACCGACTCGATCCGCAGCGCAAGGGCAGCGCCGCGCTGCTCGACCATCTGCAGCGGCTGCTCGCGCGCTTGCCGTCGGATCTGCCGCTCGGGCTGTACGAGTGCCCGGCGCCTTACCGGCGGCTGCTGTCGGATGACGAACTGCGTGCGTGCATCGACACGGGCCGGTTCGTGATGCTCAAGGATGTGAGCTGCGACCTGGAGACGGTGAAGCGGCGCGTCGCGCTCGCCGAGGGCTCGCCGCTGAAGATCCTCAACGCGAACGCCGCGATTGCATGGGACGCGATGAAGGCGGGGTCCGCCGGCTTCAACGGCGTGTTCACCAATTTCCATCCGGACCTGTACCGGTGGTTGCGCACGCAAGGGGCGTCGAATCCGGCGCTGGCCGACGAACTGTCGACGTTCCTCGTCGTGTCGGCGGTGTCGGAAGCGCTGGGGTATCCGGCGCTCGCGAAGCTCTATCACCAGCGAATCGGCACCTTCGCGTCGATCCGTTGCCGCGTGATCGACTACGACGTGCGTGAGCGGTTCTGGGCGCTCGATGCGGTGCTCGACAAGATCGTGGCCGGCACCGAGCATTTCCGGCGAAGGATCGCCGCGTAATCGGGCGCGCGCTGCCGTCCGGGGTTGACGGTGCGAGACGGGGAACCGAACCCGGCGCATGCTCGCGAGGCTTCCACGCGGGACACCGTGCGCGGCGGCGCGAGCCGGTCGATCCATTGACCGGCGGCCGCCGCCACGATCGTCGGTCGACCCGGACGCGCGTCACTTGTTCGCCAGCGTGCCGCTGCTGTTGGCCCCGCCGAACAGCCGCGTCAGGTACTGCGTGTTCGAGTTCATCTTGGCCATCAGCGCGTTGAGTGCCGTGAACTGCGCCTGGTACTGCTTGGTCAGTTGCGCGGCGTAGTCGGCCAGATTCGTCTGTTGCTGCGTGACGCGCTTCAGGTCGGCGCCCAGCGCGTTCGTGCGCAGGTCGATCATCCCGCCCCGCTTCGTGAAGGTCGCGATCTGGTCGGTCAGTTGCTTGCCTACCCCGTTCGTCGGGTTGAACAGGTGCGCGACCCCCGACGGGTTGTTGGTCAGCGCACTGTCGAGCTTCGCGCTGTCGGCCCTCAGCGTGCCGTCCTTCTCGAGCGAGACGCCGATCGCTGCCAGGTTCGTGTGCCCGTCGCCGTTCTTGTTGGGAACGCCGCGCGCGATGGTCGACGCGAGGGCGTTGCGGATCGTGTGCAGCGTCGAATCGCCGATCAGCGCGCCCTGCGCGCTCGCCCCCGGCGTGTAGCTCGACAGCGCGCCCATCGTCTTGACGACGGCGTTGTACTGGTTCACGAAATTCGTGATCGTGGCCGCCTGCGACTTCGTGTCGGGGCTGATCGTCAGCGTCTGCGTATCGGTTGCGCTGACCGCAGCCGCCGACAAGTTCAGCGTGACGCCGTTCAGCACGCCCGTCACCGTGTTGCTCGCGCTGGTCGACGCGATGCCGCTGACCGTGAACTTCGCGTCCTGCGCGACGGCGCTTTGCCGCCACGCGGCCGCGCTGTTCGCCGAGTCGATCTTCGACGGGCCGCCCTTCGTGTCGGCCGTCGACGTGACGCCGAGGTTCGACAGCCCGTTGTCGTTGGCCACGTTGCCGACCGCGACGCTGATCGTGCTCGCCGAGCCCGTCTTCGACGACGCGAGCACGAGGTGCGCGCCGTCGGTGCCGTTGATGACCGTCGCGCTGACCCCCGGGTTGTTCGATGCGGAGTTGATTGCGGCCGCGATGCCTGACAGCGTGTTGTTCGTGCCGTTGACGTCGACTTTGAACGACTGGTTGCCGAGCGACAGCGTCAGGGTGCCGGTGCCGAGCGCCTTCTTCCCGTCGAAGCCGGACGAAGCCAGCGCCTGCGCGGTCGCGATCTGCGTGACGCCGACCGTGTAGGTGCCGGCAACCGCGCCTGCACTCGGCGTCGCGGTCAGGCCCTTGCCGCTCGCGACCGCGGTGAACGTCGACTGCAGCGCGCCATTCGCCAGCGTGGTGAGGCCCGTCTCGAGCGCGCCCAGCGCGGACGACAGCGCGCCGAATGCGGAAATCTGCGTGGTGCCGGTCTGCTGCGACGCCGCGAGCGCCGCGGCCCGGCCGGCCGTCTTCGCGTTCACCAGCGTCGTGACGAGCAAGCCGACATCCATCGACCCATTGCCGGTCGAGCCGTTGATGATTGATTGCGCCGCCTGTTGCAACAGGCTGTTCGCGTTCGCGCTGTTGTTCACGGACATGTTCGTTGCCATGGGTGGTCTCCGGTTGAAAAGCGATCCCGTGACGAGCGGCTGTCGACGGCCTGCGGGCCGTGTCCGGAACGACGCGTTCCGGGAGTCACGGGAGTGTCGGGGAAATGTAAGGGCGTGCGCTATCGTATATTTAAATCCGTATTGGTTAGTAATTTTTTGTAATGATTGTTGGGAAAAGTGTGGATGGAAATGTCGTGGTGGAGTGGGGGTTAAAGGTTTGCGATTTTTTGCCGTAAACGCATCATTTTTGATTGTGTTTATTAACGGATTATTGTTGGAATTGAGAACTTGCCGGGAGCGTGAATGCGTGATCGTTTTTTTCGCTTGCTCGGCTAAACACCGGATCGATCGACAGTGCACGGAAGGTGTTCTTCCCGGCAGCTATCGGACTGAAACCCTTGCCCACGGGACGGCATCCGCCGCGGACGACATCAACCCGCTTGCCCGTGAAACGTTTTCGTTTGCCAAAACGCATTTCCAGGCCGGACGTCTTTGCCCCGAACGGAGGGCCTTCGCCGATGGGAAAGAAAGTCGAATTTGTAAATTAATTCACTGATGGCAGGTTTGTACACATAACGTATCGTCGAATCGCGATTGCGATATTTCGATTTGGCCTGTGAGCACGAATTGGCGTTTCAATATCGACTGGATACGGAGGCGGGATATGAGTGGGCGGTTTTCATGTCCTTGAAACACAACGGCAGATTCATTTGATCGAATTGATGGCTGCTGCGTGCGGCCTTGTTTCGCTCGATTGTCCACTAAATTGTGACAGCGAATCTTGTTTTGACGGATTGATGATTCACGGGGAGACAGTAGACTGCATCCGTGCTTCGCCAGAACCGATCCGGGGCGCGCCGGGAACGGCGCGACCAGGCGGATTCTTCGGCGGCGGGCCAGCCGGCTTGCTGTCCGAGTGTGCGAGGAGTGGTTCGTTGCCGACCTGGCGCGCCGACCTGGCGCGTATCGGCACCGGACGCATCAAACCGTCAATTCAAGGGTGATTGTCATGCGTTACGTTTCACTGGAGTCGAAGAAGGACGAGCTGTTGCTGGCGGCTCGCGTGCTGTTGATGATCCTGTTCGTGCTGTTCGGCTGGCAGAAGCTGAGCGGCTTCTCGGGCACGGTCGCGTACATGGCGTCGACGGGGAACCCGGCGCCCGAGCTGGCGGCCGCGATCGCGGTGGCGGTCGAGCTGGCCGGTGGTCTGCTGATCGCGATCGGCTTCTATACGCGTCCGCTCGCACTGGTGTTCGCCGCCTATACGCTCGCGACCGCGCTGATCGGCCATCGCTACTGGGCGCTGCAGGGGATGGAGCAATACATGGCGATGATCAACTTCTACAAGAACGTGAGCATCATCGGCGGGCTGCTGTTGCTCGCACTGACCGGGCCGGGGCGGTATTCGCTCGACCGGAAGTAACGCGGGACGCGGTTTTCCGCAGAGGTGACGGCCCGGTGCGTGCAAGCGCACCGGGCTTTGCTTTTGGGCGAGGTTCGTGAGGTGGCGCCGCCGCGGATTGCCCGCGCGCGCGGGCGGCCGCGCGGCGTGTCGACGTCGTCGGCAGGACGGTCGTCATCCCGATGGCTGGGGGCGCCGTGCCGAGCGCCGGCCGCCGGCCGCGGCGCACGTGACTCACGTGACGCGCGCCCGTCGCGGGGTTGCCGATCTGCCATCACGATGTACTGGCTGTCATACTCGGCTATGCTCCCCGCGACCCTGGCCCGAGTGTCGAACGCGACCTCGAGCACTTCCCAGTCACCCGAATGACCGCCCATGCCAAATCCGACCTCGTCGACTGACCTCCCGACCGTCCTCCTCATCGGTGCCGCCGGCCTCCTCGGCCGCGCGGTTGCCGCATCTTTGGCCCGCGAATCGTCGCTGAACCTCGTCGCAACGATCCGGAACCCGCAAGGCGCCGGCGCCAAACGCCTGGCGCTGCCCCCGGAAAACCTCGCCGAACTCGACGTCCTCGACGAGCCGGCCCTCGAACACCTCTTCGCCACTTGCCAACCGGCCGCCGTGATCATCTGCGCGGCCGAACGCCGCCCGGATGTCTGCGAACGCGACCCTGCCGGCGCGCGGGCGATCAACGTCACGGCCCCGGCCCGCATCGGCGCGCTCGCTGCGCGCCACGGCGCATGGACGCTCGGCATCTCCACCGACTACGTTTTTGACGGCAAGGCGGCGCCGTACCGCGAGGACGCCGCACCGAACCCGCTGAACATCTACGGCCGCACGAAGCTCGAAGGCGAGGCGGCCCTGCTCGCCGCGTCGCCGCTGTCGTGTGTGCTGCGCCTGCCGCTGCTCTTCGGCCCGATCGTCGACTGGAGCGAATCGGCCGTCACGAGCCTCGTGCCGGCGATCGTCGCGTCTGCGCAGCCTGGCGCCGAAGCCGTCGGCATGGACGCATGGGCGATCCGGTACCCGACGTATACGCCGGATGTCGCGGACGTCATCCGCGACCTGACGCTGCGCCATCTCGCGGGTGCGTCGATCACGGGCCTTCGTCACTGGTCGGGCGAGGAGCCGATGACGAAGTACGACATCGCGCAGCGGATCGCGGCCGCGCTCGGCATCGACGCCGCGCTCATGCGAATCGACCAGCCGACCGACGCGACGCCGCGCCCCTATGATTGCCATCTGGACGCATCGAGCGTGCGCGCCGCGGGGATCGATCACGCGACGCCGTTCGATACCGCGCTGCGCGCCGTGCTGCGCGATGCGCCGCAGGGGCTGTAGGATCGGGCGCCCCGCGCGGCCCGTGCACATGCGCCCATTGCGCCGGCCGCGCCATGAATGCCGTTCGCGACATTGCCGAAGACGTGCACGCATGGCGTCGCGGTGACATCGTGTCTCTTGAATCCGCTGGCGTGCGACGAAACCGGGACCCCCAAGGCAACCAGCGGCCCCCATCTTCTTGTCGTCATTGAAGATCATTCAATGGCGAAGCCAATTATCAAGACCGACCGACGTGCGACAGAATGCGTACCAGGCTTTCCAGCATGGACACGAAGCATGCATTTCGACCACGCCACCATCGTTACCGATGACATTGACGGTACACGCCGCTTTTTCGATGAGGTCGTCGGTCTCGATACCGGGCCTCGACCGCCGTTCACGGTGGATGGCTACTGGTTGTACCTCGATAGCCGCCCGATGATTCATGTCACGTGTGCAACGCTACCGGCGCACGCAGGCCGTAGCACGCCGCGCATCGATCACATTGCGCTTCGCGTCGACACGCACCGCGAATGGGTGACGTTGATCGATCGACTCTCCGGCAGTCGGATCGACTACTCGCTGAGTGAAGTGCCGTTGTCCAATGAGCTTCAGTTGTTCGTGTCCATTGCCCCGGGGGTTTCCGTCGAATTTGTGACGACGCTCGGAGCGGATGAGCAGCCTGGGATTCCGAACGGATGACCGGATCTGCCGAATCGTCTCGCGAAACCCATGACGCTTGCCGGCTTCGCCGGCGACAGCGGCGATTCGGCGTGGCGGCCGACCATCCTTGGCCGCAAGCGGTATTCAGAACATTTGATGCGTGCGATGGGCACGGCTTCACGCTCGCGAGCACGCTTTTGATCGGAGGAAGCGAACGATGAAATTCGATGGACAAGACGTGCTGGTGGTCGGCGGAAGCTCCGGGATCGGCGAAGCGGCCGCGCGGGCCTTTGCGGCGGCCGGGGCGAGCGTGACGATCGCGTCGCGCGACGCGGCCAAACTGGCGGCGAGCGCAGCGAGGATCGGTCACGGTGTGCGAACCGGTGTGATGGACACGACCGACGACACGAGCGTACGTGCATTTTTCGAATCGGCGGGCGAATTCGACCACGTTGTCGTGTCGGCCGCTCAGACACCCACGGGGCCGGTGCGTGGTCTCGCGCTCGCCGATGCCTACGCGGCGATGGACAGCAAGTTCTGGGGCGCCTATCGCGTCGCGCGGGCCGTACGCATTCGGCAGGGCGGATCGATGACGTTCGTGTCGGGCTTCCTGAGCGTGCGGCCGAGCAAGACCTCGGTCCTGCAAGGCGCGATCAACGCGGCGCTCGAATCGCTGGCGCGGGGTCTGGCGCTCGAGCTGTCGCCCGTGCGGGTGAATACGGTATCTCCGGGCCTGATCGCGACGCCGCTCTGGTCGAAGCTCGATGCGCAGGCGCGGGACAGGATGTACGAAGGCGCCGCGGCGCGCTTGCCGGCCGGCCGTGTCGGTCAACCCGAGGACGTTGCGAACGCCGTGCTCTACCTCGCGTCGACCCCGTACGCGACCGGCTCGACGGTGCTGGTCGACGGTGGCGGTGCGATCGCGTAGCGGCCGGGTTGGTTGAAGGTCGAACCGCGATGCGTCGCCGTTGTCCGAGCGCCCGTGCCCGAATTCCGCGTGCCGTGTGCGGCGCCGGATGATCCCGGGTGCACGGGCGAGCATGAGCGTCTGCGCCGCCTCCGTTTCGGGGCGCACGCGTATTCAGGATGCCGTTAGCGCTTTCTGGTGCCCGCAGGCCGCGATGGCTCCGATGTGCGTACCGAATCGTTGTCCGGCATGTCGAGGCCGGACGAGCGGATCGTTCGCGACAGCACTTCTACAAAACGCTCCTTGGCAGGCGTGAAGGTCTTGCCGCGACGCCAGCGCGCCGCGGCGATGCGCGACAGGCCATCGTCCGCGATCGTCGTCGCCACTTCCCGCAGGCTGGCGGTCTTCCGGACCTTGCGACTGGCGGATCGACGCACCCGCGCCAGCCGTTCGATGCACAACGTTCTCTGCTCGACGTCCGCATGCGACAGATGGGAGAGCGACACGCCGACGTCCAGTTCATTTCCACCAGCCCCTAGTCGATCGCCGCAGCCGGAAGGGCTTGAACGGACACGTACAACTGCGGGTGTCGTGAGAGCAGGGCCGATATCGTCTGCATGACGAGCGATCGTGCGTACGTGTCGATCGCACCGATTGCCGCTGTTCCGGCACCTGCCGACCATGCGAATGACCGGCGCGGCCGCGGCGGCGGGGATCGCGACGATCATTTGCTTCGGAAACCTGACGGGTTTTGCGGGGCCGATCGTGTTCGGATGGTTGAAGGATCGCCATCACGATGCAATGGCGCTCACCGTCGTTTATCGAAGGGTATCGACGCATTGAAGCGCGGTAGGCCGAGCGGGCTTGCCATATCCGGATGGAACGCCGATTTTTTGGCCTGGATTGAAAGTCTATTCATTTCAAAGCCCATTTTCAAAGCGGGACCGTTTTCCGAAAATAGGTTGTACACGCACCAATCTGCGTGACATTCCATACCCGTTCATCATGCATCGCGTTGCGGTGCGAGCGACGCGCTTGCGCGTCATGAGGAGATTGTCCATGGCAATTCAAATCGATCACGTGGATCGCGATCCGGCCGAGCAGGCACCCGATCAACCGACGCGCCGTTCCTTCCTGACCCAGGCCGGAATCGGCGCGGGCGCGTTCGCCGTCGGTGCGATGCTTCAATCCCCCCAGGCCGGTGCGCAAACGGGCAGCCCCCGATCGATCCCGGTAGCCGCGCCCGTGCAGGGTGAATTCTGGCCGAACGGTGCACGGCTGGTCATTTCGATCTCGATGCAGTTCGAGGCGGGCGGACAGCCGCCAAAGGGCGCCGACAATCCGTTTCCGAAAGTCGATTTCCCGGCGAGCGTGCCCGCCGATCTTGCCGCGCAAGCATGGTTTGCGTACGGGTATCGCGAGGGCATTCCCCGAATGCTGGATCTGTGGGATCGGCATGACGTGAAGGTGACGAGTCACATGATCGGCGAGGCGGCGAAGCGGCATCCGCAGGTGGCGCGCGAAATCGTGGCGCGCGGCCACGAAGCGTCGGGCCATGGGCCGACGTGGAACTCGCAGTATGCGATGTCGCGACCGCAGGAACGCGAGTTTCTGATCCAGGCGCGATCGATGGTGGAGGAGGTGACGGGCCAACGTCCGATCGGCTACAACGCGAACTGGCTGCGACGCGGGCCGAACACGCTGTCGCTGCTGCAGGAGCTGGGCTACGTGTATCACATCGATGATACGAGCCGCGACGAGCCGTTCATCGAAAAGGTCAACGGCAAGGATTTCGTCGTGATTCCGTATACGCTGCGCAATAACGACATCCTGCTGGTGGAGGGCCGGAATTACTCGCCGGACAAGTTCCTCGAACAGATCAAGTTCGATTTTGATCAGTTGTACGAGGAAGCGGGTACGCGTCGGCGCATGATGTCGATCAGCGCGCATGACCGTATCAGCGGCACGCCGCAGATGACGCGTGCATGGGACGCGTTCCTGCGTCATGCAAAGAGCCATCCCGGCGTTGCGTTCATGCGCAAGGACGACATTGCGCGGTTCGTGCTGCAAAGCCCGATTACGGTGCGCGAAAGCGAGACGATCTAGCGGGCTGCCCGAGCGCCTTCGCACCGGTGCGATCGTGCGAAGGCGCTCGACGACGCTTCGCTTGTCGTCCGTCGCATCGGCGAAGCGGCGCTGATCCTGTGCGCGCATCCGGATTCCCTGGCGGCCAATCCGACGATTCGTTCGGTTGGCGATTTGCGAAAGCATCGCCTCATTGCGTTTCGCATACCAATCACGGGCCGTGATCGGCCAATCGAGTTCGTCGAACACGGGCGAACGGTCACGCTGACCATCGAGGCCCGCTTCCGCATCAACCACGGTGAAGCGCTCGTCGAAGCCGCCGCGCTTGGCGCGGGCCTCGCACAAGTTCCCCGCGTTTCTCGCCAAAGCTCATCTGCGCAGCGGCACGCTCGTTGAAGTGTTGCCGACCTGTCGCCCCGCGCCGCTGTCTGTCAATCTCGTGATGCCGGGCTCGCGTGCGCGCGCTGATCGGCGCGTTGACCGGCGACGAATGATGGAGTGCTGATCAAGCACGCGCCGCCCCTTGCGTTGATTTTCTTGTCTGGCTTGAAAATGATTCAAGACGGAGGCCAATTATCAATCCGCACGGTGGCAAGCAGAATCGCTGCACATCCCCTGCGGCTCTGCCGCTTTCCCGGAGACAGCCATGCCACTTCCCATTCTCGCGCTGGCCCTGAGCGCTTTTGCGATCGGCACCACGGAATTCGTCATCATGGGCATCCTGCCCGATGTCGCGCAGTCGCTTTCCGTTTCCATCCCGTCGGCGGGGCTGCTCGTGAGCGGCTATGCGCTGGGCGTCGCCGTGGGCGCGCCGCTGCTCGCCGTCCTCACGAGCCGGATGCCGCGCAAGTGGGCGCTTCTGCTGCTGATGGGAATCTTCATCGTCGGCAATGTTCTGTGCGCGGTCGCGCCGGGCTACACGAGCCTCATGATCGCCCGCGTCGTCACGTCGTTCGCGCATGGCTCGTTCTTCGGCATCGGGTCGGTCGTTACCGCGTCGCTCGTGTCGCAGGACAAGCGCGCGAGTGCCGTCGCATTGATGTTTACCGGTCTTGCGCTCGCCAACGTGCTCGGCGTGCCGCTCGGCACCTTCATCGGCCAGATGCTCGGCTGGCGTGCCGCATTCTGGTCCGTCGCCGGCGCAGGCGTGCTCGCCGCGCTGGCCCTCGTGACGCTCGTGCCGAACACGCGCGAAGCGCAACCCGCGAGCCTTGCGCACGAAGTAGGCGTGCTCAAGCACCCGCAGGTTTGGCTCGCACTGTTGATGACCGTGCTCGGCTTTGGCGGCATGTTCGTGGTGTTCACCTACATCACCCCCGTGCTCGAACAGGCGAGCGGATTCGCGCCGAGCGGCGTGACGAAGATTCTCGTGCTGTTCGGCATCGGTCTGGCCATCGGCAATGCGCTCGGCGGCAAGCTTGCTGATCGCGGCGTGATGCAGGCGCTGACGGGCGTGTTCGTCGTGCTGGTCGCGATCATGGTGGTGTTCAGTCGCACCATGCATCACCCCGTGGCATCGGTCCTGACGATTTTCGTCTGGGGCGTCGCGGCATTTGCGACGGTCCCGGGCCTGCAGATGCGCGTGCTGAGCAAGGCCGCGAGCGCACCGAACCTCGCATCGACGCTCAACATCGGCGCATTCAACGTGGGGAATGCGATGGGGGCATGGCTCGGCGGCATGGCGCTTTCGCACGGGCAGGCACTCGACACGCTGCCGCTCGTGGCCGCCGCGTTGACGCTGATGGCGATTGCGGTGACCGCTTTCGCGTCCCGGCTTGATCGACGCGAGACCGCACAAGCGAATCGCACCGCCCGCTTTCCAGCCTGAATGACCCAAGTCGCACTACTGCCGGATTCAATCCGTTCATCGAGCATCGCGTACACACTCAAGGAGCCCGTCATGAAAACCCGCACCGTCCTTTCCGCCGTTTCCCGCATCGCGCTGGCCGCCGCCGCCGCTGCTGCCGCGTTGCCTGCCGTCGCCGCGACCGGCGACGATCTCGTGCAGCCGAAAACGCTGATCGTCGACAAGACCCTCTCGAAGCAGCAGGCCGAGCAACAGATTCGCGCGGCACGTCTTTACGACACCTTCTGGAGCACGGGCGACGAGGCCCAGGCCCGCGAGGCGCTGGCGGCCGATTTCACGGACCGCACCTTGCCCGCCGGTCGGCCGCAGGGCATCGCCGGGCCGCTGGCTGCATCGAAAGGCTTCCATCGCGCCGTGCCGGACGTCCACGCCGAAGTCGAACAGATGATCGTCGCCGGCGACCGCGTCGTCACCCATCTGCACTTCACCGGTCACTTCACCGGCACCTTCAACGGCGTGCAGGGGAAGGGGCAGGTAGTCGACTTCATCGCCACGGACATCTATCGCATTCGCGACGGCAAGATCACCGACAACTGGCATCTCGAAGACAACCTGACGTTCCTGCAACAGCTCGGCGTGGTCGCCAAGTAAGCGGGCCGGGGGCCGATCGTGCCAATCGGCCTTTTCTTCGTCCGTCCGCATCGCGTTACCATGCCCGGGCCTTCGCGGCGCATCGCGCGGCACGACCCAACACTCTTTTCGCGTGACGCGACCATGGACAATCTCGGTGACATTCGTCTTTTCGTCGAAGCAGCAGGCCAGGGCAGTCTTTCGGCGGCCGGCAGAAAGCTCGGACTGTCCCCCGCGGCGGCGAGCGCCCGGCTCGTCAAGCTCGAGGGAGAACTCCACACGCAGCTGTTCGAGCGTTCGACCCGCAAGCTGCGCCTCACGGATGAAGGTCGTCTGTATCTCGTCCATTGCCAGCATGCACTGCAAACGCTGGAAGATGCGCGCGCGGCGTTGCAGGCCGGACGTGCATCGGTGAGCGGGGCGTTGCGCGTATCGGCCACCTCCGATTTCGGGCGCACCGTGCTGCGTCGATGGCTCGACGAATTCAACGAACGCCATCCGAACGTCACACTGACGCTCGTGCTCTCGGATTCACTGTCACACCTGCTGCAGGACGATATCGATCTCGCGATCCGGTTCGGCGTGCCGGCGGACAGCGCGATGGTCGCCAAGCGCATGGCCGACAATCGCCGCGCGCTTTGCGCGTCGCCCGACTACATCGCCGAGTACGGCATGCCGAACCATCCCGACGATTTGCGTGAGCATCGATGCATCGTCCTTTCTTCCGCGGCCGGCGCGGCGAACAACTGGCGTTTCGCGCGCGACGGGGAGACCGCGTCGTTCACCGCGCCGCTCGACCGTTCCCGTCAGACCAATGATGGTGCGCTTGCCCGCGAATGGGCGATCGAGGGGCGCGGGGTGGCCATGAAATCGATCTGGGACATCGGCGCCGATCTTCAGGCCGGGCGGCTCAAGCTGCTCCTGCAGGAGTGGCGCTGCCCGGACGTGCCGGTGAACGCGCTGTTTCAACGAACGCTTTATATGGCGCCACGCGTGCGCACCTTGCTCGACTTCCTCGAGCAGCGGTTCTCCGAGGCTTCCGACACGCTGGCGCCGTTTCTGCGGTAGTTTCCCGCGATCGAGGGCTTTCGGCGTTCGTCGGGGTGGCGCGTGAATACATTCGATTCGGCCCGGCCGCCTCTCGATTCTGCCCACGTTCGCGACATCGCGTTTTTGATTGCGGATGTCTGCATGCCGGGGATGTCCGGCATCGAGTTGCATGGTGAACTACGGGCCGGCGGGCGCTCGAGGTGGTCGGGATGAAAAATACCCGACAACGTTTGGCTTATAGCGGCAAGCACGGCTGCTCCATGGGGACCGGAACGGGAGGGGGCGGGCCGGGCGTCATGACGCGCAACGCCGACACCCCAGCCCGCGATGGCGCCGGATTCAGAATGTCAATCCAGCCCCGTGCTCGACGTATTGATGATCGTCGAGCGTTTAAGGTCGATTAACGAATGGCAAAGCGGGTTGCCGGCGAACCATTCGCGCAATTGTTTCCATAGATAAACAGATTTCTGTTTTCTGAATAGGCCTGGTAAATAATTGAATAAACTTCCTTCGCGCCGAACGAATAGACGCCGTCGTTAATGGTCACCAGCAGGTTGCCGGTGGTGTCGGTTTCGATCTTGTCGATTTTGCCGGCTTTGCAAAGCGCCTGCGCGGACGCGCACGTGGAGGCGAGCATCAGTGCTGAAAACAGCACGGTTGCAATCTTCTTCATGACTTTCCTTTGGTATTGAATGAATCGATGCGATCTGACGACGTCGGTCACGTCCGGGAAGACGTGACTGTCTTTCCGGATTGCTGATTCACAAATGTCTGGAAATCAACGGTGGCCTGATAAGGGGGAAACTCTGCGACCAAGCATGAATGAAGTAATTCATGCTGCGCCTCCGTATCTCGTTGATCTTTGAATCACGGTGTTGCGGCGCACAACACAGATTATTTATTTGATTTTGAGGGCGCCAATCGTATTAATTTATCGTTAATCATATTCGATAATTTTGTTTGAATTTGATTTCATTGAATTCTGCGGGCTGTTGTTTTTGTTTTTTGATTGTTTCGATATTTAAATAATCGGCGACGAATATTGATTCGATGGTTGATGGTGTGGCGGGCATAGCGCATGGGCGTTCATGAGGGTTCCAGCATTCGAGCGTGCGGTTCTTCCAGTGTGCGAACTGCGCAGCGCACATCCGTCGATGCTGCAGTCGACGCCGGCCGAGTTGATTCTTGCCGACCCGGAAAGACGCTACACTGCGCCAGTTCCCGAACACACCGGGAGCGCCAGGACACCGGGCCCACGGATTGCAAACACGTGACGATGTAATCGCCCGCCCCCTGACGCATTCGAACAAATCACGAGAGAAATAGAGGGCCCATGCTGACACGTCTTCGTATCGGACTCGATCGCGCGCGCGACCTGCGCGAAGCGGGACGACCGTCTCCCATCCAGCCGCGGCCGCTGCCGAGCGAGCTGGTCGACCTGAGCGCGCAGCGCGCGACGTGGCGCGTGGTCGTTCCCGGCCAGGCGGACTGCTACATGGCGGCAACGCCCGCCGAAACGGAGCGCTTCGTCGTGCATCTCGACGCTCAAAAGTTCTACGGCCTGTGGCTCGGCACGAGCCCGGCGTTTCCGCAACTGAATTCGCAGGATTGCGTGCCGCGCCGCGTCATGCCGCTCGACAGCAAATACGCGTCGGCCGCCGCCGCGTTCCGGGCCGGCCGCCTCGAACCGGTGGCGCTGCCGCCGGTCGGCCACTGGCTCGAGGGAAGCGGGTACGAAGTCGCGATGAGCAACGGCATGACGCGCACCTTCTGGCTGCTCGCCAACCGCGTGCGGTCGTTTCCGGTCAGCGTCGACAACGCGACCTGGGCCACGATGCTGAACAACATGGCCGGCGTCGGCGTCCCGCCGATCGCGTACCGCGAGCTGTTTTCCCGGCACGCGTAGGTTGCGCGTCGCGATCCGGCGCGTCGCCGTGGCGCCGGATCGCCACCCGGTTTGACACGCCGCGTTCGCGGCCATTAAAGTCGCATCGCGGGCCGGTGGGTCAAGCACACGCCCGGAACAGGCAGCCGATGTTCCAGGACTACGGGGCTACCCCGTGGATGAGATTGACACCCCGATGCGTCGCAAGGAGCACGGTTGCGCGTTGCGCAACGCGACTCCTCGCAGCACCAGTCACGTTGGCTCATCGTCCCGCCTATCGATTCCCATGTCCGGCTCCCTGTTCGACACCACCCGCACGATTGCGGAAGCGATGCTGGCCGGCGAACCTGAACGCCCCGGCGTCCTGTCCCGGATGGCGGCCGTGCTCGGCGGCGCGCCACCGTGGACTCACGAAGTCGCGGATGCCGCGCTCGCACGCTTCGGTGCGCGCTGGGCCGACATCGACATCGATACGCTTGCGGCTGACCTCGCCGATGCGCCGGCTTTCGTGCGCGCGTGGTACGGCAGCGATCGGCCCGTCGCGATTCGCGTCGTACGGCGCCCGCTGGTCCAGCGGCCCTTGCCGGCGCCGCTCGCCGGCTGCGACGTGCCGCAATGGGCGACGCCCGGCGATCTGGCCGGCTGGCTCGGCGTGAGCGCGCCGGCGCTCGACTGGCTGTCCGACCAATGGCGCGTCGACGCGCGCAGCAGCGCCACGCCGTTGCATCACTACACGTACGTGGCGCACGACAAGCGCAGCGGCGGCAGCCGCCTCGTCGAAATCCCGAAAGGCCGGCTGCGCGAAGCGCAGCGCCGCATCCTGCACGGGCTGCTCGATCGCATCGCGCCGCACGGTGCGGTACACGGCTTTCGCAAGGGGCACGGGATCGTGTCGTTCGCGGCGCCCCATGCGGATCGCGACGTCGTCGTCCGTTTCGATCTCGCGGATTTCTTCGTATCGATACGCGCCGCCCGCGTGCACGCGCTGTTCGTCACGCTCGGGTACCCGGTCGAAGTCGCGCGCATGCTCACCGGGCTGTGCACCAACCGCGTGCCGTCCGCACGGCTGCTCGCGCCGGACCTGCGCGACCGGTTCGACTGGATCGGCCGCCAGCGTTATCGAGAGCGGCATCTGCCGCAGGGCGCGCCGACGTCGCCGGCGCTGGCGAACCTGAGCGCGTTCCGGTTCGACATGCGGCTCGCCGCGCTCGCGCGTTCGCTCGGTGCAACCTACACGCGCTATGCCGACGATCTCGCCTTCTCCGGCGGCGGCACGCTGGCGCGCGACGTCGAACGGCTGCAGATCCGGGTCGCCGCGATCGCGCTCGAGGAAGGCTTTGCGCTGCAACTGCGCAAGACGCGCGTGATGCGGCGCGGCACGCGGCAGCAACTGGCCGGCGTGGTCGTCAATCGTCATCCGAACCTGGCGCGCGATGCGTTCGATCTCCTGAAGGCCATCCTGACCAACTGCATCCGCAGCGGCCCGGCGTCGCAGAATCGCGATGCGCACCCGGACTTCCGCGCGCATCTCGCCGGGCGTGTCGCGCATGCGGCCGCGCTGAACGCGGCGCGCGGCGCGAAGCTGCGCGCGCTGTTCGACCGGATCCAGTGGGACGCCCGCGACGTCGGCCAGTAATCCGACGTATCCGCATCGACGCCGGCCGACGACATCTGCAACACGACGCCGAGCACTGCTATCATTCGCGCCATGCCGCGCCAGTGCCATGGTGCGACGCTTACTTGCCGCAGCCGTTCGCCGTGCCTTCGTACATGGCGGGCTGTGCGTTGCCGGCCCGGTCCTGTCTGCCATTGATTGACGCACGACGTCGTTTAGTGCGTATCGCGCAAGCCATGCCGGCTCCGGCAAACGATTCAGACATTTGACAGCCCCCATCGGCGGAACTTCGTGGTAGGTTCCGCCATCGGAGCTTTTTGCGAAAACATGCCCAAAGAGGATGAATACATGACCCAGGCCCTGCAGGAACTCGAAGCACAACTTCGGGACCTGAACATCAAGCTGTCGGATGCGAAGCAGAAGGAGAAGCAGGCCGCGCTCGCGGCATTCAAGGAACAGGTCGAGCTTTTGGGAATTTCGCAGCAGGAAGTGCTGAGCGCGCTCGGTTACATCGTCCAGCGAAAACGCAAGGCGCCTGCCAAGTACTACGATCCGACGACCGGCCGCTCGTGGTCGGGCCGCGGCCCGCGGCCGAAATGGCTCGAAGGCAAGGATCTCGATGCGCTCGCCGTCGACCGCGAGGCCAAGACCTGGTGGCCCGGAGACGATCAAGGCTGAAGCCGGCCCGGCCGCCAGGCCAGCCGGCGCCGTCCGGTTCGCGCCAGCGGGCCGGACGGCAACACTCCGCCAGCATGCTGCTTTTCATTCGGTGTCCGGCCTGACCGCGGCATCGCCGGCTTCGCCGCCGACACCGGATCGCCGTTTTTCCCCTCCCGTTCATTGTCTGCAGATTTCCGCCACGCCGTCCCGCAAGCGGGCGCCGACGCACGCGCGAACCATCGTCACCGCGGGGCTGCTGGCCCGTCGCTCACGGGCACAGGCTTTAAAATGTCGCCGGACAATCATGGCAGGACACCATGGCAGCAAACATAGAATCTTCGACGCTCGGCGGCCCGCCGGCCCCGCGCGTGGAGCAGGTCGGCGCGTACGCGTGGAAAGCGCTGGCCGGATCGGCGATCGGCTATGCGATGGACGGCTTCGACCTGCTGATCCTCGGCTTCATGCTGCCGGCGATCACGGCGGCGCTGCATCTGACGCCCGGGCAGGGCGGCGCGCTGGTCACATGGACGCTGATCGGCGCCGTCGCGGGCGGCATCCTGTTCGGTGCGTTGAGCGACCGGTACGGGCGGGTGCGCGTGCTGACCTGGACGATCCTGCTGTTCGCGGTCTTCACCGGGCTGTGTGCGTTCGCACAGGGCTTCGAGGATCTGCTCGTGTATCGCACCATCGCGGGCATCGGGCTCGGCGGCGAGTTCGGGATCGGCATGGCGCTCGCGGCGGAAGCGTGGCCGGCCAGCAAGCGCGCCCGCGTGTCGTGCTACGTCGCGCTCGGCTGGCAGGCCGGCGTGCTGCTGGCCGCCTTGCTGACGCCGTTCCTGCTGCAGCACATCGGCTGGCGCGGGATGTTCGTGGTCGGCGTGCTGCCCGCGCTGCTCGCCTGGGCGATGCGCAACCGGCTGCACGAGCCTGAAGCGTTCGTGCAGCGCGCGGCGCAGCCGAAGGCCAACGCATTCCGCCTGCTCGTCGCGGACGGCCGCACCACGCGCACGAGCGTCGGCATCGTGATCCTGTGTTCGGTCCAGAACTTCGGCTACTACGGGATCATGATCTGGCTGCCGACCTTCCTGTCGAAACAGATGGGCTTCTCGCTGACGAAGTCGGGGCTGTGGACGGCGGCGACGGTCGTCGGGATGATGATCGGCGTCTGGGTGTTCGGGCAGCTGGCCGACCGCATCGGGCGCAAGCCGACGTTCCTGCTGTACCAGCTCGGCGCGGTCGTGACGGTCCTCGCGTATGCGCGGCTGTCGGACCCGACCGCGATGCTGTGGGCCGGTGCGCTGATGGGCATGTTCGTCAACGGGATGGTCGGCGGCTACGGGACGCTGATGTCGGAAGGCTATCCGACGGCCGCACGCGCCACCGCGCAGAACGTGCTGTGGAATATCGGCCGCGCGGTCGGCGGCTTCGGCCCGGTCGCGGTCGGCGCGCTGGCCGCGCACTACTCGTTCCAGACGGCCATCGCGCTGCTCGCCGGCCTCTACGTGCTCGACATGGTCGCGACGCTGTGCCTGATTCCCGAGCTCAAGGGCGTCGAGCTCGAATGAGCGCGGCCATCGCGCACCATCCAACGACCTCACTCGTAACCACGATGCAACAGAAGAACAAGACGATCGGCGTGATGGGCTCGGGCAAGGAGCCGTGGCTCGCGTTTTCGGAGCCGCTCGGCACCTGGCTCGCGCAGGCCGGTTTCAACCTGCTGACGGGCGGCGGGCAGGGCGTGATGCTGGCGGTCGCACGTGCGTTCGCCGGCGTGCCGGGGCGGGCCGGCCGGTCGATCGGCATCCTGCCGACGCAAGCCGATCCGCTCGCGGGCTTCGTGCCGCTCGACGGCTATCCGCATCCGTTCGTCGACATCCCGATCCTCACGCCGCTGCCGCGCCGCGAGCCGGACGCCGCCCCGGATACGATCAACCGCAACTATGTGAACGTGCTGAGCAGCGACCTCATCGTCGCGCTGCCGGGCGGGCCCGGCACGGCCGAGGAGATCGCGCTCGCGCGGCGCTGGCGCAAGCCGCTCATCTGCTTCGGGCCGGACGATGCGTTTCGCGAGCTTGCGGCGGGGGCCACGTGCACGTCGTCGTTCGACGACGTGATCCGCTTCGTGGAACACGCGTTTTCGGCGGAGCCGGCGTTTCGATAATTCGCGCGGCCGGTTCGGCTACGGTCGTTGCGATGCTCGCGTGGCAGGGTCGGCGCCTCGGTACGCGAGGTCACCGGTTCCGATGCGACCACGTGCCGCCGGCGCGAGCAAGCCGCCGGCGGCACGATTCGTTACCGCGGCGCGCGGTTCAGCGCCCCGTCTTCAACTGCGCCCACAGCCGGTTCTGCAGCCGGCGAATCTCCGGCGGCATCGGCTTGAGCAGCGTCATCTTGCTCAGCACCTCGTCGGGCGGATAGACCGACGTATCGCGCGCGATCGCGGGCTTCACGTACTGGCGCGCGGCCTTGTTCGCGGTCGGATAGAACACCGCGTTGGTGATGCCGGCGTTGACCTTCGGATCCTGCACGTAGTTGATCCACTTCAATGCGGCGTCGCGATTCGGCGCGTCCTTCGGGATCACCATCATGTCGAACCACAGCAGCCCGCCTTCCTTCGGGTTCGCGAAGCCGATCTCGTACGGGCGCTTCGCTTCGGCGGCACGACGGTGCGCGATGCCGACGTCGCCCGAATAGCCGAACGCCACGCACAGGTCGTTGTTCGCGAGATCGTTGATGTAGCCCGACGAGTTGAACTGCGTGATGTACGGGCGCACCTTCTTCAGCACCTCGTACGCGGCGCGGTAGTCGGCCGGGTTCGTGCTGTTCGGATCCTTGCCCATGTACTGCAGCGTGGCCGCGAACACGTCGACGGCCTGGTCGAGGAACGACACGCCGCAGCTTTTCAGCTTCGCCATGTTGGCCGGGTCGAACACCAGCGCCCAGCTGTCGACCGGCGCCTTGTCGCCGAGCACCTTTTTCACGGCCTGCACGTTGTAGCCGATGCCGTCCGTGCCGTACGCCCACGGCACGCCGTACCGGTTGCCCGGATCGGCATCGGCGACCATCTTCATCAGCAGCGGATCGAGGTTCGCGAGGTTCGGCAGCTTCGACTTGTCGAGCGGCTGGTAGACGCTCGCCTGGATCTGCTTGGCCATGTAGTTCGACGTCGGCACGACGATGTCGTAGCCGGAATTCCCCGACATCAGTTTTGCCTGCAGCGTGTCGTCGCTGTCGTAGTTGTCGTAGCGGACGTGCAGGCCCGTCTGCTTCTGGAAGGTCGGGATCGTGTCCGGCGCGATGTAGTCGGACCAGTTGTAGATGTTCAGTTCGCCGGCCGCGTGGGCGGTCGTGCCGGCAGCCGCGGCGGCCGACAGGATGGCGGCGGTTGCAACGGCGCGGCGAAGCGTGCGGATTCGCATGACGGAGTCTTCCATTTCGGTGCGCGTGGTGAGCCGCAAGGCGCGGGTCGTGGCGCGATGGTTCATCGGATGAAGCAGACGTGCGTGACCGCCGCGCGTGGCGAGCGTGCGTGGTGCACGGCGATCAGGAGTCCGTTCGATCAGGAGCCGGCTTGCACGGAAACGCAGTGCGAGCCGATCCCGTCACCGGTCGGGTGACACGGCGAGTGGGTCGAACGGAGTCAGGAAAAGAGGCGGGGCGCTAAGGCAGCAGCGATGCCACGTCGTCGGTATGGATCGCGACGTACGCACGCGCGGCGACGGCGTTGTGGCGGCGAACGGAGCGGCGGGACAGGATGGTGTAGATCGACAGAGGCAGGCAAGGGCTTTGCCCGCCGTCACTGTCGTCGGAGGACGCGATCGCGGCGCGCAGGTTTCGCGCATCGCCTCGTCTCCACCGCACCAGCGGGCCACGGAATCTCACGATTACTCTCGACCGGGTTGTTGAAAGTATTGAACACCTGACGATGCGCCGGCGGCTGCCGTTTCAGGTTTCGGTCATCGCATGTGCCGCGCGGCGGCATCGGTTGCGTGACGCGAATTGAAAGCTTGGCGGACACCTGAATCGCCGAAACATGACGCTTCCATGAATCATCAGGTAAATCGCTGTAAGGATGTCTCCGGATTTTCCCTAGGCGTTCGAAGGCCGATGAATGCGTCCGGGTGTGGTGGCGATGGTGGGTGAACGGCGCGCGTGAGGCCGCTTTGCCGGTCGAGACCGGCTCGAAGTGATGAGAATATTCGACGGTTTGCAGCCGCGATCGTCACCGGGCGAGCGTCGGAAAGACCGTCGCAAGCGCCCGGTGACAAGGTGGGTCGAGTCGGACGCGCTCAATCGTCGAACGTAATGAACTGCGCCGAAGACCAGACCTTCGCATCATCGCGTTGCCGCCCGAAGAAGTACACGGGGCGGTGGCCGAACGAGGCGTTGGACGCGGCGATCTCGATGCTTCCCGAGAGGTCGGTCGGCAACGTCTGCTCAGTCAGCCGTTCGATGGCGAGAAACAGCTCGGTGCCACCGAGCTGGTGCGTCGCGGAGCCGGCTGCCAGCAGATCCGCGCCACGAATCTCATGACGGAACGTCGGCGCATGCGCAAACGGATTGCCGGCCAGCGGATCGCCGACCTTGACGAAACCGTCGATGGTGCCTTCGACGACGATCGTGGCATGGGCCAGGCCACCCACTTCAATCTCGACGCTGTCGGCATCGCCGTACGTATCGCTTGCGAAGCCAATGTCGGTCGTCCCGGAACGCCAGGCCGCCTCCTCGAGGTGTTCGAAGCCGGTTGACCTGAAATTGTGGATCGTGCCGTTCAGCACACGGATCGTGCCGCGCCAGGAGGCCCAGCGATAGCGATCGCGAATGCGTGCACCTCCCCAGCGAACCCGGATGTGCCGCTGCGCGTATCCCAGCTCCGCGTGAAGATCGCGCTCCCAGATCACGCCGGTATGGTCGTAGGCCGCCACGTATTCCCAGCCTGCGTTGCCGAGCAGGCGGTAATCGAGCGTGGCTGGCCCGCGATGCCGGAACGCGTCGCCTTGCCGGTATTCGCCGCATTGAACGAGCAGTGCGGTGTGCTCTCCCGTCGTCGCCCAGGTATGACGGGCGCGAAGCGCCTCGCCGACGCTGCGGCGGTCGAGGGATTCGGCCAGCACGCCGGTCAGGCCGCCACGAACGCCGAACACCTGCACGCCGGGCGCGCCACCGCCGGGCCGGCCGCGATGCTCGTCGCCGCTGGCCGCCACGCCGAGCCGATAGCCGCGCGCGATCACGTCCTGGTAAAGCCAGCCGAAGTGCCCCCACGACGACGCGATCTCGACGAGCCGTTCGAGCTCGGGATGGTGCCAGTCGGGGATATAGCGGCGGCCACCGACGTGCGGCATCACCAGATGATGCGCGGCATCGTCCGCATACGCATCCCACAGTTCCTCGACGGGCCAGCGGCCGAGCTCGACCGCATTGCCCTTCATGTCCTCGTTCCAGACCAGCGTGCGGTTGTGCTCGCCGCGCGCGTTGTACGGGAAATCCGGCCGCGCGTCGCCGAGAAATACGACATTGTGGTCGCCGCCCGCGGTCGAGCTGCCGCACCATTCCTGCACCGGATAGACGACGAAGCGGCCCGGGTCGTTGAACTGCTCGACCGCATCCACCCCGAGTTGCCAGTTCTCGTCGGTGATCTGGAAATCGTTCGCCGTATAGCCGAGCACGTCGATGCCGCCGATGTCGCGTGCGTAGCGCGCGTTGTACGCCGGACTGTTGGTGCCGACCGTATCGTGGGCGTGGACGTGCAGGTCGGCGTACCACGCACGGGGCGCAGGCAGCGACGCGTCGCTCGTGAGCCACGCTTCGGCCGCGCGCACGTCCGGGCGGGCGGGGATGTCGGCCACGATGCGCAGCGTGCCGGCATCGACCGGCAGGTCGTCGACCGCGCAGGTCGCGAGCCCGGCATCGGGCAGCGCGTGCTCGCGTCGGTAGACGGCTTCGCCGCGTGCGTCGTATGCGACGACGCGCGCGGTGCCGCCTGCGTCTCGGCACGCATTGCCCCAGCGGTCCTGCAGCGATAGCCGGAAGGGCGCGCGCGTGCCGGGCCGCACGAAGCGCGGGCCGTTCAGGAGTACGTCGGAAGGTGCGCCGGCACGGATGTCGATCGAGATGTCTCCGGGCACGGCGACGAAGCGCGACGTACCGAGCGGATCGACGTAGAGCCGGAACCGGAAGTTGTCCTCGGCGAAGGTCTGCACGCGCGTGCCGGGGCCGCGACGGCGATCGCCGAGTCGGATCACGATCCGGTCGCCGGCGTTCACGTAACCGTCGACGACGTCGACGATCACGGCCTTCTGGAACGGCCGCTCGTGTCCCTTCTGGTCGAAACGCACGTTCAGCGCCTGCACGGTGGCCGGGCTCTGGCCCGGCACGGGTGGTGCGGCATGGTATTCGGCACTGATGTAGTTGGCGGCGCCCGGATCGCTGGTCTGGAACAGCGCCCAATCCGAATAGAACTTGAAGGTGGCCTTCAGCCAGCCACCGTCGGCGATGCCCGACGAACCGACTTCGTAATCGAGCACGATCTCGCTCCATGCGCCGGCTTCGAGCTGTGCAACGTTGCAGCGCACGCGTCCGGCGAACGGCAGGCGTTTGTGGCGCTCATACAGGCCTTCGGGCGCGACGTGCGGGCCCAGGCGGTCGCGCAGCGCGGCGGCGCGGGCATCGACGGTATCGAGGGCGTCGTTGGATTCGTTCATGGTCAATCCGGAAGAAATGGCGATGGAACTCGGGCGCTTCAGTGCGCGAACGGCCAGGGCGCGCTCGCGTCCCAGACGGGGATGCCCATGTACGCGTACCACGGTGCAATCACGCACAGGCCGTAGACGATCGCGATCAGCACGGACACCGCGCCGACCTTCGCGTAGTCGGCCGTCGAGAACGCGCCGCTGCTGTACGCGATGACGCCCGCGGTGATCTGCGTGGGCAGCAGATAGGCGAAGCTGTCGGTATCGCTGACGAGCATCGTGAAGGCGACGGGATGCAGCCCGAGGCGCGGCGCGAGTGCGAGCGCGATCGGCGCGATCATCGTGACGGCCGCGACGTTGGACAGCATGCCGATGCGGATCACGTGCGTTCCGAGCATCACGATCGCGATCGCCAACCACCAGCCGTGACCGTGCGCGGCGACATAGATGTGATCGGCGGCCCAGCTCGCGAGCCCCGACGCGCTGATCGCCGACGACAGCGACAGCGCGCCGGCCAGCAGGAACAGCGTGCCCCAGATCGTGCGCTGTTCGACTTCGGCCCAGCCGAAGCGCAGCACGCCGGGCGCGAACAGCAACGCCAGCGCGATCAGCGCGACGATTTCCGACGGCAGGTGGTGCAGCGGCTCGGTCGCCCACAATACGGCGACGGCGGCCAACAGCATGAGTACGGCCCAGTCGTTGCGCGCCGCGCGCGGTTGCGCACGGCGCATGGCCGCGATCGCGCCCGGGCCGCCGGGAATCGCGACGGCGCGCGAGCGGAAATGGAATTGCACCCAGGCTTGCGTGATCGCGAACATCCCGAGGTACGGCCACTGGAGCTTGAGCCACGTCAGATACGAGATCCGGATGCCGAGCTGTTTCTCGAGCAACCCGGACACGACCATGTTCGGCAGGTGGGCCGTCAGGATGCACATGCCGCTGATCATTGCGCCGTAGACGAGCGTCTGGATCACGATCGCCTTGCGAGCGGCACGCTCGCGCGGCGACTCGCCGAACAGCCGGACGATCCCGTTCGTGACGGGCAGCAGCGTAGCGGCCCGTGCATTCGCGGCCGGCACGACGAGCGCCATCACGCAATTCACCGCGAACATGGCCCAGATCACGCCGTTGGCGGTTCGCACCTTCAGGCGATCGAGGAGCAACAGGGCGATGCGGCGGTCGAGTCCACACGCCTGCATGATCGCGGAGAACAGGAACGCGGCGAGGCACAGGAACACGACGGGCGCGGCGAAGCCGCTGGCCGCCTTCGGAAACGACGGGCTCGCGTGCGACAGCACGAGCAGCATCGGCAGCAGGATGCCGCTCACGCCGACCGGAACCGCGTCGGTGATCCATACGATCGCGACCCACGAAACCACCGCGAGTGTCGCCTTGCCTTCCGCGGACAGATGCGCGGGGGCCGGCAGCCACCAGGCGATCGCGAAGAACGCGAGCCATGCCGCAGCGAAGCCGATCGCGGCACGCCAGTGCGCGCGATGCGACCGGCCTGCCGCGTGCGGATCGGCGTGTCGCGTCGCCGGCGATCCGGCCGATGGCGGCCGGCTGGCGTGCGTGCTGTCGAGCGGCGGCGTGCCGATTGCGTTTTCAGTCACTGGTATGCTCCCCGTGCGTCGGGCCCTGGGACAGCAGGCCCGATCGTCTATCGAGATGTCATAATACGTATTAATACAAGTTGGGCGATCCAATTGCTTTTCATATCGAAATCAGGATTCGCGCATAGCGCGAGCCGGGCACGGAGAGGAAGATTCGATGACGCTGTTGCGTGATGATGCGACGTCACTTTACGAGCAGATCGCGACGACGCTGCGCGATGAGATCGAGCAAGGCGCGTACGAGCCGACCGGCAAGCTGCCGTCCGAGGCGCAATTGAGCGAGCGTTTTCAGGTGAGTCGGGTGACCGTCCGGCTCGCGCTCGACCGGCTGACCGACGCGCGAGTCGTCGAGCGCAAGCAGGGCAAGGGCACGTTCGCCGCCAAGCAGCGGCTGCGGCATCGACTGGATGTGCTGCGTGGACTGCACGATTCGATCGCGGGACAGGGGGCCAAGGCACGGATGGAACTGCTGCGCATGGAGGCGTGCGACGTGCCGCCCGGCCTGCGACACGCGTTCGCCGCCGACGTGACGCGCTGCGTCTATCTCGAACGCCTGCACTGGGTCGACGACGAGCCCATCGCGCTCGCGCAGACCTGCCTGCTGCCCGAAGCGAGCGACGTCGCTTTTGCGCGGGCCGACAGCCTGCCGACCTACGAGCTGCTGGAGCAACTGCTCGGCTGGCGCATTGCCGACGCCGACATGTCGGTGACGGCCGTGGCCGCGCCCGACGATATCGCCGTGTGGCTCAAGACCGCAAAGCAGGCGCCGCTGCTCGTGTTGCGGCGCACGTCGCGTCTGGCCGACGGCCGCACGTGTGAATCCACCGTGTTTCATATTCGTCCGGAGCGCTTCGATCTGGTGGTGCGAAGCGGTGTCGAAGCGCGATTTGTCGGTTGAACATGCGTTTGGCCGTGGGCCGTGGCAATGGCCATGCGCAGTCAATCGACCGGACGAGGTGCGCGCTTTCTAAATCACTTTCGGATCTAGGTTTCGTATTTTTAATTCTTTCTGAGAATTTCACGGTTCTGTCATATTTCTGTGCACCGAATTCATCGGATCAGAAAAATGTCAAAGACCACCATCATTGCGACGATCGGGCCGGCGTCGCTGCTCGCGCGGCGACGTGCGGTGCCGGTCGCCGAACGGGTCACGATGGTGATCTGCGCGATCGCGGTGCTGGTATCGCTTGCGATGCTGGTGCGCTTGAACCTGAATGCGCGCGCCGACCTGATGATCGGCGTTGCAATGCTGAGCGCCGCCGCGATGCGCTATTCGTCGCGTCTGCAGACCGGGCTGCGCAAATTCGTTCACGCGCGCAGCCGGCTGTATGTCGGGACGACGGGCGTCGCGATGGCACCCGTGGCGGTCGCGATCTATTTCGCGGTCGGCAACGTGCTGTTCGCGCGCGCCGGCGCACCGCTGTACGAGCGCGCGATGACCGCATTCATCGGCGTCTACGGCGCGGTCGTGCTCGCGAAGACGCTGGTCTTCGCGTGACGGAGCGGCCCGTGCAGAATGTCCTGACCGCACTCATTCCGATCTTCGTGCTGATCCTGACAGGATTCGTGCTGCGGCAGCGCCGCCTGCTGCCGGACGAATTCTGGTTGCCGTGCGAAACGCTGAACTACTACTACATGTTTCCCGCGCTGATGTTCAGTCAGGTCGCGAAAGCCAATCTGACGCAGTTTCCGGTGCGGCCGATCGCGATCGCCATCCTCGGCGCGGTGGTTGCGAGCGCGGCGCTGCTCTATGCATGGCGAGCGTGGAGCCGGCAGCCGGGGGCTGTGTTTTCGTCGGTGATCCAGGGGGCGCTGCGGCCCAATACGTACGTGGGGGTTGCCGCCGCCGCGGCGTTGTACGGCAGCGTGGGTCTCACGCTCACGTCGATCAGCATCGCAGTCGCGATCCCGTTGCTGAACGTCGCGTCGATCATCATCCTGATGCGTCACGGCAGCGGCGGTGCGCCATCGGCGCGGCAGATCGGCGGCGCCTTGCTGAGAAACCCGGTGATCATGTCGGTCGTGCTCGGCGCCGCGTTCAATCTCGGCGGGCTGCCCTTGCCGGGCGTGCTGTCGAGCGTGCTGTCGATTCTCGGTGCTGCATCGCTCCCGCTCGGGCTGCTCGCCGTGGGAGCCGGTCTCGACGTGAAGGCCGCGAAGGCGGCGCGCGGCCCCGTGTTCCAGTCGTCGGTGATCAAATTGCTGCTCGTGCCCTTGCTGACCTTCTGGATCGGCTTCAGTCTCGGCATCCGGGGGCCGGCACTCACGACGATCGTGTTGTTCAATTCGCTGCCGTGCACACCGTCGGCGTACATCATGGCGAAGCTGCTCGGCGGCGATCATCGCTTGTCCGCCGGGATCATCACCGTGCAGACCGCGCTCGCGGCCGTCACGATGCCGCTGGTGCTGCTCGTGTTCCACGGTTGAGCCGGGTTCGCGCGCGGTGGCCTGGCGAAATGCACAAGGCCGGCCGTGCTGGCGATACGACCGTCACGCAAGGCCCGGCCACGCGCACGACTCGCTGCCGCTCATGCCGCGCGTGCGTGCCGGTTCGGCGGATACGGAAGCCCGAGACACTCGCGTCAGCGAGCGCATCCGGTGCCGCTACGCGGTCATGTTGCCAGACGCGCGCGGGATGATGGCGCCGAGATGGATCCGGCGGGGAGAGGCGGGCGTCGATCGGTGCATGGCAGCGGTTCGGTGAAAAACCATGGTCAGGCGACGGCGGGCAGCGGCGACGCCGCACGGGCGTCGGGCAGAAGCGGCAGCGCGTCGAGCAGCGATGCGGTGTACGGGTGCGACGGCGCGCCGAACACCCGGTCGACAGGGCCGCTTTCGACGACGCGGCCGCCCCGCATCACGAGAATCCGGTCGGCGACGTGATGCACCACGCCGAGATCGTGCGAGATGAACAGCATCGCGGTGCCGTGCTCGGCCTGCAGGTCGGCGAGCAGGTCCAGCACCTGCGCCTGGATCGACACGTCGAGCGCGCTGACCGGCTCGTCCGCGACGAGCAGCGCCGGATTCGACGCGAACGCGCGCGCGATCGCGACGCGCTGCCGCTGGCCGCCGGACAGTTCGCGCGGATACCGGTCGATGCAACCGGCGCCGAGCTGGACTTCGTCGAGCAGCTGCAGGACGCGGCGGCGCCGCGCGTCGCCACGGATGCCGGCCACATCGAGGCTTTCGCCGACGATCTGCCCGACCGAGTAGCGTGGGTCGAACGAGCTGTACGGATCCTGTGCGATCAACTGCAGCCGCGCGCGGCGCGCCCGCCGCGCGGCTTCCGGCACGCCGTTCCACGGCTGGCCGTCGAGCGCGACGGTGCCGTTGTCCGGTTCGACGAGCCCGAGCACGATTCGCGCGACGGTGGATTTGCCGGAGCCGGATTCGCCGACGATGCCGAGCGTCTCGCCGCGCGCGAGCGTGAACGACACGCCGTCGACCGCGGCCGGCGTGTCGCGGCCGCCGTAGCGTTTCGTCAACGCGTCGACGGCCAGCACCGGCGTGCCCGTATCGATGCGCTTCGGCGGCAGCGGCACGCGCGGGGTGGCTGCGAGCCGGAACCCGCGCGACGCGGCAGTGGGAATCGCCGCGAGCAGCTGCCGCGTGTACGGATGCGTCGGCGCGCTCAACACGTCGCGTGCCGGCCCTTGCTCGACGATCCGGCCGCCGCGCATCACGAGCACGCGATCGGCCAGTTCGGCGACGACCGCGAGATCGTGGCTGATCAGCAGCACCGCATCGCCGGCATCGCGGCGCGCACGCAGCAGCGACAGGATCTGGCGTTGCACGGTCATGTCGAGCGCGGTGGTCGGCTCGTCGGCGATCAGCAGCGCCGCGCCGCCCGCGATCGCGGTGCCGATCAGCACGCGCTGCCGCAAGCCGCCCGACAACTGGTGCGGATACTGCGGCAGCCGCCGCTCGGGGTCGTCGATGCCGACCGAGCGCAGCAGGTCGGCGCTGCGCGTTGCGACGTCGCGCCGCCGCGTATCGTGCAGCGCTTCGGCGACGAGGTCGCGCACGCGCCACAGCGGATCGAGCGACACCAGCGCGTCCTGCAGCACATAGCCGATCCGGCGGCCGCGAATGGCGCGCCAGTCGCGTTCCCGATGGCGGCGCACGTCGATGCCGGCGATGTCGAAGCGTGCTGCGTCGATCGCGGCATGCGGGCCGTTCAGCCCGACGAGGCTGCGCGCGGTCACCGACTTGCCGGAACCCGACTCGCCGACCAGCGCGACGCATTCGCCGGCATGCAGCGTGAGATCGAGCGGCCCGACGACGGGCTGCGCGCCGC
Organism: Burkholderia sp. AU45274; assembly: GCF_030482505.1. Classification (NCBI taxonomy): domain Bacteria; kingdom Pseudomonadati; phylum Pseudomonadota; class Betaproteobacteria; order Burkholderiales; family Burkholderiaceae; genus Burkholderia; species Burkholderia sp. AU45274. The sequence goes on along the minus strand of NZ_JAUJQE010000003.1, from coordinate 663,966 downwards.
GGAACCCGACCGTCAGCTGCTCGATGCGGACCAGCGGCGCGCCACGCGCGGGCGTCGGCTGCGACACGGCGCCGATCGTACTCATGCTGCCTCCCGCCGCTCGAAGCGCGCCTGCCAGTAGCCGCCGAGCGCATTCACCGCGATCACGGCCGCGGTGATCGCGAGGCCGGGCCACACTGCGATCCACCACGCGTTGTACAGATAGTTGCGGCCCTCGGCGAGCATCAGCCCCCATTCGGCTGCCGGCGGTTGCGGCCCCATGCCGAGAAAGCTGAGCCCCGACGCGCCGATGATCGCGGTGCCGAGGCCGATCGTCGCGAGTACCGGCACCTGCGCGATCGCGTGCGGCAGCACGTGGCGCCAGACCAGCACCGCCGGCGCGAGGCCGAGCGTGCGCGCGTGTTCGACGTAACCGGAGGATGCGACGACGAAGGTCTGCGCGCGCACGACGCGCGCGAAGCGCGGCACCGACGCGACGCCGAGCGCGAACACCAGGTTCACCGCGCCGGGGCCGGTGAACGAGATCAGCATCAGCGCGAGCAGCAGGTCGGGGAACGCGGACACGACGTCGAGCACGCGCGTGATCAGCTCGTCGAGCCAGCCGCGGGCGAGGCCGGCGAGCAGCCCGAGCGCGGTGCCGAACAGCGTCGCGACGCCGATCGCGGCCGCGCTGATCGACAGCGAGTAGCGTGCGCCATACACGACGCGCGAGTAGATGTCGCGGCCGAGCTGGTCGGTGCCGAGCCAGTGCTCGGCGCTGCTGCCGAGCTGCGCGGACAGCGGATCGGCGGCGAGCGGATCGCCGTGCGCGAGCCAGCCGGGCGCGACGACGGCGACCACGTTCAGCAGCAGATAGACGGCGGCGAGCGCCAGCCCCGGATGGCGGGACAGCCAGCCGGCCGTGCCGCGGGTCGCGCTCGGGCGCAACGTGAGATCGACGGGAACGGACATCGGTGCCTCCGGTTCAATGCCGTGCGCGGCGTTCGCGCAGGCGGGGATCGATCAGCAGGTACAGCAGATCGACGGCGGTGCTGAGCGCGACGTAGATCGCGGCCGACAGGATCGCGATCGCGAGGATCACCGGCATGTCCTTCGACAGCACCGCGTCGACCGTCACCTTGCCGAGGCCCGGCCGGCCGAACACCTGCTCGGTGATCACGGCGCCGCTCAGCAGCCCGCCCACGAGCCAGCCGGCGAGCGTGACGGCCGGCAGCGCCGCGTGGCGCAGCGCATGGCGCACGCGCAGCGCGAACCCGCCGATCCCCCACGAGCGCACCGTCAGCGCATACGGCTCGTCGAGCGCGCGCTCGATGCCTTGCCGCAGCACGCGGCCGATCACCGCGCCCTGCGCGAGCCCCAGCGATAGCGCGGGCAGCACGAGCGACGCGAAGCCGCGATCGCCGGCCACCGGGAACAGCTTCAGCGTGAAGCTGAACACGAACAACAGCATGATTCCGAGCCAGAACGACGGCGTCGAGGCCAGCAGCAGTTCGACGCCGGACGCGGCGCGCCCCGCCCAGCGGCGGCCGGCCGTCAGCACCGCGAGGCCGACCGCGAACACGATCGTCACGACGAGCGCCGCGCCCGTCAGCTTCAGCGTCGGCCACAGCTGCCCGAGCACGAGCGGCGCGACGTCCGTGTTCAGGATGTAGGAGCGGCCGAACTCGCCGTGCAGCACGCGCCACAGGTAGTGCACGTATTGCAGTGCGAGCGGTTCGTCGAGTCCCCATTCCTGACGGATCGCGGCCTCGATCTCGGGCGTGCTCAACTGCTCGCCGATCAGGATGCCGACGATATCGCCCGGCGCGAGATGCACGGCCGCGAACGACAGCGTGATCGCGGCCCACAGCACGAGCACGCCGGTGGCGAGCCGCGTGACGACGGGCGAGCCCGGCCAGCGCCGCCATGCGGCCGGCGACGGCGCGGCCGGTCGTGCGTCAGGGAGGGAGGCGGGAGCGGAGGTCGAATGGCTCATTGGGAAATCTCCTGTCGGGTCGGCGCGAACCGTGATGCAAAAGCGGGCCGCTGCGCGCCGGCTTACTGCTTCACCCACACGTCGTACGGGTTCTCCGGCATCTGCGCGAACGAGCGGAAGCGCAGCCCCTGGACGGCCTTCGCGGCCGCGATCTGGTCTTCCGGTTCGTAAAGCGGGACCGCATACGCCTGTTCGTTGATCGCGAAGCGCTGCAGCTCGCCGTACGACTGCTTGCGCTGCGCGACGTTCTGCGTACGCGCGGCCGCCTGCAACCAGCGCGCCAGTTCGGGCGCCGCCGCACGGCTGTAGTTCAGCGCGCCGCCGCGATCGACCGGCAGGTAGTGGCCCTCGATGTCGATGCCGTCGGGCGGCGTGTTGGAGTTCGCGATCGAGCCGAACTTGCCGCTCTTGCGCGCTTCGACGTACGTGCCGTCGTCGACGTACTGGATCTTCAGGTCGACGCCGAGGCGTTGCCGTGCCTGCGCCTGCAGTGCCTGCAGCAGCACGTCGCGCTGATCGCGTACCGTCGCCTGCGCCTGGATCACCGCGATCGTCAGGCGTTCGCCGTCGCGGGTCCGGTAGCCGCTGCTGTCGCGTGCTTGCCAGCCGGCTTCGTCCAGCAGCTGGTTCGCCCGTTTCGGATTGTTGCCGTAGGTCTTTTCGACAGCGGCGTCGTAGAGCGGATCGATCGGCGACGTGATCCCCCACGCGCGCGTGCGCTCGCCGCGGTAGATCGACTGCACGATGCCGGTCGCGTCCAGTCCTTCGAGCAGCGCGCGGCGTACTTTCACGTCGCGGGTCGGGCCGTAGTCGACGTTCAGGAACAGTGAGTAGGGCGTGCCGGTATTGAGCGCGCGGCGATACGTGAAATCGGCGTTCTTGCGGATCAGTGCCGCGTCGTTGCCGGACACGCCTTCGATCACGTCGACCTGGCCGGACAACAGCGCGCCGGTGCGCACCGACGATTCGGGGAGGAACCGGTAGACGATCCGGTCGAGGTACGCGGGGCCCTGGTGGCCCGCCGTCGGCGGCGCCCAGCGATAGTCGGGGTTCTTCGCGAACTCGATTTCCTGCCCTTTCACGTACCGCTTCAGGATGAACGGGCCGGTGCCCGCGATGTCGGTGCCGCCCGACTTCAGGCTCGGCCGGCCGAACGCGTTCGGCGACAGCAGCGGCAGACGGCCGGCGAACGTCAGGAACGGCGTATACGGCGCGTCGAGCGCGATCACGACCGTGTGCGCGTCGGGCGTCTTCACGTCCGCGACGTGCGAGATCAGCCGCGCAAGCTGGCTGCCGGCCGAGTACGACAGTTCGCGCGCGTTCAGGAAGTTGCGGGCGACGGCCTGCGCGTCGAACGGCGCGCCGTCGGTGAATTTCACGCCGTCGCGCAGCGTGAACGTGTAGGTCTTGCCGTCGGCCGAGACCTTGTAGCCGGTCGCGAGCCACGGCACGTAACTGCCGTCGGGCTTCTGCGCGAGCAGGCTTTCGTAGGCGTTGCGCAGCAGCAGCTCGACCTTGTCCTGGCCGTTCAGTTGCGGATTCAGCGTGCGGGGCTCGGTTTCGACACCCCAGGTCAGCGTGCCGCCGGAGACGGGTGTGCCCTGTGCGAACGCCGCATACGGCATCGCGACGGCGAGCAGCAACGCAGCCGATACGGTGTGGCGCGACGCGCGGAGAGCGGAATCCGGAAATGCGAGAGTCATGCGTTGAAGCCTTTCACGAGATGGATGGCAGGGGATGCACTACGCGAAGCAGGGTGCGCCCGCGCGTCACGCGTCCACGGGGACAGGCAGGCGCTCCGGCGCGGCGTCGGCCATCGCCGGATCCTCGTAGAGATCCGGGATCAGGATTTTTCTGAGCCAGACGAGCGGCGTGCCGAGCGCGTTGGTCGAGCGATCGAACGGCACGTAGCCGCCGCGCTCGTAGTACGACTGCAGCCATGGATGGTGGATCGCGGTCGACAGATACGTCGCGGGCGCCTTGACCTGCGCGGCCAGGAACTGTGTCTCGACGTGTTCGAGCAGCGTGTGCCCGAGCCCTTGCCGCGCGAACGCGGGCGCAACCGCGAACCAGTGCAGGAACGGATAGGGCGTGCGATGGCGTTCGCCGGATACCCATGGAGACCGCACGGTCAACGTGGCCGCGAGGGCGGTACGGCCGTCGGGTGCCGCATGTTCGAGCACGAACGTCGTTTCGCGCGCGACGGCTTGCGCGACGCGTTCGATCGGCGAGCGCGTGATCGTGAAGTGCACGCCCTGCGCCGCGAGCGGCGCGTAGGCGTCCTGCAGCAACGCGTAGACGGCCGGCACGTCGTCTGCGCTGGCGATGCGAATCGTATCGGTCATGGCGCGGTGCCCTCGAAGTCCGGTTGGCGTGCGATCGTGCGCGCGCCGGCATCTCGCGCGTTCGCGTTCGCTTCGTCGCGCGCCCCCGCCGCCGTGTCGTCACCGTCGGCATGCGCGCCGGCCAGCAGGCGCAGCGACGCAATGCGCGGGGCGGCGTCGGCGACCGGCGTGTCGACGACGAATTCGGCAATCCCGTGGCGGCGATGCAATGCGTCGAGCTCGTGCAGCACGTCGTCGCGCGTGCCGTGCACGATCCGCGTTTCGCGCGGGTCGATCCGGTGCGGGCCGCCGCCGGCCTGGCGGATGTACGCGTGCGCCTGTTCGAGGCTGCCGACGTTGACGGCGGGCGTGTCGCCCACCTGAACGCGAAAGCCCTGATGTCCGCTCGCGAGTCGCGCCGCCGCGTCGCGGGTGCCGGCGACGATCGCGGAGACGGCCAGCAGCGGCGTGCGGCCGCCCGACGCGTCGCGATAGGTGTCGAACGTGCGCTCCAGATCCGTCGCGGAGGCATTCAGATGCGACGCGTAGACGAACGCCCAGCCGAGCCGCGCGGCGAGCGTGGCGCTTTCCGCGCTGGCGCCGAGCAGGAACGGTTGCGCGGGCTCGGGCGGGCGTGGCGTCGCATGCAGCGTAGCGCCATCCTGATCGCTCGCGTCGGCTGTTGCATCGTCGCCCTCGAGATGACGATTCAATTCCTCGGCCAGATCGGCGAACGACGCGCGCCGCGCCGGATCGTAGCCGGCCTGCAGCGCACGGGTCGACAGCGGCAGGCCGCCCGGCGCCTTGCCGATGCCGAGATCGACGCGGCCGGGCGCGAGCGACGCGAGCAGGTTGAAGTTTTCCGCGATCTTGTACGGACTGTAGTGCTGCAGCATCACGCCGCCGGATCCGACCCGAATGCGCCGCGTCTGCGCGAGCACGTGCGCGATCAGGATTTCCGGCGACGGGCACGCGAGCGCGGCGGTGTTGTGATGTTCGGCGAGCCAGTAGCGGTGATAGCCGGCCGCATCGGCGAAGCGTGCGAGCGATACGCTGCGCGCCAGCGCGTCGGCGGCGGTTTCTCCGGGCGCGACGGGGCTCTTGTCGAGCACGCTCAAGCGGAACGGCAATGCGGACAAAGCGGACAAAGCGGACAAATCGAAGTGGGAGCGGAGGGCGTCGAACGTCATGATGAAGCGATCGGCGCGGGTCGAAACGGCCTGATCAGCGGATTTGGCATGCCGAATTATTTTGCGTCGACGTTCGCACGGTCAAACAATCAAGAAGAATATCGAAAGCCGAAAATATTCGTTCCGGCCGCCCCGGGGGCTTGCGTTATGGTCGTTGGCTGCGCGCCTCGCGGCGCGTGTGTGGAGCCTGACCGACGGTCCGACGCGAGTACGCTCGCCGTCGCGATGCCCGCGGGCACGCTCCGATTCTCCGACCGAACGGAATCACGAGGAGTGCGAATGAACGAGCAACGCGAACGACGTACGGCCCTCACGGCGTGCCATCGCGCGATGAACGGAGCCGCGTCATGAGCGGCGCACGCAGACGGCTGAAGACGCTCGTCGGCGCGGCGAGCGTGCTGTACGCGCCCGGCGATGCGGATGTCGCACAGGGTGTGCGACGCGCGGCGTCGCTCGCACGCAGGGCGGAAGCCGAGAAGATCACCGGCCTCTTTACCGCCGACCTGCTGCAGGCCGATGCGGCCGGCCTCGCGGGCACCACGGGCAGCCAGGAGCCGATCGTCGCGCTGGCGGCGCTGAGCCAGGCGACGTCGGCGATCGGCCTCGTCGCGACGGTGTCGACCACGTATCACCATCCGTACAACCTCGCGCGGCTGATCGGCACGCTCGACCACGTGAGCGGCGGGCGGGCCGCGTGGAATGCGGTCACGTCGTCGGTCGGCGAGGAGAATTTCGGCGATGCGGCGCTGCCCGACCCCGAACGGCGTTACGCGCGTGCGGCCGAATTCGTCGAAGTCGTCAACGCGCTGTTCGACGCGAACGATCCGCGCGCGACGCGGCGCGGGCAGGGCGGCGGCATCTCGGTCGATCCGCGCCAGCTCGGCGCGATCGACTACCGCGGCGAGCACTTCCAGGTGCAGGGGCCGCTGAACGTGCCGCCGTCGCCGCAGCGCAGGGCGGTGCTGTTTCAGGCCGGGCAGTCGGCCAGCGGCGTATCGCTCGGCGCGAAGTACGCGGAGGTCGTCTATACGTCACAGCCGACGCACGACGATGCGCGCGCATTCGTCGCCGAGCTGCATCGGCAGGCCATCGCATTCGGCCGCGCCGACCGGCTGCCGCTCGTGATGAACTCGTTCCATTCGGTGATCGGCGAATCCGATGCCGACGTCGCGCGACGGTTGCGCGACAAGCATGAACGGATCGATTACGAACAGGGCAGGCTGAAGCTGGCCGACATGCTGGGCGGCGTCGTCGACCTGAGCGGCCTGCCGCTCGACCAGCCGTTGCCGGCGTCGCTGCTGCCGGCGATCGACAGCGTGCATCGCCGGCGCGGACGCGTCGCGATCTTCGTGGGCTACGCACGCCAGCGGCTGACGCTGCGCGAGCTGATCATCCGTGCGCAGGAGACGGGCCACTGGTCCGTCGCCGGCACGCCGGAACAGCTCGCCGACGCGATTGAAACGCGCTATCGCGCGGGGCTCGTCGACGTGCTGTCGTTGCACGGGCTCGGCCAGCCGGACCAGGAAGACCTGCTGCTCAACGGGTTGCTGCCCGAATTGCGGCGGCGCGATCTGCTCGACACCGACTATGTAGGCGGCGATTTTCGCGCGAACCTGGAACTGCCGGCGTTGCGGCGCGAGGCCGTGGCGGCGTGAACGACGGATGAACCGCGTACCGTGCCGTACGTCGGACGGTGCGCGGTTTCGTGCATATCGTACATATCGCGCGATCAGATATCCATCGCAAAAATAACCATTTGGTACACGCATCGGCGCGCATTACAGTCACGCCTCCTGCCGGCTGCAACGCCGGTCGTTCCGACGTTATTTCAGAAATTCGCCACATGAATCGTTTGATGCGTTCCAGGGTCCGCCGTGCCGCGGCCGCGCTGTTCGTGCTCGGCCTCGCGCCGATTTCCCACGCGGCCCAGCCGACGTTGCGCGTCGGCATCGACGCCGAATCGTATCCGCCGTTCTTTTCGAAAGATGCCGGCGGCAAGTGGAAGGGCTGGGAAATCGACGTGCTCGATGCCGCATGCGGCAAGCTGAACGTGCGGTGCGAGCTCACCGACATTGCATGGGACGGCCTGATTCCGGCGTTGCAGAACCGCAAGATCGACGTGATCTGGTCGTCGATGACGATCACCGGCGAACGGCAGAAAGCGATCGACTTCAGTCGTGCCTACTATGAGTCGCCGACGGTGTTCGTCGGCGCGAAAAGCGACCGGCGCCGCGTCGACTGCGCGGTGCCCGCGACCTTCAAGGGCAGCGTGATCGGCGTCGAGGCCGGCACGAACTTCTCGGCGTTCCTCGATGCCCGCTTCAAGCAGAACGTGCAGATCAAGGCGTTCGACAAGTTCGACAATGCGCTCGCGGATCTGGTGTCCGGGCGCGTCGACTACGTGCAGGAAGGCAAGGGGCTATTCACGGCGTTCCTCGCGTCGCGCGACGGCAAGGACTTCGAAGTCAAGGCCACGTGCGCGGACGATCCGGTGCTGGGCCTCGGTGTCGGCGCGGGCGTGCGGCGCGGCGATGCGCTGCGCGGCAAGCTGTCGACCGCGATCGCGCAACTGCAGCAGGACGGCACGTGGGATGCGATCACCGCCCGCTATCCGAACCTGAAAGGCACGATCGAGAAGGGGCGCTGAGCGCATGGCCGCGGACGATTCGCTGCTCGCGTTGCTCGCATTCGGCGACGGCGGTTATGGCCGCGTGTTCGCGGGTGCGTTCGCGCTGACGTTCGGCGTCGCGGCGGCGTCGTTCTGCACCGGCGTGCTGCTCGGCATCGCCGGCGCGCTCGGCAAGCTGTCGCGATACGCGGCGCTCGTGTGGCTGGCGCGCCTCTACACGACGCTCGTGCGCGCGCTGCCCGAACTGTTGTGCCTGCTGCTCGCGTTCTACGCGGTCGCACCGGCCATCGAGAACGCGCTTCGCGGCAGCGGCATCGTATCGGGCGACTTCGCGTTCGATCCGTTCGTCGTCGCCGCACTGTCGCTCGGTTTCATCCAGGGTGCGTATCTCACCGACATCTTCCGCGCGGCGCTCGTCAACGTGCCGGTCGGCCAGATCGAAGCCGCGTACGCGTACGGGATGACGCCATGGCAGACGTTCGCGCGCATCCGGTTCCCGGCCGCCGCGCGGCTCGCGCTGCCGGGCGTCGGCAACGTGTGGCTGAACGCGACCAAGGATGCGTCGTTCATCAGCGTGCTCGGGTCTTTCACCGATCTGCTGAAGGCGAGCCAGCTCGCGGCCGGCGCGACGCGGCACTACGTATTCTTCTATCTGGTTACGGCCGCACTGTTCCTGCTGCTGAGCATCACGTCGACCGGCCTCTTCGCGGCGCTGGAGCGGCATGCGAACCGCGGCACGAGGCGCGCGACGACATGATTTTCTCGCTGCCTTTCCTGCTCGACACGGTGATGCCGAAGCTGCTCGCCGCGGTGCCGACGACCCTGGCGTTGCTGCTGTTGTCGGGTATCGCCAGCGTGGTGATCGGCATTCCGCTCGCGCTGGCGGCGGGTTCGCGCCACGCAGCCTGCCGCTGGCCCGCGCGCGGCTGGATCATGCTGGTTCGCGGAACACCGCTGCTGGTGCAGCTTTATCTGCTGTATTACGGCTTCGGCCAGATCGTCCCGCGCGAATGGATGCGCGACAGCTGGGCGTCGCCATTGCTGCGCGATGCGTTCTGGTATGCGGTCGTCGCGTTGAGCGTGAACGAGGGCGCCTATGTCGCGACGATCCTGCGCGGCGCGATTGCCGGGGTGCCGGCCGGCGAAATCGAGGCCGGCTTTGCATACGGAATGACGCGGGCGGGTGTACTGCGCCGGATCGTCGGCCCGCGTGCGTGGCGACTCGCGCTGCCGGCGCTCACCGGCGAGGCGATCCTGCTGCTGAAGTCGACCGTCCTCGCGTCGACCGTCACGGTGTTCGACGTGATGGGGACGGCCAACACGCTTCGTTTTGAAACCTTGCGCGTTTATGAGCCGCTCGCGGGCGCGGCGATCGTCTATGTCGTGCTGGTCGCGCTGCTGACGATTCCCGCCGCCCGTCTCGAGAAACACCTCAACCGCTACCTGACGCGCGAGCCCGACGATCGCCCGCCCGCACGGCGCCGCCGCGCATCGTCCGGCGCGTGGGCGGCGCCCAACTGATTCCTGCTTTTGCACTGAACACGACGATGTCCGATCCTCGCCCCTTGCTGTTTTCCCTTTACGAACAGGCCAGCGTCGGCTGCGGCGGTGCGCCGAGCCTGTGGACCCATCCCGCCGACGAACGGCTGCGCGCGAACACGCTCGCGTTCTGGTCGAACCTCGCGCGCACGGCCGAGCAGGCCGATCTCGACATGCTGTTCTTCGCGGACGTGCTCGGCCTGTACGACGTCCATGGCGGGTCGTCCGACGCGGCGGTCCGGTGGGCGGTCGAGGCGCCCGCGAACGATCCGATGATGCTGATTCCGGCGCTCGTCGCGCAGACCGAGCGGCTCGCATTCGGCGTGACCGCGAGCACGACCTACGAGCACCCGTTCGCGCTCGCGCGGCGCTTCAGCACGCTCGACCACCTGAGCAACGGCCGGATCGGCTGGAACATCGTGACGTCCTACCTGACGAGCGCGGCGCGCAACTTCGGGCTCGACCGGATGATCGGCCACGACGAACGCTACGCGCGTGCGGAGGAGTTTCTCGACGTGGCCTACAAGCTGTGGGAAGGGAGCTGGGCGGACGACGCGGTCGTCGCCGACAAGCGCGAGCCGCGCTACGCGCGCGGCGACCGTGTGCGGCCGATCGAGCACGAAGGCACGCATTATCGCGTGCATGGCCCGCACGTCTGCGCGCCGTCGCCGCAGCGCTCGCCGGTGCTGATCCAGGCCGGCTGGTCGGGGCGCGGGCGCGAATTCGCGGCGAAGCACGCGGAAGTGGTGTTCGTCGCGAAGTCGAATCCGCATGAGATCCGCACCGGCCTCGATGAAATCCGGCGGCTGGCGGTCGAAAACGGCCGGGCAGCGGAGGACGTGAAGGCGCTCACGGTGCTGCGGATCGTGACGGCGCGTTCGTCGGCCGACGCGAAGGAGAAGTACCACGCGCTGCAGCAGCACTATCACCTGCAGGCTCAACTCGTCAGCTATGCGGGCGATACCGGCATCGACATCGATCGCTATGCGGACGACGAGCCGTTGACGACGCAAACGGAAGGGCTCACGTCCTACGTGGTGCGGCCGGACGGCAGCGGCAAGCCGCTCACCGCCGGCGACGTGCGGCGCAAGTTCGCGAATGTCACGCGCGGCACCGACCTGATCCTCGTCGGCTCGCCTGACGAAGTCGCCGACCAGCTCGCCGAGCATGCGCGGCAATCGACGACGAGCGGCTACATGCTCAATCCGCTGATCAGCCCGGGCACGCTCGACGATTTCGCCGAACTGATCGTGCCGGAACTGAAAAAGCGCGGCCTGTACCGAGCGACGCCGGCGAGCGGCACCTTCCGTTCACGGCTGAGCGGGCGGGACCGCCTGCCGGACACGGCCTATGGCGCTTCGTTCCGGTTTCCCGTGGCTGAAGCCGACTGACCAGCCGATCAATGCCGGACGATCCTCAGCGGAATTGCGTGACATGACCCACGACGACCTGTTTCTCCTGCAAGCGCATCGCGCCGTCCGGAATCTTCGGTATGAATAGCGCTACAAACGAGACGATGGACGTGACGCGCGACGATCGGCCTCATCGGTCGACGTTACCACCTGTTCTGAGCGCCACGGGCATCGCGAAGCGCTTCGACGCGACCGTCTCGCTGTCGGCGCTCGACCTGTCGATCGGCGCCGGCGAAGTCGTCGCGTTGATGGGCGCGAACGGCGCGGGCAAGTCGACCTTCGTCAAGATCCTGAGCGGCGCGCTGCAAGCGGACAGCGGCACGCTGACGCTACGCGGCGAACCCTATCGACCGGCGTCGCCGCACGCGGCCAAGCGGCTCGGCGTCGCGACCGTGCACCAGTCCGTGGCCGACGCCGTCGTGCCGACGCTGTCGATCGCCGACAACCTGCTGCTCGACCGGCTGTGCGATCCGGCCTCGCCTTGGCGCGTGCCGCCGGCCGCGCGGCGCGCGGCGGCGCGATCGCTCGCCGCACGGGTCGGGCTCGACGTCGACCTGGCCGCACCGCTCGCCTCGCTGTCGCTGGCTGACCAGCAGCGTGTGACCCTGGCGCGTGCGTTGGCCGGGCAGCCATCGTTGCTGATTCTCGACGAGCCGACCGCCAGCCTGTCGGCGGCGGAGGCCGAGCGGCTGTTCGTGCTGGTGGACGCGTTGCGCCGCGACGGCGTCGCCATCCTGCTGGTGTCGCATCGGCTCGGCGATTTGCGCCGCATCGCCGATCGCGCGGCGATCATTCGCGACGGGCGGATCGTCGCCGACCTGGCCGCGCCGATCGATTTCGACGCGGCGGTGGAAACGATGATCGGCCGGCCGTTGCCGCGTACGCGTGCATCGGTGCCGGAGCGTGCCGGGCTCGCCGGAGCCGGGGCAGGCCAAGGTTTCAGCGTGCGGCAGATGCGGCTGACGCCGACCAGTACACCGTTCGACCTCGATGTCCGGCGTGGCGAGATCGTCGCGATCGCGGGCCCCGTCGGCGGCGGCAAGTCGCGCTTCGCGCGGACGATCTTCGGCGCGGTGCGGGCGGCGGCCGGCGAGATGACGCTCGACGGGCGGCCGTGGCGGCCACGCTCGCCGGCCGATGCAATTCGCGCCGGCGTATTCCTGGCCGGCGAGGACCGCTGGCGCACGTCGCTGTTTCCCGACAGCGTTCCGTTCGCGTCGATCGCGGGCACGATCGGCTTTCCGTTCCTGTCGCGCTGGTTCGCGAGCGGCGCGGTGCGCCGAGCGCGCGAACGCACGGCCGCCGCGGCGGCGATCGCACGGTTCGGCATTCGCTGCGACGGGCCCGACGATCGCGTCGCGCACCTGTCCGGCGGCAACCAGCAGAAGGTCGTGCTCGCGCGCTGGCATGCCGAGCCGGCGCGGCTGTTGCTGCTCGACGAGCCGTTCCAGGGCATCGATGCGGGCGCGCGCGCCGATATCGTCGATACGCTGCGGCGTCATGCGCATGAGCGCACGACGATCGTGTTCGTCAGCGATCTCGAGGAAGCGGCCGAGATCGCCGATCGTATCGTGCGATTCGACCGCGCGACGCTTGATTGCGTGCCTCCCACTTCTTCCATCGTGCGTGCCTGCTCATGAAACCCGTGACTTCTTCCGCTGTCCGCCATGCCGCATCCGTCGAACGGTCGTCGCGTCCCGGGCCGGCGCGCATCCGCGATGTGCTCGAACGGACGGGCATCCTGCTCGTGCTGGGCGTCCTCGTGGTCGTGTTCGCGCTCAGGGAGCCCGCGTTCCTGAACCTCGACAACCTGTTCAGCATCCTGCAGGCGGTGTCGATCGTCGCGTTGCTCGGCATCGGCGTGACGGTCACGCTCGCGGCCGGCGGCTTCGACCTGTCGGTCGGCAGCGTGGCCGCGACCGCGCAAATGGCTGCGAGCTACGTGCTGGTCGTCTGGCACGGCAGCGCATGGGCGGCCGTGCTCGCCTGCGTCGTGCTTGGCGTGGCGGCCGGCTTGTTCAACGGCTTGCTGATTACGCGGCTGCGCGTGCCCGACCAGCTCGCGACGCTCGGCACGCTGTTCCTGCTCGCCGGCCTGCAGTTGATCCCGACCGGCGGCCGTTCGCTCGCGACCGGTTCCGTGCTGCCCGACGGCACGGACGCGACGGGCGTGTTCCCCGATGCGTTTCTCGCGCTCGGCCGGTTGCGCGTGTTCGACGTCGTACCGTTGCCAGTCCTGCTGCTCGCGGCTGTGACGGTGCTGGCCTGCGTGACGATGGAGGCGACCCGCTGGGGCCGCGTGATCTACGCGATCGGCGGCAACGAAACGGCCGCGCGGCTGGCCGGCGCGCCGGCCGCGCGCTACCGCGTCGCCGCGTATGTCGTGTCGGGTGCGATCGCGTCGCTGGGCGGCGTGCTGATCGCCGCGCGGGTCGGCCGCGGCGACGTGAGCGCGGGCCACTCGCTGCTGCTCGATGCGGTGGCGGCCGCGCTGATCGGTTATGCGGTGTGGGGCGCGAAGCGGCCCAACGTATTCGGCACGGTCGTCGGGGCGGTGTTCGTCGGCGTGCTGCTCAACGGGCTCACGATGCTGAACGCACCCTACTACATGCAGGATTTCATCAAGGGCGTACTGCTCGTGCTGGCCCTTGCATTTACGTTCGGCATCGGTCGCCGTACGGATGCCCGGGCGTGACGCGTGAGCTCGCCGAGACCAGGCTCGGGCACCCATGGTTCGGAGAATCTTCAGGCAGGACGGTTTGTTATCCAAAGTAATATCGATTGCCGAATCGGTCGGTTTGAATTCGCGTGGCGCGCTGATAGATTGAGCCGATATCGTCCTATATGGAGACAGACACGCCATGCGCTCGTTGCTTCGCCGAAAGTCGCGTATCGAACTGAAACTCGGTGCACTCGTGCTGGGCACCGCGCTCGTGTTCGGTGTGCCCACGGCCCACGCCGGTCCGCTCAAGGGGGCGCCTGCGCCGTTCGACAAGGGCGGCGTGAAGATCGCGCTCGTCAACTACCTGTCGACCGGCGATTTCTTCCAGGCCTACGAAGCCGGCGCGCAGAAGCAGGCACGGGCGCTCGGCGTCGATCTGCGCATCTACGAAGGCCGGCAGGACGCGGCCGAGCAGCGCGAGCAGATTCAGCAGGCGATCAGCATCGGCGTGTCTGCGATCATCGTCAATCACGGCTTGCCGGAATCGCTGAAGGACGTCGTTCAGCGCGCGCTGGACAAAGGCATCAAGGTTGTCGCGTTCGACGTCGATCTCGCCAATCCGAAGGTGCCGCAGATCGAGCAGAACGATCGCGACCTGGCGAACCTGCTGCTGAATCAGGCGGTGAAGGACAACGGCGACACGTTCGCGGCAGGGTACGTGTACGTGGCCGGATTCGCGCCGCTCGACCGGCGCGATGCCGCGTGGCGCGATTTCAAGCGTGCGCACCCGAAGGTGCAGGAAAAGGCGCGCTGGGGCACCGTCGACAATCCGATCGCGCAATCGGTCGCGAACCAGGCGGCGGCCGTATATCGCGCGAATCCCGACATTCGCGTCGTGTTCGCGCCGTACGACGAGTTCGCGCGCGGCGCAAAGCTCGCGGCGGACGAGGCCCGGCTCTCGTCGAAAATCCGCATCTACAGCGCGGACGTGTCGACGGCCGACATCGAGGCCATCCGCGCGCCGAACAGCGCGTGGGTCGCGACGGCCGCGACCAATCCGGCGGTCGTCGGCGCCGTGTCGGTGCGGGCCGCCGCGCTGCTGGTCGCAGGGCAGGACCCGGGCGCGCGCATCGCGGTGAAGCCGACGCTGATCACGCGTGACGATCTCGTGAAGAACGACATTCATACCGTGGCCGAACTCGCCGCGAAGTTTCCGGCGTTCCGCGCGAGCGACGCGGCGACTGCCGCATGGATTCCGGCAGTCGACTGAGCGCCTCGGCACGTAGCGCGCGACGATCACATTCTCGAGACGCGGACGCTGAAGGTGACCGCGCACGCGCCCGGTCGCAGCGGCGTGCGCGGGATGCGGATACGCGTGCGGTATTCGCCGTCGTTATCGCGATACTCGTCTGGGGCATCGTGCGCGTGCGGCGCATCAAGTGATGCGCCGGCCACGCGTCGCGTGGCCGCTCGAGTGCGGTTATCCTGCGCGTTCGTCTATTTCATCGAGAAATCAAGAACGTCTTCGATTCGCTCTTCGGGATGGGGTAGCGCGACGGAGCCGTCCCGTCGCCCCTCAACCGCCCGACGGCCCCGGCCGGCTGAAGCGTTGCTCGACCACCTCGGTTCCCCAATGCGTGCCCGCGGATTCGTCGGTCAGCGTGAAGCCGAACGACTCGTACAGATAGCGCGCCGAGTCCAGCCCCTTGAACGTCCACAGATAGGTTTCGCGAAACCGCTGCGCGTCGACGAAGCGCATGGCTTCCGTCATGAGCCGGCGCCCGATGCCCGACCCGCGCAGCGCGTCGTTCACGATGAACCAGCGCAGGTGCGCGACGCCCGTTGCCGGGTCGCCGTCGATCGCGAGCGACGCGAGTGTCCGTCCGTCTTCCTGGCATAGCCAAAGCGCCTTGCCGTCGGCCGGCAGCGCACCGGCGAATTCGGCCAGTTCGGTCGCCACCCGCTTTTCGAAAAAGGCGCCGAAGCCCCAGTGTTCCGCATAAAAACGCGCGTGAAGGCCCGCGATATCGCCGATGCAGCCCGGTTGGTAACCTTCGCGGATCGCCGGCGCGTCGAGTGCCGCGACGGGCGCTTTCGCGGCGTTGTCTTGCGCGAGCGCATCGGCATACAGCGCGAGCGAGCGCAGCAGCGCCTGCTGGTCGGCGGGCACCATGCGGCGCAGCGCATTCGACACCTGGTCCGTCGCGAACGTGTCGATTCTCTTCTGGAGCTTTTTTCCTTCGGCGGTCAGGTACAGCTCGATCGCGCGCGCATCGTCGCTCGACACGCGCCGCTCGACGACACCGGCCGCCTCGAGCCGCGCGAGTTGCCGGCTCGTGTTCGATTTGTCCAGCCGCAGGATGTTGCCGAGATCGCGGGCGTTGATGCCGGGCGCCATCCCGATCTCGAGGATCGCGTGGACGGCCGAAGGCGCCCAGTCGCTGTCGGCCAGCGTCGCGCGCATGAAGCCGAGCTCGCGAACCAGTTTTCGGGAGAAGTCGCGCAGCTCGAGGATCGTGGCTTCGCGAGGCTTGGCGGGCGCGTCGATGAGGTCCATGGGTGGCCTGGAAAGGTTGCGGATCGCAATCAATAATAGTTGCGGGTCGCAACTTGATCAAGGCGAACTTTCATGGGGACGGATTGCACGGTGGGAGATGTTTCCAGAGGCCGGTGTCGGCGTGAACCAGGGCGGCGACGAGTGGTACTGACGCGGATGGCGGCGTGCCGCGAAGCGGACGCATACTGGGTGCATCCGGCCTGCCTGCCATGCGCGCACGGGCGTCGGCTGGCCATCGATCCGCGGCGGCGGACAACGGAGCTCACCATGAACCCTCTGAAGCCGATGACGATTGCGTTGCTTGCCGGATGCGGCATCAGCGCCGGCGCGGTCCACGCGGCCGGCAGCATGGATGCGCCGCCGTGCAGCGCGGCGCATGCGGCGGACCCGGGCGGGATCGCCGCGATGCCGGGCACGTCGGTACGCAGCTTCTCGACCGCCGGCTGCTCGGGCGCGGTGTTGCAGGGCGAACGGGCCACCGCGACGGTCAATGGCGACCGGGTCGAGCTGCGGGACGGCACCGTCTATGTGAACGGCCGTTCGTACGGCGCCGTCACGCCCGCGCAGACGGTCGAATACGAAGCCGCGCACGACCGGCGCACGCTGAAGGTCGACGGAGTCGTCCGCACGCCGGTGCGCTGACCCGCAAGCAGTTCAGGCTCAGGCGGACGGCAACCGCGCCGCGCTCATTCGACCAGCGTCAGCCGGCCGTCGCTGAGCCGCACCTCGCGCCCGATCCACGCCGCATCGACACGCGGCAGCACGGCCGACGGCTTGCGCAGTTCGCGCAGCAGTGTCGCGCCGTGCGACAGCCGGCCGCCCATGCGCGCGATCACGGCGCGCGCGGCCTGATATTGCGCGTGCCGGCCCGGGTCGAGCGTGTCTTCCAGCAGGATGTCGTGGCCGAGCACGCCTTGCGTGTGGCCCGGATAGATCATGAAGCCGGCCGCCTCGTCGGTGCCTTCGCTGCCGTCCTGCCAGAAACTGCCGTTGCGTTCGCGGCGCTCGGGATGCGGCGCGAACCACGTGTCGCGATCGGCGGCCGGCATCGCATGATGCAGGCGGAAGAACACGCGCATCAGGTTGTCGCGATACCACTCGCGGACCTGCAGATACCAGCCGCGCATGCCGGGCGCGCCGAGCGCGTGGAGCACGCGGACCGGCAGCGGCCAGTCAGGAAACGCCTGCAGCGGCAGGCGGGTGGGCGCGGGTCGCGCGGTGCCCGGATCGGTTTCCCACGGCAGGCGATGCGGGCTGTCGTCGAGCTGGCCGTATGCGGTCGGCGGACGGCCCCACAGTGCGCCGCCGCTGCTGGCCAGCGACGACGCGATGCACAGGTTGCCCTGCACGACGAACACGTAGAAGCGCGTGAACCAGTCGGCCAGTTGCTGGCCGTCGGCGTGCTGCTCGACGAGCGTCGCGAGTTCCTGGTCGAAGCGCTGCAAGCCGCGTTCGAGTGTCGGCAGGTGCCCGCGCGCGACGCGCAGCATGCGCCAGAACACCGGCAGCGAACGCAGCAGCCGCAGCGGGCGCCAGCGCAGCGGCGGCGTCGCGCCGCCGATCTCGCCGGAGTAGTTGCCGGCCGACACGCCCCAGTCGGCGAGGCGGGCGAGGAACAGGTCGTTGTTGATATACGACGCGCCGCCATAGAGCGCGGTGAATGGTTCGTTGTCCTGCAGTACGCGTGCATCCCAGCGCGCCATGATCGCCGGGATGCTGCCGGCCGCGCGTCGTTGCGCGTACTCGACCAGCCGGCTCGGCTGCGGCGGCAGGATCTCGGCGATGTTCGCGGCGGTCAGGTGGCGATGCCAGCCGTAGCTGCTGATCGGGCGGTATTGCAGCAGCCACAGCTGCCGGCCGTCCCACGCCCATTCGACGTCGCCCGGCACGTAGTGGAACGCGCGCAGCACGCGTTGCAGGAAGGTCCACAGTTGCGTCGCGCCCAGGCCGCACGCGGTGGGGAACGTACCGCGCTGCCACGGCTCACCGAGCCGCGACAGGATCGCGCGTTGCGGGCTGGCCTGCCCGTCGGCGAGCGTTTCGAGGTGGCCTTCCACCCATTCGACTTCGACCGCCAGATGCCGCACGAACGCGATGCCCGACAGCACGGGCGTGATGAAGCGCTGCACGACCGCTTCCTCGAGGCCGCCATCGAGCAGCTCCGCCACACGCGCGGCCGCCTGCGCTGCCGGTACGCGCAGGAACGTCGTATGCAGGCCGGCGTTGGCCGCATCGGCCTGGTCTTCACCGTGGCTCGACGAGCGGATCGCCCACTCGGCATCGGGCTGGCTCGCGAGAAAGCCGGGCAGGCGCGGATCGTCGGCGCGGGTCAGCGACAGCGCGGGCGGCACGGGCAGGCCGGCCATCGTCGCCAGCGCCAGACGCCCGCCCTTGGTATGCGCGACGAAGCCGGCATCGCCCGCTTCGAGCCAGTGCACGAATGCCGCCGGCGCGTCGATCCACGGATAGTGTCCCCAGCCGGCCTGCAGCGTGACGGTGAGGTCGGCGCGCGCGAGAATCGCCGACCACGCGGCGGCCTGGCGCACGCCGAGCACGTTGTCCTGGTCGCCCCATACGAGTTCGATGCGATCGGCGACCCACTCGAGCAGCGGTAGCGCGGTATCGGCGCGCACGAGATCCCAGTGCGGCAGGAACGCACGGCAGCGCGCATAGCCGGCGCCCATGCGGCGGTACTGTGCGCGTGTCCAGGTCAGGTTCGAGAACTTGCGGGCGAACAGCGTCGGGTAGTGCGCGAGCAGCCAGTGGATGGTCTTGCGCAGCGGCTTCGGCGCCATCAGTTTCGGCAGGCGGCGTTCCCACAGGAACGCGCCGACGGGCGCGAGCAGCACGCTGCGGCTGAAGTGGCCGGGGCGTCGCTGCAACGCGTGCAGCACCAGCAGCGCGTTCACGCCGACCGCCATGATCGCGTGGCCCGGCTCGGTCATGTCGAGCAGCGCTTGCGCATAGGCGGCGAGATCCTCGCAGGGCGGCGCGGGGTTGTCGCCGAACCCCGGCAGTTCCAGCGGCACCGGCTGGTAACGCCGGAAGTGGGGCAGCGCATCGTCCCACCAGTCGGCCGCGCTGCCGTTACCGGCGAGGAGGTACAGGATCGGTTTGCTCATGGAGGCTTCGTCGGCGGGCGATCGTCGCAAGGGCGCGCGGTCGGGGCGGCGCCGTTTGCGGATGCCACGGGTCGTGTCCGTGTTGTCTTGTTCGCGTTGCGCCGGTGCGAGTGGAATGGAAGGGCGGCCCGCTCGGCTTGATGTTCGATTATTGCGGGCATTCTACGCGAGTCGAATTCATGCAATTCGCGATGCATTCGTCGCGCGGATTTTTCTATATGCGCTCGACAGGTGTGACCGGATGTCGATTGGGCGAAATGATTTGAAGTCGGTGAATGATCCGGTTTGAATCGCGCACGTCACGCAACCGGAGAAAGTAGAATCAGGCCGCCGGAATTCACCGAGCCGGATTCGAGGAATGAAAATGAAAAGACGCTGGATTGCGGGTGCATTCCTTGCGCTCGTCGCAAGCGGGGCATGGGCCGAGAGCTGGATCACGCTTGGCCCCGGCCCGGCCATCGCGCTCTATGTGGATCCCGCTTCCGTCGAGCGTTATCCGCTCAATTCGTGGGTGACGGTCAAGATCGTTTATGCCGAGCCGCGCCGTTACTCGGCGCCGTTTCCGGTGAAGCGCCTCGTTTCCGATTGGTCGTTCGACTGCGAGAACAAGACCTGGGCGATGGGCAAGACCAGCATGGTCGGAGCGCAGCCGGGCGAGGTCTACGTATCTCGCGAAAATTCGGATGATTACCGGTATGTCGAGCGCGACTCCATTCAGACGCTGGTCATGGATTACGTCTGCGGCAAACACGGATGATCGAAATGGCGTCCGCTCGCCGGTTCCGGTTCGACGGTTTTCAGTTGAAGGCGGGTCAGGCGGCGTTTGATCGCCGGGCCTGGCCGCGCGTTTTTTTCCATCGCGCACGGTATCGATTCGCTTGCCCGTGCCGGTGCGACGCTGCACCGGCACGGAGACGAATCAGTGCGTGGCGCTTGCCGCGACCGCATCGGCCGGGCTGCCGGGCGGCTGGCCCGTCTGCCGGCGCGAGCGGCCCGAGCTGAGGTACGCGGCAATCGAGTCCTGCGTGATCTCGCCGAGCCACGCGCCGTCGGGGTCGAGCACCGGCATCCACGACGCGCTGTACTGGTACATCTTCGACAGCACGATGCGCAGGTTGTCGTCCGCCGCGACACCGGCCGGGAAGGGCGTCACGCGCTCGCCGCACACGCCGCCGCCGGTGCGCGCCGCGCGGCGCGTCACGTAGCCGAGCGCGCGGCCCGCGTCGTCGAGCACGGTCAGGTAGCGGCAGTCGGTTTCGTCCATCACGGCGAGCGCGTGCGCGAGCGGCGTATCGATCCGGGCCGTTTCGGGCTGCGTGGCGGCGTCGCCGGCCTTCACGAGCAGCAGGCGCTTGAGCGTGCTGTCCTGGCCCACGAACTGCGCGACGAATTCGTCGCGCGGGCGGGCGAGCAGCGTGTCGGGGTGATCGTATTGCACGAGCTGGCCGCGCCGGAACACGGCGATGCGATCGCCCAGCTTGATCGCTTCGTCGATATCGTGGCTCACCATGATCACGGTCTTGTTCAGTTGCCGCTGCATCTGGAAAAACTCGTTCTGGATCGATTCGCGATTGATCGGATCGACCGCGCCGAACGGCTCGTCCATCAACAGCACGGGCGGATCGGCGGCCAGCGCGCGAATCACGCCGATCCGCTGCTGCTGCCCGCCCGACAGTTCGCGCGGATAGCGTTTCAGGTACAGCTTCGGATCGAGCGCGACCATCGCCATCAGGTCGCGCGCGCGTTCGGCGCAGCGCTTCTTGTCCCAGCCCAGCAGGCGCGGCACGACGGTGATGTTTTCCTCGATCGTCATGTTCGGGAACAACCCGATCTGCTGGATCACGTAGCCGATGTGGCGCCGCAGGTCGACCTCGTTCAGCTGCGCCGTATCCTCGCCGTTGATCAGCACACGGCCGGACGTGGGGGCGATCAGCCGGTTGATCATCTTCAGCGTGGTGGTCTTGCCGCAGCCCGACGGGCCGAGGAACACGCAGATTTCCCCTTCGGCCACCGAGAGGCTCACGGCGTCGACGGCGCGCACGGCCTGGCCGTCCTTGCGCGTGAAGGTCTTGGTCAGTTTGTCGAGTTCGATCATGTCTTCTGGACTCCCTTCGGTGTCAATGCTCGCTGCAGCCTCTGCAGGAGCCGGTCGGCGACGATCGCGAGCAGGCTCACGAGCACCGCGCCCACCAGCAGTTTCATCATGCTGCTCTGGCCGATGGCGCGCAGGATCAGCGTGCCGAGCCCGCCCGCGCCGACCACGGCGGCGATCGTCATCACGCCGATGTTCATCACGACCGCGGTGCGCACGCCCGCGAGAATCACCGGCACCGCAAGCGGCAGGTCGACGAGCCGCAGGCGCTGCCACGACGTCATGCCGATGCCGGTGCCGGCTTCCTTGATGCCCGCATCGACGTTGTGCAGCGCGAGGTACGTGTTGCGCATGATCGGCAGCAGCGAGTACAGGAACACGGCCGTGATCGCGGGAGCGGCGCCGATCCCCTGGCCGAAGCGCGAGAAGAGCGGGATCATCAGGCCGAACAGCGCGATGGACGGCAGCGTGAGCACGATGGTCGCGACGCCGAGCAGCGGCCCGGCAAGCCAGTCGTGGCGATTGATGAGGATGCCGAGCGGCACGCCGGCCACGATCGCGCAGCCTACGGCGATGCCGACCAGCCAGATGTGCTGCAACGTGAGTTGCAGCAGTTCGGGCCAGCTCGACGCGAGATAGTCGAATACGCTCATCGGTTCTCCTTCAGGGCAGCTTGTGCGTGCGCAGGAACGCGTCGGCGACGTCGCGCGGCGACTTGCCGTCGAGGTCGACCTCCTTGGCCATCGCCTGCATCACGTCGTTGTCGAGCGCGGCCGACAGCGCGTTGAGCTGCGTCGCAAGTTTCGGATTGCGATCGAGCGTGCCCTTGCGCACCACGGGCGTCGCGTTGTACGGCGGGAAGAAGTGCTTGTCGTCCTCGAGCGGCACGATGCCGAAGCCCTTCACGCGCCCGTCGGTCGTGTAGACGAGGCCGATCTTCAGCTGGTTGTTGTGCAGCGCTGTATAGACGAGCCCGGGGTCCATCTGCTTGAGCTGCGCGCGGCTGAACTGCATGCCGTAGGCGGCGAGCAGCGGCTTCAGCCCGTCGGGGCGATTCGCGAATTCGGCGTCCATCCCGAACACGTAGTGCTTCGCGGCCGGATCGGTCTTCAGGTGCTCGGCGAGCTGCGAGACGGTCCGGATGCCGGTGGCCTGCGCGAGCGGGCTGGGCAGGCCGATCGCGTAGGTGTCGTTGAGCGGCGACGCGTCGAGCCAGACGAGCCCGCGCGGCACGTCGAGTGCCTTGACGCGCCGGTACATTTCGTCGGGCGACAGCTTGTCGTTGATCTTGTTGTAGACGAGCGCAGCGGTGCCCGTGTAATCCCACATGAGATCGAACTGGCCGTTCTCCAGCGCGCTGCGCACGAGCGTGCTGCCGAGGCCCGAACGGACTTCCACGTCGTAGCCGCGCGCGCGCAGGTATTGCGCGGTGAGTTCCGCCAGCACGTATTGCTCGGTGAAGTTCTTCGCGCCCAGCACGAGCTTCGCCGCGCAGGCCGGTGCACTCGCCGCCACGCACAACGCGGCGACGGCGCACAGGCGCGCGAGCGATCGAATGGTGCGGTGGAGCGTCATGCGGCACCTCCGTGGCGGGCGAGCCAATGGCGGCTGCCGGCCGCGACGAGGCCGTCCAGCACGAGCGCGAGGATCGCGGTGAGTGACGCGCCGAGCAGCAGCAGCGGCTGGTTGTCGAGATAGATGCCGGGGAAAATCAGCGAGCCGAGACTGTCCGCACCGATCAGGTACGCGAGCGGGGCCGTGCCGACGTTGATCGCGAGCGCGGTGCGCACGCCGCCGACGATGATCGGCAGCGCATTGGGCAACTCCACGCGCACGAGCGATTGCCAGCCCGTCATGCCGATGCCCTTGGCGGCTTCGCGCAGCGCGGCCGGCACGTTCTTCATGCCTTCGTAGGCATTGCGCGTGATGGGCAGCAGCGATGCGAGGAACAGCGCGACGATCGCGGGCACGCTGCCGATGCCGAAGATGCCGAGCGCGATGGCGAGCACGGCGAGCGACGGGATCGTGTTGCCGATGTTGAAGACCTGCATGAAGCGCTCGGCCTGATGCTGGAAGCGCGGCCGGCTCAGCAGCACGCCGGCCGGCACGCCCACGGCGATCGCGAGCGCCATCGAATAGACGACCAGCAGCATGTGCTGGCCCGCGTAGTACGCGAGATCGTCCGCGTGCTGGCTGAATGTGTCGGCGCCGATGCCGCGGGCGAGCGCCCAGGCGATGGCGACGATGGCGATCAGGCTGCCCACTAGCTGGACAGTGCGTCGAGTCATGAAGATACACCCCCTCAATCTCGGTGCGGCACACGCACGGGCGCGCGCCGCGTGGACGCCGGATGGCGCCGCGATGGAAGTTCGTGATCCCGGCATGGCCGCGATTTGAACTGACGGAAACAGTCATGCCGGCCGCAACGAGGTGCGACTGGCGGTCGAGTGAACGCAATGCTGCGTTCGTCTGATTGTCATGTTCAGCCCGGCGGCGCCGTCATGGCGAGGCGCGTTCGAGCAGGGCACCGCCCCGTGAGGACGGCATGGATGCGGCGGGCGTGACACCTGCCGCTGGAGCCGGAGGCCCCCTTGACGTGGCGAAACGGATGCATGCGCAACGAATTGCGAAATGACATCACGTTGCACACGAGATCATGCATTTTGTGATGAAGTTGGGCTGAGTATAGAGTAATCGAATGATCGCGTCTACCTTGGGGAGCGATCGGGATTGCGTGCCGACGATCGTGCGGTGGCGATGAAACGGGGAAGGATCAGGTGTTTGAAAAATGATTCGAATTCCGAATCGATTGACGAGGCCGTCGACTTGAAGCGGGTTTCGCGAGCGCCCCAGCGTCGTACCCGACCGTCACGCACCACCATGTCTCCACGCGCGCCCGGCCTATTCGCTGCCGTCCTGATCGGCGCGCGGTGCCCTGCCGGTCCAGCGTCGATACGCATGACGGAAACTGCGCGGCTCGCTGTAGCCGAGACGTTCCGCGATGGCCGCGACCGTCAGCTCGGGATCGTCGAGCATCCGCACTGCTTCGTCGCGGCGCACGTCGTCGAGGAGCGACTGAAACGTGAGACCGTCCTTGTCGAGCCGCCGGCGCAGCGTGCGCTCCGTCAGGTGCAGTGCATCCGCGAGCGACGTCATCGACTTGAAGCGCGCGAGGTCGCGCGCCATCAGCTCCCTCGCGCGATCGGCGAAGCGCGTGCCGACCGACGCGGCCCACTGCCGTTCGAGCGCCTCGCACTGGCCATGCAAAGCGTTGAAGCTGACTTCGTTCGCGAGCAGCGGCGTCTCGGTGCCGTTCACCGACGTGAACACGAGACGGTTGTCGCCCGCATTGAACACGACCTTGCAGCCGAAGTGGCGCGTGTAGTCGGCCGCATTGCGCGGCGTGCGGCGCGCGAGCTGAACCTGCTCGGGCCAGACCGGCTTGGCGACGAGATCGGACACGATCAGCCGCAGGCTGGACAGGCACATGTCGACCTGGAACACCTCGAGATCGGGTTCGCCGTTGTAGCGGCTGATCGTCACGCTCATGCCATCCGCGTGCGCATCGATACGTATATCGAAATACAACCCCATGAACAGCGGAAACTGGGCCATGCACCGGAACGCCTGCATCACCGAGCCGCTGATCAGCATCGCGTAGCCGGCGAGGCCGAGCGTCGACACGTGCAGCCGCGCGCCGATCGACAGACCGATCGACGGCACGCCGCTGCACTGCAGCAGGTTGTGGAAGCAGCGCTGCTCCTGGCCGCGATTCACGTGCAGGTTCGGCGACGCGACTTCGTCCGCGCCGAGCCCCGTGCCTTCGAGCAGCGCGGCGCCGTCGATATGCCGCACGCGGCACTCGTCCAGCGCGACCGCGATCGCGTGGACGGTGGCAGGAATGTCCTCCTGGCGCCCGGCCGGGCGTGCGAGGCCGAGCGACGAGCGCAGGCTGCGCTCGGCCCGGCTCTGGTCTGGATGGGGGCGACTGTTCATGGTGCTGAAGGGGCGACGGGGTCGCGTAGAACATAGCCGGAATGTCCGCAAAACGCCAGTGCCGCACA
This sequence comes from Burkholderia sp. AU45274, assembly GCF_030482505.1. Classification (NCBI taxonomy): domain Bacteria; kingdom Pseudomonadati; phylum Pseudomonadota; class Betaproteobacteria; order Burkholderiales; family Burkholderiaceae; genus Burkholderia; species Burkholderia sp. AU45274. The sequence goes on along the minus strand of NZ_JAUJQE010000003.1, from coordinate 638,400 downwards.
GCAGCATGCATGGCTCGCCGGCGCGACGCACGGCGGTGTGTCCGGAAATATCCCCTGATTACGTCCGCTTTTCTCATTCGTGGCGGATTTTTTGGCGCACCACACTTTCTCCCAGTCGTGCGCCGCCGGCCGTGCCGGGCGAACGAGTGTTGAAGCCGTGAACGCCACCCACGTGAGGACAGCATGGACAACGACAGCCCAGGTCGATACGCATCAGCCGCCGCGATGCATGACGTCGGCGCGCACGCGATGCGAGGCGACGCGGACCAACACCGCAAGCCGCACCTGCTCGGGCTCGCGACGCTGGTGATCTTCGGCCTCGCGTACATGCTGCCGATGACGGTGTTCACGACTTACGGGATCGTCACGAGCGAGACGAACGGGCACCTGACCGCCGCGTATGCGGTCACGCTGGTGGCGATGCTGTTCACCGCGCGCAGCTACGGCCACATGGCGCGGCTGATGCCGAGCGCCGGGTCGGCCTATACGTTCGCGAGCCGCAACTTCGGCACGTCGGCCGGCTTCATGGTCGGCTGGGCGTTGCTGATGGACTACCTGTTCATCCCGATGATCAGCTACCTCGCGATCGGCATTTACATGAAACAGATTTTCCCGGGTGTGCCGGCCGGCGTGTGGATCGTCGGCAGCATCGTGTTGATCACCGGGCTGAACATCGTCGGCATCCGGCTCGTCAATCGCGTGAACCTGATCCTGATCGCGAGCCAGCTCGTGTTCATCGCGATCTTCTTCATCGCTTCCGCGCGGGTCGCGTCGGGCGAAGGGCTGTCGATGGCCGTCGCGCTGCCGTCGTCGGGCGATGCGCGGGCGATCTTCGCCGGCTCCGCGATCCTGTGCCTGTCGTTCCTCGGCTTCGACGCGGTCACCACGCTGTCGGAGGAAACGCGCGAGCCGAAGCGCACGGTGCCGCGCGCGATCCTGCTCTGCACGCTGGCGAGCGGCGTGCTGTTCATGCTGGTCGCGTACGTCGGGCAAGTGGTGTTTCCCGACTGGCACGCATTCAAGGATCTCGATTCGGCCAGCCTCGACCTGATGCGGCGCATCGGCGGCGGCACGCTGTCGGCGTTCTTCGTCGCGGTGTACGTGGCCGGCTGTTTCGCGAGCGCGATGGCGGGCCAGGCGAGCGTGACGCGCGTGCTGTTCGCGATGGGCCGCGACCGCGTGCTGCCCGAACGCGTCTTCGGCCACCTGCATGCGCGGTTGCGCACGCCGGTGCGCGCGACGCTCGCGGTCGGCATCGTGTCGCTGTCCGCGCTGTTCATCACGCTCGATCTCGCGTCGACGATGATCAGCTTCGGTGCGCTCGTCGCGTTCGCGGTGGTGAACCTGTGCGTGATGCGCAGCTATCTGTGCCGGCCCGAGCATCGCCGCTTCGCGGGCTGGATCACGTTCGGCGTGATGCCGGCGATCGGCTTCGCGATGAACGTGTGGCTCTGGTCGGGCCTGTCGCGCCAGACGTTCTACGTCGGCACCGGCTGGCTCGTGCTCGGACTCTGCCAGCTCGTGTGGCTCACGCGCGGCTTCACGCGCCCGGCGCCGACGCTGTCGATGAATTGAATGACCGGTGGCCGACTGCCGGCCGCCGGCTCTGAAACCCTGAAGGAGGAATCATCCATGAACGCTGTTGACGTCAATCTCGATGCGGACCTGCAGGCCATCGGCAAACGCCACCTGCTGATGCATTTCACGCACGCCGATGCGTATCGCGACCACGCGCTCACCGTGTTCGACCGCGGCGAGGGCTGCTGGCTCGTCGACCGCAACGGCAAGCGCTACTTCGACGGGCTGGCCGGGCTGTACTGCGTGCAGGTCGGCTACAGCCACGGCGCGGAAATCGGCGACGCGATCCGCGAGCAGATGGTGCGGCTGCCGTTCGCGACCAACTGGGGGGTGGGCCACGAGCCGGCGATCAAGCTTGCGCACAAGCTCGCGGCGCTCGCGCCGGAAGGGCTGAACCGCGTGTTCTTCACGTCGAGCGGCTCGGAGTCGAACGAATCGGCGATCAAGCTGGTGCGCCAGTATCACCAGTCGCGCGGCGAGCCGCAGCGGCGCAAGTTCATCGCGCGGCGCGTCGCGTATCACGGCACGTCGTTCGGCGCGCTCGCGCTGAACGGGATGACGAACTTCCGCAAGCATTTCGAGCCGCTGATGTCGGGCGTGCGGCACGTGGGCAACACGAAGCGCTACGGCCGCCCGGCGGGCGAGACGGAAGCGCAGTTCACGCGCCACCTGCTCGACGAGATCGAATCGCTGATCGTGCAGGAAGGGCCGGATACCGTCGCCGCGATCGTCGTCGAGCCGCTGCAGAACGCGGGCGGCAGCCTGACGCCGCCGGCCGGCTATGCGGCCGGGTTGCGCGACATCTGCGACCGGCACGGCGTGCTGCTCGTCGCCGACGAAGTGATCTGCGGGTTCGGCCGGCTCGGCGAATATTTCGGCTCCGCGCGCTACGGGCTGAAGCCGGACATCATCACGTTCGCGAAAGGCATCGCGTCGGGCTACGTGCCGCTCGGCGGCGTGATCGCGAGCGACGCGGTGGTCGACACGGTGCTCGACGGCCCGCAGCAGATGTTCCTGCACGGCGCGACCTACGGCGGCCACCCGGTCGCGTGCACGGCCGCGCTCGCGAACCTCGCGATCATGGCGCGCGAAGGCGTGCTGGAGAATGTCCGCAGCAACGAAGCGGTGTTCCGCCAGACGCTCGACGGCCTGCTCGAACTGCCGTGCGTCGGCGACGTGCGCGGCGACGGCTATCACTATTCGCTCGAACTCGTGACCGACAAGGCCGCGCGCCGCTGGGCAGCCGGCATCAGCGCGCAGGCGTTCGTGTCGACGCTGCTCGCGCCCGCGATCTTCGACGCAGGGCTGCTGTGCCGCGCGGGCGTCGATCACGAAGGCACGCCGATCGTGCAGTTCTCGCCGCCGCTCGTGATGTCGCGCGACGAGATCGTGTGGTTCGTCGCGAAGATCCGCGACATCCTCGTCGACACCTATGCACGGGCGACGCGCTGAGCGCGGCGGCCTTCATTTCGGGAGCATTCGATGAGAACGACACAACAGTCGTATATCGACGGCCAGTGGCTCGATCCGGCCGATGCACGATCGATCGACGTGATCGACCCGAGCACGGCGCGGCCGTATGCGCAGCTCAGGATCGGCGATGCGGCCGATGTCGATCGCGCGGTCGGCGCGGCGAAGCAGGCTTTCGACACGTATTCGCGCTGGCCGGTGGACGAGCGCGTCGCGCTGCTGCGGCGCGTGCTCGATATTTACCAGCGCCGCTACGAGGAGGTCGCGCGGACGATCAGCCAGGAGATGGGTGCGCCGATCGCATTCGCGCGCGCGATGCAGGCGGCCGTCGGCACCGCGCACCTCGAACAGACGATCCGCGCGTTGCAGTCATTCCGCTTCAGCACGCAGACCGATTCGCTGCTGGTGTCGCACGAGCCGATCGGCGTATGCGCGCTGATCACGCCGTGGAACTGGCCGATCAACCAGATCGTATGCAAGGTCGCGCCGGCGCTCGCGGCCGGTTGCACGATGGTGCTCAAGCCGAGCGAGATCGCGCCGTTCAGCGCGATCCTGTTCGCGGAGATCCTGCACGAAGCCGGCGTGCCGCCCGGCGTGTTCAACCTCGTGCACGGCTACGGGCACGAAGTGGGCGACGCGCTGTCGCGGCATCCGGATGTCGACATGGTGTCGTTCACGGGCTCGACGCGCGCCGGTGTCGAGGTCGCGAAGGCGGCCGCCGATACCGTGAAGCGCGTGCACCAGGAACTCGGCAGCAAGAGCCCGAACCTGATCCTGCCCGACGCCGATATCGAGGACGCGGTCACGCGTGGCGTGCGCAGCTGCTTCAGCAACAGCGGCCAGTCGTGCAATGCGCCGACGCGCATGCTCGTGCATGCCGATCATCTGGCGCTGGCCGAGCAGGCCGCGCGGCGGGAGGCGGAGCGCACGGTCGTCGGCGATCCGCGTTCGACGGAAACCGGTATCGGGCCGGTGGTCAGCCGCACGCAGTTCGACCGCATCCAGCACTTCATCCGGCTCGGGATCGAGGAGGGCGCGACGCTCGTCGCCGGCGGGCCGGGGCGGCCTGACGGGCTCGGTGAAGGGTTCTATGTGCGGCCGACGGTATTCTCGAACGTCACGCCCGACATGACGATTGCGACCGAGGAAATCTTCGGGCCGGTGCTGTCGATCATGACCTACCGGACCGAAGAAGAAGCCGTCGCGCTCGCAAACGATTCGGTCTACGGGCTCGCGGCCTACGTGCAGTCGAAGGATATCGAGCGTGCGCGCAGGGTGGCGGCGCGGTTGCGGGTCGGCAACGTCCACATCAACTACCCGGCATGGAATCCGGCCGCGCCGTTCGGCGGCTACAAGCGCTCGGGCAACGGCCGCGAGTATGCGGAGTTCGGCCTCGTCGAGTATCTGGAGACGAAGGGCACGACGGGGTACGCGTGAGCGTCCGCACGATGCGGCGCCCGCCCGGGTGAATCGCGGCGCGCATGCGCGATTGCCTGCGCCGCTCGCGGCGGCCGGCCGCCACGGCCACGCACGGCGTCGGCAGTGACCGCGTGGCTGATACTTCCCGTGCGCTGCGGAGCACGCGGCGTCGCGCCGACGCCGCGCTCGCCGGCAGTCAGTCCTCGTCGGGATCCGTTGCGCCCGCATCGGATCCCGCAACGGGCGCGGCGGCCCGCCGGCGGATCTCGGAATCGAGGATCAACCGCCCGCGCAGCTTGCCCTTCATCCGCTTCACATGCTTGGGCGCCTCGGTCATGTGCTCGACCATCAGCGCCCGGACGCGCTCGGCGTCGCGCTCGCGCGCGGCCTGCAGGATCGCCTTGTGGATCGACACGTTCGCTTCGCCGAAGCGCTTGTGCTCCACGAGCGGCGTATCGTTCCGGAACTCGATCAGCTGACGGATCATCTCGTTGATCAGCTCGCAGCTGAAGCGCAGGAACGGGTTCGGGTTCGCGGCCGCGAGGATGTCGTGGAACGTCGTGTCCTCCTGGCGCTGGCGCAGCATGTGCCCGCGGTCGTGCACGCCCGACGCGCCGTCGCAGCACGCGATGTTCGCCTCCAGCGCCGCAAAGTCGCGCTCGCCCAGATGCGGCACGGCACCGGCCGCCAGCTCGGGTTCGAGCAGCTTGCGCACGGTGTAGATGTCGTCGATCGTCACGTCCTTGAAGAACAGGTAGTTCTGCAGCAGCTGCAACGTGCGGTCGAGCGGCACCTCGACGACCATCCCGCCGCCGGACGGCCCCGTGGTGACCTTGATCAGTCCTTGCACCTCGAGCGACTTCAGCGCCTCGCGGATCGTGCTCTTGCTCACCGCATAGAGCTGCTGCAGCTCGGCTTCGCGCGGCAGGCGATCGCCCGGCTTCAGGTCCTTCTCGGTGATCAGCCGCTTGATCTCCTCGGCGACGAGGTCGGCCCGCTTCGGCTGCTTGATTTCGACCGCGAGGCCCGCCCTGGCTCGGTCCATGACCATCTTCACGACTCCTTTGTCTGACTGCGCGCCGCGTCATCGTCGACGATCCGTTCCGGCGCGGGTACGGAATTTTGCCTGATTGACACCAATTTTGATCAACTCTAGCATCAGGTTCATTCTATTTATCATGATAAATAGAATCAACCGGCGGCGCGCATCCTGCAGGGCGTGGGCACGGTTTGGCAGTCGGTCGCATCGCGTGTGTCCCCCTTTATCAGGAGCGTCAACTTGAATCGCCGAGAACTGTTGAAACTGGCCGCGCTGTCGGCCGTGCCGGGTGCGCTCGGCAGCATGTCGTCCCGCGCCGCGTTCGCGCAGGGTTCGTCCATCCAGCTCGCATGCCCGGTGCCGATGTCGGGGCCGTTCGCGGCCAACGGCAAGTACGCCGATCTCGGCATGCAGCTCATCGTCCAGCAATACGGCAAGGTGCTTGGCGCGCCGCTCGCCTACACGGCGCTCGACACCGAGGGCAAGCCCGCGACCGCCGTGCGGCGCGTGCAGGAGATCGCGCAGCAGAAGGGCGTGCGTTTCTTCGCGGGCGGCATCCTGTCGTCCGAGTCGCTGGCGATGGGCAAGGAAGTCCAGAAGGCGGGCGGCGTGTTCATCACGACGGCCGGCGCGGACGAGATCACCGGCAAGGATTGCAATGCCGCGACGTTCCGCTGGTCGGTGCCGACCTTCGGCGCGATCGAGCAGACGGTGCGCCCGTTGACCCAGATGCTGCCGAAGGCGAAGCGCTGGTACACGATCACGCCGCAATACGTGTTCGGCGAGGGCCTGCTGTCGGCCGCGAAGGCGATCTTCAAGGAAAAGGGCATCGAGCATGTCGGCAACAGCTACCACTCGCTCGCCGAGAAGGAGTTCAGCGGCTACCTGACGAACGCGGCGGCCGCGCAGCCGGACGTGCTGCTGATCCTGAACTTCGGCTCGCAGTCGTCGGACACGCTGCGCCAGGCCGTCAGCTTCGGGATGAAGCGCAACTGCACGATCCTGCTCGCGTGGGCATCGGGCCTCGAGCAGTTCGAGGCGCTCGGGCCCGACATCTGCGACGGCGTGTATTTCGGCGCGCAGTACTGGCACGGCATCGATTCGCCGCTGAACCGCGACCTCGTGAAGCGCGCGAACGCCACGTTCAAGGCGAACCCGAACTACAGCCTCGCGGGTTCCTACATCTGCTCGAAGATCCTGGTCGACGCGATGGTGAAGGCCGGCAGCGCCGATCCGAAGAAGGTGGTCGCGGCGATGGAGGGCATGAAGTACGACGGCCTCACGGGCCCGGAGGAAATCCGCAAGGGCGATCACCAGGTGCTGAAGAACTACTACCTGCTGAAGGGCAAGCCGAAGAGCCGGATGAAGAACGCGGACGACTACGCCGACATCGTCAGTTCGGGCCAGTCGTTCCTGCCGGTCGACAAGACGAGCTGCAAGCTCGCGTGACGCAGTGCATGCGTCCGCGGCCGTCGCGCGCCGCGGACGTCCGTTACCTTCCTTTCTGACACGGAAGCCATGAACGTCTATCTGCTGCAGATCGTCAACGGCATCGGCGTGGGCATGCTGTATTTCCTGCTCGCCGTCGGCCTGTCGATCGTGTTCGGCCTGCTGCGCTTCGTGAACTTCGCTCACGGTGCGTTCTACCTGCTCGGTGCGTATCTCTGCTACCAGGCGCTGCAATGGTCGGCGAATTTCTGGGTCGCGCTCGCGGTCGTGCCGCTCGTCGTCGGCGCGTTCGCGTGGAGCGTCGAAAAGCTCGTGCTGCGTCATGTGTACGCGCAGCAGCACGAATTCCACATCCTCGCGACGGTCGGGCTCGCGCTCGTGCTGCAGGAGTGCGCGATCCTCGCGTGGGGCCCGCTCGGCGACAACGTGCCGCCACCCGACGCGCTGAACGGCGTCGTGATCTGGGGCGGCTTCGTCTACCCGAAATACCGGCTGTTCGTGATCGCGTTCACGGCCGTGCTCGCCGCGCTGCTGTGGTGGGTGCTCGAAGGCACGCGGCTCGGCAGCACGGTGCGCGCGGGCAGCGAATCGTCGGAGATGGTGTCGCTGCTCGGCATCAACGTGACGCGCGTGTTCAGCCTCGTGTTCGCGCTCGGCGCGGCGACGGCCGCGCTCGCGGGCGTGCTCGCCGCACCGATCCGCGGCGTCGACCCGTTCATGGGCATCGAGGCGCTCGGTGTCGCGTTCGTCGTGGTCGTCGTCGGCGGGATGGGGAATTTTCTCGGGGCGCTGGTCGGCGGGCTGCTGGTCGGCATCGTGCAGAGCCTGATGAGCACGCTGTGGCCGGAAGGGGCGCGGCTGATGATCTATGTCGCGATGGCGGCCGTGCTGCTGTTGCGTCCGAACGGGTTGCTGGGGAGGGCCGCATGATCGAATCGTCGAAACCGCTGCCGCCCGGGACGGCGGCCTCGTCACGCCCACGGCCGTGGCGCGGCGCATGGCAGCGGCCGGAAGGCTGGCTCGCGGTGGCCGTCGTGTGCGCGCTGCCGGTTGCGCTGAGCTCGGGCTCGCTCGCGACCGAGGTGCTGGTGTTCGCGCTCGCCGCCCTCGGCTGCAACCTGCTGCTCGGCTACACGGGGCTGCTGTCGTTCGGGCAGGGCATCTTCTTCGGGCTCGGCAGCTACGCGGCGGGGCTGGTGCTGACGCACGGCGTCGCATCGGTGACTGCCGCGCTGGTGGCCGCCACCGTGCTCGGTGCCGTCGCGGCCGCGCTCGTCGGCTGGTTCTCGATCCGGCAGCGCGGCACTTATTTCGTGATGCTGACGCTCGCGTTCGGGCAGCTGTTCTACTTTCTCGCCTATACGACGCCGGACCTCACGGGCGGCGACAACGGGCTGCTCGACATCCCGCGCCCCGCGCTGTCCCTGTTCGGGCATCCGCTCGTCTCGCTCGATTCACCGTGGCGCTACTACGGCTTCGTCGCGGTGCTGTTCGTCGCGGTGTTCTGGCTGTTGTTGCGCGTGTCGCGCTCCGTGTTCGGCCGTACGCTGCTCGCGATCCGCGACAACGAGGCGCGCGCGGCGGCGGCCGGCTACGACGTGAAGCGCTTCAAGCTCGCGGCGTTCGTGCTGTCGGGTGCGGTCACGGGTTTCGCCGGTGCGCTGCACGCGTTGATGACGGGCATCGCGCCGCTGTCGAACATCGACTATCACACGAGCGAGATGATCCTCGTGATGACGGTGATCGGCGGCACGGGCAACCTGTTCGCGTCGGTGCTCGGCGCGGCGTTCTATGTGCTGTTCGCGGACTGGCTGTCGACGCTGTGGCCGCGCTGGCTGCTGCTGCTCGGCCTCGTGCTGATCGCGGTCAGCCTGTTCATGCAGCGCGGGTTGTGGGGATTGGGTGAACGCGTCGCGGCGTCGCTGCGGCGCGGCGCACGGACGGCGACGACGACCGGGGAGCAGCAATGAGCGAAGCGATTCTCGAGGCGCGCGGCATCGTCAAGCGCTACGGCAAGTTCACGGCGCTCGGCGGCGTCGACCTGCGGATCATGCCGCGCACCGTGCATTCGGTGATCGGGCCGAACGGCGCCGGCAAGACGACACTGTTCCATACGTTGACGGGCACGCTGCCGATCACGTCGGGCTCGATCCTGTTCGACGGTCACGACGTGTCGCGCGAACCCGATCACAAGCGCGTGCGGCGCGGCATCGCGCGCTCGTTCCAGGTGACGAGCCTGTTTCCGAACCTGAGCGTGCGCGAGAACCTGCGCGTCGCCGCGCAGGGCGTCGAAGCGCGGCGCGCGCTGAATCCGTGGGCGGCGCCGCGCGGTGCGCTCGCGCACGACGGCATCGTCGACGACGTGCTCGAGCGGCTCGGCCTGCAGCGCTTCGCCGATACGGCGGCGGGCGTGCTGTCGCACGGCCAGCAGCGCCGGCTCGAGGTCGGGATGGCGCTGGCGGCGCGACCGCGCGCGATCTTTCTCGACGAGCCGACGTCGGGCATGGGGATCGACGATCTCGACGACATGAAGGCACTGATCCGCGGCCTGCGAGACGACTACACGGTCGTGCTGATCGAACACAACATGGGCATCGTGATGGACATCTCGGACACGATTACGGTGATGCAGCAGGGCCGCGTGCTGGTCGAAGGCAAGCCGGACGCGATTCGCGGCGATGAGCGCGTGCGCAGCGCGTATCTCGGCAACATGATCACGGGAGGCCGCGCATGATGCTCGACGTGAAGGACGTTCATGCCTGCTACGGCAAGAGCCACATCCTGCAGGGCATTTCGCTGAACGTGGACGAAGGCGAGACGGTGACGCTGCTCGGCCGCAACGGCGCGGGCAAGTCGACGACGCTCAAGACGATCGCGGGCGTCGTCGCGCCGACCGGCGGCACGGTGACGTTCGCGGGCCGGCCGGTGTCCGGGCAGCCCGCGCACCGGATCGCCGCGCGCGGCCTGTGCTTCGTGCCGGAGCATCGCGGGATTTTCCGCCTGCTGTCGGTCGAGGAGAACCTGCGGCTCGGTGCGCGCCGCGATTCACCGTGGCAGCTCGACGACATCTACCGGATCTTCCCGCGCCTGAAGGAGCGCCGCCGCAACGGCGGCGCGCAGTTGTCGGGCGGCGAGCAGCAGATGCTCGCGATCGGCCGCGCGCTGATGAACCACCCGCGGCTGCTGATGCTCGACGAGCCGGTGGAAGGGCTCGCGCCGGTGATCGTCGAGGAGATCGTCGAGCAGCTGAAGCGGATCAAGGCGGCCGGCGTGGCGATCCTGCTCGTCGAACAGAACCTCGAAGTGTGCACGCAGCTCGCCGACCGCCACTTCGTGATCGAACAGGGCGTGATCGTCTACGAAGGCAGCAACGCGGCGTTCGCGGCCGATCACGAGGTGAAGGACCGTTACCTGGGCGTCGGTGTCGCGTAAGCGCCGCGTCCTTTCATTGCGAGGAATTCCATCGATGCAAGTTCAGGATTCGACACCGGGCGTCGCGGCGTCCGGCTTGCGCGTCGACGGCGCACGGCTGTGGGACAGCCTGATGCGTCTCGCGCGAATCGGCGCGACCGACAAAGGGGGCGTGTGCCGCCTCGCGCTCACCGAACTCGATCGCGAGGCGCGCGACCTGTTCGCCGCGTGGGCGAAGGAAATCGGCTGCACGGTGCGCGTCGACGCGATCGGCAACATCTTCGCGCGGCGCGCGGGCGAACGCGACGACCTGCCGCCCGTGACGACGGGCAGCCATATCGACACGCAGCCGACCGGCGGCAAGTTCGACGGCAACTACGGCGTGCTCGCGGGCCTCGAAGTGCTGCGCACGCTTGACGATGCGGGCGTGCGCACGCGGGCGCCGCTCGAGGTCGCGGTGTGGACCAACGAGGAAGGGTCGCGCTTCGTGCCCGTGATGATGGGTTCCGGCGTGTTCGCGGGCGCGTTCACGCTCGACCATGCGCTCGCTCAATGCGACCGCGACGGCGTGTCGGTGCGCGACGCGCTGGCCGCGATCGGTTATGCGGGCGATGCGAACGACGGGCGCGGCGCGCATCCGGTCGGCGCGTATTTCGAAGCGCATATCGAGCAGGGCCCGGTGCTGGAGGCGCACGACACGACGATCGGCGTGGTCGAGGGCGCGCTCGGGCAGCGCTGGTACGACGTGACCGTGCACGGCATCGAGGCGCACGCCGGCCCGACGCCGATGGCGCTGCGGCGTGACGCGCTGCTCGTCGCGTCCGATCTCGTGCGCAAGGTGAACGACATCGCGTGCGCGCATCCGCCGCATGGACGCGGCACGGTCGGCTGGGTCGACGTGCACCCGAACTCGCGCAACGTGATTCCGGGCCGCGTGACGCTGACCGTCGACCTGCGCGCAGCCGACGATGCGACGCTTGCGACGATGGATGCCGAGCTGCGTGCGGCGTGCGCCGACCTGGGCGCAGCGGCCGGCATGCCAATCGACGTCGAGCAGGTCGTGTACTTCCCGCCGCAGCCGTTCGACGCGACGCTGGTCGAGCAGGTGCGTGCGGGCGCGCGTGCGCTCGGGCTGTCGTCGATGAACGTGATCAGCGGGGCGGGCCACGACGCCGTGTATCTCGCGCGCGTGGCGCCGACCGCGATGATCTTCGTGCCGTGCAAGGACGGGATCAGCCACAACGAGATCGAGGAGGCCGATCCCGCGCATCTGGAGGCCGGCTGCAACGTGTTGCTGCACGCGATGCTCGGCGCTGCCGGGATCGCGGAGGGCCGCGCACGATGAAAATCCTGATCGCACGGATGAACCACGAGACCAACACGTTCTCGCCGGTGCCGACGCCGCTTGCCGCGTTCGGCCGCAACGGCCCGGACTGGGGCGACGACGCCGATCGCGCGAATCGCGGGATGCGCACCGCGATGGCCGCGTTCCTCGACGCGGCCGAACGTGAAGGCGCCGACATCGTGACGCCCGTATCGGCGGCCGCGAACCCGAGCGGGCCGGTCGCGGCCGACGCGTATGCGGCGATCTGCGACGCGATCGTCGCGGCCGCGCCCGGCTGTGACGCGGTGATGCTCGACCTGCACGGCGCGATGGTCGCCGAGCAGAGCGCGGACGGCGAGGGCGACCTGCTCGAGCGTGTGCGCGCGGCGCTGCCCAACGTGCCGATCGCGGTCGCGCTCGACCTGCATGCGAACGTCACGCAGAAGATGATCGATCACGCGGACGTGATCGTCAGCTTCAAGACTTACCCGCACGTCGATATGTACGAGACGGGCGAGCATGCGGCGCGCGTGCTGCTCGACCGGTTGCACGGCCGCGCGCGGCCCGTGCTCGCGTGGCGGCAGCCGCCGCTGATGGCATCGACGCTGCGCAGTGCGAGCGCGGAAGGCGCAATGCGGCGCGCGGTGGAGGCCGCGCGCGCCGCCGAGGCCGACGGGATGCTCGCGGTTTCGGTGCTGCCCGGCTTCTCGCTCGCGGACATTCCCGCGCCGTGCATCAGCGTGGTGGTGGTGGCCGATGGCGACCGGGCCGCCGCCGACGCGGTGGCCGAGCGCATCGCGCGGCAGATCTGGGACGCGCGCGACGATTTCGTCTATCGCAGCGCGCCGCTCGCTGAATCGGTTGCGCAGGCCGCGACGCTCGCGCACGGCGCGGATCGCCCCGTGCTGATGCTCGATCACGGCGACAACTGCATGTCGGGCGGCCCGTGCGACACGATGGACCTGCTCGAGGCCGCGCTTGCGCACGGGCTCGACGGCATCGTCAGCGGGCCGCTGTGCGACCCGCAGGCCGTCGCAGCGCTGATCGACGCGGGTGTCGGCGCGACCGTCACGGTATCGGTCGGCAACCGCCTGCCGTCGCACGGCGGCGTGCGGCGCGAGCCGTTCCGCGCGACCGGCGTCGTGCGTGCGCTCACCGACGGCGAATACGTGATCACGGGGCCCACTTACACGGGCCAGCGTGCGTACATGGGCCGCACGGCCGTGCTCGACATCGGCGCGGCCACGCTGGTCATCACCGAGCGGACCCAGGAGCCGTGGGATCTCGGTGTGTTCGAGAGCGTCGGCGTCGATCCACGCCGCGCGCGCTTCCTGCTGCTGAAGTCGCGGATGTATTGCCGGCCGGTGTTCGTGCCGATCGCAGCCGCGCTGGTCGAATGCGACAGCCGCGGCGTGACGGGGTCGGACTACGGGCTGTTCCAATACGAGCGGCTGGCGCGGCCCGTGTATCCGCTCGACGTGGTGGGCGAATGGTCGTCGTCCGGCGCGCGCGGGACGGCGTGACGGAAACCGACCGGGCGCAAAACGCCGGATTTGCCGGCTTTCGGGCATCATGCGATGGCACCGACCCGTCGAGCAGCAGGGTCGATGCCATCCATTGTGTCCGCAACCGATCCGGAGAATCGACCGACATGCATTCGAATCCTTTTCGCCCGCGCAGTGCGCGCCTGCTCGCCGCACTGACCCTCGCCACGACGGCCGTTGCCGCCCACGCCGCCGACTGGATCGTGTCCGGCAACGACGGCAAGTACCAGCGCGTCGAGGGCCGCGACACCTATCTGGCTTCGCCGCCCGCCGACACGCTGACGCTGCTCGACGCCAGCACGTTCCCGCCGAAGGTCGCGCTGCAGGTCGACGTCGAGAACGGCATCCAGGGGCCGCCGCAGGCCGTCGCGATCACGCCGGACGCGAAGCTCGCGCTCGTCGGCGCGCCGACGCGCTACGACACGGCCGCGAAGCAGCTCGTGTTCGACACGTTCCTGCAGGTCGTGAATCTCGACGCCGCGCCGCCGTCGATCACGCGCATCGAGCTCGGCACGCATCCGCAAGGCATCGCGATCGACCGCTCGGGCAAGCTCGCGCTCGTCGCGAACGTCGACGGCAGCGTGTCGATCCTGCGTATCGACGGCACGAACGTGACGCTCGACGGCAACCTGAAGATCGGCAAGAAGCGGCTGGCGGGGATCAGCTTCACCCATGACGGCAAGCATGCGCTCGTGTCGCTGCGCGACGAGCAGGGCATCGCGGTGCTGAACGTCGACGACGGCAAGGTGACCGACAGCGGGTCGCGCCTGAGCACCGGCGTCGCGCCTTACACGATCGACGTGTCGAGCGACAACCGCTGGGCCGTCGTCAGCAACGTCGGGCTCGCGGGGCTGCCGGGCTATACGGGCACGCTGGCGGGCGACGCCGATACCGTCGCGCTGATCGACGTGTCGCGCACGCCGTTCCGCACGGTCCAGTACCTGACGGTGCCGTCGTTGCCGGAAGGCGTCGCGATCTCGCCGAACGGCAAGTGGATCGCCGTGCAGGCGATGGACGGCTCGAACCTGACGGCCGACAACCCGGGCCGCCACAAGATCGGCAAGGTGCTGCTGTTCGAGATCCGCAACGGGCAGGCCGTGAAGGTGAGCGAGTTGCCCGGCGGCGAAGCCGCGCAAGGCATCGTGTTCACCGCCGACAGCCGGCACGTGATCGTGCAGTTCAACGTCGAACGGCAACTGGCGCTCTATTCGGTCGAAGGCGGCAAGCTGCACGATACGGGCAAGCGGATTGCACTGACGGGCGGGCCTTCTTCGCTGAGGACGTTGCCGCGCTGACGCGCACGGCATTCATTCATTCGTTCCGTTCCGCCGGTTCATGTGGCGCCCGGGTTCGCCGGGCGCCCGTCAAAGCACCCCCCTGTGCGCCGCCGTTGCAACGCAACAATGGCGGAAATTTGTACCCAAAGCCACTTAACGCCGGATTGTTTAGTTAAACAAACTGAAAATTCGGGAAACTTCTTGTAGTGAATAAACAGTCGTTGCGGCACTGTAAGCCCCTGGGAAGCCTGTGACGCTCCAGGAGGCAGGGCGGTGGTGGAGACGGTTGCGGAGGCAACGATCGTCGCCGGGTGTTCGCATCTGAAAGTCAGCGTGACGTCGTTTTGGGGGGGCAGCCGACGCCACGCCGCGCGGCATCGATGTGCCGCGCAGGGCCCGCAAGCCGGGCGGCGTGCCGGATGATCGTCGGCGCCGGATCAATCGTTTTAATTAACGGTACTAAACGAAGAAATGAAAAATCCACGACTCTTGCTCGTCGCCGCACTGGCTTGCGCGGCATTGGCCGCGTGTGGCGGCGACGACGTGAACAGTGTCCAGACGGCCAGCAGCGGCGCAGGCGACACGCCGTCGACCGTCCCGCCGACGGCGGGGCCGTCGCAACCTTCCCAGCCGGATCAGCCGGCCCCGCCGAAGCGCACCGACATGGCGTTGACGCAGTTCGTCAATCCGTTGATCGGCACGCAGGTCAATGCGGATTCCGGCTACGCGGGCAACGTGAGCCCGGGCGCGATGGTGCCGTTCGGGATGGTGAATTTCGGGCCGAACACGCCGCGCTACAACTTCAACGGCTCGGGCGGCTACCTGTCGACAGGCGGGTCGGGCGGCACCATCGACTTCTTCAGCGTGACGCACCTGAGCGGTGTCGGGTGCCCGGGGCAGGGCACGGTCGCGATGCTGCCGACCGACGCGGCGACGCCCGTGGCATCGGGCGGCCGGCCGATCGGCGTCGGGTACCGCTACGCGGATGAAACGGCCGAGCCCGGGTACTACAAGGTGCGTCTCGCGAACGGCATCGTGACGGAGCTGAGCGCGACCGCGCGTGCCGGCATCGCGCGCTTCACGTACACGAACAAGGACAAGGGCTTCTTCTCGATCGACGCGAAGCTGAACGGCAACAGCGATTCGGGCAGCACGAAGGTCACCGCGAACAACGTCGCGCTGGCGCTCGCGAGCGACGGCAAGTCGATGAGCGGGCAGGCCGTGGCGCCGGCGTTCTGCACGCCGTACGGCACCGTATGGAATGCGCCCGTATATTTCTACGCGAGCTTCGACAAGCCGCTGCGCAAGCAGGCGGGCACCTCGGCGGTGAATACCGCCAGCAACGGCGCGGCGACGCTGCAGTTCGACCTGACCGACGCGGACCGGACCGTCACCGTGAAAGTCGGGGTGTCGTCCGTCAGCGTCCGGAATGCGCAGGCGAACCTGAAGGCCGAGGGCGAGACGCTCGCGTTCGACGACGCACGCAAGAACGCGTCCGGCCTGTGGAACGACCGGCTCAACACGATCCAGATCGACCAGGCCGCGACGCCCGCATCGCTGAATGCGACGCAGAAGGCGAACCTGACGAAGTTCTACACCGCGCTCTATCGCGTGTTCGGCACGCCGACGCTCTACAGCGACACGAACGGCGAATTCCGCAGCATGCGCCAGCCCAGGAACGCGGATGGCAGCTATCCGAAGTCGGTCGACCAGAGCGGCACCATTCCGCCGCGCGCGACGGCGAAGGTCAGTGACTACGCATTCCGGCGCGCCGACGGATCGCAGGGCGGCGCGGGCAACCACTACACGGGTTTCTCGCTGTGGGACACGTACCGGTCGCAGGCGCAGCTGCTGGCGCTGCTCGCACCGAAGGAATCGAGCGACATGATGCAGTCGCTCGTCGTCGACGGGTTGCAGTGCGGCGCGTTCCCGCACTGGGTCGACGGCAGCGACGACTCGACGCCGATGGCGGGCGACAACGCGCTGAACGTGATTGCCGGCGCGTACAAGTTCGGTGCGACCGATTTCGACCTGGTATCGGCCGCCCGCCTGACGAAGCAGTCGGTGTTCGATCCGTCCAGCGCGTGCAACGACCGCACGAGCGCAGCGGGCCTGGCCAATTTCCTGACGGCCCACTATCTGTCGCAGAGCGATGACGGTCACTCGTCGTCGGCGACCATCGAGCGCGTGCTGAGCGACCGCTCCGCGGCCGCGTTCCTGCAGGCGCTGCCCGCCAGCGTGCTGAACGCGCCGTCGGTCGGCGTGACGCCGGACACCATCGGCACGCTGTACACGCGGGCCGGGTGGTGGCGCAACATCTTCGACTACACGAACAAGGTGATCGCCGCGCGCAACGCGCCGCCGGCCGGCTCGGCGCCCGGCACGCTGGTGCAGGGCGCGTTCCACGAATCGACGGAGCCGAACTACTTCTGGACCTTCGCGCAGGACTGGAGCGCGCTGATCGACGCGATCGGCGGCAAGCAGGCGGCCGTCACGCGGCTGAACAACCTGTTCGCGATCACGACGCCGTTCTCGACCGTGCCGTCCTCCGGCAGCCTGAACGGCGGCGAATCGTCGAACACCCTGTACATCGGCAACGAACCGTCGTTCCAGTCGCCGTGGGGGTACAACTGGGCCGGGCAGCCGAGCGGCGCACAGTACGTTCTCCCGATCATCATGTCGAAGGCGTTCACGACGGCCCGCGACGGGCTGCCGGGCAACGACGACATGGGCGCGACGTCGAGCTGGTACGTGTGGGCCGCGCTCGGCATGTTCCCGGTCATTCCGTCGGAGGCGGGGCTCGCGCTGTCCACGCCGCAGTTCAGCGGGATCACGGTGTGGTTCGGCAACGGCAAGACGCTGCGGCTCGAAAGCGACAAGCAGGTCACGATGGACAGCGCGGGGCGCCCGTCGTTTGCGTATGTCCAGTCGCTGAAGGTCAATGGCGCGGACTACGCGGGGTCATGGCTGCCGCTGGGCAAGATCGCCAATGGCGGCACGATGAGCTACGCGCTGTCCGCGACGCCGACGCAATGGGCGGCCGCCGACAACCTGACGCCGCCGTCCGGGCCGAACGCGGACTACACGCAGATGACGGCCGGCGGGTCGGCAGCGGCGATGCGCATGCGCGAGGCCGGCGCGCGATAAACCCAAACGGGCACGACGCGCAGGGGCCACCCTGCGCGCCCGTCGAGACGAAGCCATCCGGGAGAACGACACCATGCGATCGACATCGCGCCGGAAATTCCTGTCTTACAGCGCAGCACTCGCCGGTACGAGCTGGCTCGCCGGCTGCAACGGCGATATCGATCCGGCAGCGGGCACGGCCGGCACGCCGGGCGCCGACGGTCCCGCGACGGTCACACCGACCGTGCCGGGCGTGCCGAACGACCCGGCGCGCAGCCTGCTGGCCACGCAGGAACTTGCCACGAACTGGACGTTCGCATCGGCGAGCAGCCTGCCGGGCGCCGGCGGGGCGCAACTGTCGGGCGCCGCTGGCGTGGCGGGCATGGCGCCGGCAACGGTGCCCGGCACCGTGCTGAACAGCATGATCGTCAACGGCAAGTATCCCGATCCGTTCTACGGCCGCATCGTCACCGACACCATTCCCGATACGCTGAAGGACACCGACTACTGGTACCGGACGACCTTCGCGGCGCCGGCGCGGCAGCCGGGGCAGCGGCTGTGGCTGCGTTTCGGCGGCGTCAACTACTGCGCCGAGGTCTGGCTGAACGGCGCGCTCGTCGGCCGGCTGGAAGGCGCGTTCAAGCAGGGCGCGTTCGACATCTCGCGGCTCGTGCCGCAGGCGGGTGGCGCGGCCAATCTCGCGGTGCGCGTGGTCAAGCTGGATTTCTCCGAAGGGCCGCTGCTGCCGAGCTACCAGAGCGGCGTCACGCGTGGCGGGCGCAACGGCGGCCCGACCGGCGTCACGCTGAAGAACGGGCCGACGTTCTTCTGCTCGGCGGGCTGGGACTGGCTGCCGACGATCCCCGATCGCGCGCTCGGCATCTGGCAGCCGGTGACCTGGTTCACCACCGGCGCGGTGCGCATCGCGGCGATCCACGTCGCGCACACGCTGTCCGCCGACCTGTCGCGCGCCGAGCTGCGGCTCGATCTCGAACTGGACAACGGCTCGGGCGCCGATCTCGTCGCGACGCTCGTCGGCACGATCGGCAACGGCGCGCCGTTTAGCCACGACATCACGATTCCCGCGTCGGGCACGACGACGAAGGTGTCGCTCACGTCGTCGGAGATCGCGGCGTTGTCGATCAAGCAACCGCGCCTGTGGTGGCCGAACGGGTACGGCGATCCGACGCTTCATGCGGTGACGGTCGGCGTCAGGGTCGGGCGCCTGCTGTCGGACGAGCGCACGCTGAACATCGGCCTGCGTCGCATCGACTATGCGCGCGACATTGGCATGGGCAAGCAGTTGAGCATCACGGTCAACGGCCTGCCGATTCTCGTGATGGGCGGCAACTGGGGGCTCGACGAAGCGCTGAAGCGCATTCCGCGCGCGCGGCTGTTCCACCAGGTGCGGCTCCATCGCGACGCGAACCTCAACCTGATCCGCAACTGGAACGGGCAGAGCACGAGCGACGACTTCTTCGACGCATGCGACCGCTACGGGATCCTCGTCTGGCAGGATTTCTTCTTCTCGACCGAAGGAGACGGGTCGGGCCCGGCCAACGTGCCGCGCGATCTCGACAATATCCGCGACGTGATCGCACGCCACCGTCATCGGCCGTCGATCCTGCTCTGGTGCGGCGGCAACGAAGGTGCGCCGCCGCCGGCACTCGTCAAGGGGCTCGACGCGCTCGTCGCCGAGCTGGATCCGCAGCGCCTGTGCCTCACGAGTTCGGCCGGCGATACGGGCGCCGGCGCGGTGAACGGCTATTCGTCAGGCGGCCCGTACAACTGGGCGTCGCCGCAGGCCGCGTTCAGCCGCGGCTACGGCACGACGTCGGTCGCGTTTCACAACGAAGTCGGCTCGCATTCGATCCCGACGCTCGAATGCGTCGAAGCGATGCTGCCGCCGGCCTCGTACGAATGCCCCGACGACTTCTGGGCCGATCGCGACATGAACGGCAACGGCGCGTACTACCCGGCGGTCGGCAAGCAGGGCGGCGCCGGCTACATCGCGATGACGGCGCTGCGCTACGGCGCGATCCGGAATCTCGCGGATTTCGTGCGCAAGGCGCAGATGATGAACTACGAATGCATCCGCTCGATCTACGAGGCGAACGCGGCCGTGATGATCGGCCCGGTGGCCGGGAAGATCACGTCGCCGGCCACCGGCGTGATCATGTGGATGACGAACCCCGCGCAGCCGAGCTTCGTGTGGCAGATGTACAGCCACGATCTCGAGGCGCACGCGTCGTTCTTCGCGGTGCGGCACGGGTGCCGTCGCGTCAATGCGATTCTCGATGCGAGCACGGCCGACGTGACGATCGCGAATCACACGGCGGCGGCCGTCACCGGCCGCGTCGAGATGCGCGTGTACAACCTCGATGGCACGCTGAGCAGCCGGACGAGCGCGGATGTCGGCGGCGTCGCGAAGGCGTCGTATCGCGTGGTGGCGAACCTCGCGTCGGCGCTGGCCGCCGCGAAATCGGACGTATGCATCGTCGCGCTCGCGCTGACCGATTCGGGCGGCAATGCGCTGGCCGAGAACGTCTACTGGCGGCAGCGCGACGGGGGCGACGACGCATACACGTCGCTCGACACGATGCCGGGCGCGGCCGTATCCGTCCACGCATCGTCGGCCGAGGCCGACGACGTGACGACGCGCATCACGGTCGACGTCGCGAACCTCGGCGCCGCCGTCGCGTTGATGACGCACGTGCAGGTATTCGATCCGTCGACCGGCGCGCGTGTGCTGCCGGCGTTCTACAGCGACAACTACCTGAACCTGATACCCGGCGGGAAGCGGCAGATCACGATCGACCTGCCGCATGCGGGCGGCGCGCCGGTGTCGCGCGTCGCGCTGCGCGTCGACGGGTGGCGGCTCGATCGCCCGAACTGCCGGCTGGGGCTCGGCGGCGTGCCGGTCGTGTTCAATGAGCGCGCGCTGGCGGTCGCGCCGGCGGTGCCGACGTTCGCGGCCTGCTGACGGAGGTGGGTGCTGCGTGAGGGCGCGCCAAGCGGGAGCGGGCCGGTGACGCGCCGCGTGAATGCGCGCGGTGTTCGTGGCCTGCCGGATAGCCGCCAGGCCGCTACTGCTTGAGGAATTTGTCGAGCCAGCGCGGTGTCGCCGCGCGATCGAAGACGACGTGCAGCGACGGGCCGAATGCGCCATATTCGAGCCCGTGGCGTTGGGCAAGCAGCGTCAGGGACTGGGCGGTGTGAAACGAGATGTGCCCGTTGCGCGGCACGCAGTACCACCACTGATCGATGCCTTGATCGAGGATGTCCCGGGTGATCAGCGACGTCTGGAACAGCAGCGCGCCGTCGGGCTTCCGATGGCGCATGATCTGGTCGAAGAGGTCGACCGGCGCCTGATGATGCTCGAACACCTCGAATGACAGGATCGTATCGAAGCTGCCTTCGGGCGGAACCGGGTGCGAGAACGGATCGTACGACGTCACGTCCGCGAAGCCGCGCGATGCCAGCTTCCGTTCCAGCAAGCCCAGCCCCGAGCCGAAATCGAGCACCCGGCCTTCCCGCATTTCCGGAAAGCTGGTGCAGATCAGGTCGGCATGCTGTTGCGGACGGATCTCGAGATACTCGGGGTCGTGGCGCGGGTAGTCGGCGTTATAGACATGCTGCGCGAAATCGTCGTGGGTCCAGCTGTCGAACATCGGGGCCCACGTGAAGCCGCATTGCTCGCACGCATGGTAGTAGACCGGCACCCCCGCATACGGGTCGACCTTTTTCCCGGCAATGAAGTCCGCGCCGCAGCGCGAAAAATCGACCAGGCCGCAGATGGGCGCGTGGGCAGCACACACTTTGCAGGCAAGGGCCGCCGGGTGGCGATTCAGGTCGTGATTCAATTCCCGTTCTCCTGTTCTCGCCAGCGGCGCGCGCATCTGACGGATGG
The DNA here is from genome assembly GCF_030482505.1 of Burkholderia sp. AU45274. Classification (NCBI taxonomy): domain Bacteria; kingdom Pseudomonadati; phylum Pseudomonadota; class Betaproteobacteria; order Burkholderiales; family Burkholderiaceae; genus Burkholderia; species Burkholderia sp. AU45274. Next base: position 616,853 of record NZ_JAUJQE010000003.1, on the reverse strand, counting down.
TGCGGGAGAGGCTATCACAATCGCATCGGCCATCGCGGCCGTGCGCGGTGGCGTCGCCAGGCGTGTCTACGGGCGCAGCAGATCGAAGCCGCCGAATACGACGACACCGCTCAATACGATCATCGCGACGGAGTGCTGGCCGAAGTAGAGAATCGCGGCGGCAAGCCACGTCGTGATGCAGAAGGCGCCGATGCGGGCCATCGTGGGTTCCTCGAATACGTGATGAAGTGCGTGCGCGCCGCATGGCGCTCGCCGCTCGACAGGGCGAGCGGGGCACACCGGCGCACGAAAAAGGCGACCCGCGCAGCCGTGACCGCGGCGCCGGCACGTACTGCGTGCCGCGCCCGGCAGGGCGGGAGTCGAAGCCGGCGGCGTTGCGTGCTCATGCCCGGAGGCGATCGGCGCGCGCATCCCGCTGGCGAAGCCGCGATTTTACCAGCGCCGCCGGGCCGTCAATCTGGCCCTTTCGCGGCTAAACCGGTCGATCTTCGGCTAAATCAGTCCGTCCCCGATACTCAAGTTTCGTGTGACGAATGCCGTAAACATTCTGGAAGGCAGTTTCATCCCAGTCACGATTCGCTTACCGACATACGGACCGACACGATGCAGATCGATTTCTCCACGACCACACGCTCGCCGCTGGCGGACGGCAACCTGAACGCGAACGCTTCGTCCGGCGCTGCGGCGACGACGTCCACCGATGGCGCGACGAGTACCTCGGGTGCGACGAGTACGACCGCTACCCCCGGCACGAAGGAGTCGACCGGCGCCACCGGCGAAACGCTCGGCGCATCGGGCGCGTCGTCGGACGACCCGGCGGTCAGCCAGTTGAAGGCGCTGATCGAGCGGCTGCAGAAGCAGCTCGCGGCACTGGAGCAGCAGATCGCGAGCGCGAGCCAGCGCGCGAAGGACGACCCGGCCGCGGCGATCGAACAGCAGTCGCTGAGCGCGCAAGCCAGCGCGATCTCGGGGGCGCTTTCGACTGCGATCTCGCAACTCGCGGCGGCGATCCAGAAATCGGGCGGCTCGCAGGCGGGCGGGCTGGTGTCGACGCAGGCCTGACCGGTCGCGGCCGTGTCGGCCGCACGCATTACAATCGCGAGCACGTCTCCCTCGACAGGACGGCTGAACGATGAATGCGGAATTCAACGACGACGACCTCGCCCGCTTCGAGTCGCAAGGCGGCACGCCGCTGCCGGCGGCCGATGAGCAAGGATGGCTGGAACACGACGGCGCGCGCATCTGGCACGCGTCGTTCGGCCATGGCCCGGCGGTCGTGCTGCTGCACGGCGGCCTCGGCCATAGCGGCAACTGGGGCAGCCAGGTGCCGGCGCTGCTCGCGGCCGGCTACCGCGCGATCGTGATCGACAGCCGCGGCCACGGCCGCAGCACGCGCGACGACGAACCCTATTCCTACGAACGCATGGCCTCGGACGTGCTGGCGGTCCTCGACGCGCTGCACGTCGACCGTGCGCGCTTCGTCGGCTGGAGCGACGGCGCGTGCATCGCGCTCGTGCTGGCCGATCGCGCGCCGGAACGGGCGGCCGGCGTGTTCTTCTTCGCGTGCAACATGGACCCGAGCGGGACGAAGGAGATCGTGCCGAGCCCGCTGCTCGACCGCTGCTTCGCGCGGCACCGCAAGGACTACGCAGCACTGTCCGCGACGCCGGACCAGTTCGACGCCTTCGTCGCGGCGGTCAGCGAAATGATGCGCACGCAACCGGATTACCGCGCGCAGGATCTCGCGGCGATTGCCGTTCCGGTGACGATCGTGCTGGGCGAGCACGACGAATTCATCCGGCCCGAGCACGCGGCGTACCTGGCGCGCACGATTCCGGGCGCGACGCTGACGACCCTGCCCGGCGTGAGCCATTTCGCGCCGCTGCAGCGGCCCGAGCGGTTCAACGCGGCGATGCTCGCGTTTCTCGGGCGGCTGCCGGGGTGATGGTCGCGCGGCCCGCCGGCGGCCGCGTTATCCATCGCTGTGCCGATTTCATCCGTTCGACGAAGGCGGTTCTTCTACCCAGCCCTGTTCGGCGTACGGGTCGAAAGACGGCACGACGCGGCCGAAAAGGTTCACCGGGCTGCGAACAAGAGCGTGGGCCTGAAGTGAATGCGGTGTCTCGCATGATCGAGATACCAACGCTGCGTCGAACATGCTCCGATGCGGACGTGCATCGCCAGGCATGGGAATCCCCCGCCGTTCGGCAGGGGACGGCGCCAAAAGATTTTCTTTCGTCTCGCGCAACATATCGTCGATTGTTGGCGGCGGATCGACAGGGGATAGTCCTGCTTCGGCAGGCCGGCCACTGCGATTTCCGCACGGCGTGGCCGGACCGTTGTCCACGCAACCATCAGAAATCAAAGGAACCGCCACCATGCGATTCAACGCGACACGCTTCGCCGCGATCCTGCTCGTCGCCGCGTGCGCCACCGCAACGGCCGGCCGCGCGGCCGCCGTCACCCAGGACGCGCTCCACGACACCGTCACCCGCCACATCGCGCCGTTGATGAAGCAGTACGCGATTCCCGGCATGGCGATCGGCATTATCGCCGACGGCAAGCCCTACGTGTTCGACTACGGCGTGATGTCGACGCAATCGGGCAAGCCGGTCACCGGCGATACGCTGTTCGAAATCGGCTCCGTCAGCAAGACGCTGACCGCGACGCTCGCGGCCGATGCGCAGGAGGGCGGCGAACTGTCGCTGGCCGACCCGGTGGGCAAGTATCTGCCCGCGCTGCAGGGCAAGCCGTTCGGTGTCGTGACGCTGCGCGATCTCGGCACGCACACGTCCGGCGGCCTGCCCGTGCAGGTGCCGGACAGCATCCGCGACGACGCGGGCCTGATCCGCTATCTCGGCGCGTGGCGGCCCGCGCACGCGCCGGGTACGTACCGTACGTATTCGAACGTGTCGGTCGGCATGCTCGGGTGGCTCACCGCGAAGGCGATGCACAAGGATTTCGCGGTGCTGATGGAGCAGCGGCTCTTTCCCGCGCTCGGCATGACGCACACGTACATCAACGTGCCCGATGCGCGCCAGGCCGACTATGCGCAGGGCTATACGCAGGACGGCAAGCCGATCCGGATGACGGGCGGCATGCTGTGGCAGCCGGCCTACGGCGTGCGGACCACGGCGGCCGACCTGCTGCGCTTCGTGCAGGCGAATATGGGGCTGATCGAAACCGCGCCGCGCCTGCAGCGCGCGCTCGAACGCACGCACACCGGCTATTTCCGCTCGGGGCCGCTGACGCAGGACCTGATCTGGGAACAGTATCCGTATCCGGTCGCGCTGCCGACGCTGCTCGAAGGCAACTCGATGAAGATGCTGCGTGACGGGCTACCGGCCGCCGCGATCAAGCCGCCGCTCGCGCCGAGCGCGGACACGTGGATCAACAAGACGGGCTCGACCAACGGCTTCAGTACCTATGTCGCGTTCGTCCCGTCGAAGCGGATCGCGATCGTGATGCTCGCGAACCGCAGCTATCCGAACGAGGACCGCGTGAAGGCCGCGTACGGGATCCTCGGGGCGCTCGACGGCTGGCGGTAACGTTTCCGACGCCGGGGCCGGTGCGGCTCATTCCGTCGGCTGCGCTTCGTACGCGACGAAGATTTTCCGCGTGCGCTCGACGACTTCCCACGTGCCGCGAAAGCCCGGCGGAATGACGAAGCGATGGCCGGCGCGCAGGGTTTTCGCGTTGCCTTCCTCGTCGGTGATCACCGACGTGCCTGCCAGGATCTCGCAGTATTCCGCTTCGGTATACGCGACCCGCCAGCAGCCCGGCGTGCTTTCCCAGATGCCGGTCGAGAAGCGGCCGCACGGGCTCGTGAAGCCGGGCGTGAGCGTCTGCAGCGGGTCGCCCGCCAGCAGTTTCTCGGGCGCGACGCGGTATTGCACGGGTTCGCCGTTCGGGGTGAGGGCATCGGTGATGGCGGTAATGTCGAGCACGGCTGGCCTCCTGAGTCGTTGTGCTGAGTCGTTGTGAAATGAACGCGCCGACAGCGCGTTCGCATGATTCCATACTTGCGGGCGGGTTTGGCGGTTGCCGGCGCCGCGTCTCGTGTCGCGAACGCACGGCCGTGACGAACGCTTATGATGAGCGGACGACGCGCCGGCCGGATGCGCGAGAGGCGAAAGGAGAAAACGGTTGGGCATCACATGGGATGGAATCACGGGCGCCGATGTGCTCGACGACGCGCAGGTCGCGAGCCGGCACGCGCTGGCCGATGCGGCGCGCAACGGCGACTGGGCGACGATGCTCGACTGCATTGCAAAAGAGCACAAGCTCGTCAACGCGACACGGCTTGGCGGGAAGTCGCTTTATACACCGCTGCATCAGGCTGCCTACGGCGGCGCGCCGCAGGAGGTCGTCGTCGAACTGTTGCAGCTCGGTGCGTGGCGCATGCTGCGCGATGCAGACGGCGCGCGCCCGGTCGATATCGCCGCGCAGCGCGGGCATCGGCATCTGATCGATCTGCTGACGCCGCAGCCGCGACGCTTCGTGCCCGACGAAACGCTGCGCGACATCCAGCGCCACTTCCACGAGATGATGCTCGGCCGCATCGCACACCTGCGCGTCGACGCGCTGCGCCTGCCCGAACTCGAACCGCTGCTGGAACTCGACGCGCAGGCCGACAGCGTATGGTTCGGCGTGCCGGGCATGTATGGCGGGTTCGGTTACGCGCTGCACGCCGACGGCGCCGCGGCCATGCTCGTGTCGAAGAGCTGGAGCCGCGTGGTCGGCGGCTCGGGCCAGCGGCACGAGATCACGGCGCACGGCTGCACGCTGGTCGAAGAGGGCTTCGTGTGACGGCCTTGCGCCGTCACGTTACCGCTCAGGCGAGCACCGTGGCCGCTGCCTTGACCGCCGTCGCACCGTGCGCAGCCGACGCCCGCGCGGCCGCCGCGCCCGCCAGCCGCCGATAGCGCGCGAGCGCCCACAGCGGGAAATACGCGGTATAGCCGTGATACTTCAGGTAGAAGATGCGCGGAAAGCCCGGCGCATTGTGCGAGCGGTGCCACCAGAAGCCGTCTTCCTGCTGGACCGACAGCAGATACGCGATGCCGCGCTTCACCGAATCGGATTCGCAATCGCCGAATGCCATCTGCGCGAGCAGCGCCCACGCGGTGAAGTTCGACGTGCTCTCGCCGCCATTGGTGCCGCCCAGCTTCGGGTCGATGTAGCTGTCGTTCGTCTCGCCCCAGCCGCCGTCCGCGTGCTGCCGTGAGCGCAGCCATTCGATCGCGCGCGCGATATACGGCTGCGACTTGTCCTCGCCGGCGAGCGCGAGGCCGGCCAGCACGCTCCACGTCCCGTAGATGTAGTTCGTGCCCCAGCGGCCCCACCAGCTGCCGTCGGGTTGCTGCGTGCGCTTCACGTAGTCGATGCAGCGCGCGACCGACTCGCGTTCGTCCGACCGTTTCGTCACCCCGAAGCACAGCAGCACGCGGCCCGACACGTCCTCGGTCGGCGGATCGAGCAGCGCGCCGTGGTCGGCGAACGGGATCGCGTTCAGGTACATGCGGTCGCAGTCGGCGTCGAATGCCGCGAAGCCGCCGTTGCGCGACTGCAGCCCGCGCATCCAGTCGAGCGCGCGCGCGACGCGCGGCGCATACGGGTTCGTGCCGTCCGCGTTGGCATGCGTGCGGCCGCGGCGATCGAGCATCGCGGTGACGACCGCCGTATCGTCGATGTCGGGGTAGTACGGGTTCGCGTACTGGAACGCCCATCCGCCCGGCTGGACTTCGGCCGGCGCGTTCTCGATCCAGTCGCCGCGCAGGTCGTTCACCTGGCGTTCGGCCAGCCAGTCGTACGCGCGTGCGATGCGCTCGTCGAGCGCGCGCCGTGCGTCGCCCGGCTCGCCGTCTTCCGCCGCCGCCACGCCGCGCGCCTGCTCGAGCGCCATCGTGCTCCATGCGGTATCCCACACCGGCGACAGGCACGGCTGGCAATACATGCTGCCGTCCGGCCGCGTGACCAGCAGCTTCTCCAGCGCGTTGTCGCAATCGCGCCGCAGCGGATGGTCGTCCGGGTAGCCGAGCACCTGCATCATCTGGTTGGCATACACGATCGGCGGGAAAATGCCGCCGAGCCCGTCCTCGCCGTTCATGCGCTCCGCGCACCACGCCTCGGCATGGCGGATCGCGCGCTGCCGCAGGCCCTTTGGCATCAGCGGTTCGACATGGCGCACCGTGCGGTCGAGCGCGAGGAACAGCCGGCGCATGCCGCGCGCGGGCGGGAAGTACCGGCGTTCCTCGTCCGGCGGCGTGACGAACAGCTCGCGGATCGAGACGTTGCGCGGATTGCGCGCGCGCGCCTTCAGCGAGCACAGCACCAGCAGCGGCACCATCGTCGTGCGCGCCCAGTACGCGACCTTGTACATCGAGATCGGCACCCACTTCGGGAACAGCACGAATTCGATCGGCATGAACGGCGTCGCGCGCCACGGCACCTGGCCGAACGTCGCGAGCAGGATCCGCGTGAACACGTTCGCGCGGGCCGCGCCGCCGAGCTTGAGGATCGCGTCGCGCGCGCGGACCATGTGCGGCGCATGTTCGCTGTCGCCGGCTGCCTTCAGCGCGAAGTACGCCTTCACGCTGCACGACACGTCCGGATCGCCGTCGACGTACAGCGCCCAGCCGCCATGCGTGTCGAGCCGCTGGTTCGCGCGCAGGTAGCGCGCCATCTTCTCCTGGCGCACGTCGTCGATCTTGTCCATGAAATGCATCATCAGGATGTATTCCGCGGTGATCGTCGCGTCGGATTCGAGTTCGAAACACCAGCTGCCGTCAGGCTGCTGGAGACGCACCAGGGCGTCGCGTCCACGGGCGATGGCGGTGTCGAGCGCGGACCAGGGGGAGGAGGTCGGTGTAATCATGCGGCGGATCATACCATCCGGCCGGAATGTTTATATCGAGACGCCGGGTGCTACCATCCGCACCATGAAAAAACACCTCGAACCCGCGCCGCACGATGCGTCCGCGCCCGTCGAACCGGCTGGAACGGCCGGTGCGCGGGCGACTGAAGCAGCCCCGGCGCCGGCTGTCCCCACCGCCGGCGTGCGTCGGAAAAAAGCGCCGGATCAGGTGCGTGCGCAGTTGCTGGCGGCTGCATCGGAAATCGCGACACATCACGGCGTGGCCGCGTTGACGCTCGATGCGGTGGCCGAGCGGGCCGGCGTGACGAAAGGCGCGCTGCAGTATCACTTCGCGAACAAGCAGGGGCTGCTGGATGCGCTGTTCGGCCAGGCGACCGAGCGGTTCGCCGCGCAGATGGCCGCGCGGGTGGCGGCGGATGCCGAAGGCGCCGGCGCGGTGGCGCGGGCCTACATGCACGCGGTGCTCGACGAGTCGCATTCGGTCGCGAGCACCGACGTGCTGCGCGTGCTGGTCGCGTCGATGATTACCGATCAGGACACGCGCGCGCGCTGGTCGGTGCCGATGCGGGAATGGACGCGGCCGGACCCCGTGCCGCTCGAGCAGGCCGCGACGCTGATGATCTGCCGGCTCGCCGCCGACGGGCTGTGGATTTCGAAACTGCTCGACAGCCTCGAGATCTCCGCCGAATTGCGCGCGGAGATCGGCCGGCAGCTCGACGCGATGAGCCACGGCGTGTTCCCGAAGGGGCGCGACGGCGCCGCGTGACGCATGCGTCGCGACGGCTGGCATCACCGCGCGCGTCGACGTCAGCGGCACGGGCCGGCCAACGCCTCGGCGGTGTCGCATCGCACCGCATCGGCCAGCGCCTCGCCGATCGCGTGCTGAACGGCGGCCGGGTTTTCCAACAGATAGAAGTGCCCGCCGTCGAACGCGCGAAAGGTGACCGTGTGCCGTGATGCGCGCAACCAGTCACGCTGCCCGGCGGGGCTCAGCAACGTATCGTCGCGGCCCGAGAAGACCGTGACGGGGCAGGGCAGCGCCGTTGCGGACGGCAGCGGGAAGCACGCCTCGATCACGCGGAAATCCGCCTTGGCCAGCTTCAGCAGCATCGCCCGCAGCGCGTCGTGCTCGGCTACCTCGCGCGGCGTGCCGCCGAGCGACACGACATAGTCGACGATGTCCGCGTCGTTGCGCCGGTGCACCGGCGCGCCATCAAGCGGCGCGTGGCGATGCGGGTAGAACGGCGCATCGGTGCCGGACGCACCGAGCCAGACGGGCGGATGTCCCAGTTGCGCCATGTCGCGCGCGAAACAGTACGCGATCAGCGCCCCCATGCTGTGGCCGAACACCGCGTAGTCGCGCGGCAGCAGCGGCCGGAGCGCCCGCAGGAAGTCGATCAGTTCGGACAACGTATCGATCGCGCGCGTGCCCAGGCTTTTGCCGCGACCGGGCAGCTCGATCAGCCAGACCTCGATATCGTCCGGGAAGGACGCCGCCCACCGGTAGTAATTGGCTGCCGCGCCGCACGCGTGATGGAACACCAGCAGCCGGTGCCGAGCCGTCGGGCGCTCGCGCGGGATGGTGAGGGTACTGGGTAGCAAGGCCATGCGTCGGGACTCCGCTTTAAAAACGAACCATACAAAATATTCAAACAATTAAGCCGATTATCGATTTAATCGAAAGGGCAGATTGTTTGTCATCAATTCACATATTTATAAACAATGGCCGGGATTATTGGCCGGCGCCGCTTATGATTTACTTTGTTTTTATTCAATAGAAATGTAATTGTTTTCGGATGGCTTATGGTAAAGTCTGCTCGCTTCGATTTCAAAGTGCTTGCATCGTTACCCGGCATGGCTGGGCGTGCTGTTTTTATAGAAATATCGAATCATGTTATGCGTGTGACACGCTTGATCGATTATTGAAACGAGAGAGACATGGAAGCCGAAATGCCGAACCACGACACCATTTTCAAGGTGGTCGTCAATCACGAGGAACAATACGCGATCTGGCCGGACGACAAGCGCGTGCCGGACGGCTGGCGGGCGGCGGGCCCGTCGGGAACCCGGGACGCCTGTCTCGAATGGATCAACGCCAACTGGACCGACATGCGGCCATTGAGCGTCCGGGTCGCGCTGTCGGCCTGACGGTCGACGCGTCGCGCCACGCACGGCGCAATAAAAGATAAAGGAACGATGCGGCCTCTGGCGGCCCGGTGACGGGGCGCGCGGGCGCATGCAGCGTTTCGCCGAGAGAATCCGAGGGTAAACACACCATGTCTGTCGATGATCGCCTGGGGGTCTTCCTCAATACAGGCATTCTGGCTTCGCGCGCGCATGACCTGGGCCGGCTGATCGAGCAGCAGGACGCGCTCATGCAGCAATTCATGGCAGCGAAATTCGAGCCGGCCGCCTGCGCCGCGCTGTTGCGCGACGCGATTGCGCGCTATCCGTTCCTGGAGGAGCTGTTCGATCCGGATTCGGTGGCGGCCGGCGGCTGTATCGCGAGCCGCGCGCTGCTCTACGATCTGCATCAGCAGCGCGACCGCTGGACGCTCGCGCTCGCACCGCGGCACGGCGAGCCGATCGTGCTCGACACTGCCGCCGGCGACGTGCCGCGACTCGCGAACGCGCTGCGCGACGCGCTGCAGCGCAACCACTGGCAGCCGCTGTCCGCGCTGTACGCGGATCCCCGCCTGCTCGGCTGCGAACGGCCCGCGGACGACGCGGCGCTGGCGTGGCCGGCGTTCGACGGCCCGGGCATCCAGCGGCTCGAACACGCGTCGCTGCTGATCGCCTCCGACACCACCCGCCTGTTGACCGACCCGATCAGCCTCGCGATCGGCGGCAACGTCGGCCTGCCCGATCTCGATCGCGCGCCGTCCAACCTGGGCCAGCGGATCGACGGCATGCTCGTCACGCATGGCCATCTCGACCACTGGCATGTCCCGACGATCCTGCGGCACGGCGGCGACGGATCGGTGCCCGTCATCGTGCCGCGCATCCCGGTCGCATCGCTGCTGGCGCAGGACGACATGCAGCAGTCGCTGCGTGACGTCGGGCAGACGGTGCTCGCGCCCGGCTGGGGCGAGACGGTGCGGATCGGCGACATCGAGATCGACATCCTGCCGTTCTACGGCGAGCAGCCGACCATCGGCGCGGCCGTGCCGCCGCACGACGTGCGCAACTGGGGCAATTGCTACCGGGTCACGACGCCGCAGTTCTCGGTGATCCTGCTCGTCGACAGCGGCGAGGATGCGAAGGGCTCGGTGATGGACGTGATCGACCAGTCGGTCGCCCGTCGCGGCCGGCCCGACCTGGTCCTGAGCTGCTGCCGCGAACTGCGCAAGGCGCCGTTCTGGCAGGGCCTGTTCACGTTCTGGATGGTGCTGCCGATGACCGAGCTGCAACGCCTGCCGCGCATCGCGGAGGCGGGCGACGGCCCGTCCATCACGCTCGGCCCGGACGGCATCGGCGAGCTCTGCGCACGCGCCGGCGCGCGCGCGTTCGCGCCGTATGCGAACGGGTTCTGCGGCATCGCCACCGAGATCGGCGACATCGGCTGGATCAACGGCGAGCCCGCGGAAGCCGACACGCTCGACCAGATCGACGCGCGCATCGGCGCACTCGGCGGCGCCACCCGCGTGATTCGCTGGCTGCCCGGAGACGTGCTGCGTCACCACGGCGACTGGCAGGTGTCCTGATTTTCTTCCCGTCGACAGGAGCCCCACGATGACTGGCAGCAAGATTGTGCCGATGCCGCGGATTCGCTACGACGGCAGCCGCAGCATGCGCGACGTTCTGGCCGGACTGAAGCATCCGGCCGTGCTGGAAGGCTTCATCGAAGCCTGGCCCGCGCGCACGCGCTGGACGCCGGATTTCTTCGTCGAGCGCTACGGCGAGCACGAGATCACGGTGGAGACCTCGCAGCTGTCGCCGACGCCGACGCAGCCGGACCTGTACCTGGGCGCGCGCCGCTACGAGACCGCACGCCTGGGCGCAACGATCCGGGCGATGCAGGCGCAGGGCAGCGCCCGCACGGCGTACATCACCTACGCGGCGATCTATTCGACGGCGCCGGCGTTGAAGGACGACATCGCGCCGCTGCACGAGCAGCACGGCTTTCCCGGCTGGATGCCGCACTGGCTGCGGCGCAGGCTGGTGTTGCGGCCGGGCTTCTGGCTCGGCCCCGCCGGGATCTCGTCGCCGATGCATTTCGACCGGCACGAGAACCTGAACGTGCAGGTGTACGGCCGCAAGCGCTGGGTGCTGTTCGCGCCCGGGCAGTCCGCCAACGTCTATTACCGGCAGCGCCGCGACCTGCCGGTGATCTTCAGCCCGGTGGACATGAGCGATCCGGACCCGGTGCGGTTTCCGCGTGTGCAGTCGGCGCCGCGCCACGACTTCGTGCTGGAGGCGGGCGAGGTGCTGTACCTGCCGCCCGGCTGGTGGCACTACGTGGAATCGCTGAGCGATTCGATCAACGTGAATTACTGGTGGTGGTCGCCCCGCGCCGTGCGGACCTTCTGCCGGGTCGAGCTCGCGAGCCTGTGGCAGGCGCTCGCGCGCCGGTGGGGCCGCGCGGCCGGCACGGCCGACAAGCCGATGTCGATGCCGCGCTGACGCGCCGGCGCCACGCCGTTCGTTCTATCGGGCCGCCGTGCCGGCGGCCGTGTCTCTTCAGGAAGCCATGATGCAGAACGAGTTTGATTTCACCGTCATCGACGCGCTGTACGCGACCGGCTATCACGGGCCGCGCGCGCTCGACAAACCGGAGTTCTACTGGCGCTCGATGCTGGGCTCGATGGTCGCGTATCGCGACAGCTTCTTTCGCCCGCTCGGCGAGGAGATCGCGCCGGCCGACGCGCGCGACGGCATCGAGATCGAAGCCGCGCGCTGCGAGTACGAGGGCAGCCGGTTCCATCACGCGCTGCCGATGAACATCTCGTCGCTGCGGCAGTTCGCGAACCACTGGCATCTGGTGCTGCCGACCATCTCGACGCTGCGCGACGGGTATTGCCGCCTGCGCGGCCACGACGGCGCGGTGTCGATGCTCGACCTGTGGTTCATCAGCAAGCTGTGCCAGCTGCTGCCCGCGTACCTGATCCGCCGGCGCGAGCAGCCGGCCGACCCGGATGCCATTCCCGTCGTGCCGTCGATCATCTACCGGATCTCGCTCGGCATGCACCGGATCGTGCATATCTCGCTGATCAAGCGGATGGCGTCGGGCGGCGATCCGGCCGCGCCGTGCCTCGCCAGCGACGCGTATTACCTGGTCGCCGAGGCGGCGGGCCTGCTCGTCGGCCGCAACTCGGTGTGCGCGGGGCCGCAGACGATGGTCGAGCAGGCCTATCGCGCGATGATCGAGCCGGCGCCGCCGGCGGGCGCCGAAGCGAGCGCGGCCGAGCCCGGCTTCTACCGCTACGCGGCGGCGTTCCTGAAGCTCGAAGCCGAAAAATACCTGTTCGCGGTGCGTGCGGCGCAGCAGTTGCGCGCGCTGATCGTCGCGCTCGACGCGGTGCCCGGGCAGGCGCGCACGCACGCGTTCCGCGACGCGCTGGCGCGCTTCGAGGACTGGTCCACCGAACACACGAGCCCGCTCGCGCACGAAATCGCCCGCGAGGATCTGACGATGCTGCTGCAGGGCGACGAGGCCGAGATCGCGCGTGCGCGGCAATGGCCGGCGGGGACGGTGCTGGGCCAGATGACGGCCGGGCTGAACCAGCTCGTCGCCGCGGCGGACCGGATGTGCGTGGCCACGCTCGGCGCGCACGGGCCGGCGCTGCTGGCGGAGATCGACGCCATGCGCGATGCGCCGCGCGACGCTGACGCATGGTCGGCCGACGCGTTCGCGGCGCACGGGCTCGACGCGGCGGCGGCGCGGGCGACGGCGGACGCGCTCAATACGTACCTGCACGACGAGCGCGCCGCGCAGCGGATCTTCACGCGGCTCCAGCAGGAGGTGGATCGCTCGCTCGGCATCGACGACGCCATCGCGCCGTACTCGGCCGACGACATCGCCGCCGTGTTCGGGCCGCGGCTGCGCCACTGCATCGCCGAACACTTCGCGGCACCGGACGTCGCGGGCCACGCGGTCCGTTGACGCGCGGCGCGCCGGGCGCGACCCGCCGCGCCGTCCTCCATGTCCTTCACGTCCTTCATGCATCCAGACAGGGGCTACCATGCGTACCACTTCGCTTTCAGCCTATCAGTACCGCTTCTGGCTCGAGTGGCAGCTCAATCCGCACTCGTCGGCCTACACGACCGCGCTCGTCTACCGCCTGTCGGGTCCGCTGGATCGCGACGCGCTGCGGCGCGCGCTGGAGGCGTTCGTCCACGAGCATGACGAAGGATGCCGCAGCTCGTTCCGGATGGGCGACGCCGGCGTGGTGCGGGACGTGCACGACCGCGTGACGGTCGCGCTCGACTACCGCGACGCGCGGGCGGCGCCGGCGCTGGACGCCGCCGAGGCCGACGCGTGGATCGCCGCGCGCGCGGCGCACGTGTTCGCGCTCGACGACGCGCCGCTGTTTCGCTTCGCGCTGCTGCGCGAGGAGGCCGACGTGCACCGGCTCGTGCTCAGCTTTCCGCACATCATCTCCGATGCGTTTTCGGCGGTGTACATCAACCAGCGGCTGACGGCGCTGTACAACCACGCGCTCGGCGTGGGCCCGGCGCCCGCCCGCACGTTGCGCGGTCTCGGCGAGCAGCTCGCGTTCGAAGCCGCGTACCGCGCGTCGCCGCGCTACGACGAAGACCTCGCCTATTGGCTCGGCGCGCTGGCGCACGCGCCGCTCGGGCTCGAGTTCGACGCGGCGGCAGCGGCAGCGGCACCGGCATCGGCCGCTCCGGGCGAGGGGCGCATCCACCGGCTGCGCTTCGACGCGGACATCACGCGCCGGCTGCGCGCGCGTGCCCGCGCGAGCCGGTCGACCCCGTTTCTCGTGCTGTCGAGCCTGTTCGCGATCGCGCTGGCCCGCTGGCAGGACGTGCGCGAACTGGTCGTGACCTATCCCGTCAACATGCGCTCGCCGGGTTTTCGCGAGGCCAGCGGATGCTTCGTGAACAACCTGCCGATGATCTTTTCGCTGCGGCAGGGCGACACGTTCATCGACATCGTCGCGCGCACCACCGCCCAGCGTGCGGAGGCCAAGCGCCATCAGCAGCTGTCGCTGACCGATCTCGTGACGGCGCTGCGGCGCACGCGCTCGCTGGCCGATGCGCCCGTCTTCAACGTCGGCGTGACGGAAGCGTTCTTCGTGCAGGACGCACCGCTCGCCTTCCACGGCGTGCAAGCGGAATTGCTGCCGGCGGTCGCCGCCGAGCGGCCGTTCGACCTGAACTTCGCGTATCAGCTGACGCCCGACGGCCTGCACGTGAATCTCGAATACGACACGGGCCGCGTGCCGGCGGCGCGGATCGGCGAGTTCGCCGCGTCCTTCGGCCGGCTGCTGCGCGCGTACCTGGACGACGACGCGCAGCCCGCGCTCGCGGTCGACTTGCTGGCGCCCGAGCAGCGCGCGCGGCTCGCGCGCCACTGGCACGGGCCCGCGCGCCCGCTCGACGCGACGGACTGGCCGGCCCGCTTCGCCGCGCAGTGCGCCGCGACGCCGGATGCGCCGGCCGTCCAGTTCGGCGCGGAGCAGCTGACCTATCGCGAACTGGATGCGCTGTCGGCCCGGCTCGCGGGTTTTCTCGCGGCGCGCGGCGTGACGCCGGGGGCCCTCGTCGGGCTGTGCTGCGAGCGCTCGACGGAAATGGTGCTGGCGATCGTCGCGGTGCTGCGCGCGGGCGCGGCCTACGTGCCGCTCGATCCCGCCGCGCCGCCGGAGCGGCTGCGGCGCATCGTCGACGATGCCGGGCTCGCGCTGCTGCTTACGCAGCGGCACCTGCTGGCGCGCCTGCCCGCCGGGCCGGCCGCGCGGCAGGCGCTGGACGACCGGGCGGCGTGGCTCGCCGCCGAGCCGCTGCCGGCGCGGCGCCTGCACCCGGACGGGATCGCTTACGTGATCTACACGTCCGGCTCCACCGGCGCGCCGAAGGGCGTCGCCAACACGCATCGCGCGCTGGTCAACCGGCTCGACTGGCACGGCTCGCTGCTCGCCGATGCCGCGCCGGTGCGCGTGCTGCAGAAGACGCCGTACTTTTTCGACGTGTCGGTCTGGGAATTCCTGTGGACGCTGCAGAGCGGACATGCGCTGGTGATCGCGCCGCCGGAGCTGCACAAGGACCCGGCCGGGCTGGCGGCGCTGCTGCGCCACGCGCGCATCGCGGTCGCGCACTTCGTGCCGTCGATGCTGAACGCGTTCCTGGACGCGGTGCCCGGGCAGCGCTTCCCGGATCTCGCGCTGGTCGTCTGCAGCGGCGAGGCGCTGCTCGCCGAGCAGGCCGAGCGCTTCCACCGGCTGCTGCCGGGCGTGCGGCTCGCCAACCTGTACGGGCCGACCGAGGCGGCGATCGACGTGAGCGTGTGGCATTGCGCGCCGGGCGAGGCTTACGCGCGCGCCGGCGTGCCGATCGGCCGGCCGATCGACAACGTGTCGCTGTACGTGCTGGACGCGGGCCTCGAGCCCTGCGCGCCCGGCCGCGCGGGCGAGCTGTACATCGGCGGCGCGGGGCTCGCGCAAGGGTATGTCGGCCGCCCGGATCTCACCGCGGCGAGCTTCGTGCCCGATCCGTACGCGGGCCGTGCAGGCGCGCGCATGTACCGCACCGGCGACATCGCGATGTTCGGCGAGCACGGTGAACTGCATTACCTCGGCCGGCGCGACGAGCAGGTCAAGCTCAACGGCAACCGGATCGAACTGCGCGAGATCGAGGCGTGCCTGCTGGCGCTGCCGGGCATCGCGCAGTGCGCGGTGGTGCCGGTGCGGGTGCACGGGCGCGTGCGGCTGCTGCATGCGTTCGTCGAGCCGGCCGCGGGGTGGGACAGCTGGCCGGTGGACGCGCTGCACACGGAGCTGGCCGCGCGGCTGCCCGAATCGATGCGTCCGGCGCGCATCGACGTGGTGGAGCGCATCGCGCTGCTGCCGGCCGGCAAGATCGACCGCAAGCGCCTGGCCCAGCTCGCCGACGCGGCGCTCGAGACGCGCGCGCGCGGCGCCGAGGCGCGCGCCAAGACACCGTTCCAGGCCGAGGTCGCCGCCGAGTGGTCGGCCGTGCTCGACGTCGCCGACATCGGGCCGGACGATCATTTCTTCATGCTCGGCGGCAGCTCCGTGCAGGCGATCCAGCTGATCGCGCGTCTGAATAGCCGCTACGGGCTGCTGCTGTCGCCGCCGCTGCTGTTCGGCGCACCGCAGCTCGACCGGTTCAGCGCACAGGTGCTGGTCGCGCTCGGCCAGAAAGCCCAGCGGGAGGACCGCCTCGAAGCGCTGCTCGATCGCCTCGCGCCGGACGACATGGACGAACTACTCACACTGTTTTCATCGTCGGGAGAGCTGGTTTGATGTCGCATAACGATTCCACCGAAAACAAGCGTCGCCAATTGCTCGAAGCGTTCGGCAGGCAGCGCGGCGCGGGCAGCCGCGACGCGATTACCCGCCAGGCGCGGCCGGCGGACCTGCCCGCGTCGGCGGAACAATTGCGGATGTGGGTGCAGATGGCGATCAGCGGCGGCGCTGGCCATTTCCACGTGCCGCACGTGCTGGAGATTGCGGGCACGCTCGACGAAGCGGCATTGCGGGCGGCGCTGTGCGACGTGGTCGCGCGGCACGAGGCGCTGCGCACGACGTTCGACGCGCGCGACGGCGGCTTGTACCAGCGTGTGCACCCCGAGCTCGATCCGGCGCTGCCCGTCCATCGTCATGCGGCGGGCGCGACCGACGCGGACATCGCCCGCGCGATCACCGCCGAAATCGCGCAGCCGTTCGACCTGGTGCACGGGCCGCTGCTGCGCGTGTCGCTGCATCGTGTCGGCGACGCGCGGCAGATTCTCGTGCTGACCGCCCATCACCTGATCGTCGACGGATGGTCGCTGGAACTGATGCTGGCCGACTGGTGGCGGGCCTACGCGGCGCGGCTGGCGGGCCGCGAGCTCGAGCCGCCGGCCGACGACGAGCCGCACTATGCGGACTATGCGCTGTGGCAGCAGGCGCGCGGCGCCGCGGACAGCGCGCCGAGCCTCGCCTACTGGCAGGGCCGGCTGGCCGGCGCGACGACGCTCGAATTGCCGTTCGCGCTGCCGCGCCCGCCGCGGCGCGCGCACGACGGCGAACTGATGTTCTTCACGATTCCCGCCGCCGTGCGCGCGCGGGCCGAGGCGCTGGCGCGCCGGCAGGGCGGCACGCTGTTCACCGTGATGCTGGCCGCGTGGCGGTGCCTGCTCGGCGACTACGCCGGCCAGGACGACTTCTGCATCGGCACGACCGCGTCGAACCGCGTGCATCCGGGCAGCGAGCGCATCGTCGGCTTCTTCGCGAACCTGCTCGCGTTGCGCACCGCGCGGCAAGGCTGCGCCACGTTCGCCGCGCTGGTCGAGCGCGAGCGCGACACCGTCGCCGACGCGCTGCGGCATCAGGCGGTGTCGTTCGACCAGGTGGTCGAGCAGGTCGGCGTCGCGCGCGATGCCGCGCGCAGCCCGCTGTTCCAGGTCAACTTCGTGCTGCAGGACACGAAAGGCGCGGTGCCCGGCGCCGCCGAGCCGGCGACGCCGGCCGGGATGCCGGCGATGACGGTGCGCGACGACCTGTATCGCTACGCGCAGTTCGACCTGACGCTGTTCGCCGAGCTGACGTCCGACGGCGTGCGCTGCTGCACGGTGTTCCGCACCGACCTGTTCGAGGCCGCCGATATCGAGCGGCTGTCGCGCACCTACGCGCAGTACCTCGACGCGCTGACCGCGCAGCCGGACGCGCCGTTCGGCACGCTCGCGCGCGGCGACGCGGCCACGCTCGACGCGCTGCGCGGCTGGCAGAGCCGGCCGCTCGGGCAGCCGCTGCCCGACTCGATCGGCGCGGTGATCGACGCGCTCGCGCGGCAGCATCCGGGCCGCACGGCGATCCGCCACGGCGACGCGACGCTCGACTACCACGCGCTGAACTTGCGCGCGAACCGGCTGGCGGATCACTTGCGCGATCTCGGCGTGTCGCCGGGCTCGACCGTCGGCCTGTGCCTCGAGCCGGGCGCGGAACTGATCGTCGCGATGCTGGCGGTGCTCAACGCGGGCTGCGCGTATGTGCCGCTCGACAGCCGCTATCCGGCGGACCGGCTGCGATTCCTGATCGACGACAGCCAGGCAAGCGTGATCGTCACGCGCGACGACGTGGTGGCGCGCACCGATGCGCTGCGCGACGGCTATCTGAACCTGATCGTCCTCGAGGACCACGACGACGAGATCGCCGCGCGCGACGGCGCGTTCGTCGCGAGCGGGCTGCCGGCGCAGATGCCGGCGTACCTGATGTACACGTCGGGCACCACCGATCGTCCGAAGGGCGTCATCGTGCCGCAGCAGGCGATCCTGCGGCTCGCCTACCGGCCGGCCTATCTCGACGTGACGCCGGACGACGTGTTCCTCCAGTTCGCGCCGACGGCATTCGACGCGTCGACGTTCGAGATCTGGACCGCGCTCCTGAACGGCGCGTCGCTCGTCGTGCCGGTCGGGCGCGACGCGTCGCTCGACCAGCTCGGGCCGTTGCTGGTCGACGCGGGCGTGACGATCCTGTGGCTGACGAGCGGCCTGTTCGCGGCGATGGTCGATCACGCGCCGGACGCGCTGCGGCAGCTGCGCTACCTCGTCTGCGGCGGCGACGTGCTGTCGCTGCCGCACGTGGCGCGCGCCCGCGCGCTGCTGGAACGCGGCCAGGTGGTCAACGGCTACGGGCCGACCGAGACCACGACCTTCGCCACCGCGTACCCGGTGCGCGGCGCGCTGGCGGCCGGGCGCACGGTGCCGATCGGCATGCCGATCCAGGGCACGTCGGTGTATGTGCTCGACGACGACCTGAATCCGCTGCCGGCCGGCGCGGCGGGCGACCTCTACATCGCGGGGCCCGGCGTCGCGCACGGCTACGCGAACCGGCCGGACCTGACCGCGGCGGCGTTCGTGCCCGATCCGCATGGCGGCGAGCCGGGCGCCCGCATGTACCGCAGCGGCGACGTCGGCTACTGGGCGCATGACGGCGCGCTGCATTACCTCGGCCGGCGCGACCGGCAGGTGAAGCTGCGCGGCTACCGGATCGAGCCGGCGGAAATCGAGGCGGCGCTGGCCGCGTGCCGCGGCGTGCAGGCCGCCGTCGTGACGGTCGACGCGACGCCGCAGGGCGACAAGCAGCTCGTCGCGTACTGGACCGCAAGCCCGGGCACGGGCGCGGACGTGCCGGACGAAGCCGGCCTGCGCGCGCAGCTGCGGGCGTCGCTGCCGGATCATCTGGTGCCGGCGCGCTTCCACGCGGTGCCGCACATTCCGCTGACGGCGAACGGCAAGGTGGACCGGGCCGCGCTCGCGCGGCTCACGCCGGCCGACGCGCCCGTCGACGCGGCGCCCGAGACGCTGACGGACACGCAGCGCGTCCTGCGCACGCTGTGGGAAGACGTGCTCGGCCGCAGCGGGTTCGGCCTCGACGACGGCTTCTTCGATCTCGGCGGCGATTCGCTGCTGGCGATCCGGCTGAAGGCGCAGGCGCAGCGCCACGGGCTCGAATTCGAGATCCAGGACCTGTTCGTCCACCAGAGCGTGCGGACGCTGGGCGAGCACATCGAGCGGCAGCGCGGCGCGGGGGCAGGCGCCGTTGCAGTTGCGCCGGCCGAGGCCGCCGTCGCCCGGGCGCCGCTGACGAGCGAAGCGGATCGTGCGCGGCTGCCGGCCGGCGTCGTCGACGCGTATCCGCTCAGCCGCCTGCAACTGGGGATGCTCTATCACGGCCTGCGCCACGAGCGCTCGAGCGTGTACCACGACGTGATCGGCTACGAGGTCGCGTATGCGTACGACGAAGCGTGCCTCGCGCACGCGCTCGACCGGCTGTCGGCCCGCCATCCGGCGTTGCGCACCGCGCTGCGGATGGAGGGGTTCAGCGTGCCGCTGCAACTCGTGTTCGACACGGCGCGCATTCCGCTGACGGTCACCGACCTGACCGCGCTCGACGCGACGGCGCAGGCCGCCCGGATCGCCGCGTTCATGGACGGCGAGCGGTTCGCCGCGTTCGACATCGCCGCCGCGCCGCTGTTTCGCTGCTTCGTGTTCAAGCTGGCGGCGCAGCGCTTCAAGCTGGTGTGGAGCTTCCATCACGCGATGCTCGACGGCTGGAGCGAGGCCGCGCTGACCGCCGAATTCATCCGGCTCTACACGGCGGGCCTGACGGGCGCGCGGAACCCGCAGGACGACGAGCCGGTGCAGGCCGGTTACCGGGATTTCATCGAACTGGAACAGGCCGCGCTCGCCGATCCGGCCCAGCGCGAGTTCTGGCGCGGCCAGCTCGACGGCGCGCAGGCGCTGTCGCTGCGCCGCGCGCCGCTGCCGGGCGACGCGGCGGACGAACGGGTGGATTATCTGGAGGTCGAGGTCTCCGTCGAACTGGAGGCGGCGCTGCGCGCGCTCGCGCGCGACGCGAACGTGCCGCTCAAGAGCGTGCTGCTCGCTGCCCACCTGCGCGCGCTGCAGGCGCTGAGCGGGCGGCGCGACGTGCTGACGTCGATGGTGACGCACGTGCGGCCCGAGACCGAGCATGCGGCGCGTGCGGTCGGGCTGTTCCTGAATTCGGTGCCGGTGCGCGCGGCGCTCGACGGCGCGGCATCGCCCGTCGCGCAGGTGCGGCAGGTGTTCGAGATCGAGTCGGGTATTTTCCGGCACCGCTTCTATCCGTCGCAGCAGATCCGGCAGGACAACGGCGGGATCGAGCTGGGTGAGGTGCTGTTCAATTTCACGAGCTTCCACGTGCTGCGCGAGCTGGACGACGCGGACGTGCGGATGCTCGCGGGCCGCGACGGCCATGCGGTCAACAGCTTTCCGGTGCAGGTCGACTTCTCCGTCTCCGCGAGCGACCAGCGGCTGCGTTGCATCGTCGGCTACCGGGCCGACAGCCTGCGGCGCGCCGACGCGGAAGACATCGCGCACGCGCAGCACGAAGCGCTGCGGCGGCTTGCCGGCGCACCCGCGGCGACGTGGCTGCTGCCTGCCACGCTCGCGCGGCTCGACGACTGGGCGGCGCCGAAGCCGGGGCGGCCGGTTGGCGCGAGCGTCGGCGAGCGCCTTGCCGCGTGCGCGGCCGCCGCGCCGGACGCCGTCGCGCTGATCGACGACACGGGCGAAACGACCTATGCGGCGCTACTCGAACAGTGCGACCGGCACGCCGCTGCGCTCGTCGCGCTGGGCGTGCGGCAGGGCGACGTCGTGGCGGTGTGCGCGGGCCGCACGGCGGCGACGCTGCGGACCGTGCTCGCGCTGTTCCGGATCGGCGCCGTGTATCTGCCGCTCGATCCCGCGTTGCCGGAAGCGCGCCATCGCTTCATGGTGGATGACGCGCGTCCGGAGGCGATCGTCGGCGATGCCGCCGCGCCCGCCTGCCTGCGCGCGTGCGGCGTGCGCTTCGTCGAGCAGGCGGCGCTGGCGGAAGCGGGCCCGGCCGCGTTGGCCGCCGCGCCGCGCGTCAGCCCCGGCGACCCGGCCTACATTCTCTATACGTCCGGCTCGACCGGTACGCCGAAGGGCGTGCTGTGCCGCCAGGAGGGCATCCTCGCGCTGTTCGACGCGCTCGCCCGCACGTATCCGCTGGCCGCGGGCGATCGCGTGCTGTGGAAGACCGCGCAATCGTTCGACGTTTCGCTCACCGAAATGCTGTGGCCGTTGATGAAGGGCGCCGCGATCGTGATCGCGCGGCCGGACGGCCAGTACGATCCGCGCTACCTGCAGCGCGCGATCGAGCAGCATCGCGTGACGGTGGTCAATTTCGTGCCGTCGATGCTGCACCTGTTCCTGCAGTCGCTCGACGCCGGCGCGGCGAGCCCGCTGCGCGCGGTATTCGCCGCCGGCGAGCCGCTGCTGCCGGCGACCGTCGAGCTGGCGGCGCGCGTGCTGCCGCACGCGCCGCTGTTCAACGCCTACGGCCCGACCGAGGCCAGCATCTACGCAACCGTATGGCGCTGCGCGAGCGGCCCCGTGTTGATCGGCCGCGCGGTGGGCGACGTCGGCACGCACATCCTCGCGCCCGATCTCGCACGGCTGCCGATCGGCGTGACCGGCGAGCTTTACCTGTCCGGGCGCGCGCTGGCGTCAGGCTACCTGAACCGGCCCGAACTGAGCGCGGAGCGCTTCGTGCCGAATCCGTATGCGACCGGCGATGCGGATCGCGTGCTGTATCGCACCGGCGACCTGGCCCGCTTCGATCGGCACGGCGACCTCGAATTCGTGGGCCGCGACGACCAGCAGGTCAAGGTGCGCGGCTTCCGCATCGAGACGGGCGAAGTCGAATCGGTGCTGGGCCGCCATCCGGGGGTCGCCAAGGTCGCGGTGCTCGCGCGTACGGGGAGCGCGGGCGCCGTGCTCTGCGCGTTCGTGCAGGCGGCGGGCGCGCTGCCGGACGGCGCGCTGAAGGCGCATGCGCAACAGGCGCTGCCGCCGTACATGGTGCCCGACCGGATCGTCGTGCTCGACGCGATGCCGATGACCGGCAGCGGCAAGATCGATCGTCTCCGGCTGGCCGACTGGCCGCTCGACGCGGCGGGCGCCACCGATTCCGCCGGCCCTGCCAGCCCCGCACACCGCACACCCGGCGATGCCGAGGGCGCGGTCGCGGCGATCTGGTGCGACGTGCTCGGCCTCGCCGAGATCGATCCGGACACCAACTTCTTCGACGCCGGCGGCCACTCGCTCGCGTTGATCCAGTGCCAGGCGCGGCTGCGTCGCGAATTCGGCCGCGACGTCGACATCGATCACCTGTTCCGCTACACGACGATTCGCACGCTGGCCGGCTGGCTGTCCGCGTCCGGCACGTCGTCGGCCGATGCGGATGCCGACGGCGCGGTCGCGGTCGCGGCCGTGAGCCCATCGCCCGTCGACAGCCGCGACGTCGCGATCATCGGGATGAGCGCGGCCGTGTCGGGCGCGGACGACGTCGAGCAGTTCTGGCGCATGCTGCTCGCGGGCGAGGACGGCATCACCCGGCTCGACGACGCACGGCTGCGCGCGCTCGGCGTGCCGGACGACCTGCTCGGCAATCCGCGCTTCGTCGCCGCGCGCGGGTTGATTCGTGATCCGGACTGTTTCGACGCCGCGTTCTTCGGCTATACGCCGCGCGAAGCCGAGATCATGGATCCGCAGCAGCGCAAGCTGATGGAGGAAAGCTACCGCGCGCTCGAGGACGCCGGTTATGCCGGGCCCGGGCTCGCGCGCGACGTGGGCGTCTACGTCGGCGTGGGCGCGAGCCAGTACCTCGCGTACCACGTGCTCGGCAACCGCGACGCGGTCGACGCGCTCGGCTTGTACCAGATCAACGTGCTGAACCAGCCCGCGACGCAGATCGCCTACCGGCTGAACCTCACCGGCCCCGCGGTCACGCTGAACACCGCGTGCTCGACGTCGCTGGTCGCGCTGCACATGGCCACGCGCGCGGTCGCGCAGGGCGACTGCGAACTCGCGCTCGCGGGCGCGGCGTCGATCGGCGTCGACGGCGTGCCGGGCTACCTGCACCGCACCGGCGGGATCTTTTCCGCGGACGGCTATTGCCGCGCCTTCGACGCGGCCGCGAGCGGCACCGTCGAGGGCAGCGGCGCGGGTGCGGTGGTGCTGAAGCGGCTCGATCTCGCGCGCCGCGACGGCGATCACGTGTATGCGGTCGTCAAGGGCTCCGCGATCAACAACGACGGCCACGACAAGGCCGGCTACACCGCGCCGAGCCCCGCGGGCCAGGCACGGGTGATCCGCGCCGCGCTGGCGGACGCGGGCGTGGACGCCGCGTCGGTCGGCTATGTCGAGACGCACGGCACCGGCACGCTGCTCGGCGATCCGATCGAAATGGCCGCGCTGAAGGCGACCTACGGCCAGCACCCGGCACGCGCCCCGCGCCTGCTCGGCGCGGTCAAGACGAGCGTCGGGCACCTGGACAGCGCGGCGGGGCTCGCGGGCGTGATCAAGGCGGCGCTCGCGCTCGAACGCGGCAAGGTGCCGGGCACGCTGCATTTCGACACGCCCAACCCGCTGCTCGAACTCGACGACACGGCCTTCCGCCTCACCGCGGAAGCGGCCGACTGGCCGGACGGCGGCACGCCGCGCCGCGCGGCCGTCAGCTCGTTCGGCATCGGCGGGACCAATGCGCACGTGATCCTGGAAGCCGCGCCGCCCGAGGCGGATGCGCCGACGGCCGCCGCCGCGCATTGCCTGCGGCTGTCGGCCGCCACGCCGGACGGGCTGCGGCGCGCGGCGGACCGCCTCGCCGCCGCGTGGCGCCGCCACCCGGAATGGGCGCTGGCCGACGTCGCGCATACGCTGCAGGCCGCCCGGCAGGATCACGCGTGCCGGGCGTTCGTGGTTGCCGAGTCGCGCGACACGGCGCTCGATGCGCTGGCCGCGGGCGGGTGGCCGGCCACCGGCGACGCGCCGCCCGCGCGCCCGGTGATTTTCCTGTTCACCGGGCAGGGCGCGCAGGCCGCCGGGATGGCGCGCGACCTGCATCGCGAGCACCCGGTGTTCCGCGCCGCGCTCGACGACGTGTGCGGGCGGTTCGCGGGGGCGGCCGGGCTGGCGCTCGAACCGTACCTGCTGGGCGACGCGAGCACCACCGACACGGCGCTGGTCCAGCCGCTGCTGTTCGCGTACGAGTACGCGCTGTATCAGGCGTGGGCGGCGCTGGGGGTGACGCCGGACTACCTGATCGGCCACAGCCTCGGCGAACTGGTCGCCGCGTGCTGCGCGGGCGTGTTCTCGCTCGACGACGCGGTCGGCCTCGTGGCGGCGCGCGCGGCGGCGATGCAGGCGCAGCCGGCCGGCGCGATGCTGTCGGTATCGATCGCGGAGGACGAACTGGCCGCGCAGCTGCCGCCGACGCTCGCCGTCGCAGCGGTCAACGGGCCGCTGCAGTGCGTGGTGTCCGGCCCGGTGGACGCGGTCGACGCGTTCGCGGCGCACCTGCGCAACGCGGGGGTCGCGCATGCGCCGCTCGCGTCGTCGCACGCGTTCCATTCGCCGATGATGGCCGACGCGGCCGCGCGCGTGCAGGCGCATGCCGCGACGATGACGCTGCACGCGCCGCGCATCCCGCTGATCTCCAACCTCGACGGCACGCTGCTGGATGCGCAGCGCGCCGCCGATCCCGCGTACTGGGCTGCGCACGTGCTCGGCACCGTGCGTTTCTCGGCGGGCGTGCGGACGCTGGCGGCGCTGGGCGACGCGCTGTGGGTCGAGATCGGCCCGCGCGACGTGCTCGCGGCGCTGGTGCGCGCGCATCGCTGCGCGCCGGCCGACGCGGTGCTGGCAAGCTTCACGGAGCGCGCGCCGCGCACGATGGCGACCTTGCTCGCCGGCTACGGCCGGCTGTGGGCGAAGGGCGCGCGACTGACGCGCCGCGACGCGTACGCGGGCGAGCGCCGCAAGCGGCTGCCGTTGCCGGGCTATCCGTTCGAGCGCACGCGCCACTGGCTGCCGGCCCAGCAGGGCGGCCCCCTCGAGCGCGCGCAGCCGCAGGCGCCGGCCGTTGCACCGGTTGCTGCACCGGTTGCGGTCGACACCCCGCGCGCCGCAGCGGTCGAAACCGACGACGTGCGGCATGCGCTGACGCGCATCTGGACGGAATGCCTCGGCCATGAGCGGATCACGCCGACCGACGATTTCTTCGCGCTGGGCGGCGATTCGCTGCTGGCCGGGCGCGTGCTCGCGCGGATTCACGAGCGGCTGAATGCGGAGCTGACGCTCGAGGCGTTCTTCAGTGCGCCGACGATCGACGGGCTGGCCTGCGCGATTCGCATGCAGGCGGAACCCGCGCAGCCAGCCGAGCGGGCGGCAACGACGCCGGCTGGCCGGCCGGCCGCCGGGCCGCGCCGCGCGCCGATGTCGTTCCAGCAGCGCCGGCTGTGGACGCTCGAACGGCTCGGCATGGGCGGTTCGGTCTTCCACCTGCCGCAATGCCTGCATCTGCACGGCGACGTCGACCGCGCCGCGCTGCACGCGGCGCTCGGCGGGCTGGTCGCGCGCCATCCGGTGCTGCGCACGTCGTTCCACGAGGGGCCGGACGGCGCCGGCGAGCAGCACGTGCATGCCGACGCGGCGGTCGCGCTGTCGATCCATGCGTACGCCGGCGACACGGACGACACGGACGACACGGACGACGCGCTGCGCGCGTTCATCGCGCAGCATCGCGACGCGCTGCGGGCGGAGCCGTTCGGTCTCGCGCGGCCGCCGCTGTTCCGCGCGCGGCTGCTCGAACTCGGGCCGCGCCGCGCGTGCCTGTTGATGTCGTTCCATCACATCGTCGTCGATGGCTGGTCGTTCCGGCTGATCGCGCAGGATCTCGCGTCGCTGTACGGCGCGGCGAGCCAGGGGCGCGCGCCGGAGGCCGCGCCGCCCGCGTGGGACTACGCGGACTACAGCGAGGAGCAGGCGGCGCGGTTCGCCGCCGGGCACGACGCGGCGCACGAGGCGTTCTGGGCGCACCTGGACGGCGCGCCGGTGCTCGACCTCGGCGGCGACCGGCGTCGCGCGCGCACGCCCGGACGCCTCGCGCACAGCGGCCGCGTCGCGGTGGACGCCGGGCGCGCCGCGCAGGTCGACGCGCTGGCGCGGCGCTTGCGGACGACGCCGTACGTCGTGTTCCTGTCCGCGTTCCTGCTGATGTTGTCGCGGCGCACGGGGCAGCGCGACCTGGTGGTCGGCTCGCCGGTCGCCAACCGCGCGTCGAGCCGCACCGAAGAGCTCGTCGGCTTTTTCGTCAACCTGCTCGCATTGCGCGTGGCGTTCCCGGCGGCCAGCAGCACGCGCGCATGGATCGAACGGGTGCGCGACTGCGTGATGGCCGCGCACGCGCATCAGGACTATCCGTTCGAAAAGCTGGTCGAGCGTTTCGCCGGCCCGCGCGACGCGTCGCTGACGCCGCTGTTCCAGGTGGTGTTCTCGATGCAGGAGGCGCCGGTTCGCCAGGTGCGGATCGGCGCGCTGGACGTCGCGTTCGAGGACACGCCGGAAACGGAAACCGAATACGACCTGACGATGAACCTGCATCGCGACGGCGCGGGCTACGGCGGCGTGCTGCTGACACGCGACGGCGCGCTGGAGCGGGGCGAGGCGGACGAGGTGGTCGAACAGTTCCACGCGGCGCTGGACCTGTTGCTGACGCTGCCGGACGATGCGCCGCTGGGCGACGCGGGCGTGCTGTCGGCCGCGCAGCGGCAGGCATGGCAGGCGGCGTCCGGCACCGTCGACGCGCCTGCGCGGGCGGCGTCCGACCTCGTGTCGCTGCTGTCGGGCACGCTGACGGCCGGCAACGCCGCGCCCGCGGTCGCCACCGCGCACGAGACGCTCAGCTACGGGGCGCTGCGGGCCCGGGTGGACCAGGTCGCGGGCGCACTGCTCGCGCGCGGCGTGCGCACCGGCGACCGCGTCGCGCTGTGCTTGCCGACGGGGCTCGACGCACTGGTGGCGCTGCTCGGCGTGCTGCACGCCGGGGCGACCTACCTGCCGCTCGATCCCGCCGCGCCGGCCGCGCGGCAGCACGCGATCCTGTCGCAGGCGGCGCCGGTGCTGCTCGTGCACGACGCCACGGCGGCGGCGCCGGCATGGCCCGGATGCGCGGCGATCGCGTTTGCCGTGCTGGGCGATGCGCCCGCCGGCGCGCTGCCCGCGTGCATCGATCCGCAGCAGGCCGCCTATACGCTGTTCACGTCCGGCTCGACCGGCGTGCCGAAGGGCGTCGACGTCAGCCATCGGGCCGTCGCGCACAAGATCCAGGCGCTGTGCGCCGCGTACCGGATGACCGCAGACGACCGCGTCGTGCAGTTCTCGTCGCTCGTGTTCGACGTGTCGATCGAGGAGATTTTCACGACGCTGTCCGCCGGCGCCTGCCTGCTGTTGCTCGATCGCGCGGCATGGCCGACGCTCGGTGCGTTCAGCGGCCTGCTCGATACGCAGCGCGCGACCGTTCTCAACCTGCCCGCGTCGTTCTGGCGCGAATGGGTGCGTGCGATCCGGCTCGGCGAGGCCGCGCTGCCGGCGCGGCTGCGCCTGGTCGTGACGGGCAGCGAGACGGTGCCGCTCGCGGCGGTGCAGGCATGGCGCGCCGTGACGGGCGGCCGCGTGGCGCTGATGAACGCGTACGGGCTGACGGAAAGCGTGATCACGTCCGTCGTGCACGACGTGCCGACCGCCGCGCGCCCGGACGAACGCGACGTGCCGATCGGCGCGCCGCTGCCGGGCACCACCGCCTATGTGCTCGACGCGCACCTGCAACCGGTGCCGCCGCTGTGCCGCGGCGAGCTCTACCTGGGCGGCAGTGCGCTCGCGAGCGGCTATCCGGGCCGGCCCGGGCAGACGGCCGCCGCCTTCCTGCCCGATCCGTTCGCCGGCCAGCCGGGCGCGCGCATGTATCGCACCGGCGACCTCGTGCGTCGCGATACGGACGGCGCACTGGTCTACCTCGGCCGCAGCGATCGCCAGATCAAGGTGCGCGGGATTCGCGTCGACCTGGCCGAGGTGGAGGCGCTGCTGCTCGACCAGGACGGCGTGCGCGAGGCGGCGGTGCGGCTGTCGAGCGGGCCCGATGCGCCGGCGCCGCGCCTGGAGGCGTTCATCGTCGTGGGTTCCGACGCGTCGGATGCGCCGGCCACGCCACGCGATGCGGCGCGCGCGCGGCTGCGTGCGTTGCGCCGCGTGGCGCCGGCGCACCTGGTGCCGCATGCGCTGGCCATCGTGCCGTCGCTGCCCAAGACGTCCGGTGACAAGATCGACCGCCAGTGGGTGTCGACGGCGGTGCTGCCCGACGAAGCCGCGGACGGCGACGAAGCACCGCCGCTGCGCGCGCTGCTGGCGGTGCTGCGCGACGTGCTGCGGCTGGACCGGATCGGCCGGGACGACAACTACTTCGGGCTGGGCGGCGACTCCATCCTGGTGTTGCGTGCCGTCGCGCAACTGAACCGGGCGGGCTGGACGGTCGATCCTCAGGACTTCTTCTCGACCTCGACCCTCGCGGACCTGGCCGAATGCCTGCGACCGCTGACGGTGCGGCCGGAGGCGGACGACGCGTCCGGGTTCCCGCTGACGCCGTATCAGCGGCGCGTGTTGCAGCGCCCGCACGCGCACCACTGGAACCGCTCGCTGCTCGTTCAGGCGGCGCAGCCGCTCGACGCCGACGCGCTGCGGGCCGCGTTCCGCTCGCTGCTCGACGCGCACCCGGGGCTGCGCTGCGTATTCGATGCCCACGCGCTGGCCGGCCGCATCGCGCCGGCGGACGCGGACGCCGTGCAGCGCTGCTTCAGCAGCCACGACCTCGGCACGGCGGACGATGCGGCCCGCTTCATCGCCGCGCACGGCGCGACGCTGCAGCAGGGCTTCGATCTCGCGCACGGGCCGCTGGTCCGGATCGCGCACTACCGGTGCGGCGCGGCCGGCGACCGGCTGCTGCTCGTCGTGCACGGGCTGGTGGCGGACAGCCATGGCTGGGCGGTGCTGCTGGACGACCTGGCCCACGCATATGCGGCGCATGCGAACGGCCGGACGCCGGCACTGGCCGCGCCGACGCTCGCGTACCCGGCCTATCTGCGTGCGGTGGACGCGCGCATTGCCGCCGCGCGGGCGGCGGGCGAGAGCGCCGCGTACTTCGCGCCGATGGCGGCCAACGTCGCGCTGCCGCGGGATCGGCACGCGGCACCCGGCGACAACGCGGAGGCCAGCCAGCAGGTCGTGCGCGACCGGCTGACGGGCGACGCGGCGCGACGGATGCTCACCGTCGTGCCGCAGCGCCTGCGCGTGAAAGCCGCCACCGTCGCCATCGCGGCGGCCGCGCGCGCGCTGACCGAATGGGCGGGCGGCGCGGTGGTCGCCGATCTCGGCCGGCACGGCCGCGACTGGCTCGACGACGGGCCGGCGGTCGAGCGCGCGCTCGGCTGCTTCGTCTGCGACGTGCCGCTGCTGTTGCCGCAGCACGCCGGCGCGCCGGGCGTCGCCGCGCTGCGCGCGTGGGAGGCGGCGCTCGCCGCGCTGCCGCCGGCGGCGCTGGGCGGCGCGGACGTGCCGCCGCCCGCCGGCGTCGATGCCGACGCGTGGCGGCGTTGCGTGCAGCCGCAGGTCAGCGTCGATTTCGTCTCGGCGGCCGCCGCGCGCCCTTCCGCGTGGTTCTCCGCCGCGCCCGAGGCGGTGGGCGCGGATCGCGCGGCGACCGACCAACGTTCGCACCTGCTGAACCTCGTCTGCGTCGCGGGCGACGGCGAACTCGCATTCGAGTGCCGTTACAGCAACACCGTGCACACGCGCGCCACTGCCGAACGGTTGCTGCGCCGGTGGCGCGAGCACATGGAGGCCGCGCTCGCGCTCGTCGCCGACGCCGCCGTTCCCGTAGTCGAACACGATCATTCCTGACATGACCCAGATCTACCTGAAACCGAACGTCGTCTTCGAACCGCTGGTCAATCAGTGGTATGCGTGGACGTTCCTGCTGCAGCCGGCGACCTGCGCGCTGGTGATGAAGCAGGTGCACCTGCGCATCATGGAATCCTTCATCCGCGCACCCGAACTGCATCGGCGTTCCGCCGCGAAAATGGCCGGCGGGCCGTTCCTCAACGGCGGCCGGGAGCTCTTGCCGGCGGTCGACGCGCTGATCCGCGACACCCGCACGCGCGCCGCGCCGCTGCTGGCGCTGGCGGACGCGCTGCGCGAGCTCGACGAGCTGCTCGCGCGGGAAGGGGGCGGCGACACGCTGTCGCCGCTGTATGCGCGGGTGCCCGAGCCGTTGAAGGGCTTCGTCGAGCTGGGCTACGACCTGCGCGGCCACGCGTCGTACCGGCTGTTCGAGCGGCTGCTGTACGACAGCGCCGGCTATCTCGACGCGCTGCAGAGCGTGAACGGCTTCCTCGCGACCAGCGACGACCGGAGCTTCATGCTCAGCACGCCGCGCTTTCCCGACGAGCACATGGTGCAGATCCGCCTGCCGTTCCGCGACGCGCTGTACGACGAACTGTTCGCGGCTCGCCACGCGGGCGCCGCGCCGGACCTGATCGACCGCCTGCTGGTTCACGCGGAGGGCGGTGCCGAGCGGCGCGCGGCACTCGAAACCTGGTTCACCGACGCGCCGCCGCCGCGCCCGCCGTCGGCGCCGGCGCGCGCGGGGCAGCCGGTGCGGGTGCGCTACTTCAACCATGCGACGGTGCTGGTCGAAACCGCGGAATTTTCGCTGCTGACCGATCCGATCGTCGGCTATCCGCTCGGCCAGGGCGACGATCCGTTCACGTTCGCGGATCTGCCCGAGCGCATCGACTACGTGCTGCTGACCCACAACCACCAGGATCACATCGTGCTCGAGAGCCTGCTGCAGCTGCGGCACCGGATCGGCACGCTGGTGGTGCCGCGCAGCCATGGCGGGTTCCTGCAGGACCCGTCGATCCGGCTCGCGCTCGAGGCGTGCGGGTTCGAGCGGGTGGTCGAGGTCGGCGAGCTGGACAGCGTGCCCGTGCCGGGCGGCGAGATCGTGGCGCTGCCATTCCTCGGCGAGCACGGCGATCTGCATATCGCCGCGAAGATGGCGTTCGCGCTGAAGGTGGACGGCAAGAGCATGCTGTTCGCGGCCGACTCGAACAACCTGCAGCCGGAGCTGTACCAGCGTATCGCGCAGCGCATCGGCCGGATCGGCACGCTGTTCATCGGCATGGAATGCGAGGGCGCGCCGATGTCCTGGCTGTACGGCGCGCTCCTGAACGAGCCGCTCGGGCGGCAGTTCGACCAGAACCGCCGGCTGAACGGCTCCGACTGCGAGCGCGCGTGGCCGCTGGTCGAGTGCTTCGCGCCGCGCCAGGTGTTCGTCTATGCGATGGGCGCGGAGCCTTGGCTCAAGTTCATCTCCAGCATCGAATACGCGCCGACGTCGCTGCCGATCGTCGAATCGGACAAGCTGATCGCCCGCTGTCACGCGCACGACATCCAGTCCGAGCGGCTGTACCTGAAGAAGGAAATCATCCTCTGAGCGCGGGCGGCCACGCGGCCGTCCGCATCGTGTCGTGTCGTGTCGTCTCGTCTCGTCGAATCGTCGAACCAGGAAACCACTCCCATGCCGGATCGTCATCCGTCCCGTGTCGCTGCCGCCTTCAAGATGCTCGCCGCCACGGCCGTGCCGTTGCTGGTGATTGCCGCGGGCCTGCTGTATTGGGCGCTGCCCGCCGCCACCGGCTACGCGTCGCACTACCTGTGCGTGCGCGCGCTCGCCGGCGGCGACGGCGATGCACGTGCGCTGTTCGCGCGCGAAGTCAAGCCGATCAATCCGTTGTTCAACTTCGTCACGTACCGGATCGACCGGGCGCGACAGACCGTCGAGGCCGCCGGGCTCGGCGTGCTGCGTTCGACGGTCGCGCTGTACCGGCCGGGCCTCGGCTGCACGATCGCGCCGGCCGATGAGATCGACGCATTGCGCGCGGCGGGCCGCGGCCTCGCGCTGCCGCCCGCCGCGGCCGATGCCGGCTACGTCGACCACTACGGCAACGCCGACGATGTCGCGCCGGCCGATCCGCTGCCGGCGCTGAGCGCCGTGCTGGATCGCGCGATGGCGGAGCCGTCGCCCGCGTCGCTGCGCAACACGCTGGCCGTGGTCGTGCGGCAGGATGGCAAGCTCGTCGGCGAGCGGTATGCGCCGGGCGTCACGGCCGACACCCCGTTGCTCGGCTGGTCGATGACGAAAAGCGTCACCGCGTTGCTGGCGGGTGTGCTGGCCCGCGACGGCAAGCTGACGCTCACGCAGGATCACCTGCTGGACGACTGGGCGCAACCCGGCGATCCGCGCCAGGCGATCCAGTTGCGCAACCTGCTGCAATGGACGAGCGGGCTGGATTACCAGGAAGGCTATCTGCCCGGCTCGGACACGACGAAGATGCTGTACCAGTCGACCGACATGGCGCGCTTCGTCGCGAGCCGGCCGCTGAAGGTCGCGCCCGGCCGCGAGGTGGACTACCAGAGCGGCGGCAGCGTGCTGGTCGCGAAGATCGTCGCGCGCGCGATTTCGCCGCGGCCGCTCGACGTCGTGCCGTTCGCGCGGGCGCGGCTGTTCGAGCCGCTCGGCATCCGCACCGCGATGATGGAGCCCGACGCGTCGGGCACGCTGGTCGGCGGCAGCTACATGCTGGCGTCGGCGCGGGACTGGTCGAAGCTCGGCCAGTTGATCCTGCAGCAAGGCGTGTGGCGCGGCACGCGCATCGTCGAGCCGGACTGGGTGCGCTTCATGGCGACGCCCCAGGCGGCGCGGCACGACGGCCGGCTCGGCGCGCATCTGTGGCTGAACGCCGGCGTCGGCGGCGCGCGCCGGTTTCCGTCGCTGCCGGCGGACCTGATGATGATGGACGGCTTCAATCACCAGCTGGTGGTGATCGTGCCGTCGTGCCGCGCGGTCATCACGCGGCTGGGCGCGACGGTGGACCACAGTTGGGATACCGAACGTTTCGTCGCCGACGTGATGGCGAGCCTGCCGGGCTGTGCGGGCCCGGCAACCACGACTGCCGCGAGGTAAGCGCATCATGAAGATCATCGTACGTGACGCCGTGGCCGCCGATACGCCGGCCCTGTGCGAACTGTTCCTGCGCTCGCGCCGCGAGACCTTCGTCTGGCAGCCGGCCGGCGCGTTCCAGCTGGCCGATTTCGAGGCCCAGACGGAAGGCGAGCGGCTGAGGGTCGCCGAGGACGACCGCGGGCGACTCGCCGGCTTCGTGTCGGTCTGGGAGCCCGACCATTTCATCCATCACCTGCACGTGCACCGGTCGCACCACCGGAGCGGCATCGGCCGGGCGCTGCTGCGCGCGTTGCCGGGCTGGCCGGCCACGCGTTACCGGCTCAAGTGCCTGCGCGCCAACGGGCCGGCGCTGGCGTTCTATGCCGCGTGCGGTTTCGTCGAGATCGGCGCCGGCAGCTCGGAAGACGGCGAGTACCTGCTGCTCGAGTCCGGCGGCAAGGACGGCCGATGACCGTCCACCTGCGGTACTGCCTGCAGCAGGCGGCGTTGTGGGGCACCTTCGGCCTCGTGCTGCCGGTCGTCACGTTGTTCCTGCTGCACAGCCATTTCACGCTGTTCGAGATCGGGCTTTACGCGGCGGTGTTCAGCCTGTCGACCATCGCGCTGGAACTGCCGTTCGGCGCGATGGCCGACCGCGTGGGCCGGATCCGGACCTATCGCATCTCGCTGCTGATGAACAGCATCGGCTGCGCGCTGATGCTGTGCTTCAGCCAGAAGCCGGTGCTGTACCTCGCCGCGGCGAGCTTCGGCGTCGCGCGCGCGATGAGTTCCGGCACCGTCGACGCGTGGTATGTCGGCCTGCTGCGCGAGCACGGCGAGACGAACCGGATTCCTTATTTTCTCGGCCGCGCGGAGCTGGCCTCCGCGCTCGGGCTGGCAAGCATGTCGCTGGTCGGCGGCGTGCTCCCGGACCTGATCGGCAGCCGGCTGTTCGACAACCCTTACCGGATCGGCCTGGCGCTCGCAGGCGGCTTGTTCATCGTGCTGCTGGGCCTGACGTCATGGTTTTTCGCCGAGGCGGAGCAGGCGCCGCCCGAGGCCGCGCCGGCCGGCCGGATGCGCGACGACCTGCGCGAACTGGTGCGCTTCGCGTGGCACGGCGGCGCGGTGCGGCCGCTGATCCTGCTCTGCATGCTGCTCGGCGGCGTCGTGTCGGTGCTGGAGAGCTACTGGCCGGTGGTGCTGAAGACGCTCGTGCCGATGCATGGCGCGACCTGGGCGTTCGGCCTGTTCCTCACGCTGATGCTGGTCGTCAAGGGCGCGGGCGGCTGGGTGTCGTATCGCGTGATGAAGCATTGCGCCGCACGGCCGGCGCTCGCCGTGTCGCTGCCGTTCGCCGGGCTCGCCGCGAGCCTCGTGCTGACGCGCTGGGCGAATCACGTGGTCGCGTTCGGCGCCGTGCTGAGCGGGGTCGCGCTGTTCCTCGGCATCGCCGGCGCGGTGGTCAACGCGGTGCTGCATCACCGGACGCCCGATGCGTTGCGATCGCGCGCCGTCTCGTTCTTTTCGCTGGTGTTCCAGCTCGGCAGCATGATCGCGTCGATCCTGCTCGGCTACCTGGTCAGCCAGTGGGGCGTGCAGGCGGTGTGGTGCGGCGTCGGCGTGCTGGTCGCGGCGGCGGCCGGGTACGGCGCGTCGATCGGCGGCTGGGCCGCCGACCCGATGGAGGAGGCGAAGACGACGGCGCGCGCGTAGGCCGGGCGCACCGTTTCGATTCATGTGTGATGCGTCATGCGGAAGCGGCAATTTTGTTGTTTGTCACCCCACGATAGCCAAGGAGATCGACTTTGAAACAGGAGATGCGCATCGCGATTCACGAGACGCTGGAGGCGCTCGTGTCGCAGTACGGGACCGCGGAGCTCGAACGCGTGATCGAGTTCGTCGACATCAACACGGGGCGGGTTCCGCTGCCCGCGTTGCCGAAATATCAGCGGCCGCTGCTGTTCTATTTCCCGGGGCTGGACGGCAAGCCGTGGTACGAGGCGTCCGACTATCCGGCGCTCGAGGCGTTCACGTCGACGCTCGAGGCGTCGGTCGACGTGCTGCGCGAGGAGTTTCTCGCCCAGGTGACCACGCCGATGCTGCTGCCGTACGAAGAGCAGGTGGCCGGGCGTTTCGAATCGATCCGGCGCAACGACTGGGGGTCGTTCTATTTCAGGCGCAAGGGCGAGCCCGAGGTCGAGGAGAATTGCCGCCGCTGCCCGCGCACCGCGGCGCTGATGCGGCAGGTGCAGGACTTCCTCAGCCCGAGCGGCGCCTTCATCTTTTCGGTGATCCAGGGCGGGACGCGGATTCCGCCGCATACGGACACGACGAATCTCAAGCTGACCTGCCAGCTTCCGCTGATCGTGCCGCGCGGCTCGCGGCTGCGCGTCGGCGACGAGATTCGCGAGTGGCCGGACGGGCGCGCGATCATTTTCGACGATACGTTCGAGCATGAGAGCTGGAACGACAGCAACGAGCCGCGGGTTTGCCTGCTCGTCGACATCTGGCATCCGGGCATCACGCGTATCGAGCGGGACGCGGTGGAGCGGCTCGACGCGGCGATCAGCCAGCATCTCGGGCTGGATTTCCGGCCGCCGTGGGCGGAAGCGGCCGCGGCGTAAGGCGGGGAGGGGCGGCCGGCTGCGGGCGACCGGCTGCGGGCGACCGGCTGCGGGCGACCGGCGGCAGGCGGTCGCCTTTTGACGATCGACCGATGGCAGTGGGGCCGGTGCGGTTTTGCGCGGTGCTGTTGTCGAATCACGCGCCGCATCCGGCAATCGCTTCGACAGTCGTGCATGGGCCGGAGCGCTTCGCGGCCGCGCTCCCGCGGCCTGGCGACCCGCAGGCGAGCCTGTCAGGTCGTCGATTCAGCCGTTCCGCCGCTCGCCACGGTTCCAGCCGGCCGGCCGCCACATCCTGAATGACCTTGCGAACCTGCACGGTTCGCGCATCGTCATCCGTTCCGTGGCGGCCATGGCAGCCGGCTTCCGCCGGGATCCCTACGGCATCAGCCGGTCGAGCAGCGGCGACCGGAAGATCCGGTGCGGGTCGTAGCGTTCGAGGGTCGCGCGCGCCGTATCCCAGCTGCTGGACGGCGGCTGGCCTTCACGATGCAGGTTCGGAATCGTGGTGGCGAGCATCGTGTCGTCCTGCCAGGCGGCCGTGTCGGTATAGGCCCAGCCCTTCGACCATTCGGGGCGCACCGTCGCATACGAGCCGGTGTAGTTCGCGAGCATCCATTGCTCGATCTCGCGATAGAAGCGATCGGCGGCCGGCGTGCCCGGCAACGTCAGGATGTCGAACCACACGGCGGTATCCCATTCCGGCCGGTCGGGACGCGGCTTGAGCGCGGACAACGCGGGCACGGCCGCGCCCGCGCCGGCATCGGCCGGCTTGTCGAGGCCGGTGACGCGGATCTCGACCGGACCGTTCATCGGATACTCGTTGCGCGCCTTGTACGTGTCGACGCGGTTCTGATAGAACTGCACGAATTCGCTGATCACGCGCTGCACGTCGGCGCGCCGCGCCAGCACCGCGTAGCCGTTCGCGGTGACGCGCAGCGTCGTCGGCCGGATGTACTGCAGCACGGTGCGCGACCAGCCCCAGATGTCCCCGCTGAGCGTGAGTGCGAGACCGGCCGTCGTGATGGCCAGCTGCGTCTGGCCGAACAGCGGCGTCAACGCGCCTTCGCCGCCGATCACGATCCGCTTGACGAGATCCGAGATGGTCTGCGAGATCGAATCGGAGAACGGATAGTTGTACGGCTGCGTGACGGCGCGCGACAGGAACGGCTTGCTGGGCGTCGGCGTCCAGACCTTGAGCCACGGCTTGGTCGTGAACGGGAACCAGATGGCTTCCACCCGGCCCGAGCGATCGAGAAACGACGCGATCGTGCGGCCCGTCGAGCCGGCCGGCGCAAACAGTTCGGATGCCGGAATATCGACGTAGCTCTGGCAGCGCAGCCGCTGG
Organism: Burkholderia sp. AU45274; assembly: GCF_030482505.1. Taxonomy (NCBI): domain Bacteria; kingdom Pseudomonadati; phylum Pseudomonadota; class Betaproteobacteria; order Burkholderiales; family Burkholderiaceae; genus Burkholderia; species Burkholderia sp. AU45274. Next base: position 579,407 of record NZ_JAUJQE010000003.1, on the reverse strand, counting down.
TTCGGGCCTGCCGTCAGCGTGACTTCGACGACGAACGCCCGCCCGATGTGTGCGAGGAACGCGCCGATCTCGGGATCGCCGCGCTCGAACCGGCGCAGCACGTATTGCTGCCGGGCCGGGTCGAACACGACCGCGGTGAGCGCGACCACGAGATTGCTCAGCGAGCCGTATGTATGGCCCGGCTGCAAGGTTTCACCGGCCGCCGGCACGGCGGTGCCGTGTGCATCGATCGCGAGCGCGCCGCCGAGCGTGATGTCGCCCGGTGCCGGCGCGGCAATCACGCCGAGGCCATATGGCTCGAGCGTCGCGAGCAACGACTCCAGCGAGACGCCCGTTTGGGCGGTGACGCGCGCCGGACGTGCCGACGTGTCGACGGAGACGGCCGTCAGCGACTTCGTCGTATCGAGCAGCACGAGGTTCGCGGCGCCGGCGCCCGGGTCCAGCGTCAGCGGCGACCAGTTGTGCATGTAGCCGCGCGGGCGTATCCGGTAGCCGTTCGCGCGCGCCCAGTTGACGGTCGCGACGACGTCGTCGGCGGAGCGCGGCGCGGCGGTCCATACGTCCTGCACGGCGATCTCGCCGCTCCAGTTCTGGAATGCCTGCTTGTAAAGCGGGATGTCGGCCGGGAAGCCGGGCGGCGTGTCGCCGGCCGTCCGCGCGTGTGCCGCGATCTGGTAGAGCGGGGTCCAGCCGGTGACGATGCCGGCCGCCGCGAGTTTTGCCATGTCGGCCAGGAAGGCGCGACGCGGCGCGGGTTCGTCTCGGAAGTCGTGACTCATGGTGTGCTCCAATTTTTCGGCATTGTTTTGAAGATTGGAAAGACGACAAATGACGCGTTGAGACTGGTGTGGCAATCGATGCAGGCGTGACGCTCGGGAAGCGTTGCGCTCGGGTCGGGCAGGATTGAAAAAGAACGATGCGTCCGGCAATGCGCGGGCCGCGCATCACCACGGGCGTCTAAAAGGAAATCGAAAAACCGCCGGGAGATTGCTGCAATTGGCCGTCGGCCTGTTCTGTCGACAAGCGGATAGGGAAATTCGACGGAATCGCGTGCGGCGAAGCGCTAGCCGCGACGATCGATAAAAGATGATTTCACGTGAATATTAATCGTCCTGTTTCGATTTTTTAAATAAACCCGGCCGTAATTCAAGGTTGATTGATGATGCGTCGTATATTTCGGTCGAAAGCGTAGCAATTTATCTGTGGGGTGACAAGCGGCGGAATTGAAGAATTCCGACTCATTTAATATGGAAATTTTATGACGGGAAATGGCTTCGCCCTTTGTTGGTGTTTTGCAACGCCCGTCCCGGCAGCACGCTGCCGTGGGCTTGGGCGGAAACTATGCTTTGCCGTCGCGCATATTGAATCGATTGTTGAGTGAATCGAAATAGCGTCCGGAAGATACGGCTTGAAACCAGCTCGATGAGCGGGGGCTGGTGAAATCCGACAATTCCTCTCTCGAATGGTGCCCCCCGGATGAAAATTCGTGGTAAGCGTCGCTCGACCGATTATTACAAAAGTTCGTGGTAAACGAATGTTGATTTATTCGTGCGTTGATAATAATGCCCATTTCCGGTTATCAAGCGGTGTCGTTTTAAAAATAAATTTCGGGTTAACTGCAAATGTCTTAAATCATCGCTATCATACGCGGCTGGGATATACATGGATCAAATTCAATGGAAAGAATCGTTTCGCTTTTTGATCGACATTTTTCGTTGAATTCACCGGGAACGCGCCTGCTTCGAGCCGGCGCCGGGTTGTCCGATTCAGGTCTTCAGCACGTCCGGCGGCGGCGCGTTTTCGTCCCGCCACGCGCATCGACCGAAATGGACGTTTCGGCCGCTGGCAGCGTCGCCCGTCATGAACGTCCATCGATGCGACGCCCACCGCATCGCGCTGTCCGATACGGAGGAAACATCGTGCCTGTTTCTCGCTCGTCATCGGTCTGTTCGATCGTCGGTGACGCGGCGGCGCTCGCCGTGCCTGACGATCATTCGCACGCGCATCGCGTGTTCCGGATCGCGCGCCGGCGGCGCGCGTTGCCCGCCTGAGAACGCGTGCGACACAGCGCGACCCGACGCGCGCCGGCGTTGCGCCAGGTCCTCAAGCACGCACAACAAGGAGAGTCAGATGTTCGCGAAGCTCGGGAAGGTGATTTCGAGCGCCGGCAGTGAGCGGTTCGCATCCGACATGCATGCATTGCTGGTCGAATCGATTCCGCTCGCGATCACCCGGATGACTGAATGGACGCTCGACGAGCCGGCGGGCGAAGTCGTCCGCGTGCAATCGCTCGGCGCGTTCGGCGCACCGGGCGGCGACGGGCGCGGCGCGCCGGCCGCGCACGGCGAGCGGGAACCGGCCGCGCATCCGCCGTTGAACCGGATCCTGGCGGCCTGCGACCGGCAGCTCATTCACATCAATCCGCTGTTGCGGCGTGGCAATGGCGGCGACGTCGCGCCGCCGCGCGGGCCGGGCGGCGGATTTCAGTGCCATCTCGTGTCGGGCAAGGCGAATCGCCGCTACGTGATCTCGCTGCATCGCACGGCATCGCATCACGACTTCTCGTTGCAGGAGATGTCGTTCCTGAAGAATTTCGCCGATACGCTGCTACCGCTCGTCGAGTGGCATGCGTCGACGCGTCGGCACGGCACGCTCGAATGCGCGACGGCGCCCGGTGCGACGGCAGGCTTGCCCGGCGTCGACGCGCTGCGCCACGAGTTCGAATCGCGGCTCGCGCGCGCGCGGGTCGTGCTGTCGGCGCGTGAAAACGAAGTGTGCCTCGGCCTGCTCGCGGGCAAGATGCTGCGCGAAATGGCCGGCGAGCTCGGTGTGAAGGAGAGCACGATCGAGACGTACATCAAGCGCGCCGCGGTGAAGCTCGGCATCAGCGGCCGGCACGGGCTCACGAAATGGATGATCGACGATTCCGTACCGTGCGCGTCGGCGGCGTGACGCCGCCGGCCGACTAGCCAGGATGGCTGCCGCGCGCGCCCGCGCCGGCACGCGTCGTCGCGAGTGATGACGACGATGTCACCGGGTGCGGCAGCGCGGGTTGCGGCGCCGGCTAGATTGCCGACGTGCGACGCGAGATGGAAACCGGCGGCAGTTGTCCCATGGAGTTTCGCGCGTCGCCTGCGCCTGCGTCGGCGTCGCGCGCGCTGAAGTGCCTGATGTGCCGCGCCTGACTCACGCCGCGCCGCCGGATCGGCGTGTTCGGGCCGCGTGCCCTCAGGTTCCGATGCGCGGCGACGCGTAGTCGCGCCGCACGCTTCGCATGCCGTCCCCGCCCGCTTCCGTCGCGGCCCCGGCCGTCTCGTCGAGCATCCAGCGCGTCAGGCCATGACGCCCGCTGAAGCCCAGCTTGACGGCGGCCCGCTTCAGGTAGGTCTCGACGGTGCTTTCGCGCAGCGCGAAACGCATGGCGATGGCGGGCACCGTGTCGCCGGCCAGCAGTGCCGTGCACGCCTCGATCTCGCGCGTCGACAGCTTGACGCCGGCTTGCCGCAGACGCTCGGCGAACCGCCGCGCCACGCGCTCCCGGCCCGATTGCGTCGCCGGCGGCGCGGCGATAGTCACTTGGGCGGCCGGTGGCGTCGCGTCGAGCGCCGCGACATGGCTCTCGACGATCGGAAACAGCACGTGCGAGAGTTCCTTGAGGAAGGTTCGCTCCTGCGGCGAGAAATCGTCGAACGTACACGTGCGATACAACGAGATCACGTAACAGTGGCCCCGCTTGCGGGTCACGAGGTGGAATTGCGCGTAACGCGGCGACACGACCGCCGCCTGCATGACGATGAAGCGGTCGAGCTGCGCGTGGATGGGGCCGTGGCCGGCGAGCGTGTCGTCGACGTGCAGGGGGCTCGCCCCCGGGCGCGGCGGCATCTGCGGCCCGCAACAGGCGGCGGTCACCCCGGCCTTCGCGAGCGCCGCGCCGACCGCGCCGAGGCTGCGCACCGCGGGATGGCCGTCAGGTGAGTCGTCGACCGCCAGCTCCGAAATGCGGATCTCGTCGACGGGGACCGCCGCGGCGATCAGGTTGTACATCATTCGGGGAAAACGTCGGCTCCCGCTGCTCGAGATCGCTTCGCCGACGTGTGCGAACAATCTGCTGAACTCCATGAAAGGATTCCTGATGAGACGTTGAAGCTGCGCGTGTGCGCATGGATGCCGACATGATTTAAACACCCACGTGCGAATGCGTCTGTAACGGTTTGCCGGGACAGACGCATCGCCGGCCGTCGAATCCGGTACGGCGCGCATCGTGTCCCATCAGGATCGCGGCTCATCCGGCGGCTTCGGCCGGGACGGCGCATACGGCCGTATCGGAGAAGATACGGCCGCTATCGAGCCGAATGACCCGGTCCGCCAGCTTGAAGTACTGATCGTCGTGGGTAATGATGACGACGCATTTCCCGCGGGATTTCAGGTCGGGAACCAGCACTTCATAGAAGAATCGCTTGAAGACCGGATCCTGATCGGCGGCCCATTCGTCCAGGATGTAAATCGGACGATCCTCGATGTACGCGCAAAGCAGCGCCAAGCGCTTGCGTTGCCCGGTCGATAGCGCCCGGGTGGTCGAGTAGGTGCGGCCGGAAATCTCGATCTTGTCCGCCAGTTTCAGGGTGTCGAGGTATTTCCGGGCAAGCTCGATGCTGTCATTGCCCCGATCCGGCCCGATGATGCGATTGAACAAATGGAAATCGGTGAAGACGGCGGAAAACAGGTTTCGGTAGCGTTCCCGGGCATCGTCGTCGATGACTTTTCCGTCGAGCGAAATGGTGCCGCCGGTCGGCGCATAGAGGCCGCTGAGGACCTTGCCCAACGTGCTCTTGCCGCTGCCGTTGCCGCCGATTACATAGACGAGTTCTCCGGCATGAATCGTCATATTGATGGGGCCGAGCACGAAGTCGGTCGACGATTCATTGTCACGGTAGTTCATCGTCACCTCGTTCAACTCGATGACCTTCCATGACTTCGCCGATGGGGACGCCACGGCGCCCGGATGGGGCGGCTCATTGCGTGCGTCCTGCGTGTCATCGATCAGGAAACCGAATTCCGCCAGCCGGGCGAGCGCGGTCTTGCCTTCGGCCATCACCGGCAGGATATTGATCAGCATGGTCAAGGGCCCCATCATGTAGAGCACGGCCAGAATGCTCGCCGTGAGGACGGACGGATCCACGACGCCGAGCGAAGGCACGCCGAACAGCAGGAAGCCGAGCAGCACCGCGACGGTGATCTGGCCGATGCTGTCGCCGCTCATGAACCAGAAGCGTTCGATGTAGTTGAATCCCGCCACGCGCTTCGATGACAGTTCGATCGCGGCCCGGGTGAACCAGCGGCGCCTCGCCCGGTTGAGCTTGAGTTCCTTGATGCCGAACACGAGGCCATGCGTGTAATCGTTGAACTGGACGAATTCATCGCGAACCCGCTCGGTGAAATTGACCGCCTTCCGATAGAAGAACAGGTAAAGCACCAGGCCGACGAGGGTCAGGATCATCGTCGACGCGAAAACGATCCACGAGAGATAGGCGAGATAGACGATGCTGCAGATCAGCACGACGGATTGAACGATGATCGTCGGGATGGTGAGCAGGGTCTGGCTCAGCTGCGGAATGTCCTGTGTCAGCAAGGTCAGCACATGGGGGGCGCCGCGTCGGTCGATTTCGTCGAGCGGGGTCGCAAGGATCCGCTTGCACAGGTCGACGCGCAATCTCGTCATGACTTTCATGCACGCATAGGACGGCATTACGGCCGCGCCGCTCCTGCAGACCACCGCGATGACATTCACCGCAATGAACATCAGCAGCAGCGTCTGTCGATCAGACGGGTCGTGCAGCACGGTGCTGATCAACCCGACGCCCACGATCGACGCGATGCCGCTGACGAGGCCCGTCAGGACCGTGCCCAGCGTCAGCCAGGGATGACTGCGCCACATCAGCGTGACGGCGGAATGCCAGGGCGGCGATTTGCTTTGAGCGGAATCCATGAATGGCCAATAGGTCTCAGTTGATCAGGTGGCTGAGTTCGACATTGCTTGCCGCTGATCTCAACCTCGACGAGGTTTCGTGCTGGCCCAGGAACGTGATGCTTTCCACGATGCCCAGCGGCGAATCGGAAAACAGGATGCAGCACTTCAGCAGGCGCTGCGCCCGCGCCCAGCCGACGCTGTCCGTCGAATCGGCCACGCTCCGCAACGCGGCCTCGACCGACGCGGCCGTCCAGTTTTCGTTCCGTGCCAGCCGCGACTCGACCTGCCGAAGAAATTGCAGGAGCGCGCGGGGATTGCTTTCGATGCTGTACATGAGGATGTAGTCGATCCGCAGTTTCTTCGTGATCAACGGAAAAATCAGGTCGATCACGCCGGCAGTCGATTCGCATTTCCCGTAAGCCAGTGAAATCGCGTCGCCGAGCTTGCAGTCCCGGTGAAGCGCATCCAGCGCGGCTTGTACGAACGCCGCTTCGAGGTCAACGGTGGTGGTTTGCATGAGATTCAATGGCCTGTCGAGTGAGGGTTCGCGGCGCGCACGGGGCGGCAGGCGTTACCAGCCGTCCGGAATGGGCATCGAATAGGTCAGCGGCTTCTCCGGCATCACTTCGTCCATGATGTCGGAGTAGCCGGACTCCTGTCCGACCAGGTTCGGCTCGAAGCAGTAGCAATTGAACGTCTGCTGCAGGACGAGGTTGTTGCGGTCGTTGATCGCCGGCGGGTTTTCGTTGATCGCGATGAACGCGTCGTAAAGCGAGTCCCTGACGACGTACGCGTGCGCGGTGAGCGTCTCCACGGCCTTGACGATGTTCGGCGCGACGGGAATGGGCGGCGTGAAGTGATACGCGCCCAGGAACAGCATGTGCCAGTCGTCCGGCACTTGCGCGATGAACTCGGGGAAGCGTGCGGCGAACTCGGCGTCGAAGAACGCGTCGTCCTCGAAGATCAGGACTTCGCTGGCGCCGGCGGCCTTCGCCTGTTTCACGGCCGCGAGATGGCTCATCGTGCAGCCGTAGTCCTGCGGACGCATGTGGCTCAACGATTCCGGCACGCTCACCAGCCTTGCATCGACGGCGGACAGCCGTTCCACCGTGAGGATGTTCTGCTCTGCGAATTTTCGTTGCATCGCTTCCCAGCGGTCGGGACGCCGGTCCAGGTTGATGCAGACCTTGCGGGCGAACGTGTTGTCGATCGTCGGCGTTGATTTCAGTTTCATGAGGGTTGTTTTTCCAGGAACGAATTGACATGGGCGGCGAGGGCGCCGGCATGCGGATCGAGCAGCATGGTCAGGTGGTCGCCGGGGACGTCCGTCACCGCGACGGGGAGCGTCGAGAAGCGGGACCATCCCCAGGCCGGGTCCAGGCGAAGCTGCGCGATCTCGGGCGACGGCGCGAAGTCGTCGGGATCGTGCTCGGTGCTGCGGAACAACGCGATCGGTACGGGCAGCGGCGTGGCGTGCGGCGCGTAGTGCGACTTGAAGTTGGCCTGATAGACGCGCAGGTACGCGCGCAGGCGGTCGGGCCCGGCGTCCGCGAACCAGTTGCCGCGGTCGCCGATCCGCGCGAGGATCAAGTCGGCCTGGCCGTCGGGATCGAGCGGGACGAGGTCGGCTCGCGTCACCTGGAGGTCGGCCCCGAGGAAGGTGCCGATTTCGTGGGCGATCGCGACCAGCCATTCGGTGTCGTCCCAGTCCTGCCAGTACGTGGCGGCTGAGCTGTCGATGGGCGCGGACGCGTCGAGGATCGCCAGCAGTTTCACGTCGGCGCCCTTGGCGACCAGTTGCCGGCTCATCTCGAGCGCCACGTGCGCGCCGAACGAGTGGCCAGCGAGGTAGTACGGACCCGCGCCCACCAGCGGCCAGATGCGCTCGATATGACGGGCCGCGATGTCTTCCACGCGGGTGAGCGGCTCGCACGCGCCGTCGAGGCCGGGCGCTTCCAGCCCGTGAATCGCGTGGGCGCCGCTCAGGTGGTGCGCGAGCGGGTGGAAGTAGACCACGTTCCCGCCGGCGCCCGGCAGCAGGAAGAGCGGCGCGGCGGGGCCGCCGTCGCGAATCGGCACGAGTCCGCCGGCGGGCGCGGCCGGTTCGTTCGCGGCGAGCGCCGCCGCCAGTTTCTCGATCGTCGGATTCTCGAAGAGACAGGAAATCGGCAGCCGGCGATCGAACGCCTTCTCGACATGGGCCATCAGCTGGATCGCGATGATCGAGTGGCCGCCGAGGTCGAAATAGTTGTCGGTGACCGCGATGTCGTCTCGTTTGAAGATCCGCTGCCAGATCTCCAGCAACGTGCGCTCGTCCGCCGTGGGCGCGACGACGCGTGCCGCCGTGGCCGCACCGGCGGCGGCTTCGATCGCCGGCCCGGCCGCATCGCGCGGCGCGCCCGGCTGGCCGTCGGCGGCCGGCGGATCGGCGAGCTGGCCGGTCGGCTGGTCCGGGTGCTCGGCGAATCGCTCGAGCAACGTGCGGAGGGTGTCGAGCATCTGCCGCACGACATCCGGCGCGACGCGGTGCGCATCGTGCGAAATATGGAAGCCGATGCGCGCGTCCGGGTGCACGGTCAGGGTCAGCGGGTAGTTCGATTCCGCGAACGCGCGGGTGTCGAGGATCTCGATGTCGTCCGGCCCGAGTTCGGGGGCGGCGGCAACCGGGAAGTTCTCGAAGACCAGCAGGCTGTCGAACAGGCTGTCGCGGGCGGGCACTTCGCTCCACGACTGGATGTCGACCAGCGAGCTGTACGAATGCGGCTCCATCGCCGTCTGGGCCGCGTGAACCTCTGCCAGCCATTCGGTGAAGGGGCGCTCCGGCGCGATACGCAGGCGCAGCGGCAGCGTGTTGATGAACAGCCCCACGATCGACTCGACGCCGTCGAGCAGCGGCGGGCGCCCGGACACGGTGACGCCGAAGACGACGTCGTCCGTTCCGGCGTGGCGCCGCAGCACCAACGCCCAGACCGCGCGGATCAGCACGTTGAGGGTGACGCGATGCGCACGCGTGAGCACGTGCAGCCGCGCGGTCAGCGCCTCGTCCAGCAGGAATTGCTGGGTCCGGCGCTTGTTCTGGCGCGCGGCGTCGCCGGTCGTCTGCCGGGCCGGGCTGGCCGCGATCGGCGTGGCGGCACGGAAGCCGGCCAGCTCGGCGCGCCACCAGGCTTCGTCGGCGGCGCGCGGATGACGCGCGAGCCAGTCGATGTACGCGCGGTATCCGGGCGCCGACGCCGCGACCGCGGGCGTGCCGGTGCGGGCGAGCGACAGGTAGTCGGCGAACACCTCCTTCATCAGGGTCGCGGTGCTCCAGCCGTCGAGGATGATGTGGTGCGCGCTCCAGCAGAAGCGATGGCGCGTGTCGGTTTCCTGGATCAGCGTGCAGCGGAACAGCGGCGCCCGCTGCAGATCGAAGCCGCGCTTCCGGTCGTCGGCGAGGAATGCATCGAAGTCCTGCGCGCGGCGGGACGCATCGCGGTGCCGCCAGTCAAGCACTGTCCACGGCAGATCGACCGTGTGCAGCACGGTCTGGACGGGTTGCTCGCGATCGGCCCACGCGAACGCGGTGCGCAGCACGGCATGGCGCGCGAGCGCATGGGCCCACGCCTGCCGGAGCGCCGGCACCTGGAGCGGGCCGCTGACGACGAAGCTGAACTGCTGGAAATAGGCGGCAGGATCCAGGTCGTACAGCGAATGGAACAGGATGCCCTGCTGCAGCGACGAGAGTGGGTAGCTGTCGTCGATGTCGTCCGCTGCGGTGTCGGGGACCGACGCCGCGAAGTCGAGCAACCGGTCCCTGAAGTGCGCGGCCAGGTTCTCGACCGTCTGCCGCCGGTGGAGCCGCTCGCCGTAGCGCCAGTCCACCTGCAGCTTGCCGTCGACCACGGCGGCGACGATCTCGAACGCGTGCGTGCGCTGCGACCGCCCGGCGCGCAGCGAACCGAGGTCTTCGGTCGCCGGGCGCCAGCCGTCGGATTGCTGCAACACGGTATCGAGCTGCCCGTGATAGTTGAAGAGGATATCGGCCTGCGGCAACGCGGCGAGACTGTTGCGCACGGCGGCGTCGGGGCTCAGGTAGCGGAGCAGCGAATAACCGAGACCGTCGGCCGGAATCCGGCGCAGCTGCTGGCGCGCGGCACGCAGCGCTTGCTCCGGCGTGTGCATCGCGTCGGCGTCGAGCACGACGGGGTAGATGGACGTGAACCAGCCCACCGTCCGGGTGAGGTCGAGCGGCGCATCCGCCACGTGGCGGCCGTGACTCTCGAGATCGATCCGCGTGCGGGCGTTGCCGGTGACCATGCTACAGGCTTGCGCGAGCGCGATGAGCAGGACGTCGTTGATGCGGGTGTCGTAGGCCCGTGGCAGCCGGCGCAGCAACGCGGTGGTGTCGGCTTCGTCCAGCTCGAATGAAACGGATGACGCGTCGCTGACCGCGTTGTTGGCCACATTGTTGGGCGCACCCGCGGCCGGATAGTCAAGCGGGAGCGGCTCGACGGGCTGCGCGAGGAGCGCTTGCCACAGTCGCGCTTCGTCGCCGATGGCCGGCGACCGGGCCCGTTCCTGCAGATGCAGCGCCCATTCGCGGAACGACGTCGTTTTCGCGGGCAACGGCTGGCCGTGGTAGGCGGCATGCAAGTCCTCGAGCAGCACGCGCCACGACACGCCGTCCACCGCCAGGTGATGGATCGACACGAACAGGCGGGCGAGCGGCTCGCCGGCCACGCAGAAGAGCCGCGCCGCCAGCAACGGGCCATGCGTGATGTCGATGCCGCGCTCCGCGTCAGCGGCGGCGGCGCGCATCGCCGCCAGGCGCTCGGCGGCGTCGCCGGCGATCACCTGTTTCGCAAAGAGCGCCGGCATCTCGCCGCCGGCGACGACGTGCTGGGTCCAGCGGCCCGCATCGTGCGAGAAACGCAGTCGCAACGCGTCGTGATGTTCGTAGACTTGCCGGAACGCGTCGGCCAGCCGCGACGCGTCGAGATCCGCCGGCACCTGGATCAGGACCGTTTGATTGAAGTGCGACGGCGCGTCGATCTCCTGGTCGAGGAACCAGTGCTGCACCGGCGTGAGCGGCGCGTCGCCCAGCGGGCTCAAGGTCGGCACGTAGGCTGCCCGCTCCTCGGGCGCGGCGGCCAGCTGCGCGATCGTCTGATACTGGAACAGCTGCTTCGCCGTCACGCGCAGCCCCGCCTGATTGGCGCGCGCAATCACCTGGATGCTCAGGATGGAGTCGCCGCCGAGTTCGAAGAAATTGTCGTGGATGCCGACGGCAGGCAGCTGCAGCACGTCTTGCCAGATCGACGCCAGCAGGATTTCCCGGGGCGTGACGGCGGGCGCGTGCGGCTGGGCCATGTTGACCACGTTGACCCCGTCGGCCGGGGCGGGCAGCGCCTTGCGGTTGATCTTGCCGTTGGGCAGCATCGGCAACGATGCAAGGACGACGAACTGCGACGGCACCATGTAGTCGGCGAGCTTGCCGCCGAGATAACCGCGCAGATCGGCAATGTCTGGCTCCGCGGTCGCGACATAGGCGATCAGGAACGTTCGGGCTCCTGCGGTTTTCGCGATCACGACGCAGTCGTCGACCGACGGATGCGTGCGCAGCGCGGCCTCGATTTCACCGGGTTCGATGCGCAGGCCGCGCAGCTTGATCTGGTGATCGATGCGGCCGAGGAATTCGATGTTGCCGTCGGGCCGGTAGCGCGCGAGATCGCCGGTGCGGTAGAGGCGCGCGAGCGGGTCGGCGGAGAACGGATCAGCGATGAACTTCCCGGCGCTCAGTTCGGGTTCGCCGTGGTAGCCGCGCCCGACCGGCGTGCCGCCGATCAGCAGTTCTCCGGGCACACCGATCGGCGTGGGCTGCATCTGCGCGTCGACGATGTAGAGGCGGGTGTTGGCGATCGGCCGGCCGATCGGGACGATGCGGTGCGGGTCGTCGCGGCGGCATTCCCACGCGGTCACGTCGACGGCGGCCTCGGTCGGGCCGTAGAGGTTGTACAGCTTGGCGTCCAGGCGCTCGAGGCAACGCTGCTGCAGGTCGTGGGGCAACGCCTCGCCGCTGCACACGACACGGCGCAGCGATGCGCAGTGCGCGTCGAGGTCGGGATGGTCGAGGAACGCACGCAGCATCGACGGCACGAAATGGATCGTGGTGATGCGTTCGCGCTCGATGAGTTCGACCAGATAGTCGGTCTCACGCTGGCCGCCGGGGCGGGCGAACACGAGGCGCGCGCCGGTGACGAGCGGCCAGAAGAGTTCCCAGACCGAGACGTCGAAGCTGAACGGGGTTTTCTGCAGCACCGTATCGTCAGCGTCGAGTGCGTAGGCGTGCTGCATCCAGAGGATGCGGTTGGTGATCGCGCGATGGGTGTTGAGCGCGCCCTTGGGGCGGCCGGTCGAGCCGGACGTGTAGATCATGTAGGCGAGGTTGTCGCCGTCGAGCGCGGGCGTGGGGTTGGACGTCGCCGCGGCATCGAGGTCGAGCGAGTCGGTATCGACGACGATCAGGCGGGCGTCGGTCTCGGGCAGCGCGTCGCGCAGATGCTGTTGGGTGAGCAGCCAGCGCAACTGCGCGTGATCGATCATGAAGCGCACGCGCTCGGCGGGGTAGTCGGGGTCGACGGGGACGTAAGCGCCGCCGGCCTTGAGGATCGCGAGCAGCGCGACGCTCATGTCGAGCGAGCGCTCCATCGCGACGCCGACGAGGGCATCGGGGCCAACGCCGAGCGCGATGAGGTGGTGGGCGAGGCGGTTGGCGCGCAGGTTGAGTTCGGCGTAGGTGAGCGTCTGGTCATCGAAGACGGCCGCGACGGCATCGGGCGTGCGCTCGACCTGCTGTTCGAACAACCGATGCAGCGGTTGTGCGGCGGCGTCGCCGAAATCCGTGTCGGTGCGGTTCCACTCGACCGTCATCAGGTTCCGCTCCGCGTCGCTCGTCAACGGCAGCGCGCCGAGCGGCGCGTCCGGATCGGCGATCACGGCATCGACGAGCGTGCGGAAGTGTTCCGCCATGCGATCGATCGTGGCGGCGTCGAACAGGTCGAGGTTGTATTCCAGCGAGCCCGCGAGGCCGTCGTCGGCATCCTGCACATGGAGCGTGAGGTCGAACTTCGCGGTGTGGGTCTCGACCGCCACCGGCGTGGCCGCGAGACCGGGGAAGCTCACCGCCTGGGACGGCGCTTTCTCGTACGCGAACACGACCTGGAACACCGGCGTGCGGCTCAGGTTGCGCTCGAGCGCGAGCGAATCCACCACCTGCTCGAACGGAATCTCCTGGCGGCTGTAGCCGTCGAGCGCGACGCGCTTCACGCGCGCCAGCAGTTCGCCGAAGGTCGGATTGCCCGACAGGTCCACGCGCAGCGCGAGCATGTTCGCGAAGAAGCCGATCAGCGGCTCGGTCATGCTGGACCGCCGGTTGGCGATCGGGGAGCCGATGACGAGGTCCTGCTGGTTGCTGTATCGCGACAGGAGCAGCGCATACGCGGCGAGCACGACCATGAACGTGCTGGTGCCGGACGCACGCGCGATCGCGCGCAGGCCGTCGGCGCGTTCGCCGCTCAGCTGGAACGGCAGCACCGCGCCGCGGAACTGCTGGATGGCGGGCCGCGGGCGGTCGGTGGGCAGTTCGATCAGGTCCGGCGCATCGGCCAGCGCGGCGCTCAGCAGCGCCAGTTCCCGATGCGTGTCGGCGGACGCCAGGCGTTCGTGCTGCCACACCGCGTAGTCCGCGTACTGGACCGCCAGTTCCGGCAGCGACTCGCCGGCATAGAGCGCGGCCAGTTCGCCGATCAGGATGCCTGACGACCATGCATCGGAGACGATGTGATGCATCACGATGCCGAAGACGTGCAGGCGCTCATGGACGCGATACAGCACGACGCGATAGAGCGGCCCGGCGGCGAGATCGAACGGGCGGTCGGCTTCCTCCGCGAGCCGCGCGAGCGTGTCGGATTCGCGGGCGACGTCGACGACGTCGAGCGCGACCGGCGCCGGCGGCGCGATGCGTTGAACCCCGCGGCCGTCGACGGAGGGAAACGTCGTGCGCAGGATCTCGTGACGCCGGCTGATCTCGGACACGGCGGCCTGCAGGCGCGCGATGTCGAGTTCGCCGTCGAAGCGCAGCGCGCTCGAGATGTTGTACGTGGCCGACGGGCCTTCCAGTTGCGCGAGGAACCACAGCCGCTGCTGCGGAAAGGACAGCGGCAGGTCGTTCGCGCGCGAGCGGGGCAGGATGGCGCCGGCCGTCGAACCGGCGTGCGGCGACGACGCTTCGATCAGGTCGGACACCGCGCTGATGGTCTGGAGTTCGAAGATCGCGTCGATGCCGATCTCGACGGAGAAGCTGCTCCAGATCCGCGAGACCAGCTGCATGGCTTGCAGCGAATCGCCGCCGTAGTCGAAGAAGCGGCCGGTGAGATCGACGGCCGGATTGTCGAGCACGTCGCGCCAGATGCGCACCAGCTCGAGCTGAATCGGCGTGGCGTCGAGCGGCGTGGCGTCGAGACGGGCGTCGTCGGGCGCGGCGTTGGGCTCCAGCGCCAGCAGCGCCGGGCGATCCAGCTTGCCGTTGGCGTTGAGCGGAAATTCGGCGATCGGGATGATGTCGGACGGAACCATGTAGTCCGGCAGCTTCCCGGCCAGATAGGCCCGCAGGTCCGGCACGCTCAGGCTCGCGGCGCCCTTGACGTAGGCCGCCAGCTTGCGCACGCCGTGGGCGGATTCGCGCAGCATGACCGCCGCGCCGACGACGTCCTCGTGCGCGGCGATCGCGGCCTCGATCTCGCCGAGTTCGACACGGTGCCCGCGGATCTTGACCTGGTGGTCGACGCGCCCGTAGCACTGGATACGTCCGTCGGGCAGCCACCGGCCGATGTCGCCGGTGCGATAGATGCGCGCTTCGCCGGGGAACGGATGCTCGACGAATTTCGCGGCGGTGACGTCGGGCCGCTGGTGGTAGCCGCGCGCGAGGCCGGCGCCGGCGAGGCAGATTTCCCCGGGCACGCCGAGCGGAACCGGCCGCAGCGCGTCGTCGAGCATGTACACGCGGGTGTCGGCGATGGGCCGGCCGATCAGCACCGTCGACGGCGCGTCCTCGACGCGCTCGACGATGCAGCCGACCGTCGCCTCGGTGGGACCGTACTCGTTGTAGATCTCGATCGCGGGATCGATCTTGCGCAGCGTGGCGATGTGCTGGGGCGTCAGTTCCTCGCCGCCCACGATCACCTTGCGCACGCCGGAGCGCGCCAGGTTCATGTACTCCAGCAGGTGAATGTGGGTGGGCGTGAGCTTGAGGGTGTCGACGCCGCTGCCGGGCTGGAACATCCGGGCCAGGATGGTGTCGATGCTTTCCGACTGCGGATAGATGCGCAGCGTCTTGCCGCGCACCAGCGGGCAGAAGAGGTTGGTGAGCGTGAAATCGAAGCAGAGCGAACTGTACAGGCCGAAACTGCCGGTCGTGCTTTCCGGAAAGTAATACGCGGCGGCCCACGCGATGTAGTGGGCCAGGTTCCGGTGTTCGAGCAGGCAGCCTTTGGGTTTCCCGGTCGAGCCGGACGTGTAGAGCACGTAGGCGAGGTGCGCCGGTTCGGCACGGTACGGCGGGTTGTCGGGCCGCGGCGGCCAGCCGGGGAGTTTCTGGTCCAGCAGCAGCGTCACGCCGGAGAACTCATACCACTGCGCGAGCTGATTCGATTGGGTCACCAGCAACGACAGGCCGGTGTCGCCGAGGATGTGATTGATCCGCTCGGCCGGATACGCCGGGTCCAGCGGAACGAACGCCGCGCCCGCCTTCAGGATGCCGAGAATCGCGACGATCATCCATTCGGAACGGTCGAGCATGATGCCGACCAGCGATTCCGGCCCGACGCCGTGGTGTTCGCGCAATTGATGCGCGAGGCTGTTGGCCCGCGCGTTCAGGTCGGCGTAGGTCATCAGCGCACTGTCGGTGACCAGGGCCGGCGCCGTCGGCGTGCGGGCGACCTGCGCTTCGAACATGGCGACGACCGTCGGGTGGCTGGGGCCGGCCGTCGCGGTTTCGTTGAAGGCGCTCAGCAGCGGCCCCTCTTCCGGCGGGGCCGATGCGATGTCGCCGACGGCCGTGTCGAGGTGTTCGAATGCCGCCAGCACCGCGCCGAGGCTGCCGGCGAAACCGTCGATGATGAAAGGCTCGATCGCCGTGCTGTAACGAAGCTCGATTTCGCCGCGCGCGAGCCGCAGATGCAACTGCAGATCGTCGTCGCGACCGGTCGGTGCGTCGTGCACCCGGTCGTCAGCGAGCGCGACTTTCGTGAGCTGCGCGAGCGCCATGTCCTTTTCGTTGCGCACGAGCGTTTCAAGCGGGAAGTGAGGCTCGGCGTAGCTGTCTTCCACGATCGCGGCCACGCGCGACAGGTAGTCCTCGACGCGCTCGTCGGGACGGACCTCGATGATCAGCGGCACGGTGGCGGCGCGGGCCGGCGGATGCGCGGCCAGCGCCGGCGTGCCGAGCACCGTGACCGGAATCCGGAAGTATTTCCAGAGCAGGAATGCAATGCCCGCCGCCGTGACGGCGAACTCGGCAAGCTCGCCGTCGCCGATGCGCCGCAACAGGTCGAGCGACGCGGGCGTGAGCCGCACCGTGCGGGACAGCAGGCGACCCGGTTGCTGATTCGGGGCGTACGCCGCGATCCGGTAGACGCCGGCGACCTGCGAAAGGCTTTCGCGCCAGAAACGCGCGGTGGAGGCATAGCGATGGTCGGTGACCAGCACGTTATTGTCTTGCACAGGACACTCCTTGAAACGTTTTGTTCACCTGAAACAACCCGAAGCGGCGCGCACGGCGCACGCTGCTCGAACTCCGGACGATCCACATCACGTCTTCTCCTCGAGCGCGTCGTCGGCCGTGACCTCGGGCGCGCGCTTCAGGCGCAGGCCGACGCGGGCCCGTGGGCCGGCGGCGGGGGCCTCGCCGGAGAGCGGGATGCGATCGACCGGCGTGGCCGGGTCGCGGCGGAAGACGTCGTGGATCGCGAGCAGTCGATCGCGCATCGCGGCGATGGTCGACGGGCGGAACAGGTGCGTGTTGTAGATGAACTGGATCAGGTGCCGGCCTTCGCTTTCCACGACCTGGAAGGACAGGTCGAACTTGGCCGTCGTGTCCGCCGGCGAGAGGTCCGTGATGCGCAGGCCGGGCTGCGGGGCCGGCATCGACACGTGGTTCACCTGAATGTCGAAGATCGGAAAATGGCCCGCCGGGGTGCGGATCTTCAGGTCTTCCAGCAACACGTCGAACGGATAGGACGCATGCTCCAGCGCTTGCGTGGAGGCTGTCGCCACGCCGTCGATCACGTCGGCGACGGTCGAGGATGCCCGCACCGGCACGCGCAGCACGACGGTGTTGAGATACACGCCGACCTGCGATTCGAGCGGCTCGCTGTCGCGCCCGGCCGATACGCTGCCGATGACGATGTCCTCACGCCCCGTGTAGCGATGCATCAGCACGCAGAACGACGCCAGCAGCACCGCGTAGAGCGACGTATGGTGCGCGCGGGCCAGCGCGGCGAGTTCTGCCGCGTGCGGCGCCGGCAGTTCGACTTCGAGCGTCTGCCCGGCATGACCGGGCCGCTCGGGCCGTGGGAAGTCGGATGCCAGTTGCAGGCGGGGCAGCGGCGGCGCCAGTTGCGCGAGCCAGTACGCGCGATGCGCGGCGGCACGCGGACCGGATAGGCTCGCGTTGTGCCACGCGGCGTAGTCGCGATACTGGATCGGCAGCGGCGGCAGGTCGTGTCCCGCATACAGCGCATGCAGGTCGTCGGTCAGCACGCGGATCGACCACGCATCCGAGATCACGTGGTGCATGTTCAGCAGCAGCAGGTGCTTCACCGGCGAGAGCCGCACCAGCGTGACGCGAAACAGCGGCCCCGACGCGAGATCGAACGGCTGCTCGCTTGCCGCGCGAATCAGCGCATCGATCGCCTGCGGCCCGGCATCGTCCGCGAGATCGCGCTGCTCGACCCGGAAGCCGGAGGCTTCGCGGCTGAGGATGCGTTGCCGCAACTCGCCTTCGATCATCGCGAACACGGTGCGCAGGCTCTCGTGGCGATCGACCAGCAGGTCGAACGCACGGACGAGGCGCGCCGTGTCGACGGCGCCGTCCAGCTGCAGCGCGCCCGCCATGTTGTACGTGGACGGATCCGCACCGCGGCTGGCGAGCCAGATCCGCTTCTGTGCGCGGGACACCGCGTAGGACGGCTGCGCGGCCAGCGCCGGGATGAACGCGTCGTCGGCGGCAGCGCCGTCGGCGGGCATGGCCGCCAGCTTCCGCGCGAGCGCGCGCGGCGTCGGCGCATGGAAGATGTCGGCGACCGTGACGTCCCGTTTCAGTTCGCGCCGGATCCGGCTGACCAGCTGGATCGCCTTGAGGCTTTGGCCGCCCTGCTCGAAGAAATCGGCGTCGACGCCGTTCGGCCGGCGGCCGAGCACCTCGGCGAAGAAGCGCAGCAGCGCCGCTTCGACCGGCGTGCGCGGTTCGGCCGGCACGTCGTCGGGCACGGACGCGGCATCCGGGAGCGGCAGCGCGGCGCGGTTGATCTTGCCGTTCGGC
This sequence comes from Burkholderia sp. AU45274, assembly GCF_030482505.1. NCBI lineage: Bacteria > Pseudomonadati > Pseudomonadota > Betaproteobacteria > Burkholderiales > Burkholderiaceae > Burkholderia > Burkholderia sp. AU45274. The sequence goes on along the minus strand of NZ_JAUJQE010000003.1, from coordinate 560,859 downwards.
ATGACGGGCAGCGCCGGCAGCAGCATCACGGTGTCGGGCACCATATGCGCCGGCAGCGTGTCGCGCAGTGCGTCGCGCACGCGTGGGGGCGTCCAGCCGGTTCCCGACGCGTAGGCGCACAGGGTCATTTCGGCATCCGACGTTTCCCGGGCGACCACGACGGCGTGGGAGATGCCCGCGAGACTGGTCAGCGCGGCTTCGATTTCCCCGAGCTCGATCCGATAGCCACGGATCTTGACCTGGAAGTCGCGGCGGCCGAAGAAGTGGAGATTGCCGTCCGCGTCGAAGCAGCCGACATCGCCGGTGCGATACAGGCGCGCGCCCGGTTCCGGACTGAACGGATCGTCGCGGAACACCGCCCGCGTGCGGACTTCGTCGAACAGGTAGCCGCGCCCGACGCCGACGCCCCCGATGCAGATCTCGCCCTTGACGCCGGCCGGGCACGGATTCAGGTCGGCATCCACGACGTAGAGGCGCAGGTTCTCGATCGGCCGGCCGATCGGAATCGCCGGCCGATCCGGCGCGCGCGTCAGGCTGTAATGCGCGACGGAGTCCGACGCTTCGGTCGGCCCGTACGCGTTGATGAGCCGAACCGCCGGATTCAGGCGGAACCACGCTTGCGCGGTGGCGGGCTGCAGCGTTTCGCCGATCGTCAGTAATGTTTCGAGGTGCGGGAAGGCCGGTGTCGCGTGCCGTTCCAGTTCGCCGAGGAAGGTCGCGAGATAGGACGGCACGAATTGCATCGCCGTGATGCGGTCGCGGTGCAGGCTGTCGATCAGGCGTGCGGGCTCGAGGATCACGGCATCGGGGTAGATCACCGTCGTGCCGCCCGACGCCAGCGCCGCGAAGCACTGCCAGACCGAAATATCCGAGCAGTGCGAAGCGGTCTGGGCGACCGCGCTCCGCGCGTCGAGCCCGACCCGGCGCGCCATCGCGAGCACGTGATTGAGCATGCCGCGATGTTCGACCATCGCGCCCTTCGGCTGGCCGGTCGAACCCGACGTGAAGATCACGTAGGCGAGGTCCGCAGGCCGGCAGCGCGGCGTCGGTGCTTCGGCATCCTGATGGGCGGGCAGGCGGGCGGGATCGACCAGCGGAATCGACGCCAGCGCCGGCGGCGGCCGGCAGTCGGTGCCGACGATGAGGGCCGGCCGGGCCAGCGTCAGCAGGGTCTCGACCCGCTGGGCCGGATAGGCCGGATCGACCGGAACGTACGCCGCGCCGCACTTCCAGATGGCCAGGATCGTTTCCAGCATCAGCGGCGAGCGCGGCATCCACACGGCGATCCGGTCGTCCGGCTGCAGCGGCGCCGTCTGCAGAAGCTGCGCGGCGATCCGGTTCGCGCCTTCGACGAGCGCCCGATACGTGCGAACCTCCGTGCCGCAGCGTACCGCGATGCGCTCCGGGTGCGCGGCGGCGACGGCCTCGATCAGTTCGGGCAGCGTCCGGTCGGACGGCACCGGCGCGAACGTGTCGTTCCAGCCGAGCAGGAGGGCGTCCCGCTCGGCGGCGGTGAGCAGCGCAACGCTGCGGTTCGGCCGATCTTCCGCGCCGGCCAGGCCGGTGAGCAGGGTCTCGACATGGCGCAGCAGGCGGACGATCGTGTCGCGATCGAACCGGCCGTCGTCGTACAGCACCTGCAGCGACAGGCGCTTGCCCGGCGTCACGACCAGCGTCAGCGGGTAATTGTTCGGATCGGACACCTGGAAGGCGCCGATCCGCAGGCCGGGCAGCGCATCGGCCAGCGCTTCTTCCACCGGATAGTTCTGGAAGATGAGCAGGCTGTCGAAGAGCGGCACGCCGGGCGGCAGGCCGGCGAATTTCTGGAGGTCGGCCAGCGGATAGTGCGCATAGTCCTCCTGCTGCGCGAGATCCAGCTGCAATTGCGCCAGCCACGCGGACGTCGGGCGCGCGTCGATGCGCACCCGCACCGGCAGCGTGTTGATGAACAGCCCGACCATTTCGTCCGACGCCGGCAGCGACGCTGGGCGACCGGACACGATCGTGCCGAACACGACGTCCGATTCGCCGCTGTAGCGGCTCAGCAACTGCGCCCACGCGCCCTGCGCGAGCGTGTTGAGGGAGAGTCGACTGGTTTGCGCGAACGCGACGAGCCGTTGCGTGTCGCTTTCGGAGAGCAGCAGCGCCTCTTCCACGTACGCGCCCGGCGCGGCCGTGCCGTCGAGTTCGGGGCGACCCAGCACGAGCGGCGTCGTCGCCTGGAAATCCGCCAGCCTGGTCTTCCAGAAGCGTTCCGCGGCGGCGGCGTCCTGGCGGGCCAGCCAGCGCACGTAATCGGCGAAGGCGGGCGGCGCGTCCCGCTGCGGCGCGCCGTCGGCCGGCGGCGCCTGATAGGCGGCAGCCACTTCGCTCAGGAGGCGGGCGGAGCTCCACCCGTCGAGCAGGATGTGGTGATGGCTCCAATGGAAGCGCCATGCGTGCTCGCCCACGCGGAACAGCGCGAGCCGCATCAGCGGCGCGCGGGCAAAGTCGAAGCCGCGCGCCCGGTCCTGCGCCACGTAGGCGTCCCAGCGCTGCTCGGCCTCCGCGGCGGACACCGCGCGCAGATCCTCGTCGTGCCACGGCAAGTCGATCCGGCGATGCACGACCTGCACGGGGCTTTCGATGTCTTCCCAGTGAAACGCGGTGCGCAGGATGTCGTGCCGGTGCGCCACGGTATCCCACGCGCGGCGGAACCGTTCGACGTCGAGCGCCCCGTCGATCCGGAAATTCAGACTGCTGAAGTACGCATCCGACGCGGGTGCGTACAGGCTGTGGAACAGCATGCCCTGCTGGGTCGGTGTCAGCGGGTAGACGTCGGCGACCTCGTCCGGCCGCACCGACGCCGGCGCCTGCGGCAAGCCGGTCGCGGGCCGGGAAGAGGCGGACTGGACGGCATGGCCGGCGACCAGGGATTCGAGCGCCGCGATGTAGGCTTGCGCGACGCGCCGGATGGTGTCCGCGTCGTGGCAAGCCCGGCTGAATTCCCACGCCACGTGCAGGCGGTTGCCGGTCACGTACGCGTTGATGTCGAGCAGGTGCTCGCGCCGCTGGTTCGCATGGCGGCCGTCCCCGCTCGGCTCCGCGGCCTGTTTCCAGTCGCGTGCGGCGGTGAACAGCTGGTCGGTCTGACCCAGGTAGTTGAACTGCATGCGCGGCCGCGGAAGCGGGCCGTCGAGCCGGTCTTGCAGCAGGCCGCAGGTGATGCCCGCGTTCGGCACCGCGCGCAGTCGCGCCTTGACCGATGCGACCAGGCCGGCTGGATCGTGCGAACCGGCATCGACCGTCAGCACGACCGGGAACACGGACGTGAACCAGCCCACCGTGCGCGAGATGTCGAGCGCGTCGATCAGCTCCTCGCGCCCGTGCGCTTCGAGATCCAGCAGGACGTCGGCGCATCCGCTCCAGTCGCTGACGGCCCGCGCGAGCGCGGCCAGCAGCACGTCGTTGATCTGCGCGTCATACGCGCGGGGTGCGGCGCCCAGCAACGCCGTCGTCGCGGCTTCGCCGAGCTCGACCACGATCGTTTCGGCGGACGACACGGTATTGGCGTCGGCGGACGCCTCGCGATCGAGCGGCAGGCCGGGCAGCGCGGCACGCGCGAGGGATTGCCAATGGGCGAGGTCGGCGTCGGCGGCGCCGGAATCGGCCCAGGTCGAGATCGCCCGGGTCCAGGCGGTCCAGGTGGCGCTGCCGCCCGCGAACTCGGGTGCCTTGCCGTGGCGCAGGCGGGTATAGGCGTCGTACACGGTTTCGAGCAGCGCGCCCCACGACACGCCGTCGATCACCAGGTGATGGGCGACCAGCAGCAGGCGGAGCGAACGGCCTGCGTCCAGGCGGAACAGGTCGGCGCGCACGACGGGGCCGTCCGCGAGATTCAGGCTCGCATGCGCTTGCGCGACGTGCTGCGCGAGCTGATCGCGCGCCACGTCGGACACGACGACGGGGACGTCCGGATCGTCGACGACTTCCTGGCTCCAGCCGGACGCGCCTGCGCGAAAGCGCAGCCGCAGCGCGTCATGCCATTTGGCCGCGTGCCGCAGCGCCTGGCGCAGCAGGCCCGGATCGACATCCGCCGGCACGTCGAGCAGGACCGCCTGGTTGTACTGGTTGGGGTCGTGCTGGTGCTGCGCGAAGAAACGCTTCTGGATGGGCGTCAGCGGCAGCGGGCCGGACGACGCGACGAACTCCGCCGCGCCGACCGTGCCGCGCGTCGCCACGGCGGCGAGTTCGGCCACCGTCGGATGCTGGAAGATGAGCCGGGTGGTGAGCTTCAGGCCCGCCTTCGCGGCCAGCGACACGATGCGCATGCTCAGGATCGAATCGCCGCCCAGCGCGAAGAGGTTGTCGTGGATGCCGGGCGACGGAATGCCCAGCGCTTCGCCCCAGATGCGGCACAGCAGCGTCTCGGTGGGCGTGCGCGGCGGCGTCGGCGCGTGCGTGGTGGCGGCGAGTCGCGCGCGGTCCAGCGGCGGCAGCGCCTTGCGGTCGATCTTGCCGTTGCCGCTCAGCGGCAGCGCGTCGAGCACCACGTAGATGCCGGGCACCATGTAGTCCGGCAGCGTGGCGGACAACGCGGCGGCGATCGCGGCGTCGCTCAGCGCCGCGCCGTCGCGGAACGCGACATACGCGCACAGCGCGGCGCGGCCGGCCTCGTCGCGATAGTCGAGCGCGGCCGCCTGGCGGATTTCCGGAATGGCGGCCAGCGCGTTGTCGATCTCCCCGAGCTCGATGCGGTAGCCGCGGATCTTCAGCTGGTGGTCCTGGCGGCCGTGGAGCACGATCGTTCCATCGGGCAGGTAGCAGCCGATGTCGCGGGTGCGGTACAGGCGGGCCCCGCGCGCCGGATGGAACGGATCCTCGACGAACGCCTCCCGCGTGGCGGCCTCGTCGTTCAGATAGCCGCGGCCGACGGCGACGCCGGACACGCACAGCTCGCCGGGAATCCCGATCGGGCACAGGTTCATCTGCGGGTCGACGACGTAGAGGCGCACGTTGCGGATCGGCTTGCCGACCGGTACGTAAGGCGTGGTTGGCGCGCACGTCATGCGGTGCTGCGCGACGTCGTCGGACGCTTCGGCCGGGCCGTACGCGTTCACCAGCGCGATACCAGGGAATACGTCGAACCACTGTTTCACCAGGGCCGGGCTGACCATCTCGCCGGTGACGAGCAGGTGCCGCAGGTGCCGCATCAGCGCCGGCTGTTCCGATGCACGGTCGAGCACGGCGGACAGATAGGACGGCACCAGTTCGAGGATGCTGATCCGGGTGGTGTCCAGATACGCGACGAAACGCGCGGGATCGCGAATGCATTCGTCGTCGACGATCACGGTCTTGCCGCCGACGAGCGGCGCCGTGAAAAATTGCCAGACCGAAATATCGAAGCAATGCGGCGCGGTTTGCGCGATCACCGAATGCGCCGAGATCGAGAACTCGTCGATCTCGGCGAGCATGTGATTCAGCATGCCGGCGTGCTCGACCATCGCCCCTTTGGGCTTGCCGGTGGAGCCGGACGTGTAGATCACGTACGCGAGGCTGTCGGGCGACACGGGGCGGCCGGGATTGGTGTCGTTGTCGATTTCGGTGACGGCGTCGAGCGACACGACCGGCGCGATCCCGGCCAGCTCCGGAGGGAGGAGCCCGTCGCTGGTGATCACGAGGGCGGCGCCGGAATCCTCGAGGATGGTGCGGATGCGCGCCACCGGATAGTCGGGGTCGATCGGAACATAGGCGGCGCCGCACTTCCAGACGGCCAGGATCGCCTCCATCAGCTGGGCGGACCGGTGCATGCAGATCGCGACCAGCGTGTCCGGCCCCAGCTCGGCCGCGGCCAGCAGGCGGTGCGCGATGCGGTTGGCGCGCGCGTTCAGCTCGCCCGCGCTCAGGACGCTATCGCGGTACTCGACCGCCGGTCGCTCGGGGTGGTCCGCGGCGGCCTGCTCCAGGCGATGCACCACGGTGAGCGCGGCGTCGAACGGCACGGCGGTGTCGTTGAAGGTTTCCAGCAACTGCCGGCGTTCGGCCTCGGGCAAGATCGGCACGCGGCCGAGCAGCCGGTTCGGCTCGGCCGCGAACGCGTCGAGCGTCGCAGCCACGTGGCCCAGCATCCGCTGCATCGTGTCTTCATCGAAGCGCCGCGGGTCGAACGACAGTTCCATCTTCCAGTCGTCGCGCGCCGTCACCACGAATTCGAGCGGAATGTCGGCGCGGTTGTAGAGCTGCACCTCGTCGACCGCCAGCCCATGCGCACCATGCGTGAGCGACGCGTCGAGCGGGTAATTCATGAACGTGATGTTGCTTTCGAACAGCGGCGTCGACGGCGACACTTCGCTGCAGCGCTGGATGTCGGGCAACGGGGTGTGCTCGAACGGCGCACGGGCGGCCACGCGCGCCTGGATCATCTTCAGCCACGGCACCAGCGGCTGCCTCGGGTCGACCCGCACCCGCACCGGCACCGTGTTGATGAACAGGCCGAGCATGGCTTCGATCCCCGGCAGAGGGGCGCCCCGCCCGGACACGACCGCGCCGAACACCACGTCGGTTTCCCCGCTGTAACGCGACAGCACGAGCGCCCAGGCCGCTTGCGCGAGCGTATTGAGGGTGACGTGATGGCGGGCCGCGAATTGCCGCAGGCGCGCGCTCAGGTCGGCCGACAGGTCGGCCTGCACTTGCGCGAGGCCCTGGCCGAAGCGCTCGTCAGCGCCCGCGCGCGCGGCCGTGGGCAGCGGGGTCGGCGAGCGGAACCCTTCGAGATAGCGCGTCCAGTATTGCTGCGCGGCTTGCGGCTCGTGCTGCTGCAGCCACTGGATGTAGTCGCGATACGGGCGCACCGGCGGGAGCGCCGGCGGCACGCCGCGCGCGAGCGCGCCATACACCTGGAAGATCTCGTCGATGACGAGCGACAGGCACCAGCCATCGGCCAGGATGTGGTGGTGGCTCCAGCTGAACAGGTACGCGTCGGCGGCGACGCGCACCAGGCGACAGCGTACGAGCGGCGCGCGATCGAGCGCGAAGCCCTCGGCCAGGTCTTGTTCGAGATGCGCGCGCCAGCGTGTGCGCTGTTCGTGTTCCGGCAGGTCGCGCCAGTCGTCCTGCACCCACGGCAGCGTGGCGTGCGCGTGCACGACCTGCATGGGCTTGTCGAATTCCTCCCAATGGAACGACGTGCGCATCACCGGATGCCGATCGATGAGCTGCTGCCATGCGGCATGAAACAGCGCGGTGTCGAGGCTGCCGGTGATCCGGCAACTGAGCTGGTTGAAGCTGCTTCTCGCGCCGGGCTCGTGCACGGCATGAAAGAGCATCCCCTCCTGCATCGGGGAGAGCGCGTAGATATCGGCGATGGTCGGGGATGTCACGATTTGATCCTTGAGACGAGGGCGTCCAGCGCTGCCTGGCTGATGCGCGCGGCCGGAAAATCCGACGGGCTCAGCGCGCGCGGGCCGTCGCCGCTGGCCGCGACGATCGACAGCAGACGGCTGCGGTAGCACTGCGTCAGCTGCTCGATGACGCCGGGTGCGCAGGCCTCGCGGTTGTAGTGCCAGGTCAGGCGCAGGCGGCCGTCGAACACCATCCCGTCGATCTCGAACAGATGGCCGCGACGCGCGCGCGGGCTGTGCTCGGGGCTCTGGAAGTCGAGCACCGGCTTCCAGCCCGTGTCGTCGGCCAGCACGCGATCGACCTGGCCGAGATAGTTGAAGCGCACCGGCGCCGGCGGCTGCCGTTCCAGCGCGGCCGTGATGCCGGCGTCGCGGCCGAGGTAGCGGGCGATGCCGTAGCCGAGCCCGCGCATCGGGATCGCGCGCAGTTGCTCCTTGACGTGGCGCAGCGCGTCGACCGCCACGGTGGCGTCGCCGGCGTTGAGAAGCACCGGATAGTGGGTGGTGAACCAGCCGATCGTGCGCGACGTATCGACGCCGTCGAAGAGGTCCTCGCGGCCGTGGCCTTCGAGATCGACGACCAGCGACGCGTTGCCGGTCCAGTCGCCGAACGCGAGCAGCAGGGCCGTCAGCAGGACTTCGTTGATCTGGGTGTTGAACGCACGCGGCACGTCCTGCAACAGCGCGAGCGTCTGCTGGGCGTCGAACTCGACGACCGTCGAGCCGGCTTCGGCGCGGGTGCCGACCGGCATGTCGTCGAAGCACGCCGGCTCGCCGGCGTTCCCGTCGATCCAGTAGTCGAGCCCCAGACCGTCGAGCGCGGTCGCGCCGAGTTCGGACAGACGCGTCGACCAGTCGCGCCACGCCGTCGTCCTGGCCGGGAGCTGCACCACGTGGCCCGCTTCGAGCTGGCGGCACGCGGTGTACAGGTCTTCGAACAGGATGCGCCACGAGACGCCGTCGATCACCAGGTGATGCGCGACCACGAGCAGGCGCTGCGGCGCGTCGGGGTCGAACTGGAACAGGTGCGCGCGCAGCAGCGGCGGCGCCGACAGCGTGAAGCTCGCCTGCATGCCGGTGGCGGTCGCGAGCATCGCGGCCTCACGCGCGGCGGGTGCCGCGTCCGCCAGCGACGTGACGCCGAGCGCAATGGCCAGCGGCGGCGCCGCATGCGCTTGCTGCCACGCACCGGCGACGCGCTCGAAACTCAGCCGCAGCGCGTCGTGATGCGTCGTGACGGCCGCGAGCGCGCGCTCGATCGTGTCCGGCCGCAGCGACGCGGGCACCTCGATCATCGTCGACTGGTTGTAGTGATGCGGATCGGCGACGTCCTGCGCGAAGAACCAGTGCTGGATCGGCGTCAGCGGGGCGGGGCCGACCACCGGCTCCTGCGCGATCCGCAGCGACGGCGCCTCCGTCGCGACCCGGGCGAGCTCGGCGATGGTCGGATGCGCGAAGAACTGGTCGGCGGTGAACTTGAGCCCGACCTGCTGGGCCAGCGACATCACTTGGATGATCAGGATCGAGTCGCCGCCCAGTTCGAAGAAGTTGTCGTGCACGCCGATCGGCTCGCGGCCCAGCACGTCGGACCAGATCCTGCCCAGGCGCGCCTCGGCGTCATTGGCCGGTGCGACGTACGCGGTTTCGCTCGGCACGGGCGCCAGTTCCAGCGCGGCGAGCGCCTTGCGGTCGGGCTTGCCGTTCGGCGTCAGCGGCAGGCGTTCGAGCGTCACGATCGACGCCGGCACCATGAACTCGGGCAGACGTTCCTTCAGGTGTTCCCGCAGGCTGGCGACGCTGGCCGCAGCCGTCGCGACGCAGGCCACCAGCTGCCTGTGCTGCGGCGTGTCTTCGCGCACGAACACGATTGCGTCGGCGACGCCGGCGTGCTGCCTCAGCGCCGCCTCGATCTCGCCCGTTTCGATCCGGTAGCCGCGAATTTTCACCTGCGTGTCGCGCCGGCCGGTGACTTCCAGGTTGCCGTCCGGCAGCCAGACGCCGAGGTCGCCGGTGCGATAGAGGCGCGCGCCCGCGTCGAACGGATGATCGACGAACGCGGCGGCCGTCAGGTCGTCCCGACCGACATAGCCGCGCGCCAGTGCGATGCCGGACACGCAGATCTCGCCCGTGCAGCCCTCGGGGGCCAGGCCGCCGTGCTCGTCGAGCAGGTACAGGTGCGTGTTGCGGATCGGGCGGCCCACCGGCAGGCGGGCACCGTAGGTGACGGCCGGGTCGACCACGTAGTCCGTGATGCACACGGTTGCCTCGGTCGGGCCGTACGAGTTGTGGCACGTGCGGGTCCGGGCCAGCTCGCGCAGATCCGCCACGCGGGCGTTGTCGCCGGCGCTGATGACCCGGGTCACGGCGCCGAGCGCGGGCCAGTCGAGCGCGGCGAGATAGGCCGGCGTCGCGTTCACGGTGGTGACGCCCTGCTGCGCGATGTAGTCGACGAAACGCGGCACGTCCCGGATCACGGCGGGCTTTGCCAGCACCAGGCGCGCGCCCGCGAGCAGCGTGACGAAGATCTCCATGATCGAGCCGTCGAAGCCCGGGGAGTAGAACTGCACGAAGCGGTCGGCCGCATCGAAACCGAATGCGTCCACATGGTGCTGCGCCATGTTCAGGAGCCCTGCGTGTTCGAGCACGACGCCCTTGGGCACGCCCGTGGAGCCGGACGTGTAGATGATGTACGCCGCATCGTCCGGCCGGACCTCGACCTGCGCCGATGCCGACGCGGGTTCCAGCGTGTCGAGCTGGAAGTCGAGCGCGAACATCGGGATCGCCCAGAAGTCGGCGAGCAACGGCAGGTGTTCCGAGTGCGTCAGCAGCGCCTTGACCTTCGCATCCTCGATCATGAAGCGCAGCCGCTCCCGCGGAAACTCCGGGTCGAGCGGCAGATACACCGCGCCCGCCTTGAGCGCGCCGAGCAGGCCGACGATCCAGCGCTCGGAACGGTCGGCCACCACGCCCACCACGTCGCCGCGTTCGATCGCGTATTCCGCGAGCAGGAAGCTCGCCAGCCGGGACGCCTGGTCGTCGAGTTCGGCATAGGTCAGCGACGCGTCGGCGGTCACCACCGCGACGCTGTCCGGCGCGGCCGCGACCCGTTGCGCGAACTGTTCCAGGAAGGTGCCGTCGACCGCGACGGGTGCCGCCTGCGAACGCAGGCGCGCGCGCTCGTCGTCGTCGAGCAGCGAGACGGTGTCGAGCGGCGCATCCAGTGCGCCGAAGCCGGCCACGACGTTGCGCAGGTGCCGCGCGAGATGCTGCAGATAATGCAGCGTGAACACCGTCGGCCGGCCCGTCAGCACGATCTCGTAGCGCTCGCGATGGCGGATCTCGATCGACAGGTCGTAGTCGGCCGCTGCCCAGGCTTCGTGAAGGCCGTCGAAGCGCACGCCGACGTTGGTCGCGCGCCGTTCGCCATGCAGCTTGTGCGCGAGCGCGGCGATCGGGAAATCCTGGTACGAATAGCTGCGCTGCACCGCGTCGCGCAACTGGTTCAGGTACGCGCGAACCGAGGGGCCGGGCGCGCCGGCGTCGAGCAACGGGACGGGCTCGGCGGCGCCGCTCGCGGGTCCGGCGATCAGGGGCGGCGACGCCACGAACAGGCCGGCCGCACCGTCGTAGCGCCCCAGCACGCGGAACAGCGCGGCCAGCAGCACGACGAACGCGCCCAGCGCGTTGCCGGCGGCGAGCTTCTCCAGCACCGGCGCCGCTTCGCCGTCGAGCGCGAACGTCAGGGTCGGCTCGGGGCCGAGCGGCAGCGCGTACGCCTGCCACGCCTGCTGAAGGCGGAAGTCTTCGTCGAGGCGACCGAGCGCGTCGTTCCAGAACGCCACGTGTTCCTGGTATTGCCCGCTCGTCGAGAGCGCGTTGAGATTCAGTTCTGACAAAGCACGATCTCCCTCGTCGCGTACAGGATCTCGGACGCGATGCCCTTGGCCCGGCAGTGCGCGACGAACTGGGTGGACTGGATGTGGCTGGGCGAGTTTTCGTCGAAGGTGTTGTCGAGCAGGTGGTTCAGCCACGGCTCCTGGCCCATCGCATAGACATACGCCGCGTTGAACGCGAAATCGTCCACCAGCGCGGCGGCCTCGCCGAACTGGCAGCCCCGCGCCCGGCGCGACTGGTCGATGTCGCGCGGCAGCGCCTTCGGAAACAGCGGGCCGTAGACCCACGACGGCGGCGCGCCCTCGGTTTCCATCCCGACGAACAGCGTGTCCGGCTTGCCGGCGAGGCGGAACACATGCTCGTAGAGGCGCGGGTCCAGGTTGCACGAATCGGCGATGCACAGCACCGAGCGCGAGCCGAAGCGGATCATGAAGCTCTGCTTGCTGTGGATCGCCAGGTCGTTGTGTTCGCCCATGAACGGAATGGCGGTGATGGTGCCGCCGGGCAGCTTGATTTCCTGGGCATCCCGAACTTCCAGCACGTCGTCGAAGCCGAGCTTGCGCAACGCCAGTTCCATCGACGGATCTTGCGGAAAGCCGTCGAGATTGCGGCCGACCACCACGGTCTTGACCTTGTGGCGAAGCTGCAGCAGCGTTTCGAGGACGATGTGATCGTGATGGCTGTGCGTGATCAGCACGTAGTCGATCTGGTCCGGCAGGTCGGCGAACGTGTAGCGCGGCAGCGCGGTGTCGTAGCCGTAGCTGATCACCGGATCGATCAGGATGCTCACGCCGCGGCTCTGGATCAGCACGCACGCGTGGCCGTAGTAGCGGATGCGGATGTCGTCGCCGTCGAACGAACGATCCGGTTTCGGCGCCGGCGCCTCCTCGGTGAAGAACGAGCGGAACAGCGGCTCGTCCTGCTCCGCCACGCGCATCAGGTCGACGATCTTCGCGTAGCTGCCGGGCGTGTCGCGCATGCGGAACAGCGCGTCGAGCGCGCGGTCGTCGAACGCCATGTTGCAGAACACCGTGCGATCGTCGCGGAGCCGGGGCGTGCTGAGGATGAACGGCCGCGGCGTGTGCTCCTCGATCGCCGACAGCGCGATGCTCTGCGCATCGCGCGCATAGAACGGGCTCGCGTACAGCAGGCTTTCGAACACCCGGAAGGACGGGTTGTGGTTCAGGTCGTAGTAGATCTCGACATAGCCTTTCAACACCTCCGGAATCGCAGGGTAGAGCGGGTCCGACGCCATCCCCCTGGCCTGTTCCAGCAGCAGCGTGGAGAACGCCTTGTAGGCCTTCGCCAGTTCCAGTTGCCGGGTCGCGCGCTGGGTGGTCTGCTCGATCAGCGCGCGGATTTCGTCGACGCGCTGGCCGCCCAGGTCGAGGAACGGCCCGCCGCGCATCGCGGGATCCTTGCAGGCCGCCGCATGCATCATCGGCGATGCCGCATAGGACTTCAGCAGCGGCAGGAACCGCTCCGCCACGTTGAGGGCGGCGGTCAACGGCGGCAGCGTGTGATACCACGCGTACCAGCTGTTGATCAGCGGTTCGAACTGGATGTTGTGTCGCAGGTAGACCTGCGTGCTGGACGAAATGGTCAACGAAGGCTCCTTAGAATGCGCTGAGTTCGACGGTGGGCTGGCGGGCGTCGGCGTGCAGCGCGCGGTGTCCCAGGGTCAGGTTCCGGATGCGAACGCCCGGATTGGCCAGCACCTCGCCGATGACGGACGTCAGCTCGTGGGCGACGCCTTGCACCAGCGCCTCGCTGAACCGCCCCGCGTGATAGACGACGCGGATCGCGAGGCCCTCGGCGCGCGGTTCGGCCAGGAACCAGAAGTCCGTTGCGGCTTCCGTGTCCGCGCCCTGCGGGTCGTGGTCCGGCAGCTCGGCGATATGCACTTGTCCCGCATAGCGATCGACGGGGCCGTGTCGCTGGTTCTGCAGCGTCAGGCCGATGTCGAAGAGCGGATTGCGTCCCGCCACGCGTTTGATGTGCAGCTCGTCGAGCAGGCGATCGAGCGGATACAGCGGGTGCGAGAACGCTTCGAGGGTGGTGTCCCGCACCCGGGTGAGCAGCGTGTCGAACCGGTCGTCGCCCGCGACACGATCGCGCAGTGCCAGCACGTTCAGGTAGGGGCCGACCTGCGACTCGAGTTCGGGCAGCTCGCGGCCCGCGACCGGCGTGCCGACGACGATGTCCTCCTGGCCGGAACGGCGGTAGAACAGCGCCTTGATCGCGGACAGCAGCGCGATGAACAAGGTCGCGCCGTGGCGCTTGCCGAGCGATTCCAGCGCCGTCGTCTCGGCGGCGGGCAGCTCGAATCGCCAGGATTTCCAGCTCGGCGCGGCCGGCTGCGCGACGTCGCCCGGCAGGTCCAGCGCGCGCAGGCCGCCGCCCAGCTTGGTCAGCCAGTAGTCCTTCATGCGCGCGCCGTCCGGCCCGGCGAGCAGGCGGTTCAGCCAGCCGGCGTAATCCTTGTACTGGATCGGGAGGGCGGGCAGCGGATCGTCGCGACGCTGGACGAATGCGTCATAGAGCGCCGACAGGTCGTCGAGCAGGACCTCCGTGGACCAGCCGTCGCTCACGATGTGATGCATCGTGCAGATGCAGACGTGACGGACTTCGGAGAGCCTGAGCAGCTTGACGCGGAACAGCGGGCCGGCGGCGAGATCCATCGGCGCGATTCGTTCGCTCGCCTCGATCGACGCGGCCTGGGCATCGCGGTCCTCGGCCTCCTGCAGATCCACGACCTCGACCGGGAACGCGGCTTCGCCGGGCGGCAGGACTTGCTGGACCGGCTGGTTGTCTTCCAGCACGAAACGCGTGCGCAGGATCTCGTGACGCTCGCTCAACGCGCGGAACGCCCGCACGAGTGCGTCCACGTCCAGCACGCCCTCGAACAGCAGCGACGTGGGCAGCGGCCCGCCGGCTTGCGCCGCATGGAGGCGATCCTGCACCCACAGCCGCGTCTGGGCCGGGGAGAGCGCGTAGCTTGCCTGCGCCGGCAGCGGCGTCACCGGCGCGTAGTCGATCGGCTGCGTATCGGCGATGCGCTTCGCGAGGCTCGAAATGGTGGGGAGTGCGAACAGGCTGCGGATTTCCAGCTTCGCATGCAGATCGCGACGGATGCGCGCGACGACCTTCGTCGCCAGCAGCGAATTGCCGCCCAGCTCGAAGAAATTGGCGGTCGTGCTGATCCGAACCTTGCCGAGCACTTCCTGCCAGATGGCCGTCAACTGCGCTTCGAGCGCGTTGACGGGCGCGACGTAGTCCAGGCCGTCGCCGGGTTCGGGCAGTCTGGCGCGATCGAGCTTGCCGTTGGGCAACTGCTCGAACGCGCTCACGACGACGAACGCGGCGGGCACCATGTAATCCGGCAGCCGCTGCCGCAGGTGGCCGCGCACCGCGTCGACCAGTTCGGCTTCGGGATGCGACGAGGACAGCCATGCGACCAGTCTCGCGCCGTCGTCCACGCCGCGCAGCGCCACGACGGCGGCGTCGACCAGCGGGTGCGACGTCAGCGCCGCCTCGATTTCACCGGGTTCGATGCGCAGGCCGCGCAGCTTGATCTGGTGATCGATGCGGCCGAGGAATTCGATGTTGCCGTCGGGGCGGTAGCGCGCGAGATCGCCGGTGCGGTAGAGGCGTGCGAGCGGGTCGGTGGAGAACGGATCGGCGATGAACTTCTCGGCGCTCAGTTGAGGTTCGCCGTGGTAGCCGCGCCCGACCGGCGTGCCGCCGATCATCAGTTCTCCGGGCACACCGATCGGCGTGGGCTGCATCTGCGCGTCGACGATGTAGAGGCGGGTGTTGGCGATCGGCCGGCCGATCGGGACGATGCGGTGCGGATCGTCGCGGCGGCACTCCCACGCGGTCACGTCGACAGCGGCCTCGGTCGGGCCGTAGAGGTTGTACAGCCTGACGTCCAGGCGCTCGAGGCAACGCTGCTGCAGGTCGTGGGGCAACGCCTCGCCGCTGCATACGACGCGGCGCAGCGATGCGCAGTGCGCGTCGAGGTCCGGATGATCGAGGAACGCACGCAGCATCGACGGCACGAAATGGAGCGTGGTGATGCGTTCGCGCTCGATGAGCTCGACCAGATAGTCGGTCTCGCGCTGGCCGCCGGGTCGGGCGAACACGAGGCGCGCGCCGGTGACGAGCGGCCAGAAGAGTTCCCAGACCGAGACGTCGAAGCTGAACGGGGTTTTCTGCAGCACCGTATCGTCAGCGTCGAGTGCGTAGGCGTGCTGCATCCACAGGATGCGGTTGGTGATCGCGCGATGGGTGTTGAGCGCGCCCTTGGGCCGGCCGGTCGAGCCGGACGTGTAGATCATGTAGGCGAGGTTGTCGCCGTTGAGCGCGGGCGCGGGGTTGGACGCAGCAGTGGCATCGAGGTCGAGCGAGTCGCTATCGACGACGATCGCATGTGCGTCGGTCTCGGGCAGCGCGTCGCGCAGATGCTGCTGGGTGAGGAGCCAGCGCAACTGCGCGTGGTCGATCATGAAGCGCACGCGCTCGGCGGGGTAGTCGGGGTCGACGGGGACGTAGGCGCCGCCGGCCTTGAGGATCGCGAGCAGCGCGACGCTCATGTCGAGCGAGCGCTCCATGGCGACGCCGACGAGCGCATCGGGGCCGACGCCGAGCGCGATGAGGTGGTGGGCGAGGCGGTTGGCGCGCAGGTTGAGTTCGGCGTAGGTGAGCGTCTGGTCATCGAAGACGGCCGCGACGGCATCCGGCGTGCGCTCGACCTGCTGTTCGAACAGGCGATGCAGCGGTTGCGCGGCGGCTTCACCGAAATCCGTGTCGGTGCGGTTCCACTCGACCGTCATCAGGTTCCGCTCCGCGTCGCTCGTCAACGGCAGTTTGGCAACGGCGGCCGACGCATCGTCCGCGAGATGCGTCAGCAGGGTCCGGTAGATGTCGAGGAAACGCTGCACCGTGCTCGCGTCGAACAGATCGGTGTTGTAGTCGCAATCGATCAGGAGTGCCTGCCCCGCGTCGAGCACGTTGACGTTCAGGTCGAACGCGGTATGGCGGATCAGCGGCGCCACGAGGCCGACCGTCAGGCCGGGCAGTTCGGGCAGCGCCGACACGGGTTCGAGGTTGAAGACCGCCGACACCAGCGGCGCGGCGTTGAGATCGCGCTGTGCGCCGATTTCGCGGACCAGCTCGGCGAACGGATAATCCTGGTGCTCGAGCGCGTCGAGCAGGTTCTGCCGGGTGCCGGCCAGGAAGCTGGCCACGGTGGCCTGCTCGGGCAGCGTGGAGCGCAGCGGGAGCAGATGCGTGCAGTAGCCGGCGAGGCGGTCGCTCCCGGCCACGGAGCGGCCGGTCACCGGGATGCCGGTGACGATCGCTTGTTGGCCGGCGACGCGGTGCAGGAACAGATTGAAGCCCGCGAGCAGCACCATGTAGAGCGTGCAGCCGTTCTGACGGGCCGCGGTGCGCAGCGTCGCGGCCGCCGCCGTGTCCAGATGCAGCGACACGCGCCCGCCGTGAAACGTCTTCACCGCGGGCCGCGGGTAGTCCACCGGAAGATTCAGCGGGGCGGCCTGGTGCGCGCATTGCGCCAGCCAGTAATCGCGATTCGCCTTCGTTTCCGGGCTGTGGCGCTGGCCGTCGAGCTGCTTCAGGTACGCGCGAAACTGCAGCGGCGCGTCGGCCGGCGCCGCACCGGCATACGCGCGGGCCAGGTCCTCGAGCAGGACCCCGAACGTCGAGCCGTCACAGATGATGTGATGGGCCGTCATCACCAGCAGGTGACGCTCGCTGCCCAGGCGCACGAGCGCGGCCCGAAAGAGCGGGCCGTTCACGAGGTCGAACGGCTGGCGGCTTTCCTGCTCCCGCCACGCGTCCTGCTCCGTGTCGATCAGCGGGATCTCGAGTGTCAGCGACGGATGCACGATCTGGCCCGACCCGTCCGCCATCACCGTGGTGCGCAGCGCCTCGTGCCGATCGACCAGGCTCTGGACGGCCGCGCGCATCGCGGCTTCGTCGAGCCGGCCGTTCAGTTCGAGCGTGGTGTTGACGTTGTAGGCGAGCGACCCTTCGGGATCGATTTCCGACAGCACCCACAGCTGGCGTTGCGCTTCGCTCAGCGCGGCCACCGTGCCGTGTTTCGAGTGCGGCCGGATGAAGCCGCCCCGGCGCAGGTCGGCGACGCTGTCCTTCACCGCGCGGATGAAGCGGTCGATATCCTCGTCCGTATGCGCGGTGGACAGGAAGCAGGTGCGCCATTCCCAGATGTAGATGCCCTTTTCGAGCATGTGATAGAAGAACAGGTCGAGGTTCTCGGTGAATTCGAAGCGGAACATCGAGCCGAACCACGTGACCTTGATCGGCGCCTCGGCCTCCGCGAAGAACGCATTCAACGTGCCGGCGATCTGCGCGGTGCGTTCGTTGAGCGCGGCCTGCAGCGCCGGGCCTTCCTGTTCGATCTTCTCCAGCACGGCCAGCGCGGCCGCCATCGCGAGCGGATACTGGCAGAACGTGCCGCCGAACGCGGTGCGGTCCGCGGCGGGGAACGAGTGGTCGCCGTAGGTCCACATGCCGCCGTCGATCGCATCCATGAAGCGGCTGGTGCCGGCGATCACGCCCAGCGGCAGGCCGCCGCCGATGATCTTGCCGTACGTCGCGAGATCGGCCCTGATGCCGAACATCGCTTGCGAGCCGCCCGGATGGACGCGGAAGCCGGTGATCATTTCGTCGAAGATCAGGGCGACGCCGGCCTCCTCGGTGATGCGGCGCAGTTCCTTCAGGAATGCGACGGGTTGCAGCGAAGGGTTGCGGCTCTGCACCGGCTCCACCATCACGGCGGCGAGCGTCGACGCCATCCCGCGAATGGCCTCGAGCGCGGCGTCGCTGCCGTAGTCGAGCAGGATCATGTTCTCGACCGAGCCGAACGGCACGCCGGGGGCGATGGTTTCCGTCACGCCGTCCGCGTTCGCCGCGGCGAGCGTGCCGTCGGCGTGGCCGTGATACGAATGCGTGAACATCACGATCTTGTCGCGCCCGGTCACGGCGCGCGCGAGCCGCATCGCGGTCATGACGGCCTCGGTGCCGGTGTTCGAGAACGCCACGCGATCGAGGCCGGTCACGCGGGCAAAGCGCGCGGCGACTTCACCGACGAGGCTGGAGCGCGCGCCCAGTTCGAGCGGGCGCTGCCATTCGCGGGTGACCTGCTGCTGGATGAAATCCGGCGTGTGGCCGAACAGATGCACGCCGAAGCCCATCGTGAAATCGATGTACTCGTTGCCGTCGATGTCCCACAGCCGCGAACCGGCCGCGCGATCGCCGACGATCGGATACAGCATCTCCTTGGTCGAAAAGCGGAAGCCGACCGTGGCGCGGCTGTCGGCCAGCACCGGGCGCGACGCCTGCACCGAGTCCTTCGATTTCCGGGTGCGCGTCGTGTAGCGCACGATCAGCGCCTCGAGATGCTCCTGCTGCGCGGCGGACAGGCCGCGCGCCCGCTGCTGGACCGGGCTGCCCCACGGCATCATCGGCTTGGGCGGCGCATTGTCGGCCGCGGGCGCCGCGGCGGCGGCTGGCGCGGGCTTCGCCGCGGGCGCGGCGGCCGGTGCCGCGATCGCCGCCTTCGGGGCGACGCTCGCCGTGCTCGCGACGGCTTGCGCGGCGGCCGTCGCCGGCCGGACGCCGGCCTGCCCGGTCAGCGACGTGCGCAGCAGTTCCATCTGCTGGCTCATCACGTGGGACAGCAACTGATTCTGCTCCCGCAACACGCGCTCGACCGTCGAGCCGCCTTCGGCTGCCACCCATTCCACCGGCGCGGCGGCGAGCGGCGCAAGCGCCTGCGCGGACGGCGCGACCGCAACCGCAACCGCCGCCGTGGACGGTTCCGCCACAGCCTCGGAAGCGCCCACGACCTCGGCCCCGGTCGGCGCGGCGGCCACCGGCAGGTTGTCCGCGACATATTCGGCGAGCGCCTGCACCGTCGCCAGGTCTTCGAAGAAGCGGCGCATGGCCAGCTTCACGCCGTACTCCGCCTCGATGTGCCGGATGGCCTCGATCAGCACGATCGAGTCGGCGCCCATCTCGAGGAAGGGCAGTTCGATGTTGATGGTGTCGGGATCGGCCTGAATCAATTCGCCGATCTTGCCGCGAAGCCATTCGAGCACCTCGCCGCTGCGATTGTGCGTCGGTGCGGCGGCGAGGGGTGATGCGCTTGTCTGAGTCATGGACGTGTCCGCTTTCTGGAACCAGGTACGGCTGCGTTGGAAGGGATAGGACGGCAATGCGATGCGTGCGGGTGCGGGTGTTTCGGTCGGGGCCCAGTCGACATCGACGCCGCGGGCATACAGGGTCGACAGCGTTTCGATCAGCGCTTGCTGCTCGACTTGCGGCCGCTGCAGGGCAAGGAACTGGATCCCGGCGTCCGGCGCACAGCACGCGCGGGCCAGGTTGACGAGCACCGGCTTGGGGCCGATTTCGACCAGCACGTTGAAACCGGCTTCGGCGAGGCGCTCGACGCTGCTCGCGAACTGCACCGGCTCACGGCAGTGCCGGCGCCAGTACAGGTCGGTGGGCGCGTCGTCCATCACGGCGCCCGTGAGATTCGAATAGAACGGGAGCGCCGGGCGCGCGACGGGCACGGCTTTCGCCGCCGCCTGGAAGCGGTCCAGCATCGGCTCGAGCAGCGGCGAGTGAAACGCGTGCGACGTATTGAGCGGCACGGACCGGATGTCCTGCGCGGCGAACGCGTCGACCAGCATCGCGATGCGCTCGCGCTTGCCGGAGATCACGATGCTCGCCGGGCCGTTGACGGCCGCCACCGCGACCTCGTGCGGCCACGCTTCGATCGCGCGCTCGACGGTGGCGAGGTCGGTGAAGATGGCCGCCATTTCGCCGTCGCGGGGCAACGCCTGCATCAGCCGGCCGCGTTCGGCGATCAGCCGCAGGCCGTCTTCCGGCGAGAAGACGCCGGCCGCGCACGCCGCCGCGTACTCGCCGACGCTATGGCCCATCACGGCGTCGGGCACCACCCCGAACGACGCCAGCAACGTGGTGAGCGCGTACTGCAGCGAGAACAGGGCCGGCTGGCTGTAGCCGGTCTGGTGAATGTCCTCGCCCTGGGCCGACAGCACGTCGAGCAACGGCTTGTCGAGCAGCGGATCGGCCACCGCGCGGCAGCGGTCGATGGCGTCGCGGAACACCGGATACGCGTCGTACAGGCGGCGGCCCATGCCGGCGTATTGCGCGCCCTGGCCGGTGAACAGGAAGGCCATCTTCACGCGGGGGGCGGGCTGCGTCGTGCCGGCGGGTTCCTTCGCGTGGAAGGCGCGCAGCTTGTCGAGGGCGTCGTCGAGCGACGTCACCGGCCACGCGAGCCGATGCGCGAAATGCGAGCGGCCGGTCGCCGCCGAAAAGGCCACGGCCGCGATGTCGAGACCGGGTTCGGCTTCGAGCCGCCGCTGATAGCGCCCGACCAGCTCGCGCAACGCCGCAGGCGTCTTGGCCGATAGCACCAGCGGATGCACCTTGTGTCTCGACGGTGTCACCGGCCGCGCCGACGCGGGCGCTTCTTCGAGCACCAGATGGGCATTGGTGCCGCTCGCGCCGAACGCGCTGACGCCGGCTCGCCGCGGCCGCTCGCCGCGCGGCCACGCGCTCGCCTCGGCGCAGATCTCGAGGGGCAGCGTGTCCCACTGCACCAGCGGGCTCGGCTGGCGGAAATGCAGGTGGGCGGGCAGGCGGTCGTGGTTCAGCGACAGCACGACCTTGATGACCCCCGCGATGCCGGCGGCGGACTCCGTGTGGCCGATGTTGGTTTTCACGGAGCCGACGCGCAGCCGCCGGCCTTCATCACGGCCATCGCCGAATACCGTCGCCAGCGCCTGCAACTCGACGGGGTCGCCGAGCGGGGTGCCGGTGCCGTGCGCTTCCACGTAATCGATGGACGCGGCGGGCAGCCCGCCCAGCGCCTGGCGGGTCACGGCTTCCTGCGCCCGTCCGTTCGGCGCGGTAAAGCCGCTCGACGCGCCGTCGTGGTTGACCGCCGAACCCCGCAGCACGGCCAGCACGCGATCGCCCGCGGCGAGCGCGTCGGACAGGCGCTTGAGCACCAGCGCGCCGCAGCCTTCGCTGCGCACGAAGCCGTCCGCGGACGCGTCGAAGGTCTTGCAGCGGCCGTCCGGCGCCAGCGCCCGCGTGCGCGAGACGGCGATGGAGTTGTCCGGCGACAGGATCAGGTTGACGCCGCCCGCGATGGCGAGATCGCACTCGCCGCTGCGCAGGTTCTGGCTGGCGGTATGGATCGCGGTGAGCGACGACGAGCACGCGGTATCGATCGCCATGCTCGGCCCTTGCAGGCCCAGTCCGTAGGAGATGCGGCCGGCCGCCGTGTTCAGCGGATTGCCGGTGAAGAAATAGCCGTCGATGCCGGCGCCGCCGCCGTTGCGAAGCTGCAGGTTTGCGTAATCGTTGGTGGTGATGCCGACGAACACGCCGGTGCGGCTGCCCTTGAGACTGTCGACCGGAATGCCGGCATGCTCCAGCGCTTCGTGACTGACTTCGAGCAACAGGCGCTGCTGCGGATCCATCGCGTTCGCTTCGCGCGGCGTGATGCGGAAGAACGCCGGATCGAACTGGTCGACGTCGTCGAGAAAACCGCCGAAGCGGCAGTACATGCGCCCCGGCTTTTCAGGATCGGGATCGTAGTACGCGTCGACATCCCAGCGCTCGCGCGGCACTTCGGAGATCGCATCCACCCCGTCGTTCAGCAAGTTCCAGTAGGCGTCGAGATCGTGCGCGGTGCCCGGAAACCGGCAGCTCATGCCGACGATCGCGATCGGCTCGGGCGTGCCGGCGTCGCGGGCCTCGATGGCCGGCGCGATCGGTCGCGGCTGCGGCACGGCCTGCGCCGGTGCCGCATGTGCGTCCGCCGCCATGCCGGACGCCTGCTCCGCGAGGAAATCCGCGAGGGCGTTGACCGTCGGATGATCGAACAACAGCGCGACCGACAACGGAATGCCCAGCGCGGTTTCGAGCTGCGTGCGCACGTCCAGCGCCATCAGCGAATCCATGCCCATCTCGAAGAAGCCGAGATCGCGATCGAGCGTCCCCGCGTCGTAGCCGAGCACCTGGGCCACCGCGCGATCGATGCTGTCCGCCAGCAGGCGCTTGCGCTCGCGCGGCGACGCGTCGCTCAACGCCGGCATCGACGGCGCGCCGGGCGCGCTTTTGGCCACTCGCACGCGGTCGAGGAACGGCTTGGGTCCGCGCGCCTCGTAGGAGCCCTGGAACAGCGCCAGGTCGATATCGACGACCGCGACCTGGGGCACGGCGGGGAGGCGATTCAGCACGTCGAGCGCACGATCCGCCGCCAGCGACCGGATGCCGACGCGCCGCAGCAACGCTTCCGCCTCGGGGAACGTCATGCCGCCTTGCGCCCAGGGCCCCCAGTTCACGCTCAGCGCCGGCAGGCCCTGGCCGCGACGATGATGCGCGAGCGCGTCGAGGAAGCGGTTCGCGGCACTGTAGTGCGCCTGCTCGCGCGAACCCCACGCGGACGCGATCGACGAAAACAGGATGAAGAAATCGAGCGGAAAGTGCCCGCTGTGCTGATGGAGCAGCCACGCGCCGGCCACCTTCGGTTGCAGCACCGCGTCCAGCTCCTCGCGCCCGACCTGCATGATCGGCTTGTAGCCGACGATGCCGGCCGCGTGCACGATGCCCCGCAGCGGCACGCCGTCGCGCCGGAGCGCGGCGAAGAAAGCGGCGACCGCCGCGGGGTCGGCGATATCGACGCGCTCGCAGCGCAGCGTGACGTTCCGCTCGCGCAGCTCGGCGATCGCCCGCTGGCTCTCGTCGCTCGCGGCCCCTTGCCGGCCGACCAGGATCAGCGTGCGTGCGCCGCGCGCCGCCAGCCACCGGGCGGTGTGCAGCCCGAGCGCGCCGAACCCGCCGGTGATCAGGTAGGCCGCGTCCGGATCGACCGGCAGCGCGGCGGTTTCGGCTGGCGCGAGCGGGCTCAGGCGCGCGGCATGGCGCGCGCCGTGCCGCAACGCCACCTGTTCCTCGCGGCTCTCGCCGAGTAGTTCCAGGAGCAGCGCCTGCGTCTCGTCTTCCGGCGCGGCCGGGTCGAGATCGATCGCGGTGCCGAACCATTCCGGATGCTCGATCATCGCCCCGCGTGCCAGGCCCGACAGCGCAGCCTGCGCGAGCCCGGATACCTGCGGCGCTGCGCCGGCTTCCACCGCGTCGCGCGTGACCACCGAGATCCTGGGCCGGGTCGAAGGCGTCCACTCGCGCTCACTGCCGACCACCGCATGCACGAGATGCAGCAGCGCCGTGGACATGCGCGTCTCGCCGACGGCTTCGTCCAGCGCCCACAGAAAGACGATGCGCTGGCCGGGGGCGGCGGTCTCGTTCAGCAGGCGGACGAAGTCGTCCGGCCGCTCGGGCGCGACCTGCCAGCCCGCTTCCACGTCGCCGAGATAGTCGAGGCCGGGGCGCACCAGCGAGCAGGCTGCGCCGCGCGCCCGCAGCAGCGCCGCAAGCCGCTCGCCGGCACCGCTCGTGTCCGCGAAGATCAGCCACGGGGACGCGTCGGCGGCCGTCTGTGCCGCCGGCAATGCGGCCTGCGGCTCCCACACCACGTGATAGAGCGGGCTTTCGTTCGACGCGGTGGTTTTGGCGGGGGCGAATGCCGTCCTGAGCAGGTCCGGAAACGCGTTCAGCATGTCCTCCGGGTACTTGCCGGACGACTTGAGGTGCCGCACCGCGGCGTCGATGCTGCCGGCATCCATGCCGACGACGGGCGACGGGATCTTCTCCAGGCTGAAGCGCTGCCGCTCGAACGGGTAGTTCGGCAGGGTCGTGGCGGGCTGGGCGGGCGCCGGGAACAGCGCGCGCCAGTCGAACTGCGCGCCCTGCACGTACAGCGCCGCGAGTGCGTGTTCCAGTGCATCGCCCGCGCAGGGCGGCGGCAGCCAGCCGTCGGCGAGCCCTTCCGGCGGGTGCGGCGCATCGGCTTGATCCGACGCGCCGGCCAGTTGCAACCAGTACGACGGGTGTGTCACCTCGTCGGTCACTTCGGTGCCGAGACAGCCCGAAATCAGGCGGACCGACGGCCGTGCGAGCGAGATGTCCTGAAGCACGGCGTGCAACGCTTCGGCATCCGAACGGGCGGTCACGACGCGCAGCGCGTCGGCCACGCTCACGACGCCCGCCACGCAGGCCGCGACATATTCGCCGATGCCATGGCCCGACACGACGGCTGGGCGGATGCCCCATTCCTTCCACAGTTCCGCCCATGCGAACTGGATCGCGAAGCGGCCCGCGTTGGTCTCGAGCGCCTCCAGCGGCACCGCGCAACGCGCGAACGCATCGCGGAACAGCGGTTCCGACGCGTGGAGCGCGCGTGCGACGCCGGTGTCCGGCGCGCCGAACATGAAGCCCACGCGCAACGCCTTGCCCGTGCGCGCCGCTGCCGCCGACGCGGCCCTCACGCCCGACACATAGGCCGCGCGAAACGGATAGTGACTCCGTCCGGTGGCGGCGGCGCGGCAGATGGCGGCCAGCTCCTGCGGCGTCGCGCCGTCGATCGCGCGCTCGTAGCGCTGCACGAGCGCCGCCAGCGCCGCTTCGGATCGTGCCGACAGCAGCAGCAGCGCGCGCTGCGCGGCGTGCACCGGCGCGACGGGCGGCTCCTCGACGATCGCGTGGGCATTGGTGCCGCTGAATCCGAACGCGCTCACCCCGGCGATGCGCTTGCGTTCCCCGCGCTGCCACGCGACCGGATCGGCGGCGACGCGGATCGGGATCTCCTGCCACGGCGTATGCGGATTGGGTCGGGTGAAATGCAGGTGCGCCGGAATCCGGTCGTGCTCGAACGACAGCAGGACCTTGATCAGGCCGGCGATGCCGGAGGCCGATTCCAGATGCCCGATATTGGTCTTGACCGAACCGATCACGAGCGGCTCGTCCGCCGTGCGCCCGGCGCCGTAGACGCCGGCCAGCGCTTCGACCTCGATCGGGTCGCCGAGGGACGTCCCGGTACCGTGGGCCTCGACATACGAGACGTCGCCGGGCGCGACGCCGGCCTGGTTCAGCGCGCGGCGGATCACCCGTTCCTGCGAATCGCGGCTCGGCACGGTCAGCCCGCCGCCCGCGCCGCCCTGGTCGACCGCCGTGCCGCGCACGATGCCGAGCACCCGGTCGCCGTCGGCGAGCGCGTCGGCGAGGCGCTTGAGCACCACCATGCCGCACCCTTCGCCGCGCACGTAGCCGTCCGCCGCCGCGTCGAAGGTCTTGCAGCGTCCGTCCGGCGACAGCATGCGCGCCTGCGAGAAACTGACCATGACCTCGGGCGACAGCATCAGGTTGACGCCGCCCGCGAGCGCCATGCCGGTTTCGCGCGAGCGCAGGCTTTCGCAGGCCAGGTGCAGGCACACCAGCGACGACGAGCAGGCGGTGTCGATCGCCATGCTCGGGCCGGTGAGGCCCAGCACGAACGACAGCCGGCCCGCGGCCATGTTCAGCGCGCTGCCCGTGCCCGCGTAGCTGCTCGACGGCATCGACGCATTGGACACCTGGATCGCGTGGTCGAAGCAGGTGATGCCGACGTACACGCCCGTGGCGGACTGGCGGAAGCGCTCGGGCGCGAGATGGGCGTTCTCGAGCGCCTCCCACGCCACTTCGAGCAGGAGCCGTTGCTGCGGATCGAGGTAGGTCGCTTCGCGCGGCGCGATCCCGAAGAACGCCGCGTCGAATTGATCCACGCGTTCGAGAAAGGCGCCGTGGCGGGTCGCCATCTTGCCGGGCGCGGACGGATCGGGGTCGTAGTAGCGATCGATGTCCCAGCGTTCGCCCGGCACTTCGGTGACGGCATCGCGCGCGCCGTCGAGCAGTTGCCAGAACGCGTCCGGCGTATCGCTGCGGCCGGGGAAGCGGCAAGCCATGCCGATGACGGCGATCGGCTCGTTGCGGTCCGAACGCAGCGCCGCGATTTCCGCGCGCCGCAGGCGCAATTCGTCGAGCGCGGCTTTCAGTGCATGCGTGGCCTTGGCGTTCATTGGGTGCCGATCTCCTGGGCGATCAGTTCGGAAAGGTCGTCCTCGTCGAGGTCGTCGGATGCTTCGTCGACGACCGGCGCGGGGAGCGACGGCGACAGTTCGTTGAGCACGTACTGGGCGAGCGCCCGCAGGTTCGGATAGGAAAAGAACAGCGTCGCGCGAAACGGCCTGCCGAACACCTTGGTGAGGCGATCGGTCAGTTCGAGCGCGACCAGCGAATCCAGGCCGAGATCGAGCAGCGATTGCTCGGGCGCGATGGCGTCGGGGCCGGACAGACGCAAGGTCTCGGCGAGCATCGCCGCGAGCGTGTCGGTGACGAGCTCGACCCGCTCGCGCGGCGCGCATGCATGCAGCTGGCGCAGCAACGCCGTGTCCTGCTGCACGGGCTGCGCGGCCGGTTGCGCCAGCTCGGAAAACAGCGCGGACCCGGCGGCCGGCGCATCGACCCGGAACAGGGTCGGCCAGTCGATTTGCGCGACCCCGGACTGCGCGACGCCGGACGCCACCAGCCGTTCCAGCGTCGCGATGGCCAGTTCGGGCGGCAGCGTGCCGACGCCGAGCGCGCCCAGCTGTTCGTGCGCGCGCCGTCCGTAGTCGGTGGCGGCATGGCCGATCTCGGCCCACGGCCCCCAATTGACGCTGAGCCCCGGTTGCCCCTGCGCGCGCCGATGCTGGGCGAGCGCGTCGAGGAAGCTGTTCGCCGCCGCGTAGTTGCCCTGGCCCGGCATGGTGATCAGCGCGGCCATCGACGAGAACAGCACGAAATGGTCGAGCGGCAAGCCGGCCGTCAGCTCGTGCAGATACCAGGCGCCGTCGGCCTTGCCGCTGCCGGCGCGATGGAAGGCGTCGTCGTCCTGGCGCGTCAGCAGCGCATCGTCGAGCGCGCCGGCGAGATGAAAGACCCCTTTGAGCGGCGGCATCGACTGCGCGATTTCATCGAGCGCCTGCTCGACGTCCTCGCGACGCGACAGGTCGGCGCGAATGAACCGCGCGTCGAGTGTGCGCAGGATTGTCTCGTGCGCGGCGGAAGGTTCGCCGCGCCCCAGCAGGACGATTTTCCCGGCGCCGTGGTCGGCGAGCCAGGACGCGAGCCGCAGGCCGAGCCCGCCGAGCCCGCCGGTCACGAGATACGTTGCGTCATCGTGGAACCGGATCGGCCGGTGGCTGACGAATTCGCGATTGTCGCGGGCGATGCGCGCGACGTAGCGCTGGTCGCGGCGAAACGCGACCATGTCTTCCCGGCCGCCCGCCTGTACCGCTTGCACGATGTGCGCCGCCGACGGCTGCGCGGGATCGAGGTCGACGAGCCCGCCCCACAGCGCCGCATGCTCGACCGCGATCGCGCGGCCCAATCCCCACAGCGGGGCCTGCGCCACCGCGATCGATTCGCCCTCCAGAACATTCATCGCGCCCGACGTCACCAGCCATAGACGCGCCTGCCGGGCCGACGGCGCGCGTGACGCAAGCGCCCTGACCAGGTGCAGCACGCTCGCGCTGGCACGCCGTCTCGCCGCGATGTCGGCGGGCGCGAGATCGAGACTCCACAGGTGGATGACGCCCTTCAGCGGGCGGTCGGGCGCGGGCAGGTCCGGCGTCGCGTCGGCGAAGCGCAGCGTGCACGTATCGCCGTTGGCTTCCAGCAGCGCCGACAGCTGTGCGCCCACGCCGCCGCGGTCCGCGAGAATCAGCCACTCGCCCTGCGCGGAACCGCCGGTTGCCGCGTCGACGTTCGACGGTCTCCAGACGCGTTGATAAAGCAGCGCGGCGAAGTCGTGCCGCTCGGCGGCGCGCCCCGCGCGCACCTGCTGCAACCGCAGCCCATCGATCTCGATCAGCAGTCGCCCTGCAAGGTCATGGACGCGGATGTCGCCCTCCAGCGTGCCCTGTCCGACCGGCTTGCGCAGCGTGGCGTGACTCCATGCGTCGGTCGACGACGGCGGCTGATGCACTCGTACCGCACCGATCGAGCTGGGCAGGTACAGGTCGCCCGACGCCAGCGCGTCCGGATCGATGGCGGCGGCGAGCACGCGGCTGCACGCGTCGAGAAAGGCGGGGTGGACCTGGTACGGCGACGATGCCAGCGCGTCGGCCGGCAGGCTGATTTTCCCCAGCGCCTCGCCGGTCGTACGCCAGATCTGCCGGATCGCGTCGAACACGCCGTCGATCTGCACGCCGTGCTGCCGGATTTCGCCATTGAAGTCCGCGCCCGACGTCGTTTCCGGGCAGCGGGCCTGCACCTCGGCGGCATCGAATCGCGTCTGCGCGGCGGCTTGCCTGGGCGCGCACATCTCCCGTAGTCGACGCAACTGCGGAAGATTGCCGAGGATCCGCTCGACCGGCGGACCGAAATCCAGCAGGCAGGCCACTTCATCCACGCCGATCGACGCGAGATCCCGCACCAGGTCGACGCAGGTTTCCGGCGTGCCGATGAGCCCGCGCGATTGCGCGAAGCGTTCATAGAGAAACTCGACGAACTCGTCCAGTTCGCGTGCGCCCATCGCGCGCACGTCGACCGACTGGCCGCGGCTCTGCGCCAGCCCGTTCAACAGCCCGATATTGCCGCGGATGTAGTTGCAGAACGGCACACGCGCCTGTTCGCGCGCCTGCGCCGCATCGTCGCCGACGAACGTGTGCAGCATCACGGACACGGTGCCGGCCGCCGGATCGAAGCCGTGCTTCGCGCGCGCGTCGCGGTAGAGGGCGATCTTGTGCGCGAGCTGGTCGCGATCCTGGTCGAGCACGTGGGTCAGCAGGTTGGCGCCGGTTTCGCCGGCGCGCACGAACGTCTGCGGATTGCTCGCGGCGGTCACCCACACGGGCAGCTCCGGCTGCACCGGCGTCGGATAGATGCGCAACTGCACCGGCTTGCCGACGCCGTTCGTCGCCTTCAGCATGCCGCCGCGCCACAGATGCTGGACCGTGCGCATCGTCGCCAGCATGTCGTCCTGCCGGCTCGCATATTTGTCCGGGGCGAACACGAAGTCGTCCGGATTCCATCCGGACGCGAACGACACGCCCACGCGGCCGTTCGACAGGTTGTCCACCATCGACCATTCTTCCGCGATCCGGATCGGGTTGTGCAGCGCCGCGACCACGCTGCCCGCGACCAGCTTCACGCGTTGGGTGGCCGCCGCGAGCGCGGCGTGCAGGACGGCGGGATTCGGGTACAGCGAGCCGAATTCGGTGAAATGGCGCTCCGGCACCCAGACGCTGGAGAACCCGTTCGCATCGGCGAAGCGCGCGCTTTCCATCACGAGCTGGTACTTGTTGCCGGACAGCGCCTCTTCACTGCTGGCGAAGAACATCAGGCCGAATTTCATGCGTGGCTCCGATCCGATTCGTGAATCTCGGCACTCGCGCACATCTGCCACGTCGGGGTGGCGCGGGTGTCGTCGATCCGGTGATAGACGGCAAACGAAAACGGTCCCCAGGACCGGCGGCTCAGCACGGTCTGCACGGTGCGCGATGCATGCGGATGCAGCGGCAACGGCGCATGCAGCGCGAGGTCCTTCAACGTCGTATGGCCGGCAGCACCGATTTCCGACGTGGCCGACAGTGCCATTTCTACGAACGCGGAATAGGGCAGGACGGGCGAGCCCTTGACGCGATGACCGTCGAGAAAGGTGGTGGCCGGCGCATCGAGACGCGATTGCCAGATCCACGTGGCCGGCGCATGCGCGTGCTGCTCCATGAGGCGCCCGAGCAACGGATGCCGCGGCGCACGTGGCGTGATCCAGAAGCCGCGACGCTCGAACGGGTAGGTCGGCAGCGCGAGCCGGCGGTGCGGTGCGCCCCGCTCCACGGCATCCCAGTCGATCGACGCGCCGCGTACGTACAGCGCGGCGAGCGTGTGCAGGATCGCGTCCCACGCGGCCGTGTGCGTGCCGATTTCGATCACGACGCGGTTTTCCGCCGCACCGCCGTCCGGCGTCTGCGGCATGTCCGCCCACGAGGCTGCGGCGCGATGCCCGTCGCCCGCGCTGCTGACGGCATTCGGCGTGATGCCGAACGACATCCACAGTTGCGCGAGCGCGCGCTGGAATGCCGTGAACCCGGCTTCGGCGAGGGCGAGCCCGGGCGCCTCGGATTGCCGCTGCATCAGCGCGTCGAAAGCGGGGCTGGCCGAGCGCAATTGTCGAACCGCGTCGGCGCTGCCGCCGTCGTCGGCGCAAAAGTGGAATGTCACCGCAGGCGGCGTTTCGGCTGGCTTGCCGGACGAAACGGCACCAAGTTGCGAACGCAACGAATCGAGACTCGATGCGACGATGGCCGCGCGCCGCGTGAAGTGAGTGCGCCCGGAATTGGCCGTGAATGCGAAATCCCGCACACGGGCCTCGGGATGGGCGTCGAGGTAGGCCGCATAGGACGCAGCGAGCGCGTGCAACGCTTCCGGCGTGCGCGCGGAGAGCGTCACGACGCGCGCCGCGGGCGCTGCCGGGTCGGCTTCGATCTCCGCGGGCCGGGGCGCTTCGGACAGGATCAGGTGCGCGTTGGTGCCGCCGAAGCCGAACGAACTGACGCCGGCCACGCGCGGCCCGTGTTTCGAATCCCACGGCGTGACCTGCTGCGGCATGCGGAACGGCGTGCCGTCGAGCGCGATCTGCGGATTGATCGACCGGAAATGGAGGTTCGGCGGAATGGCGCGATGGTGTAGCGCAAGGGCGGTCTTGATCAGGCTGGCGATGCCCGCCGCCGATTCCAGGTGGCCGATGTTGGTCTTGACCGAGCCGATCCAGCAGTGCTCGTCCGGCCGGCGGGAGTCGTTCAGGACGGCCGCCAGCGCGTTCAATTCGATCGGGTCGCCGAGCGGTGTGCCTGTACCGTGCGCCTCGACGAAGCCGATGTCCTGCGCGCGTACGCCGGCATCGCGCAGCGCACTATGAATCACGGCCTGCTGGGCCGGGCCGTTGGGCGCGGTCAGGCCATGGCTGCGTCCATCCTGATTCACCGCGGAGCCGCGGATCAAGGCGAACACGGTGTCGCCGTTCGCGAGCGCATCGTCGAGCCGCTTGAGCAGCACCATGCCCACGCCTTCGCCGCGCACGTAACCGTTCGCTGATGCATCGAACGCCTTGCATCGGCCGTCCGGCGACAGCATGCCCGCTTGCGTGAAGGACGCGCTCAATTGCGGCGCCAGAATCAGGTTGACCCCGCCGGCCAGTGCCGCATCGGACTCGCCGCGCTGCAGCGCGCGGCACGCCTGATGCACCGCGACGAGCGAGGACGAACACGCGGTATCGACCGCCCAGCTTGGGCCGCGCAGATCGAGCGCGTAGGAAATGCGGTTGGCGGCGACGCTGAGCGCATTGCCCGTCGCGACATAAGGGCCGACGTCCGCGACTTCGTCCTGCGCCAGCCGGATGTAGTCCGAATTGCTGATGCCGACGATGACCGCGGTGCGGCCGCCGGCGAGACTGCCGGGTGCGATCCCCGCATGCTCGAGCGTCTCCCAGGCCACCTCCAGCAGCAGACGCTGTTGCGGATCCATCGATTCCGCTTCGCGGGCGCTGATGCCGAAGAATGCCGCATCGAACTGATCGACCTGGTCCAGCAGTCCGGCGGGCGGAAGGTCGGCGCCGCGCTGCGTCGACGCGCCGACCGCGTCCCGGCCCTCCAGCAGCAACTGCCAGAATGCGTCGGGATTGCCGGCGCCGGGGAAACGGCATCCCATGCCGACGATCGCGATATCCGCGCGTGCTGCGGCCGAGCCGGGCGCCGGGTCCGGCATGGCGTTCCCGGTGCCGCTCAAATGGCGCGCCAGCAGCGAAATACTCGGAAAATCGTAGACGACGGTCGGGGAAACCGGCCGCCCGAGCCAGTCCTGCAACTCGCCCGAGAGCTGGATGGCGTCCTTCGAATCGAGCCCGTGGATGCTGAACGGCGCGTCGGGGTCGATCTTGCCGGCGTCGATTCCCGACAGACGCGAGACACGTTCGATGCACCATTGCACCAGCGCTTGCGTGTCGCGTGGCGTGGCCGGTTGCGGGGCGGCCGGCGGCGCGGAGAACGCACGGCGCCACTCGCCCGCGATCGCGAGTCCCTGTTCATCGATGAATGCCTGCCTGATCCGGCTCCGCTGGATTTTGCCGCT
Source organism: Burkholderia sp. AU45274 (assembly GCF_030482505.1). Taxonomy (NCBI): domain Bacteria; kingdom Pseudomonadati; phylum Pseudomonadota; class Betaproteobacteria; order Burkholderiales; family Burkholderiaceae; genus Burkholderia; species Burkholderia sp. AU45274. The sequence continues at coordinate 528,454 of NZ_JAUJQE010000003.1, read as the reverse complement.
GGACGTGCGCAGGATCGTGGCGGGCTTCAACAGCACAGCCGCATACAGATCGACGTCGTGCGCTTCGGCGAGCGTGCGCCGGATCTCCGCGGCGACGGCTTCCGCGTCCAGCGTGTTGAGCGCTTCCCGGCGCACTTCACAGGCGACGACGATCCGCTCCACGTTGTCGACGTTGATCGAGAAAGCCGCCGATGCATTGGGCGCCAGCGCGGGGTGGCTTCCCTCCGCGGTTTGTTCGAGATCCTGCGGGTAGTGATTGCGGCCGGCGACGATGATGAGGTCTTTCAAACGGCCGGTGACGAACAGGTCCTCGCCATCGACGAAACCGAGATCGCCCGTGCGCAGGTAACGCGCATCATCGCCATCCAGCTTCGCGCCGAAGGTGCGTTCCGTTTCCTCGACGCGGTTCCAGTAGCCGACGCCGACGCTCGGGCCCGTCAACCAGATTTCGCCGATCCGGCCGGGCGCGCAGCGCTCACCGGTATCCGGATTCACGATCCGCAGGCGGTGCTCCGCCCAGGTCCGACCGCATGAGACCAGCGCGTGGCGCTTGCCTTGGTCGCTTCTCGTCGCCACGCCTTGCGCGAGGCCGTCGGCGTCGTAGTCCGCCACGCGCGGCAGCGAGCGTGCCGGCTGACCGGAGATGAACAAGGTCGCCTCGGCCATCCCGTAGACCGGGCGCATGGTGTGCGCGTGGAAGCCGCATGCGGCGAAGGCGCGCGAAAAACGCGCCACCGACTCCGCGCGCACCGGTTCCGCGCCGTTGAACGCAACCCGCCAGCTGCTCAGATCGAGCTGCGCGCGCGCTTCATCGGAGATTTTGCGCGCGCACAGGTCATACGCGAAATCCGGCGCGGCGCAATGCGTGCCGCGATACTTCGTGATGGCCTGCAGCCAGCGGAGGGGCTTCTGCACGAACGCCGCGGGCGCCATCAGCACCGACAGCACGCCGAGATAGATCGGCAGCAGCACCTTCCCGAAGAACCCCATGTCGTGAAACACCGGGAGCCAGCTGACGAACACCGTCGACGCATCGGCGTCGCTCGCCTCGGCGATGACCGCCATGTTGCTCAGGATGTTCGCATGACTGATCATCACGCCTTTCGGCGTACCGGTGGAGCCTGACGTGTATTGCAGAAGCGCCAGCGTCTGCGGCGTGATGTCCGGTGCGCGCCAGTGTTCGGCCGGCGCGTCGAAGCGCTGGTCCGTCGCGAGGATCTTCAGTTCCAGCGTGTCGGAATAACCGTCCGCGTGATGCGCGATGCCGTCGAGTGTGGCTGCATCGGTCAGCGCGACGACCGGCCCGGCGTCGGCGACGATCGCCTTGAGACGATCGGCGGGGCGATGCCTGCGCGGCGGATACGCAGGTACGCCGATCAGGCCGGCGTACAGGCATCCGACCCATGCGCAGATGAATTCGAGCCCGGGCGGATAGACCAGCAGGACGCGATCGCCCGGTTGCGCGATGTCCTGCAGCCTGGCGGCGATGCCGCGCGCCCGCTTGTCGAGGTCGCCGAACGTGAGCCGGGTCAGTTCCGCTTCGCCGTTCTCGAGAAAAATGAATGCCGTCTTCTCCGGTTCTACCTTGCCGCGAAACAACAGAATTTCTGTAACAGTCCTGAATTTTGTATCGGGAAGCATGCTCAACCTTCGTTGTCTTCTAAACGTTGAATATCTCAGGACCGGTCGTGGCGATCCCGCCAAGCGTGCTTCGTTGGACGGTATTGAAATTAGAGCATCGCTCTAATCCGACGTCTGCCCCGTAATCCAAGGACACGGCGTTTCGCGCACCGGATCAATACGGCTTGTTATTGAGGTGCACGCTCGCGCTTGCTAACGATCGGCGCTTCCTTCGAGGTCGGGCGCGTACGGGTCCAGCAGTGACACGACGACCTTGCGCTCGCCTTCGAACGGGTTGCGGCCATGCGCGAAGCGCATGTTGTCGACCAGCAGGACGTCGCCTCGCTGCCATGGAAACGTGATCGCGCATGCGCGGAACGCGGTGCGGATCTGCTCGAGGTCGGCGAGATCGAATGGACTCCCGTCGCCGTGGCTGGCATTGCGCGGAATGCGATCCTCGCCGAACAGGCTGACGATCGAACGGGCGAGCGAGGCTTCCAGGTTCGACAGATGGAACAGATGGGCCTGATTGAAGAACACCCGGTCGCCGGTGACCGGATGGTAGGCCACGCCCTGGTTGACCTGGGCGGTGCGCAACGTGTCGTCGTCGAGCCATTCATGCTCGATGCCGTTGTCCGCGCAGAAGGCGGCAACCTGGCTGCGGTCGCGGGTCTGGAACACGGTTTCCCACGGAATGTCGACGTGCCGCCGGTAGTGCCTGACATAGCGGACCTGTTTCGCTTCGAAGTGATCCAGGAGGCGCGGTCCGATTCGGCGGCTCACCTCCCGCATGTCGGCAATCGGCGTTTCGCCGCCGGTCGCGGCCGGCGTCAGGCAACAGAATGCGACTCTCAGCGGCCAGCTTCGTTGATATGCGTTTTCGCAATGAAGGGCGATCGTCTCGCTCGGCGGATACTCGGTTGCGGTGAAGATGCCGTTGCCGATCGAGGTGCGTGGCGTGGAACGATAGACGTAGTCGGACTGATGGGCCGAAATCGCGTGAGCAAACGCTTCGAAGCCGCCCACGGATGAAACGTCGAAGCCGCGAAACAGCAGTGCGCCATGTTCCACCAGCCGGGATTCGAGTGCCGCCCGGTTGTCGTTCACCGCGTGCGCGAGATCACGCCCATTCGACACGGGTTCCAGCAGCCACGGCGAGCTACCCTCGGCAAGCAGCTTGCGTTCCGTCATGCCCAGCATCGTCAATAGTCCTTTCCTGTACGTGGATCACGGCGCAACCGAACGGGTCGGCCTGCATGGTCGCGCCGCGGTGCGGCTAGGCACGGCAGGCCGTTTCCACGGCATGCTCGAAGCGATTGAGGATTTCGTGGATATCCGCTTCCGAAACGATCAGCGGCGGCAGGAACCGGAGTACCGCGCCGTTGCGCCCGCCGGTTTCGACGATGAGCCCGTTTCGCAGGCAGTTCCGCTTGATGGCTTTTGCCCGTTCCGTGTGGGGCGGGCCGGTTCGGCCATGGGTGCCGGGCACGACGACTTCAGCGCCGATCATCAGGCCGCGGCCGCGAATCTGGCCGAGGCACGGAAAGCGTTCGGCAAGCCCCTCGAGGCCGGCCACCAGCAGTTTGCCGACCCGGTCCGCGTGTGCCGACAGATTCTCCCGTTCGACGATGCGCATGGTCGACAAGCCGGCCACCATCGCAATCTGGTTGCCTCGAAAGGTGCCGGCATGCGCGCCCGGCGGCCAGGTGTCCAGGCGCTCGTCGTAGACCACCACCGATAATGGATAGCCGCCGCCGAATGCCTTCGACAGCACGAGTACGTCCGGCCGGATGCCGGAATGTTCGACAGCGAACAGCGCGCCGGTTCGACCGAGTCCGGTCTGCACTTCATCGACGATCAACGGGATTTCATGCCGCAGCGTCAGCTCACGCAACTCGATCAGCCAGGTGTCGGGAGCGGGGATGCAACCCCCTTCGCCTTGCACGACTTCGATGATGATGGCCGCCGGTTTGGTGATCCCGCTCTCCGGATCGGACAGGACGGTCCGGATGTAGTTGATGCTGAGTTGATCGGTCGCCGAGCCGTCGGTGCCGAACGGGCAGCGAAAGGCATAGGGATAGGGCAGGAAATGAACGTCGCGTCCGTTGCCGCCGGCCGATTTCGGCGTGAGGTTTCCCGACACGGCGAGTGCGCCGGCCGTCATGCCGTGGTAGGCGCCGTGGAACGCCATGATCGCCGGGCGGCCCGTATAGTGCCGGGTCAGCTTGATCGCCGCTTCGACGCCGTCCGCCCCACTCGGGCTACAAAACTGGATCTTGCCGGATTCGGCGATCTTCCCGGGCAGGAGCGAGAAAAGCTGCTCGACGAACGCGTGCTTGGCCGGCGTCGCCAGGTCGAGTGCCTGTTGCATCTGATCGGACGACAGAAACCGCATCACGGCTTCATTGACTTCCGGGTGATTGTGTCCGAGCGCGAGCGTGCCCGCATTCGACAGGCAGTCGATGTATTCCTGCCCGTCGGCGTCGCGTACGCGTATGCCCTTCGCATGGGTAAACAGCCGCGGGAAAGAGGTTGCGTAGGTTCGCGCGTTCGATTCGACCTGCTTAAGATACTCGATTTTTTCCATGCGCGAAGATCCGGCTTGCGAGGCGGATTGATGGACACTGGCGCACGAGAATCGCTTCATCCCGGCCAATGGTGTTAACGGTACGACCGGATTGGAGCATGGTCTCCGCATCACGTCTGTCACGTAAAAATGGGACATCGTCCAGGCGACGTCACCCCGTCATGCCATTCCCCTCCGCTCATCGAAGCGGGGCTTCCAGGTGCGCCGTCAGGCAGCGAGCGTCGAACAGAAATAATCGATGGTCCGCCGCAGCCCCGTTTCGAGCCCGATCGTCGGCTCCCAGTCGAGGTGGGCGCGTGCGAGGCTGATGTCGGGGCAACGTTGGGTCGGATCATCCTTTGGCAGCGGACGGAATACGAGCCGCGACTTCGAGCCGGTCAGGCGCAAGATGATCTGCGCCAGTTCGCTGACCGCGATCTCGTGCGGATTGCCGAGGTTGATCGGGCCGGTGAGCTCCGCGGGCGTGGCCATCATCCGGATCAAACCGTCGACCATGTCGTCGACATAGCAGAAGGCCCGGGTCTGGCTGCCGTCGCCATACAGCGTGATGTCGTCGCCGCGCAGCGCCTGCACGATGAAGTTGGACACCACGCGGCCGTCGTTGGGATGCATGCGCGGCCCGTACGTGTTGAAGATGCGGACCACCTTGATGCGTACGTTCTGCTGGCGGTGATAGTCGAAGAACAGCGTCTCCGCGCAACGTTTGCCTTCGTCGTAGCAGGCGCGCGGCCCGAGCGGGTTGACGTTGCCGCGGTAACTTTCCGGTTGCGGGTGCACGTCAGGGTCGCCGTACACCTCGCTCGTCGAGGTTTGCAGAACGCGCGCATGCGTGCGCTTGGCGAGCCCCAGCATGTTGATCGCGCCCATCACGCTGGTCTTGGTGGTCTGCACGGGATCGAATTGATAGTGGATCGGCGAAGCCGGGCAGGCGAGGTTGTAGATCTCGTCCACTTCCACGTACAACGGAAAGGTGACGTCGTGACGCAGCGCCTCGAAGCTCGGGTTGCCGAGCAGCGCCGCGACGTTCTGCTTCGTGCCGGTGAAATAGTTGTCGACGCACAAGACGTCGTGACCGAGTTCGACCAGGCGCTCGCAAAGATGCGAACCGAGGAAACCCGCGCCACCTGTTACGAGGATTCGCTTTCGATTACGTTGCACAATGGCACTCCAAGTATCGCGTGCAGGGAAGCGACGCGGCCTCCCGACTTGCTTGACCGGCCCGCGGCTCCGGCAGGGGAGCGGATCAGGCGCGCGGGCGTTTTCATTCGACGATCACGGCACCGGCCGGCACGCCGATCGCGAGGATCGGCCCGTCATGCCTGCAGTGCGCTCGACGCGGCGTGTTCCGCGCGCCGCATGCGCGCCGCGATGACGCCGGCCATCGTCCGCATTTCGTTTCTCAGAAAGAAATGATCTCCATCGATGACGTGAAAATCGAAGCGCCCGGTCGTCGCGGCGCCCCAGCCCGCAACGGCATCGACGGGGACCTCGTTGTCCCCCCGGCCCGCGAATGCGGTGATATCCACCGCCAGCCTGGGCCCGGGCACGGGCCGGTGGTTTTCGATCAGCGTGAAATCCGCACGCAGCGCCGGCATCAGCAGCGCCATCAGTTCGCCGTTGTCCAGCACCGCTTTCGGTGTGCCGCCCATCTCGCGCAGCGCATCGATGAAGGCGCGATCATCCAGCGCCTGCATGCGCCGATCGTGGCGCTCCTGGCCCGGTGCGGCACGCGCGCTCACGAACAGATGCCGCAGGTTCGGTCGTGCGTGGGCGGGAAGTCGCAGGGCCAGTTCGGCCGCAATCGCCGCGCCCATGCTGTGTCCGAGCAGCGCGAAGGGACGATCGAAGCAGTTGTCCAGGTCGCGCAGCAACGTGTCGACCAGCGTCGACATGTCTCGGATGGCAGGCTCGGACAGGCGGCCGCCTCGGCCGGCAAGTTCATGACGGCGCACTTCGATGCCGGGCAACAAGGTTTGCAGCGCGCGGTAGACGGCGGCCGAGCCGCCCGCATACGGAAAACAGATCAGACGCATGCGAGCGGGGACTCGAGCGGCGCATTGGCTGCCGGCGCACAGGCGATCGCGCTGTGGAAATTCACGGGTTCGGCGTTTGTCACCATTCAGGTTCCAGTCGTTGTTGGCATGGCGATGCGTAGGCAAGCCTCACTTGGAGCGCAACGGGTGCGGCAGCGACGCGCGTGTTGGTTCACACGTCGATAGCCGGTTCGTCGTCGCTGTGTACAAGCAGTGCGTCAAGCACATCGGAATTCATCGAAGCATTGACGGGCTTCATGAACCTTCAAGGTGCGCGCGCCGCCCGGATTCGGAATGCGCCCGATCCGGCTGGGCATGAGTTAAACATGCGGCCGCGCGGATGTATGTCGTAGGAAGAGGGGACGCGCGTCGTCGGACATGTCGAATCCGTCCCTATCTGAATGGAGGGCGGCGTGGACACCGCGGAGTGCAGCGTCGCCCCCTTTGCCCACAGAGGTCGCCCGGCGCACAATACCCGTCGGAAATCTCTTCGGAGGCTGCCCGACATGGCCAGGTTCCAGCCCGATGGATGGCACACCGTCACGCCCCGGATCGTCGTGCCTGATCCTGAAAACCTGATCGAATTCATCCGAACGGTATTTCACGCACAGGGCGAGTACCGCCCGGGGCTGCCCGCGGAAATCAGGATCGGTGATTCCGTCGTGATGATCAGCGGGGAAGATGGCCTGCGTGAGCCGATGCCGGCATTCCTGTACGTGTATGTCGAGGATGCCGACCTGACCTACCGGCGGGCGCTTGCAGCGGGTGCGACCACGCTCGAAGCCCCCGCCGACATGCCGTACGGCGACAGGCGGGCGATGGTGCAGGATCCGTGGGGGAATCGATGGCAGATCGCAACGCATCAGCGCGACCTGTCGGTTGACGAGATTCGTTCGAGGCTGACGAACGGCGGCTAGATACCCGTCGGAGTGCGTCGAAGTGATCAGGATGCCTTTCTTCACTCCCAGATGATCGTCGGCACGGCTTCGCGCACTCGTCACGTACCGCTTCGCCCCTGCCCCTGTCGCAATCGTCAAGATTCACGTCGCGTATCGGTAAAACCTCCCCGTTCCCGCCGCCGTTAACCCGTTCGCAGCCCATGCGCCCCGTGTTGCGACACGGCGCGCGTCTTTCGTGATCCGGAATCCACATCCGCCGCTGGCCGCGCCCGGCCCGCGCAAGGGAACGTCATGCGAAAACAACTCACTATCCGTGGTGGCCTCGTCGCGACCATCGCCGGCTATACCGTGCTGCTCGTGCTGGTGGTCGGCGCGAGCATCGCGGCCCTCTATATGGGCAACGGTTCGCTCGAGGCGATGTACCGCGACGACACCGCGTCGCTGCTGCACCTGAAGACCAGCTCCGAGCGGATGCTCGTGCTGCGCGAACGCATGAGCGACGTCGCGCAGATCATCAGCGCCGGCCACTCGGCCAAGGAAGAGATCGCGAAACTCCGCACGCTCCTCAAGCAGAGCAACGACGAACTGGATGCCTATGCGGGGCTGCACGCGCGCAACGCCGACGAGCAGGCGCTGTTCGACACGCTGCAGAATCGCCGTCGGGCGTTGCTCGACCGCGTGTTCCTGAAGGCGCTCTCGCAACTCGACGGCGACGACGGTTTCGGCTTCCTCGACACGCAACGTACCGCGCCGCCCGAGCTGTTCGCCGCCTACCAGGAGGCGATCGATGCGCTCGAGGCGTTCCAGGTCGCGCGCGAAAAGGCGCGTTATGACGCGGCAGGCGTGCAGTTCCATCGGATCGTGTGGGGGATGGCGGCGGTCGCGGCCCTCGCACTCGTCGTCGGCTTCCTTGCGCAGCGCGTGCTCGCGAAGGCGATCATCGAGCCGATCAAGCTCGCGGTCGACCAGTTCGAGAAGATCTCGACAGGCGACCTGACCGGAACGGTCGTGGTGCCCGGCGAGAACGAGATGGCCTATCTGCTGCATGCGCTGAAACGGATGCAGGACGGCCTCGTCGACACCGTGAACCAGGTGCGTACGAGCACGGAGACGATCGTCGGCGACGTCCGCACGATCGCGAGCGGCAACGTCGACCTGTCGGCGCGCACGGAGCAGCAGGCCGTTTCGCTGCAACAGGCGGCGGCGAGCGTCGAGCAACTGACGGCGGCCGTGCGCCAGAACGCGGACAACGCGCGCGATGCGCGCACCTATGTCGAAGGCGCGGCCGGCATCGCGTCGCGCGGCGGCGAGGCGATGCAACGCGTGGTCGAGACGATGTCGGCGATTTCGCTCAGTTCCACGCGGATCTCCGGGATCGTCGGCGTGATCGAAAGCATCGCATTCCAGACCAACATCCTTGCATTGAACGCTGCCGTCGAAGCCGCGCGCGCCGGCGAGCAGGGGCGTGGCTTCGCCGTCGTCGCGACCGAGGTGCGCGGGCTCGCGCAGCGCTGCGCGTCGGCGGCGAAGGAGATCCGCGAACTGATCGGCCATTCCGCGCAGCGTGTCGAAGACGGCAGCGGGCTCGTCGCACTGGCCGGTTCGGCGATGGCCGAGCTCGTCGCGGCGGTCGAGCGCGTCAATATGATCATGAGCGAAACCGGCCAGGCGTTCGAGGAGCAGGCGTCGGGCATCGAGCAGGTGAACGCCGCGGTCATCCAGATGGAGCAGACGATGCAACGCAATGCCGCGCTGGTCGAGGAGGCCGCGGCCGCCGCGCTGTCGCTCGATGAACAGGGCGCGCGGCTGAGTGCGGCGGTTGCGCAGTTCCGTCTGCGTGACGAGGCGCTCGCCTGATGCACCGATACGGGCGACCGGAGCGGGATCGACGGGCCGGCTTGCCGCCAACGCGGTGCACCGGCGTCGAAGCGGCACATTTCTGGTGCGGACTTCCTGACTGCCGACGTCGACGCGATCCATGCACTGGCGCGGTGAAGCACGACGATCGGCCGATCGCCGAGCGCGATGCGACGCGGTCTGCGTTCAGGGGCCCCGAGGCAGCACGGCGTAGCCGTGATCCTTGCCGGTCAAGGCGGACGGGCAATTTCTCCAACGTTCTCCACAGGGTTATGCACGGAAATTGTGGATAACTCGAGGTAATGAACGGCAGCCGAAAATTGCCGCGCGCGTGCCGCAATGCGACATCACATCCGGCGAATTGCTTTGCTGGATTGATCGTTTAGTGGCGGTCGCGGAAGGGAATAGCATGAAGCTCCCTCTCGATTGGCCGCCGTATGCGCGGCCGGTCATTGCGACCGTATCGACCCGACATGACGACACTGAACGACTATCTCGAACAAAAGCGCGACGCGTGGCTCGCGAAAAAGGAAGCCGCCCGCAGCAATCCCGAACTCAAGGCGACCCCGCTGAAAGCGACCGTGCGCGCGCTGGGCCGCAGCGGCGTGCGGGAGATCCGCATTCGCGACTTCCAGGTGATCAGCGACAGCCCGCCCGATTTCGCGGGCTATAACCTCGGGCCGGCGTCGCCGGAGCTGCAGCTCGGCGTGCTCGGCAGTTGCCTGACGCACATCACGCTGATCCAGGCCGCGGAGCGCGGCCTGAAGATCGACTCGATCGAGGTCGAGGTGACCGGCGACCAGCATCCGCTCGCGCAGCAACCGGGGTTCGAGCATGTGCCGGTGTTCCCGCACAACCTTCGCTATACGCTCGATATCGTCTCGCCCGAACCGCCGGAGACGATTCGGGCACTGCATCAGGCGGTCGAGGCCATCTGCCCGATCTTCAACCTGCTGAGACTGCCGCAGACGATCGACGGCGAGTTGAGACATACGCACGGTTGAAGTGCGCCGGTGAGTTGCGGCATGTCACCTCGCTGAGCGGTGAGCAGGTGCGCGATACCTCGCGCACCCTGGCGGCGCTTCGATACGGCTGCGATTCCTGCAGCACCGGTATTCGATGACGGATGCATCGCCCCGGCGCTGAACGCGTGCCGAATCGGGGCCGGGCGACGCCGGTCGTGAACCGGCGGGCGCGAAGTCAGGCTTCGGAGGCCTGAAGGTCGCGCGGTCGGCGCGTCGTCTCGTCGGCACGATCCTGAAGCTGCTGGAATGCGTCCAGCAGCCGCGCGCGCAGCACGGCCAGCGTCGGGTCGCGCCGATCGCGCGGCCGGGCGACCCCGACGTGGATCTCGTCGTCGATGCGGCCCGGATTGGGCGCGAGCATCAGCACGCGATCGCCGAGATACAGCGCTTCGTCCAGATCGTGCGTGACGACGATCGCGGCCGTCCGGTGCCGCGCGACGACATCGAGCAGCAGCGTCTGCAGCCGCATCCGGGTGATCGCATCGACCGCGCTGAACGGTTCGTCGAGCAGCAGCAGGTCGGGCTCGCCGAACAGCCCGCGCGCGATCGCCGCGCGCTGCGCCATCCCGCCCGACAACGTGGCCGGCAGTTGCCGGGCGACCCCGGCCAGGCCGACTTCGTCGAGCAGCCGTGCGACGGCCGGCTCGCGGCCGCCGCGCGGGCCGGCCGCAAAGCCGACGTTGTCCGCGATCGATAGCCACGGCAGCAGCCGCGGCTCCTGGAAGATCACACCGGCGCGCGGGGACGGGCCGTCGAGTGCGACGCCGCCCAGCTTCACGCTGCCGCGGAAATCCGTATCGAGGCCGGCGACGATCCGCAGCAGCGTGCTCTTGCCGCAACCACTCGGGCCGACCACGCAGACGATCTCGCCGCGCGCAACCTGCAGCGGGACATCGGCGAGGATCGTGCGATCGCCGTAAAGCTTGCGGGTGATGCGCACGTCGAGCAGCGGTGTCGCGGTGCGCGCCGCCGTGTGTGCGGAAGAACGTGTGCTCATGCCGACCCTTTACGTGGCGTGTGGTCGAATGCATCGCGCCAGCCGAGCCAGCGCGACTCGATGCGCGCCATCGCGCCGTCGGTCAGCTTGCCGAGCAGCGCCAGCAGCAGGATCGCCCCGAACACGAGATCCGGGCGGCCGGTTTCGCGGCCGTCGCTCAACAGGAAGCCGAGCCCGCGCGTGGCCGCGATCAGCTCCGCGGCCACCATGAACATCCACGCGAGGCTGAGGCCGGTGCGCAAGCCGGTGACGATCTGCGGCAGCGCGGCCGGCAGCAGGATGCGGCGGAACAGCGCGAACGGGCCGAGCCGGTACACCGCGCCGAGTTCGACGAGCTTGCGGTCGACGTCGCGAATGCCGGCGACCACCGCGAGGTGGACCGGGAAGAACGCGCCGATGGCGATCAGCGTGATCTTCGGTGCTTCATCGATGCCGAGCCACAGCAGCAACACCGGCACCCACGCGAGCGACGGAATCGCGCGCAGCGCCTGGAACGTCGGTTCGAACAGCGCGTCGATCCGGCGGCTCAGGCCCATCGCCGCGCCGACGACGAGCGCGAGTCCGGCGCCCGCCGCAAACCCCGCCGCGACCCGCAGCGTACTCGCGCCGACATGGCGCGCCACGCGCGTGACGCCGAGGCGGGCGAGCGTGTCGAGAATCTCGCTCGGGGCGGGGACGAGATGATTCGGCAGCCAGCCCTGCCGCACGACGACCTCCAGCAACGCGAGCGCCGCGAACGGCAGCGCGAGGCCCGCGATCCGCCACCGGCGAAGCGGATCGCGCCGGCCAGCGGGCGGCGAAGCGGGGCGGCGGGGCGCGAGCGTGTCGTCGCGGGCGGCGGTGTCGGTCATGGGCGGCAGTCTCAGCGCGATGCGTCGACGAGCGGGCGCGCGAACGACGGATCGATCAGCGTATCGACGATCTTCGCGGGATCGACTCCGGGCTTGGTCAGCTGTTCGGCCGTCAATACGGGGGCGGCCGCCTTCAGCGCCGCGCGCTGGGTGTCGCCCGGAACGGGATCGCTGAAGTCGTTGCGCTGCAGCTGCAGTTTCGCCACCGGCAGCGATACCTTCGATTCGTCGGCGACGATCTGCGCGGTGTCGGCCGGATGCGCGACGATCCACTGGCGCGCGCGATCGTAGACCTTCAGCACGCGCGTGACCGCCTGCGGATACTGGCTGGCGAACGCGTCGCGGACGTTCAGGAAGCCATAGGTGTTGAACGCGACATTGCGATAGAGCAGGCGCGCGCCGTCGTCGAGCTGGGCCGCGGCCATGTGCGGATCGAGGCCGGCCCACGCATCGACCTGGCCGTTCGCAAGCGCGGTGCGCCCGTCCGGATGCTGCAGGTTGACGATCTCGACGTCGTCGCGGGTCAGGCCGACCGTGTGCAGCGCGCGTAGCGTGAACAGGAACGGATCGGTGCCGCGCGTCGCGGCGATTTTCTTGCCCTTCAGGTCGGCGAGCGAGCGGATCGGCGAATCCTTGCGGACCACCAGCGCGGTCCACTCGGGGCGCGAGAACACGTAGACCGTATGGATCGGGTTGCCGTTCGCACGCGCGAGCACCGACGCGAGACCCGCGGCGGAACCGAAATCGACCGCGCCGCTGTTCAGGTATTCGAGCGCACGATTGCTGCCCAGGCTCAGCACCCAGCGAATCGACGTGCGGTCGGCCTTGAATTCGTCTTCGAGCCAACCGAAGTGGCGGATCACCAGGCTCTCCGGTGAGTAGTACGCATAGTCGACGCGGATCTCCGCGGGCGTCGCGGCGCGTGCGTGCACCGAGACGAGGCTGGCGAGCGCGGCAACGACGAGGGCCGCGGATTGCCACGCGCGGGACCAGGACAGCTTCATCGGGGATTCTCCGGAAGGGCGGCAAGATGCCGCGAACAGGCAGGGTGACCGGCCAATGTAACGAAGCATCGGCGCGCCGTGAACGAAGAAATCCGCGATTGAACATGCACGCTGCTGCTAAGCGTGGATGGCGAGCAACTTTATGACGCGGGCCGATTAATTTATCGATTTATATCGCTTGGGATAACGGAATCGGGAGAACAGAATGCGTGCTGCCGGAACGTGATGGCGTCGCGTGTCGAGCGGCGTCTGGCCGCGCATGGTCGCTGTCGATCGCGAATGAATATGCCCGACTTCCGGCTTCATGCGGACATCGCCGATCATTCGGCGAAAAACTAAGGAATGCGATGAGTTCGATCGATCTGAACGCCGTTACACCGGTTTCCTCGCCCATTCGCTCGGCAAGCGACGTCGCGCGCCTGATCAACACGGTGGACAGCTCGGTCAGCCATGCCCGGATGATCGTGCTGCTGGCGCTGGGCGGCGTGTTTCTCGATGCGTACGACCTGACGACGCTGTCCTACGGGATCGACGACGTGGCGCGCGAGTTCGGCCTGACACCGGCACTGACCGGGCTGGTCGGGTCGGCGATCATGATCGGCACGATCTTCGGCAGCCTGATCGGCGGATGGCTGACCGACAAGATCGGCCGCTATCAGGTGTTCATGGCCGACATGCTGTTTTTCGTGGTCGCGGCGATCGCGGCCGGGCTCGCGCCGAACGTGTGGGTGCTGATCGGCGCGCGCTTCGTGATGGGGCTCGGGGTCGGCATCGACCTGCCGGTCGCGATGGCGTTTCTCGCGGAATTCTCGAAGTTCAACGGCCGCGGCAACAAGGCGTCGCGGCTCGCGGCGTGGTGCCCGATGTGGTACGTGGCGTCGTCGGTCTGCTTCCTGCTGATCTTCGGGTTGTATTTCCTGCTGCCCGCCGAGCATGCGGGATGGCTGTGGCGCGCGTCGCTGATCTTCGGTGCGGTGCCGGCGCTCGTCATCATTCTGTTCAGGAACCGGTTCATGAACGAGTCGCCGCTGTGGGCCGCGAACCAGGGTGACCTGGCCAACGCCGCGCGGATTCTGCGCGAGTCGTACGGGATTCATGCGCACGAAGCAGAGGACGCCCGACGCGCGCCGAGCCAGCCGCCCGTGCGCATTCGTGTGCTGTTCCAGCGCCCGTACCTGGGACGCACGATCGTCGCCAGCGTGATGAACCTGTGCATCCCGTTCGAATACACGGCGATCGCGTTCTTCCTGCCGTCGATCCTGTCGCAGTTTCTCGGCGCGGGCGTGTTCGAAACGATCGCGGCGTCGCTGGCGCTGAACGTGCTGTTTGCGTTCACCGGCGGCTTGCTGGGCATGCGCCTTGCCCATCGCCATGCGTCACGCCATGTCGCGATCGCGGGCTTCGCGCTGCAGTTCGTCGCGCTCGTGGCGCTCGCGCTGGCAGGGCATCCGCATGGCGCGCTCGCGATCGGCTTCGTGCTGCTGATGCTGGGCACCTGGCTGTTCGCCGAAGGGTTCGGGCCCGGCGCGCAGATGATGATCTACCCGACGCTGTCGTATCCGGCGGCGATCCGCGGCACCGGCGTCGGCTTCGGGCGTTCGCTGTGCGGCATCGGTCAGGCGCTCGCGCTGTTCGTGCTGCCGATCCTGCAGGCGCGGCTCGGCACGGACATGTTCTGGGTCGTCGCGATCAGCGCCGCCACGCCGATCGTGTTCCTGTTGATCGTGCGTTATGAGCCGACGGCGCGTGATATCGATGATGACGGCGGTGTTTGAACGCGGTCGAGGTCGCTCATCCTCAGGGAAACGCGTGTACGGTGGGTGCGCGCGTCGTCGTGGGTTGCCGCAGCCGCACGTTTCGCCCGCTCGATGGACGAGCGCGGAAGCGGAGCCCGCATCGGGTGTCGAATGAGGGGGAAGGGGCGATCAGGTGGCGGCGTGCCGGGCGAGTGTCGGCCCGACGCACCAGTTGTTGCTCATCGTGAAGCCGGTCGGCCCGCACACGGCAGGCCGACCAGCCGCCGAATGGTCGTCACGCTCAGGCGGCTACCCGCTCGGCATCGCGCTTGACCTGCTCGATGTCGCGATACTGCGCGGCCGGATGCTCGTCCGGCAGCCGCGCCGACCCGCCGAACAGTTTCTCGCGCAGCGTGCCCGGCGCATAGCCGGTCGGATACACGCCACGCCGCTGCAACTCGGGCACGAGAAAACGCACGACATCCTCGAAGGTTTCGTGCGCCACCGCATACGCGAGGTTGAAGCCGTCCACGTCGGTGGCGGCGACCCATTCCTGCAGGATGTCCGCGACGGTTTCCGCCGACCCGACGAACACCGGCCCCAGGCCGCCGATGCCGCCCCAGGCCGCCAGTTCCTCGATCGTCCACGCGGTGTCACCGCCCGCGAGGTGCTCGACCGCCGACACGATCGCATTCGTTTCGACGCGCCGGACGGGATCGTTCGGCGCGTACTGGCCGAAGTCGATGCCGGTCCAGCCGGACATGAACACCAGCGACCCGTCATACGACACGTACTTGCGGTATTCGTCGAACTTGGCCTGCGCCTTCTCGTCGGTCTCGTCGACGATCACGGTGACGAGGTTGTAGATCAGGACCTTGCTCGCGTCGCGCCCGGCGGCCGCGGCCTGCGCGCGCACGTCGGCCACGTAGCGCGCGAGCTGCGGGCGCGTCGGCGCGGCGACGAACACGCATTCCGCGTGCTGCGCCGCGAACGCCTTGCCGGGGCCGGACGCGCCGGCCTGGAACAGCACCGGCGTGCGCTGCGGCGACGGCTCGCACAGGTGGTAGCCGGGCACGTCGAAGAAACGGCCCTTGTGGCCGATCTCGTGCACCTTCTCGGGATGCGTGAACACGCGGCCGTCGCGATCGCGCACGACCGCGCCGTCTTCCCAGCTGCCCTCGAACAGCTTGTACAGCACCTCGACGTATTCGGCCGCGACCGCATAGCGGTCGTCGTGCGTGCGCAGGCCGTTGTCGCCGACGTTCTTCGCACCGCTTTCAAGGTAGGACGTGACGATGTTCCACGCGAGCCGGCCCTTCGTGTGATGGTCGGCGGTCGACAGCCGGCGTGCGAACGTGTACGGGTGCTCGAACGTCGTCGATGCAGTGATGCCGATGCCGAGATGCTCGGTCGCCATCGCGATCGGCGCGGCGAGCTGCAGCGGATCGTTGACCGGGATCTGCGCGGCCTGGTGCAGCGCGTGGTAATTGCTGCCCTTGTAGACGTCGTAGTAGCCGATCACGTCCGCGATGAAGATCGCGTCGAAAATCCCGCGTTCGAGCACACGGGCGAGGTCGGTCCAGTAGTCGAGATCCTTGTATTGCCACGACCGGTCGCGCGGATGCGCCCACAGCCCGGGCGACTGATGGCCGACGCAGTTCATCTCGAACGCATTGAAGCGGATGGTCTTGCTCATTGGGCGGCTCCTGTCTCTGCATGCGTGCTCGTGTTTGAACTCGCACCCGGGCCGTTGCCGATCTGCCAGACGAACGGCGGCGTGCGCCCGTTGATGACCCAGTCGCCGACGATCCGCGCCTTGTAGACGAGCGGATTGTGCGACGACACGGTGCGCGCGTTGCGCCAGTGACGATCGAGCGCCGTCGTGCTGCGGGTTGCCGACGCACCGAGCGCGTCGAACAGGCGCGTCGCCGCGCGCAGCACGAGGTCAGAGACGACGAGCTGGCTTTGCGCGGATTCGATCTCGGCCGCCACGTTCGCATCGTGCTCGGCCGCCTCGTCGCCGCCGAAGTGCGCCTCATAGGCCCGTTGCAGCGGCTGCGCGGCGCGCAGCGCGAGCGCGTCGGCCGCATAGGCCCACGACGCGATTTCGCCGATCACCTGCTGCAGCTGCGCGTCGTCGGCCGCGCGCGGGGCGTTGCCGTGGCTGTACACGCGGGTGCGGCGGCGCACCAGGTCGCCCGCGTCGCGCACGATCGCGTGGCCGATGCCGGCCAGCGTCGCGACGTGGAAGAGCTGGTAGAACGCCGTCTGGTACTTGAAGCGTCGCGCGAAGTCGATCACGTCCCGCGCGTCGACCGTCGCGTCCTCGAAGCGCGTGGTGCCGCTGCCGGTCGTCGTCTGGCCGAAGCCGTCCCAGTCGTCTTCGCGGATCACGCCGGGCTGCGCGGTCGCGACGGCGACGATCACGTCGCGGCCGTCGTCCGCGCGCTGCGCGAACACGTCGATCCAGTCGGCGAACAGGCTGCCGGTGCTGTAGAACTTCCGGCCGTTCAGCACGAGCCGGCCATTCTTTTCAGATACCTTCGTGATGGTCTGGCCGAGCGCCACGTCGCCGGTTTCCGTCCATGCATTGCCGACGAGCTGGCCGCTCGCGAAGCGGTCGAACCAGGTCTGGCGATCGGCGCCGGGCGGCGCGTTCAGCCAGTCCTCGACGAACGCGAAGTGCCCGCGCAAGGCCTGCGGCAGATTGGAATCGGCGGTAGCGAGTTCGGTCAGCAGCCGGAACAGCTGCGGCAGCGACGCGCCGGCGCCGCCATCGCGCACCGGCAGCCGCACGGCGCCGAAGCCTGCGGCCTTCAGCCAGCCGATCGCCTCGTGCGGCAGCTCTCGGCGGCGTTCGCGTTCCGCGGTGCCGGCCGCGATGCGTTCGAAGATCGGCCTGAAGCGGCTGGCAAGCGCGTCATAGTCAGTGCCGGTGGAAAGTTCGGTTGCTGCGGGAGACGAAGTCATGCGGTGATCCTTGAAAGGCAGGGCCGTCGATGCCGGCAGGCCAGTATAGGAAGCACGCTGCTGACGATCCAATAACGGATTCGTACATCGTTATCGTCACCGGGCATTACGCGGGCGAGGCGGTGTGGCATCGATGCCGGGGCGTCGATATCGTCGCTGACGCGTGGTGCATTGCGGGCCGTGCACCGCATCGTTTGTCATGCGAAGGAATATCGTTGTGCGAATCGCTCGGTTTGCCGGCGTACGGCGTGCTGCTAGATTGAATGTTTCCGTCAATCAGCAGGAGAGCCCGATGTCAGAGACGAGCGCCACGATCCAGGAACGGCCGGCCGATCCGCAACCGCAGGCGGCCCGCGTGATCGCCGACGACGCGCAGGCCATCGCGGCCGCGCACGCGCTTGCGCAGCGGCTCGCGGAAGGCGCGGCCGAACGCGACCGGGAGCGCCGGCTGCCGCGTGACGAGATCGAATGGTTCTCGCAGTCGGGGCTGTGGGCCATCACCGTGCCGAAGGCGTACGGCGGCGCGGGCGTGTCGCACGTGACGCTGACCGAGGTGGTGAAGATCGTCGCGGCGGCCGATCCGTCGCTCGGGCAGTTGCCGCAGAATCATTTCGGGCTGGTCGACGTGATTGCGCTGACCGGCACCGACGCGCAGAAGCGCCACCTGTTCTCGGAAGTGCTGAGCGGCAAGCGGTTCGGCAACGGCTTTTCGGAGAAGGGCACGAAGCACGTGCTCGATCTGAAGACGCGCGTGCGGCGGGACGGCGACGATTACGTCGTCGACGGCACCAAGTTCTATTCGACCGGCGCGCTGTTCGCGCATTACGTGCCGGTGCTCGGCCTCGACGACACGGGCCAAGCGTGGCTCGCGTACATTCGCCAGCCCGCGCCGGGGCTGACCGTAATCGACGACTGGTCGGGGTTCGGGCAACGAACCACCGCGAGCGGCACCGTCGTGCTCGACAACGTGCGCGTGCCGGCGTCGCACGTGCTGCCGGCGCAGCGCGTGTCCGACCTGCCGACGCTGAACGGCCCGCTGTCGCAGATCATCCAGGCCGCGATCGACGCGGGCATCGCGAAGGCCGCGCTCGACGATACGCTGGCGTTCGTGCGCTCGCGCACGCGACCGTGGGTCGACAGCGGCGTCGAGCGGGCGGCCGACGATCCGCTGACGATTCGCGAGGTCGGCCATCTGCACATCCAGCTGCATGCGGCGGAGGCGCTGCTCGAGCGCGCGGCGCGTACGCTCGACGAGATCGCGGCGCGCGGCGACGTGACCGAGGACGACGTCGCACGTGCATCGGTGGCGGTGGGCGAGGCGAAGGTGCTGACGACGGAAATCGCGCTGCTCGCGGGCGAGAAGCTGTTCGAGCTGGCGGGCACGCAGTCGACGCTGGCCGAGCACAACCTCGACCGGCACTGGCGCAATGCACGCACGCATACGCTGCACGATCCGGTGCGCTGGAAATATCACCTCGTCGGCAATTACTACCTGAACGGCGTGCGGCCGGCGCGCCATGCGTGGAATTGAACGCGTGACGATCGTGGTGTCATGGCTCGGTGACGGGTGAGTGCGTCATCGCGGTCGAACGCATCTGCGTGATCACGAGCGAACCCGGTAGTGCGTTCGTCGGAGCGCAATTGCCGGGTATCGGGCACGTGAATGCTGCATGGACGGCGTCATTGCCCCGGCGCGGCGACACCACGAAGCAGCCGCATCGGCTGCACGAGCCGGCTTACCGAGGCGATTCCGGCAACGTGTAGTCGAAGCGGTACGAATGCAGGCCGTTGTCGATGGTGATGATCATCGAGCCGGCGAGCCCCAGCAGTTCACCCGTGCCGGAATCGGGCACGACGGTGATCGACTGCTGCGGCTGCCCGCGTGTCATGGTGGAGCTGTGCTGCAGGACGAAACTGCCGTGGCGGCCGCCCAGCGCGCCTTGCACGGTTTCCATCGCCACATAGCCGGCGGAGCCCGGGATGCTGCTTCGAAACGCTAGCATCTCTCCCTGGCTGACGGCTTCCAGGTCGCCGTGATACTGCTTGTCCAGCGACATGCGGCCGAGCCCGGTCTGTTCCGCGACGGCACTCAGGGATTCCGGATTCAGCTTCACTTCAAACGGACCATTGGCCAGCAGTGTCATTGCAGCGCTCCTCGTCGAATTGGCAACCCGCACTATAAGGCAACCGGGTTCTGCTGGAGGTTGTAGTTTGCTTGATATACCGGAATCACGGGCAGAACGGATAGCGGATCGTATGCCGCGCGGCGCTTGCGGCGATAATCGGCATCCCGACCTCGACCGCTTTCCCCGATGACTTTCCCTGCGTTCGCACCCTTTCAGGATCTGGCCAACACCTTGCTGGCGCACTGGCGCGATGCCAATGGCGACGGCGCGCACGACACGTCGCATCTGCAACGCGTGTGGAAGAACGCGGCCGCGATCCAGGCGAAGGAGGGCGGCGACGCGGAGGTGCTGTTGGCGGCGACGCTGCTGCACGACTGCGTGGCGGTGGAGAAAGATTCCCCGCTTCGCGCGCACGCATCGCGGCTGTCGGCGGAGAAGGCCCGGCAGGTGCTGAAGTCGCTGGACTGGCCGGATGCGAAGATCGACGCGGTTGCGCATGCGGTCGAGGCGCACAGTTTTTCGGCCGGTGTCGCGCCGAAGACGATTGAAGCCAAGGTGCTGCAGGACGCCGACCGGCTCGATGCGATCGGCATGGTGGGCGTCGCGCGGTGCTTTTATGTCGCGGGCCGGATGGGCAGCGCGTTGTACGACCCGGCGGATCCGCACGCATCGGCACGGGCGCTCGACGACACGCGATTCGCGATCGATCACTTCCGCACGAAACTGCTGAGGCTTTCAACCGGTTTTCAGACCGTCACCGGCACGCGTATGGCGATCGTTCGCCGCGATCGATTGCAGCGCTTTCTCGACGAGTTCTCCGACGAAATCTGACTGTGCCGATGTGGCTTTCAGATGCCGACGTCGTCTGCCGCGCAGGGCTCGATGCGGATGACGGTCGCGGCACGACAGTAGAGCAGGATCCCGAAGCCGGTCGACGGATACAGGTCGATCTGGATGCGGCCATCGTCGCAATGAGAAAACCGCAGATCGTAAATCCACGACGGGAGCGCGACATTTTCCGTCGCGAACTCGGTTCCCTCTACGTCCTCGAACAGGAACGTAATCCGGCAAGGCGTTTGCGGCCCTTTCCATGCCGGATTGTCTTGCCCGGCATGACGGATCGTGAGTTCCATATCCGTTTGCCATCCACCGTTCACGTTGACCCGGCGCAGTGCGATGGCCAGTACCCCGGCGTCATGAAATTTCGGCCAGTAGCCGTAGACGCTGCGTATCAGCCACGCATGCTCGACCGCGCTCTCGTCCGTCTCCTTGCGGTTTCTGTATTGATCCGATTCCCACGACTCGGGCAAGCCCTCGACCATCGCTTCGAGCTGCTTGACCAGATACCGTTCCGCTTCTTCGAGCGAGCCCCGGAAATCGAGCGTGGTCGCCGCGCAGCCGATGCGGCCGTGGTGCGCCGCCTGCACGATCTCGTAGCCGACGGTGATCGCTCCGTCACTGTGCGGGCTCAGGTAGTAGCCGATGTCATAGGTCAGCCGGCGCGCATTCTGCCGAACGTAGTGGAGCGTGTTGGGGTAGTTCGACTGAAGCGGCATGCTGTTCTCTCGGTATGGTTGGCTAGCAGTCCATGGGCGCCTTGCTTGCGACAGGCGCGGCACGCGCGCTCGCGCTCGCGCTCGCGGTGGCCGATCCCCGGTATGCCGGCCTGCACGATCGAGCGGCGATGCCGGAACTGTCGGCGCTCTGCCGGCGGCTGTCAATCGTCCACCGCGGGCCGGTGGCTGAACAGGTCGGGGTTGGGGCGAAGCGCGATAATTGACCGGCGTGGCCGGCAGTACCACCTTGAGAAGCGCGACGTCAAACTTGACGAAGACTCAACGGTTCCATTGTTTCGAATCGCCGCGACCACGTCGTCGCGCAACGCGATGCTTCAATCGTCACCGGCCTGATAGAGCGCCTGCACCTGCGCCAACTCGTCGATGAACTGATCCTTGAGCGCTTGCGGCCCGAGGATCTTCACGTGTGCGCCGAACCCCAGCAATTTCCGCGCGCCGTGCTCGATCGATTCGATCGGCATCAGGAACGCCGTCCATCCCGGCGGCACCTCCGTGTCGCCTTTTTCCTGCACGACACGCTCGGCCTTGATCCGCGTGTTGGCCAGCCAGGTTTCGCCGCGCGGCGACACGGCGATATGGGCGGTCAACCGATCGAGGTCGGCTTCGTACCGGCTCATCGCGTCGCGCCAGTGCGTCGCGAGGTCGAATCGCACGGGCCGCTTGAAGCGGCGGCGCGATGCATCGAGTTCGAGGATATTCGCGAGCCGGAACGTGAGTGCGCCGGGCTTGCCGACCACCCTGGCAACCAGGTACCACGCGCCGCCCTTGAGCACCAGGCCGAGCGGCTCGAGTTCGCGGCGGGACACGCCGCGCCAGCTCTGGTATTTCACGTCGATACGATACGAACCCCACACCGCATCGGCCACTTCACGCAGGCAGGCCGGCGTTTCCTGCGCGCGGTACCAGTCGACGGTGTCGACGTGCAGCCGGCTGGCGACGCGATCGGCATGCTCGCGCGAGCCGGGCGGCAGGCTTGCGATCATCTTCAGCCGCGCGGAAGTCGCCATGCCGTCGAGGCCCAATTCTCGCGCCGGCCCGGGCAAGCCCGCCAGAATCAGCGCGTGCGCTTCGTGCTCGGTGAGCCCGGTGAGATCGGTACGCCAGCCATCGCTCAACTGAAAGCCGCCGTTGCGGCCGCGATCGCCCCAGATCGGCACGCCGGCCGTGGAGAGCTGGTCGATGTCGCGCAGGATCGTGCGCTCGGATACTTCCAATGCTTCGGCGAGCGCCGGTGCGGTCATCCGGCCGCGCGCTTGCAGCATCATCATGATCGACAACAGGCGGCTCGCTTTCATGAGCGACACGTTACCTCAAATACCTGACATGAGGTGTCATGTTATCGGGTTTATGCTTTCGCGCATTCCCGATCCGTTTCATCGACGCGGGCGACGCAGCATGACATCACGAGGGATCAAGCGATGAAGATCATTTCCGGGCCGCTGAGCATGTTTGGCGCGAAGGTCGAGATGGCCGCGCACGAGAAGGGCATCGAATTCGAACTGGTGATGGTGCCGTTCAGCCAGCTTCGCGGCTACGATCCCAAACATCCGGACGTGTTGCGGATCAACCCGAAGCGGCAGGTGCCGGTGCTGATCGACGGCGATCTGGAGCTCTTCGATTCCACGCAGATCTTCGAGTATCTCGAGGATCTGCAGCCCGATCCCGCCCTATGGCCAGCGCATCCGGCGGCGCGCGCGATCGCGCGTCAGCTCGAGCATTGCAGCGACGAAATCTATTTTCCGCATGTCGTCCGGCTGATGGGGCTGGAGGAGAAACCGGACGATCCAGCGGCACAGGCTGCTCGCGTCGCGGCGGCGCAATACTATCGACGCATGGAGCACGTGCTGGCGGATCGCGCGTTTCTGGCCGACACGTATTCCTATGCCGACATCGCGTTCTACATGGCGCAGTTATTCGGCGCGCGCAAGGGCGCGCCGATGACGGACGAAACGCCCCGCCTGCTCGCGTGGCGTGAACGGATGACGGCACGCCCCGCCGTGCGCAAGGTCGCCGGCGCGATGGCCGGCTATCTTGCGTCGATCGGTGAAGCGGTTCCCGATTTTCTGCGCGGGCTCGACTAGCTGCGTTCGAGAGCGGGCAGGCGACGGCCTTCAGCCGCAAGGGCAACTGAAGGCCGCAGTGGCGTCGTCGATTTTCAGCCGCGGATGAACGCGAGCAGATCGGCGTTGATCGTTTCGGCGTTGGACGTGGGCATGCCATGCGGGAAGCCCGCATACGTCTTCAACGTGCTGTTCCTCGCCAGCTTCGCCGACAGGAGACCGGAATCCGCATACGGGACGATCTGGTCGTCGTCGCCATGCATCACGAGAACGGGGATCGTGGTGCTTTTCAGGTCTTCGGTGAAGTCGGTCTGCGAGAACGCGACGATGCCGTCGTAGTGGGCCTTCGCGCTGCCCATCATGCCCTGCCGCCACCAGTTCCAGATGACGCCTTGCGACGGTTTCGCGCCGTCGCGGTTGTAGCCGTAGAACGGGCCGGCGGGCACGTCGTAGTAGAACTGCGCACGGTTCGCCGCGAGTTGCGCCTGGAGGTTGTCGAATACCGCTTTCGGCAGGCCGCCCGGATTGCTGTCCGTCTTGACCATCAGCGGCGGAACGGCGCTGATCAGCACGGCCTTGGCGACGCGGTCTTCGCCGTGACGGGCGACGTAGTGGATCACCTCGCCGCCGCCGGTCGAATGGCCGACATGAACGGCGCCTTGCACGCCGAGGTGATTCACGACCGCGGCGACGTCGTCCGCGTAGTGATCCATGTCATGACCGTCCCACACCTGGCTGGAGCGCCCATGGCCGCGACGGTCGTGCGCGATCACGCGATAGCCCTGTGCCAGGAAGAAGAGCATTTGCGCATCCCAGTCGTCGGCGCTGAGCGGCCAGCCATGATGAAAGAAGATGACCTGCGCGTCGCGCGGCCCCCAGTCTTTGTAGAAGATGTCGACGCCATCCTGCGTTGTGACGTATCCCATGTCTGCTCCTGTTCGGTGGGCGATATCGATCCGTGACGGTCCTGCCGGTCGCGAGGGTCGCCGGGCCGGCGCGGCGCATGCGGTGGCATCCGCTGCCCGCCTGCCTTGGCGATGCGTTCACTCTAGGTTTAAAGTTAGGTTTAATGTCAACACGCTGGAGAGGCAGGGATGAGAATCGGGGAACTCGCGAAGCTCAGTGGCCTGACGGCCTCGCGGATCCGCTTCTACGAGGCTGAGGGGCTGCTCACGGCCGTGGAGCGCGGCACGAATGGTTATCGCGAATACGGCGACGACGCGGTGTGGATGCTCGAGATCATCGCCGGCGCACAGAGCGCCGGGTTCTCGCTGGAGCAGATCCGCCATCTGCTGCCGTTGAAAGCCGGCAACTGGCAGCATGACGGGCTGGTGGAGGCGCTCGAACGGAAAGTCGCCGAGATCGACGCGATGCAGAAGCGCCTCGAGGAGAACAAGGCGCAACTGCGCGTCGCGATCGACAGCATCAAGAACCGGCCGGCCGAACTGACCTGCTCGGAGCGTACGCGCTGGGTGATGGACCGGTTGCGCAATCCGGGCGAGGCGCCGACACCCGGCAAGGGCCGTCGCACGACCGCCAAATGATCCGGCGCCGGCCCGGCGAGCGCCGGCCAGTCGCTCAAACGCAATCCGACATGCCCCTCTATTCGGGGCCTTGACCTTAAAGTTGACTTAAATCTTAGAGTGCTTGCTGACGGCGGTGAGTCAGCGGGCATCGGGTGTTGCCTGCCACGGTCGATCATCGACGGGAGGCAACGAGCATGGACAGGCGGTTTACACAGGTCGAATTCGGCCCACACAAGGTCGACGTGCCCGAAGGCGGGTACTACGACCGGTTCCGGATGAATCCTGACCTCGACGAAGTGGCGCGCGATCCCGCGGCGGGGAACATCGATTTTTTCCGTCGGATTCCGAAGCGTCAGGTTGCGTCGCGGGTCGGCCTGACCTGGGCGCCGAATTTCTACTACCGTTCCAGCAGCATTCAGCTGCTGTTCCTTGCGCCGCTCGAACGCCTGCGGAGCACGCTGCCGGTGCCGCTCGAGCCGTTGCGCGCGCTCCCAGGGTACGGGCTGGTCGCGCTGACCTTCTTCTCGTATTCGGTGTGCGACAACGATCCGTATGACGAAGTGTCGGTCGCGGTGGTGATCCGGCGGCCCGGCTCGACCGGATCACACGCGCTCGAGCTGCTCGATTCGATGCGGCGCCGGAGCTTCTTCGCGCACGTGCTCGCGCTGCCGGTCACCACGGAAATCGCGCGGGTGCGCGGCGTGCACGGCTATCAGCTGCCCAAGTGGCTCGCCGATATCGACGTGAAACTCGACGCCACCGCCAGCGCCCGCATTGCCGGCCCGGGCGGCCGGCCGGACCTGAGCCTGAGCGTGCCGATGCCCGAGCTGACGAACGTCGCGTCGCAGTCGCACATGGGCACGTCGACGATGATCAACCGCATCGACGGCGAATGGCACCAGACATTCGTGCAGACGAATGCGCTATCGTTCGCTCAGCGCCTGCTGCCGCGCAACGTCGAGCTCGTGCGGCACGGCGGCCCGCTGAGCCAGCTGCTCGACGGGCTGGGCGCGTCCACCATCCTGCGTCTCGACGTGGTGAAGGACGCGCAGCTGGTGCTGAACCTGCCGACCCCATTGAAGGCCTTCGATGAACCCGGAAAGCCACGCTGACGCCACGCCACTTCGCGGCACGCCCGCGCCGAAGGAATCGCCCATGACCCGTCCGACCCACGATCTCGTCGTATTCGGCGCCACCAGTTTCGTCGGGCAGATCCTCGCCCGCTACCTCGCCGAGTACCTGTCAGGCAGCGGCGAAACGCTGCGCTGGGCCATCGCCGGCCGTTCGGAAGCGAAGCTCAGGCAGGTCCGGGATACGCTGGGCGCGGCCGGGCAGTCGGTGCCGATCATCGTCGCCGACGCGGCCGACGAAGCGCAGCTTCGCGCGCTCTGCGCGCAGACGCGGGTGGTCGTGTCCACCGTCGGCCCCTATGCGCTTTACGGGGAGCCGCTGGTCAGGGTCTGCGCGGAGACCGGCACCGACTACTGCGACCTCACCGGCGAGACGCAATGGATCAAGCGGATGATCGACAGGTACGAGCCCGCGGCCCGGCAATCCGGCGCGCGCATCGTCCATTGCTGCGGCTTCGATTCGGTGCCGTCGGACATGGGCGTGTTCTTCCTGCAGCAGCAGGCGCGGCAGCGGTGGGGCGTGCCGGCCGCGCAGGTGAAGATGCGGGTGAAAACGCTGAAGGGCGGCGCGTCGGGCGGCACGGTGGCGAGCGTGATCAACGTCGTCAGGGAAGCGGCGGCCGACCCAGCGTTGCGCCGGGAACTGCTCGATCCGTATTCGCTGTGCCCGCCGGGGCATGGCTTCACGATGCGCCAGCATGCGGTGCGATCCGCCGCATTCGATCGCGACTTCGACGCGTGGATCGCGCCGTTCGTGATGGCGGCGATCAACGAGCGTGTCGTGCATCGCTCCAATGCGCTCGCCGGCAACGCGTACGGCAGCCGCTTCACGTATGACGAAGCGGTGATGACGGGCACGGGCCTCAAGGGCCGCCTGACCGCGGTGACGATGGTGGCCGGTCTCGGCGCGTTCATGGTGGGTGTCGTCATCAAGCCGGTGCGCGGCCTGATGGAGCGTTTCCTGCTGCCGAAACCCGGCGAGGGGCCGAGCGCCGCGGCGCAGCTGGCCGGCCGCTACGATCTGCGCTTCTTCGGCCGCACCGACGACGGGAAGACCTTGCGCGTGAAAGTCACCGGCGATCGCGATCCCGGCTACGGCTCCACTGGCAAGATGCTCGGCCAGGCCGCGATCAGTCTCGCGCTGGATTGCGCCGGCGACGGCGTGAAGACCGGCCGCGGCGGCGGCTTCTGGACGCCCGCGACGATGTTCGACGCGCGCTACATCGAGCGCCTGGTGCGCCATGCGGGCCTGCGTTTCGAAGTGATTTGAGCGCGCGCCGTTCGCTCGCCATTCGACAGGAAGCCGATAAAGATCGGATTGCGAAACAACATCGGGAGACAAAGGACAGTCACGACGGGGCAGATGGCCGGACACGATCCGGCCGGGGAGTATCGGAACATGAAGATCGGGGAACTGGCGGAACGCACCGGCCTGACCTCTTCGCGCATCCGCTTTTACGAGCGCATCGGTCTGTTGACGCTCGTCGAGCGCGAAGCGAACGGCTATCGCACCTATCCGCAGGAAGCGGTGACGGTGCTCGACCTGATCACGGCTGCGCAGAAGGCGGATTTCAGTCTCGACGAGATTCGCACGCTGATGCCGGCCGACCTCGCGCAGTGGCCCTGCGCTTCGTTACTGGACGCGCTGTGCCGCAAGGTGCAGGACATCGAGGCGCTGGAAGCGCGGCTCGCGCAAAGCAAGGCGCAGATCGTGGCGTTGATCGCCGATATCGCCGCGAAACCGGAGTCGGTCGATTGTGCAATCCATGCGAAGCGATTGCTGTCGCGCATCCCGCCGGGGAGTGCGGCGGAGGGCGGTGGCGGCGAGGCTGCGACTGCCGCCGCCGATCGCGATGAAGCGGTCGTGCGCCGCCGGCCGCCCCGCGCCTAGCGGCAGCGCGCCGGCGCATCCCATCACAGCAACGCGACGACCTGTTCCGCGGTCGCCTTCGCCGATTGCGGATTCTGGCCGGTCACGAGCCGGCCGTCGACGACGACGTACGACGTGAACGGCAGCAGCGCCTTCTCGTAGCGCGCGCCACGCTGCTGCATCTGCTCCTCGACGTTGTAGGGCACCTTCTTCGCGACGCCGGCCAGGATTTCCTCGACCCACGAGTAGCCGGTGATCCGGCGTCCGGCAACCAGCAGCGAGCCGTCCGACAGCTTGGTGTTCAGCAGCCCGCAGTAGCCGTGACAGACCGACGACACGACGCCGCCGCGCTCGTAGATCTCGCGCGTGAGCCGCTGCAATCCCGCATCGTCCGGGTAGTCCCACATCACCGCGTGGCCGCCGGTGAAGTAGATCGCATCGAAATCGGCCGGATCGATCTCGTCGGGGCGCGCGGTGGTGGCCAGCAGCGCCTCATTGGCCTTGTCGGCGCGCCACGCTTTCGCGGCGGCGTCGGCGTGCGGCCATTTGAGCGAGCGCGGCTCCAGCGGCGACACGCCGCCCTTGGGGCTCACCAGCAGCTGCTCATAGCCTTTCGCCGCGAAGATCTGATGGGCATGGGTCAGCTCGGACAGCCACAGGCCGGTCGGTTGGGACGGATCGGCGTAGTGCGCGACGTTGCTGACCACGTGAAGGATGCGCTTGCTCATGATGCGGTTCCCTTTCATCGGCCACGGGCGGGCGTCGTCGACGCGCCGCCGGATTGTCGGATGGCAGTGCCCATACCCATGGCCTCGATACGCTGCCGAGGCAAACCTTAACCTTCAAGCAAAGTTGAAGGTCAAGGCCTTTTCGTCTTCGCGGACCGCGCGGGGCTGGCGGGCAGCACGAGACCGTCCAGCAAGGTGGTCAGCGCATCTTCGATCGCGTGATCGCCGACCTTCTCGCGCACCAGCCGCCCGTCGATCGCCAGCATCGTCAGCCCATGCAGATGCGCCCAGCAGGCGGTCGCCTGGCCGAGCGCCGGGCGCGGGCGGATCGTGCCGGCGCGCTGGCCGTGTTCCAGGATGTCGACGACCAGCAGGAACGGCGCCTGCACGCGCGGATCGAGATGGATGTCCGTGGGCTCGCCGGCATCCGCGGCAAACATCAGTCGATAGAGATCCGGGTTGCGCTGCCCGAACGCGAGATGGGCGTAAGCGAGTGCGCGCAGCACGTCCGGTGCGTCCGCCGCGGGATCGACGGACGCGGCGAGGTCTTCGTTCAGCCGATCGAAGCCGATCAGCGCGAGCTCGTGCAGCAACGCGGCCTTGTCCGGGAAATGCCGGTACGGCGCCGAGTGGCTGACGTTCGCGCGCCGCGCGATTTCGCGCAGCGTGAACTGCCAGCCCTGTTGCTCCTGCAGCGTGTCGAGCGCCGTGTCGATGATCGCGCGCCGCAGATCCCCGTGGTGATAAGCCTTTTGCCCGGCGTCCGCAGCCTCATCCGACGACATCGCGTTGCTCCTATGTTGACAGGGAACACATTGTGAGCCTATGATCCGCCGCATGCAAGTTGACAGTGTCTACATCGACGCAACCTCGTGAGGTGCACCATGGCCGTTTCCGCAGAATCCAGCTCGAGCTTCGACCCGGCGGCGTTGCTGGCCCGCCAGCGCAATGCGTTCGTCAGCGAGGGGCCGCCGAGCGTGCAGCAGCGCAAGGCGCGGCTCGCGCGGCTGCGCGCCGTGGTGCTCGCGTATCGCAGCGAAGTGGAGGAGGCGGTCAGCGCCGATTTCGGGCACCGCTCGCGACACGAGACCGCGATCATGGAACTGGTCGGCGTGATCCAGGCGATCGACTACCTGACGCGCAATCTGCGCCGCTTCACGAAGCCGCAGCGCCGGCACGTCGGGATCTTTTACCGGGCCGGGCACGCGCGCGTGGAGTACCAGCCGCTGGGTGTCATCGGCGTGATGGCGCCGTGGAATTACCCGTTCGCGCTCACGTTCATTCCGCTGGCCACCGCGCTGGCCGCGGGCAACCGCGCGATGCTCAAGCCGTCGGAACTGACGCCGCGCACCAGCGAGGTGATGCGCCGAATGCTCGCGGAAACTTTCCCGAGCGAGGAAGTCGCGGTCGTGCTCGGCGGCCCGGAAGTCGGCGCCGCCTTCAGCGGCTTGCCGTTCGATCATCTGCTGTTTACCGGCAGCACGCAGGTGGGCCGCAAGGTCATGAAGGCGGCCAGCGACAACCTGGTGCCGGTGACGCTCGAACTCGGCGGCAAGAGCCCGGCGATCGTCGCGAGAGGGCACGTCGACGGCCGGACGATGTCCAGCATCGTGTTCGGCAAGCTGTCGAACGGCGGGCAGACCTGCGTCGCGCCCGACTATGCGCTGGTGCATGAAGACGACCTCGACGCGTTCGTCGCGCAATACGATGCGGCCGTCGCGCGCTTCTATCCGGGCGGGCCGACCAGCCCGGACTACACGTCGATCGTCAGCGACCGGCATTTCGATCGCCTGAAGAGCCTCGTCGACGAAGCGCGTAGCAAGGGCGCGCGCGTGATCGAGGCGGGTGTGAATCCGCAGCAGGCGGCCACCCGCAAGCGGACGCTCGCGCCCACGCTGATCGTCGGTGCCGGCGACGATACGACCGTCATGCAGGAAGAGATCTTCGGGCCGATCCTGCCGGTGCGCACGTATCGCACGATCGACGAAGTCGTCGACTACGTGAATGCGCGTCCGCGGCCGCTCGCGCTGTACTACTTCGGCGCGCAGGACAGCGACTGCGAGTCGTTGCTCAAGCGCACCACGTCGGGCAATGTCGGCATCAACAACACGCTCCTGCATGTCGCGCAGGAGGACTTGCCGTTCGGCGGCGTCGGCCCGAGCGGGATGGGCGCGTATCACGGCATCGAGGGATTCCGCGCGATGAGCCATGCGAAGGGCGTGTTCGTGCTGGGGCGCTGGAACCTGCCGAGCCTGCTGCGTGCGCCGTTTGGCAAGCTCGCGGATCTGTCGCTGGCAGCGCTGCTCGGGCGCAGCCGGGAGCCTGAGGGCGTGCGGGCGGGATTGAGCGCGAAGCGCTGAGACCGGCGATGCGCCGCGACCGGTGCGCGGCTGAATCGCACGCGGCGCGCCGTTGTGGCCGAACTTGCATGCGTCGGTAAGTGCCTGTGATCGAACCTCGGCCGTGACCGAACTGCACGCTAGGGCCGGTTGCGCACGCCGGCCCCGTTGCGAATGGCGGTTTCATCGACAAGCGTCGCAGCGAATTCGACGGCGGCCGGCATTCCCGCGTCGTGCATCATCACGAATTCCATGTCCGGCAGCGCCGGCAAGCCTTCGGACACGCCCAGCTCGCGGAGCGTGTCGTCGATCGCGCTGCGCGGCACCGGCGCAATCGCGATGCCGGCGCGCGCGAACGTGCGGATGCCCGTGACGCTTGGGCTTTCGCATGCGATGAAATAGGGCATGCCGGCCAGCGCGAGCGCCTTGATGGCAGCGCCCCGGTACGGGCACGGATCGGGGAAGCACGCGAGCGGCACATCGCCTTCCGGCAGCGGCTCGTGGCACGCAAACGCCCAGACGAGCGGCTCTCGCCACAACGTCGCGCCCTGGCCCGTGTGCGCGCACCGGCTGCCGATCACGAG
Organism: Burkholderia sp. AU45274; assembly: GCF_030482505.1. Taxonomy (NCBI): domain Bacteria; kingdom Pseudomonadati; phylum Pseudomonadota; class Betaproteobacteria; order Burkholderiales; family Burkholderiaceae; genus Burkholderia; species Burkholderia sp. AU45274. Next base: position 496,935 of record NZ_JAUJQE010000003.1, on the reverse strand, counting down.
ATCGAATTCGCCGTCGGCGTGCCGTTGAAACAGGCTGTCGCCGATGTCGACCGTCAGATTCAGCCGCAAGCCGCGCCGCGCGGCGCCATGGCGGCGCATCACGTCGGGCAGCCAGCCTCCCGCCACATCCTCCGATGCGCCGATGCGCAGCGTGACATCGACTGCGTTGCCGCTGCCCAGTTTCGTCTTCGCTTCCTCGCTCAGGTTGAGCATCGCGCGCGCGTAGCCGAGCAGCATCCGGCCATGCTCGGTGAGCGTAACGCTGCGCGTATTGCGGGCGAGCAGCGCCCGGCCGACCTGCACCTCGAGACGAGCGATCTGCGCGCTGACCGCGGACTGGCTGAGATGCAGCCTGCGACCTGCGCCGGTAAAGCTCCGTACGTCGGCGATGGCGACGAACGTATGAAGCAGTGAGGTGTCGAGCGGCGTGTTCATTGATCACCAATTCGGGTTAATTCGATCAATTCATATCGTTTCCGGATTATAGGTCGATCCGATAGGCTGCGAAGGGCAGTGGGCGATCGCGCATCCCGCGCGTCGCCGTCACTTTCGGCAAGGACCGGTTTCATGACACGCGTGCTTTATATCGAAGGCTCACCCAACAAGGACTACTCGGCGTCCATCGACGTGTGCAATGCCTTTCTCGATGCGTATCGGCACACGCATCCCGATCACGAGATACAGGCGCTCGACATCTGGAATCTGGCGATACCCGAATTCGACGAAGCCGCGCTGGCCGCTAAATATGCGGGACTGAGCGGCAACGCGTTGACGCCGGCTCAGGCGGCGGCATGGCAGCGGATCGAGCAGCTCGCGGCGCCGTTCCACGAAGCGGACAAGCTCCTGTTCGGCGTGCCGCTGTGGAATTTCAGTATTCCGTACAAACTCAAGCACCTGATCGACGTGATCTCGCAGAAGGACGTGCTGTTCACGTTCGACGGCACAGGTTTCGCCGGCAAGCTGGCCGGGAAAAAGGCGGCGGTGGTCTACGCGCGCGGGCTCGGTTATCAGTCGCCGGGCTCATTTACCCCGGCGGCCGAATTCGATCTGCAGCGCCCGTACATGGAGACCTGGCTCAAGTTCGTGGGCGTGAAGGACGTCACCGGGATCGTCGTCGAGCGCACCTTGCTCGGCCCCGACGGAGCGGTCGATCGCAGTCGCGCGATCGACGAAGCCCGCACGATCGCGCGTACGTTCTAAAGCGACCGAGTGGCGCATCCGGCGCGCCGGCGAAGCGCGCCGGTCGGTTGCATCGACGGGTGGCGCGCCGTTTCGAATCAGCGCCCGCCGCGCGCGATGGCAAGCGCGACGCCGAAGCCCACGAGCAGGCAGCCGAAGGTGCGGTCGATCCAGTGCCGTAGCGCCAGCAGGCGATCGCGGACGGCCGTCGCGGAGAAGCACAGGGCCACCAGGCTGAACCAGCCGGCATGCGCGACGGCGATGAACGCGCCGTAGCCGATCTGCACGATCAACGGCGTGTCGGGCCGCACGGCCTGCATGAACAGGCTGACGATGAACACCGTGGTCTTGGGGTTCAGCGCATTGGTCAGGAAGCCGGTGCGCAGCGCGGCCAGGTCGGACAGCGGTGCGGCCGGCGCATCCGTCTGCCCGTTGCCCGCCTTCGTCATGAGCATCTTCACGCCGAGGTAGATCAGGTAGATCGCGCCGACCAGCTTGACGGCATTGAAGAGCCACAGCGACTGCCGGATCAGCAGGCCGACGCCCAGCAGCGTGTAGCTTACGTGAACCGTCACGCCGAGCCCGATCCCCAGCGCGGTGAGTACGCCCGAGCGGCGCGACAGCATCAGGCTGTTGCGCGTGACCATCGCGAAGTCCGGCCCCGGGCTGATCACGGCCAGCAGCGTGATGGTGACTACAACTATCAGTTCGGTCATCGTCTTGTCCTTGCGATTGATGGCTTGATGGCGCAATCTTATGGGTCATGTTCCATCGGAAAAAGCGATGATTTCTGACCAGAATGGTGAGATTGACTCACAGTCATTTCGCACGAACCTGCCATCGCTGATGGCGCTGCGTTGCTTCGAGGCGGCGGCGCGTCACGAGAATTTCAGCCGTGCGGCCGACGAGCTGTGCCTGACCCATGGCGCGGTCAGCCGCGCGGTGCGATTGCTCGAGGACGACCTGGGTGTCGCGCTGTTCCAGCGGCGCAGCCGTCGCGTGTTCCTGACCGATGCGGGCCGCAAGCTGGCGCAGGCCGTCCATGACGGGCTGGGGCTGATGCGTCACGCCGCGCAGGAATTGCGTACCGAGGCCGCCCGGGCGCGGCGCTGGGTACTGTCGTGCGAACCGACGCTTCTGATGCGCTGGCTGATTCCGCGCTGGCCGGATTTTCAGGCGCGGCATGCGGGCGTCGACATTCACCTGGCTGCCGCAGGCGGTCCGTTCTCATTCGACAGCGGCATCGACATGGCGATTCGACGCAATGACTTTGCGTGGCCGGCGGGTTATCACGCGGAGCGGCTGTTCGCGGAGAAGGTGGGGCCGGTCTGCCGGCCGGATAAGGTCGATGCGTGGTTTTCCGCGCGTCGTGGCAGTCGCTCGTTGAAGGCGGATGTTGCGCGACTGCACACGCGGACACGGCCGCACGCGTGGAAGGAATGGGCAGTGGCGGCGAACCAGCCGGCCGCGGGCGGGCGCGGGCAGATGTTCGACCATTTCTATTTCAGTCTGCAGGCGGCGGTTGCGGGGCTCGGTGTCGCGATCGGCCCGTGGCACCTCGTTCGCGACGACATCGAAAGCGGTGTGCTCGTCGCGCCGATGGGGTTCGTCGAGGATGGTTCGCATTACTGCTTGTTGACGCCGGAACCGGTGGTGGTGGAGAGTGCGCAGGGGGATGTGCTGGGGTGGTTGAGGGCGGTGGTTTGATGGGGCGCGTGTGTGTGCAGATGGGTGTTGACGCCACGCGCCCGCAAGAAGGGGCGTGGTGAAGCTCGGCGCAGGCATCGCGATCGATCCCGGCGCCCGGTATCGCACGCCACGGTATGGACGTCGCTACTGCCTCGAATCCGGCGCGAAGGTCTTTCCCGTCACGTCGGCGATGAAGTCGATCGCCGCGCGAATCGACGGGGAATGCCTGAGATCGGCATGCACGACCAGCCAGATGTCGCGGGCGTACGGTTCCCCGTCGAACGGCAAGCGCTGCAACCCCGGATCGTCATCGCCCATGAACACGGGTAGGCCCGCGACGCCGATTCCGGTACGGGCCGCGACCTGCTGCGTCGTGATATCGCTGACTTCGCACGCGATGCGGCGACCTCGAGCGATCGACTCGAGCCACTTCTGATGCGGCATTTCCGCGAATTGCGCGTCGTAGCAGATGAACGCCCAATCGTCAGGCGTCGACGCGTGCGCATAGTCGCGACTCGCATAGAGCCCGAAAGCCATCTCGCCCAGCTTGCGCGTCACGTTTTGCGGCTCTTCGGGGCGGAACAGGCGCACGGCGATATCCGCTTCACGACGGGCGAGCGAGACGCTTTGCGCCTGGCTGGCCATCGACAGCCGAATACCCGGATGCATTTGCGCGAACGCATACAGATGATTCGCGTAGAAATTGTTGGCGAGAACGGGCGGCACGCTGATCGTCACGGTGCCGTGCATCGGCAGATGTTCCGTGAGCGCGAGGCGCTCGATCGCAAACGCGTGCTCCTCCATTTTCCCGGCGAACTCGAGAATCTGCCGGCCGGCGGCGGTCGGCCGGCACGCGCGCGGCAACCTGTCGATCACGCGCATCTTCAATTCCGATTCGAGTGCGGCCAGGCGACGGCTGACTGTCGCATGGTCGACGTTCAATCGCCGGGCGGCCGCGGAAAGACTCCCCGCTTGAGCGACGGCAACGAAGTAACGCAGGTTTTCCCAGTCGAACATCGGTGCATTTTCTCCAGGTTGCTGTGCTGTTTTGCGGAATATTCGCACAGAAGACGATCCTCTACGCTTCAATCCTCCGAATGCGAAGGATTGCCGATGCAGACCTCATCCACACCTCACCCGCGGCTGGTTCAAACGGCGGCGTGCCTCGGTTATGCGGTCGTCCTGATCGACGTCAGCGTCGTCAACGTTGCGCTCGATGCATTGCGAACGTCCTTTGGCGCTGCGCTCACCGACCTGCAATGGGTCGTCAACGCGTATGCGCTCGTGTTCGCGGCGACCCTGCTGATGGCGGGCGCGCTCGGCGACCGGCTGGGTGCAAAGCGCGTGTTCATTGCCGGCTACGCGATCTTCACGCTGTCATCGATCGGCTGCGGCCTCGCGCATTCCATCGGCGCGTTGATCGCCTGGCGTCTCGTTCAGGGGATCGGCGCCGCGCTGCTGGTGCCGAACTCGCTGGCCGTGCTGCGTCTCGCATTCGACGACGCGGCAGCGCGTAGCCGCGCGATCGGCTGGTGGGGTGCCGGCGGCGGCATTGCGCTGGCCGCGGGGCCGCTGGCCGGCGGGTTGCTCATCGCTGCAGTCGGCTGGCGCAGCATTTTCCTGGTCAACGTGCCGGTCGGCATTGCCGGTATCTGGCTGACGTGGCGGTTTGCGCCCGACACGAAAGCGCAGGGCGGCAGGCGCCTCGATCTTCCCGCGCAACTGACCGGTGCGTTTGCGCTGGCGGCGCTCACGTTCGCGTCGACCGAGATCAGTGCGCTGGGATGGCGCAGTCCGGTCATCGTGAGTGCATTCGTGTTGTGCGTTGCGTTGGGCATCGCGTTCGTCCGGCTGGAGGCGCGCAATCCGGACGCGATGCTGCCGGCAGGGTTGTGGCAGGACCGGATCGTCCGCAGCTCGATCGTGATCGGTGCGATCGCGAACCTGGTCTTCTACGGCATCGTCTTTACGTTGAGCCTGCTGTTTCAGTCGGTCTGGCGTATGACGCCGGTGCGTGCGGGCGTCGCGTTTCTGCCGATGATGGGGGTGCTGATGATCATGAGCATCGTCGCCGGGCGGCTGACCGGCCGGCTGGGCGCGCGCACGCTGGCGACGGCCGGGCTGTCGATTTCAGCGGTCGGTTATCTGGCGATGTGGCCGGCAATTGCCGCGCAATCCAACGGGTTGCTTGCGATACCGATGCTGCTTGCGGGCAGCGGCATTGCGTTGACGATACCGACCATCATGGACGCGGCGCTCGCGGCGGTGAGCGGCGCGCAGTCAGGTGTGGCGTCGGGGTTGTTGAATACGGCGCGTCAGGTGGGCGGCGTGATGGGCGTCGCGTTGTTTGGTTTCTTCGTTCGTGAGGCAGGGGGCGTGGCGTTCGTCCATGGGATGGAGCGGGCGTTGATCGTTTCGGCTCTGTTGCTGGTGGTGGGGGCGGTGATGGCTTGGTGGAATCTGGGGCGGGCGGCGGAGCGCGGGATTCGGGCTCGCGGGGCGCGCCCTCGACGTCAATGGCCCACCCGATAAACGCGGCCGCCATGCACGCCTTCCACGCTGCGTCGGTAGGCGATTGCCACACGTGACGCCGGCGCGCTTTCGCGGCCGGGGAAAAAAACGACCGAACCCCGACCACGGATTCGGTCAGTACGGTCGGGGTCACGGCATTGATCCGGATGTCCCGTGGAAAATCGCCCGCGGCCGCACGCACGCATCCTTCCATCCCGGCTTCGGCTCGCCAAACCGATAACGGGCATCAGGTCGTCGTTGGCTTCTTGAGATCGTCGATGCACGGGATGCCTGCTTTCCGCTTGGGACGGAGAAACTTGGGCACCGCGCTGGCTTGCCCGACGCCGGCCTGGCTTTGACTGACCTTCGGCTTCAACGCGGCCGTCTTTGCCTTGTGCGGCATCCGGCAACCGCCGGCCGCCAGGTCGGCGTACGGGTCGTCTTCCGCTGCCGCCGCGGCAGGCAGTGCGGGCGCGGTCGACGCGACCAGCATCGGCGCGAACGGCAACGCGCGCATCCGCTCGCCGGTCAGAACGAACGCGCCGTTGGCGACCGCCGGTGCGATCGGCGGCACGCCGGCCTCGCTCAACCCGGTCGGATGCGCGTCCGACGGGACGAAGAACACGTCCACCGGCGCTGCTTCCTGCATCCGCACCGGCGAGTAGTCGGCGAAGCCGGCGTTGCGGGCCGCACCATGCTCGACGTCGATCGCGAAACCCGGCTTGGTCGTCGCGAGGCCGAACAGCGCACCGCCCTGGATCTGCGCTTCCGCGCCGGTCGGGTTCACGATGCGGCCGGCATGCACGCCGGCCGTCACGCGGTGCACGCGCGGCTGCCGGGCTTCGATCGACACCTCGGTGACATACGCGACGACCGTGCCGGCGGTTTCGTGCATCGCGACGCCCCACGCATGGCCGGCGGGCAGCGTGCGTGCGCCGTAGCCCGACTTGTCGACGGCCAATGCGAGCGCCTGGCGATGGCGAGTGTGCTCGGGGCTGGACAGCCGCGCCATCCGGTACGCGACCGGATCCTGGCGGGCCGCGTGCGCGAGTTCGTCGACGAGCGTCTCCATCACGAACGCCGTATGCGTATTGCCGCCCGAGCGCCATGACTGGACCGGCACGTCGACGTCCGGCTGGTGGACCGAGACCTGCATCGGGAAACCGTACGGGCTGTTCGCCACGCCTTCGGTGAGGTCGGGATCGGTGCCGCTTTTGCGAATCGTCGTGCGCTCGAGCGGCGAACCCTTCAGCACCGACTGGCCGACGACGACGTGCTGCCAGTCCCGCACCGCGCCGCTGCCGTCGACGCCGATGTCGACCCGATGCAGCACCATCGGGCGGTAATAGCCGCCGCGCAGGTCGTCCTCGCGCGCCCAGATGGTCTTGACCGGGCCCAGGTGGCCGGCTGCCAGGTACGCGGCGGACACACGCGCGGCTTCGACCACGTAGTCCGACGTGGGCGTCGAGCGCCGGCCGTAGTCACCGCCCGACATCATCGTGAAGATCTGGACTTTCTCGGGCACGACACCGAGTGCCTTCGCGACCGCGGCGCGATCGGACGTCTGCATCGACGAGCCGCCCCAGATCTTGATCCCGCATGCGCAGCTCGGCGGGCCGACGTCAACCGTGCAACTGAGCGGTTCCATCGGTGCATGAGCCAGATACGGAAATTCGTAGTCCTGCCGGATTCGCGTGGCCGCCGGTGGCGCGTTGCCGGCATCGGCCGTGCGCACCACGGTGCCGGGCGTGCCGGCGAGCTGCTTGTATGCCTGCATCTGTTCGGCGGACGTGACGGTCGAACCGGTGTCCTTCCACGTGACCTGCAGCGCGTCGCGACCGAGCCTCGCAGGCCAGTAGCCGTTCGCGATCACGGCCACGCCGGTGCCGCCGCGATCGGTCGGGATTTCGACGACCTCGACCACGCCCTTGACCGCGCGGGCCGCCGCCGCGTTGTAGCTTGCAACCTGTCCGCCGAAGCGCGGCGGGCGCGCGACCACGGCCACCATCATGTCCGGCAGGCGCCAGTCCATTCCGTACTTGAGCGTCCCGTCGAGCACGGCGCGCGAATCGACGCGCAGGGTCGGCTTGCCGATGATGCGGAACTGGTCGGGCGACTTCAGCGGCACGTGCTGCGGCACCGGCATCGCCATCGCGTCCGCCGCGAGTTCGCCGTAGGTCGCGGTGTGGCTGCCGGACGTCACGACGCCCAGCGCGGTCCGGCACGTGGCCGGATCGACGTTCCAGCGCCGGGCGGCCGCGGCGACGAGCATCGCGCGCGCGGACGCGCCGAGTTCGCGGTATTGCGTAAACGAATGGTTGATCGACGTCGAGCCGCCCGTCATCTGGATCCCGGTCACCGGATCCTTGTACGGTTCGCCCGCCGGCGCGAGCACGGTGCGCACGTTGCGCCAGTCGGCATCGAGTTCGTCGGCCAGCGCCATCGGCAGCGCGGTGCTGACGCCCTGGCCGGACTCGGTCCGGTTGACGGCCACCGTCACCGTGTTGTCCGGTGCGATGATCAGGAATGCTTGAGGCGGCGAGGTCCGAAGGGTCATGCCGGCTTCGGCGCCGGCGCGCTTCGGTGTGATGCCGAGCGCGAGACAGCCGCTCGCCGCCATCGTGAGTTTCAGGAAGTCGCGCCGGCCGGGCATCGGAGAGCCGGCTCCGGTGACGGTCGAAGCGTCGGAGGCAGGGGCGCGGGTGTTCGCCGGGCGCCCGGCAGTGCGGATACGCATGGTCACAGTCTCCCGGCGGTCTCAGGCAAGCGCACTGGCCGCGGCGTGAATCGCGGCGCGGATGCGCTGGTAGGTGGCGCAACGGCACAGGTTGCCGGCCATCGCGCGATCGATGTCGGCATCGGTCGGCGCCTTGTTGCCGCGCAGCAGCCCTGCCGCACTCATCATCTGGCCGCTCTGGCAATAACCGCATTGCGCGACGTCGTGGCGGACCCACGCGTCGAGGACGGCCTTGCCGATCGCATCGTCGGCGAGGTGTTCGGACGTCGTGATGCGCGCATTTCCCACCGACGACAGCGCGAGCGTGCAGCTCGGCACGGCCCGACCGTCGACGTGCACGGTGCACGCGCCGCAGTCGCCGGTGCCGCAGCCGAACTTGGTGCCGGTCAGACCGAGGTTGTCGCGCAGCACCCAGAGCATCGGCGTCGACGGATCGGCATCGACGTCCGCCGGCCGGTTGTTGATGTTCAACGTCACCATCGTGAAGTTCTCCCTTGGACACCGCGTTATCGTTCGCGAGACAAAACCGCAATGCGACGGATGTGAACCAATTAAAGCAGATTCGAGAATAAATCAGCATCTCGAAAATCGTCTTTTTTGCCTTTCTTAATAATTCAGGCTCGTTAGTTAAAATATAAAATTTACAAACAGTATACGAATGTGCGAATGTCGCAGAAAGAATGTTGAGTTTTGACAAAAACTCGCCGACCCCATGGAAAACGTTTGCGAGTCGAGCCTATATTTGACTCGCGATCAATGCGGGGAGTGCGAATCGAGCGATGGAGTCAGGTTAATCCATATATGAAACAACAGTTCTTCGATTGAATTCCGGGGGGGAGATTCCGGCGTTCGTTTTCGTGGCGCAAGGCTTGCCGCGCAGGCACTTTGGCTGCGTCTGCCGTTTGACCTGGATATAGAGGCGCGTAATCAGGGTGGGCTCTCCGGCCGGGTCTTTGATGTGCCGGAAACAGCGATTTCTAATAAGTGGAAGATTTGACGGGCAGGGGGATTAAAAGTAAAAGATGCTGATTAAATAATGCCAGTTGATTAATTCTCGCCAGTTGTCAATCCGGTCATCCGTTTTGGTTTGATGACGAGGCGGCATTTATCCAGAAAAATCGAATAACAGATTCCGGTATTTCCTTTCTGTATTCCTAATTGCGGGAAGGATTCGGGACGTCGATTCTCTTTATGGGAAGGTGTGATTATGCGTATGCGCATGGGTTCGAATAAAAAGCGCGCGGATGCACGTCCGAAATTCCTCGTTCCGACCGGCATGCTGGTCGCGCTGGTCGGCGCCGGGGTCATTCCCGCAGAAGCACTGGCCGCCTGCACCGGAACACCCGCCGTCACCTGTACCGGCGCGACCTCCAGTTACGCGAACGGCACGAACGGCCTCAACGTCACGGTCGCCCAGGGCGCGACCGTTTCCGTGCTGCCGTTGTTCGGCGGGACCGCGATGTCGTTGACGGGCAGCGGCGTCACGCTGACCAACAACGGGACGATCGACCCCTCCCTGGCCGGCCTGAGCGTCGTTTCGAACGGCACGGTCGTCGGTAATATCCTGTCCCCGAGCACGGTCAACGTCACGAACGCGAGCACCGGCGTGATGATGGGCTCGACCAGCGGGTTGCTGGGCAACGGGCCGGCATTGACCGTCTACAACGGCATCGGCGGGACGACGAACATCACGAATGCCGGCACGATCGGCACGACCGGCATTCTCGGCTTCACCGCGGGCCCGACCGCGCAGGTGGTCACCGCGCAGGGGGGCGCGCAGGTCAATTTCACCAACGCGAGCGGCGGCGCGATCAACGGCTCCGTGGTGCTGGCCCCGAGCGGACTGGCCGGCACTGGCAATACGTTCACCAACGCGGGAACCGTCACGGGGAACGTGTCGCTCGGCGCGGCCGTCGGGACGTCGAATACGTTCAATGCGATGACCGGATCGTCGGTCGGCCTCGGTGTCGATGCGGGCCTCGGCGGCAACAACACGCTCAACCTGCAGTTGAACACGGCCGCCGGCAGCGCGGCGAACGGCACCGTCGCGGTCGATACGTTCGGCAATTTCACCCATCTCGCGGTCCAGGGCGGTACGTGGAACATCAACGGCGCATCGACCGCGTCGAACGCGTCGCTGACCGGCGGCACCGCGATCCTCAACAACAGCGGCGGGCTGGGGACGGGAACGATCGTCGTCGGCGGCGGCACCCTCGAGGCCGGCGCGGCCGGGGTGAACCTGCTCAACAACGTGACGCTCGGCACGGCGTTGACGGTCGACGGCGCGACGGGCCTCGCGCTGTCGGGTGCGCTGACCGGCGGCGGTGCGCTGAACGCGAGCGGCGCCGGCACGCTGACGCTGAACGGCGCCAATTCATTCACCGGCGGAACGAATCTGACGGGCGGCGGCGGGATCGTCGTCGGCACCGGGACGGCGCTCGGCACCGGCGCGCTGAACGTGACGGGCGCGGGCGGCACGCTCGGCACGAGCGTCGGCGGCACGGTGCTCGGCAATGCGGTGAATCTGGATACCGGCGTCACGCTGGGCCTGAACGGTTCCGCCAACCTCGGCCTGGGCGGCGCGATCGGCGGCAGTGGCAGCCTCGCGCAAACCGGCACGGGCACAACGACGCTGTTCGGCCCCAACACGTTTGCGGGCGGCACGACGCTGAGCGGCGGCGGGTTGATCGCGGGCAACGGCGCCGCGCTCGGCACCGGCGCGCTGCATGTGAGCGGTGCGGGCGGCTCGCTCGGCACGAGCGTCGGCGGCACGCTGCTGGGCAACGCGGTGAACCTCGACGCCGGCGCGGCGCTCGGCCTGAACGGCGCGGCCAACCTGAGCCTCGGCGGCGTGATCGGTGGCGGCGGCAGCCTCGCGCAAACCGGGTCGGGCACGACGACGCTGCTCGGCGCGAACACGTTCACCGGCGGCACGACGCTGGGCGCGGGCGGTCTCGTCGCCGGCAACGGCGCGGCATTGGGCACGGGGGCGCTGAACGTGACCGGCGCGGGCGGTTCGCTCGCGACCAACGCGAGCGGCACGCTGCTCGGCAATGCGGTGAATCTCGGCGCGGGCGCGACGCTCGGCCTGAACGGTGCGGCCGACCTGAGCCTCGGCGGCACGATCGGCGGCAGCGGCAGTCTCGCGCAAACCGGGTCGGGCACGACGACGCTGCTCGGCGCGAACACGTTCGCGGGCGGCACGACGCTCGGCGCGGGCGGGCTCGTCGCCGGCAACGGCACGGCATTGGGCACGGGTGCGCTGAACGTGACCGGCACGGGCGGCTCGCTCGCGACCAACGCGAGCGGCACGGTGCTCGGCAATGCGATCAATCTCGGCGCGGGCGCGACGCTCGGGCTGAACGGCTCGGCCGATCTCGGCCTGGGCGGCACGATTGCCGGCGCGGGCAGCCTGGCGCTCGGCGGCACCGGCGCGACGACGCTGTCCGGCGCGAACACGTTCACCGGCGGCGCGAGCTTGACGGGGGGCGGCAGCCTGATCGTCGAAGGCAACACGGCGCTCGGCATCGGCGGCGCGTTGAACGTGAGTGGCCTCGGCGGCTCGCTGAGCGCGGACCTGGCCGCCGGCGCGGCACTCGCGAACACGATCAACCTGAACGGCGCGTCGCTGACGCTGAACGGCGCGCACGACCTCGGCCTGAACGGCGCGATCAACGGCACCGGCGGGCTCGTGCTGAGCGGGGCGGGGACGACGACGCTGTCCGGCGCGAACACCTTCGGCGGCGGCACGACCCTGAGCGCCGGCACGCTGCTCGCCGGCAACAACGCGGCGCTCGGCACCGGTGCGCTGAATGTCGCGGGCGCGGGCGGTGCGCTCGGCGCGAGCGTGAGCGGCACGGCATTGGGCAACGCGGTGAACCTCGGCACGGGCGCGACGCTGGCGCTGACCGGTGCGAACGATCTCGGCCTGAACGGCGTGATCGCCGGCAACGGCGGGATCGCGCAAACCGGCAGCGGCACGACGACGCTGCTCGGTGCCAATACGTTCTCGGGCGGCACGACGCTGAGCGGCGGCGGGCTCCTCGCCGGCAATGGCGGCGCGCTGGGGACGGGCGCGCTGAACGTGACGGGTGCGGGCGGCTCGCTCGGCACGACGGTCGGCGGCACGGTGCTGGGCAATGCAATCCAGCTCGGCGCGGGCGCCGCACTGACGGTGGGCGGCGCGAACGACCTCGGGCTGGGCGGGATCATCTCGGGCACCGGCGGCCTCAATGTCAGCGGCCCGGGCACGACGACGCTGACCGCGGCCGAGACGTTCACCGGCGGCACCACGATCGGCAGCGGCACGCTGGCAATCGGCGCGGGCGGCAGCCTTGCCGCGTCGAGCCCGGTCAACCTGAGCGGCGCGGGCGCGCACTTCAGCGTGGCCGGTGCGACCACGCCGCAGTCGATCGGCACGCTGTCGGGCGTCGCGGGTTCGGTGATCGATCTCGGGGCGAACCACCTGACGCTGGCCGGCAGCGGCAGCGGCGTCTTCGCCGGCAACATCGGCGGGGCGGGCGGGCTGACGCTGTCGGGAACCGGCTCGCAGGCGCTGACGGGCAACAACACGTTCACGGGCGGCACGGCGCTGACCGGCGGCAACCTGGTCGTCGGCAGCGCCACGGCGCTCGGCCTGGGCGCTCTCGACGTCAACGGCTCGGCGTCGCTCGGCGCGAGCGTGCCGGGCGTGACGCTCGGCAACGCGGTGAATCTCGGCACCGGCGTCACGCTGGGGCTGAACGGCGCGACCGACCTGGGCCTGGGCGGCACGATCGCCGGGAACGGCAGCCTTGCGCAAACCGGCACGGGCACGACGACGCTCACCGGCACGAACACGTTCTCGGGCGGCACGACGCTGAGCGCCGGCGGGCTCATCGCGGGCAACGGCGCGGCGCTGGGTACGGGTGCGCTGAACGTGATGGGCACGGGCGGCACGCTGGCGACGAACGTCGCCGGCACTTTGCTCGGCAATGCAGTAAATCTCGGCGCGGGCGCGACGCTCGGCCTGAACGGCTCGGCCGACCTTAGCCTGGGCGGGGTGATAGCCGGCAACGGCGGGATCGCGCAAACCGGTAGCGGCACGACGACGCTGCTCGGTGCCAATACGTTCTCGGGCGGCACGACGCTGAGCGGCGGCGGGCTGATCGCCGGCAACGGCGCGGCGCTGGGCACGGGGGCGCTGAACGTCGCGGGCGCGGGCGGCACGCTCGGCACGAGCGTCGGCGGCACCGTGCTCGGCAACGCGGTGAATCTCGGCACGGGCGCAACGCTGACCGTTGGCGGTGCGAACAATCTTGGGCTGGGCGGCGCGATCTCCGGTGGCGGCAACCTGTCGGTGAACGGCCCGGCGACGACGACGCTCACGGGGCTCGGCTCGTACACCGGCAGCACGACGATCGGCAGTGGCAGCACGCTCGCGGTGGGCTCGGGCGGCGGCCTGTCGGCGGGCAGTCTGTTCGACCTGGCCGGCGCGGGCGCGACGCTCGACCTAAGCGCGGCCACGTCGCCGCAGGCGACGGCCGGGCTGGCCGGCGTGGCCGGCTCGACGGTGAGCCTCGGCGGCAACACGTTGACGCTGGGCGGCGCGGGCAACACCACCTTCGGCGGCACGATCGGCGGCACGGGCGGGCTGGCGCTGTCCGGCACCGGCACCGAGACGCTGACGGGTATCAATACGTACACGGGCGCGACGACGATCAACAGCGGCACGCTGGCGATCGGCGCGGGCGGCGGCCTGTCGGCAGGTGGCGCGGTGAATCTGGCCGGCGCGGGCGCGACGTTCGACCTCAGCGGCGCGACGTTGCCGCAGGTGACGGGCGCGCTGTCGGGCGTGGCCGGTTCGACGGTGAACCTGGGCGGCAACGGGCTGACGCTCGACGGCTCGGGCAACGCGACGTTCGGCGGCACGATCGCCGGCGCAGGCGGCAGCCTGACGCTGGGCGGTACGGGCACGGAGACGCTGACAGGCAACAACACCTATTCAGGCGGGACGAACCTGACCGGCGGCGGCACGCTGATCGCGGGCAGCAACGCGGCGCTCGGCACCGGTGCGCTGAACCTCGCCGGTGCGGGCGGCTCGCTGGCGGCGAACGTCCCCGGCACGGTGCTCGGCAATGCGGTGAATCTCGGCGCAGGCGCGACGCTGGGCTTGAACGGTGCGGCCGACCTGAGCCTCGGCGGGCTCATCTCGGGCGGCGGCAGTCTCGCGCAGACCGGCAGCGGGACGACGACGCTCTCCGGCGCCAACACGTACACGGGCGGCACGATGCTGAGCGGTGGCGGGTTGTCCGTTGGCAGCAGTACGGCGCTTGGCACGGGCGCGGTCCACGTGACCGGCACAGGCGGCGCGCTCAACGCGAGCACGGCCAACATCCTGCTCGCCAACGGGTTCGATCTCGGCGGAGGTTCGACACTGAACCTCGGCGGCCTCAACGACTTCGGCCTGAACGGCATCATTTCCGGCGCGGGCGGCGTGGTGCAGTCGGGCGCGGGCACGATCACGCTCGGCGGCTCGAACACCTACAGCGGCGGCACGACGCTGAACAGCGGCGGGCTCAGCGTCGGCAGCAATACGGCGCTCGGCACCGGCGCGCTGAACGTGACCGGCAACGGCACGCTGAACGCCAGCGTGAGCGGCACGACGCTCGGCAACGCGGTGAATCTCGGCGCGGGCGCGACGCTCGGCCTGAACGGCGCGAACAACCTCGGCCTGAGCGGCACGATTGCCGGTGACGGCGGCCTCGCGCAAACCGGCTCGGGCACGACGACGCTGACGGGCCCGAACACGTACACGGGCGGCACGACGCTGAGCGGCGGCGGGCTCATTGCCGGCAACGGCAGCGCACTGGGTGCCGGCGCGCTGAACGTCTCGGGTGCGGGCGGCTCGCTCGGCACGAACGTGGCGGGCACGACGCTGGGCAACACGGTGAACCTCGGCGCGGGTTCGACGCTGACGGTTGGCGGTGCGAACGATCTCGGGCTGGGCGGCGCAATCTCGGGCAGCGGCAATCTCACGGTGAGCGGCCCGTCGACGACGACGCTCACGGGTTCGAACACGTACACGGGCAACACGACGATCGGCGGTGGCAGCACGCTGGCAGTGGGCGCGGGCGGCGGCCTGTCCGCGGGCAGCGCGCTCAACCTCTCCGGCTCGGGCGCGACGCTGGACCTGAGCGCGGCGACTTCGCCGCAGACGAGCGGGATGCTGTCGGGCGTCGCCGGCACGAACGTCAATCTCGGCGGCAATACGTTGACGCTCGCCGGTTCCGGCAATGGCAACTATGCCGGCACGATCGGCGGTACCGGCGGGCTGACGATGTCCGGTTCGGGCACCGAAACGCTGACGGGTGTCAATACGTACACGGGCGCGACGACGATCAACAGCGGCACGCTGGCGATCTGTGCGGGCGGCGGCCTGTCGGCGAGCAGCCCGGTCAACCTGGCCGGTGCGGGCGCGACGTTCGACGTGAGCGGTGCAACGACGCCGCAGACGACCGGCACGCTGTCCGGCGTGGCCGGTTCGACGGTGAACCTCGGCGGCAACAACCTGACGCTGGGCGGCACGGGCAACGGCACGTATGGCGGCACGATCGCCGGTGCGGGCGGCAGCCTGACGCTGTCGGGCAGCGGCACAGAAACGCTGACGGGCAACAACACGTATTCGGGCGGCACGAACCTGACCGGCGGCGGCACGCTGCTCGCGGGCAGCAGCGCGGCGCTCGGCACGGGCGCATTGAACACGAGCGGCGCGGGCGGCACGCTCGGCACCAGCGTGGCCGGCACGACGATCACCAACACGGTCAATCTCGGCACGGGATCGACGCTGACGGTTGGCGGTGCGAACAATCTGGGCCTCGGCGGCGCGATCTCGGGTAGCGGCAATCTCGCCGTGACCGGCCCGTCGACGACGACGCTCACCGGCGCGAGCTCGTACACGGGCAACACGACGATCGGCGGCGGCAGCACGCTCGCGGTGGGCGCGGGCGGCAGCCTGTCGGGAGGCAGCGCGGTCAACCTGTCGGGCACGGGTGCGACGCTCGACGTGAGCGCGGCCACGACGCCGCAGACGACGGGCACGCTGTCGGGCGTATCGGGCACGACGGTGAACCTCGGCGGCAACACGCTGACGCTGAATGGTTCGGGCAACGGCACGTTCGGCGGCACCGTGGGCGGCACGGGCGGGCTGACGCTGTCGGGCACGGGCACCGAAACGCTGACCGGCAACAACACGTACACGGGCGCGACGACGATCGGCGGCGGCAGCACGCTGGCGATCGGCGCGGGCGGCAGCCTGTCGTCGAGCAGCCCGGTCAACCTGACCGGTGCGGGCGCCACGTTCGACGTGAGCGGCGCGACGACACCGCAGACGACCGGCACGCTGTCGGGCGTGGCGGGTTCGACGGTGAATCTCGGCGGCAACAACCTGACGCTCGGCGGCACGGGCAACGGCACGTACGGTGGCACGATCGCTGGCGCGGGCGGTAGCCTCACGTTGTCGGGCACGGGCACCGAAACGCTGACGGGCAACAATACGTACACGGGCGGCACGAGCCTGACCGGCGGCGGCACGCTGGTCGCGGGCAGCAATACGGCACTCGGCACGGGCGCGTTGAACACGAGCGGCGCAGGCGGCACGCTGTCCGCGAGCACGCCCGGCACGACACTGGGCAACGCGGTGAACCTCGGCAGCGGTTCGACGCTGACGGTCGGCGGTGCGAACAACCTGGGCCTCGGCGGCGCGATCAGCGGTAGCGGCAACCTCGCGGTGAATGGTCCGTCGACGACGACGCTGTCGGGCGCGAACACCTACACCGGCAGCACGACGATCGGCGGGGGCAGCACGTTGGCGGTCGGCGCGGGCGGCAACCTGTCGTCGGGCAGCGCGATCGACCTGTCGGGTACCGGCGCGACGCTCGACCTGAGCGCGGCCACGTCGCCGCAGACGAGCGGTGCGCTGTCCGGCGGAACCGGCACGAACGTGAATCTCGGCGGCAATACGCTCACGCTGGGCGGATCGGGTAGCGGCACGTACGGCGGCGTGATCGGCGGTACGGGCGGGTTGACGCTGTCGGGCACCGGCACCGAAACGCTGACGGGCACCAATACGTACACCGGCGCGACGACGATCAACAGCGGCACGCTCGCGATCAGCGGCAACGGCAGCCTGTCGTCGAGCAGCCCGGTCAGCCTGACGGCGTCCGGCGCGACGCTCGACCTGAGCGGCGCGTCGTCGCCGCAATCGACGGGCGCGATCTCGGGCGTGGCCGGCTCGACGGTGAACCTCGGGAACAACAACCTGACGCTCGGCGGCACGGGCAGCGGCACCTACGCGGGCAACATCGCCGGCACGGGCGGCGTGACGATGAACGGCACCGGCACCGAAACGCTGACCGGCGCGAACTCCTATACGGGCGCCACCACGATCAACAGCGGCACGCTGGCGATCGGCGCGGGCGGCAGTCTGTCGGCGACGACGCCGGTGAGCCTGACGGGTGCGGGCGCAACCTTCGACCTGAGCGGCGCGACCACGCCTCAGACGACGGGCACGTTGTCGGGCGTCGCTGGTTCGACGGTGAACCTGGGCGGCAACAACCTGACGCTGGGCGGTTCGGGCAGCGGCACGTACGACGGCACGATCGCCGGTGCAGGCGGCAGCCTGACGCTGGGCGGGACGGGCACCGAGACGCTCAACGGGACGAACACGTACACGGGCGGCACGAGCCTGACGGGCGGCGGCACGCTGATCGCGGGTAACGGATCGGCACTCGGCACGGGTGCGCTGAACACGAGCGGCGCGGGCGGCACGCTCGGCACCAGCGTGGCCGGCACGACGCTCGGCAATGCGGTGAATCTCGGTGCGGGGTCGACGCTGACGGTCGGCGGGGCGAACAACCTGGGCCTCGGCGGTGCGATCTCGGGCAGCGGCAATCTCGCCGTGACCGGACCGTCGACGACGACGCTCACCGGCGCGAGCTCGTACACGGGCGGCACGACGATCGGCAACGGCAGCACGCTGGCGGTCGGCGCGGGCGGCAGCCTGTCGTCGGGCAGCGCGGTCGATCTGGCGGGGGCGGGGGCAACGCTGGACCTGAGTGCCGCCACGACGCCGCAGTCGACGGGCGCGTTGGCGGGCGTAGCGGGTTCGACGGTGAACCTCGGCGGCAATGCACTGACGCTCGGCGGTTCGGGCAGCGGCACGTACGGCGGCACGATCGCCGGCACGGGCGGCAGCCTGACGCTGTCGGGCACGGGCACCGAAACGCTGACCGGCGCGAATACGTACACGGGTGGCACGAACCTGACCGGCGGCGGCACGCTGCTCGCGGGCAATGGGTCGGCGCTCGGTACGGGGGCACTGAACACGAGCGGCGCAGGCGGCACGCTCGGCACGAGCGTCGCAGGCACGACACTGACGAACGCGATCAATCTCGGCACGGGTTCGACGCTGACGGTTGGCGGTGCGAACAATCTGGGCCTCGGCGGCGCGATTGGCGGCAGCGGCAACCTGTCGGTGACCGGCCCTGCAACGACGACGATCACCGGTACCGGCACGTACACGGGCAACACGACGATCGGCAACGGCAGCACGCTCGCGGTGGGCGCGGGCGGCAGCCTGTCGGCGGGCAGTGCGGTCAACCTGTCGGGTACGGGTGCGACGCTTGACGTCAGCGCGGCCACGACGCCGCAGTCGACGGGCTCGTTGTCCGGCGTATCGGGCTCGACGGTGAACCTCGGCGGCAACACGCTGACGCTTGGCGGTTCGGGCAGCGGCACGTTCGGCGGTACGGTCGGCGGCACGGGCGGGCTGACGCTGTCGGGCACGGGCACGGAAACGCTGGCCGGCGCGAACACGTACACCGGCGCGACGACGATCAACAGCGGCACGCTGGCGATCGGTGCGGGCGGCAGCCTCTCCGGCAGCAGTCCGCTGAACCTGGCCGGTGCGGGCGCAACCTTCGATGTCAGCGGCGCGACGACGCCGCAAACGACGACCGGGCTGTCGGGCGTGGCCGGTTCGACGGTGAACCTCGGCGGCAACAACCTGACGCTCGGCGGGTCGGGCAGCGGTACGTACGGCGGCACGATCGCCGGCACGGGCGGCAGCCTGACGCTGGGCGGCACGGGCACCGAGACGCTGACCGGTTCGAACACGTATTCGGGCGGCACGAACCTGACCGGTGGCGGCACGCTGGTCGCGGGCAGCAACGCGGCGCTCGGCACCGGCGCGCTGAACACCGGCGGCGCAGGCGGGACGCTGGCCGCCGGCACGCCGGGCACGACGCTGGCCAATGCGGTGAACCTCGGGACGGGTTCCACGCTGACGGTGAGCGGCCCGAACAGCCTTGGCCTGACCGGCGCGATTTCCGGCACCGGCAATCTGTCGGTCACCGGCCCGGCGACGACGACGCTGTCGGGTGCCAACACCTACACCGGCGGCACCAGCGTCACGGGCGGCGGCACGCTGGTTGCCGGCACGCCGACGGCACTCGGCAGCGGCTCGCTGAACGTCGGCGGCAACGGCGGCACGCTCGGCACCAGCGTGGCCGGCACGACGCTCGGCAACGCGGTGAATCTCGGCACGGGTTCGACGCTGACGGTCGGCGGCGCGAACAACCTCGGCTTGAGCGGGCCGATTTCGGGCGGCGGCAACCTGGCGGTCAGCGGCCCGTCGACGACGACGCTCACCGGTGCCAACACCTACACGGGCGGCACGACGATCGGCAGCGGCAGCACGCTGGCGGTCGGCGGCAGCGGCGGCCTGTCGTCCGGCAGTGCGGTGACGCTGGCCGGCACCGGCGCGACGCTCGACGTGGCTCGCGCCAGCAGCCCGCAGACGACGAGTGCCTTGTCGGGCACCGCGGGTTCGACCGTGAATCTCGGCGGCAACACGCTCACGGTGGCCGGCCCGGCAGGCGGCGCCTTCGGCGGCACGATCGCGGGCACCGGCGGCTTCGCGGTGCAGGGCGGCGGCACGCAGACGCTGACCGGCGCCAATACTTACACCGGCGGCACGACGATCGGCAGTGGCAGCACGCTGGCGCTCACCGGTGCAGGCAGCCTCGCGCCGACCAGCCCGATGATCCTCGCGGGCAGCGGCGCGACGCTGAACCTGGCGGGCTCGGCCGCGCCGCAGTCGATCGGCACGCTGTCGGGCGCGACGGGCTCGAGCGTGAACCTCGGCAATACGCCGCTGACGGTCAACACCGCGGGCACCAGCACCTTCGCGGGCACGCTGTCGGGCACCGGGCCGCTGACGCTGGCCGGCACGGGCGCGCAGTTGCTGAGCGGCACGAACACGCTGTCCGGGCCGACGACCGTGGCCAGCGGCACGCTCGCCGTCACCGGTTCGCTGGCCAGCTCGCCGGTGACCGTCGGCAACGGCGCGACCGTCACCGGGACAGGCACGATCGGTGGCCTCGTCGTGTCGGGCGGCGGCACCGCTTCGGTGCTCCAGCTCGGGCAGCCGCTGAAGGTGGCGGGCAATGCGACGTTCCAGCCGGGCTCGACGCTGCAGGTCGGCGCGACGCCGCAACAAAGCGGCGGCCTCGACGTGACCGGCTCGGCCGCGCTCAACGGCGGGACGGTGCAGGTCGTCGCGGCGACCGGGCAGTATCAGCCGGGCAAGTTGTACACCATCGTGAACGCCGGCGCGGGCGTGCAGGGGCAGTTCAGCGCGGTGAACTCGACGTATGCGTTCCTCACGCCGACGCTCACGTACAACCCGGCGCAGGTGCTGATGTCGCTGGCACCGAACGGCACGCCGTTCGCGTCGGTGGCGACGACGCCCGACGGGCAAGCGGTGGCGGGCGCGGTCGGCACGCTCGGCGCCGGCAATCCGCTGTTCGATACCGTGCTGACGTCGGATGCTCCGACTGCCAACCGCGCGTTCGCGCAGCTTGACGGCGATCTGCATCCGAGCACGAGAAGCGTGCTGCTGTCCGACACCCGCTACGTGCGCGACGCGGTGCTCGATCGCGCGCGTCTCGGCTCGCAGCCCGGCGGTGCATTGTGCGGCTGCGAGGCGCCGGTGTCGGCGGACGATCACGCGGCGTCGCTCGACCGGCGCCTGGCGTCGGAGAACGGCTGTACGCCGGCCAAGTCGTTCAAGCCGGCGGTGTGGGGCCGGCTGTACGGCTCGCATAGCCGGTTCGACGGCGACGGCGTCGCGTCGGTCGATCGCAACCTGTATGGCTTCGTCGTCGGGACGGATGCGGAGGTCAGCAGCCACTGGCGCGTCGGTATCGCGGGCGGCGCATCGCGCACCCTGCTCAATGCCGACCAGAACCAGTCGGCGAAGGTGAACGGCGAGACGATCGCGCTGTACGCCAGCGGCCGGTACGACGCATGGAACGTGCGCGGCGGCCTCGCGCAGTCGTGGTACCGCGTGCATAGCGAGCGCAATCCGTCGTTCGGCGGCTTCTCCGACCACGACACCGCCAGCTACGACGCGAACGCGACGCAGGTGTTCACCGAGATCGGTTACTCGACGGCCATCCGCAACGTCGCACTCGAACCGTTCGTCGGACTCGCGTATGCGAGCCTGCATACCGGTAGCTTCAGGGAGAACGGTGGCGCGGCAGCACTGCAGGGCGATTCCAGCACGACCGGCCTCGGCTTCTCGACGCTCGGCGTGCGCGCCTCGACCGATGTCGCGGTCACGACGAAGGGCAAGGTCACCGCGTTCGGGACCGTCGGCTGGCGGCATGCGTTCGGCAATACGCAGCCGGGTTCGACGCTGGCGTTCGCGAGCGGCGGTTCACCGTTCAGCGTGGTCGGCGTGCCGGTCGCGCGAGATGCCGCGGTGCTCGAGGTCGGGGTCGATGCGGCCGTCACGAAGAACCTGTCGCTGGGGTTGTCGTATAGCGGCCAGATCGGTGGAAGCTTCAGCGACCACGCGCTGTACGGCAATCTGCTGTGGAAGTTTTAAGGGGGCGGCCGCTCGCGATGTCGTTGTCGCGAGCGGCCGATGGTTGATCGATGGTTCCTTGGTTGGTTGTTCGATTCGCATGACAGAAGTTTCGTGATGCAAATCAATTGGCGTGAAACGTATGGCGCGATGTTTGACATCCCGCCTCTCCGGCCTGTCTAAACCCGTTTCAACACGTGTCGTATCGGGCGATCCGCAAACGATTCGCGCCACCTTCGTGGCGGCAGGATCCAGGCGTCATCGTTCGAGCTGTTCCGCGGTTGTCCAACCGAAATGAGGGTCTTCATGAAAACGAAAATGAACGTGAAATTGACAGGTATCGCCTTGTCGGTCGCGGCTTTGTTCAGCGTGGCCGCCAGCGCGTCCGAGGCGGTGGTCGTGACGTCCGTGCCCGGAAGCCTGAGTAATGCCGATGGCGTGATCATCGGCGGCGGTTCGTCGGCGGCTGGGGGGCTCGTCGGCACCGTGGCGGGTTGGGGGAACGCGATCGTCTCGGTTGGCAGCCCGACGAATGCCGGCGGTATCGCGATCGGGGCGGCAGGGTCGGCGGCGGGGAGTGCGGCCATCAATCTGGGTAACGGATTGCTCGAGCCGGTCGCGGGCGTGGCCGGCTCCGTGACGGGGGCACTCGGCGGGATGGGTGGCGGCGGTGGCGCCACAGGCGGCATCGGGGGTGTGCTCGGTACGGTCACCGGTGCACTGGGCGGCGTGGGCGGTAGTGATCCGACTGGTGGTCTCGGCGGTGTGGTCGGCACGGTGACGGGAGCCTTGGGCGGCATCGGCGGGGCGGGTGGTGCGACGGGTGGCCTGGGTGGTGTCGTTGGCACGGTAGCCAACGCGGCAACCGGCGCAGTCGGTACGTTGACGGGTGCATTGGGTGGTGTTGGCGGCAGCGATCCGACCGGTGGTCTCGGCGGAGTGGTTGGCACGGTGACGGGAGCCTTGGGCGGCATCGGCGGGACTGGTGGCGCAACGGGTGGCCTGGGCGGCGTCGTTGGCACGGTAGCCAACGCGGCAACTGGTGCGGTTGGTACGGTCACTGGCGCGCTGGGTGGCGTGGGCGGCAGCGGGGGTTCGACTGGTGGTCTCGGCGGTGTGGTCGGTACGGTGACGGGCGCGTTGGGCGGCATCGGCGGGACTGGCGGCGCAACGGGTGGTCTGGGCGGCGTCATTGGCACGGTAGCTAACACGGCAACCGGTGCAGTCGGTACCGTAACGGGAGCCTTGGGTGGCGTTGGCGGCAACGGCGATCCGACCGGTGGCCTCGGTGGCGTGGTCGGCACGGTGACGGGAGCCCTGGGCGGCATCGGCGGGACTGGTGGCGCAACGGGCGGCCTGGGCGGTGTCGTTGGCACGGTAGCCAATACGGCAACTGGTGCAATCGGTACCGTAACGGGAGCCTTGGGTGGCGTCGGCGGCAGTGGCGATCCGACCGGTGGCCTCGGTGGCGTGGTCGGTACGGTGACCGGCGCGTTGGGCGGCATCGGCGGAACTGGTGGCGCAACGGGTGGCCTTGGCGGCGTCGTTGGCACAGTAGCCAACGCGGCAACCGGTGCGGTTGGTACGGTAACCGGTGCACTGGGTGGCGTGGGTGGCAGCGGTGGTTCGACTGGTGGTCTTGGCGGTGTGGTCGGTACGGTCACGGGAGCCTTGGGCGGCATCGGCGGGGCGGGTGGCGCGACAGGTGGCCTGGGTGGTGTCGTTGGCACGATAGCCAATACGGCGACCGGTGCAGTTGGCACGTTGACGGGTGCGCTGGGTGGTGTTGGCGGGACCGGTGGTGCAACGGGTGGCTTGGGCGGCGTCGTTGGCACGGTAGCCAACGCGGCGACTGGTGCGGTTGGTACGGTCACCGGTGCACTGGGTGGCGGGGGCGGCAGCGGTGGTTCGACTGGTGGTCTTGGCGGTGTGGTCGGTACGGTGACGGGCGCCTTGGGCGGCGTCGGCGGGGCTGGTGGTGCAACGGGTGGTCTGGGCGGCGTCATTGGCACGGTAGCTAACACGGCAACCGGTGCAGTCGGCACGTTAACGGGTGCACTGAGTGGTGTTGGCGGCAGCGATCCGACCGGTGGTCTCGGCGGAGTGGTTGGCACGGTGACGGGCGCCTTGGGCGGTATCGGCGGGGCCGGTGGCGCAACGGGTGGTCTGGGTGGGGTCGTCGGCACAGTAGCCAACACGGCAACCGGCGCGATCGGTACCGTAACGGGAGCCTTGGGAGGCGTTGGCGGCAGTGGCGATCCGACCGGGGGGCTCGGTGGCGTCGTCGGTACGGTGACCGGCGCGTTGGGCGGTATCGGCGGGACCGGTGGTGCAACGGGTGGCCTGGGCGGCGTCGTCGGCACGGTTGCCAACACGGCAACCGGCGCAGTCGGCACGTTGACCGGCGCATTGGGCGGTGTTGGCGGCAGCGGTGGTGCGATCGGTGGCCTGGGTGGTGTCGTGGGCACGGTGGCCAACACCGGCACGGGAGTCGTCAACGCCGTCACCGGTGTCGCGGGCAATGGCGGCGCGCTGATTACGCCGATCACCAGCATCGTCGGCACCCTCGGCGGATCGCTGCCGATCGGTGCCGCCAATGGTGCAATCGGTGCGGCGTCCGGCGCGGTAACCGGAATCGCCGGCAGCGGCACGGCGGCGATCACGCCGATCGCATCCGCCGTCACGTCGCTGATCGGACCTGCAACGAGCGGCGTCGGCGGCATCATCGGCTCCGGAACCGGCGTCATCAACGGCGCAAGCGGTGCAGCCGGAGCCCTCGCGGCGGTGACGACCGGCCTCGCGGGCACGCTGGCGAACACCGTAACCGGTACGACCGGCGCGATCGCAGGCACGTTGCCGGCACTGAGTGTCGCACTCAACGGCGGCACGGCAGCCGGTGCAGTCGGAGGTGCGACCAACGCAGTCGGCACACTTGTCTCCGGCGGCGCGACGATCGTCAACACGGCGGTGCATTCTGTCGGTTCGGCTGTCGGCTCGGTGGCCGGCGTCGTCCCGGCACTGGCTGTCTCGCTGAACGGCAATTCCGGGCAAGGGGGCGGCGCTGTGACGGGTGGCGGTCTGCTGGCACCGGTGACGGCGCTCGTCAGTTCGCTCACCGTTCCGGTGGTCAAGAAGTAGGCGAAGTCGCTTCCGCGGCCGCCGCATGGATTGGGCGGCCGCTACGTTTCATGTTCGACACGATCGACGGTCGCGGGATGGCGGGCTCATCACTTGCGACACGCCATCTCCATCCCCCCGTTTTGAGCAATCTGTCGAGCGCGTCATCCGCAATGCAACTGACGGGACGTGGGCTCATCCCGGAATGGCGCGGGAACGCTGACCCTTGCACGTGGCGATCCAGGCAATGACATTGCGTCGACGTTGAATATCCAACGTTCCGGATTAGATGGAGGGCGCGCCAGCGTCCCGTATCCCTCGTGGCATTGGGCAATCCCGTGTCCCGAATAACCGCAATGCATTCAGTGAGAAATTCGCTTCGGTTTCCGATACGAACCGTTTCGCCGACGCCGCTTCGCGCGTTGCGTCCGTGCCGGCGTCCGGCGTAGACGCGGCGTATCTCCGCGATGCCAACCTGAATGGCGATGTCCCGCGGCCATGTCAGGAGCGACGCGATATCACGGTAGTGAACGTCTGCCGCTCCCGCCTGGGCGTACCCGTTCCGCACGAGGTCTTTGTCCGACGGCACGGCTTTTTCCAACACTTCGTCCTGGCGCCAATTCCTATCAGGGAAATCCCGGTAGTCCGCACGGGTATCAAACGCGATTAACTTATATCAAACAAATTTTGACGACGATTTATGTTCCTGATATGGTTTTTCGCACCTGCAAAGCGCGTCCCGCTTGCAGCATTGGTGATTGGCGAAAAGTTCGCGTGCTTCTCCAGCGGCTGAACCGGACGCTCGATCAGCCTGCGACGGCGGTCGGCATTTCCATAGCGCTTGTTGTCGCGGGTGGAGCGTGGCCGGTTTCGTCTTCGCCCACTTCGCTCGTGGGTATGGCGTGAGTGTGGAACGTGACGACCCAATGCTTCTTCGAATTGCCATTGAAGAAACGTTCGGTTCCGCGTGGCGATCCGCTCGAGTTTTTCGGCTTCGCGGATTCGGCACATCTGTTCGTCCGGATGGCGAATTCGATAGCAGCTGGAGCGACAACGGAAGCAACGCAGCGGCTTTCGTCCAGGCGGGACGCCGCGATGGTTCCAATCGATGGAATGCGGGACAGGTCGAGATGCGAGGCGCCTTCCGGCATGAAATTTTGAGGATGACGAAATGATCGAGTCGAATATGCCGATCTGGCGAACATGAAGCCGGCTGTTGCAACCTGAGACGACGCGCAGCCCATGCGCCGTCATCTGCATTCGAATACAACAAAACCCGTTTCAAACAATCCCGCAACCACTCCTGACAGTGAAATACAGATGAAAAACAAGAAAATCAAGGTCAGCGTTATCGCTGTTGCCGCCTTCGCAGCATCGTCGGCAGCAATGGCACAGTCGTCGATCACCCTGTATGGCATGCTCGATGCAGGTATCGGCTACACGTCGAACATCAATGGCCACAAGCGGTTCGGCCTCGATGGTGGTGCCGCAGGTTCGAACAAGTGGGGCCTCAGGGGGACGGAGGATCTCGGTGGCGGCCTCAAGGCGATCTTCAAGATCGAAAACGGCTTCAATATTGGTACGGGCGGCATAGGCGGCCAGGGGCCCATCGGTTCCACGCGCTCGTTGTTCAACCGCCAGGCATACCTATCCCTCGCTTCCGATCAGTACGGTACCGTGCGTCTGGGGCGCCAGCTCGACGCCGTGACGGAAATGGTTCAGGTCCTGACGGGCGACGCCATTTCGGCGTCGACGTTCTCGACCCCGGGCGACGTGGACAACAACGACAACACGACGAACCAGAACAGCGCCGTGAAGTACATTTCGCCGCTCATCCACGGCTTCCAGGCCGAAGGCGCGTACTCGTTCGGCGGCGTGGCCGGCTCGATGGGTTCGGGCCAGTCGTGGTCGGTGGCGGCGAACTACGCTCAGGGCGGTCTGACGGTCGCCGGCGGCTATTTCCATGCGGCAAACCAGGGTGAGAACGGGTGGATGAACGCAACGGCGCAGCCGAGTTTCGGTGGTGCGCTGGGCTATCCGAGTTCGGGTTACAACGGCGGCAATGCATTCAAGAGCGCGGGCATCGCGCAAGTCGCCACGCAATATCAGATCGGTCCGTACACGGCTGGCTTGCGCTACTCGAACGCGCAGTACCAGGGCAACGCCGGCCAGCCGTCGATCCACTTCAACGTGCTGGGCGCGCTCCTGCAGTACCAGGTAACGCCGGCGCTGTCGCTGGCGACCGGGTACACGTATGTCTACGGTTCCGCGGCCACGCCCGCGCTGGCTGCCGAGGGCCGCACGATGGCGTCGATCAACCAGGTGTCGCTGGGCGCGACGTACTCGCTGTCGAAAAGCACCGCGCTATACGCGATGGGCGGGTACGTTCATGCCAAGGGCGCTCAGGCTTCCGTTGCGGACTTTGGCAACACCGCATCGGGCGGCAACCAGGTTCAAGTCAACATCGGTATGTACCACGGCTTCTGATCGCCGGCGTGGAAGTCCGGAGTAGTGGCTGCACTACTCCGGCAAAGCAGCATTCTTCTGGCAGCGCCCCACCTCGAGCGGGTGTCGGGAGCTGAAAATTCTTCTCATCGGTCGTTCGTTCTGCAGACGGTGACGAAGTTGCTGCATGGCGGGACGATCATCCCACATCCACATTGCATACAGCGACGAATGTCGGCTGCTTGGGATCCCGATGTTCGGGTGGCCGTTTCGGGCGAACATCAACCGCCAGGTTGCGCTCAGATTCCCATCCGCTCCGCGACACCGTCCCGATCGACGAACTTGTGTTTCAGTCCGGCCGCGACGTGCATGACCAGCAGCAAGCCAAGCGTCAGCACCAGCGCGCGATGCAGCGAATCGGTCAGGAGTCGCAGCGGTTCGTCGCGGCCAACCAGCACCGGCAATTCCGTGATGCCGAAGAAACTGACCGGATGGGCACCAGCGAGGCGGTGCACGTAGCCGGTCAGCGGCACGAGACACAGCAGCAGGTACAGCACGCCGTGCAGTGCACCGGCGATCCGCGCCTGCCATGCCGGAACACTGGCCGGCAGCGGCGGCGGCGTATGCGTCGCACGCCACGCGAGGCGCGGCACGGTCAGCATGAAGATCAGGCTGCCGATCGACGCGTGATAGAACAGGATGCCGTTGAACTGAGACGAGTTGTGCGGAAAGGTATCCATGTAGATCCCGATCATCAGGTTCAACAGGATCAAGATGGCGATCGACCAGTGCATGGCGATCGCGAAGCGTGTGTAGGCGACGTGGTTGGGGTGTGACATTGCGGTCTCTCCGGTTCGGTTGGGCGTCGTGCACCGGCTCGTTCGGCGTGGTGAGCGGCCTGACGCCCCGATATACCGGAGTCGGCCTGGTTTTATTCCCGCGGCACGGATCCGTCGCCATTCCTTTCATGTGGAAGGCAATCGATATGTGTTGAAAGGAATCGAGTGTCCTTGGCGGCATTGCACCGGCCGCAATACTTGCGACGTCTGAGGTGCGGCTTGTGCCGGCGCGACCATCACTGATGTTCGACGGCCATGCCAACGATCGCTTTCCGTCACGGCGTCCATATTTCCGCG
The DNA here is from genome assembly GCF_030482505.1 of Burkholderia sp. AU45274. NCBI lineage: Bacteria > Pseudomonadati > Pseudomonadota > Betaproteobacteria > Burkholderiales > Burkholderiaceae > Burkholderia > Burkholderia sp. AU45274. Next base: position 468,212 of record NZ_JAUJQE010000003.1, on the reverse strand, counting down.
AGCGTGCGCGCGATCGTTGCGATGGACCCGCAGACATCGATGCCGAAACGGCAAATCGTCAGCCTGTAACGTCCGCTCCAGACATGCCGAACAGCCGGGCCACGACCGAACGCAGCCAGCGATTGCCGGCCTCCTGATGGTAGCGCGCGTGCCAGTGTTGCCGAACGGCGAAGCCCTCGACGGGAATGGGGCAGGGATGTACCGAGAGATCGCTGGCCTGAGCCAGCGTCTCGCCGATATGGCGCGGCAAGGTCGTGATCAGATCGGTGGTCTGCACAATGGCGCCGAGCCCCAGAAAACCGGGCAATTCGAGCACCACCTGCCGTTCAATGCGCTCCCGCACGAGCGCCTGCTCGAGCAGCGCCGTGCCCGTTCCTCCCGTGATCGCCACATGGCCTTCGGTGCGATACGCCTTGACGCCGAGCCGCTTGCGAATACGCGGATGATGGCGATTCGCCAGGCACACCCAATCCTGCTCGTATAGCTGTTGCTGATAGATGCCGCCGCTCAGCCACGGCACGTATCCGATCGCAAGATCGGCCTCGCCCGATTCGAGCGCGCGTTCCGTGTTGCCGTCGATCCGCGCAGCTTCCAGGCGCACGCGAGGCGCTTGTGCGCGCACGTAGGCGAGCAGACGCGGCAGCAGCGTCACGTGACTCGCATCGGTCATGCAGATGCGAAAGCGTCTTTGCGCAGTCGCCGGATCGAAGGCGATTTCCCAGGCCGAGAAGCGCCGCAACGATTCGAGAATCTCCCGACATGGGCCGATCAACGCATCCGCTTGCGGTGTGGGCGCCATGCCGCCGGGCGTCCGGATAAAGAGCGGATCGTGCAAATGCTCGCGCAACCGCGCGAGCCAGATGCTGACGGTCGGCTGGCTCTGGCCGAGTTGTTCAGCCACGCGTGTGACGCTGCGCGTGTCGTAGAGCAGGTCGAACAACTGCAGCAGCTTGAGGTCGGGCAGATCGGTCGGGGTCATCGCAGATCAACGATATTGCGTGTGGCAATGATGTCATTGTATCCATTGTATTGCGACATGATGAAGCGGCTCCTATCGTGACGTCACACGTTAAGGAGACGCACTTGAAAATTGCCATTCTGGGTGCCGGCGCGCTGGGCTGCGCGATTGGCGCGACGCTCACCGAAGGCGGCCACGAGACCTGGCTGATCGACCGCTCGCCCGATCATGTCAATGCGATGCGAGCCCACGGCCTGCGCGTCGACGACGCAAGCGGCACGCGCCAGGTGCAAGTCCGCGCGACCACCCGGCCGGACGAAGCAGGGGTGGCCGAGGTCGTGATCGTGCTCGTCAAATCGTTCCACACCGATGCGGCGATTCGCGGCGCGCAAGCGCTGGTGGGACCTGAAACGCTGGTGCTGTCACTGCAAAACGGCCTCGGTCACGAAGACATTCTTGCCGACGCCGTGGGCCGCGAACGCGTGCTCGCGGGCAAGACCTATGTGGGGGGCGTACTCCGCGGCATGGGGCACATCGAGTCGGGCGTCGTGGGCAAGCACACCATCATCGGCGAACTGGACGGACGCGTGACGGATCGCGTTCGACGTATTGCCGACGCATTCAGCCACGCGGGCCTCGACACGCAGGTCAGCGACAACATCGTCGGCACCATGTGGGACAAGCTGCTCGTGAATGTCGCGACGGGCGCGCTGACCGGCATCACGTCGCTGACTTACGGCCAGCTTTATGACGAGCCGCTGCTCAAGGCCACTTCGCTGGCGGCCGTCGCGGAAGCGATCGCGGCCGCGAAGGCGGCAGGCGTCACCCTGTCGATGAACGATCCGGAGCAGGCGTGGTCGCTTGCCGCCGAGGGCTTGCCCGCTGCGTTCAAGACGTCGATGCTGCAAAGCCTCGAAAAAGGTTCCGTGACCGAAATCGACTTCATCAACGGCTCGGTCGTGCGCTGGGGCGCGCGTTACGGTGTGCCGACGCCGGTCAACGCCACGCTGGTTGCGTGCATCAAGGGCATCGAGCGCGCGATGGTCGACCGCCGGAAAGCGGAGGCGCAAGCATGAGCCAACCGAAAGCCTATCTCGAACATGTCGCCGTCTTCGTGCGCGACATCCACTGGCACATCCGTTTTTTCGAGGAGGTGTTCGGCATGACGATGCGCGAGGTCGACGGCACGACCGAAGCGCCGCGCCAGTACTGGACGCTCGGCGGCATGCAGTTCATCCACCAGCCGGATTTTTCGGGCCCCGAAGGAAGGCTTGGCCATCTCGGCATCATGTGCGAGGACGTGGAAGCCTCGCTCGCCGCCGCCCGCCGCTACGACGTGCAGCCCATGCCGCAAGGTGCGAACTGGCTGCGTTTGCCCGATGGTCTCGCCATCGAATTCATTCAGGCGAAACCCGCGCGCTGCGTGGGCCAGGCGCTCGCCATCAATCCGCGCGCGGAGGCATGACATGACCATCGTCGAAAAATACTGGGACGACGCACGCGAAGGCGACGAATGCGTGAGCCCGAGCTACACCGTCACGAAGGAACGCATTCTCGCGTACGCGGATCTCACCGGCGATCACACACCGGTGCACGTCGATGAAGCGTATGCGAACGCGAGCCACTTTGGCTGCCTCGTTGCGCATGGATTGTTTGGTCTTTCGATTGCCGATGGCCTGAAGACCCGCAGCGATTATCGCTTTGTGCCGGGCATGTCGCTGGGCTGGAGCTGGGACTTCGTTCTGCCGATCAAGGTCGATGACGTGCTGCATGTGAAGTTTCGCATCGGCGCGATGCGCCCGAGCAAGAGCCGCCCGGATTGGGGCATCGTGACGCTTCCTTCGGAGCTGATCAATCAGCACGGCGAAGTGGTGCAGCGAGGTGAGCATCGTCTGATGGTGCCGCGCCGGCCGGGAGCTGAACGATGAAACAGGCGCGTCCACTGGAAGGGATTCGTGTCGTCGACTACAGCCACTTTCTCGCGGGTCCGTACGTGGGGCGTTGCCTCGCGGCGCTGGGTGCGGAAGTGATCAAGGTCGAGCGACCCGGCAGCGGCGATGCGGGACGCCAGCACGCGACCGTGCTTGACGCTCGCTCGAGCGGCTATTTTCTGCAGCTCAATATGGGCAAGCGCGGCGTCAGCGTGAACATGAAGGACCCGCGCGGAAAGGCCTTCATGGAGCGGCTCTGCGATTCGGCCGACGTATTCGTGGAGAATTACCGGCCCGGCGCGCTCGACAAACTTGGGCTCGGCTACGAAGCGCTTTCCGCGCGCAATCCAGGGCTGGTCTACTGCTCCATTTCCGCGTATGGCCACACGGGGCCGGACGCCCATCGCGCGGGTTTCGGACTGATCGCCGAGGCCAAGAGCGGCATCATGCAGATGGTCGGCACGCCCGGCGACCGCCCACCGCTGCTGCGTATTTCGCTCGGGGACATGTACACGGGCATTCACGCGGTCGCGGCCATCAATGCGGCACTGCTCGGCCGCGTGAAAAGCGGGCGAGGGCAGCACATCGACATGGCGCTTTACGACACGCTCGTCTCGATGCACGAATATGCGGTCCAGTGCTACACGCTTGCCGATGTGCTGCCCGAACAGACCGGGCACGACATGCCCGGCTCGACGCTTTATGGTGTGTTTCGCGCGACCGATGGCGATCTCGTGATCGCCGCGCAGGTGGACGATGCGTGGAAGCGCTTCGCGTCGCTGATCGAAGCGAGCGGCGGGCCGCGCGGCTTTGGCACCGACGAGCGGTTTCACCATAGCGTGGGTCGCAATACGCATCGGCTGGACATTCTCGGCGTGGTCGAGCCGTGGGTCGCCGCGCGCACGGTGACGCAGATTCTCGAACTGCTCGACGGCATCGATGTGCCTTGCGCGAAGGTGCAACGCATCGACGAAGTGATCGCCGATCCGCAAATCCAGGCACGCGGCATGATCGTCGAACAGGAGCATCCGCGTTACGGCACGCTGCGCCTGCCGAATCTGCCGTTCCGGTTTTCCGGATGCGATACCACGATCCGAGAGGTTGCCCCGGATCTGGGGCAGCACAATGCCGAAGTCGCGCAATCGCTGGGTTTCACGCCCGCCGAGATCGATGCGATGCAAACCGATGGCGTGCTGTTCGACAAGTGAGGCGACGATGAGCGATACCTATGCGGTGATCGGCAATCCGATCGGCCATACGAAATCCCCGCTGATTCATGGGCTTTTCGCCGAAGCGACGCAGCAGGCGATGCACTACACGGCCATCGAGGGGCCGTGCGAACCGGATGACGCGTTCGCGGCAACGGTGCGGAAATTTATCGCGGCGGGCGGCAAGGGCATGAACATCACGGCGCCGTTCAAGCTTGCGGCATTCGACATGGCCGATGAGCGCAGCGAGCGCGCGACGCTTGCAGGCGCGGCGAACGCGTTCAAGTTCGACGGCGGTCGGATTCTCGCAGACAACTTCGACGGCATCGGCCTGCTGCGTGATATCGAGGTGAATCTTCACACGCCGTTCGCGGGCAAGCGTGTGTTGCTGCTGGGTGCCGGCGGCGCGGCCCGCGGCGCGTTGCTTCCCTTCCTGGGCGCGCGCCCCGCACAACTGGTGGTGGCGAATCGTCATGTCGAGAAAGCGCAAGCGCTGGCATCGCAATTGGCTTCGTATGGCCCGATAACGGCATGCGCTTACGGGGAACTCGAGCGTATGGGGCGCTTCGATCTGGTGGTCAACGCGACGTCCGCGAGTCTGACAGGCGATTTGCCGCCCGTGCCGCCCGGCGTGTTCAGCCCGCATGGCACAGCCTATGAACTGGCCTATGGCAAGCACCTCACGCCGTTCTTGCGACTCGCGCGCAATGCAGGGGTCGCCGGTGTAGCGGATGGCGTTGGCATGCTGGTGGAGCAGGCGGCGGAAGCCTTTGCGTGGTGGCGCGGCGTGCGCCCCGAGACGCAAGCGGTGATCGACCTGCTTACCGTTCCGCTGGATCGAGTGTGAACGTCCGCGAGCGATACGGGACTTCGATACATCCGCTGAGCGCGTTCATCAATTCGATGTATCGACGGGTTGAATCCGCGGCCGGTTTCAGGCATGTGGAACGCTATGATGCTGTTTCCGATGAAACGAGTCAGTGTCAATGGTGATCGTTAGACTGAGGTGAAAGTCTGCGTCACTCAACGCACGATTCTTTCCCCGACGATCATCGACGAGGCCGCCCCATGCAACTTCAAACCGGCAATCTTTTCACCACCGATGGCGAGCGCGGTAAAGATGAACAAATCGACCGCCTCGTCACCGGGCAGCGTCTGAACGTAGAGCGAATCGTGTCGATGGGGCACGCGAGCCCCGATGGCTTTTGGTATGACGACTCGCGCGCCGAATGGGTCGTGTTGCTGTCGGGCGCCGCCGTACTCGAATTCGAAGAAGGTCCGACGCGCCATGAAATGCATCCCGGCGACTACGTGCTGATCGAGCCGCATTGCCGTCATCGCGTCGCGTGGACGCACGAAGCAACACAATCCGTCTGGCTTGCGATTTATTACGAACGTTGAATCAGGAAATATTGGGCAGCATGAAATCCGGCGCGTAGCGTGCAACCACGCGCCGGATGGCGCAAATCGTCACCACACCGGAGCAGCCTTTAAATACCGCCGGTATCGATGCCCAAATAGCAGGGCGGCGCGCTAGCGCGCGCCGGTGCGCGTCGAGAATCTTATTCCTGGATCAGGAATCGATTGCGATTCTTCGCGTCCTTGATCCATGCGGGCGCGCGACCGCGGCCCGACCAGGTTGCCCCGGTCTTCGGGTCGCGATACTTTGCCTGCACGGGGGCGGCCGCTTGCTTGGCCGGTCGACCACGACGCGTACCGAAAATGTCTTTCTCGGTAATGCCGAATTCCGCAACTTTGGTGCGGATGTCGTCGACGATCGCCTGGAATTCCGCGGCACGTGCAGCTTCGGCTTTCTCGGCCAAAGCTTCCATTTGGGCTTTCAGTTCCTTGTACGTTGCCATGTATCACTCTTCAGGTTGAGTACACATATGATAGCGGTTTCAGCAGAAAGTTTTGAGGAAATTCTCTTCGACTACGAGATTTGTCATCGATAAAGCAATGCAGGACTGCTTCGAACACCTGAAAAGTGTGTCATGTTTGAGAAAACGTAGAGGATTACCCGGAAACTTTTTAACGGCGGCGGCACGTCGCTTTGATCGGTCGCAGCGGGATTTTTTCGTCGAGACATCCGCGCGAGACTTAATTATTCTTTACATTTTTCTGAAGTATCGGGGGATTCACCAATGAACAGAGACGATAAGCTGACGCAGGTCGCGGCCGAATTCGGCTTCAATCCGGACGAGGAAATCAGGATCGGCGGAAAGTACACGCCCATTCTGATCGACGGGAACACGGCCTACATTGCCGGCCAGATTCCGCGAATCGGCGACGTGGTGCATTTCGTGGGCGTAGTGGGGGAATCCGTTTCGCTCGACGAAGGTCGCCGGGCCGCCGGCGTATCGGTGCTGCGTGCGCTGTCGCTGATCAGGAAGCACCGCGGCACACTCGACGCGATCGCGACTGTGCCGCGCATCACCGTGTATGTGCGAAGCGCACCCGGCTTCACGATGCAAAGCGAAGTCGCCGACGGCGCATCCGACATGCTGTACGCGGTGCTTGGCGATGCAGGCGTTCATACGCGGACGTCGGTCGGCGTGCTGCAATTGCCCAAAGGGGCGTCGGTGGAAGTCGATTTCATTTTCGGGCTGAAGCAGGGCGATGTCGGTATCTGACTTCAGCGGATCCTGTCTCGCGAGTGTGTAGTTGCGCGAAACATTCCTATAGCCGATGCACGACGCGCCTGCTGGTGAAAGCACGCGCTAGCAATACGGAAAGCAAAGCCAGCAATTACCACCAAAGGACTTCGACAGCCTGCTCGCCGATGAGGATCTTGCGAAGCGTCAGGCGGCGTTCGATATCTGCGATTTGAAGGTGCGCGGCGAATTGGGCGAATGGGCTGTGTTGTCGCTCGCCCGTTGTCCAGGCAATCTCGCGCGCCGATTTGTTGAGCAGGGCGCGCAGGTCGCCCGCGGTCCACGGCGCAGCGCTACTCGCGTGCACACTGTACATGCTCGCCTCGTGCCTACCGGTCAGCCATACGCCCGACGCGCGTCGTCGAGATAGTCAACTGATCGGGGTTTTGTCTTCGGCCGACAACCGTATGCCTTCCGCGCACCGCCCGACGACCTGAAAATTCCGGAAACACCGCCCCGCCAATATCGCCCCGCATCCCCACTTTGGGAGATGCCATCGGCCAACAGTCAGCCTACGATTGACCGCAGGGCATCGGGGCCGGAAGTCGTCGGAACAATCGGACAGGCTCCCCATTCCGTATCGAAATCAGCAAATGCCCACGCGGTTTACTGACACAGCTTCTGCTTACGATGGCGACTGACGTGTGCGGTGAATGCCTTACACCGCAACACGATGGCGCGTTGATGACGGAAGGCCTGCTGTCGTATTTCGGGGAATTTCAATCAATATGCTGGCACGAGACTTTGCAGAACGAGAGCTCTCACACATTCAGCGAATGGTGGCTCTCCTGGACAGCGAGACGAGCGCTGACGATGTGTCGATGTCGGGTGCGGGGCGCGTGCGGCATCCCAGCTACTGGCGCGGGCGAATCGAGGAGCTGCTGTCGGCGCCCGATGTGCCGCGCCACGTCAGAAAGCTCAGCGAAGCGGTGCTCGCGAAGATCCACACGATGGAAATGCGGTTCGCGACGATGAAGTAAGTACATCGTCGGATACGGCCCACGCATGGGCCTCATCGCGTCGTCGACCGGATGGCCGGTCGCTTATTCGGGTGCCATCACGTCAAGCAGTGCCGCACGAAACGCGGCCATCTCCGCGCCGGTGCCGATCGACACGCGAAGATACGTCGGCGGCCCGGACTCCCGAATCAGGACCCCGTGACGCAGGAGGCCGCTCCAGATCCGGTGCCGATCCGCAAACTTGCCGAACATCACGAAGTTGGCATCGGAATCGGCGACCGTGAGGCCCAGGCCACGCAGCCAGTCGACGGTCGAATCGCGCTCGGCCTTGATCGCCTCCACTTGCGACAGCATCTCGTCACGCGCGACCAGCGCCGCACAGGCCGTCGCCTGAGTGAAGGCGGACAGGTGGTAGGGCAATCGAACCCGCTTCAGCCCTTCGACGATCGCAGGCGCACACGCGCAATACCCGACGCGGCCGCCCGCGAACTTGAACGCCTTGCTCAGCGTGCGGGTGACGATGAGCCGGGGATGCTCCGGCAGCAGCGTCACCGCGCTGGGGACGCCGTGACGCCGGAATTCCGCATAGGCCTCGTCGACGACCACCACGCCCGGCGCGACGTCGAGTATCGCGCGGATATCGTCGACCGGCAGCGCGGTGCCGGTTGGGTTGTTCGGCGACGTCAGCAGGATGACGCTCGGCTGGTGCTCGCGGATGCTGTCGAGGGCCTGATCCAGATCCAGCGCGAAATCCCGGGTGCGCGGCAACGTATGCAGGCGCGTGAAAGTCGTGCGGCAGTATTCGTCATACATGGGATACGCGGGCGTAAAGGCCAGCGCCGATCGCCCGGGGCCGCCGAATGCCTGCAGGATCTGCTGGATCACTTCATTCGAGCCGTTGGCTGCCCAGACGCTCGATGCGTCGACCGTCACGCCGGTGTCGTGCGTCAGATACGCCGCCAGATGCGCGCGCAGCTCGGCGAAGTCGCGGTCGGGATAGCGGTTCGCCGCGCGCGCGGCGTCGGCCACCGCGGTGGCGATGCGCGCGACGAGCGCGGGCGACGGCGGATAGGGGTTCTCGTTGACGTTCAGGCAGACCGGCACATCGAGCTGCGGCGCCCCGTACGCGTGCCGCAACTTGAGATCCTCGCGGAGCGGTAAATCCGACAAGGCGATGTCTTTCCAGGGCTGTTGCATTGAAAACACTCCATACGGGTTCGATTGATCGGCGCAGTCCGCTTTCAAGGCGGCAAAAAACAAAAAAGGCGCCGGAGGCGCCTTGGTTGTCGTCTTGATCGGGCATTCACCCGATGCAATTGCTAGATGCGAAACGAGCCACGGCGCAACAGCGGGCGTCCGTGGTGATGGTGCAGCGAGAGCGTGGTGTTTCGAATCGTCATGCGCTGCATCATGGCATACCGTGATCCGGATGAAAAGCCGGCGACACCGTGCGGGCCGGAATAACGGCCATTACGTCTGACGATAAGCGGTAACAAACGTGGTATTTCGATCAAACGCGAACGAGTGATTTAAACGTGGGCGCCGATTGACTAAGATGCGCAGAAGACGTTCGACAAAAACGCACGGCGCGGGGTGGCCAGATGCAAATGAACGGGTTGATTCCATCCGCATGGATCGATGACGTCTACGCTGCGGCGCTGGGCGATCAACGATGGGAAACGGTGCTGGACGGGCTGCGATCGTGCGTCGGTGTGCGCATGGTCACGCTGCTGTCATTCGACGACGCGGCGCGGGTGCCGGCGATCGAGCAGGCGGCGGGCGACGACGCGTCATGGGTCGCCGCGTGTTACCACACCTACAACACCGAGTTCTATCGGTACGACCCGGTCGTGCCGGTCGCCGCCGACTGGCCGGCGGGGCGCTGGTTCGAGGACGTCAAGCACCTGTCCGCGCACCAGCGCACGCACAGCGCGTTCTATCAGGAATTCCTTCACCCTTTCGGGCTCGGCAGCATTTCGGGCCTGTACATCCATCGCAGCGAGGGCTCGGGCGCATTCCTCAGCGTCCAGGGCGGCCTCGAATCGCAGGGGCTGTCCGACGATCAGCGCCACGCGATCGAAAACATGGGGATGCACATTAGCCGGGCGCTGCAGATCCAGGCGCGGATCGGCGAGCTCGAGGCGCGCGTGGCCGCCGCCGAATCGGCGCTCGATGCGCTGCCGGTGCCCGTCTTCCTGCTCGGCGCGCAGCGTGAGCTGCGCTACACGAATCGCGCGGCCGATCAGCTGATCGCGGCGGAACCGGCGCTGCGGGTCGTGAACGGGCGATTCGCGCCGGAAGGCTGTGTCGACGATGCGCAATGGCGGCACGCGTACGCGCGCGGCGGGCTGTTGTTACGGCGCACAACGGGTGAACCGTTGCCGCTGGCGCTGATGCCGGTGCCCGAGCAATCGCGCCTGATGCGCGAGCGGCCGGGCGTCGCGACGCTGATGACGGCCGCCGATCTGCGTTCGCCGTCGGCCCGCGCGCAGCGGCTGCGCGTGTTCTATGGGCTGTCGTCGGCCGAGGCTGATCTTGCCGTGCTGCTGTGTTGCGACGGGTTGTCGCCGCAGGAATGCGCCGGGTTGCGCGGTGTGTCGATCGGCACGATCCGCACGCAGATCAAGTCGATCTATGCGAAGACGGCGGTGGGGCGGGCGGCGCAGCTTACGTCGTTGGTTATGCAGACGTGAGGGGGCGGGGTGGGTGTAGGGAGTAAGGGTATCGGCAACTGCTTGCGCAGAAAGTAAGTGACTTACGGCCAGTCGCGCCACCGATTCTGCGGTGGTGTGTCGGAGTTCGTGCGATTGTTTTTTTTGCGGCGTCAACGTAGCGGCATTTCGTTGTACGCGGTTGACTGCAGCTTGCCGATAGCCGCCGCTCACCCTCAAACTTACAGCATCGGACATTGGGTCCCGTCGATAATTTGCCGTTCTCACTAGGTGGTCAGCCCCTATGAATAGCACAATCGTCAACGAGGTCATTAGGCTTGGTGGAGATCCCACCAACGAGATTTGGCGTTGGCTGGCGGCACGTGGTCCGCACGGAAACTCATTCACCTGGGGACAGACACGACAAGAACCGCCGGGGTACGTGGGCGTGGATCACCTGCGGAAAATTGTTGAAGAATTCTCCCGAACCATCCCGGATTTCAGCGAGAAAGCGTGTGCTGTAGTGCGGGCGGCGTTGGCATCCGAGCAGCCCGATTTGGTCAGGCGCGCCGTTCAAATTGCGGCGGTAATCGGCGGCCCAAGCGAGTTGCATGTAATCCGGCAACTTGTTGCCAGCGCACACAGTGAGGTCGCCGCTGACGCCAGAGCCTGCGTTTTTTATCTCACGAAGGTCAAAGCTTAACAGCGCCTGTCTGCCGTTTCGGTTGACGAAAGTTGACTGTCGGCGGTGACTGGCGGCGATCTGAAACTGTCTGGCGAACGCCAGAAACTGGCCGACAAGCGCCCGCTCGTCGTGCCGCTACACACCAAAGAGCGCCAGCCCAGCCAGTACGACGCCGATCGCGGCAGCCCCCATCGACAGGTGTTGCATCCATTTCCGCCGCGTGAGAATCGTGATCGCAGCAAGCGCGATCGAGATCTGGATGATGGTAGTGGCCTGCGCCCAACGATGATGTCGGTGTAGCCGCTCCTCGCTTGCAGCATTGCTCTTCACGACTTCTTGCTCGAGCGCTTCGGCGCGCTTGCGGATCGGCTCCTTCTCTTCGCGATACCGCGCCGCGTCTGCTTCGAAACGCTTTCTTTGCGGCGATGCTTCCTGGCTCAATGCCGCACCGAGCTCGGCTAGATTCTGCTTTTCGCCCTTTGCCTGGTAATAGGCCCACAGGTTAGCCGCCTCGGTTTTCTGGATCGCGGCCTCGTTCTTGTGCAGCAACGCGAAATTCTCTTCCGCACCGCTCTGGTATGCGGAAATCGCGCCGACGCAGGCGAGGACAGCAGTCATCACGGCGATGCGCGCCGCTCCGTGGCTTTCTTCATGCGCCGCAGGGTGCTCTACTGCATGATCGTGCGGGCCGTGTACTTCGAAATCTTCTGGCATGACAAGAACGTTCGCATGAGTTGAAGGGCTTGTACGCGGTTCCCGCGCACGTGAGGAGCGTGCAGCAAAAGGGGTAGCACTATCGCTCGGTCGCAGCTCAGTTGAGGCAGTCCGTTCGTGCGAAAGTGTGAACGAACGGACAATGGTCTGCGGAACCTCACGCGGTTTGAACGCCGACTCCGGCCAAAAGGGCTACGGTTCGACATTGTGCATGAATTGCCACTTCCCCAGGATGAGTCGACAGCAGTTGATCCGTTGCCGTCCTTCATGTCAGCACTCCAGGAACGGCTGTTCTCTAGCGCATTAAGGTCATCCAAGACTACTTCGCTACTGCTACTAGCGTGTTCCGCATGTGACGTTTTCCGTACGGCGGAGGACGCGGGAGGTAAAGGAAACCCAGAAGGTGACGGTCTGACTTCGCGTGTATCGAATCACCGGTAAGCAGCCTCCTCGGGTGGATAGGCTCGCAAATCTAAATAACTGGAGGGAAATTCAGAGTCCGGCGCAAACCAAGTCAGGCCATGCAGTGTTGCAGTGTCTAGGTCAAACGGCAATACTTGCAAGCGCAAATCGGGAGTGAAATAGAATGGCTTCAGCGCCGCCTCGAACTGCTGCGTGCGCGGATGGATCAAAATCAATTCGCCAACGCCACCGAGATACTTCTGGCCGTAGGCATAGAGTTGATAGAAATCTGTCTGTTTAAGCCCGTAGTTGTTGGTACGGTCCGCTCCGTCAATCAGTTTCCACTTGGCGTCGAGGATTCTCGGAGCTTCTGGGCCCTCGATCAAAAAATCCGGCTCGAGTTTGAAGATGCCAGTGCCGTCATGGTTGCAGAGCCAATGTCGCGAACCTTGCTCCGTCAGTCGGTAATGAACAGGTAGAAGTATGCGTAACGCGCGGCCTACGTAACGCTCGAAAAGCCTCTCCATGGGGAACAGCAGACTGATCCCTTGCGTCTCACCGGCTAGCGCCAGCGGCACTTGGTCGCCCAACACGATCTGACACCAGGGCCTGGCCTGGACGTAATGCGCCATCAGGCGGTCCTTGCGCCACGCCTGGAAATCCGCCGACGCGTTTCGACTGGCAGGGACCTCGTGAAGGATGTGCAGCAATTCATTGGCAACGCGCCAGTTATCGGCATCCCGGGTGCTTTTGCTCACGCGTAGCAACCCGGACTTGAGTAGCCTGTTCTCGGCACGGTCTGGCGAGAACACGTCATACCGGATGTTCAGCAGATCGGCGTGAGCAGGCGACGCACGCATTTGCTTCGCGATATTCAGTTGGCCGCGCAAATAGCGCTGTTCTTCTTCGATACGAAGATAATCGTATCTCATGCCTCGTTTGATCACATGCTCGAGTGCCTGTAGAAACCGTCGCATCACCCACTCGGTGATGGGGTGATCAAAGCATTGAAGGGTAGCCTCGTCGCCTTCGCGCGGCGTAATTTCCATTGCCACTTCAAGCATGCGGCGCAGTAACGCTCGGGCCTGTTCGACAGTCTGGTTGTCGGCGCGGCTTACATGCTTGGGCAGGATCTCGAGACGCAGGCCGCCAGGCGATTCGAGTACGCCGACATAATTGTCCAAACGTAGCCACCGCTGGCTTTCGACATGCAGAACCTGCGCGCCGGTTCTCCCGCGCATACGTGCCGAAATCTCGCATAGCCATTCGAAGTCGGCGTTCGTAACTTGCGCCTGATCTAGCGACGTGGGCACAGCGCCCGTCGTTAAACGAGCGAATTCACGGACAGTCAGCGTGCGAGCGCTCATGCTTCGGTCGACAGGATGCCCACATAGCTTTCAACGTTATCGAAGGCTTTTGTGTTCACTTCCCAGCGTTTTTCGCGCAACATGCCGACCAGCTCCGCACCAAAGAGTTGTGCGAGAGGCGCGCCGCGCTGTCGGATAAAGCGCAATTCATCAGCCTTGCGATGATCGTTCAACACCCAGATGATTCGCTCCCAGTCCTCGAAGAAATATTCCTGAAGCAGCGGAAATACCTGATGTCTGAAGATTCGAGCCAGCGTCTCCAGTGTGTTGCCACCTTCGGCGGCCAGTGGCATGAAGTACGCGTGGCCCAGCATGTGGTCGCGATCAAGTAATAGCTCAATGCGCTCATTCATGACTGCAAGCATTCGGCCGATGTTGACGCCGGCAACGTCTACGTCATCCAGAAAATCTGGCCGGGGCGCCATTTCCCTGAAAGTGAAGCGTCGACGCAAAGCGATATCCAGACCCGTTAGGGAGCGGTCAGCCGTGTTCATCGTACCGAGCAGATGGACATTGTCCGGCACCGTGAATGGCGTCTGCGAATACGGCAACGTAACCGTCAACGCTTCTGGATTGCCAGCCCGCTTGCTGGGCTCGATGAGCGTAATCAGTTCGCCAAAGATACGCGACACATTTCCCCGATTAATCTCGTCAATGATCAACACATAAGGCGTCGCGTCGACTCCAGTCGGTGGCGGCGCCGGTGCCAGCAAGGCGTCGAGTTTCGTCATGTCGATTGAGCCGTCACGCAGTTCATAAAGCGTCATTTGGCTGAAGCGATTGTTCATCAATTCACCGAAGGCCAGGGACGGCTCATAGGACCGTAGCCAACGTACAGCACGGCTCTGCCTGTAATCGTCGCCTTCCTCCCGTTCGATATGTCGGTAGGGTCCCGTGATCTCGCCAAGTGCCCGGAACTTCAGATTTCCGTCTGTAACGACGAGCAGGTCGCCCGTCTTCATCACGTTTATGAAGATGTTAACCGCCGTTGCGGCGTAGTCATTGACATCGGGTTGATGCCCGTGTTCGCGCATCCGTGCAGAGACGTCAGCTCGTGAGGCGCAGCCGGTATAGTCGAGCGCGTAACCATAGCCCAGCAGCGCCATCCCTTGCCTGATGCAGTCATCGTAGACGTATGCGTCGTCTCCTTCAGCCGCGCCCAGAGACATCTTCCAGATGCGGCGTCCGGAGAGTTTGATGGGCGACTCGGTCTCAACGGATGTGTTGGTTGCGGCGGCCCCCCGTGCCCGATCACACAGCGCCTTGAACACCCCGTCAACGACTTGATAGCTGATTTGTCCGTTGCTGTGGCTGACCGCACGTATTCCCTCCACGAAGTCCTCGTAGCTGAAGCTTTGGTGGAAGGTGACGAAGCGCACGCGCCCGGCCTGAGCCAATTCGTCGAATCTTGTCTTCAACGCAGAACGTCGATTTAGATTGTCAGCCGCAGCATTGCCGACAGGCTCTGGATATTGCGCCAGCAACTCGGGATCCAAGATGCGCAATGTTTCGTCAATGGTGGCATACGTCTTGCCGGTTCCCGGGGGGCCGTACAGAATGGTGTTCATCAGGCGGGCATCTGGATGCATGCCGCGTGGCGTCCGCTCGATTGGATCGGATTCGTCCGGGTCAATGTCAGGGGACGCTGAAGTGCCGTAGTCCGACGGACGGTAGCCTTCCCCTATCAAGTCGCTCGCGTAGGGGGCGATGCGCGGCACCCACTCGTCGAGCCAACGATTCATGGCGGTCGAATCAGGATGCGTCACAGGCGACATCGCCGGACGGTTCGCCAAACCCTTGCAGAGCCACTTGGCAAGCTCACAGGCAGGTCGTCCTGCCCTCAGCCGAATTCGAAAACTGACACGCCACGCTGAATGGCCGAGCTTGCGTCGCCCGAATCGCAAGTCGGTGTACTGATAGTTTGGCCCACCTGTCGTCCATTGATCGGCATCGGGGTAACGTTCGCGTATGCACTCTATCACCCGCCAGGTCCACTCACGATCCGCATCCGATTTGAATGAGGCGAAGAGGTCCTCACCATCCTTGTTTAGGTAGCTTTTGAGCAATTCCAGTCTCCGGGCAGCCATTGTCGCAATCACTGCGCCAATCATACCGCTCGGCTCAGCGATCGCGTCGCGTCTGTCGATGGCGACCCGATTGGGTGGACGCGGTTGCGCGAAGAACGACGCAAAATTCGTGGGTCCGGCACACCCTCAGCCAGATGACCTGTCAGATTCCATCCTCCAACGAAGGGCCGCTCTCAGTGGTGTCGCCGACGTTCAAATGAGCACGCGATGGGATGGACGAGCGTCTCTTCAGGGCCGGGAGCCGCCGTCGGAGTTCCGAGCCAAGTCGGTTACATCGACTTGGTCGAAAGTCGGAAAAGCATGGTGCCAGCTGTGCGCCCTACGCGAACATGCGTCCTATCAGGTATGAATCCGGGCGTTGACATCACGGGGTGTTGTCGACGATGCGTAGGGCAGTCGCAGTAACTTGGTCACACTGAGTCGCAAAACCGTGGCGCCAGTCGCGAATACTCTGACACCCTACAGCGGGGGGGGGGGGCGTAGGCGGCTGCCCCTGCCCGGATTCCCCGTCGTTCCTTCCGCGGCTGTGTCCGGCCGGCGTATTCATGAGATTGCGCCGACATGCCGGCATCGTGATCAGTCATCCTACGACAGTTGAAAACAAAGCGAAAGTTAGATTTCGGGCAATGGTAAAAACGGTCGGCCGGCTGTCCGGCCTGAACGCAAACCCCTTCCCAGAAAACGTTTCGCACAAATTCATCGAAACAGAGAAAACGATTCCCTGAAACATACCCCAAACCCGCCACAGCAACGGCTCTACGGGTATGCACCAAGTGAGTTAAACGATTAACCGACGTACATTCGCGTCAACACGTCATACGACGTATGACTCTGCGGTCAGCGAGCACGGCGCCAAAGAATGCGCATGCCGGCGGATCGCCGCGCAATAACGAGCACAACCATCAAGGAGACTGAGATGAAGCACCGATTCAACCGCTCCCGTATCGCCCTGGCCGTCGCGCTGATGGCCGGTTTCGCGATGTCCGCCCAGGCACGCGTGTTCCGCTCGGCGGACGTGCACGGCGACAACTTCCCGACCAACATGGCCGTGAAGTTCATGGGCGACGAGCTGTCGAAGCAGACGGGCGGCAAGGATTCGATCAAGGTGTTCGGCAACAGCGCGCTCGGCTCGGAGAAGGACACGGTCGACCAGGTGCGGATCGGCGCGATCGACATGGCGCGCGTGAACGGCGCGTCGTTCAACGAGATCGTGCCGGAATCGCTGATCCCGTCGTTCCCGTTCCTGTTCCGCGACGTCGATCATTTCCGCAAGGCGATGTACGGCCCGGCCGGCCAGAAGATCCTCGACGCGTTCACCGCGAAGGGGATGATCGCGCTGACGTTCTACGAGAGCGGCGCGCGCTCGATCTACGCGAAGCGCCCGGTGCGCTCGCCGGCCGACATGAAAGGGCTGAAGGTGCGCGTGCAACCGTCGGACCTGATGGTCGACGAAATCAAGGCGATGGGCGGCACGCCGACGCCGATGCCGTTCGCCGAGGTGTACACGGGCCTGAAGACGGGTCTCGTCGACGCAGCCGAAAACAACCTGCCGTCGTACGAGGAAACCAAGCACTACGAAGTGGCGCCCGACTACTCGGAGACGCAGCACGCGATGACGCCGGAAGTGCTGGTGTTCTCGAAGAAGGTCTGGGACACGCTGTCGCCGCAGGAGCAGGCGGCGATCAGGAAGGCGGCGGCCGATTCGGTGCCGTACTATCAGAAGCTTTGGACCGCGCGTGAAGCGTCCGCGCAGCAGCTGGTGACGAAGGGTGGCGCGAAGATCCTGCCGGCCGCGCAGATCGACCGCGCGGCGTTCGTGAAGGCGATGCAGCCGCTGTGGACGAAGTATGAGAAGACGCCGCAGATGAAGCAGATCGTCGACGAAATCGAGGCCACCAAGTGACACGTCACACCTCCCTGAACGGCGCGTCGGCTGGGGGTTCGCCCGGCGGCGGCGCGCCGGACGGCACGGCGTCGCCACGCCCGCATGCCGCGCCGCTGTTGCGCTGCGTGAACGACGTGCTGTTCCGCGTGCTGGCCGTGATTGCGTCGGCGTGCCTCGCGGTGCTGACGGTGCTGGTGTTCTATGCGGTCGTGATGCGCTACGTGTTCGAGAACGCGCCGGATTTCGTGGAGCCGATCGCGCTGCTGCTCGTGATCGTGATCGCGATGTTCGGGGCGGCGATGAAGGTGCGCGACGGCGGCCATATCGGCCTCGATTCGCTGGTGCGCCGGCTGTCGCCGAAGGTGCGCACGGTCGTCATCGCGATCCAGCACCTGAGCCTGATCGCGTTCGCGATCATGATCATGATCGGCTGCGGCAGCATGGCCGCCGAGACGATGGGCGACCGCATCCCGATCATCGGGCTGCCCGAAGGCGTGCGCTACCTGATCGCGATGCCCGCGGCGATCGCCATCATCCTCTTCTCGCTCGAGCACCTGCTCGCGCTTCGTCGTTCTTCGCCGGGACAATAACGCCATGGAACTCGCGATCCTGTCCGTCAGTTTTCTGATTTTCCTCGTGCTGGGCGTGCCCGTGTCGTTCGCGCTTGGCATCGCCTGCGTGCTGACCTATCTGGTCGAAGGCTTGCCGATCGCGACCGCGATGCAGGCGATGATCTCGGGAATGAATGCGTTCTCGTTTCTCGCGGTGCCGTTCTTCATCTTCTCCGGCGAACTGATGCTGCATGGCGGCATCGCGGACCGGATCCTGCGCTTCGCGCAGGCGACCGTCGGCCACTTCCGCGGCGGCCTCGGGATGGCGAACGTCGTCGCCTGTACGCTGTTCGGCGGCGTGTCGGGCTCGCCGACCGCCGATACGTCGGCGATGGGCGGCGTGGTGATTCCGCTGATGAAGCGCGAAGGCTACAGCGCCGCGTACGCGGTCAACGTGACGACGCATGCGTCGCTCGCCGGCGCGCTGATGCCGACGTCGACCAACATGATCATCTATGCGTTCGCCGCGCAGGGCATCACCGGGATGCTGCACGGCCAGCCGGTGAGCGGCGTGTCGATCGGCGACCTGCTGTTCTCGGGGCTGCTGCCGGTGTTGTGGGTGATGGGCTTCGTGCTGGCCGCCGCGTACTGGCAGGCCGTGCGTCACGGCTATCCGCGCCGTGAAGACGGTTCGTCCGCGCTGCCCGCGTTCCCCGGCTGGTATGCGGTGCTGCGCAGCTTCGTCGGCGCGGTGCCCGGGCTGATGGTGATCGCGATCATCCTCGTGTGCGTCGCGAAGGGAATTGCAACCGCGACCGAAGCGGCCGCGATCGCCGTCGTGTACTCGCTCGTGCTGACCGCGGTGGTCTACCGGACGCTGACGGCCGAGAAGCTGCGCCGTGCGCTGTCGCATGCGGCACGCACGACGGGCGTCGTGCTGCTGCTGATCGCGGTGTCCAACATGCTGCGCTTCCAGATGTCGTACCTGGAGATTCCGGATGCGATCGAAGGGCTGCTGAAGCAGTCGACCGCCGCGCCGTGGCTGATGCTGCTGTACATCAACATCATCCAGGTGTTCCTCGGCACGTTCGTCGACATGGCCGCGCACATCCTGATCACGACGCCGCTGTTCCTGCCGATCGCGATGGCGTGCGGCGTCGGGCCGGTGCAGTTCGGGATCATGCTGCTGCTGAACTGCTCGCTCGGTCTCGTGCATCCGCCGATCGGCTCGGTGCAGTTCGTCGGCTGCGCGATCGGCAACGTGTCGATCGGCGAGACCACGAAGATGGCGTGGCCGTACTACCTCGCGATCTTCAGTGCGATCAACATCGTCACCTACCTGCCGTTCTTCTCGACCTGGCTGCCGAGCCTGATCAGCGGGCACGCGGTGTTCTGATTTTCGAATCGCGTGCTTCGCCCGACGCGGTGCCGGACGACCGAGGTTGTCCGGCGCCGTGGTCGTTTCTGCGGTGGCCTTTCAAGGCACCGGAGCGCACATCAACGCTCAATCCTGCCGCGCCTCCGGCTCGCCGTTACCGCCCGCCGACCGGTCGTCACGCCAGTCCGCCAACTCGCGCCACAGCGCCGGGCGCGCATGATCGCGCGGCGGCAGCTGGATGACGTACGCCACGCCTCGCACGTTGACCACGACCCCCGAGTCGGGCAGCGTGGCCGGAATGCCGGACAAAGGCGGTTCGTCATCCGGTTCGGAAACGGTACCCGGGCCGGGCGGGTGTCGAAGGACCATGCGAATTCTCCGTGGCGCCGCTTGTCGGCGCATCAATAGCGGACACGCCCGATCAGACCCAGCGGGTCGACGGCGTGCTGGATGGCGGCGGCGACCTGCCGTTGGGCGGCAGGCACATGCTTGCGGTAGTACGCGACGTTGACCGGCCCGACGCCATGCTCGGCGCTGAAGCAGCCGCCCGCCCGCACGACGCGGTCGTACAGCGCGCCACGCAGCGCCACCTGCTGCAGCGGCCCGTAGTGGTCCGCACAGGCGTGCGGGATCGACACGACGAGATGGCAGCCGCCGTCGCCGAAATGCCCGAACGTGTGACAGCGCAGCGACGGATGCGCGGCCGCGATCCACTGCTCGGCGTCGGCGACGAACGCGGCCAGCGCCCCGCGCGGAAACGACACGTCGAACGACAGCGGGATGCCGTCCTGCGCCACCGCGGCCGGCAGTGCGTCGCGAATTCGCCAGAACCGTTCGGCCGGCGCGCAGGCCGCATCGAGCACCACGTGTCCGCCCGCCAGCGTATCGAGCGTCGCAATCGTGCGCTCCTCGAGCAGTGCATCGAGCCCCGGCATCCCGGTCGCGATCTCGACGAGCGCATAGCACGCGGCAGCGTCGGCTTCGAACGGAATACGCGACGCCGGATACGCGTTCGCGACACAGCCGACGGCGGCAGCCGACATGAATTCGAATGCCGACAGCATCTCGCCGAACGCGCGCTCGAACGCGAGCAGGCCGGCGAGCGCCGCGTCGTACGACGCGAACGCGACGAACGCGGCGCACGACGATCGTTCTACAGGCGCGAGCGCGAACGACACGGCCGTCACGAGCCCGTTGGCGCCGTTCGCGCCGATGAAGCACTGCGTGACGTCGAAGCCCGCGTTGCGCTTGCGCAGCGGCGCGAGCGCGTCGATCACGGTGCCCGCCGCGTCGGCGAGCACGACTTCGACGCCGAGCACGTTGCGGCGCACGTCGCCGTACTTGATCAGGCGGCTGCCGCCCGCGTTCGCGCCGACGAGGCCACCGGCCGTGGGATCACTGCCGAGGTCGATCGGCAGGCAGAGGCCGGCTTCGGCCGCCACGCGGTTGATGTCCGACAGCGGCACGCCGGCCTCGACCGTGATGCTGCGATTCGCCGCGTCGAACGCGCGCACCGCGCGCATCCGGTCGAACGACACCACGCATTGCGTACCGCTGCGATCGGGCACGGCGGCGCCGACGAGCCCGGTGCGCGCACCCTGCGCGACCAGCGCGATGCGGTGCGCGACGGCGACTCGGGCGAGCGCGCTCGTGTCGGCGGTCGAGCCCGGCCGTGCGACGCCGAGCGCGATGCCGCCGTGGAGCGTCACATCCGTTACATACGAAGCGCACTCGTCGGAAGATGCCCCGTCGAGCCAGCCGTCACCAAGCGTCGCGGCGAGCGCGTGCCGCTGCGCGGCGCGGTCGGGCAGCGCGCTCATCGTCAGCCGGCCCGCACGAGCTGCTTGCGCAGGCGGCCGCGCACGACGACTAGCGCGATCAGCGGCACGACGCCGCCCCACAGCGGGCTGTGGCGCATCGCGATCGACACCGCGAGCGCGACGACGGTGACCGCGAGCAGCACGATCGACAGCGAACGTGCGCGCGCGTGGTCGACGAACGTGCCGTCGACGAAGCCGCCGTCCGACCACGCGGTATGCACGATGCCGACGACCAGCACGCAGACGAGCATCGCCGCCGGCCCGAGTTCTTCGCCCCACAAACGGCTACCTGTCGGCGACACGAGCGCGAGCACCGCGCCGATCACGAGGAACAGGTCGACGCCGATCGCGATGCTGTTGCGGTCCGCGCGGCGGATCAGCCACGCGCCGTGCACGAGCGCGAGCACGCCGCCGATCAGGAACGCGTGCGTCCAGCGCACGTCCGGTTGCTCGGGGCCGAGCCGGCCGTAGAACAGGAACACGATCGCCGGCAGGAAGTTGCTCGCGTGCAGCAGGTAGTCGGTGATGGGATTGCTCGATTTCATCGGGGGATTCTCCTTCGTCGAAACAGCGAAACAGCGAAACAGCGGGCGACGCGTCAAGCGTCGTGCCACCGGAACAGCCGCGCGGCGGCGAACAGGAACAGCGCCGTGCTCGCGGTCATGCCGAGCAGTTGCGGCGCGAGCTGCGCATACGGGGCGCCGTCGACCAGCGCACCGCGCAGCGCGACCGCGAACTGGTTGGTCGGCAGGAACGCGAGCACCGCCTTCAGCCAGGCCGGCGCGTCGTGCATCGGGATCGTCAGGTCGCTGAAGAACAGCAGCGGGTAGTAGGTGACGTTGCACGCGAGTTCGGCGGCGGCGAGCGACCTGGCGCGGCTCGCGAGCAGCACGCCGATGCTGAGCACCATCGCCGCGCCGAGCAGCACGATCGGCAATGCACGCAGCCCGTCGGGCGTGGCGATCGGCAGCGCGATGCCGAACGCGACGCGCGCGACGGTCAGCAGCACGAGCGCCGACAGCGCCATCATGATCATCCGCGCGACGATCAGCGCGGCGAGGAACACGCCGCGCGAGACCGGGAAGCACACGTACAGCTTGAACGTATTGCGCTCGCGCAGCGACGCGATCGCGGTCGTCGTCGAGTTGAGGCCGATCGCCATGAACGCCATCACGAGAATGCCGGTCGCGAAGAACGCGCCATAGTCGAACGGGCGGCGCGCGGGCGCCGCGTTCTCGAAGCGCGCCTGCGCGGCGGGCAGCCCGAGCCGCTGCGCGGCGCAGCGCGCGAGCGCGATCTCGACGACGCGCGACGCGGCCTTGACCGCGAGCGAGCCGTTGAAGTCGTAGCGGATCGTCGCCGGCGTGCGCTCGTCGTGGCCGAGCACGACGGTCACGCGATCGGCTGCCGCGCCGCGGCCGTTGAAGGTCGCCTTCACCGTGTCGCTGTGCGTGAGGCTGTCGACGATCTGCGCTTCGCAGGCGCGGCTGTACGGGGTCGCGCCGCCGGGGACGGCGAACGCGATGTCCGCTGTGCCGAGCGAACCCGATCCGCCGAACGCGAACAGCATCACGCTCAGCAGGAACACCGGGAACACGAGCGTCCAGAACAGCGACGAGCGGCTGCGCAGATAGCCGAGCAGCTCGTTGCGCACGAGAATCAGGAACACCTTAGTCATGGGTGGGGCCCTCGGTACAGAGGCGCAGCAGGTCGCCCGGCGTGCTCGGTGCGAGCGCGAGGTGCTGGATGCCCTGTTCGCCGACGATGCGGTGCACGTTCGGATGCAGCGTCGCGTCGCCGAATACCTCGACGACATGCGTGGCCGACACGCGCACGCCGGTCACGCCCGGCAGCGCCGCGAGCCGCTTGCGCAGCGCGCGCGCATCGGCTTCGTCGCGGCAATGCAGGACCGCGCGCGCCTCGCCGACGAGCTCGGCGCGCAGCGTGTCCTTGTCGCCCTGGTAGCGCACGCCGCCGTCGCGCACCCACACGAGATCGTCGACGACGGCCAGCTCTTCCTCGGCGTGGCAGATCATCGCGACGCTCGTGCCGCGCGCACGGTGGCGCAGCAGGTCGATCACGACGCCCGCGTAACGACGGTCGAGGCCGGTGAACGGCTCGTCGAGCACGGCGAGTTCCGGCCGGTGCGCGAGCGCGACATAGAGATCGATGCGCTGGCGCTGCCCCTTCGACAGCGCGCGGCACGGCTTGTCGAGCAGTTCGGCGATGCCGAGTGCATCCGTGACCGCGGCGTCCACACGCACATACATCGCGCGGTGCAGCGCGACGATCTCCGACACGCGGAGATGGTCGGGATACTCGACCTTCTGCAGTTGCGCGCCGATGCGCCGCAACGACGGCGTATCGCGCATGAAGCGCGCGGCCGGCACGTCGAGCACGCGCACGTCGGTGCCGCCGCGCCGGAAGCCGAGCAGCGTTTCGAGCAGCGTGGTCTTGCCGGAGCCGTTCGGCCCGACGATCGCGGTGATTGCGCCGAGCCGGAAACGCACGTGCCGCGCGGAAAAACGGAAATCGCCGGCCGCGACCTCGATCGCGCGCGCGCCGAGCGCCGCACCGGGCGAGTGCGCATCGGGCAGCGGTTGCGTGCCGGCACGCAGTGGCCGGTCGAACGCGGTGTGCGGGCCGAACAGCGCGCGCACGGAGGCGAGGAACGAATCGCTCATCGTCGGCTTCCTGTCAGTCGAACAGCATGACCTGCGTGTCGCGCGCGCCCCGGTACGGGTTGCGGCCGTGCGCGACCAGCATGTTGTCGACGACGAGCACGTCGCCGGCCTGCCACGGGAACGCGCGCTCTTCGTCGTCGAACGCGTCGTAGATCGCGACGAGATCGTCGAACGGCATCGGCGACCCGTCGCCATAGCGGATCTCGTACGGGAACGCTGCGCGCCCGCCGTACATGCGTTGCAGGTAGCGGTAGCTGAGCTCGCCCATCGAGCGCGGGTTCGGGTGCTGCGCGCTCGCCTGGTTGAACCACACGGTTTCGCCGGTGCGCGGATGCGTGCGCAGCGCGCTGCCGACGTGCGACACCGTCACGCTGCCGTCGTCGAGCCAGCGGCAGCCGACGCCGCGCGCCGCGCACAGCCGCTCGACCTCGTCGCGCTCGGTCGTGCCGAACGCGTCGTCCCACGGCCGGTGGTATTCGGCGAACGGCATGCCCGGATGGGCGGCGAGGCCGTCCGCGCGCGCGCCGGGCGCCGCGAAATTGCGCAGGTACATCACGCCGCGCTCGGCGAACCGTTCGCGCAGCGCGGCCGGCACGCGCGCCGTCACGCGGCGCATGTCGCAGATCGGCGTCTCGCCGCCCGCGTCGGCCGGCTGCCGGCAATAGAACGCGACGAGGCGCGGGAACGCGGGCATGTAGGCCATTTCCTGGTGCAGCCCGATCTTGAACGGCGGCGGCATGCGGGTCGACTCGTACACCTGGCCGTCGATCTGCTTGCGCGGCGCGGCGCCGGCCGTATAGCCGTTCGCGTGCGGCGGATACAGCGCACCGAGCTGGCCGAACGCGGCGGTGTCGGGCACCGCGAAGCCGCGCCACAGCAGCGCGCCGCACGCATCGAGCAGCGTGTCGATCGTGTCGAGCCGCGAGCGGTACCACGCGACGAACATCTCCGGCGAGGTCGCGAGTTCGGCGCTGCGCGGCGTCACGCACAGCGGCAGCGTCGCGCCGGGCGCGACCGCCGCGCAGTGCACGTCGTCGGCGCCGAGCCGCGCGGCGGCGTGCGCAGCGAGGAAGGCGAGGTCGGTCATCACTCAGGCCAGCGCCGGTTTCTTCAGCAGGATCTCGAAGCCGAGCGCGCCGAGCCCGGCGCTCGGGCTGTAGATCGACGCGACTGCCGCGAGACCGGCTTCGGCGACGAGCGCATGCGCTTCGTCGAGCGTGATCTTTTCCTCGACGTGGGTCGGCGGATAGTCGGCGGCGGCGCGCATCTCGGTGAAGCGGTCGAGCAGGTGCTGCGGCGCGTCGCGGCGCATGTCGTGCACGAGCGCGATGCCGCCCGGCTCCAGCACGCGATACATCTCGGTGAGGCTCAATGCCTTGTTCGGCAGGTGGTGCAGCGTCGCGCGGCCGACGGCCATCGTCAGCGTGCCGTCGTCGAACGGGAGTGCCAGCGCATCGCCGACGCGCATCTCGATCGTGTCGTCGAGGTCGAGTTCGTGGATGCGCGGGCGGCCTTCGTCGAGCATCGCCGGATCGAGGTCGATGCCGACGTAGCGCCAGCCGCGCATCGCCGGGTCGGTCGCGAGCCGCACCGGCACGACGCCGGTGGCCGTGCCGATGTCGGCGATCACGCCGGGCGTCATCCCGCGTGCGAGCTGGCGGATGCGGCTGATGAACAGCAGGTCCCACGGTTCGAGCGTTTCGGTGGCGAAGCGATCGTAGTCGTTCGCCGGGCGCAGGTTCTTGAGCAGCATGACGGTCCTTGTGCGGAGTGCGGAGGGATGAGGGTTCACAGCCAGCCGACCGGCACGGCGGCCAGCAGCCGTCGCGCGGTCGCGCTGTTGACGCCGAAAGCCGGGCGGCCACGCCGCTCGACCGCATGCGCGGCCATCGCCGCGATGCGCGCGCCGAGCCCGACGCCGACGCCCCACGACGGCGCGGCGACACCGAGTTCGAGCAGCGTCGCGGCCGTCAGGAAATCGATGTTCGGCCGAAGCGAGCGGCGGGCATCGGCCTGCGCGCAGCACGCGTCGAACAGCGTCACGTAAGCGCCGTCGAAGCCTCGCGCCGCGAACCGCGCGCGCATGTGCGGCGGACGCGGGTCGGCGACGAACAGCGGATGGCCGAAGCCGTACAGCGTGCGTTTCGCGTCGAGCGTGGCGTCGATCGCTGCGCGCCCGGTTGCGTCGAGCGCGGCAGGCGGTGCGCCGGTGCCGCCCGGCACCGACTGCGCGAGCGCGGCGAGCCACTGCATCGCTTCGAGCGCCGCACCGACGTGCGACGGCCCGCTTGCGAGGAAACCGGACGCGATCGCCTGCGTGAGCGTGACACCGGTGCCGATCGCGACCCGCGGTGCGAGCACGGTCGGCGTGATGTAGCCGAAGCCCGCGTGCCATGCGACGAGCAGCATGTCCATCGCGGCTTGCGCCGGCGCATCGGTGCGCGTCGCGCCGGTCAGCACGAGCATGCGTTGCGCCTGGTTCGACGTGCCGGCGAGCGATGCGCCGATCGAGTCGTGGCGTGCGGCAAACGGGCGGCCTTCGATCGCCGCGTGCAGCAGGAACGGCGCGGCGGCCGCGCACAGCAGCATCGTGTCGAGGTCGGCGTCGTCCGGCGCGTCGCCGTGCATGCGGGCCGTCACGTCGTCGAAGCCGCGCAGCAGGCCGGACGCTGCCGCGAACACCGGCGCGACACCCGCCGCGCCGAGATCCGCGGCGACGGATTGCGCGGCACTCCCGGGCGCCAGTGCATCGGCGAACGCCGCGAGCCGCGCGCCGATGGCCGCTTCGTGTGCGCGATGCGCGGCGCTGCCGGGCGCGACGTCGAACCACAGGTGCGCGAGCGCGCCTTCGAACGTCGTTGCGCCAATCAGCGCGTTCAGATCGAGATCGCGCACGCGCAGCGCTTCGGGTTCGAGCGTCGCGCCGTCGATGTCGGTGCCGCGATGGCGGGTCGCGGGGCGGCCGAGCAGGTTGCGCGGCGCGTCGCCGGCCGAGGTGGTCGTGGCGGTCGCAGCGGTCGTACCGGAATCGAATGTCGTATCCATGTCATTCCACCTGCGCGAGTTCGTCGCTGCTGACGCTGATCGCCGCATGCGCCATCGAGGCGATCACGGCCGCGTGCTGGTCGACCACGGGCAGCACGTTCGCGAAGTAGTAGCGCGCGCTTTTCAGCTTGCCGCGATAGAACGCGAGTTCGGCCGGCGTGTCGGCGGTGTCCGGCGCGTCGAGCCGGCGCGCGGCGATCGTCGCCGATTCGAGCAGCACCCACGCCGACGTGACGACGCCGAACATCTCGAGAAAGCGCGTGTAGAACTGGCTGCTGCGGTGCGTGTGACCGTCCTGCACGTCGCGCGCGATGTCGTCGAGCGCGGTGGCGATCCGGTCGGCGCCGGTGCGCAGCGCATCGAACAGCGGGCGCAGCTCCGCATGCGTGCCGGTGTGATGCTGGCGCGCGAGGAACACGTCGAGTTCGTCGCGGTAGTACTGGATCAGCCGCGAATGGTGGCCGAAGCCGAGCTTGTCGCGCACGAGGTCCTGCGCCTGGATGTAGTTCGTGCCTTCCCAGATCGACAGGATCTTCACATCGCGCGCGTTCTGCTCGACGGGGCTCGCATCGGTATAGCCGAGCCCGCCGTGCACCTGGATCGCGGTTTCGCAGATCCGCCACGCCTGGTCGGAGATGAACGCCTTGCAGATCGGCGTCAGCAGCAGTTGCAGCTTGCGGTGGCGCTCGATCTCGGCCGGGTCGGCGTCGGGCGTCGCTTCGAGCATCGCCGCGCGCGTGGCGGTCGCGGCGAGCTTGCCGAGCAGGCCGCGGCAGCCGTCGACACGGCTTTTCATGTCGACCAGCATGCGCTGCACGTCCGCGTGCTCGACGATCGCGACGCGGGCCGCGTGGGTGTTCGACGCGCGCTCGATCGGCCGGCCCTGCAGCCGGCGGCCCGCATACTCGACCGCATGCAGGTACGCGCTCGACGCGACGCCGACGCCGAACATCCCGGTGCTCATCCGCGCCTGGTTCATCAGCGGCATCAGCTGCAGCAGGCCGACGTTGCGCCGGCCGCCGAGCAGCCAGCCCTTGGTCGTGCCGTTCGAACCGAACACGAGATGCGTGTTCGCGCAGCCCTTGAGCCCCATCTTGCGCGGCAGGCCGATGCAGTCGACATGATTCGATTGCAGCTCGCCCGTTTCCTCGTCCGGCCAGAAGCGCGGCACGACGAGGCACGACAGCGAGAACGAGTCCGGCGACGCGGTGTCGATGCGGCCGAGCACGAAATACAGCGTGTTCTCGGTCAGCTCGTGCATGCCGGCCGAGATATAGACCTTCTCGCCGTCGATCGCGTAGAGGTCGCGTTCGAGCGGCGTCGCGCGCAGCGCGACCGCGGTGAGGTCGGTGCCGGCCTGCGGTTCGGTCGCGCAGAAGCAGGCATCCCAGCGGTACGCCTCGAGCGGCGCGATCAGCGCCTTCTGGAGCGGCGTGCCGTGCATCTGCAGCAGCTTGATCGCGGGGCGCGTGAAGCCGCCGTACGTCATGAACGACGGGTTCGCGCCCATGAACATCTCGTAGATCATCTGCGTGACGATCGGCGGCAGCCCGTGCGCGGTGCCGAACAGCGTGTTCGACCATTCGTCGCGAAACCGTGCCCACAGCGCGTGGAAATGCGACGGAATGCGCACCTGGCCGTCGTCGAGCAGCGTGCAGCCCTCGACGTCCGCCTGCTGGTAGCTGCGCCCGAGGTCGAGCGCGAAATCGCGTGCGCGTTCGAGCAGCGCGTCGATCGATGCGCGGTCATGCGTGCCGTACAGGCCGTGTTCCGCGAGGAACCGCTTGTCGGCTTCGAACAGTTCCCACAGAAAGAAGCGCAGTTCGCGCAGGCTCACCTTGTAGGCGCTCATTACGCGTCTCCTTCGATATCGAGCGCGGCATCGAGGCCGCCGGCGAGGTCGACGACGGCCGCCGCCGCCGCGCCATGCAGTGCCGCGTCCCACACGAGCACCGTGCGGCGTTCACCTTCGTCGAGCGCGCCGGCGAGCCGGATCAGCGCGGCCGCGGATTCGGCCGACGACAGGTGGCCGGCCGCTTCATGCTGGATGCGGGCGGCGACCGGGATCGACGCGGCGTCGGCCACGCGCGCCGCGAAGCCGGGATCGAAGCCGGGCGGCACGCACCAGTCGATCTCGCCGGCGCGCAGCCCGGCCAGGTCGAGCGCGCGGCGGATCGCACGCGCGGCGACCGGCGCGAGCGTGTCGCGCAATGTGCCGGGCGCGTCGGCCCACGGATCGGCGATCGACGGCCCGAATTCCATCGCCACGGACCGCACGCCGCCCCAGTCCGCCGGCTCGGGCGCCGGGCCGGCGCGCGACACGAGCAGCGCGGCGGCCGCGTCGCCGTAGCCGACCAGGTCGCCGAACTGGCGGAAGAACGGGTAGAGCCACTTGTCGCTGAGGATCACGAGCGCCTGGTCGCCTTCGTCGAGGAGCCCGTCGAGCAGCATCAGCGCCGAATACCAGCCGAGCGTGCCGTTCTGGCCGAGCGCGAAGGGCGTCACGCGCTGCAGCCCGAGCTCGTACTGCATGCGGCCGACGACCGAGTCGCCGATCCCTTCGTTGAGCGCGCAACTCGCGACGATCACGTGGGTCGTGCGCGCCAGTTGCCCGGAGCCCAGTTGGTCGCGCAGGTCGAGTGCCGCGTCGGCGGCGAGATCGGCGAGGCTGCGCCCGGGTGGCGCGACCCGCAGCGTGGGCCGGCCGCCCGGCGCGAGGCGCGTGCCTTCGTCGGGCGTCAGCGCGCCCATTCCGCGCGGCCGCGCAAAGCGCGCCTGCGGCAGCAGCAGATGCCGGTAGCCGGGATGGCGTTCCTGTGCCTGGATCGCGCTGAACACGACCGACGGCGGCAGCACCACGACGCCGCCCGACAGGGCCAGCGTGCCGGGCTCGGCGATGCGGCGCGCGCCGAGGCAGGTTTCATCGAGCGTCGACAGGGTCATGCGGCGGTCTCCTCGTTCGTGGGCGCGAACGCGTCGCGATACTGGTTTTTCAGCGCAGGGCGGTCGATCTTGCCGTTCGGGTTGCGCGGCAACGCCGGCAGCGGCTCGACGACGAGCGGGCTCATGTAGGTCGGCAACGCGTCGCGGCAGGCGCGTGCGATGTCGGCGCGGCATGCTTCGGCGTCGAGCGTCGACACGACGCACGCGGCGATCGCCTCGCCGAGCGATGCGTGCGGCACGCCGAACACCGCGGCCTCGCGGATGTGGGGCAGCGCGAACAGCACGTCCTCGACCTCGGTCGGGCTCACGCGATAGCCGGACGTCTTGATCATGTCGTCGCCGCGCGCGACGAAATACAGGTAGCCGTCCGCGTCGCGCCGCACGATGTCGCCGGACCACACGGCGACGTCGGCGCGCGGGATCTCGCCGTGCCGGCGCGGCAGCGGGCGAAAGCGCTGCGCGGTCAGCTCGGGCCGGTTCCAGTAGCCGAGCGTGACGAACGCGCCGCGATGCACGAGTTCGCCGGGTTCGTCGGCCGCGCATTCGCTGCCGTCCGCGCGCAGCACGAGGATCTCGGCGTTCGGTACGGCCTTGCCGATCGACGTCGGGCGCAGTGCCGCGTCGGCCGGCGGCAGGTAGGTCGAGCGGAATGCTTCGGTCAGCCCGTACATCAGGTACGGCGCGGCGTTCGTGAACACCGCCTGCAGGCGGTGCAGCAATGGCGTCGCCAGATGGCCGCCGGTGTTCGCGAAGCGGCGGATCCGCGTGCGCGCCGTGTCGCTCCAGCCGGCGGACGCGAGCTGCATCCACAACGGCGGCACGCCGGTGATCGACGTCACGCCGAACGCGTCGCAATGGCGCGGCACTTCGGCCGGCTGCAGGAAGTCGAGCGGCGCGTAGCACGCGCCGGCGGCCAGCGCGGTCGTGAGCTGGCTCAGGCCCGCGTCGAAGCTGAGCGGCAGCACGCCGAGCACGACGTCGTCGTCGGCCAGCCCCTGGTACGCGGCGACGCTGAATGCGCCCGACACGAGGTTGCGATGCGACACGACCACGCCTTTCGGCTTGCCGGTCGAGCCGGACGTGTAGAGCAGCGCGGCGGGATCGTCGTCCACCGGCCGGCCGGCGGGAAGCGGAGCAGGTGTGTCGGTGCCGGCTGCGTGGATCGCGTCGGCCAGTTCCTCGATCAGCATCGCGCGTTCGCCGACGAGCGCGGCGAGCGCCGGCAGGCGCTTCAACCGCTGCGCGCCGGTCATGAACAGCGCCGCGCCGCTGTCGGTGACGATGTGTTCGATCTGCGCTTCCTTCAACTGCGGATTGACCGGCACGAAGATCGCGCCGAGCGCGTTGGCCGCGAGCATCGCGACCACGGTTTCGATGCGTTTCGGCGCGTAGATGGCGACGCGCTCGCCGGGCTGCACGCCGCGCGACGCGAGCGCGGCGGCCGCGCGGCGGACCGCGCGCGCAAGCTGTTCGTAGGTCATCGCGCCGCCGCCGTCGGCATACGCGGGATGCTGCGGCCAGCGTGCGGCGCCGTGTTCGAGCAGGTCGGCGACGCTGATCAGGGCGTTCATGATCGGCTTCTCTCTCAGGTGGGTCTAGGCAGGCCGCACGTACACGTGCGCGGCTTCGTGGGACAGGAAATGCGCCATCGAGTACGTGCGGTGATACGCGCCGCAGCGCGCGAACACGGCGATGTCGCCGACCTGCGGTGGGGCGCCGGTGTCGTCGCGGCCGATCACGTCCGCGCGGCTGCAGGTGCTGCCGACATAGATCGTCGGTACGCCACGCTCCGGCGGTGCGGGCTTGTGGCGCACGAGCGACGGCGCGGCCAGCCGGCGCATCACCGATTCGGTCTGCGCAAGCAGGAACGCATGCGAGAGCCCGCCGTCGCAGACGGCGATCGTGCGGTCCTGCCACGTCTTGACCGCGACGACGCGCGTCGCGAACACGCCCGCATCCGCGAAGATCGCGCGGCCCGATTCATGCGCGAGCGCGTACTGGCCGGCCAGCGGCGCGAGCGCAGTCGCATAGCGTTCGAACGCGGCGTCGCCGGGGTGATCGTCGGCAAAACCGCCGCCGAGACTCAGCGACGTGAGCGGCGCGCCGTTGGCGGGGGCGAGATCGCGCGCGAGCGCCGCGAGCCGCTCGGGCAGCACGAGTGTGTCGGGCTGCGTCGCGTCCTGGCGGATGAACGAATGCGGGCCGGAGAACACGTGCAGCCCGGCCACCGGCAAACCGGCAGCGGCGAGCGTACGCACCGCGTCGTGCGCCTCGTTCGGCGTCATCCCGAAGTGGTCGTGCCACAGCGCGCGCGCCTCGTCGCCGGCCAGCGCGCCGGCATTCACGCGCAGCAGCACGGCGCCCGGCGTGCTGCCGCCGGCCGCCGCCTCGCGCGCCAGCGGCACGAAGCGCGCGACCGCGTCCGGGTTGTCGAGCACGAAATGGCAGCGCGACGCGAGCCCGGCGCGCATGAACATCTCGTCCATCGACGGGTTGTTCAGGTAGCGCGGCGTCTTGATCCGGCCGATCACCGCATCGAGTTCGCCGCGGCTCGCGAGTTCGACGCCATCCTCGTACGCATGCGCGCAGCGCGCGAGCATGTCCTGGTTCGGGTTCGCCTTCAGCGACACGATCAGCCGCGTGCCGAGCCGCGCCTTCAGCGACCGGTAGCGCGCGATCGCGACCTCCGGCTCGTACACGTAGCACGGCGTGCGCAGGTCGGCGATCCACGCGTGGTCGCCGGCGGGCGGAAGCGGGCGCTCAGGCGTCATGGCGGCCCACCGGATGGAGCGTGGCGGCCGCGTACGCGCCGCAGTTCGACTGCATCACGCCGAGCACGCGCTGGCCGCGCGCGACCGCGTCGAGCCCGACGTCGGCCAGGTTGATCGGGAAGTCCGAACAGCACGCATGGCCGCGCGCATGGATGTTTTCCGCATAGAGCCGCTCGGCCGGCACGCGCATCGCGCGGCACAGCGCGTTCCAGCCGGGCAGGTCGGCGTTGTGCGGCAGCACGAGCTCGTACGCGTCGAGCGCGTACGGCTCGAGCGCGACCGCCGCGTCGATCGCCTTGCGGGTGTACGGCCACTCCATCATGATCAGGTCGGCCTCGTTCGCGGCGACGGTGTCCGAGCCGCGATGCCACTTCGCATGCGTCTCGATCGCGATGCCGCCGAGCCGGTTTTTCGTGCTGTTGCGCGCGATCAGCATCGCGGCCGCGCCGTCGCACTGCACACCCGTCATCTGCCGCATCCGGTAATCCTCGCCGTAAACGCGATCGGACGACACGACGAGCGCCGCGTCGAGCTGCGGATAGCGGCGCATCAGCGCGCGCACCGTCTCGATGCCGGCCGCGACCGACACGCAGTTCAGCTGTGCGACCGAGCCGAGCCACAGCGGCTCGATGCCGAGCTGCGCGGCCAGCTCGTGCGGCAGGCTGCGCGGCGCGGGCGGCACGCTGAACTGCTGCGTGTGCACGTGCACGATCGCGCCGATGTCGGACGGATGCACGCGCGCGGTGTCGAGCAGGCGGCCGGCCGCCGCGATCGCGAGATCGGTCTCGCTCGTGTCGAGCGCCATGTGGAAATAGCGGCTGCCCGAGTGCGCGATCGCCGCGGCCCGTTGCGCCGGGTAGTCGCGCTCGGCGGCCCAGGCCTCGATATCGACGGGCAGGCCCGGCAGCTCGTAGGCCACCGCGTCGATGCCGATCCAGAAATCGCGTGACGCTTGGGAGGAGGTCGTCGTCATGGTTCAGTTGAGCGGCATCGCCGCGTAGTCGAGGACGTCGAGTTTTTCGAAGGTCGCCTGCACGGTCGGCGTGAGCAGACCCATCTCGCGGATCGTCGGCACCAGGCGCCGAAAGATCGAGCGGCGGATCGAGCTGGAGACCGGCGATTCGCGCACCATCGCGCTGCATTCGCGCTTCGACAGCCCCATCGGTTCCCAGATGTCGTCCGCGCACAGGTGCTCGTACAGCACGGCCGCGCCCTCGCAGACGAACTCCTCGCGCTCGCGCAGCTCGACCGCGCTCATCTCCGCATACACGCGGCACAGCGTGATCCGGCCGACCGCGAAGTGGCGCGACTCGTCGCGCTGGATCCGCACGAACAGGTCCTTGATGAACGGATCGGTGCTGTACGCGACCACGCTCTGGAAGATCGACAGCGCGATGCCCTCGACGAGCACCTGCATCCCGAGGTTCGTCATGTCGAGCGCGCTGCTCGTGATCGTGTCGTGCAGCAGCCCCTTCAGCGAGCGGCTCATCGGGTAGCTGACGTCGAGCTTCTCGTTCACGAGCTTCGCGTACGCCTCGACATGGCGCGCTTCGTCCATCATCTGCGCGGCCGCGCACAGCCGCGCGCTCAGGCCGTTCTCGGCCGACGCGAGCTTCGATGCGCAGATCAGCGCGGCCTGCTCGCCATGCAGGATCTGCGACAGCAGCCAGCCCTGCGCGTGATGGCGCACCTCGCGCTTGTCGGTGTCCGAGAGCTTGCCCCACAGCTCGGTGCCGTAGATCAGCAGCGTCGGGTCGGGCATGCCGAGCGGGTTCGCCGGATCGAGATCGTGGCTCCAGTCGACATCGGTCGCGACGTCCCACTGCGCGGCCTTCGCCTTTTCGTACAAGCGGTTCAGCGCCTCTTCGCGCAGTGCGTAGTCGTTCGACATCAGGGCGTCGACGGGCATCGACCAGCGGATGTCGGCCGTGTCCTGCATTACGGTGAGCGTGTCAGTCATTTCAAGGTCTCCCTGGTCGCGCGGCGGCGCCGGAATGATGGGCGGAATCGGTAAGCGTCGTGGCGGCGGCGCGCGGCGCGGCCGGGTGCGGGTCGAGGCGGATCGCATACGCCGGCCATGCGCCGCGCAATTGCGCGTCGAAGGCGTCGGCGAGCCGCGCCGGCCAGATCGCGCAGCACACGCGGTTGTCGCCGGCGAACTCCGCGTCGCGCAGGATCCGGTCGCCGATCCACACGACGGGTGCGCCGCGCGCGGCATCGCGCAAGGCTTCGTCGTACAGGTGCACGCCGAGCAGCACGTGCGGCGCGAGCAGTTCGGCCGGCAACGTGCCGAAGTACGGCGCGCAGACCTCGATGAATACGCGCGCGTCCGGATGCACGGCGTCGCGGATGCGTGCCGTGATTTCGGCAAGGAATGCGAAGTACTGGACGTGGTCGAGCAGCACGCGGCGATCGCCGCCGAGCGCATCGCCGGCGTCATACAGGTCGCCGGCTGTTTCCGCGAGTGAGGCACGCGCATAGTCGGCCGGCGTGTCGAGCGGCATCCGGTACGCGCTCGCGGCGACCGCGACCGGCTGCCGCGCGTCGCGCTCGATCCGGTAGGTGAAGTGAACGGGTCGCACCATGTCACGCCTCGTCGTCGAGCGAGAACGTCGCGTCCGGCGCGAACGCGACGTCGGCGACTGCGTAATAGCCGTTCAGCGCGAGCGAGCAGACGGCCGCGCGGCGCGGCGTGTCGCCGTCGCGATGCGCGAGCAGCACCGACAGCCACGGATCGCTGCCGAACGCATGACCGAACTGCCCGTGGCCGTCCGGCAGCAGCGGCGTCTTGCCGACCGACGCGAGCAGCGCACGGCGCGACGTCGCCGGAAAGAACGGCAGCGCCGCGTGCAAGCCGGGGCGGGCCGCGCAGAAGGTGCGGATGTCGCGGCCCAGCCGCACGACCGCACTGGCCGGCGGCGCGGCCTCGGCCAGCACCGACGTCATGGACGGTGACGCTTCTCGGCCGACGTCGACGAGCAGCGTGCACACGCCGAAGCCCGAGCGCCCCCAGGCGGGGTTGCCGTGCCAGTACGTGTAGCCGTGCACGTCGATGTCGACGATCTGCAGCAGCAGCGTGCGCGGCCCGGTCTCGGCCGCGGTGGCGAGCGAGCGGCGCAATACGTAGCCCCAGCCCGCGCATTCGTATGAGCAGGTCATCCAGTCGGGCGTGTAGTCGTTCGCGCCGGCGAGTGCCTGCGCGAACACGCGATGCTGCGGCGAATCGTTCATCAGCAGCATCGACAGGATCGTCGAGCTGACCACGTAGTCGTCCGCGCCGACCGCGCCGCACAGCCGCTCGCGTTCGGCGCACGCGAGCGTGCCGATCGCGCGGGCCGTGTCGTCGAGCGGCACGGCCGCGCCGTCGCGCGACGGCGCGACGCGCCGGTACGCGAGCGCCTGCACGGTCAGCGCAGTGGCCGGGGCCGGCTGGGCGGCGGGGGCCGCCACGGTCGCAAGGGGCGCGAGCATCGTCGTGTCAGGCGGCGTGCTGCTGGCGGCGCAGTTGCGCGTCGAGCTGCTGCAGCGTCGTGTACTGCGTGATGTTCAGCGCTTCCGGGTCGATCGAACCGTAGAGCTGTTCGCAGAACACGATCAGCTCGACGATGTTCAGCGAATCGATGCCGAGTTCGCCGATGCCGGCGTCGGTGTCGACGGTCTCGACGTTGAGGATCTTCGCGACTTCGCGGGACAGGATGTCGAGCGCGTCGGCCGGAACGTTCTGGGTCGTCATGAGAGGAGCTCCTGATAATGAAGTGGGTTGATCGGGATCGATCGGCCTGTCGCGTGGGTCAACTGCCGGCTTCGCAGCGCAGGCTCTTGCGAAGCTCGTGATAACAGCGGTACGAACTGCCTTCCATCTTCGAAAACGCCAGCAGGTCGCGCTGGTCGTCGAAGGTCGCCACCCTGCCGTCGCGCACGAGCGCCGTCAGGAACTCGTTCGACAGCAGCTTGATCGCGAGCACGCGCTGCACCTTGCCGAAGCTGTAGTGCGCGTCGTCGGTCTGGCTGCGCGCGGCGTGGGCGATGAACTGGTGGACGGCGCGGGCGTCGGCGTCGAGTTCGATGCGGCCCGTTTGCGCGAGCCAGCCGACGTGCGCCATCAGCGCGCGGACGAAGTAGGGGCGCACGACGGTCAGGTACTTGTTGAACACGGTCGGGCCGCCGATGCGCAGGCGATCCTCGGCATGGGCGCGCACCTGGCCGCCGACGTTCGCGAGCTGCAGGTTGCCGGCGAGGAACGGCGCGCCGCAGGTCGTGCGCTTCAGCTTCCGGTACTCGTCGGGCCACACGAGGTAGGCGGCCGGGAACATCACGCCCGGCAACCGCGCGGCGACCACCGCCATGCAGTCGCGGTGGGCTTCGATGCCCCACACCTTGTCGACGGTGAGCGCGAGGCCGTTGTCGTCGCTGCGCACGACGGTGCGCCATGCGGCGAGCGTCGGGCCGCCGCCGTCGCTCATCAGGAACGCGAAGTTGTGGCCGCTGTCGATGCAGTCGCAGGCGCGACGGTTCTGGTCGTCGGAGAAGAACAGCCCGAACATGATGCGGATGAACGCGCGCATGAACGGCTTGAACAGGTGATGAAACCCTTCGCGGCTGATTTGTTCGAGCAACGCTTCGGTGAGCGGCGCTTCTTCGTGCCGCAGCGGCGTCGACGCGGACGAATCGGGTAGCACGTCCGGCGTGGCGGCATGCAGCGCGATCACCATCTCGCTGTCGAGCAGCCGCACGGCAGCGGCTTCGACGAGCCGGGTCGCCGCGCGCGGCGGCGTGCCGAGCGACGCGATCGTGTCGAAGTGGCGCAGCACCGGATACGCGGCCCGGTCGGCCACGCGCAGCAGCAGCGGCGCGGGCGTGAACGGGGCGGCGGACGAAGCGGGAGCGGAAAGCGTGGACATGGGGCAGGGTTCCTGTCAGAAGCGCACGCGCACGGCGGCGTCGATACGGGTGCCGAGACCGACCATCCGGTACTCGGAATTGCTGTCGGAGAACGCGCGGGTGACCGCGACGTCGACGCTCACGCGCTTGTTCACATCGGCGACGATCTGCGCGATCGCGAGCAGGCCCTTGTCCTGCGGCGAATAGACGCCGCGCAGCGAATATTCGACGCGGCCGATCTTCTTGCCGAGCCGCGCGAACAGGTAGTCGCGCAGGTTGCCGTCGACGCTCACGAAATCGGCCGTGCCGCCGAGGCCGCCCAGCGCCGCGCCGGGCGCGACGGGCAGCAGCGCGTTGTTCACGCGGACCGCGCCGACCATCTGGCGCCACTGGTTCGCGTCGTAGCGCGCCTCGTCGTGCGACCACTCGACGATCAGCGAGAAGTTGCCGGGCAGTGCGCTCTGCATGCCGACCGCGCTGCGCCACATGACTTGGCGATCGTTGCGGCGATCGACCGCGTCGTACGCGGCCGGGGAATCGAGCGACGTGCCGTTCGCGATGAACGCAGGCAATGGCCGTGTCGTGCCGCGCTCGAGCCACGCGCTTGCATAGACGGTGTTCGAGCGCGCGACGTCGAACGACAGCGTCGCACCGGCGCCGCCATGGCCCGCATGCCGGCCGGCGAGCAACGCGGCCGAGCCGCCCGACCAGTTGTACGCACCGCGCACGAGCTGCGTCGCGCCCTGCACGTCGCGGTTGTCGACGTCGCTGCGCAGCGTGCGGTTTTCCCCGGCGATGAACTGCAGCGTGGTCTGTTCGCCGGCCCATTTCGCTTCGACGAGCGGCGTGCCTTCGACGTCGCCGTAGCGGTCGTAGATGTCGGCCGTCGCGGCCCGCTTCTGGAAGAATCCGAGCGGGAAGAACGCCTGCGACGTATCGAGCGGATCGATCCGCTTGCCGGCGGTGAGCGTGATGCCGTTGTCGAATGCGTAGCGCACGCCGGCCTCGTTGAAGCGGGTGGCCTGCGCGCCGAGCGAGTGGTTGCTGGCCACGGCACGGGCGTTCATGAACAGGTTCTCGCCGTCGATGCGCGCGAGCAGGCCCGCTTCCTGCAGGTTGCGCGGCTGGTCGCCGATCAGGTTGCCTAACAGCGCGTGCCCGTCCATGCTGTCGACGGTGCGTGTGTACGCGATGCCGTTCAGCGTGCTCAACTGTTCCATCAGCGATTCTCCGTGCGCGAGCGTGCAGCCGAGCGCAAGCGGGACGGCGAGCGCGGCGGCGGGCCAGAGTCGGCCGGATGATGGAAGGCGGCGGTCACGATGGGCGTCGACATGGGCGTTGTTGTCACTGGCCATCGGCAAGCGTGTCGGGATTGAACCAGCCCGACGGAATCTTGCGCGGCTGGCCGTCGAGGATGTCGACGACGCTCGCGCGCTGCTTTTCGATCTCGTTGCGATACGTGATCTTGCGGATCACCTTGCGCCCGTTCGCATCGACCGGCGCGGAGAAATCGGCGCTGCGGAACAGCAGGCCGCTCGCGAGGAAGAACTGCGCGCGCACCGGTACGTCGGTATCGGGCGTGACCCACAGCTTGATCGTCGGGTAGACGTTGTCGGGATCGGTCGCGGTCAGATCGAGCTCGGTGGCCGGCTTGCCGGCGATCGTCGTCGCGCCCGGCGCGGCCGATGCGTGATAGCTGTCCGCCCAGTGCGTGCGCGTGATGTCGCTGATCACGACCTCGCCCTGTAGCCGCTGCATCCCGTTGATGCGGACCGCGCTGCGCGTGTTCGGCACGTAGAACCAGTGGCCGCGCGTCGTCGCGAGGTATTTCTGGCCGTCGTTCTCGCCGCTGCGCGTCAGCGCGAGCGTGTCGCCGTTGCCGCGCGTATAGACGAGATAGCGCGTCGCGTCGCCGGACTGCCCGCCGACTTCGTTCGTGATCTGGATGTTCGTCTGCGTATCGGCGGCCGTGCTGCGGTATGCGTCGGCACGGGCAAGCATGGTCTGGGCCGTCGGGGCGTCGGCGGCATGCACGAGCGGCGCGCACGCGACGAGCGCGGCGGCCAGGTGGCGAATGCGAATCATGGGGCGAGTCCTTCGAGGATGTTGCGTTTGGCGAGGCCGAGCGTCGCGAGCAGCGCGGCGGCCACCCCGAGCACGACGAACGCGCCTTCGACGGCGGCCACGGCGGCCGGCGAGACCGTGAATTCGAGCAGGATCGACTTCACGCGCCCCGGCGGCGGCGGCAGGCGGATCTGTGCGTGATTGAGCGCGACCATCGTCAGCAGCGCCACCGCGATGCCGGCGGCGGCGCCCAGCAGGCCGAGGAAGGCGGTCTCCTGGATCAGCACGCCGCGCACCGTCGCGGCCGGCACGCCGAGCGCACGCAAGGTCGAGATCTCGCGGCGGCGCTCGACGATGCTCATCAGGATCCAGTTGCTCATCGACAGCAGGATGGTCAGGCAGAGAATCGCGCCGAACACCGAGAACTGGTTCTTGTACAGCGCGACGACCTGGTGATAGAGCGACACGAGCTGGTCCCAGGTCTTCACGTCGAGCGTCGGCAGCGCGGCGCGCAGCGACGCGGCGGCGGCCGGCGTGTGCGCGGTGTCCGACAGGAACACCGCGATGCGCGACGCCCGGTCGGTGCGCAGCAGCGCCTGTGCGGCCGTGAACGTCACATTGACGATCCGTTCGTCGACGTCCTTGTTGCCGGTGCTCATCACGCCGACGATCTGCGCATCGGTCGCGTTGATGCCGCCGTGCGCGGTCGACGCCATTAGCTGCACGACCGAGCCGACGTGCACGCCGAGCTTGCGCGCGAGTTCCGCGCCGACGACCACTTCGGTGCCGGCATTCGTCGGCGACAGGTAACGGCCCGACAGCACCGTGTGATAGTCGAAGAAGCCGGGCGGCTCGCGGTTCGGCTCGATGCCTTCGCCGACGAAGCCGTAACTGAGATCGCCGTTCGAGATCAACCCGTCGAAGTCGATGCCGCGCGCGGTGGTCGCGACGCCGGGCAGCGCCGCGATCGCGTGCGTGGTGGTGGCCTGCTCGTCGGCGGTGAGCCCGTACTGCAGCGGACGTTCGCCGATCAGGTCGAGATAGCCGTGGTGCAGCACCTGCACGTGGCCGACGCCGCTGTCGATCGATCCTTCGCGCACCGCATCGAAGGTCGCGATCACGTAGCCGAGCGCGAGGCTCGACGCGAACGCGGCGACGCCGATCATCGCCATCGTCAGCACGGTGCGGCGCTTGTTGCGCCAGAGGTTACGCCACGCAAACGTCGACCAGTTCACGATTCACTCCCGGTACGCCGTCGCGCATCTCGATGCGGCGCGGCAGGTGCGCGCACAGACGATCGTCGTGCGACGCAATCAGAAAGGCGGTGCCCAGCGTGCGGTTGGTGTCGAGGATCAGCTCGGCCACTGCCCGTGCGTTGGTGCTGTCGAGGCTGGCGGTCGGCTCGTCCGCGATCACGATCGCCGGTTCCTTGGCGAGTGCGCGCGCCAGTGCAACGCGTTGCTGCTCGCCGCCGGACAGCTCGCCGGGGCGATGACGTTCGCGCGCGGCGAGCCCCACCGCGTCGAGCATCGCGCGGGCGCGCTCGCGGCGCGTGCGCGGCGTGCCCCATGCGAAGCAGCCGAGCTCGACGTTTTCGAGCGCCGACATCACCGGAATCAGGTTGAACTGCTGGAACACGAAGCCGATGCGCTCGCGGCGAATCCGTTCGAGTGTGTCCGGCGCATCGTCGATCCGGCGGCCTTCGAGCCAGCGTTCGCCGCTGCTCGGCACGTCGAGAAAGCCGGCCAGGTTGAGCAACGTGCTCTTGCCGCTGCCCGACGGGCCGACGAGCGCGACGACGTCGCGCCGGCCGATCGAGATCGTCGCGCCGCGCACCGCGACGACGCGGCCCGCGCCCTCGTACACGCGCGAGACGTCGCGCAGTTCGAGCACCGGCGTGAGCGTGGCGGTCGTCATGCGTACGCTCCCTGGCCGGCTTCGGCGGCGGCCGTCGCGTGGATCACGGACAGCGCGCCGCTCGCATAGAGGTCGCGGCACTTCAGGCGCTGCAGCTTGCCGCTCGTCGTGCGCGGCAGCGAGCCGGGTTCGACGAAGCACAGATCCTGCGCGGCGAAACCGATGCGCGACGCGAGCAACTGCTGGCACTCGGCGCGCGTCTGCGGCGTCGCGTCGACGGGCCGCGCCTCGATCGCGACGACCAGCCGCTCGGTGCCCGTCTCGGGGTCGGGCAGCCCGAACGCGATGCAGGTGCTCTTGCGCAGCGTGCGATGCGACGCCAACGCTTCCTCGATTTCGTGCGGGAAGTAGTTGCTGCCGCGAATGATGATGACTTCCTTCTTGCGCCCGAGGATGTGCAGCTGGCCGTCGGCGATATAGCCGATATCGCCGGTGCGGAACCAGCCGTCTGCCGTCAGCGGCGCGGCGATCGAGCCGTCGTCGGGGTTCAGGTAGCCGAGCATCACCGACGTGCCGCGGATCGCGACTTCGCCGACCGCGCGATTCGCCAGCGCGTGGTCGCCGTCGTCGAGGATCCGGAACGCCATGCCCTCGATCGGCGTGCCCATCGCGAGCACGGTTTCGGTGTCGGTGTCGGCGCCGTCGTTCGCGGCGGCCGGTTGCGCGTCGCGGCGCTCGATCAGCGCGCGACGGTCGAGCGTGTCGGCGATCACGTACGGTGCGCCGTCAACGGCGCCGTCGTGCCACGCACGATGCATCGATACCGCGAGCGTCGATTCGGCCATCCCGTAGCACGGCTGCAGCGCCGATGCGGCGAGACCGTACGGCGCGAACGTCGCGGCGAAGTCGCGCAGCGTCGCGTCGTCCACGCGTTCGCCGCCGATGAAGATGTTGCGGCACGCGGAAAGATCCACGCCTTCCATCGCGGCGGCATTGAAACGGCGCACGCAGTAGCGCAGCGCGAAGGTCGGCACCGACGTCGTCGTCGCGCGCGCTGACGCGATGCGCTTCAACCAGCCGAGCGGATTCCGGATGAAGCTGTTCGGCTGCATCATCAGCAGCGGCGCACGGTAATGCAGGTTCGACAGCAGCGTGAGCAGCCCCATGTCGTGATAGAGCGGCAGCCACGACGCGGTGCCGTCGCCGGCCGCAATGTCGAAACGCACCGACCCGCCGATGCCGAGCACGTTCGCGATCACGTTCTCGTGGCTGAGCACCGCGGCCTTCGGGTGCGACGTCGAGCCGGACGTGAGCTGGACATGATGCGGATCGCGGCCATGCTTCGCGCTGATCAGCGCGCGCGCGCCGGCATCCGCGACGAGCGACAGCGTGTCGAGATCGACGACGCGCGTGAACGAAGCGGGAAACGCATCGTCGCGCCATGCGGCCGACTGCGCATCCGCGGCGATGACGAGGCGCGGCCGGTACAGCTCGCAGGCGACATCGATCACCTGCCGCCCGGTCGTGGCGCGGCGCGTCGGAACGGGCACGGTGCAGGGCAGTGCGCCCGTCATCACGCAGGCCATCATCGCGACCGCGTGCTCGACCGACGCGGGCAACGCCAGCATCACCATGTCGTTCTCGCGCACGTCGAGTTCGCGCAGCGCGCCGGCCTGGCGAAACACTTCTTCAGCG
Organism: Burkholderia sp. AU45274; assembly: GCF_030482505.1. Taxonomy (NCBI): domain Bacteria; kingdom Pseudomonadati; phylum Pseudomonadota; class Betaproteobacteria; order Burkholderiales; family Burkholderiaceae; genus Burkholderia; species Burkholderia sp. AU45274. Next base: position 425,022 of record NZ_JAUJQE010000003.1, on the reverse strand, counting down.
AAGCGCCGGTACGTGATGCTCGCCTCGTTGCCGGCGTCGTCGACGAACGTCATGCGATGCATGGCGCCCGCGACGTCCTCGAGCGATTCGATGAGGCGATGAATGGTGGATGCGCACTTCGTCACGAGGATTCTCCCCTTGAGGAACACGGCCGCTCGCGCCACGGTGCCGGCGGCGCCGTTCGTCGAGTGAGGGGGATTCTTGCCGGATCGACATGACGCGACAAACGGAATATTTGCAGGCTATGCATGAGCAGCACGCATCCACTCGGCACTGCCATGTGTGTATACGCGCGAGCCCGTGCGAGGTGAATGGTCGGTACGCATTCGACCGGTCGTCTAGTTCACGATGTGGTGCGCTCATGCGCGGGCGTCATGCAATGCGTTCGGAAAATTCGTTTGTCCGAAGCATCGACTCACAGAAGAATTGCAACCCGGCAGCGCGCCAGTGTCGCCGCGTCATCGTGCCGGGCAGGGTCCGGCCAAGGAGAGCATTTTGTCCGTCACCTCATCGCTTCTCGCCCGTCAGAAACCGGTTGCAGACATGAAGAGCCGCCCCAGCGGCGTCGTCTTCTCGCTGAAGCTCGCGGTCTACGTCGCACTCATCGCGCATGGCATGCTGTTCGCGCTGTCGACGGTCGTGGTCCTGAAGATCGTCGGCATCCCGCTGATCGGCGCGATGTACGCGCACGGGGTCGAGCTGCAGCATCAGGCGCTGCATTACCAGGGATTCAGGAGCAAGCGGCTCAACATGGTGTTCGGCGTGCTGCTCGGCATGCCGATGCTCGTGTCGTTTCATGCGTACCAGGACAGCCACCTGCGCCATCACCGGCTGCTCGGCACGCCCGAGAACAAGGAGTTTTTCGACTACGGCGACCAGTACGGCGCGCGCCCCGTCGTGAATCTCGGCCTGTGGGCGTGGCGGCTGTCGATGGCCGCGCACTATATCCAGTTCGCGAAGAACGTCGCGAAGCTCGTCGTGCCGGGCGCACGCTTCGGCGACAACCCGCTCGTGTCGCGCGCGATCCGCCGCGATCACCTGCTGATGGTCGCGGCGATCGCGCTGCTGGCCGGTGTGTCGATCGCGCTGCACACTTGGTTCGTCGTGTGGGTGTGGGTCGTGCCGCTCGTGTTCGTGGCCGCGCCCGTGCATGCGCTGGTCGAGATGCCCGAGCATTACCGCTGCGACCTGACGAGCACCGATCCGTTCCGCAACACGCGGACGATCGAGAGCAATGCATTCATGACGTGGTTCACGAACGGCAACAACTATCACGTCGAGCACCACATGATGCCGAACCTGCCGATCGAGCGGCTGCACGATCTGCATGGCGCGATCGGGCCGCGCATCCGCTATTACCACCGCACCTACCGGCAGTTCTACTACGCGCTGCTGCGCGGCAGGCTGTCGCCGCGCACGGTGGACGACGATGCGGACGACCGCGCACCCGACGCCGAAACGGCGGCGCCGGCGTCCACGCAATCGGCATGACCGGGCCGGTGCCGGGCCCGAATGCCTTTCAACGACGGTGACGACGATGCTCTATCCGGAACTTTTCAGGTCGCTGGAAGCGGTGCGCTGGGACATGGAGACGGACATTCCGTGGGACCGCTTCGACGCGTCGCTGCTCACCGACGAGCAGGCCGAGACGATCAGGATGAACGCGATCACCGAATGGTCGGCGCTGCCCGCGACGGAAATGTTCCTGCGCGACAACCGGCACGACAGCGACTTTTCCGCGTTCATGAGCGTGTGGTTCTTCGAGGAACAGAAGCATTCGCTCGTGCTGATGGAATACCTGCGCCGCTTCAAGCCGGCGATGGCGCCGACCGAAGCGGAACTGCACGCGGTGCGCTTCGAATTCGACCCGGCGCCGCCGCTCGAGACGCTGATGCTGCACTTCTGCGGCGAGATCCGCCTGAACCACTGGTACCGTTGCGCGGCCGACTGGCACACCGAGCCGGTCATCAAGCAGATCTACGAAACGATCTCGCGCGATGAAGCACGCCACGGCGGCGCGTATCTGCGCTACATGAAGAAGGCGCTGAACGACTGCGGCGACGTCGCGCGTGCCGCGTTCGCGAAGATCGGCGTGCTGATGGCATCGGCGCGCCGCACCGAGAAGCCGTTGCACCCGACCAACCTGCACGTGAACCAGGCGCTGTTCCCGCGCGACACCGTGCAGTCGCGCCTGCCCGATCCGGAATGGCTCGAGCGCTGGCTCGACGAGCAGATCCGCTTCGACGGCGAATGGGAAAAGAAGGTGGTCGAGCGGATCCTGCACAACCTGTCGATCCTGTTCGAGCGCCCGTTCGCGACCGCGCAGGAGCTGAACCGCTATCGCCGCGAAGTGACCGCGCGAACGCCTCGTGTGACGGACGGCGTGGTGGACGCGGTATAGCGGCGCGCATCCCGTCCGGTAAAGGGCGGAACCGATTCCGGACGACAGAGTGGTGTCATGCACGCGGGTTGCCGTTTCCGGGCGGCGGCAATATTCATTGCCGGACATAATAGGTTCATCAATTTACGGCAATTGAATGGTGCAATTCAATTTCATGCGTTTAGTATGTTTTTATAAACACGAAATAACGGATTTAAATGGTATTCCGCGTGTAGGTTGAGGTGTGGTTTCTTTTCGTAATACGGTAAATGAATAAAATCGTTTGGTGATTGAAATTGAATTGTAGGTGTGCGGACGTGCTTCTGCTGTGGCGTCCGTATCGTCGTCATGACGTCGATTTTCGCCTGTAATGTGCTGTTTTTACGCGATTTCGTCGGTCATTCTTCGCGCCATTCTGGCCGCTTATTGATTTACAAAATCACTACTTGATAATGGTAATGTAAGAATATCTGGCCGATGAAAATCGATAGATAAATACGAGTGTCACGATTGAAAATAAGAATGATCCGCATCCATGCTTCAATATAAAATCGTTTCCGAATCCAAAAAGGAGAAACGAGTCAGGGAGACGAACGGCGACTTGCCTGTCGGTGGGTGCAACTTTGAGGCGGCGGTATGGCTAATGTGAGATTGGCAAAGCGATTGAGAAGTATGCCTTCGCTGGATTTCCTGAGAGGCTTCGAATGCGCGGCGCGTCATTTGAGCTTTACGCGTGCCGGGCAGGAACTGAACGTCACGCAATCCGCCGTGAGTCGGCAGGTCAAGGCGCTCGAGGAGCAGCTCCGGATCGAGCTCTTTCATCGGCACATACGTTCCCTGACGCTGACCGACAAGGGGCGGGAGCTGTACGACGCGATCTCGTTCGCGTTGTCCGACCTGGAATCGGTGATCGGCAAGCTGTCGTCGAGCGTGGGCCAGCGCGCGATCTCGTTGTCGACCACCGTTTCGTTCGCGGCGCTGTGGCTGATTCCGCGCCTCGGTTCATTCCGCGCCAGCTACCCCGACATCGACGTACGCGTATCCGCCACGAGCGAAATTGAAGATCTTAAACGCAAACGTTTGCACCTGGCCGTGCGATATGCCGGGCCGTATACGTCGACGGACGAGACGGACGTGCTGTTTCGCGAGCATGTCGTGGCGGTCTGCAGCCCGAGCCTGATGCCGGCGCCGGGCGACGTCGCGTCGATGAAGCCGGAGGATCTCGACAAGCACGTGCTGCTGCATCTCGACGATCCGCGCGGCGAATGGCCGTGGCACGGATGGAGCCATCTGCTGAAGGAGCTGGGCGTGCCGCGCCTGCGGCCCGCCGGCGCACTGCATTTCAGCCAGTACGATCAGCTGGTGCAGGCCGCGGTCGACGGGCACGGCATCGCGATCGGGCGGCGGCCGCTGGTCGACGGGCTGCTGAAGCAGGGCCGGCTCGTCGAGCTGTTCCCGCACTGCACGGTCGCATCGGGCAGCTACGTGCTGGTGCAGAACCCGGACGCATGCAACGAGTTCGATATCGCGGTGCTGACCAACTGGCTGCTCGAGCAGGCGAGTCATCCGCTCGCGTCGGACCAGGAAACGGCCGGCAGCAACGTGGTGCCGATGTATCGCGTCGGATAGGACGGTCGCGGCACGCCGTCACGCGTGCGTGTTGAAGGGGCATGCGGCAGGGTCGACGCGCACGCAGGTGCGAACCGTCATGCGCCGCGCCTGCAACCTGTGCGATGATGCGCCGCTTCGCCTTCGTTGCAGCACGCCGCCGACCGCGGCGCCCGGTTCCGGGCCACTGCCGATCGCGCCGACACCGGAGACGACATGCCCGCAGTGAACATTCATGGCAGCACCCTGCATTACCAGGATCACGGCACCGGGTTCCCGGTGCTGCTCGGGCACAGCTATCTGTGGGATGCGGCGATGTGGGCGCCGCAGATCGACGCGCTGTCGCGCCAGTATCGTGTCATCGTGCCGGACCTGTGGGGGCACGGCGCATCGGGTGCGATGCCGGAAGGCACGCAGACGCTCGACGATCTCGCCGCGCAGGCGAGTGCGCTGCTCGACGCGCTGGCGATCGAACAGTGCGCGCTCGTCGGGCTCAGTGTCGGCGGCATGTGGGGCGCGCGGCTCGCGTTGCGCGAACCGCAGCGCGTGCGCTCGCTCGTGCTGATGGATGCGTCGCTCGAGGCCGAGCCCGAGGCGACGCGGCTGCGCTACTTCGGAATGCTTGACGCCATCGCCGCCGCGGGCCGTATCGCGCCGCCGCTGCTCGATGCGATCGTGCCGCTGTTCTTCCGACCGGACGTCAATCTGACGGGCCCGGTGCCGTCCGCGTTTCGCGACGCGCTGGCGAACCTGCCGGCCGACCGGTTACGGCAATCGATCGTCCCGCTCGGCCGGTTGATCTTCGGCCGGCCCGACACGCTGCCGGCACTCGCCGAACTGGACGCCGAACGCACGCTGCTGATGTGCGGCGCGGGCGACATGGCGCGCCCGCCGTCGGAAACCGTGAAGATGGCGAGCGTGATCGGCTGCACCCATGCGCTGGTGCCGGACGCCGGCCACATCTCGAATCTGGAAAATCCCGCGTTCGTCACGCGCATGCTGCTCGACTGGTTCGACGCGCAGCGGCTGTCGGCAGGCTGACGCGGTGCGCGCGACGCGCCGCATGTCGCGCGGCGTCGCGTCACGTCATGAGCGCCAACGCTACCCGCGCCCGCATCACGCACGTTCGCTGACCGGCGTGAGCTTCCTGTCTTGCCCGCGCGCTTCGTCGGCCTGGCCGCGAACGAGGCTCAGCGCCTCCGCGCGACTCGCGACGCACGGCGCGGAGCCGGGCAGCGGCTGGCGCGCCGTTTCGCGCAGCGCGAGCACCGACACGATGCCGATGAACGATGCGCCCATCAGGTAGTACGCGGGCATCATCAGGTCGCCGGTGCGATCGACGAGCCACGCGGTGACGAGTGGCGTCGTGCCGCCGAACAACGACACCGACACGTTGAAGCCGATCGCGAGCGCGCCGTAGCGGATGCGCGTGGGGAACAGCGCGGGCAGCGCCGACGGCATCACGCCGGTAAAGCACGACAGCAGCACGCCATAGATCAGCATCCCGCCGAACACGGGCAGCATGCCGCCGGTGCGGATCAGCATCAGCGCCGGCACGGCCAGCACGAGCAGGCCCACGCAGCCCGCCATCATCACCGGCTTGCGGCCGACCTTGTCCGACAGGTGCCCGGCGTAGAGCGTCATCGGCATCATCAGCACCATCACGAGCAGCACCAGGAACAGGCCGTGCGATTCGCGGAAGTGCAGCGTCGCCGACAGGTAGCTCGGCAGGTACGACAGCGCCATGTAGTCGGTCACGTTGAAGATCAGCACGAGGCCGACGCATTGCAGCAGCGGCTTCCACTGTTCGACGAGCAGCGTCGCGAAGCGTTGTTTCGGCCGCGTGCGTTCGTCCGCTTCGCGTGCTTCGGCCTCCTTCTTGAACGCGGGCGTCTCCTCGAGTTTCAGCCGGACATAGAGCCCCACGAGGCCGAGCGGGCCGGCGATGAAGAACGGCACGCGCCAGCCCCACGACAGCAGCGCTTCCTGCGACAGCGACGCGGTGAGCAGCGCGACCGTCGCCGCGCCGAGCGTATAGCCGATCAGCGTGCCGAACTCGAGGAAGCTGCCCATGAAGCCGCGGCGCCTGTCGGTCGAGAATTCGGCGATGAAGGTGGCCGCGCCGCCGTACTCGCCGCCGGTCGAGAAGCCCTGCACGAGGCGCGCGACGAGCAGCAGCACGGGCGCCATGATGCCGATCGACGCGTAGCTGGGGATCAGGCCGATCGCGAACGTGCCGACGGCCATCATGATCATCGTGGCGGCGAGCACGCGCTGGCGGCCGATGCGGTCGCCGAGCGGGCCGAACACCATGCCGCCGAGCGGGCGCACGAGGAACGCGGCCGCGAACGTGCCGAAGGTCGCGAGCAGCTGCGCGGACGGGCTGCTGGACGGGAAGAACACCTTGCCGAGCGTGACGGCGATGTAGCTGTAGACGCCGAAGTCGAACCATTCCATCGCGTTGCCGAACGCCATGGCGCCGACCGCGCGCTTGAGGACGGCGGGGTCGACGATCGTGATGTCATCCAGCTTGACGGACTGGCGCGAAGATCGGGTTTTCGCGGGGCGCGCTTGCGACGGGCTCAATGAACTCTCCTGGAATGCCTTGGCGGCGCGGCCGGCGGGAACGCAGCGGGGGCGTGCGGGCCGACGGACAGCGAAGGCGGATGTCTCGGGGATGCGTCGATGCCGGTGGCGTGACGCGCGTAGCGGACGACACCGGGCAGGTGTGTTGTGCGAACCAGTTTAGGGAAACGGGCGCGGGCGGCTATCGGTCATGCGCCCGGAACCCGGTGGTAAACGACATCGGGTTCGTGTGGGGCCGGCTGCGTCGAAGCGGGTGTGTCCGGGCGATGTGCGCAGTCATGTCCCCATGCGCCGGCGTGCGCTGCGGAGCAACGCCACGAACGCCGCTTCGTCCACGCGCAAGCCGCGCGGCGTACGCCGGACCGCGAGCGCGGCGAGCGTGCCCGCCTCGAACGCGTCGAGCACGGCCGGATGGATGTAGCAGCGCCGGCACACGGCCGGTGTGTTGCGCAGTAGCTCGGCCACCGCGCGCACGGTCTCGACGATCTGCTTGCGCGCGTGCGTGACGCCGCGATGCTCGGTGCGCCGCAACAACCCGAGCGCATGCACGCTGCCGGCCCAGGTCCGGTAGTCCTTCGCGGTGAAATCCGCGCCGCCGGCCTCGCGCAGGTAGTCGTTCACGTCGGACGACCCGACCGGATGGCGTACGCCGTCGTCGTCCACATACTGGAACAGCTCGTGCCCGGGCAGCTCGGCGCAGCGCCGCACGATGCGCGCGACCCGCGCGTCGTCAACCGTCACGTCGTGTTCGATCCCGCTCTTGCCGGCGAAGCGCAACTGCACCTGGCCGGGCTGAATTTTCACATGACGCTTGCGCAACGTCGTCAGCCCGTACGAGCCGTTTTCGCGTGCGTATTCCGTGTTGCCGATCCGCGCGAGCGTCGTGTCGAGCAAGCGGACGATCGTCGCCACGACCTTGTCGCGCGGCATGCCCGGCAACGCCAGATCGCGCGTGACGCGCGCGCGGATGCGCGGCAGCGCACGCGCGAACGCGGCCATCCGCGCGTACTTGTTCGCGTCTCGCGTCTCGCGCCACAGCGGGTGATAGCGATACTGCTTGCGCCCGCGTGCATCGCGGCCGGTTGCCTGAAGATGACCGCGCGGGTCCATGCAGATCCACACGTCGGTGTACGCGGGTGGAATCGCGAGCGCGTTGATACGGGCAATTTCGTCGGCATCGCGCACTCGCACACCGTCGGGCCCGTAATACGCGAAGCCGTTGCGGAGCGGCCGGCGCGTATAGCCGGGGCGGCGGTCGTCGACATGGCGCAGCGGCCCGGCGGGCATGCGCGCCTTCGGCTGCGACGGGGCGCGCTGCTTCATGCTGCGGCGCGTCGATCGACGTCAGTGCCGATCCGCGTATCGTCGGGCTGCGTTCCGGGCGGACATCCTGCGCGCACGGTTTTCTCCTGTTTATGCGTACGTTCCGGTGCTGCGCAGCAAGAACCGTGCGCCACTCCCGGCATGCGCGAGAAGGCCCGGCGCAAGCGCGCGCCGGACGGGCATCCGGGTGTTTGTTTCCGCTGCATGGACGAAACAACGCAACGGCTTCGCCCGGGCAAGCTGACTGCGGCCCGATGTCGGCATCGGGCGGATCGCGTCGACGCCGTGTCGCGTTCAACGAACATCGAAGCTGCCGCGGAGATCGTCGAGGTCGGCTGGAGCGAGCGTTTTACGATGCCGTGAGGCAACGCGCCGGTGGTGCGCTGGCTCGTGCAAAGGCCGCCTGGAACGGGCCGCGTCGTTCGTTTAGGTGTTTATACGTATGCCGAATCCGATATCGCCCCAATCCAATATTTCATTAGAAGGTTATCTGACTTGTTTCTAGACTGATGCGGGGCATGCAGACCGGGCCGGCGCGACGCCCCCGGCCGGCGCACAGCCCCGACCCGTGCCTGCGCCACGCAGAAACAGAACAGCGCAACGGCAGACAACGACATCATCGGAGACGAACCATGACATTCATCAGGAAGCTGGCGGCCGGCGCGATCGTTGCCGCGGCGACGGTGCTGGCCGGCGGCGCGCACGCGCAGCAGAAACCGATCACGCTCGGCTTCTCGCAGGTCGGCGCGGAAAGCGCGTGGCGCACCGCGAACACCGTGTCGGTGAAGGGCGCGGCGAAGGACGCCGGCATCAACCTGAAATTCTCCGACGCGCAGCAGAAGCAGGAGAACCAGATTCGCGCGATCCGCTCGTTCATCGCGCAGAAGGTCGACGTGATCGCGTTCTCGCCGGTCGTCGAATCGGGCTGGGAGCCCGTGCTGACCGAAGCGAAGGCCGCGCACATCCCGGTGATCCTGACCGACCGCGGAGTCGACGTGAAGGACCCGTCGCTGTACGTGACGATGATCGGCTCGGACTTCCTCGAGGAAGGGCGGCGCGCCGGCCACTGGATGGAAGAGCGCTACAAGAACGACCCGGGTCCGATCAACATCGTCGAGCTGCAGGGCACGGTCGGCTCGGCGCCGGCCAACGACCGGCGGGCCGGCCTGCTCGAAGTGATCAAGAGCAATCCTAAGTTCAAGGTGATCGCGTCGCAGAGCGGCGACTTCACGCTGGCCGGCGGCAAGCAGGTGATGGAAGCGTTCGCGAAGACCTACGGCAAGCAGATCAACGTCGTCTACGCGCACAACGACGACATGGCGCTCGGCGCGATCCAGGCGATGGAAGAGGCGGGGATCAAGCCCGGCAAGGACGTGAGCGTCGTGTCGTTCGACGCGACCAAGGGCGGCTTCCAGGCGATGGTCGCCGGCAAGATCAACGTCGACGTCGAATGCAGCCCGCTGCTCGGCCCGCAGTTGATGACCGCGGTGAAGGACGTCGTCGCCGGCAAGCAACTGCCCAAGCGCATCGTGACGAACGAGACCGTGTTCCCGATGAACGTCGCGGCCCAGGTGCTGCCGACCCGCAAGTACTGAGCCACGTACCGACGATCCGGCGCGGGCGGCGGTGTTGCGGCCGCCCGGGCGCCAACCGTTTCGAGGGAGGATGCATGGAGAGTCCGCCGGTGGTCGAGATGATCGGCATCGACAAGTCGTTTCCGGGCGTGAACGCACTGCAGCGCGTGAACTTCCGGTTGTTTCCGGGTGAGATCCACGCGCTGATGGGCCAGAACGGCGCGGGCAAGTCGACGCTGATCAACGTGCTCACCGGCGTGCATGCGCACGACGCGGGCGAGATTCGCGTCGGCGGCCGGGTCGTGCATTTCGCCGCGCCGCGCGAAGCCGAGGCGGCCGGCATCCAGACGCTCTACCAGGAAGTGAACCTGTGCGCGAACCTGTCGGTCGCGGAGAACATCTTCGCGGGCCGGCAGCCGATGCGGCGCGGCGCGATCGACTGGAACACGATTCATGCACGTTCGCGCGCGGCGCTGGCCGAACTCGACCTGGCGCTCGACGTCACGCGCTCGCTCGACGCGTATCCGATCGCCGTGCAGCAGATGGTCGCGATCGCACGGGCGGTGTCGGTCGACGCGCGCGTGCTGATTCTCGACGAGCCGACGTCGAGCCTCGACGACGGCGAGGTCGCGCGGCTGTTCGACGTGCTGCGCCGGCTGAAGGCCTCGGGCATCGCGATCCTGTTCGTCACGCACTTTCTCGAGCAGACCTACGCGGTGTCCGACCGGATCACCGTGATGCGCAACGGCGAGCGCGAAGGCGAGTATCTCGCGCGCGACCTGCCGGTCGACGTGCTGGTCGCGAAGATGACCGGCCGCGAACGGATGTCCGACACGCTGCAGGCGGGTGCGGCGGCGGTCGAACGCACCGCCGGCGAGGCCGACCCGTTCCTGTCGATGCAGCAGGTCGGCCGGCGCGGGATGATGAGCCCGCTCGACCTCGACGTGCGGCCCGGCGAGATCGTCGGACTGGCCGGGCTGCTCGGCTCGGGGCGCACCGAAACCGCGCAGCTTGCGTTCGCCGCGGAGCGCGCCGACACCGGCGCGATCGAGATCGACGGCGCGCGCACGCGGCTCGCGTCGCCGCACGACGCGGTTCGCAACGGCATCGCGTATTGCCCGGAGGATCGCAAGAAGGAGGGCATCGTCGCCGCGCTGTCGATCCGCGAGAACATCATTCTCGCGCTGCAGGCGCGGCGCGGCTGGTGGCGGCTGATCGGGCGGGCGCGCCAGCGCGAGCTCGCCGATACGTACATCGCGCGGCTCGGCATCAAGGCGCGCGACGCGGAGCAGCCGATCGGGCTGCTGTCGGGCGGCAACCAGCAAAAGGTGCTGCTCGCGCGCTGGCTCGCGACGGAACCGAAGCTGCTGATTCTCGACGAGCCGACGCGCGGCATCGACGTCGCCGCGAAATTCGACATCATGGAGCGCGTGCTCGCGCTGTGCGCGCAAGGGCTCGCGATCCTGTTCATTTCGTCGGAGATCAGCGAAGTCGTGCGCGTGAGCCACCGGATCGCGGTGCTGCGCGACCGGCGCAAGGTCGCCGAACTCACCGGCGCCGACGCATCCGAGGAGCAGGTATACCGGCTGATCGCGGGAGGCCAGTCATGACGCGGCTGCGCACGTTGTTCCGTCATTCGCTCGTGTGGCCGGTGCTGACGCTCGCGCTGCTGTTCGCGCTCGACGTCGCGTATCGCCCGGGCTTCCTGTCGATCACGCTGCTCGACGGTCACCTGTTCGGCGCGCCGGTCGACATCCTGAACCGCGCGGCGCCGCTCGTGATCGTGTCGCTCGGGATGACGCTCGTGATCGCGACCCGCGGGATCGACATCTCGGTCGGCGCGATCGTCGCGATCGCCGGGGCGGCCGCGGCGATCGTGCTCGAAGCGGACCCGTCGCGAATCGGCGTGGCGCTGGCTGCCGCGCTCGGCGTCGGGCTGCTGGCCGGCGCATGGAACGGGCTGCTGGTGGCGTTCGTCGGGATGCAGCCGATCATCGCGACGCTGATCCTGATGGTGGCCGGCCGCGGCGTCGCGCAACTGCTGACGGGCGGCCAGATCATCCCGATCGGCGCGCCCGGCTACCTCGCGCTCGGCGGCGGCTATCTCGCGGCCGTGCCGTGCGCGGTGTGGATCGCGCTGGCGACGATCGCCGCGACCGCGCTGCTGGTGAACCGCACCGCGCTCGGGCTGTTCATCCGCGCAATCGGCGTGAACCCGGTCGCGACACGGCTCGTGGGGCTGCGCTCGGGGGCGATCGTGTTCGGCGTGTATCTGTTTTCAGGCGTGATGTCGGCGCTCGCGGGCATCCTGGCCAGCTCGAACGTGCGCAGCGCCGACGGCAACAACGCGGGGCTGCTGCTCGAACTCGACGCGATCCTCGCGGTGACGCTCGGCGGCACGTCGCTGCTCGGCGGCCGTTTCAGCCTCGCCGGCTCGGTGCTCGGCGCGCTGATCATCCAGACGCTCACCTATACGACCTATTCGATCGGCGTGCCGCCGGAGGCGACGCTCGTCGTCAAGGCGGTCGTCGTGATCGTCGTGACGCTGATCCAGTCGGACGCGGCGCGCGCGCTGTTCGTCCGGCACGCGTCACGGCTGCTGTCTTCCGCGCGTTCGCGCGCCACTTCCGGAGCGACGCCGCGATGAACCGATTCCTTGGCCGGCTTGCCGACCCGCGCACGCTGCCGATCGTCGTGACGATCGTGCTGTTCGCCGCGCTGTTCGGCTTCGGGTCCGTGACCTACACGGGCTTCTTTTCGATGCAGGTGCTGACCGGGCTGCTCGTCGACAACGCGTTCCTGTTGATCGTCGCGATCGGGATGACGTTCGTGATCGTGTCGGGCGGGATCGACCTGTCGGTCGGCTCGGTCGTCGCGCTGACGACGATCTTCTGCGCGGTCGGCGCCGAGCGGCTGCACTGGCCCGTGTGGGTGATCGTGCCGCTGGTGCTCGCGTTCGGCGCGCTGTACGGCGCGGCGATGGGGGCGCTGATCCATTATTTCCGGCTGCAGCCGTTCATCGTCACGCTCGCCGGGATGTTTCTCGCGCGCGGCGCGTGCTTCCTGATCACGACGCAGTCGATCACGATCAACGAGCCGGTGTTTCATGCGATCGCGGGCTTCAGCGTGCCGGTGGGCGGCGGCACGCTGAGCGCGGGCGCGTTGATCGCGCTCGCGACGCTGGCCGGCGCGATCTACGTCGCGCATTTCACGCGCTTCGGCCGCAACGTCTACGCGATCGGCGGCAACGAGCGCTCGGCGCTGCTGATGGGGCTGCCGGTCGCGCGCACGAAGGTCGGCGTGTACGCGCTGAGCGGCTTCTGTTCGGCGCTCGGCGGCGTCGTGTTCACGCTGTACGTGCTGTCGGGCTACGGGTTGCAGGCCCAGGGCATGGAACTCGACGCGATCGCCGCGACCGTGATCGGCGGCACGCTGCTCACCGGCGGCGTGGGCTACGTGGTCGGCTCGGTGTTCGGCGTCGGCATCCTCGGCACGATCCAGGTGCTGATCACGTTCGACGGTACGTTGAGTTCGTGGTGGACGCGGATCGTGATCGGGGCGCTGCTGTGCGTGTTCTGCGTGCTGCAACGGGTGATCGAGCGGCACGCCGCGCGGCGGCGCACGGGCGGCACGGGGCTCGGTGCGCCGAGGCCGGAGCGCGACCCGGTGCGGGCGCGGCCGGCCTCGCCCGACGAGGGCGCCGCGCTGGTTTCGACGATGCGGCGGCTGTAGCGCGCATCGTCCGGCGGGGGGCGCGGCACGACGCGTGCTGACGCGACGGTGGGGGTGCCGATGCGCGGGCGGTCGCATCCGGCGGCCGGCCGGTGCCCGATCGGCGCGTGCGCGCCGCGGTGGCCCGTGCCGTCAGGCCGGCCCGGCCGCGTCGGCTTCGGCGTCGAACGCCGTCGCGGCGCGGCGCGCCTGTTTTAGCGAGCCGGCCAGTTTCCCGATCGCGTCCAGGTCCAGTGCATCGAGGTGTTCGCGCACGTCCCGCACGAAGGCCGCGTAATCCGGCTCGTCCGCATACGGGCCGAGCCATGCCTCGATATCGGTCAACTGCCCGTTGTCGGCCAGCAGGATCAACTGGTCGAGCGCATCGTCGGGCGGGCACGGCATCGTGGGCGCGGTGTCATCCGGCTCGGCCTCGCCGTCCGGATGAAACCGCCGGACGAGCTCCGACACCGGCACGAGCGCGTGCCCGACGGCGGGCGCGACGATCGCGAACGAGAATGCCGTGCCGACGCCCGGCTGGCTGGCGACGGCCAGCTCGCCCCCCATCGCGCCGACGATGCGCTGCGCGATGAACAGGCCGAGCCCGGTGCCGCCGTTCACGGCCTGCACCTGCTGGTACGCGCGGAAGATGTCGCGGTTGCCGCTGATGTCGATCCCGATGCCCGTATCGGCCACTTCGAACAGCAGGCGCCAGGCGTCGCCTTCGCGCGCGGCATGAATCGACAGCGTGACCGTGCCGTCGCGCGTGAACTTCGATGCGTTGGACAGCAGGTTGAGCAGCACCTGCTGCAGCCGCATGCCGTCGATCGACACCGTGCGCGGCAGCGGCGTGGCCGGCCGGTAGACGAACCGGTTGTCCTGCTGCGCGCACAGCGCGAGCGCATAGTGGCCGATGTCGTCGAGCAGGCCGGGCAGGTCGGTTGCATCCGGCGTCACGCCGAGCGGCTGCAGCTCGGCCTTCGTGAACGCGAGCAGCTCATCGATCAGCGTGAGCTGGTAGCGGATGCTGCGGTCGATCGACCGGATCAGCCGCGCCTGGCCGCGCGTCGCGCCTTGCAGCAGCAGCTTCGCATAGCCGTTGATCGTGGACAGCGGCGCGCGCAGGTCGTGGCTGACGTAGCCGAGCGTCTCGATCTTCTGCTGCATGTGGGTCGTCACCTGCTGCAGCGCGTCGTTGAGCGCGAGCGTGCGGCGTGCGACTTCGTCGCGCAGGCGATCCTGCTCGGTGAGCTGCCAGTGTTCGAGCCGCTTCCTCGCCTCGGTACGCTGGCGGCCGACGTGGTGGATCCATGCGGCCAGCACCAGCAGGTGCGTGGCGAGCCCGACGATCGCGATGACGGGGTTCGGGAAGATGTCGGATTTCAGCCACGCGAGCGCCGGCGGCAGCGTGTTCATGCCGTCGAGCACGCGGATCAACATGTTGAAGGTGGCGATCGCGATGGCGATCAGCATCACGCGGCCGGTCGGCGTCCGGCGGATCGCGAGCAGCAGCGCGAGGCTGATGTTGACGATCCCGAGCACCGCGTTCAGCCGCAGGCAGAACCACGTGAACGTCAGCAGGTCGCCGCAGGCGGCGCCGATCATGCCGATCCCTTCGAGCGCGAGGAAGGCCATGTAGATCGCGCGCATCGGCAGCTTCGCCTGCTCGCGCCGGGCGACCATCAGGATGAAGACGACGAAGCACGACACCGCCAGGTACGCGAAGATCACTTCGCCGCGCGCCGACCATTCACGCAGCGCAGGCGGCAACGCCAGCGCCAGATAGCCGCGGTAAGCCGCTTCGAACAGTGTCGTGCCCAGCGCCACCGCGGCCAGCACGTGAAACACGCCGCTGCGCGAAAAGAACCCGATCAGCAGCGCGCACCACATCAGCGCGAGCAACCCGCCGAAGAAGCCGAAGTCCCACATCGTCGCGCGACGTTCCAGCGCATCCCATGCCGCGCGCGTGAACGCGGCCGGCGCGAGCCGCATTTCCTTGCGCGACGTGACGCGGATCAGGACGGGGACGCTTTCGCCGGCACGCAACGTGACGTCGAGTGCCGGGTAGCGCGATGACGGTCGGGCGTCACTACCGGCGCCGGCGGCCGGGAAGCGGCTGTCGAGCGTCCACCCGCCGTTCCGGCCGAGATAGAAGTCCGCCTGGTCGACGCGGGCGTCACGAATCACCAGCACCAGCGGGCGCGCGGCGCTGTCGCGGTTGGTCAGCGTGGCGCGGATCCACCACGCCGATCGCGAGAACTCGACGTTGAACGACGACGTGCCGGCCACCGGCGTGCCATGCGCCGGATCGGCGAGCCGTGCGGCGACCTGTTCGGCGGACATCGTCGTACTCGCGTCCTCGAAGACCGACACGGTGTCCAGTTGCGCGGGGTTCGGCGTCGACGCGGCGTGCGCCGTCGCGCAGGTGACGGCCATCGCGAGCAGGAGCAGCAGCACCGCGCGACATCCGGCTGCCCATGCCGCGTGGCGCCTACCCATCGTGATGGTGCGCCCCGGGTGTGGCGGGCGGGGCATTGACCGCATGGCGCTGGCGCCGCCAGTCGGACGGCGTGATGCCGAAGCGTTCGCGGAAGGCGGTGGCGAAGTTGCCGGGCGTGGAAAAGCCGATTTCCTCGGCGATGTCGCCGATCCCCATCGACGTCTCCGCGAGAAAGTGCATCGCGGCGCGCAGGCGCGTGTCGCGCAGATATTCGAACACGGTCTGGCCGAGATGGTCGCGGAACACGCGGGACAGGCGCTTCTCGTGCGTGCCGACCTGCCTGGCGAGATCCTCGAGCGCCGGCGGATGGCGCAGGTCGCGCAGCAGGACCTCGGACGCCGCGCGCACGAGGGCCGCCTCCGGGTTGTCGGGCAGCTCGGGCAGATGCGCGAACGGCTGGCTGCGCCGCGCGCGTTTCAGGTGATTGCGGATCCGGGCCAGCACTTCGGTCGGCTCGAACGGCTTGATGATGTAGTCGATCGCACCGGTTTCGAGCCCTGCGATGCGATCCTCGAGATCGCCCGCGGCCGTCAGGATGATGACTGGGATCGATTGCGTCGAAGGCGTCGACGCCAGCAGCCGGCACGCCGCGAAACCGTCCATGCGCGGCATGCGGACATCCATCAGGATCAGGTCGGGCGCGATCGCCTGCGCACGGTGATACGCCTGCAGCCCGTCGAACGCGACGCTGATCCGGCACCGTGCGGCCCGCAGGATTTCGGTGAGGAGCCGCAGGTCGTTCGGGCGATCGTCGACGACAAGAATATGTGCGTCAGCAAGATCCGGCGTGGGACGAGGCGACGCCGGACTGGACGAGCGGGATGACATGGTTGCGGAGGCGGTGGAAGGGTGGCCGGTCAGATGACGTGCATCGCGGTCTGCACGATTGTTGCGAAAAATTATATGCCGACCACAGGTCACATTGTGAGGATTCCGTGTGGCATGTGGGGGCTTGTGCGGCGGGGATGTTGCGTGCTTGCCGCCACGGCGTCCGGCCGGAAGAAACGGAAGTGGAAAAACATGCCGGATCGGTTTTTAATAATCGGTCGTTATTGCCGGATCAATTCGGAATAATGGGAATGGGAAGGGGCGGTTAATCAGTTTGACGTGCGTTCAGAAGTCGACGCCTGCTATGTGAAAAGAATGAAGAAATTGTGAGTTGCGTGATTAATTTTTTGATGTCGGCGGGTCGAAATCGTGTTAATCGTGAAATCGCAATTTGCGTTGGAATGTATGAATTTAAATGCTGTCTTCTCGGGAAAAGGGTTTTTCCGCTCGGGAAAAGGTTCGTTCTGACGAATGCCAGCAAACTAGCCCCGGCGCGGCTGGAATCGGTTCTTTCAAACGGTCTGGATCGCGTGGATCGCATGCCGAAGTTCTATTCCGATGCATGCGATACCAATGAGACATTGATCGATGTCATATCCCATGATATGGGATCGCGTCGGCAAGAGAATAACTGGCACGAGGGTAATGCAGATTTCATTATTCACCGAATACGTTGCTATATAAGAGAAATCGGTGAGTTCTGGAATGCAGTTGGGCATGACGCACCGGTCGAGACGAAATCATCAACGAAATTCGATCGATTAATTCGGTGCAGGGGTCGTCCGGCAAGTCGTCGATGCTGTTCCGGGATTCCGGAAAGGCGTTTGAAGGCCGGACGGAAGGGGTGCGTGGCTGCGCGTGGGCCGTCCGAGGGTTCGATCCATCGGGGGACGGTCGCGCGCGGCGCGCTTTCGAATCAGGCGGGTACGAAAACGATGAACACAACAGGCATGACAGGCCAACGCACCGGTTCGCACGAACCGGCGGCGCATGCTTCAGCCCCGGGGATCGCACGGCGTCATCCTCCTCCTGAATGAAACAGGGCGGGCCGCCCCCGGGTGCGGGCCGGCTTCCGCCCATCCGGCGTCTGAATGACGCTTTTCCATGAGATTCGAGGTCGTCGCGGGTTCGGCGCGACGGCGCGCGCGTGCGCGGATGAACGGCACGCCCGGCGTCGAGCCGCCGGGATTGCCGTGTCGGCTTCCATGATTCGATAACCGGCGATCGTCGCGTCGCCTCGTGTCGACCGGCACGGGCGGCGCGCGATCGCGTGATCGCGATATCCATCGCGCGTGTCGAGCAGCGTTACCGGGCTGTTTAGTTAGTGATCCAAAGTGAGTGGCGAGGCATCGCCAGGCGGACGGGAATGTGTTGAGGACATTCTCGCCGGCTGCCGTGTTCGCCGTTGCGTCATCCAGCACATGAGAACCGAGGGAAGACAAGATGAACAAGTCGTTCAAGTCGATCTGGAACGAAGCATTGGGAGCCTGGGTTGCGGCTTCGGAGCTTGATCGGGCGCGCGGCAAGCGCGTCGCGTCGTCGCGTGGCACGCCGGGGCGTGACGTCGCAGGAGCGGCCGCGGTTCGCGCAGGCGCGACCTCGGCCCCGTCGCTCAGGCGGCTCACCATGCTGATGGCGTCCGCGTACCTCGCGCTGTTCCATGCCGGTGCGCATGCGCAGTACAACCCGGATGGCGGGACGGCCACCGGCGGCGTCTCGTCGATCGCGATCGGCGTCGGGTCGAGCGCCGCGCAGACGAATTCCACCGCGTTGGGCAACCTGTCGACGGCGCAGGGCGTGTCGGCCACGGCGCTTGGCCCGGGGGCGCATGCGATGGGCGACGCTTCGACGGCCGTCGGCATCAACGCGCAGGCGACGGGCGTCAACAGCACGTCGATGGGTGTGCAGGCGATCGGTTCGGGCGATTACTCGGTTTCCATCGGCAACCTGTCGAGCGCGACGCAAAGCGGGTCGGTGGCGATGGGCAGTGGTGCGGCCGCGACCGGTGTGTCGGCCATCGGGCTCGGCAACAATGCGCTGGCTTCCGGTCAATACGCGGCGGCGCTGGGCCTCGGGGCGAGCGCCGCCGGCGCGCAAAGTGTCGCGCTGGGCTATGCATCGCATGCGGACCTGACGGGCTCGGTGTCCCTCGGCAACCAATCGACCAGCTCGGGCGCGGCCGCCGTTGCCGTGGGCAGCGGCGCGCTGGCTTCCGGCAATTCGGGCGTGGCGATGGGGGTGAACAGCGGTGCGAAGGGCACGTCGTCGATCGCGATCGGCTGGGGCGGGACGGCCGGCGTACCGGGCTCGGGCACGCAGTCGCTCGGCACCAGTTCGATCGCGCTGGGTTCGGCCACGACGGCCGGCGCCGATACCTCGATGGCGCTCGGCACGAGCGCGAAGGCGACGGGCGTCAGTTCGATCGCGATGGGCGTCCAGTCGAGCGCGACGCAGCAGTTCGCGACCGCGCTCGGTAATGCCGCGCTGGCGACCGGCATCTCGGCGACCGCCCTGGGGCCCGGTGCGACGGCATCGGCCACGAATGCGACGGCCATCGGCATCAACAGCGTCGCGGCGGCGGGGTCGACCGTGGCGATCGGCGATTCGAACTCGGTCGCGGCCGCAGCCGGGCCGGGCTCGATCGCCGGCGGCTTCAACTCGAAGGTGCTGGGCGGTACCGGCGCCGTGGCGCTCGGCGCGAGCCAGACGGTCAGCGGCAACGGTGCGGTGGCGATCGGCGACCCGAGCACCGCGATCGGCACCGGTGCGGTCACGGCCGGGTCGAACAACACGGCGAACGGCGACGGCGCGGTCGCCATCGGCAATTCGAACATCGCGCAGGGCACCGGCTCGCTCGCGCTCGGCAACACGTCGACGGCCGCGGCCGCTGGGGCGCTGGCGTTCGGCGCGTCGGCCGTGGCGAACAATGCAGGCGACGTCGCGCTCGGCTCGGGCTCGACGACGGCCGCGCCGAACCCGACCGCGAGCGCGACGATCGGCGGCGTGACGTACACGTTCAAGGGCACGAATCCGACCAGCGTCGTCAGTGTCGGTGCAGCGGGTACCGAGCGCCAGATCACCAACGTCGCGGCCGGGCGCATCAGTTCGGCGAGCACGGATGCGATCAACGGGTCGCAGCTCGATGCGACGAATCAGGCGGTGAATTCGCTGTCGACGTCGACGGCGTCGAGTGTCAGTTCGTTGTCGACGGGGGTGTCGTCGCTATCGACCGGGTTGTCGTCGGCCAACAGCGCGATCACGTCGCTTTCCACGTCGACTTCGACGGGCATCGGCTCGCTGTCGACGGGGTTGAGCTCGACCAACAGCTCGGTGACGTCGTTGTCGACTTCCACGTCGACCGGATTGTCGTCGGCCAATAGCGCGATCACGTCGCTTTCCACATCGACTTCGACGGGCATCGGCTCGCTGTCGACGGGGTTGAGTTCGACCAACAGCTCGGTGACGTCGTTGTCGACTTCCACGTCGACCGGATTGTCGTCGGCCAATAGCGCGATCACGTCGTTGTCGACGTCGACCTCGACGGGCATCAGCTCGCTGTCGACGGGCCTGAGCTCGACCGACAGCACAGTGACGTCATTGTCGACGTCCACGTCGACCGGTCTGTCGTCGGCCAATAGCGCGATCACGTCACTGTCCACGTCGACTTCGACCGGCTTGAGTTCGACCAATAGCTCGGTGACGTCGCTGTCGACGTCCACGTCGACGGGCATCAGCTCGTTGTCCACCGGCCTGAGTTCGACGAACAGCTCGGTGACGTCGCTGTCGACTTCGACGTCGACAGGCATCAGCTCGCTGTCCACCGGCTTGAGTTCGACGAACAGCACGGTGACGTCGCTGTCAACTTCGACGTCGACCGGCATCAGCTCACTGTCCACCGGCCTGAGTTCGACGAACAGCACGGTGACGTCGCTGTCGACGTCGACGTCGACCGGCATCAGCTCGCTGTCCACCGGCCTGAGTTCGACGAACAGCTCGATCACGTCGCTGTCGACGTCCACCTCGACGGTGGTCGGTTCACTGTCCACCGGCCTGAGCACGACGAACAGCACCGTCACGTCGCTGTCGACCGCGACCTCGACGAGCATCGGTTCGCTGTCGACCGGGCTCAGTTCGACGACGAGCTCGATCGCGTCGCTGTCGACATCGACCTCGACGACCGTCGGCTCGCTGTCCACCGGGCTGTCGAGCACGAACAGCAACCTGACGTCGCTGTCCACCGCGACGTCGACGGGCATCGGCTCGCTGTCCACCGGCCTCAGCTCGATCGCCAACAACAACACCAACCTCGGCAACAGCACGGCGGGCGCAATCGGCGGAGGGGCCACCTACGATCCGACGACCGGCACGATTTCGGCACCTTCGTACGTGACGTACAACAGCGACGGTTCGACGACGATCAACAACAACGTCGGCTCGGCGATCGACAACATCAACGCCCACGGCATCAAGTATTTCCACGCGAACTCGACCGCGCCGGACAGCCAGGCGATCGGGCTCGACAGTGTCGCGATCGGCCCGAATGCGATCTCGAAGGTGGACGGCAGCATCGCGCTCGGCGCGGGGTCGGTATCCGACCGCGCGACGACGCCGGCCTCGGGCATCCTCCGCAACGGCACCGCGTCGATCCCGTTCAACACGACGGACCAGACGCTGCTCGGCGCGGTATCGGTCGGCGACGCGACCAGCAAGACGTATCGCCAGATCACCAACGTCGCGGACGGCACCGGGCAGCAGGATGCGGTGACCGTGCGGCAGCTCGCCGGCGCGTTGCAGTCGTTCGCGGTCACGGGCCAGAAGTATTTCCACGCGAATTCGACGGCGGCCGACTCGCTCGCCGTCGGCGCGGAATCGGTCGCGGTGGGGCCGACGACGGTCGTCAACGGCGACCACGGCGTGGGCATCGGCAACGGCGCGATCGTCGACCAGACCGCCCCTGGCGGCATCGCGATCGGGCAGGCGGCGAGTGCCGCACAGGCCGACGCGCTCGCGCTCGGCAGCGGCGCGACGGCACTGGGCGCGCAGTCGGTCGCGCAAGGCGCGAATGCGAAGGCGGTCAGCGTGGGCAGCGTCGCGCTGGGCTCCGGCGCGCTCGGCAACGCCACCGATGCGCTCGCGCTGGGCGCCGGTGCGTCCGCGACGTTCGCGAACAGCGTCGCATTGGGCGCCGGTTCGCTGACGACGGTCGGCGCGCTGACGAACTACGTCGCGTACGGCCTGGGCAGCCCGCAATCGTCGGCCGGCGAAGTGAACATCGGCAACCGGCAGATCACAGGCCTCGCGGCCGGCAAGAACGGCACGGACGCGGTGAACGTGTCGCAGCTCGACTCGGTCGCGAACCAGCTGACGACGCTGATCGACCAACGCACGACCAACCTCGGCGGCCAGTACACGACGAACCCGAACGGCGCGAACGTGCCGCCGGGCTCGACCGGCCCGAATTCGTCGGCGGGTGGGTCGGGGGCGGTGGCATCGGGCTCGAACAGCACGGCGGTCGGCAACAATGCGCTCGCATCGGGCAACGGTTCCACCGCCTTCGGCGTGGGCTCGACGGCGTCGGGCAGCAATTCGACCGCGATCGGCACGGGCAGCAACGACGGCGGCCGCTCGAACGTCGTCGCGGTCGGTTCGGCGGAATCGGCGCGCCAGGTGGTCAACGTCGCGGCCGGTACGCAGGGCACGGATGCGGTGAACGTGAACCAGCTGAACGCGGTGTCGAACCAGTTCACGCAGTCGCTGAACACGGTCAACAACCAGCTCACGCAGATGCAGCAGCAGATCCAGCAGACCGATTCGATGGCACGCGAGGGGATCGCGGCCACCGCAGCGATGGCGTCGATCCCGCACATGGACCGTGACTCGAACTTCGCGATGGGGGTCGGTACGGCGACGTTCCAGGGGCAGAAGGCGATGGCGGTCGGCGTGCAGGCGCGCGTCACGGAAAACCTGAAGGCGACGCTGAACGGCGGCTTCGCCGGCAGCCAGCGCGTCGTCGGCGCGGGCATGCTGTATCAGTGGAAGTAATCGCGCGCTGCGGTTCGCGCCGGCATGCACTGCCAGGGCGGACCGCGTCGAACGCACACGCACGCGGATGCGGCTGCACCATTGCGCCGCCCGCGCTGCGCCCCTCGCATTTTCGGAGTCCTCACGTGAAAAACATTCATCTTGCACTGCTGGCGTCCGTCGTTTCCCTCGCGGCCTGTTCGAGCGCATCGGGACCGACGTACAACGCATACGAACTTCAGCCCCGCGACGGCATCCGGACGTTCCGTGTCGACTGTCACGGCATCCTGTCGAGCGCCAATACCTGCATGAAGGTCGCGACGCGCATGTGCGGCAACGAGGCCGTGCGCAAGGTCGATTCCACGACGCCGTACCGCGACGGCGCCGATCCGCACTCGATCGTGTTCCAGTGCGGTGCGGCACCCGCGCCGGTCGCCGCGGCGGCCGCACCGGCGCCCGTCGCGGTCGAGAAGGTGAGCCTGACCGGCGATGCGTACTTCGCGACCGACTCCGCCGTGCTGACGTCCGCCGCCACCGCCGCGCTCGACAGTTTGCTGAGCCAGCAGGGCGACCGGCACTTCTCGCGTGTGGAAGTGGACGGTTATACCGACGCGACCGGCTCGGATGCACACAACCAGGCCCTGTCGAAGCGCCGCGCCGATGCCGTCGCGGGGTATCTGCGCGAACACGGGCTGAAGGCGGATGCGGTCGCGGCGACGGGACATGGAGATACCAACCCGGCCGCATCGAACGAGACTGCCGAAGGGCGCGCGCGCAATCGCCGGGTGGAAATCTCGCTGCGGAAGTAGGGCGTCGCCACTGGGTTGCCGCAGGCGTTGCCGTCGCGAACGGACGGCTCTCGCTTGCGGCTGTGGCGCCGTTCGGAGACGCTGGCGGTCGAATCAGGCAACGCGTCGCGATGGGCGTGCGCGATGCCGCCATCGCGCGGACGACGACGCGGCACGACGGCCCGCGGGCCGGTTGGTGGACGCCGATGTCGTGGGTTCATCGGCGCCCGCCAACGTGTTGCTGCGCGGGGCGCAAGCAATGCCCGGTGCCGCTGCGTGAAAAGGGATGAGAGAGACTTCGGCGGAGGTGCGGGGCTGCAATGGTCGCGTGGCTGACGCGGGCTCGACTGCAGCGCGGGTCGACAAGCACGAAGGCGCGGAAAGCGGCCCGTTGCGGGAGCAATCAGTTTTGTTCATGTCCCAATTGCAAAACTAGTCTCGCATCTTCGCGTCCGCCCATTTCCATTCCCGCGCAGCCTTTACAAACGCCGCAAGATAATCGACGTCGTCATCCGTCTTGCGCGTGCCGAGGAAAATCTGCTTCGCAATCCCCTTCTTTCCAAGTTGCACGGGTGTAAGCGGCATCCAGCCCGCGTATTCTTCCGCGAGCCAGCGAGGCAACGCCGCCACGCCACGGCCGCTCGCCACCATCTGCAGCATGATGTCGGTCGTCTCGATCACCTTGTGGCGCTTCGGCACCCTGTTCGCGGGCGTGAGGAACTGCGTGTAGATATCGAGCCGGTCCGTTTCGACGGGATACGTGATCAGCACCTCGTGCGTCAGCTGTTCCGGCGTGACATACGCTTCTCCGGCCAGCGGGTGATCATCGGCAACCACCAGCACCTGCTCGTAATCGAACACCGGCTCAAAATGCAGTTCGGGTTTCTTGAGCGGGTCGGGCGTGACGAGCACGTCGATTTCATAGCCGATCAACGCACCGATGCCGCCGAACTGGAAGCGCTGCTTCACGTCGACATCGACATCCGGCCAGTGCGCGAGATACGGCGACACCACCTTCAGCAGCCATTGATAGCACGGCGCGCATTCCATGCCGATCCGCAACGTGCCGCGCTCGCCCTGCGCGTACTGCCTCATGCGCTCCTCGGCGAGTTCGAATTGCGGCAGCAACCGGTTCGCGAGGCTCAGCAGGTACTGTCCGGCTTGCGTGAGCCGCATGGTCCGTCCTTCGCGCGCCCACACGGGCGTACCGAGCTGCTGCTCCAGCTTCTTCACGGCATGGCTGAGCGCCGACTGCGTGAGGTTGAGCGTATCGGCCGCGGCCGTGAGCGAGCCCTGCCGCTCCACTTCCCGCACGACCATCAGATGATTGCGATCCAGCATCGACCACTCCATGAACAAATTTAATGGTTGCATGAAATAAATCCATTTTTATTCATGCAATGGAAACTATATCATCGCTGCCAGTTACTTTTCTTCCGATGTGAACCGGATACACCGCACCGTGAGCATCGCTCTTGGTTGGTTGAAATCGATTCATATCCAGTCGGCCATGGCCCAACGTCACATTCGTTCATCGGAAAAGAAAAGCGAGCCGCATCGAAAGGCATGGAGCAGATGCGGTTTTCATTTCGAAATCTGGGGCGCAAGATCATGACGAGTCAAGAGTTTACATTTGCTATTAAAAGCGTCAGTTTCGATGAGGACTATCAGCCTTCCGACCATACGCGCATCACGACCAATTTTGCGAACCTCGCCAGAGGAAAGAGTCGTCAGGAGAATTTGCGCAATACCTTCAGGATGATTGACAATCGCTTCAATGCGATGGCGCATTGGGACAATCCCAAAGGCGATCGCTATGCCGTCAAGCTTGAAATCATTTCGGTCGAAATGAATATCGGCGGCGAGCGGGGCAGTGCCGCGCTGCCCTTGATCGAAATACTGAAGACGAATATTTTCGATCGAAAAAACAACAAACACATTGACGGCATCGCGGGAAATAATTTTTCCTCTTATGTGCGAGATTACGATTTCAGTGTGGTCTTGCTGGAGTACAACAAGAATCAGCCCGGCTTCAGTACGCCGGATAACTTTGGCGACCTGCACGGGAATCTGTTCAAGTCCTTCGTGAAGTCGAGCGCCTACAAGGATAATTTCGCGAAACCGCCCGTTATATGTCTGAGCGTTTCGAGTAGCAAGACCTATCATCAGACGGCAAATCGGCACCCCGTGTTGGGTATCGAATACCGGCAGGACGAGTATTCCTTGACTGACGAGTATTTCGAAAAAATGGGAATGAAGGTGCGCTATTTCATGCCGCCGAATAGTGTCGCACCGCTGGCTTTTTATTTTACCGGTGATTTGCTGGGCGATTACACCAATCTGGAGCTCATCGGCACCATCAGCACGATGGATACCTTCCAGAAAATTTACCGGCCCGAAATTTACAATGCGAATTCTCCGGCAGGAAAATCCTACCAACCGAGTCTGAAGCATCAGGATTTTTCGCTCACCCGGATTGTTTACGATCGGGAAGAGCGTAGCCGGCTGGCTATCGAACAGGGCAGGTTTGTCGAAGAGCAATTTATCAAGCCATACCAGGCCATTCTTGAGCAGTGGTCTGCGGACTACGCGCTTTGACCAACAAATACACGAGGTCGTCTACCGTGAAAAAATTTCTACCCACTTCAACCGCCGGCAGTTTGCCTAAACCTTCGTGGCTCGCACAACCCGAGACACTTTGGTCACCGTGGAAATTGCAGGACGAGGTGTTGATCGAGGGCAAACAGGATGCTTTGCGCCTGTCGTTGCAAGAGCAGCAACATGCGGGCATCGATATCGTCAGCGACGGCGAGCAAACGCGCCAGCATTTCGTGACCACGTTCATCGAGCACCTCAGCGGCGTTGATTTCGAGAACCGCAAGACCGTTCGAATTCGCGATCGCTATGACGCCAGCGTGCCGACGGTCGTTGATGCGGTGGCGAGACAGAAGCCGGTTTTCGTTGACGATGCCAAGTTCCTGCGCCGGCAAACGAGCCAGCCCATCAAATGGGCGTTGCCGGGGCCGATGACGATGATCGATACGCTGTACGACGATCATTACAAGAGTCGCGAAAAACTGGCCTGGGAGTTCGCAAAGATCCTGAACGAGGAAGCCAGGGAACTGGAGGCTGCCGGCGTCGATATCATTCAATTCGATGAGCCCGCATTCAATGTCTTCTTCGATGAGGTGAATGATTGGGGCGTCGCGACCCTGGAACGAGCGATCGAAGGTCTCAAGTGTGAAACCGCCGTGCATATTTGCTATGGCTATGGCATCAAGGCCAACACGGACTGGAAGAAGACGCTGGGGTCGGAGTGGCGGCAGTACGAGGAAGCCTTCCCCAAGTTGCAAAAATCCAGTATCGACATGGTCTCGCTGGAATGTCACAACTCGCGCGTTCCCATGGATCTGATTGAACTCATTCGGGGCAAGAAGGTGATGGTGGGGGCCATCGATGTGGCGACCGATACCATTGAAACCCCCGAGGAAGTCGCCGGTACGTTGCGAAAAGCACTTCAGTTCGTGGATGCCGACAAGCTCTATCCCTGCACCAACTGCGGCATGGCGCCGTTGTCGCGTGCAGTCGCGAGAGGCAAGCTGAGTGCGTTGAGCGCGGGTGCGGAAATCGTCCGCAAGGACCTCTCGAACTAGGTCCGAACTGACGTCGAAGCGCTCGGCCACTATGCATCCGGTATCACGGTGATCGCATCACACGTCGATGGCGAACCGGTCGGCTTCACGTGCCGGTCTTTCACTTAGCCACCGCCGACGATCTGCTTAAGGTGAACGTCGGTCAGGGCTTCACATTCCCTTGCCTGGAGCCGACGGCCGCGGCAATGCGACTTTGCGCAGCGACGAGTTGGTCGTCCGTGGTCGCCACCAGCCACAGACGTGCCTGCTCCTCGATTTGGCGGTTGTGATCCTTCAACGGGCCCATCGTGGCAGCGGCCTTCCAGACGACCGGGGCGATTCGGCTTTTCCTGCCTGACGGCGCGCCTACCAGCAGGCAGTAAGGACCCAGCGGGAGCGATACGAACGGGAGTGCCGGACTGGCACGCTGGCGCCAGTCGATGAAGGGCGTGTCGCCGATAAGCAGCGGCGTGGGCAAGCCGTGGAGCACACTGAAATCGTACAGCGCCAGTTGCTCCCGCATGCCGGCGTAAATACGCCGGATGTCGTCGACAACCGCCGCGCGGATCTCGTCATCGAACATGGGTTCCTGCGCGTATCGGGCAAACGCCTCTCGTGCCTCCCATTGATATGCGCTGAACAGGCCAATCTCAACGCAGTCCTGCACTGCGCGCTGGACATCCGCTGCCGAACCGGCTTCCTCCGGCGTGCCCAGCTGCGCGGCTCGCAAAAACCGGGCAAGTCCAGCCTCGTGGATCGCAGGCCCCTCCGCGGATGCATCGTCTTCAGCGCCCTTGCCAAGGGGCACATAGATATATTTCTCGGCCGCGAAATGCGACTTCTTGCCCTCGTCAAACCTGATTTCGCCATCTACGCAGTCGAGATAGCGAGTCCCGATTCGACCATGCTCCCAAACCCAGTTTTTCAGGAGCGGACGGAGTGGATGCAGTCTGTCGTGATCGGTCATGGAAGCCTCCTGGTTGCCCAGTATAGTTCCAAGTTGTCGATTGTTTCGTGGACGACATGGCGATCAATCGATCCACAATCGCCGTTGGAGCTCGCGCAGCCTCAACGGCTGTTCAACCGGATATCGGTGGCCCCGTGCCTGCGCCGAGCGGCAAGTGCTCGGCCTTTGCGGGCGTTCAAGTGTTGGTCGCGGCCGGTCGACTTGACGCTGCCTTGCGGACGTTCGGCTGAGGATCTGCACCGAACGCCTGCCGTCAGGCTTAGCGAACACGCACTTTCGACCGTCGACAGCCGCTCGGTCCGGGAACAAGTCAGCGGCAGCTTCCGAGGTCCAACGGCCCTTCACGAGCCGACTGCGCCACCCTCCGTCATCGTGCGACGGGGGGATTCGCCCCGGGCGGGCGCCCGATATCGAATCGACTCTCGGGTGCGACGAGCGCATAGGCCGATGGGCCGCCTGCCCGAAGAATGATGCCTGCGCCGAAGGTGTCGAAGGTGCCGTCTTTAAGCAAGTCCTGGCGAATGTGAACAGCCACGACTTCTCCCAGCACGAGCCATGTGGTGACAGGCGTGCCTTTGTGATCGCGCAGCTGGATCACATCGGTGAGCTTGCATTCGAAGTTGACACCGCTCTCTGCCACGCGTGGAACGGCGACTTGCCGAGACGGAGCGGGGGTCAGCCCGGCCACTTCAAACTCGTCAACTTCGTAAGGCACCATTGCGCACGTTGCATTCATCTTTTCGGCGAGATCGCGTGTGGTGAGGTTCCACACGAATTCCCCCGTTTCTTGCACGTTGCGTAGGCTGTCCTTCGCGTCGATGCTCGAGAAGCCGATGATCGGCGGATGGTAGTTGAAGGCGTTGAAAAAGCTGTATGGCGCGAGATTCAGCATGCCGTTGCTGCCGCGCGTGGAAATCCATCCGACAGGCCTTGGACCGACAATCGAATTAAATGGATCGTGCGGCAATCCATGGCCTTGTGACGGTTCGTAGTAGTGGTAGCGTGTATCAGTCATGGTTTTGATCGGGGAGTGAGTCATGTCAGGTGGCCGGAGCCGCGCGTCAGTCTACGCCTGCCGCCCGGGTCGTCAGCACGATCTTGCCGATATGCGTGCCCGAGTCCATCAGCGCATGCGCGCCGCGCGCATCGTCGAGATCGAAGGTCCGATGGATCACGGGCTTCACCGCGCCACGCCGGATGTGCGGCCACACCGATCGCTTGAGATCCTCGATCAGCTCCGCCTTTTCCTCGTGCGTGCGCGAGCGCAGCGTCGAGCCGATGTGCATGAGGCGCTTCGCCAGCATCGGGAACAGGTCCAGTGCTGGCGCGGGCCCCTTGATCACGCCGATCTGCACGATGCGGCCGTTCATCGCGGCCGCCGCGTAATTCCGCGCGACGTAATCACCGGCGACGATATCGACGACCACGTCGACGCCGCGCCCATCCGTCGCGCGCATGACTTCCTCGACGAAATCCTCGTTGCGGTAGTCAACCGCGACATCGGCACCGAGCGCGATGCTTGCGGTGCGGTGCGCGTCGGAGCCGACCGTCGTGATGATCTTCGAGGCGCCGAACGCCTTCGCGAGCATCGTCGCCGTGGTGCCGATCCCCGATGCGCCGCCATGGATCAGCACGCTTTCGCCAGCCTTGAACTTGCCGCGCTGGAACAGGTTCAGCCATACCGTCAGAAAGGTTTCGGGGATCGCGGCCGCCTCGACCATCGTGAGACCATCGGGAACCGCGAGTGTGTTGCTCTCGTGCGCGACGGCGTACTCCGCATAGCCGCCCCCCGGCACCAGCGCGCAGACGAGATCGCCGACCGCGAACCGGGTCACGTCGCGCCCGACGGACACGATTTTGCCCGCGACTTCGAGCCCGGGAATGTCCGACGCGCCCGGTGGCGGATCGTACAACCCTTTGCGCTGCAGCACGTCAGGACCGTTCACGCCGGCCGCATGAATGCGGATCAGCACTTCGTCGTCGGCCGGTGCGGGAACAGGACGCTGCACGGGTGCCAGCACATCCGGGCCGCCCGGCTGCGTAATGTCGATCGCGGTCATCGCCGCGGGAATGCCTTTCGTTTCGTGTGACACGACTTCATCCTTTTAAAATGCCGGATGCGCCGCGGATTCGAGCGACCCGCCGCATCGGTTGAAAAAAGTGTAATCGCGCAGCCTGTGTTTGACGTGCAGAGAATTGCTGGACGTATGATGCAAATTTGCATCACGCCGGGGGCGACATGAACTGGGACGACGCGCGCATCTTCGTCGCGCTCCATCGGGAAAGGACCTTGCGGGCCGCCGCTCGCGCGCTCGACATCGATCAGGCCACGGTGGGCCGCAGGCTTGCGGCGCTCGAGCACGCGCTCGGCGCGACGCTGTTCCTGCGTACGTCGAACGGCTATGAACTCACGCCGGTCGGCAGGATCGCGATCCGTGCAGCCGAGGCGATGGAGCAATCCGCACACGATCTCGTGCGCCACACGCAGGGCGTGGACAAGCGGCTCGCCGGCGAGGTGAAGCTATCGACGACGGATGCGCTGGCCCACGAGTTCGTGATGCCGGCCCTCGAGCGCCTGCATGCGAAGCATCCGGACGTATCGGTGATGCTCGACACGACGAGCCTGCTCCTCAATCTCGCGAAGCGCGAAGCCGACATCGCGATCCGGACCGTCAAGCCCCGAAATCCAGATCTGCTCGCCCGCCGTCTGGCGCGCTGGGAAGTCGGATTGTTCGCGTCGCCCGACTATGTGCGGCGCCATGGCGAACCGGTGCCGGGCGAGCGGTTCGCCGGGCATGATCTCGTCGTGTACCAGCCGTATTTCGCCAAGGCGCGGGTGCCGGCGTTCGTCGGGGAACCGCTGACGGACGGCCGCATCGTCGCACGGCTGAACACGAACCTGACGTTGCGCGCGGCACTCAAGGCCGGGCTCGGCATCAGCGAGATACCCGTGCCGATGGGCGAACGAGACGGCCTTGTGCGGATCTGGCCGGACCGTACAAACGACGCGTCGTATGAGGTTTGGCTCGTCACGCATCAGGATCTGCGGCATACGGCGCGCATCCGCGTGACGATCGAAGAGATCGTCGTTGCGTTCGGCGGATAGCAGCGAATACTGTGCTTGTGGCAGTGGAGGTTGTCACTTCTTCCCCCTGAACTACCGGATAAGCGGGTCGCGAAATCTCGCGAAACTTTCATCGGTATCGACCCATCGCAGGCGGGTGCCTGAAATGGGCGGCCGCGCGCCCGTCGAGCCCACACGTTTGATCCGCCGCAAGCGCGCCGTAATCACTGCTCACGGGCTCGCAATGGCGAGTACACTGGAAATGCCCTAGAAGCAGGAGAATGCGATGATCGACGCTGGCCCCCAAAGCACCTTCCGAGGGCTGCCGCTGACCGTGGAGCAGGACGCGGAGGTGAGGCACTACATCAAGGATCGGACTCGGCGTGGGCTGCCATGGGACACGCCGGAGCTGAGCGCGATGCTCAAGGACATGCTGCAGCCCCCGGGCGACGGTGACGGCGATGGCGATCGTGATGGCGACGGTGATTTTGCGTCCCCGGCAGACGAAGCCAGAGCGGCCGCCGAGCGCGCGACGGCCTCCGTCGACGATGAGATGGACCCCATCGAGGCGAATGAGGAGTGGCATGCGGCCATGGAGTCGGAGGGCATGAAAGGGCCCAGACGATAACAGCGGAGCAGCGACGCTCCGAACTCCCGCAGCGCCGCATACGAGGAATGCGCGCCGGATGCCAGGCGTTTCAGGAAACGCGCGTTGTATCGGAGCGTACACAGCGGGAATGCCGACGCGCGCGGCGATCCCATTGAGAGACTCCCGATACGCAATCCATCGGTTCCCAGGTAATTCCGGGCAAAGTCCATCGCGCCACCCCATGTCGCATGGCGCCAGCGGAACTGCGAGCCGCATCTCGTCGCGTGGCGCCCGGCAGCGGGCGCCCTGTCAGTGCCTGATTACACAGACGGCGACGATTTCGTATCCGGGGTCGGCATGCACGTGCGCGGCCTTTTCCGCTTCCTCATACGAACCAAACGACGTGGCATCCTCAACCGCCGGTGCCATGCCGATATCGCCATCCTCGGCGGTGCAGAGGAACTGCTCGCCGGTCTTCACGACGTAGACGGACAACATGATTCCCTCCATCGTGTGCAGGGGGGAATTCCAGTCTAGCAGGCCAGAAAAGGGGCGCAGGTGGTTCGCTGAGTCCTTTTCGCGAGATCTGCGACAGGACCGAAAAGCCGGGCACAATACCCGCATGCAAAATCCAGACCTCGAACAGCTCGTCACCGTCATCATGCCCTTCGGGAAATACAAAGGCCGGCTGATTGCCGACCTGCCCGGGCCTTACCTCAATTGGCTAGCGCGCGAAGGGTTTCCGCGCGGAGAAATCGGCCGGCAGCTCGCGCTGATGCACGAGATCGACCACAACGGCCTGCGGGACTTGCTGGCGCCGTTACGCAAACGCGGATAGCGCCAATCGGGGGCGAATGTCCCGGGCCCCCGCATCGGTCGTCCGTGATCGACAAACTACCACCGCGTTTCAACCCCACCTGCCACGCGTGCCGAATGCTCGCATGCGACCCCGTCCGTGGTCCGCATGCACCTGGCGTGTCGCCGATGCTGACATAGAATAGAAAACAGTCCCTTGTGGACGCGTTGATGGCAAGAAAAGGGGTGCCAACATGAGACGCCTTTATTTCCTCGTACCCGATACCCAGATGGCGAAGGCCATCGTCGACGATCTATTGCGCGCACGTATCGTCTGGCGCCATATCCACGTTCTCGCCGACCACAGCGTCACACTCGATCAGTTGCCCGAAGCATCGTTGCTGCAAAGCAGCGATGTCGTGCATGCGCTCGAGCGCGGCGTCGCGCTCGGCGGCGCGGCCGGTGCGCTGATCGGCCTCGTCGCGCTCGTCTTTCCGCCGGCGGAGCTCGTGATCGCGGGCGGCGCCGTCGTCGGCTTGACGCTGGCCGGCGCGGGATTCGGGGCGTGGACCGCCGCGATGATCGGCATCGCCGAGCCGAACGCGCGACTCCAGCGATTTCGCGAGGCGATCCAGGCAGGCCAGATCCTGATCATGGCCGACGTGCCGGCATTGCGAGAGCAGGAAATCGAAGAAATGGTCGCCCAGCATTTTCCAAAGGCGGACCTGGAAGGCGCCGAACCGACGTCACCGATCTTCCCCTGACGCGCGACAGCAAGCCGGCCTGCCCGACACCCGGGGGCATCGACGCGTTGCGTCGAGCGCACGACCGCGACCGCAGGCCGCGCGTGGAGCGGGTCGCTCGCACGTTGCGCAGGCAACCCTGTCCGCCATCCCGAATCGCGCAAGAGACGCGGGTCCGACGCGCGTGACGCCTTCGGAACCGAAGTGCCGACGTCGAACGGTCGGCAAGGAGGTCGTATGGAACTGCACATTCAATCGCACCATTGGGAGCGGCGTACGCCCGACTGGGTCGCCGCTGCCGTGGCCGGTCTCGCGGGCGGCGCGCTGGTGATCGCGCTGGAATTCGTCTGGTCGACCCTGGTGCTCGGCTCGAGCCCGTGGCAACCGACCCACAAGATCGCGGCGATGGTGATGGGCCGCAGCGCGCTCGGCCAGATGACGCAATTCAACCTCGAAATCGTGGCGATGGCGCTGCTGCTGCACTACGTGCTCGGCGCGATCATGGGGATGATGCTCGCCGCGATCATGGCGCCTTTCCGCCTCGATTCGAGCGTGGGCATGGAAGCCGCGATCGGGCTGGCGTTCGGGATCGTCGCGTATGGGTGGAACTTCTACGTGATGACGGCCGTGTTCCCGTGGTTCGTCTCCGAGCGCGGTTCCGGGCCCTTGCTGGCCAACCTGTTGTTCGGCGTGGTGGCGGCCATCACGTACGGCAGGCTGGAGCGATTGCGCAAGCAGAACGTGGACGACTGACCCATCGCGTTTCCCGCCGCGCCGCGCTTGAACACGCGGCGGCCGCGGGAGACACGGAACCCGGTGTCGGCGGTGCCGGCGAGTGAGATGCAGCGAGGCGGCCTATGGCCCTTGCGATTGCCCTGGTCCTGATCATCCTGTTGGCGGTGGGGTTTCACTTTGCCAGTCCGTGGTGGATCACGCCGATCGCGTCGAACTGGGTGCGCATGGACGACATGCTGACGATCACGCTCGTCATCACCGGCGCATTCTTCATCGCCATCAACCTGTTCATCGTGGTCGCCCTGGTGCGCTATCGCCACCGTAGCGGGCATCGTGCGGCCTACGAACCGCACAACCGGAAACTGGAATGGTGGCTGATCGGCCTGACCATCGTCGGCGTGGCGGCGTTGCTGGCGCCGGGCCTGTTCGTCTACGCGGACTACATCCGGCCGCCGCGCAACGCGCTGCAGATGGAGGTGCTCGGCCAGCAATGGCAATGGCGTTTCCGCTTCGCCGGGCCCGGCGGCAAGCTGGGCACGACCGACGCGCGCTACATCAGCAACGACAACCCGTTCGGCCTGAACCCCGCCGATCCGAACGGCCGTGACAACTACCTGATCGACAGTCCCGAGGTGCACTTGCCGCTCAACCGGCCGGTCCAGGTCCTGACCCGGTCGCGCGACGTGCTGCACGACTTCTACGTCCCGCCGTTCCGGGCACGGATGAACATGGTGCCGGGCATGGTGACCACCTTCTGGTTCACGCCGACCCAGGCTGGGCGCTACGACATCCTGTGCGCGCAGCTCTGCGGGATCGGGCATGCCGGCATGCGCGGCGTGGTGGTGGTGGAAGACGAAGCCGCGTTCTCGCGCTGGCTGGCGCAGCAGACTACGTTCGCGCAGCAGCAGATGGCCCACGTGCAGGCCGCGCCGGCCGCCGCGGGCGGCAGCGCGCAGGCGCTGGCCAACCTGGGCAAGACGCTCGCGGCGGCCAAGGGCTGCGTCGCCTGCCATACCGTGGACGGCAGCCCGCTCGTGGGCCCGACCTGGAAGGGCCTGTACGGCAAGACCGAAACGATGGCCGACGGCAGCACCGCGAAGGTGGACGAAGCCTATCTGCGCGCGTTCATCCGCAATCCGACGGCCCGTGTCGTGAAGGGCTTCTCGCCGATCATGCCGCACTTCGACCTGAGCGAGCAGGAACTGAGCGCGCTGGTGGCCTACATCAAGGCGCAAGGCGGGACGGCCGCCAGCACCGCGGCCCAGCCCTAGCGGAACGGACGCAGCAGACGGAGCACACGCCATGACCTACGCGCACACCGACCACGTCCCGCACAGCTTCTGGACCCGCTATGTGTGGAGCCAGGACCACAAGGTCATCGCCGTGCAGTACGCGCTGACGGCCATCGCGATCGGCCTGGTCGGCCTCGTCCTGTCGGACCTGATGCGGCTGCAGCTCGGCTTTCCGGGCAAGTTCGCGTTCATCGACGCGAACCACTACTACCAGTTCGTCACCATGCACGGGATGATCATGGTGATCTACCTGCTGACGGCGCTGTTCCTGGGCGGCTTCGGCAACTACCTGATCCCGCTGATGCTGGGCGCGCGCGACATGGTGTTCCCGTTTCTCAACATGCTGAGCTACTGGGTCTACCTGCTGGCCGTGCTGGTGCTGGTGGCGAGCTTCTTCGTGCCGGGCGGGCCGACCGGCGCGGGCTGGACGCTGTATCCGCCGCAGGCGATCCTGCCGGGCACGCCGGGCGTGGAATGGGGCATCGTGCTGATGCTCGTGTCGCTGGCGATCTTCATCGTCGCGGCCACGATGGGCGGCCTGAACTACGTGACCACCACGCTGCAGGCACGCACGCGCGGCATGACGCTGATGCGCATGCCGCTCACGGTGTGGGGCATCTTCATCGCGACCATCATGGCGCTGCTGGCGTTTCCGGCGCTGTTCGTGTCGGCGGTGATGATGCTGTTCGACCGGACGCTCGGCACCAGTTTCTTCGTCCCGGCCGTGGTGTCGATGGGGCAGACGCTCAAGCACGCCGGCGGCAGCCCGTTGCTGTTCCAGCACCTGTTCTGGTTCTTCGGGCATCCGGAGGTCTACATCGTCGCGCTGCCGGCTTTCGGCATCGCGTCGGATCTCATCAGTACGCACGCGCGCAAGAGCATCTTCGGCTACCGGATGATGGTATGGGCGATCGTGATCATCGGCGCGCTGAGCTTCGTGGTCTGGGCGCACCACATGTTCATCGCGGGCATGAATCCGTACTTCGGCTTCTTCTTCGCCACCACGACGCTCATCATCGCCGTCCCCACCGCCCTCAAGGTCTACAACTGGGTGCTGACGCTGTGGCGCGGCGATATCCACCTGACCGTGCCGATGCTGTTCGCGATCGGCTTCATCAGCACCTTCGTGCTGGGCGGGCTGACCGGGCTCTACCTCGGCAACGTCAGCGTGGACATCCCGCTGTCGAACACGTATTTCGTCGTCGCGCACTTCCATATGGTGATGGCCGTGTCGCCGATCCTCGTGGTGTTCGGCGGCCTGTATCACTGGTACCCGAAGGTGACGGGCCGCCTGCTCGACGACACGCTCGGGCGCGCGCACTTCTGGATTACCTTCGTCGGCACCTACGCAATCTATTTCCCGATGCACTATCTCGGCATCCTCGGCATGCCGCGGCGGTATTACGCGTATCAGGGCTACAGCTTCATTCCGCATTCGGCGCAGACGCTCAACACGTTCATCACGATCGTCGCGCTGATCGTCGCGGCGGCGCAGTTGCTGTTCCTGTTCAACCTCGCGTGGAGCCTCCGACACGGCCGTCGTGCGGACGGCAACCCGTGGCGGGCCACCACGCTCGAATGGCAGACGCCGCAAACGCCGCCCGTGCACGGCAACTGGGGGCCGACGCTTCCGGTCGTCTACCGCTGGGCGTACGAATACAGTCCGCCGGGGCAGGCGGAAGACTTCGTGCCGCAGAATCAGCCGCCGGCGACGGCGCCTGAACCCAAGGCGGCCCATCCGACGCTGCACCCGGGCGAGGCACACAAATGACCACGCTGCCGCGCCCCTTCGTTCCCGATGCGCCACCCGGCCTGCCGAATGCGGGCCGCACCGGCCTGGCCGTGTTCATGGCGGTGGCGACGACGCTGTTCTCACTGCTGCTGTTCGCCTATGCGATGCGCATGCGCGAACCCGACTGGCAGCCGATCCCGCATCCAGCGCTGCTGTGGTGGAACTCCGGCGCGCTGGCGCTGGCCAGCATCGCGATGCAGCGAGCCCGGCGGATAGGCCCGTACCGCACGATGTGGCTGGTAGCCGGTGGCGTGCTGGCGGCCGTGTTCGTGATCGGGCAACTGGTTGCGTGGCAGATGCTGTCGGCAGCCGGGGAGACCGTCACAGTCAATCCGTCCAACAGCTTCCTCTACCTGCTCACCGGCCTGCACGGATTGCATGTGCTGGGCGGGCTGGCGGCGTGGGCCGTGACGATCGTGCAGCTCCGGCGCGCGGACCCGTTCCGGGCCCAACGGGCCATCGCACTGTGCGCGCGCTACTGGCATTTCCTGCTCGCGGTCTGGCTCGTGCTGCTGGCGGCGATGTGGTGGCTGACCCCCGGGATCGTCGCCGCCGTCTGCGGGCCGCTATACGGAGCCGCGCCATGACCGCGCCGACGGCCCACACCGAATCCGCTGCCGAATCGTCCGCGGTGCCGCCCGTCGACGCGCGGCCCGACGGCTGGCGCGGCATCGTCACCGACTGGTCGTCCGACCGCGAAGCCTTCAGGGTGCCGTGGGGCAAGGCGATGATGTGGATCTTCCTGCTGTCGGACACCTTCGTCTTCAGCAGCTTCCTGATCGGCTACATGACGGTGCGCATGACGACCACCGCGCCGTGGCCCGATACCGCGAAGGTGTTCGGGCTCAGCGTGGGCGGCGTGGAAGTGCCGTTGCTGCTGATTGCGATCATGACGTTCACGCTGATCAGCAGCAGCGGCACGATGGCGATGGCCGTCAACTTCGGCTACCGGCGCAACGCACGGCCCGCTGCCGCGCTGTTGCTGGCGACCGCGCTGCTGGGGGCGACCTTCGTGTCGCTGCAGGCGTTCGAATGGAGCAACCTGATCTTCCGCGAAGGCATCCGCCCGTGGGGCAACCCGCTGGGCGCGGCGCAGTTCGGCGCGTGCTTCTTCACGATCACCGGGTTCCACGGCTTTCACGTGACCTGCGGCGTGATCTACCTGCTGCTGATCGCGCGCAAGATCCTGCAGCCGGGATTCACCGAACACGGCAACTTCCAGATCGTCGAGATCGCCGGGCTGTACTGGCACTTCGTCGATCTGGTGTGGGTGTTCATCTTCGCGCTGTTCTATTTGTGGTGAGGCAGCCATGGAGCACACCGATCCCGCCGATCGACCCGACGCCGCGCACGGCCAGCAGCATCCGATCGGCCTCTACCTGAAGATCTGGGGCCTGCTGTTCGTGCTGAGCACGTTGTCGTACCTGGTCGACTACTTCAACGTGCAGGGCCTGATGCGCTGGGTGCTGATCGTCGTGCTGATGATCGCGAAGGCCGGGCTGATCGTGTCGATCTTCATGCACATGATGTGGGAGCGGCTGGCGCTCGTGTACGCGATCCTGATCCCGCCGCTGTGCCTGCTCGTGCTCATGGTGCTGATGGCGGCGGAAGCGCATCACACGTTCGGGATGCGGGAGCTGTTCTTTCGCTGATTGCAGCGTCGATCGTGCGTCGGCTTGATGGGCGCAATGCGCACGCTATCGACGGGCGCTGTTTCGGAGCGGACGGCGTCCCGTCATCGGGGGAGCGGCGCTTCACGGACATTCGTTCATGCAAACTTGAAGGGAGATTCCCATGAAATTTTCACGCCGACGTTTTATTGCAGTCACCACCGTGCTCGCTTCCGCGCTCGCCGTTGGACGCCGCGCGACGGCGGCGGATGCCGGTGCCGGTGTCGTGCAGGAAACCGATGCCAATGCCCAGGCGCTCGGCTACAAGGCGGACGCCGGCCGCGTCGATCATGCGAAGTACCCGAAATTCCACGCGGGCGACGCCTGTGCGAATTGCCAGTTCTTCCAGGGCAAGGCCGGCGCCACGACGGGGGCGTGCGCGATTTTCGGCGGCAAGCAGGTCAATGCGAAAGGCTGGTGCAACAGTTATACGAAGAAGGCGTAGCGAGGGAGGGATGGGCTGGCGAGCCGCGGTCTTGCGCATTCAGCACCTCGCCGGTGTCGGGAATCACGCTTTCCACATCCTTCGGGCAGGTTGGTCTCGCGAGCGCTTGTGCGCAACCCCGCCTTCGCTCGCCGGTCTTTGCTTCCATGCGGGGCTTGGCTGGACCTTTGTCGCGGCACCCGACCCGTTGCCACCGTTCGACCCAGTGCGGAGACCCGGGTAGGTCCGACACTGGAACAGTCATTCGTATGGCGTCTCAACTGGCACAAGCCACTTCACGCGGGTCACTTGGAGCCACAAGTTCGTCCCGCGTGACGACGGTACGATCCTGCCAGGATCGGACTCGCGGCCGCTCACGCGCACCCGCAACGCAACGCTGCGCGCCGGCAATCGCGCTGTGTCCAAGGAGCAGTGCATTGCGCAGTACGGCCGGGTCACCGGACAATGCACGTTCACCGGCGATTCCGACGAAACGCCCAGTGATTGCGATTGCGATGAGTATCCGTTTGCGGCAACCAATCAGGGCGCGAAGACCGGCACGTTCTCGGTCAAGCGCATCGACGCCAGCGACAATCGTCGCGCTGGCGCGTTGCTTGGCGATTTTTTCCGCGCGCAGCGCGTGCTGGACGCCGACGAATTCTACGTCGACGGTGAACCGGCCGGTGCTTCGCCGGCGTCGAAGCGACGCTGATTCGCCACGCCGCATCTGATCGACCGCGCACATCGTTCCGAGCGGATTGCCGACGATGTGCGCACTCAAACCGTATTGACATGACGATGACGAACGACCCTTCACCGATGCCGGCGTGGCTGGCAGACGCTTATCGCCGTTGCGCCGACGCGGTGCCGGGCGGCATGCGCGTCGAGACCGTGCCGGTCGAGCAGGCTGACGGACGCGTGCTTGCGCAGGCCGTGACCGCGCCCGAGGCGCTGCCGCGGCTCGCGCTCGCGGCGATCGAAGGCTATGCGCTGCGCGCAACCGACGCGGCACACGCATCGCCCGTGCGGCCGGCGATGCTGAATGTGCGGCTGCAGTATCCGATTCTGATCCATCGCGGCGGCGATCCGGTGGCGCGGGCTTTGTCGGCGGGCGCTGCCGAATGGCTGCCGGCGCTCGCGCCGTTACCCGCGCACGCGGACACCGTGGTGCCTCGCACGCGCAATCGCGCCCCCGACGGGCAACAGCATGCGCGGCTCAAACTCGACGCGCCACCGGTCGAAGGAGAAGGTGTGATCGCGCGTGGTTCGGATTACGCATGGGGTGCCCTGTTGCTCGACAAGGGGCAGCGCATTGACGCGGAACAGCAGGCGCTGCTGATTGCCGCCGGCGTGCGTACCGTCGAGGTAAGCCGGCGGCCGCGCGTGTGCGTGGTCGTCGCGAGCTACGACCTCGTGCCGTCCGGCTGCGAGCGGCTGCCGTGGCAGCGTCCCGACGCGAACGGCCCCTATCTGCACGCGCTCCTGAAGCAGTGGGGCTGCGACGTATCGCTCGAATATGTCGCTCCGCCGGACATGACCTTGCCTCCGCTGCAATCCCACGATGCCGAACTGGCATTTCGCCGCCAGCTTGCCGCGCTTGCGCAGCGCTACGACCTGCTGGTCGGCACGGGGGTGTTGGGGAATGATCCGCACCAGGACGCCGCGTTGAACCGGTTGCCGGTGTTTCCGTACAGCGAGGCGCGCGTGACGCTGCAGCAGGTGCGCGCGGCTCGCTTCAATTTTGGACGCAGCGAGAATCGTTCGCCGGCGCAGCGCCGCACGTTCGAGTTGACCGATGCGGCGGGCCGGCCGCGCGGAATGCGCGTCGTCACCTGTTACGACCAGGCGACGCTCGTCAACCTGCCGGGCTACCCCGGCGAGGTCGCGATCCTCGCGCACACGATTCTGCGTCGGCTGATCGATTTGCTGGAATTTGCGGACATGCCGGGACCGTACTGGGAGACGGGCGTACTTGGCACGCAGATATCGCGCGATCCAGTGCTGAATGACCTCCGCTGGGCGAGGCTCGCGGCGGGCGCGGCGGGTGAACCGGT
This sequence comes from Burkholderia sp. AU45274, assembly GCF_030482505.1. Lineage (NCBI taxonomy): Bacteria > Pseudomonadati > Pseudomonadota > Betaproteobacteria > Burkholderiales > Burkholderiaceae > Burkholderia > Burkholderia sp. AU45274. The sequence continues at coordinate 383,946 of NZ_JAUJQE010000003.1, read as the reverse complement.
CGTGACGCCGCTGGCGGGCGAACGGCCTGATGCGCTCGGCGCGCTCGCCGGAGCCGATGCGCTCGTCGCGGTTGCGGCGGGGGCGACGCCGCTGGCAGCGGGCTCGCCGGTGCTGTTCATGCGGCTCGACCAGCCGCGCCGGCCCCCGCGGGCTGTGCGCTCGGCGGTGGACGACACGCAAGCGGTTCGATCTCCAGCGGTGGACGAATCGCCCCCGGCAGCTTCCGATGCAACGCGAGCGGATGCGACAGGCGCTGCAGCCGCACCATCGCCGGACACCACGATCGCGGCGTCCTGGTCGCGTCTCGACACATGGCGGCGCACGCTGCCGGCCGATGCACCGGCGCCTTTCCGCGGTCCGGCGAGCGACGATGATCTGCGCGCGCTCGAGGCGGGGCTCGGCGTGGCGTTGCCGGAGGCGTGGCGCGAGAGCCTGATGTTGCACGACGGACAGGAAGCCGGGCGTACCGAACCGTTTGGCGGCGAGACGCTGCTGTCCGCTCGGCAGATCCTCGCGCAGTGGTCCATCTGGCGCGACCTGGTCGCGAGCGGCGATCTGGCGGGCTACGAGGGCGAGCCGGAGCCGGGCATTCGCGGCGACTGGTACAACCTGAAATGGATCCCGCTCACCCACAACGGCGGCGGCGACCATCTGTGCGTCGATCTCGACCCGGACAAGGGCGGCCGGATCGGCCAGGTGATCCGGGTGTGGCACGACAGTCCCGAGCGTGAGCACGTGGCGGACGGCGTGGGCGAATGGTTGGCGCGGGTGGTGCCCGGCTGACGCGTCGCTTGGTGACGGCCGAAAGAGGCGCGGGAGGGCCGACGAGATGTGGCGAGTGGATTACCTGTATCAGCCGGAATTCGATCCGACAGGTAGTCGGGCCGTCAGAGAAGAAGCGGTCGAGGAGAATCGGGCTTCGCTTTGGCGAGTGCCGGTGAATTGAGGAAGGCACGCAGCGACTCCTGCCGGAGACACGGCCTTCGACAGGCAACGAAACTCAAACGCGGCTTTTCGTCTCCCGGCGACGCAGGTCAATGATGAAGCAGCGGGAACGCCACGAGTCCAATGACGGCGGCGGCGGTCACGATCACCGGTTCCTGCAATTTCTTGAAACGCCACAGCAGCAGCACCGTGGCGACGGCGAGCAGCGCAGTCGGGATATCGACGATCGATCGCTTCGCGATGACGAGAACGGAGCCCGTAATCGCGCCGACGGCCGCCGCCGTGATGCCGTTCACGAACGCCTTGACGCCGGGCCGGTGCCCGTATTTCTTCACGTAAGGCGCGGGAATGACCGTGAACAGATAGCAAGGCAGGAACGTGCCGAGAGAAGCGACGAGTGCGCCCGGGAATCCCGCGACCAGATACCCGATGAAGCCGACGGTGATCACGACCGGGCCGGGCGTGATCATCGCGACCGCGACGGCATCCACGAACTGCTTGTCGTTCAGCCAGTGATGCTCGGTGACGACGCCGCCATAGAGGAACGGCACGATCGCGAGCCCGGAGCCGAACACGAACGCACCTGCCTTCATGAAGAAGGCACCGATCTGAACGAGCTGCGGTAAATCGATGCCGCTCAGCCACCCGCTAGCCGCGGGAAGATGGGCAGCGGCAACGGCATTCAGGCCGCCCTTGTGCAGCCACTTCGGTGGAGCACGCCACAGCCAGCCGATCAGGCCGGCGGCGACGAACAGCCACGCGATTTCCGATTCCGTGATGAAGGTCACCGCAGCCAGGGTCAGGAAGATCGCCCAAAGGAGCTTGTCGTTGCCGACGGTCTTGGTCGTGAGCTTGTACGCGCTCATCGCGATGATGCCGACCACCGCGGCGCCGACGCCGTAGAAGACGGCCTGCATCCACGACAGCCCGCCGAAATGCGCGTACGCGAACCCGAGCGCGACCACCATCAGGAACGACGGCAGCACGAACGCGAAACCGACCAGCGTCGCGCCGAGGAGGCGGTAGTGGACGAAGCCGAGATAGATCGCCAACTGGGCCGCCATCGGCCCCGGTGCGAGCTGGGCCAGCGTGAGGCCTTCCTTGTAGTCGGCCTCCGTGATCCAGCCGCGACGCTCGACCAGATCGCGACGCATGTAGCCCGCGAGCGCGACCGGCCCGCCGAAACCCCAGGTGCCGAGACGCAGCATGTAGGCGACCAGCTCGCCCAGCGAGTAGGTCGGTTCGGTGGTGGCGACGGTAGTGGTCATGATCGGGCCGTGGTCTGGTTTTTGCCATTCGACGTGAAGTGCGCGTACAGGGCGTCGAGCACGGCGCCCATCTGCTCGAGTAACTGATCGTCGTTCTCCGTGCGCTGGCGCGTGCCGGCCATCACGGCCTCGAAGCCCACCGCTTCCGGCGCGGCGGGGCCGCCTACGTCGAGCGCGTGCACGATCTCGCCGAGCCGCATCAGCGCGGCGTCGTTTTCGAGCCCGAAACTGGCGAGTAGCACCTCGAATGTCACGCGCTCGCCGACGTGCGTGAACGTCGCACCGTCGAAATCGAAGCCGAGCGCATCGACCGGGCAATCCGCCGGCGCCGCCAGCCAGATGAAGCGGGCGCGTGCGTCGATGAATCGTTGGATCAACCATGCGCTCGCGACGCGATCGACCCACATCCGCTGCCGCGTCGCCCACGTGCGACCTTGGTACTCGTCAATCGCCAGCGGGCGAATGGCGCGGTCCGCGGCGTGCGGCTCGCCCGGCGACAGCACGGTGTCGACCAGCGCGACGAAATCCTGCAGCGCGACTTCGGCACGAGTGGCCGAATCGCCCGGGAAATAGTCGATCGCCCGGATGGCGTCGAAATCCTTGCGCAGGCGACGCAGCAGGCGGGTGAGTTCCGTGGGGGACTGCCCGGCCAGTGTCTTGCGCGCGTCGATGAGTGTTCGCGTGAAGGCCGCGTAGTCGTCGTCGCGGTCGAACAGCGCGCGGAATTCCTGTTCCTGTGACGCGTCGAGACTGGGCGCGCGCAACAGGTGGGCCGTGCCGCCGCTGTCGGCGATCGCGTCCGCGAGTTCGCGCAGGGTCGCTTCATGCTCTCCGGTGTACGGCAGCAGGTAGATGCCGTCGCGCAGCACCGCGCACCCCTTCGCCTTCAGCGCACGCCAGAACCGCATGCGGGCCGTCGCGTTTTCTGTCGGAAGGGTCAGAACCAGGAGTGACCAGATCGATAAAGTGTTCATGTAGCAAATGCTACTAATGCGTCACAACTTCTACAAGTTAACTTTTCGAGCGCTGCACACGGGGAGGGCTGCACCCGTCGTCAGCCGGCGACGGGGGATTCGAATGGTGGGCGGGACGCGTCCATTACCGCTGCGAACCAGCATGCGCCCGGTCGCCTGTTCGGCAGGCGCCGTCGCGCAAGCGAGACGTGGGGAAGGGGGAATCAGGAGTGGGGGATCGATCGGCGTGACTGCCGCGCACGCAGACACCCCTGCCGGTGCGACGGCATGAACGCTTTCTTGGTGCGGTACGTGCGGTAAACGTGCGCGGCGAGGCGTTTATGCCTGGGGTCCGGCTGCATCGGACGGACAGTGGCGACCGACAGCGGAATCCGGGTGATCCGAGATTTCAGGGTGCCCGTCATCGCGCCATGCCATGCCGGCAGGCGTCTCGCCCCCTCGCCAGCCGCCTGCCCATGACGGCGCCAGGGTCGTCATGGAAAACTGTATGAATATACAGTATAGTGTCCGTCGCAATCGAGCCGCACACGTGCAACCGTTGCGGCCCGTGCGCCGCGCCTGCGGGCATCCGCCGCAGCGTTCCGGCACCGAGCACTCTGGCTAACTCATTCAGACGGGCAGGCAAATTGTCATCCAGCAATCTGATCCGCATTCGCGGAGCACGTCAGCACAACCTCAAGAATCTCGATCTCGACCTGCGTACCGGCGAGATGACGGTCGTCACCGGCCCGTCGGGCTCCGGCAAGTCCAGCCTCGTGTTCGACACGCTGTACGCGGAAGGCCAGCGGCGCTACGTCGAGACGTTCAGCGCGTACGCGCGGCAGTTCCTCGACCGGATGGACCGCCCGCAGGTCGAGCGTGTCGACGGCGTGCCGCCGGCCATCGCGATCGACCAGACCAACCCGGTGCGCAGCTCGCGCTCGACCGTCGGCACGATGACCGAGCTGAACGATCACCTGAAGCTGCTGTACGCGCGCGCGGCCGAGCTGTTCGACCGCAAGACCGCGCGGCAGGTGCGGCACGACACGCCGGAGACGATCTACGCGGAGCTCGTCGCGCGCACGCAGGCGGACGATCCGCGCGTCGTCGTCACGTTCCCGGTCGAGCTGCCGGAAGCGGTGTCCGACGAAGAAATCGCGCAGTGGCTGTCGGCGAGCGGCTATACGCGCGTGCAGGCGCAGCGCGAGGTCGCGTCGCCCACCGGGCCGCGCAAGGTGCTCGACGTGGTGGCCGACCGCTTCCGCGTGCAGGGCGCCGACAAGGTGCGCGTGGTCGAGGCGATCGAGGCGTCGCTGAAGCGCGGCGGCGGGCGCGTGAACGTCTATGTGCTGCCGGCCGACGCCGGGAACGCGGTTGCCGAGCCGCAGGTATGGCGCTTCTCCACCGGGCTCCACGATCCCGACAGCGACCTGCGCTACGCGGAGCCGCAGGCGGCGCTGTTCTCGTTCAATTCGGCATACGGCGCATGCGAAACCTGCCGCGGCTTCGGCCGCGTGATCGGTGTCGATCTCGGACTCGTGATCCCCGACGCGCGCAAGACGCTGCGCGGCGGCGCGATCAAGCCGATGCAGACCCCGGCCTGGAAGGAGTGCCAGGACGACCTGATGCGCTACGCGGCGAAAGCCGGCATCCCGCGCGACACGCCGTGGTCCGAGCTGTCGGACGCCGAGCGCGACTGGGTCGTCAACGGGTCGCCGGACTGGAACGGCAAGTGGCAGAGCCAGTGGTACGGCGTGAAGCGCTTCTTCGGCTATCTCGAGTCGAAAGCGTACAAGATGCATATCCGCGTGCTGCTGTCGAAATACCGCAGCTACACGCCGTGCGACGTGTGCGGCGGCGCGCGCCTGAAGACGGAATCGCTGCAATGGCGGCTCGGGTCGAAAGAAAATGCCGACGGCGTGCTCGCGCCGGCCGGCCGCTTCATGCCGCGCGGCGTCGACTGGAGTCGCGCGCAGCTCGAAGCGCTGCCGGGCCTCACCGTGCACGACCTGATGCTGCTGCCGATCGAGCGCATTCGCCGCTTCTTCGACGACATCACGCTGCCGAGCGCGCTGCTCGACGATGCGCTGAAGCTGCTGCTCGCCGAGGTGCGCACGCGCCTGAAATACCTGTGCGACGTGGGGCTCGGCTACCTGACGCTCGACCGGCAGAGTCGCACGCTGTCGGGCGGCGAGGTGCAGCGGATCAACCTGACGACGGCACTCGGCACGTCGCTCACGAAAACCCTGTTCGTGCTCGACGAACCGAGCATCGGCCTGCATCCGCGCGACCTCACGCGGATCGTCGAGGCGATGCAGCGGCTGCGCGACGCGGGCAATACGCTGGTCGTGGTCGAACACGATCCGTCGGTGATGCTCGCGGCCGACCGGCTGATCGACATGGGGCCCGGCCCGGGCGAGCGCGGCGGCACGATCGTCTACGACGGCACGCCGGGCGACATCCGCTCCGCGCATACGCTGACGGGCGAGTATCTCGGCGGCCGCAAGCATGTCGCGCATGCGTCGAACTGGGCGCGCCGGGTGGTCGACGCGAACACGCCGCGCATCGTGCTCGAAGGTGCGAGCGAACACAACCTGCGCGACGTGACCGTCGAGATCCCGCTGCAGCGGCTCGTCTGCGTGACGGGCGTGTCGGGGTCCGGCAAATCCACGCTGCTGCAGGACGTGCTCTATCCGGCGATGGCGCGGCACCACGGCAAGGCGACCGAGTCGCCGGGCGCGTATCGCAGCCTCACGGGCGCCGACCAGGTCGGCGACGTCGTGTTCGTCGACCAGTCGCCGATCGGCAAGACCACGCGGTCGAACCCGGCGAGCTACGTCGGCGCGTTCGACGAGATCCGCAAGCTGTTCGCGAAGGCGCCGCTCGCGCTGCAACGCGGCTATGGCGCCGGCACGTTCAGCTTCAACTCGGGCGACGGCCGGTGCCCGACCTGCGGCGGCTCGGGCTTCGAGCACATCGAGATGCAGTTCCTGAGCGACGTCTACCTGCGTTGCCCGGATTGCGACGGCAGCCGCTACCGCGCCGAGATTCTCGAAGTGCGCATCGAGCGCAACGGCCGTGCGCTGAGCATCGCCGACGTGCTCGATCTCACCGTCAGCGAAGCGGCCGCGTTCTTCGCGACCGACGCCGAGGTGCTGCGCGTGCTGCAGCCGATCGTCGACGTCGGCCTCGAATACGTGAAGCTCGGCCAGCCGGTGCCGACGCTGTCGGGCGGCGAAGCGCAGCGGCTGAAGCTGGCCGGCTTCCTCGCCGAATCGGCGGCGGCCGTCAATGGGCGCCGGGTCGTCACGGAAGAAGCGCGCATCGCGCGGGCGAAGCTGTTCATGTTCGACGAGCCGACCACCGGGCTGCACTTCGACGACATCGCGAAGCTGATGCAGGCGTTCGGCAAGCTGCTCGCGGCCGGCCATTCGCTGATCGTGATCGAGCACAACCTCGACGTGATCCGTGCGGCCGACTGGCTGATCGATCTCGGCCCGGAAGGCGGCGACGGCGGCGGCCTCGTGCTGTGCGCGGGTACGCCCGACGACGTGAAGGCCTGCGCCGAATCGCATACCGGCGTGGCGCTGCTGCAGTACGACCGCGCAATGGATGCCGAGCTGGCGCTCGCCGACGAAGGCAAGCCGCTGCAGGCCGTGCTGAACGCGGCGCGCGAGCGGCGTGCGATCGAAGGCGAAGACGTCGTGCGGATCGTCAATGCGCGCGAACACAACCTGAAGGCGCTCGACGTCGACATCCCGCACGGCAAGTTCAACGTGATCACCGGGGTGTCGGGTTCCGGCAAGTCGACGCTCGCGTTCGACATCCTGTTCCACGAAGGCCAGCGCCGTTACCTCGAATCGCTGAACGCGTATGCACGCTCGATCGTGCAGCCGGCCGGCCGCCCTGAAGTCGATGCGGTGTACGGCATTCCGCCGACCGTCGCGATCGAGCAGCGGCTGTCGCGCGGCGGGCGCAAGAGCACGGTCGCGACCACGTCCGAAGTCTGGCACTTCCTGCGGCTGCTGTACGTGAAGCTCGGCCTGCAGCATTGCATCCACGACGGCACGCCCGTCACGTCGCAATCCGTCGAATCGATCGCCGCGCAGTTGCTGCGCGATCATCGCGGCGAGCACGTCGGGCTGCTCGCGCCGCTCGTCGTCAACCGCAAGGGCGTGTATACGGATCTCGCGAAGTGGGCGAAGGCGCGCGGCAGCACGCATCTGCGCGTCGATGGCGAGTTCGTGCCGGTCGATCCGTGGCCGAAGCTCGACCGCTTCCGCGAGCATACGATCGAGCTGCCGGTGGCCGATATCGTCGTGTCGCCGGACCACGAGGCCGAATTGCGGCGCGTGCTCGACGAGACGCTCGAGCTTGGCAAGGGCGTGATGCATCTGCTCGCGCCGCTCGACGGGCTGCACCACGCGATGCAGAACGATCATTCGACCGCGCGGGTCGGCACGGTCAAGGTGCTGTCGGTCAAGCGCGCGTGCCCGGTGTGCGGCACGAGCTACCCGGAGCTGGACCCGCGGATGTTCTCGTACAACAGCAAGCATGGCTGGTGCACGACTTGCGTCGGCACCGGCGTCACGCTCACGCGCGAACAGCGCGCCGCGTATGACGACACGGTGCTCGCCGGCGATGATCGCGGCCGCGAGCAGACGCTGCCGTCCGACGAGCAGGAGCCGGAAGGCGTGGGCAACGAGCCGTGCCCGGATTGCCACGGCACGCGGCTGAACCCGTCCGCGCGCGCGGTCACCTTCGACGCGCATCCGATCGTCGAGGTCGCGCAATGGACGGTGTCCGACACGCGGCGCTGGATCGACGGGCTGGAACTGACGGGGCGCGACGCGCAGATCGCACGCGACATCGTCAGCGAGATCGGCAGCCGCCTCGCGTTTCTCGAGGAAGTCGGGCTTGGTTACCTGAGCCTCGATCGCGCGGCGCCGAGCCTGTCGGGCGGCGAAGCGCAGCGCATCCGGCTCGCCGCGCAGCTCGGCAGCAACCTGCAGGGCGTCTGCTACGTGCTCGACGAACCGACGATCGGCCTGCATCCGCGCGACAACCAGATCCTGCTGGACGCGCTGCGCAAGCTCGGCGACAAGGGCAATACGCTCGTCGTCGTCGAGCATGACGAGGACACGATCCGCCGCGCCGATCACATCATCGATGTCGGCCCGGGCGCCGGCAAGCGCGGCGGCACGCTGGTCGCGCAGGGCGCGGTCGCGGATCTGGCCGCGCAGTCCGATTCGGTCACGGGGCGCCTGCTCGCGCAGCCGATGACGCACCCGCTGCAGCCGCGCCGCAGCGTGAGCCTGCCGGGCAAGCAGGGCGGCGCCGCGGTGCCGGACGCGTGGCTGACCGTGCACGGCGCGCGGCTGCACAACCTGCGTGACGTCACGGTCGGCATCCCGCTTGCGCGGCTCGTCGCGGTGACGGGCGTGAGCGGCTCGGGCAAGTCGACGCTCGCGCGCGACGTGCTGATGACGAACCTGCTCGACGCGGTCGGCCGCTCGGTACTGTCGTCGCCGGCCACGCGCCGCGCACGCAAGGCCGCGCAGCAGGACGCGCCGGCCACCAACCGCCGTTCGAACGTGCTCGCGCGCAGCGCGCCGAGGCCATCGCTGAACGTCACGCATGCGTGGCAGGGCTGTGAATCGCTGAGCGGCTGGGAGCAGATCGACCGCGTGCTGGAAGTCGACCAGACGCCGATCGGCAAGACGCCGCGCTCGTGCCCGGCCACCTATATCGGCGTGTGGGACACGATCCGCAAGCTGTTCGCCGATACGCTCGAAGCGCGGGCGCGCGGCTACACGGCGTCGCGCTTCTCGTTCAATACCGGCGACGGGCGCTGCCCCGCATGTGAAGGACAAGGCGTGCGCACGATCGGGATGAGCTTCCTGCCCGACGTGAAGGTGCCGTGCGACGTGTGCCACGGGCAGCGCTTCAACCCGGAGACGCTTGCCGTCACGTGGCGCGGCCGGAACATCGGCGACGTGCTGACGATGGAGATCGACGAGGCGGTGGAATTCTTCGCGCCGATCTCGAACATCGCGCATCCGCTGCAGCTGATGAAGGATGTCGGGCTCGGGTACCTGACGCTCGGCCAGCCGTCGCCGACGCTGTCGGGCGGCGAGGCGCAGCGCATCAAGCTCGTCACCGAGCTGACGAAGGTGCGCGACGACATCACGCGGCGCGGCCAGAAGGCGCCGCACACGCTGTACGTGCTCGACGAACCGACGGTCGGCCTGCACATGGCCGACGTCGCGAAGCTGATTCGCGTGCTGCACCGGCTCGTCGATGCGGGGCACAGCGTCGTCGTGATCGAGCATGACCTCGACGTGATCGCGGAAGCCGACTGGATCATCGATCTCGGGCCGGAAGGCGGCGTGGGCGGCGGCACGATCGTCGCGGCGGCGCCGCCGGAAGCGCTCGCGCAGGTGAGCGCAAGCCACACCGGGCAGGCGCTCAAGCCGGTGCTGGCGCGAACGGGGTCGGACGAAGGCGAGGCCGAGCGCGAGGGCGAAGCGCGAGTAGGGTGAGCGCGACGCTGCGTCTCGACGGCTCCGGTGCCGGGCGGTGAGTTCCCCCAGCTGACTTGCCAGCGGCTGGGGGGCACCGCGATCCGGCTCATGCACCCCTCGTCGAGGGGTGTTTTCTTTTGGTGCTGCGACATGCGCCCGGCCGACCGGTTGCGTCCATTGTTAATCCGGCTCGCATAGAGAGTTGGAAGCAGGGGGATAAGAGAAAGCGCGCCCGATGGTTAGGATGAATGCCGTTGTCCGGCGGACGATCTTCGGATCGTCCCATCATTCTCGAACGCATCAGGAGTGCAATCTTGGCGACCTATATCGTCTTCACGCATGAAAGCACGCAGGATCAGCAGGAACTCGATCTCTACCAGGACAAGGTCGGCGCGACGACCGCCGGCCACCCGTTGAAGGTGCTGGCCGCGTATGGCCCGCAGGAAACGCTCGAGGGCGACGGCCCGGAAGGGGTGGTGATCGTCGAGTTTCCGTCCAGGGACGCCGCGCACGCGTGGTATGGCAGCCCGGCATACCAGGCGATCGTTCCGCACCGCTTCAAGGGCGCACGCTTTCGGGCCGTGCTGGTCGAAGGCGTTTGACGGGGCGTGAGTCTCTTGTCGACCGTCGCGGCGAGTCTGCCTCCGGCGTGACGGTCGTGTCGCTGTTCAAGGCCTAGCTGGGTTTCCCGGCCGCACTGTCACGCAAGGTGTTGAAGCGCGAGCCGTCGGCGCCGTATCGCCCGGGCGCCCCGATTTCGCCGGTCGATCCCGACGCGGTGCACGCAGGCCGAGGCCGCGTGCGCGCAACCGCTCGACGACCGCCAACGGGCGTCGAACCGCCCAGCCTCGATCGCGCATTCCATTATGGATGCGCGCGTCATATCCATAGAAGAAATGACCGCAACGGGTCAGTCGCACGTTCTCCATAATCGACGACGCATGTGAAGTCGTCAGTCCCTTCCACGCTTTCTCGTGACCGCTTGAATCCGATGGGCTCGACGTTTTCGAGGTCGAGCGCGATGTCTCATTTCCTTTCGATTTTCGACTGATTGCGAAGGACACGAAAGTGAGCAACGTACGCATTGATCATATTGCCTTCCTGACAGCGGGAAACTACCCCGGCGAAGACGCAGCGGAGGGATTCGAGCGAGCGCTCGACCTGTTCCACGCGGGCGAGGCGCTCGGCTACGACGGCGCCTGGATACGGCAACGCCATCTCGAGCGCGCCGTCTCGTCGGCCGCGACGTTTCTCGCGGCGGCGAGCCAGCGCACGACGCGGATCGGGTTGGGCGCGGCGGTCATCCAGATGGGATACGAGAATCCGTTCCGGCTGGCCGAGGACCTCGCCACCGTCGACGTGCTGTCGCGCGGGCGGCTCAACGTCGGGCTCAGCGCGGGCGCGCCGATTCACGGGGCGCTGCTGGGCGAACGGCTGTTCGACACCGATCCGGAACGGGTCGACTTCTCGCATGCCCGCGTGGCCCGGCTGCGCCGCAATCTGGCCGGCGACTGGCTCGGTGACGAAGACACGTTCGTGGAATCGGCTGCGGGCAAGGTCCGGCCGCGCGTGAGCCCCTTCGCACCGGGCTTGACGGGGCGGCTCTGGTACGGCGCGGGATCCGCGCGCTCGGCCGAATGGGCGGCCCGTAACGGCTTCAACTTGCTGATCGCCAACGTGACCACGGGCGAGGGCACCGACAATTATCTCGACGCCCAGTTGCGGCAACTGGCGCTGTATCGCGACCATTGGCATGAAGCCCACGCACCGCGTATCTCGCTGGGCCGTGTGATCGTCCCGACCGACAGCGCGAGCGCAAAAGAGCGCGAACGCTATCGCGCGTTTGCAGACGGGCGTCATGCCCGCACGCTGGCGCCGCAGGGCGAGCGACGCACGCTGTACGCGCCGGATCTGGTCGGCCCCTCGGACGAAATCCTGGAGCGGCTGCTGGCCGATCCGGTGGTCGGACAGGTGCGGGAACTGCGTGTCGAACTGCCCTACAACCTGCCGTTCGAGAACTATCTGCAGATCCTCGACGACGTCATCACGCGTATTGCACCGGCACTCGGCTGGCGTCCCGCCGATCGGCGCGAACAAGCGGCGGCCTGAGCGGCGGCGCGGGTGCGCACCGGTGGGGCGCGCCGCGTAGTCGCGATCGATTATTTCCGCGTACCGGCGATGATCGCCTCGGCCGCCCGGATCACCGGAAGATCGACCATCCGGCCGTCCAGGCTGAACGCGGCGCCGCCGTGTTTCGCGGCTGCGTCGATCACGCGGCGCGCCCACGCCTGCTCGTCTTCCGAATAGCCCATCGCATCGTTCACGCCGGCGACCTGCGCCGGGTGGATGCACAGCTTGCCGCCGAACCCGAACGCGCGCGCACGCCGCGCATCGGCCGTCAGACGCTCGGCATCGTCGGTGCGCGTGGTCACGCCGTCGATCGGCGCCGGCAACTGCGCGCGGCGTGACGCGGCCACGAGCGCATTGCGCGCAAAGGCCAGCTCCGGCTCGTCGGACGTCGCGCGCATGCCGAGGTCGAGCTGGAAATCCAGATGTCCGAACGCGACACGCACGACCTGCGGGTCGCGCGCCAGCGCGTCGGCTGAATCGAGCCCGGCCAGCGATTCGATCAGCGCGACGAGTTGCGCGTGCTCGCCGAGCCGCTCCGCAACCTTGCGCAGCGCGCCCGCATCTTCGGACTTCGGCAGCATCACGGCCACGCGTTGCGCGGCCCAGTCGCGCAGCAGCGCGATGTCCGCGTCGTGCCAAGGCGTACCGACCGCGTTCACGCGCACGACGGTGCGCGCACGCTGCTCGGCCGTCAGCCGCGGCAGGTGCTGCGCAAGCTGCGCGCGTGCGTCGTCCTTGCTGTCGGGGCTGACGGCATCCTCGAGGTCGACGATGATGCAGTCGGCACCCGAATCGAGCGCCTTCGCGAAGCGCTCGGGGCGGGTGGCCGGCACGAACAGCAGGCTGCGCGCGTGACGGACGGGGGAAAGGGGCTTGGACATGGCTCAGATCACGCCGGCGGCGCGCAGTTGTTCGATATCGGCGTCGGTGCGCCCGAGTTCATGCAGGATGGCCGCGCTGTGCTCGCCCAGCGCGGGTACCGCGTCCATGCGCACGTCGAAGCTGTCGATCGTGGCGGGCGGCAGCAGCGCCTGCAGTTCGCCGGCCGGCGAGTCGATCGTGCGAAAGCGCTGGCGCGCGTGCAGTTGCGGATGCGTCCAGAGATCGCCGATCTGGTTCACGGCGGCGTTCGCGATCTGCGCTTCGTCGAGGCGCGCGATCACGTCCTGCGCGGTGAGGGAGGAAAACGCCTGTTCGATCACGGCCTTCAGTTCCGCACGGTGCTCCGAGCGGTGCACGTTGGCGTCGAAGCGCGGATCGGTCGCGAGCGCCGGGGCGCGCAGCACGACATCGCAGAACGTCTTCCATTCGCGCTCGTTCTGCAGGCCGAGCATCACGACCCGGCCGTCGCCGGCCTTGAACGGGCCGTACGGATAGATGGTCGCGTGCGCGGCGCCGTTGCGGCCCGGCTGCTGCTGGCCGTCGTACGCGTAGTACATCGGGAAGCCCATCCACTCGGCCAGCGCCTCGAGCATCGAAATTTCCACGTGCGAGCCGATGCCCGTGACGCCGCGCTGCAGGAGCGCGCTGAGGATGCCCGTGTACGCGTACATGCCCGCCGCGATGTCGGCGATCGAGTTGCCGGCCTTGCAGGGCTCGTCGGCCGTGCCCGTGATCGACAGGAACGCCGCCTCGCTCTGGATCAGCAGGTCGTAGGCTTTCTTGTCGCGGTAAGGGCCATCGGCGCCATAGCCCGAGATGTCGCAGACGATCAGCCGCGGGTGCTTCGCGTGCAGCGCATCGAACGACAGGCCCATGCGCGCGGCCGCGCCGGGCGCGAGGTTCTGCACCAGCACGTCGGCCTGGGCGACGAGTTCGCCCAGCACCTCCTGCGCGGCCGGTTGCTTCAGGTCCAGCGTGAGGCTTTCCTTCGACCGGTTGGTCCACACGAAATGCGACGCGAGACCGCGGGTGCGGTGATCGTACGCCCGCGCGAAATCGCCCACCCCGGGGCGCTCCACCTTGATGACGCGGGCGCCGAGGTCGGCGAGCTGGCGCGTGCAGAACGGCGCGGCAATCGCGTGTTCGAGCGTGACGACGGTCATCCCGCTGAGCGGGCCGGGTTGAGCTTTGCGAGCTTGCATGGTCGGATCGTTATTCCAGTTCGGCGCTGGCCTGCATGGCCAGCTGCCCTTGCGGGCCGCGCGCCCACAGGCGGGCGGCATGTCCTTCGAGCTTGCCGTTCACCGTGAACGGCGCGGTGTCGAACAGCGGGCTGACGGCCTTGAACTCGAAGCGGCGAATCGTCTTGCCGGGGTGCGTGCGGCGCAGTTCCTCCAGCAGCAGCATCGCGATCAGCGGGCCGTGCACCACGAGGCCCGGATAGCCTTCTTCCTGCATCGCGTAGGGCCGGTCGTAGTGAATCCGGTGGCCGTTGAAGGTGAGCGCGGAGAAGCGCATCAGCAGCACCGGATCGGGCGTGACGATGCGCGAATACTGTTCGTCCGTCGGCGCCGGGGCCGGCTGCGGTGCCGGTATGCCGGCAGTGGCAGGAGGCGGCGCGTCGCGGTACACGATGTCCTGTTCCTCGCGGATGGCCACGCCCTCGGCATCGCTCGTTTCGTGCAGTACGGTGACGAACACCAGCTGGCCGCTGCGGCCGGACTTGCTCTGCACGCTCAGGATCGTCGACCGGCGCTGCACGGGCGCATCGACGGCCAGCGGGCGCAGGAACTGCAACCGTCCGCCGGCCCACATGCGCCGCGGCAGCGTGACGGGCGGCAGGAAGCCGCCGCGCCGCGGGTGACCGTCGACGCCGATGTTCGACTGCCGCTCGCCCGGCAGGAAGTACAGCCAGTGCCACAGCGGCGGCAGCGTCGCGGGGAGTTCGGATGGGTTCGCGTAGTCCAGTGCCGCCTGCAGCAGACGGACGGGGGCCCGGGTAATCCGGTCCGCGCTGTCAACGCTCCGGCCGACCCACGCGTCGAAGGATTCGGACGGCTCGACACTCATGGTGTTGGGTGCTCGATGATTGAAGCGTCAGGCAGGCAGCCGGCGCCAGCATGTCGGGTGCCGGTCGCCATTGCCGTCAGCGTGCGTTGACCCGTTCGGGCATGGCCGCGAACAGGTCGGCTTCGAGGCTGTAGTCCGCCACGATGAAGATCGGTGCTTCGGGATCCTTGTTGATCGCGACGCTTACCGTCGAATCCATCATGCCGGCCAAATACTGGATCGCCCCCGAGATACCGACCGCGATGTACAGCTGCGGCGCGACGATCTTGCCGGTCCGGCCGATCGGGTACGAGCATCTTCATGGAGAGGAATCCTTCCGGAATCAGTAGGAGCGCGGGAGCTGCAGCACGTGCTCGGCCACATGCCCCAGGATCATGTTGGTGGAAATCGGCGCGACCTGGTACAGGCGCGTTTCGCGGAACTTGCGCTCCACGTCGTATTCGCACGCGAAGCCGAAGCCGCCGTGCGTCTGCAGGCATGCATTGGCCGCTTCCCAGCTGGCCTTCGCGGCCAGGTACTTGGCCATGTTGGCCTCGACGCCGGCGTTCTGGCGCGCGTCGATCTTCTCGCAGGCGCGCCAGCGCATCAGGTTCGCGGCCTCCAGCTCGATGAACGATTCGGCGAGCGGAAACTGGATGCCCTGGTTCTGCCCGATCGGGCGGCCGAACACCTTGCGCTCGCTCGCGTAGTCGCGCGCCTTCTCGAGGAACCAGTAGCCGTCGCCGATGCACTCGGCCGCGATCAGCGTTCGCTCGGCGTTCAGGCCGTCGAAGATCACCTTCAACCCCTTGCCTTCAGTGCCGAGCAGCGCGTCTTCCGGCAGCTCCAGGTTGTCGAAGAACAGCTCGTTGGTCTCGTGATTGACCATGTTGAGGATGGGGCGCACCGTGAGGCCGTTGCCGATCGCCTTGTCCAGCTCGACGATGAAGCACGACAGCCCGTCGCTCTTCTTCTGCACCTGGTCGAGCGGCGTGGTGCGCGCGAGCAGGATCAGCAGGTCGCTGTGCTGGACCCGCGAGATCCACACCTTCTGGCCGTTGATGACCCAGCGGCCGTCCTTTTTCACCGCCGTGGTCTTGAGCTTGGTGGTGTCGCTGCCGGTGGTGGGCTCGGTCACGCCCATCGACTGCACGCGCAGCTCGCCTGCCGCGATGCGCGGCAGATAGCGCTGCTTCTGTGCTTCGGTGCCGCTGAACACGATGGTGTTCATCACGTACATCTGGCCGTGGCACGCGCCCGAATTGCCGCCGGAGCGGTTGATCTCTTCCATGATGACCGACGCCTCGGCCATCGACAGCCCCGGGCCGCCGTATTCCTGCGGAATCAGCGCGGCCAGCCAGCCGGCCTGCGTGAGGGCCGTGACGAACGCTTCGGGATAGCCGCGCGCCTCGTCGATCTTGCGGTGGTAGTCGGCCGGAAACTGATTGCACAGGCTACGTACCGCGTCGCGGATTGCCTGGTACTGATCGGGGGCGGAGAAAACGGAGGCGCTCATGAATCGTGTCTCGTCATTGGCATGGGTCGAGTCCATAATAAGTTTTGATGGATTTCTTAAACAATAGAATTTCCTGATCGTCGAATCAGTTTTTGGTATCGAGGTATCCCGCGATGGATCTCAAGCAATTGCGTGCGTTCGTCACCGTGGCCGAAACGGGCAACGTCACCCGGGCGTCGAGCCTGTTGAATCTCGTGCAGCCGGCCGTGTCACGCCAGCTGCGCCTGCTCGAGGAGGACATGGGGACGGAATTGTTCGACCGCAGCCGCCACGGCATGCAGCTCACGTCGTCGGGAAAGACGATGCTCGAATACGCGCGCCGCATCCTCAACGAGGTGGCGCGCGCCAAGGCCGAGATCCAGCCGACCGACGGGCCGGTGGCGGGCATCGTGAGCATCGGGCTGCTGGCCAGCACGTCGGATCTGCTGGCCACACGGCTGGCGAGCGAGGTGGCGCGGCGCTACCCGCACATCCGGCTACGGCTCACGATCGGCTACGCGGGCCACCTGCAGGACTGGCTCGAAGCGGGGGATGTCGATGCGGCGCTGCTGTACGGGCAGAAGGAGACGCCCGCGCTGCACGTCAAGGCGTTGATCGACGAGAGTCTGTGGGCCGTCGCGGCGCCGTCGGCCACGCTGTCGCGCAAGCGGCCGGTGTCGCTGGATCGGGTCGCGCGCGAGCCGTTCATCCTGCCTTCCGCGCCGCAGGGCCTGCGCGCGGCGATCGAGCACGCGGCGGCCGAGGCGGGCGTGACGTTGCAGGTCTTCGCCGAAACCAATGCGCTGAGCGTACAGAAGGAACTGGTCGCGCAAGGCCACGGCTGGACGATCTTGCCGGCCGTCGGCGTGACGCAGGAGGTCGAGCGCGGCATCCTGAGCGCGGCACCGCTCGCGTCGCCGGGCGTCCGGCGCACGATTGTGCTCGCGGCGCCCAGCAGCCGGCAGGCCACGGCGCCGGTGCGCTGCGTGGTCGGGGTGCTGCTCGATTGCGTGAAGGCGACGTTCGACCAGGGCGACTGGCCGGATGCGCGCTGGCTGGGCTAGGGCGAGCGTGTTGTCGGGGTGAGCCGCCTCACGTGCGGTCTTACCCCGGCGGGACAGGCCGGCGCGCCGAAGCGGCCGTCCACCCGTGCACCTGGTGTGCCGGGCCGGGAGAGCGGGGAAACGCCCGTTTGACGTGCCGGATGAAGCCGAGCGTGCGCTGTCAGCGAGTCGGATTCCGTCGATCGAGATGGGTGCTCAATGTCGCCTGAACGCGTTCTCGCGCCTGGGTGTTGATCCTGGCATCCAGCAGCATGATCGCGGCGGCGACCAGGAAAATCACCAGGCTGACCGTCACGACGATACCGGCCAGCCACGGTGCGGGTAGGTTGGAGAGGGTTGCCGTCGCGTCGCTGCCTCGTTCGAAACTGGCCGCTGCCATGCCGCAATAGTGCATCCCGCACACGGCCACGCCCATGACGATGGCCGAGCCGATCTGGCGTGTTCTGCCGAATGTGCTCGGCCGGCGCAGGTCGAAGGCGAGCAACAAGGCGGCGCCGCTTGCCAGGATCGCGATGATGACGGACAGCACGACCAACCAGGGCTGGTATCGAATACCGGAGCAGATGCTCATTGCCTGCATGCCGAGATAGTGCATGCCGGCGACGCCCAGTCCCATGACGATTGCGCTGATGATGAGTTGCGGCCAGTGCAGCGCGAAGCGGGCGAGCGGGACGAAGCCGACGGCGGAAGCCGCAATCGCAATCAGCAAGGAAGCGACGGTGGTGGGAATATCGTATCCGACAGCCACCGGCAGGTGAAATGCCAGCATGGCGACGAAATGCATCGACCAGATGCCGAGCCCCATGATGCACCCGCCGAACGCGATCCAGGGCCAGATCGAACGATTCCCGATGAGATTCAGGCGATCGGAGATATTGAGTGCCGTGAACGATGCGAGGATCGAAAGCAGGCAGGAAAGTACGACGAGCGTAAGGTCGTAGGTGCCGGACATGATCGTTATTCTCGGTTATAGGCTTTTTGGTCGTTTGAGGGCGCCCTGTTTTTGCGAGTGCGCCATCCCCTCGTGTGTCCCGCAAATATACCGAAACCCGGAATCGAATCAAGGGCGCCGCTGCCGACTTAGGGTGGTGCGTCGGTGCGGCGGACGTCCCCGGATCGTGCCGGTTTTCGGTCCCGGGCGGACCGGATTGGAGGTGCCGTGCGCGCATGGGGGCGCGTCGAGGTAAGTCCGGCTGGCCGACGTCCGCGCCAGCCTCATCACGACGTCGCCGATCTGCGATAATGTCGGCCGCCTTGGCGGACGGCAGCGTACGATCTCGTTGCCCGCCCGCCGTGAATTCGTATCAGGAGAGTCCCGTGCGCGACATCATCGACGGCTTCCTGCGCTTTCAGCGCGAGGTCTATCCGCAACGTGTCGAGCTGTTCAAGCAGCTCGCGACCGCCCAAAATCCCAAGGCGCTGTTCGTGACGTGCTCGGACAGCCGCGTGGTGCCCGAGCTGCTGACGCAGCGCGAGCCCGGCGAACTGTTCGTGATTCGCAACGCGGGCAACATCGTCCCGTCGTACGGACCGGAACCGGGCGGCGTGTCGGCCACGGTCGAGTATGCGGTCGCCGTGCTCGGCGTGCGGGATATCGTCATTTGCGGGCACTCGGATTGCGGCGCGATGGGCGCGATCTCACGGTGTACGTGTCTCGACCATATGCCGGCTGTTGCGAACTGGTTGCGCCATTCCGATGCCGCGAAAGCCATCAATGCCGCGCATCAGTTCGACTCCCCTCGGGACAAGCTCGACGGTCTGGTGCGAGAGAACGTGATCGCGCAGCTCGCCAACCTGCGCACGCATCCGTCGGTTGCGCTCGCGCTCGAGCAAGGACGGATGAATCTGCACGGTTGGGTCTACGACATCGAGATGGGGCGCATCGACGCACTCGACGGCACCACGCGCCGATTCGTCCCGTTGAGCGAGTCTCCGGCCACGGTGGCGGTCAAGTCGTACTGAGCGAAGGGGCCTTGTTCCGGCCGGTCGTATCCACCCTGCCGAGTTGGACAATCGAAAGCGCTGATCTGCGGTCCGATCTGTATCGAAGGTCGCGAAGATCGGTTCCGCCCATGCCCGACGACTTCATCTCGATCACCGCTTCCTGCACCCGACGCGGCCGCGCGAAGTCGGGCGGCCGCAAAGCGGGGGGATCGCAGTTGTAGATCGCTGCGTCACGCCTGATGCAATCACGCTTGCGGCGCGACGGATGCCCCAGAGATGCCATGCCGCCGCAGCGAATCCGCGACGAAGCCTGACGCCTTCATTTCCTCGACGAACGCATTCAATGCCGCCGCGGCCGCTTCGCCGCGGCTCTTCGGCACGCCCATGGCCTGCCGGATCACCATGAACCGCTCGTCGAGCAGGCGCAGGCCGGGTGTTTTAGCGGCGTCGGCCTCGAGCTGCTGCTTCACGCCTGCGGCCACTTCCAGTTGCTGTTCGACGAAGGTCTGCACGACGGCTTGCGACGTCGGCGCACGCACGATCTGCGCGGCCTTCAGTTCGCGCGTGAGGAACAGGTCGTAGGCGCTGCCCTTGCCGACGGTCACGCGGTGGTCCGGCTGGTCGACGTCCGCGTTCGCGCGGATCGGTGACGCGTCACGCACCAGATAGAACCCCTCGATCAGCACGTACGGCGCCGTGAACGCGACCGTTTCGCCGCGCAGCGGATCGACCGCGAAGAAGCCGAAGTCGGCGCGCTCGTCGGTCAGCGCCTGCACCGATTTGCCGGCAGTGTCGAACACGACCAGTTCCAGCTCGGCCGACAGACGCTCGGCGAACGCGCGCGCAAGGTCGATCGACACGCCGAACGGTTCGCCCGTCGCCGGGTCGCGGTTCGCGAGGATCGGGTTGCCGAGGTTGATCGACGCGCGCAGCTTGCCGGTCGGCGTGAACGCGGAGAGGACGGAAGGGGCGAGGGGCATGGCAGGCTCGTGACGGTCGTAGGGGCAGGGTTTGGCGCGCGTCGATGTGCGACCGCGCGTCGGCATCGAGCTTATCACCTGGCTTTCGTCATCGAGCGTCATCGAGCGGCGCAAGCCTGCCTTCGGCGCCAATCGGGCGACGCGAGACAGGTGCGTTCCCCTCATCTTGTGGCCCCAACAGTGATGGACGGGCAAAGGGATTGCGTGACTGCGAGAGGCGATTTGATGCGGGAAGAGGGAGGCGATTTGCTTGCTTCGCGCCAGCGGCGGCTGTCGGTTGGCCGTGGCGTCGCTCGCCGTCGGCGCCGTCCAGCCGGGTGCAGTGGGCCTTGATTCGCCCGGCAACCGCTAGAATTGCGGTTTTAGTCCGGAATACGTCCATGTCTTTTGCCTCGCTCGGCCTGATCGATCCCTTGCTGCGTAACCTGCAGGACCTCAATTACCAGGCCCCCACGCCGGTGCAGGCCAAGGCGATTCCTGCCGTGCTCGGTGGCAAGGACGTGATGGCGGGCGCCCAGACCGGCACGGGCAAGACCGCGGGTTTTGCGCTGCCGCTGCTGCAGCGGCTGGTGCAACACGGCCCGGCGGTGTCCAGCAACCGCGCACGTGTGCTGGTGCTGGTGCCGACGCGGGAACTGGCTGAACAGGTGCTGCAAAGCTTCATCGCTTACGGCAAGGGCCTCGATTTGCGGTTTCTGGCCGCTTACGGCGGCGTGAGCATCAATCCGCAGATGATGAAGTTGCGCAAGGGCGTGGATGTGCTCGTGGCCACGCCGGGCCGTTTGCTGGACCTCAATCGCCAGAACGCGGTGCAGTTCGATCAGGTGCAGACGCTGGTGCTGGACGAAGCCGACCGCATGCTGGATCTCGGCTTTGCGCGCGAACTCAACGCCGTCTTTGCCGCGCTGCCCGCGCAGCGTCAGACGCTGCTGTTTTCGGCCACGTTTACCGACGATATCCGCGCGATGGCGGCGACCATTCTGCGCAGTCCGGTCAACATCAGCGTCAGTCCGCCCAATGCCACGGCCAGCAAGATCAAGCAGTGGGTGGTGACGGTGGACAAGCGGAACAAGCCCGATCTTTTCATGCACCTCGTGGCCGAGAACAAGTGGGCGCATGCGCTGGTGTTCGTCAAGACGCGCAACGGCGTGGATTACCTGGCGGCGATGCTGGACGAAGCGGGCTATGCCGTCGACACCATTCACGGCGACAAGCCGCAACCGGCGCGCCTGCGTGCGCTGGAGCGCTTCAAGACGGGCGAAGTCCAGATGCTGGTGGCCACCGATGTGGCGGCGCGCGGGCTGGATATCGACGACCTGCCGCTGGTGATCAACGTCGACCTGCCGATCGTCGCGCAAGACTATGTGCACCGCATCGGCCGTACCGGCCGCGCGGGTGCCAGTGGCGTGGCGGTGTCCCTGGTGTGCGCGGATGAAGCGCCGCAACTGGCCGCGATCGAAGCGCTGATCAAGCAAACGCTGCGCCGTGAAGAAGAGCCGGGTTTCGAGGCCGAACACCGCGTGCCGGAAACCAGCGCGACGGGCGAGATCATCAAGAAACCGAAAAAGCCCAAGAAGCCGAAAGTGCCGCACGCTGCGTCGGCTGCCATGCCGGTGTCGGGCAAAAAGCCGCGTCCGCAAGGTGGTGAGAACAAGCACAAGGCTGCGGCGCCGCATGCGAAGCCGGCCGGTAACGGACCGGACTACACCATCGGCAGCCCGTTCAGCGTGCAGAAGCCGCGTGGCAAATCTGCCGGCAAGCCGGCGGCGGGCGCGCGCAAGCCGGCTGGCAAACCCGCGGGTGCCCGTGGGAAACGTCCGTCCTGATGCGTGGGGATGCGGCTCGCCAGCCATTGAATATGGCTGGCGGTTTGGCGGCTGAAGGCAACTTCGAGTGCGTGGCGTCGTCGGGTTGAATCTGCAGCCCATTACGATCCGTCGACGTAAATTTCAGGGCCACCGTTTCAGGCTGAAACGGGAGGTTCAGGAAAGTCCGCCGGGACAAGCGCCCGTTGCTGATGCCAGGACGGCGGCGAGGATTAGCGCTGCAAAGGCAGATCGAGCGACTGAACGATGGCCGGGAAACCTGTTCGACTCTTTGCTGCGGCAACAGCGGGTGCGAGCTTCGCCGGCGAAGACTGGGACCTGCAATCCGCCTGCGCAGCCTTGCGGAATGCCGTCCCGCTATGGGGGCGGTCTTACTGCCATTCACCGGGATGACAGATCACCCAACCTGGAAGGTAGCTATCCATGTCCGTATGGCCCCAGCACCAGCCGTGCTGGTGAAGGGTCTTCATCAGTTGTTCGCGTTGTGCGCACGCGCTTCCCGGCGCATATTGCCCGTCAGGCAACAACTTCGGCGCCGGACCGTTCCGGCATTGGTCATTGGCGACTTCTTCCTGATGCATCAATGCCTGGACGGCAGAGGGAATGGTGCGGGCCAACGTGGCCTTGTATTCGATGCAGGCTGGCGCCTTGGGATCGTTGGACTTGCGGGAACATTGGGACTGAAGCTTGTCGATGCTTCTCGATACTTCGGGTGGATACGTCTCGGCGTGCGCTGCAGCAAGACATCCAGCCATCAACAGACAGGCGGCAAGTGATCTGATCAAAATCATTTCGCGTATGACACGATGCATCCGGTAGCTCGGGAACGGGCGAATTATGGCATGTGCGCGCGGTTCGTATTCGAGGGGCCGGCCCGGGTGCGGCCCGTGCGATGATGTGCGATGACTGACTTGAGAGATGAAATGACGACACCATTCGACGAGGCGACAACGGCGGCGATCGCCGCGTTTGCCCAATTGGATTTCTACACGGCGTTGCAGGCGATGCGCGCCGAGGCGGACTACGACCACGAACGGGACCAGTGGATCTCGCGCTATATCGACGAGCACGGCGGCGGCGCGGACGATGCCGAATACGACGCCTTGCACGCGCGGGCCCAGGCAACCCCGGAATACGCGCAGTTCATCGATGCGGCTCGACGGGAAATCCTGGAGTACTTCGGCGTGACCGACGATCAACTGGACTGGATGGTCGTGCTGCGCAACGACGACAGCGATGAGCTTTGGGCGGAAGTCAACCGGCAGCGGAGCGCGCTGGGAACCGGTGAAGTGCGCGGAGATCTCTGATCGTTGCTTGCCATTGGGGCCGCAAGTCGTGATGGGTGCAGGGCTGGAGTCAGGTCAATTGCGAGGTGTGCCGGGCTTTCGGTTGCTGAAGCCGATCCGTCAAGGGAGGGCAAGCTTTCGGAGCTTCGGAGCGCGTGACCGTAGTGCTCTGATACTTGCCCTTGAGGTGCAACGGCTCGATCTGCAGCAACGGTGCGTATTTGGGCGGCCGCATTGAACAGCGGCCGGCCAGAGGCGGTCAATCAAGCGATATCTAAAAAGCGGTCCATCCATGACGGAAGCCGCAATGGCTCAGACTCGAACACGCGAATCAGTTGGTCAGCTATAGGGCGATAGAAGACATCGGACTCGAAATAGATAACGCCGTCTTGTACGCCTAGCCGTTGACCATTCAAACTCGCCGAGGAGACCACACAGGCATGCTGTTCGAAAAGCAAGAAAAGATAGATGAGCCTTGCGATGGTCAGTTCAGTAGAAACATCGAGGTTCGCGTTTGCGGCCCCATCGAACAAAAGAGATCGGGACCCAACATCGATTTCACGGTCCAGGTCCGTATTTGATCCGAGCAGGGTATCGATGAACCGAAGCTCGTCCCCGCGGAATGCGCTCGAATTGTCGATCTGGAATATTTTCCACTTGCCTGCGGGCAACCAGCCGGCCGCGTGATGCGCAAACACGTACAGTTCCCTCGAGTTAGTGGGCGCACTGTACGGCAGGTAGGTGCGTACAGTACTTTCACGCGGTATGTCGGCGATTTGATTCCAACTTCCGATGTGCATGCCAATCTTCTGAAGGTATTCATCAGCTTCAGCAGTTGTTAGCAGTCTCATGGGAGCGTCCTTTTGCGTTCTGGCTCAGGGAGGCAGCATGTTGTCAGGGAAGTATAGATAGTTCGAACGGCCGCTTACTGGCAAGGCGACCGACCCTTCGGGTCGATGCCGGCCGGCGACTTCGCGCGCAAGCACCTCGTTCGACAGGCATCACGGACGGGGCCGCCCCGATAGACTCGAGCGTTGAAATTTCGGTCTCGATCGAAACAGCGGCCGTCTAATCGTGGAGTAGTATTCCCCCATGTCCGGCATTGCCAAGTCTCCACGGCACACAGCCGACCCATCCGTGACGACGGCGGCGAGCTCGCCGAAAAGTTCGAAAACTGCTTCAACGATACGTGTGGCGGCTCCGGCCGCGGCGACGGCATGGATGGGAATGCATCATGTCAACCGAGTGGAATCACCGCGTCAGACTGTTTGTCCAGCGTTTCTGGCAGCCGACCAGTGCGTGCATGACGTGCATGCCGGGGAGCTGGGGAAATATCATGAGCCTCGCCCACTGGACTATCGCATTTCAGACGGGGCTGCTGACCGGACTCCTGGCTGTCCTTCTGACTTTCACGCCCGTGGCAAAACTCTACGCGAATCGATACGGCAATGCGCTGGTCGTTGGCGTCCTGACCACGGTGGGCGATGCCTACTCGCACACGAGTCACTACCGCATCCCCTACGTCGAGCACATCGTGACGGGTGCCATTTCAGGTGTCTTGACGCTTGCGGCGTCATATCTCTTCGAAGACCGCGCGCGACGCGTTCGGGCGATGTGGGCCCGGGTTGTCGGACAGCCGATCCACTGACTTTCCGAACCCACGGGGCCAAACGGAAAGCGATTCCTCGGTGAGGCTACGCTTCATGAACTGCCGCCCCGGAAAGCAGCGCCGATGTGAGAACGCGACGTGCACCTTCCGACCAGGCCCCCGTGGCCGAAACAGCAACCGTCAGTTTTCGCCAACGTCAATCCGTACATCGCGCCGATCTGGCAATATGCATCGACAGACCTCAGCCAGGGCACCCCATGCACATCGCCATTCTGACCTTCCAGGGCTTCAACGAACTCGATTCCCTCATCGCGCTGGGCGTACTCAACCGAATCAAGAAGCCCGACTGGCGGGTGACGCTGTCATGCCCGGAGCATTTCGTCACATCGATGAACGGGGTGACCGTGCAGGCGCAGTCGACGTTGGCGGACGCACGCGCGGCGGATGCCGTCATCGTCGGGAGCGGTATTCAAACCCGGGATGTCGTCAACGACGCGACGCTGATGGAGCAACTGAATCTCGATCCGACCCGGCAACTGATTGGCGCCCAATGTTCGGGCACGCTGGTGCTGGCAAAGCTCGGCCTTCTCGACAACATCCCGGCGTGCACGGACCTCACGACCAAACCCTGGGTCGTCGAGGCGGGCGTCGAAGTCCTCAATCAGCCATTCTTCGCACAAGGCAACGTCGCAACGGCAGGTGGCTGCTTTGCTTCGCAGTATCTGGCCGCGTGGATCATTGCACGCCTGGAGGGCGAGGAAGCCGCACGGAGCGCACTGCACTACGTGGCGCCGGTGGGGGAGAAGGAGGAGTACGTTTCTCGCGCGTTGACGAACATCACGCCTTACCTGCCGTAGTGCGCAAAAAGATGGCGCTGCCTCCATCGCAAGGGTGCCGGGTTCAGCCGCAACGTCGTGTTCCCGATAGCGGCTTCTTCGGCGCGCCCGGTTGCCACGTCATCCGGCTGCGGTGTGGAAGAGGGCGCGAGAATGTTCGCTGACCCGTTCAGGCAGAGCCATTCAGTGACGCCGGCTTGCAACGGATCGGACTCCACCAGCCAGTTCGTATGACAAAGACGGCAGCGATACTGTCGCACGACGATTGCGGGCCGTCCTAGCGGCCGCAGTTTCGTTGGCTTGTGCAATTCCACCATTTCCCGATGGGCGACAGGATCGGAAGTCGCGTGCATGGTCGTGCAGGCTTCGCAAGGCATGGGGGTCAGCTTTTCAGGAGCGCGTTGGTTCGGTGAAGCGCTTTCTTCGCGCATGGCTCAAATCGTCCGCTGATTGCAACGTAATCGGCAGTGCGTCCGTCTCATGCTTCAATCAGGCCCGCTCGCCATCGCGGTGTGCGTCGATCGGCGGTTGCGTCCTCCTGCGCTGCGAGGTGAATGCGGGCGATTGCGCGTCTCATCCGGAATCCTCAGTTTGCAACCGGCTTACCGGAAGCATCCTTGATTTTCGCTTTCCATTGCGTGCGGATTTCGGACACCACCGATTCGGGAAGCGAGATGTAGTCCAATTCCGTGGCGGCCTGGTTGCCGTTGTGGAATGCCCAGTCGAAGAACTTCAGCGTTTCCGCACCTTGTGCCGGCTTCTCTTGCGTTGCGTGCAGCAGCACGAACGTCGCGCCGACGACCGGCCACGCGTCCTTGCCCGGCTGGTTCGTCAGGATCTGGTAGAACGACTTCGACCAGTTCGCGCCGGCAGCAGCGGCCTTGAACGTTTCCGTCTTCGGCTCGACCACCGTGCCCGTCGAGTTCTTCAGGGCCGTGTAGACCATGTTGTTCTTCTTCGCGTACGCCCATTCGACGTAGCCGACTGCGCCCGGCAGGCGCTGCACGAACGCTGCGACGCCGTCGTTGCCCTTGCCGCCCGTGCCCGTCGGCCAGTTGACCGTCGTGCCTTCGCCGACCTTCGACTTCCACTCGTCGTTGACCTTCGACAGGTAGTTCGTCCAGATGAAGCTCGTGCCCGAGCCGTCAGCACGACGAACCACGGCGATGTCCGTGTCCGGCAGCTTGACCTTCGGATTCAGCGCGGCGATCGCCGGGTCGTTCCACTTCTTGATCTTGCCGAGGTAGATGTCGCCGAGCACCGGGCCCGACAGTGTCAGTTCGCCGGCCTTCACGCCCGGCACGTTGACGACCGGCACCACGCCGCCGACCACCGTCGGGAACTGGAACAGGCCTGCCTTCGCGAGCTCGTCATCCTTCAGCGGAGCGTCCGAACCGGCAAAGTCGACCGTCTTCGCGTTGATCTGCTTCAGGCCGCCCGACGAGCCGATGCCTTGATAGTTGACCTTGCCGCCGCCCGCCTTCTTGTACGCATCGGCCCACTTTGCATAAATCGGTGCTGCGAAAGTGCTGCCTGCGCCGGTGATATCTGCCGCGTGAGCATGGAGGGCAACAAGAACCAGGGTGCAGGGCATCAAGATCCGGATGTTCACGTAACGTCTCCTGTCTGCTATCGGCATGCCGGCCGCAAGCGGGCCTCGGTTGAGCAGTCTGACTGGTTGGGTGGGGGCTGTCGGCCGCCTTTCGGCAACGTCTGTCGATTGACCGCGGCAGTGATCGTCTCTCGATTGCTTTCGAGCACGGTGCGTCATTGCGTGGTTGCAGCAGCCGCTGTGCCGCATTTTTCTCGTATGACGTTCGCCGGGAGCTTGATTGCAACGTACCGCAACCGAGGCCGCAGGCAGCGACCGGCTGGCCTGGATCGTCACCGACGATCGGGTAGGTCAGACAAGGGGCGAAGTCCGTCATCGCGCGCGGTAAAGGGTCCCGCAACGAAGGGTGATACGAGTATTGCAGTTGGCTGTGAAAATTCAAGGAAGGCGCACTTGCCCGATCCGCCAGAATCAATGCACGTCACTGGCGACGATGGAGGCCAACGCCCGATCGCCGTCGCGTTGTGCGGTGTCTTCCGTGGAAAAGATGTCGGTACTGAATGCGATCAGCTTGAAGCCGGATCCCGCGGAGCGAGGAACCGTGATGCCCCAGTGCCAGCCGCCATCTTGCTGGAACACGTGGAGCGCAGGGGGTGCCTGGTTCAGTGCTGGTGAAGAAGTCGTCATCGCGTGCTCTCCCGTCATGGGACGACTGCGGGGCAACTACATCGGACGCGCAAACCCAGTCTACGGATACTTTTGCTGCGGCGCAATATTCGAGTTTTACGAAAATGCCAATGTGTGAAACGCCACAATTTTGAAATACAAATATGCAACGTCGGAGATGGCTGGCATATTGGTGTGACGATTGGGATTTTTCGGAGGCTTTATGGATCGCAGTTCGCTTATGTGGGCGGGGGTGCCGCATAGCAGCGATGGCGTCGTGTTTCAGATTCGGGTCGGCCACGGGCTTCAGCGTTTTCATATTGCTCGATTGATTCTCGAGCGGGCGTGCGATCTTGAGCGACTGGCGTCTGACGCACGACAGCTCGAATGCTTTTACGAGCATTTGACGCCGATCCTGGCAGTCGCGCGGAAGGCGCGCTCGAAGGCGAAGGCCGATACGGTTTCGCTGAATGTTTCGGATTTTGTTCGAACGGGGAGCGCTCGGGGCGAGCAGGGGGCCTGGGCGGTGATGCGGTGAGCGCCGTAGGGCGGTTGAGGAGCGCAGAGTTTTCGGTCTTGGAGCGGGCGGGCGTGGGGCTTGGCGAGCGTCACGCGTTGCGTCTCGTCACGTGCGGCGCAGGCTCTGCTGCAGGGTTGGCGGGATGTTTTTTGCGGGCTTCCGCGTAGTCTCGTGCTTGAGCTTCGCGATGAAAGGGCGTCGCTCGAAGACCGAATACCCATGAATGAAAAGTGCTGGCCGATGAACTGGCCAGCAAAATGGTCCTGGCGATCCGAGGTTGAGTGTGCCAGAACCAAAGGCACTGAACGGCGTGCGCGCGCGGCCGGACGAACATGTCAAACGATCGGCCCCCGAAAGTCGGGGCTTATCCGGCTCGACCTTGCGCAATAATCTGTGATCGCAGTTTAGGTTAGGCTAACGGATGCGACCACACGTGCTCTCACGCTCGGGAACTTGAAGGCATCGCAGGGCTTCTTCGGTACTGTCCATGTTGAGATCATCGCGGCGGTCGGCAGATAGTCGGGATCGGCCGACGCGACTCCGGCCCACACGCCGGGCGACACCTGTCTGCCGTGGAGATAAAAGTGCAGCTCCCGGCCCGCGCGGTCGCAAATACACCTGACTCTCTCCACCGCTTGGCCCAATGCTCTAATCCGTGCGATCTGGTTGCGATCCAGCTCGAACAGGGCACTCACCACGCCGTCACAATTGCCGATGCCAATCATGTTGCTGTCATCAGTCAACGCCCATGTCGGATGCGGCGTGCCTAGGCGCAGCATGAAATAATCTGCGGACTCTGAACCAACCATACTGTTTCTCCTGCAAAAGATCCGTCGTTCTGCTAACCGAAGATCAATGGAAACGAACGATCATCCAATCCTGTTCTCGTCGCCGTACCCGGATGCTCGAGTAGATGTGCCCCGGCGCCTTGCAATGGGCGGGCGCAACAGTGAAGCGCCCCCTGCCCGTCGCTTCCGAAGCACTCACACGCTTGCCTGACGCGTTACGGTTTCGGCGGCGATACCGTCCTCCGAACCGGAAAGCCTCACCGCGACAGCCGCCGCCGCCGTGCTCCCATAGACGTTCAGGGCAGTTCTCCCCATGTCGAAAAAGGCGTCGACGCCCAACAGCAGCAGCACCGCATCGGCCGGCAACCCGATCGACGTCAGCACGATGGTGATGGCGACGATTGCTCCGGAGGGCACGTTGGCTGCGCCGTCGATGGTGATGATCGTCAAAATCAAAATCGTGATCACCAGCGGCCAGGACCAGGCGAGATGATAGGCGTCAGCCAGATAGCCGACCGCGAGGGCCGTGTAGAGGACCGCGCCGTCGCGATTGAAAATATAGGCGAGCGGCAAGATCGTGGACGCCACGCCGTGGGGAACGCCGAATTCAACCAGCTTCTTCAGGTGCAACGGGTAGGTAATTTCGGACGACCGCGTCGTGAAACCCAGGATCAGCGGTTCCTTCACTTTCCTGAGAACGGCGAGAGGCGATTGACCGGCGACGCGAATGACGAGGGTGAGTACCACCGCCAGAATCGCCATGCCGAGATAGGCCACGCCCAGAAGCTCGACGAGCGAGTGCACGCCGGCAAAGCCCTTGGCCGACAACAGCTGCGCGATCGCGGCGAAGATCGCGAGCGGCGACCATGCGATCACCCACTCGGTCATCTTGAACAGTCCCGACAGCAGCGCCTCGAAAACGGCAATCGCAGGCTCGGCACGCTCCGGGGCAGCCGCCAATGCCGCACCGAAAATGACGCCGAAAACGAGCACCGGGAGAGAATTCCCTGCGGCGAGCGCAGCGACGATGTTCGCGGGGATCAAATCAACGAGAAATTTCGTCCAGTCGATGCTGGATGCGAGTGCTGCTGGCATCGATCCGGAGTGCGTGAGGCTCGCACCGAGACCCGGCCGAAATGCGAAGTTGAGCAGCAGACCGAGCGACGCAGCCAGGCCAGTCATCAAAACGAAGAAGACGATGCTGGATAGTGCGACCTTTCCGAGCCGTTCGCGCAGTCGGCCCGCACGAAAGACACCGACCGTGACCGACAGGAAGATCAACGGCATGACGACCATCTTGATCGCGTGGCCGAACATCGCACTGAGAAAGCCCAGCTTCCCGGCAAAGCCAGGAGCAAATACGCCGCAAGCGACGCCCAGGACAAGCCCGCCAAGCATTTGCAGCGGGAGGGAAAGCCCCTTATTTTTCGTGTTCATGCCGCGCCTTTAGTAGTTTTATCCGGGCGGGCGTGCCGTCAACGATGTGATTCCACATATGCTGACGCGCAAGCTCGCCGTCGTTTGCTTCGATTGCGTGAAAGATTTTCAGGTGCTCGATCGTGCCGCGCCGAACGGTTTCGGCGTCGCTACGCGGGAGTTCGTTTAGCGCCAAGGTTTGGGCTCGCAATAGACTATACGCGGATGAGATTCGCACGTTCCTTGCGGCGGCAAACAACGCTTGATGAAATACCCAACCGACACGTTGCTCGAGCATGATGTCCGCGACGTCCTGGTCAATCAGCACCTGCATTTTCTCTGCCGCGTCGCGAAGGTCTGCCGTTACGCCCGACCTGGCTGCGAGAAACGCCGCTGTACTCTCGAGGGCCAGCCGCATTTCAAAAATTTCGCGGAGATCGCTCGTAGTTGGCGAAGCGACATAGGTCCCACTCTTTTCGATCACCACGACCAGCCCTTCGGACTCGAGCAAATGCAATGCGCTGCGCACAGGCATTTGGCCGAAACCGAGTTCGTCCGATAGTCCTCGATGGGATACTTTCTGCCCAGGCGCAAGGCGGCCGTCAAAGATCCTCGATCGGATCTCGTCGTAGGCAAGCTCTGCATCTGTCGAGACTTTCGACGTCATCTGTGATCGCAGTTAGCGTATGATTGAAAAAGAGATAACGGATAGGAAATTACCCTTACTGGTTACGCCCGGCAACTGATAATTTTGCGAGTGGGTATGCTGAAAGCGAACCGGAAGACTATCTGCGTGATGAAGCGAGCCGACAATTAGATGACTTCACAAGATGTGCGCTTTACCATCTGCGCCGTTCGCGCGGAAGAAACCTATCCCCTCAGGGCCGCAATCTTGATGGCCGGAGATGAGGAAGGGAGTGCGCTACCCGGAGACCTCGCCCCGACGACAATGCACTTTGCTGTGCGTGATAACGACGGCATTGTGGCGGTGGCGTCGGTGTGTCAAGAAGGACAATCCGGTGTTTTGAACGCTGAAGCCTGGCGCCTTCGCGGCATGGCCGTCCATCCATCGGTGCGTGGTCTGGGATTCGGACGCCTTCTGGTCAATCTATCCATTCGCCATGTCCGCGAACAGCGTGGATTATTGCTCTGGTGTACGGCGCGAGAATCGGCATACCCATTTTATGAGATGCTCGGCTTTAATCGCGATCCGAAACCGGTTTCAATGCAGGGGCGCGACGACATGAGGTTCTATCTCATGCAGCGCCAGATCGGGAGCTGATTTTCGTTTGCTACTGACGTCAGACGACCAGATGGTGTCTGCGTGGTCTAGTCCAGCGTTTCTGCGCCAAGCCGTCTCCGATTGCGTGTGATGTCCGTGGATTTCTGCGATCAACTTGGAAACATCGGCGATCGAAGGTGACCTGGCGTATGTCGATGTCTTCAAACTGACGCACCGGAAACTGCCATGGCCTATCCGAGCACCCCGTTCATTCTGTCGGCAATCGATCCGGATCTTCTGTATCCGTGCCTCGAGATTCGATTCGAAACCGACGACCTGGATGCGCTGCGGCGGCTGGTCGACCCGGACGCACCCGAGGATGCGGACCTCGATGACTATTATCTTCTGTCGCCGGCACAGGTCGCGGCCGTATGCGACGCCTTTGCGATCGAGTTTGATCATGGTTCGCGCGATGCCGTTATCTCGAAGTATGTCGATATTGGTGTTCGTATCCCGTACCTTGTCCATACAGGTTACGAGCTGGCTTTGATGGTGCAAGGGCGCAAACCATTCGGGTTCATCGAATTCAACAGCGAATGGCGGCCGTCGGTCCTACTCAAGGCACGCTTCGACGAGTATGTGGCTCAAGGCGTCTTGCACTCGCACGAAATCATCGTTGATGCACCGGCACGACCAGGCCGTCCAGCGCGTCGAATTGGGCAAATCCTGTATACGCTCAAAGGCGAGGAGTGGCGCATCCCGGCTCTGGAATTTTTTCGTCAGAACATCAACTTGCACGGCGATGGCTGCGAGAACATGGAGCGCCTGGAAGGTGCGTTGCTCGGTTACGAGCGATGGCAAAACGACTGGTGGATCGACCATCTCGCGCGCAACGGTAGCAGTCTTTACGGCGCGTCCAGTATCGTCAAGATGGACCGGGCGCAATTCGACTGGCTCGTTCACGCAGGTTTCCGGGCGCTTCCGCCAGTCGATACACCGACATTCACCCTCTATTCGTCAAACTGGTTCGATGAAGATGCCATGAAAGCGGCAATACGGGACGACCCGACGATCGAAGCGTTCGTGCAATTCAACGGCGGACAGGCTCACATCCTGCGAGCGGCCGATTTCCGAACCGCAGGACCTCATGAGATTCCGGCAACTCTGATTCCGACGATAAACCAACATCTGTTGCGCGCGATAAGGGTCCTGATTCGTCGAAGTGATTGCGTCGAATCGTCCTCTTCGTAAAGACGAATCCGACCAGTTGTCGCAGTGGATGGGTGGCTGCGATCGGCCATTTTCAGTCACCCGACATGGTCGTGCCGTTCGTTGACAAGCGGTTTTTCAACGTTGGTCGCGCTTGTTGAAAGCAAGTCGGCGGTATCTGCTTCGGTCGGCGCTGTTGACCGCGATCGATGCGAGAATGACTCAGATCACAATTTGAACGGGAAAGACAGGAATGGGAGCAAGCGTGCATGCTCGCGCATCGGCGTTCAGCCGTCGTCGCGCAGCGCTCGGCGTCGCCATGGCGCTGACATGTTCGTGGTTCACTGCTGCGCAAGCGCGGAATTGCACACCTGATAGCGTGGCGCCCGAGTGCTTGCTGCAGCGTAGCCAAGAAGAATATCAGCAAGCAGACGACGAATTGAATCGCACGTACCAAAAGGTTTTGAAGTCGATGTCTCGGCCACGTGACGAGTACGTCGACTATCCGGCACTCAAGGTGAAATTTGTCCAGGCTCAGCGGCAATGGGTCCGTTTTCTCGACAACGAGTGTACCGCCTGGTATCTGATAAACGAGGCAGGCGCAGATCGTAATCTTGATCTACTGACTTGCGAAATCGACCGAACACGTGATCGTACGCGCGAATTAAACGCGTGGCTCAAGCAAGTGGGCCATGAGTAGCGCAGCGCTAGATAAAGACAGCATTGCCAGGTTGACGGATACTGGAGAGAGTCTGGTGCGCCCAGCAGAAAATGAAGCGCTGACCGCGACGATCTGAAAGCGATACAACCGCCGTCTTCGCCTCACATTGATCGGATAGGATCGTTAATTCGATGAGTTTTTTGCAAAATCAAGAACCGCTGCGCTCCGTATCAGCGGCCTCGACGCCATCTCGCGAGCGTTGGCGCCTCGATTCCCATGAAGCAACAGGAGAACCCGATGATCAAAGTCAGTGTCATGTACCCGTACGCCGCAGGCGCGCGATTCGATCATGCTTACTACCGCGACAAGCACATGCCAATGGTGAAGCAGCGGCTCGGTGCGGCATGTCTGTACTACACGGTGGACAAGGGCATCGCAGGCGGTGCTCCGGGCACTGATCCTGTCTACGTAGCCAAATGCGACTTCGTCTGCACTTCTATCGAAGCTTTCCAGGCGGCGCGCGACCCGCATGCGCAGGAGATCATGGCCGACATCGCCAATTACACGGATATACAGCCCGTGCTTCAAATCAGCGAGGTGGTTGTAGAGCGTTCCGAAGTCTGACCAAGGTTCGGATATTGCCACGCACCGCATCCGCTGATGGCGTACCCCGGCAACGGGGCGATGCTTATGCAGCCATTCTGCCGTTGTATCGAAGCCTGGGCCTTTCCAGGTCGCCTGTTGGCCCCCACGGCCCGCGCCTGCAAGCAGGAAGTTGACCGATCGCAGTAGGATAGGGCTCTGCCACGCGCAGATCACGAGCGTCGACAACGCGCCTTTGCCGACCGACGTCCACGGTTTTCCAATGAACGCGATACACCGCGATTCCTGCGGCTCGCCAACCGATTTGATCAATTGAAGGATGCAGACATGAGCACGATTTACGATATTCCTGTCAACGCCATCGACGGCGCGCAAACAACCCTGCGTTCCTACGAAGGCAAAGTGCTGCTGGTGGTGAACGTGGCGTCCAAATGCGGGCTGACGCCGCAATACGAAGGGCTTGAGGCGCTCTACGAAGGCAAGCGCGCGGAGGGTCTCGAAGTGCTGGCGTTCCCCGCCAACAACTTCAAGGGCCAGGAGCCGGGCACCGATGCGGAGATCCAGTCGTTCTGCACCGGCACCTTCGGCGTGACGTTTCCGTTGTTTTCGAAAATCTCCGTGATCGGCGACGACAAGCATCCGCTCTATCGCTCGCTCACCCTGGCGCAGCCGCAGGCGACCGGCGACGGCCCGTTCCGTGCGCGCCTCGAAGGCTACGGCATTCAACCGAACCCGGCGCCCGAAGTGCTGTGGAACTTCGAGAAGTTTCTCGTGAGCCGAACGGGTGAAGTGGTCGCGCGTTTCTCGCCCGATACGACCGCGGACGACCCGAAGCTGGTCGCCGCCATCGACGCGGAGCTGGCCAAGGCCGCGTAAGCCGGCGCGCGTGACGCGTGCCAGGATGGATTGCCTGACCTGCACCCGTGGTCGAGGGTGCCAGACCGGGGCAATCCAACACCATGTCCGCCGACGTGCCGCTCGCGCATTGAAAACGGAACGCGACGGGGTGCCTGCCTCGAATGGCGAACCGGAGAATGCGTCAGGCCGACAAGTCGTTCAACGGTCTGTTGACGCTACAAGACGTCGTTCAGGATTCCACGGGGTTCACATGTTCACGGCCAATCGTGCGCGACTCGCCTCATGCACGAGCGATAAAAGAATCGACGTGCGAGGCTGGATCGGCCGCCCGGTAGAGTTGTTGAAGGAGAGTAGGCGGGTTCACGGCCATAGCCGTTTATGGGCCATTGACCAGCAACTCAACCCTTGCCGAGATCCCCTGCCGCAGGCGCCTGCGCCCAGTCGAGCGCGAAGTCGGCAACCTCCTCCCAGCCTTTCTCGCCACAGGTGTAATGGCTGCGGCCGTCGAACAGCTTGTACGCCGAGATCGCACGCGAGCCCTTCGCATTCCTTTCGAAATTCTCGCGCTGTACGGCCGGCGGCAGGATGTTGTCGTTCCCACCGGCGATAAAGAGCAGCGGTGCGCGAGTGTCGTTCGCGAAGTTGTAGCGCGTCGGGGCATTCGGGTTGACGTTCGCGAACGCGCCTTGAAACAGGATCCGCCCCGACACGGGCACCGCGTAGCGGTCATAGACCTTCTTCGATTCCTCGAGGCTCAGGTTGTTCGTGAACGCATAGTGAAACTCGTGCTCGGTGATGGGCACCGCACGATGCAGGTTGGCCGGATTGCGCAGGACCGGGAACGCCGCCTTGATCTGGCTGAACGGTAGCGCCCATACACCCTTCACCGCGGCGCCGTCGATCGACACACCGGCCGAGCCGTAGCCCGCGTCGAGAAGAAGCTGGGCGAACGCGCCGCCGAACGAATGCCCCATGATGATCGGCTTGGTGTCGAGCGCGGCGATCGTTCGGGCCAGGTGATCGAAGATCTCGCGCACGCCGAGATTCACCAGCGGCGACGGGTCGCGGCGGAGCGCCTCGACGCCGGCCGTGCCCGGCTGGACACCCGGATATCCCGGCGTGATGACGCGCATGCCGCGCTGCTCGTAGCGCGTGACCCAATGTTCCCACGACAACGGCGTCATCCACAGGCCGTGAATCAGTACAACCGTATCGGTACGCGTTTCCGGATTCATATCCCTGCTCCTGTGATTGCTGGATGACGAACATCGCGCCCGTGAGACCTCGTATTTCCGGATCCGTCCGCCCCATGCTTGCCAGCAACGAAACAAGGGGTACTACGCGATTGCCGAATGCCACGCACCTTGAGAATAGTCTTTGACACCGGCGTCGTTCAGCGTGAATGATGTGTCCATCATAAAGACCATCCGAGTACGCGACATGGCCAAAAAGCCGGAATTCTTTGCTCAAACGCCGACGGCGCTGGACGATGACGCAGATCCGTTCGCCTTCAAGCGGGATGCCTTTTCCGACGTGCTGGAGCTGATCCGCATCCGCGGCAACACGGTCTTCACGTGCGCGGCATCGGCGCCTTTCGGATTGCGCTTTCCTGCCGGCAAGTATCGTCTGCACATCATCCGCAGCGGCAGCGTGGCGATCGAAGTGGACGGGATCGACGAGCGCTATCACGCGTCGCAGGGAGACCTGGTCATGCTGATGCATGGCCACGGCCATGTCATCTCCGACCGGCCGGGCCGCTCCGCGCGTCTCGTCACGGATCTCGCGCCACAGTACTACGATCGCGAGCGCCTGACGATCGGGAGCGGCGACACTACCTGGCTGTGCGGCGACTTCGGATTCGACGGCGTGCTGTCGCAACGGTTGCTGTCCGTGCTGCCGCCGGTGCTGGTGCTGAAAGGGTTGCGGGAACGGCCGTTCGAGTGGCTGGAGCTGAGCTGTCATTTCATCCTCGACGAGGCGTTGAGTCCGCGCGCGGGCGCCGCCGCGATGATCTCCCGATTGCTGGACGTCATCTTCGTCCAGTTGCTGCGCACCTGGGCGACGGAGGGCTCGGCGGGGCACGGGTGGCTGTCCGGCGCGATCGACAGCCGGATCAACCCGGCGATGTCGGCCATTCATGCGGATCCCGGGCGGGCGTGGAGCGTGAGTGATCTTGCCGAGTTGTCGAATCTGTCGCGGTCGGCTTTTGCAGACCGGTTCCAGCGTGTCGTGGGGCAGGCGCCGCTGAGCTACCTCACGACCTGGCGCCTCGACCGGGCGGCGGAGTTGTTGCGGTACAGCCGCGCGCCGATTTCGGATATTGCCGGGCGGGTTGGGTATACGTCGGAAGCGGCGTTCAGTCGCGCGTTTCGAGGACGGTACGAGATGTCGCCGATGCAGTGGCGGAAGGTGAATGCGGAGTAGGGGGGGCCTCATTGCTATCCGGGCCCGGCAGATGTCGGCGGTTAGACATACGGACAATCGATCACGACGTAAACGACGTATTTCCCTCATTTCAGGCTGAATGGCGCTATTTGAGGGTTCCTTATAAAATACGACTTTTCGGGATTTCCAGTTAACGACTTCGTCATGCATCGAATCGGATTCTTCGTTTGCCGTGGCTACGATGCGCTCGATCTGGGCGGGCCACTGTCGGCCTTCAACCAGGTCGCCACGGCGGCGGGCCACGCGCCCTATGAGCTCCACGTCATCTCGCAGTCCGGCGGCCCGGTTCCCGGCAATACGGGCCTGTCGGTCGACACGAAGCCGATCGGAAGGCGCACGTTCGACACCGTCATCTTCGTGGGCGGTGACATCGATCCGATGCAGACGCCGGAGAACATCGCCGCCGCCAAAAAACTGGGCGCCAGGGCTGCGCGGGTCGCAAGCGTGTGTACGGGGGCGTTTCTGCTTGCGGAAACCGGCTTGCTGGACGGCGTGAGCGTGACGACGCACTGGCGATACGCGGCCCAATTGCAGTCGCGCTTCCCGCGCGCCAGGGTCGAGGGCGACAGTATTTATATCGAGGCGGGCCGCATCTGGACGTCGGCGGGCATCGCGTCCGGCATCGACCTGGCGCTCGGCTTGATTGAAAAAGATATGGGCGCGGAGGTTGCGCGCGCTGTCTCCCGGCTTTTGGTGGTTCCGTATCGTCGGCCGGGCGGTCAGTCCCAATTCTCGGCGATGTCGCAGATGGAGCCGGAATCGGATCGCATCCGCATCGCGCTGAATTTTGCGCGGGAACACTTGGCGGAAGCGTTGCCCGTCGAGCGGCTCGCCGAGGCCGCAAGTTTGAGTTTGCGGCAGTTCGGGCGCGCATTTCGCCGGGAAACCGGAGAAACACCGGCGAAGGCGGTCGAGCGCTTGCGTGTCGAAGCGGCGCGGCTGCGCCTGCAGGGCGGCAGCGAACCGATCGAGCAGATCGCGCTGGCTGTCGGGTTCACCGACCCGGAACGGATGCGGCGGGCCTTCATCAAACTGCATGGGCACCCGCCGCAAGCGATTCGACGCGAGAGCCGATCGAACGGCGCGCGCTGATCGACCATCGTCTGCCGGCCGATCCGCGCGCTGCCTGGCCGAGGTCCCTCTCGCGGACTAGCGGCGCGTTGGGTAGATCGCCATGCGTTTCACCAGACGCTCAATGGCCATCCGCCGTCAGCGGGCCGTCATCGTTCCACATGTCGCGATGCAACTTCCACGCGCCGTCCTCTTTCAGAAAGACGAGCGTCTGCTTGCCGCGGAATTTGAGTTGTCCGTCGTGGTCGCGGACCTCCACATCCGACACCTCTGTCACGACCCGGTCGTTACCGTAGAACTCGTCATTGCTGAACGATACGGTGGCGGGCTTTGATCCGGCATACCCCTTGGTGAAGTACCCGATGATCGCGTTGCGTCCCGTGATCTTGTTGCCTCCGGGCGGCAAGAGCGTGCCGTCGCGGGTGTAGAGGCGGCCGATCGCCTCGTAATCCCCTCGCGCAAAGGCATCCGCCCAGCGCGCATTCTCGGCCTTGATGGCCGCTTCGGGCGGACGTGGCGAACCAGCGGCAGTCGCGGGCGCGGCAAACGCAAAAAAGGTGAAGCAGGCTGCAAGAGCAGCGGTGAAAACACGGGTCTGTTGCATCGAGTGATTTTCGTGCATGGTTTGAATGGAAAGGACTGCGAAAGTGGAGGATGAAGCAGGCAATGTCGGTCGCGGTGTTCATCGCAGTCTGTCGATGGGTTGGCTCACATTGCCTGCAAGCGATTCAACGAACGCCCGGGACGCGTGCGAGCCCCCTGGATGCACCGGGCAGTTTCTTGTCGACCATCGCGATGACTTCCGGCCGTGCATCTCTCGGATGGCCGGAGTGGAACGGCGGCGCGGGATCATATTCGATCACGAGCTGAGTGAGTTCGGCGGCCTGTTGACCGCGCAGCTTCGCCGCCACGCGAAGGGCGAAGTCGATGCCCGCCGTCACGCCGCCGCCGCTCATGAACCGGCCGTTGTCGTCTTCGACGAAGCGATCGGGCACGGGAATGGCGCCGTATTCGGCCAGCTTGTTGACGAAGGCCCAATGGCAGGCGCTTCGCTTGCCGTTGAGAATTCCCGTTGCGGCTAGCACGAGCGATCCGTTGCAGACGGACGTCACATGCTGGGCACTTTCTGCCAGGCGCCGGATCTGCGCTTGATAGGCGGGGCGCATCGGCGCCGACAGGTCGGACCCGCCGGGGACCAGCAGCACGTCCGTCTTGTCGATATCGGCCAGCCGCTCGGTCTTGCCGTACACGACGCCGAATTCGAGCGTGACGTTGCCGCCATCGAGGCTCGCGTAGCGAACGTTCGTATTCGGTAGCCGATGGAAGACTTCGCTGGGGCCGGCGAAGTCGAGCAGCGTGCCGCCGTCGTAATTGACGATCAGGATATCGAGCGGGTCGTTCGGGGCAAGTGCGCCGTCGCCGCCGGTCTGGGCAAGCACAGGGGCGGCGTGTCCAAGCAGGGCGCCGCCACCGAGGACGGCGCCTAGCGTCGCGATGCTGCCGAACTTGAGCACATCCCGGCGCGAACGACCGGCTTGGGTGAGCGGCGGTCCGGAAGCATTGTTTTCGCTACTGTCGGTCAAGATCAATTCTCCTTGCGGGTCGGCCCTGCTGCGAGCGTTACGAGGCTGGGCCGGATGAAATAGCCGCCGTGACTCAAAGCGTGGCGAACGTGAGGTCGGATAGGTGGATGAGCCGCGATGACATGCCGGGCTCCGGAACCGTGCGTGCGCCGCAGGTCAAAGCTGCGAGGCGCCGCCGTCGACGACCAGTTCGGTGCCGACGACGTACGCGGATTCGTCGCTGGCGAGATAGAGCGCGGCGTTGGCGATGTCCTCGGCCGTACCCATGCGACCCACCGGAATGGTGTCGGCGAACTCGGCCTTGCGGTCGCGAACCCATTCGTCCGGCATGCCCCACTTGGTCAGCAGCGGCGTGTCGATCGCGCCGGGCGCGATCGCGTTGAAGCGGATTTTCCGGTCGAGAAACTCGTAGGACCAACTGCGGGCAAGCGATCGCACGGCGGCCTTCGCGGCTGCCGTCAACGAGATGCCATGCTTGCCGGTCTGCGCGACGAACGAGGTGTTGAGAATGACGGACGAGCCCGCTCGCAATTGCGGCAGCACCGCTTGAAGCGTGAACACCACGCCTTTGACGTTGATGTCCATGATCTCGTCGTAAAGCGCATCGTCGATATCGTCGACTGCCGACGGGAACGCCCAGCCGGCGTTCGCGAATACGATATCCAGGCCGCCGAACTGTTCGCCGACTTCGGCGGCAATCGCCCGCATGTCGTTGATCGAACGGACGTCGCCCTTGAGAACGAGCGCATGCTCGCCGAGTTCGGCCCTCACGCGCTCGATCACCGCCTCGTCGCGACCCGTCACCGCGACGCGGGCGCCTTCCGCAATGAACCGCTTCGCGGTGGCAAGACCGATGCCACTGGTCCCACCGGTGATTAACGCCGACTTGTCTTTAAGCCTCATCTTCTGCTCCTTTCTACGTCGTGATTGATCGGGCCGAAAGCGCAAGACGCGATGGCGTTTGTGCTTTTCGCTGCTCGATCTTCCACGTGCAGTATGGAACGCGAAGCGGATGGCGCAAAGGTCGTATAACCCTCAAAAAACGACACCTGGATCAAACGAGTGACTCAAGCATGTCGGCGTGAGGTGGCGGCATCGCACATCGGTACACGTGTGGCTTCAGCCTTCGTTCTCGTAAAGCAACCCATACCCGTCGCTCGTCCGCTTGATACGTGCGAACCCGAGTTCCCCCAGATGCATGCCGGCGATCAGAAGGCCGTCCGCGCTGACCTGATCGAGAATGCGTGACCGTGTAGCAGCTGCCAGCGACGCATCGTGATCGAACGCAATCGAGACGTCCGGCCGCTGAATCTGGATATGCGGGAAATGCACCACATCCCCCCACACAAGCAGGCCTTGATCGCGGGATTCGAGAACATATCCGGTGTGTCCATCGGTGTGTCCCGGCAACGGCAGCGCGCTGATGCCGGGGAGCACGTGTCCGTCTTCGAACAGGCGAAGCCGGTCGTCATAGGCATCGAACACCTGACGCGCCTTCGCAAAGTTGCCGCGAGCCCGCTCACTGGCGCGACTGAGATTTCCGTCGTCCTGCCAGAACCTGACCTCTCGCTGATGCACGACCAGTTCCGCATGTGGAAACGCGGCCTGTCCCGCACCATTCACCAGCCCACCGACGTGATCGGGATGCGCATGGGTAAGCAGGATGGTGTCGATCGCGGCGGGTTCTATGCCGGCAAGTATCAGGTTCGTTTTGAGCTGGCCACCCCATTGCTTGAACCCGCCAGCCCCACCGTCGATGAGAACGGTGCGGCCCGCTCCGCGTACGACATAGCAATTGATATGGACGGCCGTCGGCTCTTTCTGTCCGGCATCACGCTGCATTTTTGATGCGTCATCCGAAGCGATATTCGACAGGAAGTCGAGACTGGCAGTGAGATATCCATCGCTGATGGCGGTGATCATGAAATCCCCGACTTGCTGAACAGGAAAGGTAAGGGTGGACATCGTGTTGCTCCGAATCGGCTAGTTGCGAGCGTGAATGCTCGACGCGGTATATCCAAAGCACCGAATGCGCGCGGTGAGGCCGGTGCGGCGAACGATCGCCTGATCCAGCGCGTCCATGAACCGGTTCATGACCTCCGGCGTGCGACGCGTGCCGACGCGATACCGGATGTCGGCGAAGACGGGATGTCCATGCCCGTGCCGAACCGCCAGGAAAATGACATGGACGTTCTTGAGTTCAGCCTCAAGCACCTGCGTGCAGAGTTCGACGCAATCGCGCGACAGCTCGGCAAGGCTTTCATCAGCCGGCATCCGCGTCGCATCGATCGAGAAAGTGACGTTCGGCATCGCGGTCTACTCCTGTGCAATCGAAAGGGCGCGTGTGCTTGTCAACTGCTCCGTCATCGGCGCGTAAAGGTGAATGCCTTCCGGGAGCGCCTCGACAAGCTGCGCGCTGTTCCGTGGCACGACGGCGAGCCAACGGCGTGCCGGACACTTCTCGAGCGCAACGGCCTGCATGGCCAGCGGTTGGAGGCCCAATTGAATCAGCGAATCAGGGCCGCCGGCGCTTACTGCGAGATGTTCACCGTCCTTTACCGCCGGCGCGAAGCCGATATCGCTGTAGAGATTCCGGTGCCAGTCGGTGATGTGTCGTTGCCACTTCGCGAAATTGCCGCCGCCTTTGCGGCGATACTCGTCGCCGGTCAGGACATCGAGGCCGTCGATCGTGTGGATCGCCAGATAAACCGGGCAACCGCCGGTGATCGCCTTGAACCGCTGCGACGTGTGAAACCCCGTGACCGAGATCAGCGCGGGCAGCTTTTCAAGGCTGTAGAAGTCGTTCCATTCGGCTTCGCTGTCGAGGTCGGCGAAGCTGCATTCCACGGTGTAGATCATGGGATTGTCCTTTGGGCAGGATGCACGTCCATCTGGGAACGTGTGATGTTCAGTGCGGTAACGTAATGCTAAGCTCGTGATTCCGCGCCATAAAACGAAATAAAGTCAGCCTTCAGTGACATTTGCTCAAGCTGACGGTGAACACACTCCGACCAACGAGACGTCCATGTCCCGCAAGATCCCAAGCAATTCCG
Organism: Burkholderia sp. AU45274; assembly: GCF_030482505.1. Taxonomy (NCBI): domain Bacteria; kingdom Pseudomonadati; phylum Pseudomonadota; class Betaproteobacteria; order Burkholderiales; family Burkholderiaceae; genus Burkholderia; species Burkholderia sp. AU45274. The sequence goes on along the minus strand of NZ_JAUJQE010000003.1, from coordinate 340,507 downwards.
CGCTCCAGGCGTTTGAAGCCGCGGCCCGACACGGCAGCTTTGCCCGAGCCGCCGAAGAGCTGGCGCGGACCGAGGGTGCCGTCAGTCGCCAGATCGGCCGGCTGGAGGCGTTCCTGGGCGTCACGCTGTTCGAGCGGATCGGCAATCGGGTGCGGCTGGCGCCGAACGGTGCGCGATACGCGGTGCAGGTTCGCGAGATTCTGGATCGGCTCGAACGGGACAGCCTGTACCTGATGGGGCAGCCGATCGAAGGCGCGAGCCTCGATATCGCCGCCATCCCAACCTTCGCGACGCGCTGGCTGATCCCGCGGCTGAAACATTTTCAGGATCGGCATCCGAACATCACAGTGCATATCGCCGAGCGGATGGAGCCGTTCCTGCTGGCCGGGAGCGGTTTCGACGTGGCGATTCATTTCGAGCATCCGGCATGGGCGGGGATGCATCTGCATCCGCTGCTGGAGGAAGTGCTGGTGCCCGTCTGCAGTCCGGCGCTGCTCGCTGGCGCCGGGGCGAAGCCGTCGCTGGACGCACTGCCGCGTCTTCATCGGCGACAGAATCCCGACGCGTGGCAAGCCTATGCGCAGGCGGCCGGCATCGTGCTGACCAATTCCGCGGTGGGCGCGCGCTACGACCTCCATTCGATGCTGATCGAAGCGGCGCTGGCCGGCCTGGGTGTCGCGCTGGTGCCGCGCCTGTACATCGACGCGGAGCTCGAGCAGGGGCGGCTGGTTGCGCCTTGGCCGGAGGGCAAGACGGTGACGAAAAACTTCTGCCTCGTCCTGCCCGATCCGATCGAGCTGGCCGACGGGCCGTTGCGGGCTTTCGCGACATGGATGCTGGATGAAGCGCGGGGATTGGCGCCGGGCGGCAGCGGCTGACGCGCATCGTCCAACCGTTACGCTTGCGACGGCGGCGTCGCCAGGCTGATGCGCCGTGCTCGGGTACACTCGTGATCCCGTCACGCACGCGGCACCAGCATGGACAGTCAGCTTTGGATCATCTGCGGGCTTACCTTCGTCATCCATGTGATCGCGACGCTGGCTTATGCCGTGCGGATCGCCGGCGTGCGCACGCGACGCATCGCGTTGTCGTTTTCGTTGTTCGGGATCATCGCGCTCGTGTCGCGAACGGCCAATTCCTTTCAGGGGCCGTTCATCGCGAAACGCGTTGAAATGGATATCGCGCACCGGATGGGGAGCGGGTTGCTGGCCGACTTCCGGTGGTTCCTGCTGTCCGCCACCGTGGCGACCGTCGTCGGGTCGTTCCTGATCCCGACGTTCCAGCGTTATTTCAGTCGCGCCGTCGAACACTTCCAGGTGAACCGCTCGATTCCCCGCTTGCTGCTGGATGCGTGCAGTCGCGCCGGGATCAACTATCTGCGCGTCGGCGCACGACTGCCTTCCAGCCAGAACGTCACGCAACTGACCGCGAACACCGGTGTGTCATGGGGCGTCATTGCGCTGAACGTCGCCGCGATGGCGATCTGGACGGTCGGCGTGTTCGCGTCGCTCTATGCGGGCTACCTGAAGCCCGACCTGAGAGTGACGTGCGCGAACCTGTCGTCCGTCATCAACGGTTTCGCGACCGTCGTGCTGGCGGTCGTCATCGACCCGCAGGTTTCGGTCATGACCGACGACGTCATCGAAGGGCGGATCTCGGAGAACAGCTTTCGGCGGGCCATCACGACACTCGCGGGCGCGCGCGTGCTCGGCACGTTGTGTGCGCAAGCGGTGCTCGTGCCGGCCGCGCTCGTCATCGTGCGCGTCGCCGAGCTGATCTAGCGTTGCACCCGGACAACCGGCAATCTCTCCCGCGGACCATCGCCATGAAACCCGTCGCTGTCGTATTGCACGGCCCGACCAGTGCAGGGAAGAGCAGTCTGGCACGCGCGCTCCAACAGTGTTCGGACGTGCCGATGTTTCACGTATCGCTCGACGCGTTCGTCGAAATGTCGCGCCGGCGTGACATGCGATCGGAAGAAGAACTGAATCAGGCGCTGAGGCTTCACCACCTCAACCTGCAGTCGACGCTCGCGCGGATTGCGGCCAGCCATTTCGAGATCGTGCTGGACCTCGTGCTTCGGGATCAGTGCGCGCTCGACGCATGCATTGCTGCGCTGTCGCCGCGTCAGACCTTCGTCATCGGTGTGACGTGCCCGCTGGACATCCTCGAACAGCGCGAACGCGCGAGAGTGGATCGAGGCGAAGGCATGGCGCGATCGCAGTTCGGGCATCCGGCATATTCACGGCCCTACTCGCTGCGCATCGACACATCGACCTGCACGCCGGAGGAAGGCGCGCGCCGCATTCGTGCCCACGTCGATGCGCTGCGTGAATGATCGTCACCGGATGGGGGGCAACAGTCAGTCAGCATTCTCCATTAAACTCGCCGGCACTGAAGTGCGTCGGCCACACGGATTATGTCGTTGGCGCGCGACAAATGGCATTGTTCCGGTAGGCAAGGGCATTCTCGATGAAACCGATTCCGGTGCTCGTGTGCCGATCACCGATTATTCACGTTTCAAACGGATTCACGTGCTGGCGGCCCGTGCCGCGCGGTTCTGGCCGGTGAGTGCGAGGGTGCCAGCCCCGTCGTGTCCAGACAGGGGATTCATGGATTGAATGCGCGCCGATTCAAAAGATAAATTTTGGAAAGACTCTGGCACGGGATATGCTTGACGGGTTTTATCCGATCGGAACCTGCGCCGGATATTCGTCAGCATAATCCGGCAAGAGCATGAACCGGTTTGCCCTGACAAGACCATCGATTAGAGGATCGATCGTTTGTGAAATCTGCGCGGGAGTGCCAAGCTGCGCGCGGAGCAAAGTCGTACACGGATTGAGTTGGGTGACGTGAAACGCAGGCCGTAATTCCTCGCGACGGCCACTACTGACAGTTCAGGATATGACATTACTGATTGGGGTCCCTCTGGAGACGGCCCACGAGGAGCGGCGCGTAGCGACCGTTCCCGACGTGGTCGAAAAGCTGATCAAGCTCGGGTTCTCGGTGGCCGTGCAAAGCGGTGCCGGCACCGGCGCGAACTTCAGTGATGACGACTACCGCACGGCCGGCGCCGAAGTCGTGCCGACGGCCGCCGATCTATGGGGCCGCAGCGACATCGTCCTCAAGGTGCGCCCGCCGAGCAGCGACGAAGTCGCGCTGATGCGCGAGGGCGGCACGCTGATCGGCTTCGTCTGGCCGGCCCAGAACCCTGAACTGATGCAGCAGCTGGCCGCGAAGCGGGCCACGGTGCTGGCGATCGATTCGCTGCCGCGCACGCTGTCGCGCGCGCAGAAGATGGATGCCCTCACGTCGATGGCCGGCGTGAGCGGCTACCGCGCCGTCATCGAGGCGGCTCATGCGTTCGGCCGCTACTTCAACGGGCAGATCACGGCCGCGGGCAAGGTGCCGCCGGCCAAGGTGTTCATCGCCGGCGCGGGCGTCGCCGGCCTCGCGGCGATCGGCACGGCCGCGGGCCTCGGCGCGATCGTGCGCGCCAACGACACGCGCGCGGAAGTGGCCGACCAGGTCAAGTCGCTCGGCGGTGAGTTCGTCAAGGTCGACTACGAGGAGGAAGGCTCGGGCGGCGGCGGCTACGCGAAGGTGATGAGCGAAGGCTTCCAGCAGGCGCAGCGCGCGATGTACGCGCAGCAGGCCAAGGAGGCGGACATCATCATCACCACCGCGCTGATCCCCGGCAAGCCGGCGCCGAAGCTCATCACGGCCGAGATGGTGCAGTCGATGAAGCCGGGCAGCGTGATCGTCGACATGGCCGGCGAGCAAGGCGGCAACTGCGAACTGACGGTGCCGGGCGAAGCCGTGGTGCGTCATGGCGTGACCATCGTCGGCTACACGGATCTCGCGTCGCGCCTGGCACGACAGTCGTCGACGCTGTATGCAACCAACCTGCTGCGCGTGGTCGAGGAGCTGTGCAAGGGCAAGGACGGCACGATCAACGTCGACTTCAACGACGACGCGATCCGTGGCCTCACGGTCGTCAAGGAAGGCAACGTCACGTGGCCGCCGCCGCCGATCCAGCAGCCGGCCGCCGCACCGAAGCCCGCAACACCGCCGGTCGCGGCAACCGCGTCCAAGGGGCACGGCCACGGCAGCGGCGCGCCGATGTCGGCGAAGTCGCTCGCCATCACGTTCGCCGTCGGCGCACTGGCGTTCCTGCTGGTCGGCAAGTTCGCGCCGGCCACGTTCCTCGCGCACTTCACGGTGTTCGTGCTGGCCTGCTTCGTCGGCTACATGGTGATCTGGAACGTCACGCCGTCGCTGCATACGCCGCTGATGAGCGTCACCAATGCGATCTCGTCGATCATCGCGATCGGCGCGCTGGTGCAGGTCGCGCCGCCGTTGGGCGACACGGCGGCGGGGGGCCGTCCGTCCGGGCTGATCCTGGGCCTCGCGGTGGGCGCGCTGACGCTCACGGCCGTCAACATGTTCGGCGGCTTCGCGGTGACGCGTCGCATGCTGGCGATGTTCCGCAAGTAAGGAGACGATAACAATGACTTCCAATCTGACTACCGTCTCCTATATCGGCGCGGCCATCCTCTTCATCCTCAGCCTCGGCGGGCTGGCCAATCCCGAGACCGCACGGCGCGGCAACCTGCTCGGCATGATCGGCATGCTGATCGCCGTGCTCGCCACGGTACTCGGCCCGCGCGTGTCGGTTGAGGGCGTTCCGTATATCGTGGCTGCGCTGGTCGTCGGCGGCGCGGTGGGGCTCTACGCCGCGAAGAAGGTGCAGATGACGCAGATGCCCGAACTGGTGGCGCTGATGCACAGCCTGGTCGGCCTGGCGGCGTGCCTGGTGGGCTTCGCGAGCTACATCGATACGTCGGTGCAGTTCACGGGTGCCGAGCACGCGATCCACGAAGTGGAAATTTACGTCGGCATCCTGATCGGTGCGGTGACCTTCGCCGGCTCGGTCATTGCATTCGGCAAGCTCTCCGGCAAGATCGGCGGCAAGCCGCTGCTGCTGCCGGCCCGGCACTGGCTCAACCTGGCCGCGCTGGTGGTGGTGGTCGTGTTCGGCCGTGCGTTCCTGCATGCGGAGACGGTCCAGGACGGCATGACGCCGCTCATCGTGATGACGGTGGTGTCGCTGCTGTTCGGCGTGCACATGGTGATGGCGATCGGCGGCGCGGACATGCCCGTCGTGGTGTCGATGCTCAACAGCTACTCGGGCTGGGCGGCGGCCGCCACCGGCTTCATGCTCGGCAACGACCTGCTAATCGTGATCGGCGCGCTGGTGGGCTCGTCGGGTGCGATCCTGTCGTACATCATGTGCCGCGCGATGAACCGCAACTTCATCAGCGTGATTGCCGGCGGCTTCGGCACCGGCAGCGGTGCGCCCGCGGCGGCCGGCGGCAGTGCGCAGCCGGCCGGCGAAGTGGTGGCGGTGAGTGCGCTGGAGACGGCCGAGCTGCTGCGCGATGCGAAGAGCGTGATCATCGTGCCCGGGTACGGGATGGCCGTGGCGCAAGCCCAGCACACCGTGCATGAACTCACGAAGGTGCTGCGCGAGAAGGGCGTCGACGTGCGTTTCGCGATCCATCCGGTGGCCGGCCGCATGCCGGGGCACATGAACGTGCTGCTCGCCGAGGCGAAGGTGCCGTACGACATCGTGATGGAGATGGACGAGATCAACGCCGACTTCCCCGAAGCCGACGTGTCGATGGTGATCGGCGCGAACGACATCGTGAACCCGGCGGCGCAGGAAGATCCGGGCAGCCCGATCGCCGGCATGCCGGTGCTCGAGGTGTGGAAGGCCAAGACCTCGATCGTGATGAAGCGCAGCATGGCGTCCGGCTATGCGGGCGTCGACAATCCGCTGTTCTACAAGGACAACAACCGGATGCTGTTCGGCGACGCGAAGAAGATGCTGGACGAGGTGTTCGGGGCGTTGAAGGCCTGACGGCGCCCATGGCCGGGCGCGTGCGCGGGGCGAACGATAACCGGCTCGGGTGTCGGACAGTCGGTTGATCGAAGCCCGGTGCGGCGGCCGTGCGTATCGCGAAGGTCACGGAAGTGCGAGGCGGGAGGGGCCGTTTCGCACTTCCTTGCGGCAAAAGACGGCGATCGATTGTCGCTGCGTCGTTCTCCCTCCAACCATCAGCCGCCCCCGATCCTTCCCCGCGACTGCGCCGGCGACGATGCCGTCTATCCAGCGAATCCAAGCTCCGCAAAAGTGGTGACCCTTGCGTCACAGGCGCTCGTCAGCGCCGGATCGTAAGTCGAAAAAAAGACCGCACGGTCTGTAGCCAGTGTCTTGAACAGATCGATCAGCACCGCACGCGACGCGGCATCGAGCCCGCTGTCCGGATCGTCGGCGATCACGACGGCGGGCGCGCCGAGCGTCGTGGCCGTCAGGAACAGTTTCTTGCGCGTGCCGAACGACATCTGCTCGAAGCGCTTCTCAAGATGCGGGCCGAGCCCGAATCGATCGGCCAGCTCGAGCGTGCGGGCGTCGACGACGGTCTTCCTGCCGGCCGCCACGAGATCGAGAAACTCGCGGCCCGTCTGGAGCGGATACGCCAGGCAATCGTCAGGTACGTACGCCAGCGCGGATTTCGCATCGTGCGGCGCGGTGCGCAGCGAATGGCCGCCGATCCACACCTCGCCCTCGTCCGCGTCGAGCGTGCCGGCGAGAATGGCGAGCAACGTCGATTTGCCACTGCCGGTTTCGTCGCACAGCGCCACGCATCCGGCGCCGGATGCGTAGTGGAGTCCCTTGAAGATGACGCGCTTGTCGTAGCGCTTGCCGAGATTGTCGAAGCGGAGCATGGATCGATAGTCAAACGAAAATTCGCCAGGTGAGCGCGACCCACATCATGGTCAGCGGCAGGCCTGGCAACACGGATTGTCGGGACGCGTAGCGTGGCGGCAGATAGTGTAATGCGGCAAGCGACGCGCCCGGGCAGACGACGGTGCGCCGAAAGTCGCGGCACGCGCGCATGCAGCTCGAGTATGCTGGATGAAGGCCGGCCGGATCGGCGATCAGGACGGCAAAACTGCAAACAATCACCGCGATCGTATCGCAACCACTGGCCGCACCGGGCCGACTTCAACTCGGAAACAGGGACTCGACATGGCAGAACTGGACAACGCGCTGTACGAACGGATCGGCGCGCTGAGCGACGCGGGCGATGCGTTGATGGAAGACGGCGACTACGAAGGCGCGCTCGAGAAATTCTGGGCGGGATTCGACCTGCTTCCCGAACCCAAGACCAACTGGGAAGCCGGCACGTGGTTGATGGCCGCCATCGGCGACGTGAATTTCCATCAAGAGAACTACGCGGCCGGACGCGACAATCTCGCCCAGTCGATGCATTTCCCCAACGCGATCGGCAACCCGTTCCTGCACCTGAGGCTCGGTCAGTGCCAGTTCGAGCTGGGCGATCTCGATCGCGCGGCCGACGAACTGATGCGCGCCTATGCGAGCGGCGGGCCGGAACTGTTCGAGGACGAGGACGGCAAGTACCTGCGATTCCTGGCGACGCGGGCAGATGGCATCGAGACGCCCTGACGCGCGTGGTTCGTGCCGGCCGGCGTCGCGAGCAGGCTTCGACGCCCGCGCCGGGATGCCGGGCTTTTCTCCGCATGAGCACAACTTGCCAATGAACCTGACCTTTCCCCTCGCCACCCGATCCGACGCCGAGACGCTGGTCGCCATCCGCATCGCCGCGATGCGTGACAGCCTCGAACGCATCGGTCGCTTCGATCCCCAGCGTGCGCGCGACCGGTTTCTCGCGTCGTTCGATCCGGCGCGATGTCGCTTGATCGAAGTCGACGGCGTGAGCGCGGGCTTTTTCGTGATCCGGCCGCAGGAGGATCACTGGCTGCTCGACCATCTGTACATCGTGCCCGAGCATCAGGGAAAAGGGATCGGCGCGGCGGTGCTGCGCAAGATCTTTGCCGACGCCGATTCGCAGCGGGTGCCCGTTCGCGTCGGCGCGTTGCGCGGCAGCGATTCGAACCGTTTCTATGCCCGGCACGGCTTCGTGCAGGCCGACGAAGCGGAGTGGGACATCTATTACGTGCGCGCACCGGGTTCGGCGACGGTGTAGATCGCGTTCGCGGTGTGATTCGGGAGAGCGCGTCAGCGTTTTCCCGGATACGGAATGCGCGGCGCATGCCGATGATGCAGAGAGAATACAAATACATGATCCGAGGCCAATCATGACGACATCTGCAACAAACGGACCGAATGCGGTATCGCCTGAAACGACCGGGGCGGCAGCGACATCCGACGATGCGGGTGGCGTACCGACGATCCTGCTGGTCGACGACGAGCCGAGCGTGCTGTCGGCGCTCAGGCGCGTGTTCCGTCCTGCCGGCTACGCGATCCTGACCGCGGAAAGCGGCGAGGCGGCCCTCGAGATCCTGGCGTCGACCGAAGTCGACCTGATCGTGTCCGACATGCGGATGCCGGGCATGAGCGGCGCGGAGTTCCTGGCTCGCGCACGGGCGCTCTACCCGGACACGATGCGCATCCTGCTGACCGGCTATGCGGAGATCGCGTCGGTCGTGCAGGCCGTCAACGACGGCGGCGTCTATCGCTACCTGAACAAGCCGTGGGACGACCACGACCTGCTGCTGACCATCGAACACGCACTGGAGCAGCGGCATTTGCGGCGCGAAGCGGCGCGGCTGGCCGCGCTGACGGAAGCGCAGAACGAAGCGCTGCGCCTTTTCAACACGGAACTCGAAACGCAGGTGCGCGCACGCACGGAGGAACTCGGCCAGACCGTGATGTTCCTCGAAGCCGCGCAACGCGACCTGAAAAGCAGCTTCACCGCGATGGTCCAGGTCTGCGCGAGCATGATCGAGATACGCTGCGGGTCGGCCAGCGGTCACGCGATGCGGGTCGGCGAGATCGCACGGCGGCTCGCGCTGGCGTCCGGGATGAGCGAGCTGCATGCGCAGGACGTCTATTTCGCGGGGCTGCTGCACGGCATCGGCAAGTTGTCGCTGCCGGACGAATTGCTGCGCAAGCCGCTCGCGAAGATGACGGCGGAAGAGCACGGCCTGTTCCTGCAGCATCCGCTGCGCGCGCAGATGGTGCTGACACCGGTCGCGCAACTGCACAAGGTCGCGTCGATCGTGCTGCACCAGTACGAGCGCTTCAACGGACGCGGCACGCCGGACGGCCTGGCGGGCGACACGATCCCGCTCGGCTCGCGAATCCTGGCGATCGCGCGCGACTTCGAAGGGCTGCGCAATGGCGACATCGGCGCGCCGCATTCGGTCGAGCAGGCGCTCGACGCGTTGCGCTCGCAGGCCGGCGTGCGTTACGACCCGCGAATCGTCGACGGCCTGACCGAACTGATGCGGGACCCGGCGAGCCTAGGCATCGCGGCGTCCGTCGCGGAGGTCAAGTCCGCGCAGCTGCGCGAGGGGATGCAGCTCGCCGACGATCTGCGCACGCATCGCGGCGTGCTGCTGATGACCAAGGGCAGCGTGATGTCGGCGCACCAGATCGAGCTCGTGCGCCGCTTCGAGACGCGCGAGGGCACGTCGTTCGACATCCTCGTGCTGGCCGGCCAGACTGCGGCGAAGCCGGCGCAGAGCGCGCCGAATGCAGGCGCGGCGCCGGCCTGAGCCCGGCCGCGCGACCTGATGGCCGCGGCGCACGACTGCGCGCCGCGGCAACGCACTCACCTCGATCCGGGCGCTCGATCATGTACGGCACCTACCATCTCCCGCTCGTCCTGCTGTCGCTCGCGATCGCGACGCTGGCCTCCTATACGACACTCGACCTGGCCGCCTTCATTTCGCTGCTCGACAACCCGAAGCTCAAGCGTGCGTGGCTGGGCGGCGGCGCGGTGGCCATGGGCACCGGCATCTGGTCGATGCATTTCGTCGGCATGCTCGCGTTTTCGCTGCCGATTCCGCTCGGCTATGCATGGCCGGATACGGGCGCGTCGCTGGCGATTGCCGTGCTCGTGTCGTACTTCGCGCTGACGGTCGTCACGCGCGCACGGCTGGGCTGGCGGCGGCTGCTCGTGGGCGGCGCGCTGATGGGCGCCGGGATTGCCGGCATGCATTACGCGGGGATGGCCGCGATGCGCATGGAACCCGGCATCCGCTACGATGCCGCGCTGTTCGCCGCGTCGATCGGCATCGCGGTGATCGCGTCGACGGCCGCGCTCTGGATCGCGCAGGCGTTGCGCGTGCAGCAGGCGCGTCATGCGACCGCCCAGCGGGTCGGTGCGGCTTTCATCATGGGTGTCGGCATCACCGGCATGCACTACACGGCGATGGCGGCCGCGCATTTCGCGCCGGACGCGCGGTGCGGAGCCGCGAACGGGGTCGATACGCCCTGGCTCGCGACGACGGTCACGCTGTTCACGACGGGAACCCTGGTCGTCACGCTGTTGCTGACCCGATTCGATGCGCGCACAACCTTCCTGCGCGGGATGACCGACACGCTCGAGCGGCTCGTGCGCTTGCGCACCGTCGAACTGGAACGCGCGCTGCATCGCTACGAGCAGACGACGGCGATGCTGCAGCGCACGCGCGAGAACATGGCGACCGAGATCGACGAACGCAAGGCCGCGCAGGCGCGGCTCGAACAGGAGAAGGACGAGCAGCGGCGCCTGCTGCATGTGCTCGAGGAAACCCACGTGCAACTGCTGCAGTCGGAAAAGCTCGCGTCGATCGGTCAGCTCGCGGCCGGTGTCGCGCACGAGATCAACAATCCGATCGGCTTCGTCAGTGCGAACCTCAACACGTTGAAGACATGGGTGCGCAGTCTGCTCGACGTGATCGCCGCGCATGAAGCCGCGCTGCCGCAACTCGACCCGGCCGCGCGCGATGCGCTGGCGGCGACGGGCCGCGCGGCGGACCTGGACTACGTGCGCGGCGAGATCGAGACGCTGATCGACGAATCGATCGACGGCGCGCTGCGCGTGCGGCGCATCGTGCAGGACTTGCGCGATTTCTCGCGCCCGGCCAGCGACGAGTGGAGCGTGGTCGATCTCCGCGCGGGCCTGGAAAGCACGCTCAACGTCGTCCACAACGAACTCAAGTACAAGGCCGACATCGTGCGCGATTACGGTGACGTGCCGCAGGTCGAATGCCTGCCGTCGCAGTTGAACCAGGTGTTCATGAACCTGCTGGTAAACGCGGCGCACGCGATTCCCGAGCGCGGCGTGATCACGATCCGCACATCGAGCGACGGCGAGCAGGTGTCGATCGCGATCAGCGACACCGGGACGGGGATGACGCCCGACGTCGTCCGGCGGATCTTCGATCCGTTCTTCACGACGAAGCCGGTCGGGCAGGGCACGGGGCTGGGCTTGTCGGTATCGCATGGCATCGTCAAGCGCCATCGCGGCACCATCGACGTGACGAGCGAGCCCGGGTGGGGCACGACGTTCTGCGTCCGGATCCCGATCCGGCGCGCCGGCGAGCGCGAGAACACGGCGGAGCTGGCGCACCGGGCGTGATCGCGTGACGGCGCCGCGTGCCGCGGGCCGGCGCGGTTGTCGCACGTCATCGCAGCCGCTTGCGGCGTTGGCGACGAAAGAAATGCCAGAGCATCGCGGTGGCGTCCGGCCCCGTGGCGGAATGAAACGGCTCGCGCGGGTCGCCGCCGCTCCACGCATGCGGCAGCCGGCGGACGATGCAGACCCGGACGACGAGACGCCCGGCCTTGAGATAGTCGACATAGTCGGCATCGTCGCGCGCATAGGTGCGTTGCTCGCCCACCCGCATCGCGCCGTGCTCGTCGACGAGCCGGTTGAGCCGCGCGAACGCGATGCCGAGCTGCGTCGCGTTCCGGTCGGTCACGACCGTATCGAGTGCGCCGTGCATGACGAGGGCCGGCATGCCGGGATAGGACGCGACGTCGGCGCACGCATCGACCGCGCGTATCGGGTCGTCGCGCAGGCCCCGACGCATCAGGTTCATCGCCGCCAACGTCGACGACGGCGGGGCGATGGCCGGGCCGGAGTGCAGGCCGACGGCCGCGAAGCGGTCGGGATACCGGATGGCCAGTGCGGCGGCGAGCCCGGCTCCGGCGGACATGCCGGCCAGGTAGATCCGGTCGCGGTCGAAGCCGTGCTGTCGCACGATGGCGTCGACCAGCGACGTGACGGCCGCGGCTTCCGACTCCGTCGCGTCGCCATGCCAGTGCCAGCAGCGATGCGCATGCGCGGTCTTGGCCTGTTCGGGGAACAGCACGGCGAACCCCGAGCGCTCGGCGAGACGGCACATGCGCGTGCCCGCGGCAAACGATTCGGCACTCTGCTTGCAGCCGTGCAGCATGACGACGACCGGCATGCCGGCTGTCGTCGCCGGTGCGGCGGGGAGATACAACGCGTAGGCAAGATGGTTCACGTAGCGGCCGGCACTCGGGCCGGCGGAATGAAACGAGCGGAGCCAGGTGCCGGGCGCCTTGTCCGCCGGGGCGCGGGCCGGATGCACGGTGCCGGTGCGTCCAGCGGGAGGCACGGTGGCGGCTGGCCGGGCGACCGGCTTGACCGCTCGCTTGGCGGCCGGTCGCGGCTTGCTCGTGCGCTTCGTCGGGCGCGCGCCGGCGGCGACGGAGAGCAGTTCGAGGGGCCGCAACCAGAGGCTGGTTTTTTTCCTGGGCATGTGCAGTTTCGTGCCGGCGGCCGACCGTGGCAGGAAGACGCGGCCGACTCCGCCGTCGCGTTGACAATCGAAAGGGGGCGCGGAGCAAGGATCGTGCTGCCGGCCGCGTGCACATCGAAACCGGTCGGCCGGTCGAATGCAACGGAACGCGGGATCCTGCGTCATCGCGGCGATTCGAGTCGGCCATCGGCGATGCTAACCGTCCGATGTGACGCGCCGGCGAATCGAAGTGTGCTTCGACCCTGTCGCGCGCGAGGCTAGCGCCGATCCAGCAGTGTATCGCTCAATACACTGAACGCCGCGCCCGGCAGCTCGTGCAGATGCTCGACCACGCTACTGACCGGATAGAAGGTTTCCACCGCATCGTCGAGTATCCCGACACCGATCAGCTCGACGCGCCGCTCGCGCAGCGCGTCGACGCGGGCACGCAGGTCGGTGCGCAGGATCGCCGGGTTGCCGTCGCCGGTGGCCGGATAGCCGTCCGACAGCACCATCAGGATTCGCCGCCGCGCCCGCTTCGCCAGCAGCCGCTCGGCGGCCCAGCTCAACGCCTCGCCGTCGGGATTCTCGTGGCCGCATTCGATGCACGCGAGGCCGCTCGGGTTGTCGGAATCGAACCGCTTGTAGACGCGCAGGTCGAGCCGTTCGACGAACCGGTTATAGCCGAAGGTGTCGCGGCCGGCGTCGATCCAGCGCTGGTAGTGCGCGCGCATCGCCGCGTCTTCGACGGAGCTGTAGCCGAGCACTTCGCACGCGAAGCCGAGCTGCGTCAGCGCATCGCACAGCGCTGACGCGCACAGCCTGGCGAGTTCGATCTTCCTGCCGGCCATCGACCCGCTGCAATCGATCAGCAGGCTGACGGCCGCGTCGCGCCCGGGTGCGGCGCGCCGGATGCGGAATGGCGTGCGATAGCCGGGCGACGTGACGAGGCGGGCGAGCGACATCCGGTCGAGCTCGCCGCGTTCCTGTTCGCGTTTCCAGCGCGTCTGCTCGTCCACTTTCAACGCCCGTTCGAGTCGTAGCTTGAGCGGCTCGGTCTGCGCGCGGGCCGCGCTTCGCAGGCGGTGCCAGCGCGCCGGTTCGCCGTTGCCGGTGAAGTCCGTCACCGTGTCGAACGCGGTGGTCAGCGGGACCGACAGCAGCGGCCGGCTGTCCGCGGACAGGCGGATCGTGCCGGGCATCGCATCGGCCGGCGTCGGTGCTTCGGTGGACGATGCCGTGTCGGCGATCGCACCGGCGCCCGATTCGGCGGAAACGGGCGCGCGTGAGTCGTCCGGCGCGCGCTGTCCGTCCGATTCGAATTCGGCGGCGATGCTGTCGCTGTCGATCGTGCTGCCCGTATCGGCCGTGAACATCATGTTGTTCGCACCGGCCGACGCCAGCGCGCGCACGCGTTCGACGATCCGGCGTGCGGCGCGGATGCTGTCGGCGGTCGACGTGGCTGCACGCGCTGCGTCGACGAGATCGCCCGATGCAGCCATCGTCGCGTCGAGCGACGGCATGCGCTCGATGGAAGGCGGCGGTTCGTCCCATAGCGCCCGTTCGATGCGCCACACCAGCCTGTCGCGCCATGCCATGCGAGGCCACCGATGGCGCACGTCGGCGGCCGTCGCCGCGCGCATCCGCCGCAGGAACGTCATCGCACCGGGATAGATCGCAGCGAGGCAGCCGGCCGCGCGCCGGTCGTCGATCGCCTGCGCAATGGCCTGCACCGCGGGCGACGACAGTGCGGCAATGTCATCGATTGCACCGAAGCGGATGCGCGCTGCATGGAGGTCGACGAGGCCGGTGATCGCATCGTCGTCGACGTCGACATCGGCGTCGCCGGCGAGCAGCGTGTCGGGCAGCACCAGCAAGTCGTGCCGCGCGACCGGCCCGTGGCGTGCAAACCGCACCTCGATGCCGTGCCGTTGCGTGAGCGTGCGGGCCAGCCGGGTCAGGTGGAGCGACCGCGCGTCGTCGTCCCGGTCCATCGCGTCAGGCCTCGACGTCGATGTAGTGGCGGATGATGCTGCGGATCAGGTCGGCGTCTTCCGCGCCGACCTTCGCATAGATCGTCGGGCCGGCGGCCGATTCGGGATCGCCGGTGCGCAGCATCAGCTCGGCCCAGTCGATCAGGCGTCGCGTCGAGAACGCGCTGGCCAGATCCTCGCGGACGAACGCGGCGCGGCAGTCGGCCGCGATGGCCGCGAGCGTGTCGGCCATCGCCGCGGTCATGGCCGGGCCGAACGTGCGCTGCAGCACGCGCGCCTCATCGGGCGGCGGCAGGTAGTCGAGGCGGTAGACGCGCCAGCGGTCGAGAAACGCCTCGTTCATCACGTTGGCGCCCTGGTATAGATGGCGGAACTGGCCCATCGCGCCCACCGCGTTGGCCGTCGCGAACAGCCGGAACGACGGATGCGGGACGACGATCTCGTTGCCTTTCTCCTTCAGCAACAAGCGGCCGGCCGGTTCGAGCACGGCGGTCAGCACCGCGAGGATCGCCGGCTCCGCGAAGTCGATCTCGTCGACGATGAGCCACAGCCCTTCACGCATCGCGGTCGGCAGCACGCCGTCGACCCAGATCGTCTCGCCGCCCTTGACGGTCCAGAACCCGACGAAGTCGCCGACCGTCGTCTGCCCGTTCATGTTCGAGCGCAGTACGCCATGGCCGGCCAGCGCGGCGGCCTGCTCGATGAGGCTCGTCTTGCCCGTGCCGGTGTGGCCGATCAGCAGGATGCGCCGGTTCTCGACGATGTCTTCCAGCACGTTCGTCACGCGCGCGGTGAACAGGTAGGCCAGGTTCACCGGCGGCACGAGCGGCCCGCCCGGGCCGCGCGGCATCGGCACGCCGCCCACCTGCGCGACGTGCGCTGCGTCGCCGGCTGCCGCCGGTCGCGCCGCGTGCGCGCTTCGCAGCGCCTGCATGAACGCGCCGCGATGAGTGGGCGCCACGCGATCGCCGGCTTCACGCCGGACGAAGCCCTCCTGGATCCACTTGTGCAGCTTCGCATCGAGGTTGTCCGCATCGACGACCGTATCGACCGAGGTGCTGCCGTCAGGGCGGTGATGCTGGATGCGGTACATGTGCGCGCGTTCGGAGCGGCTGACGATCCATTGCCCGGCGGACGGGTCCGCCAGTTGACGATAGACGCCGAGTACCGACGGGGCGGAGGAGGTGGAATCAGCGGGTGCGTTCATGGTGGCGAGCGAGAGTGGGCGGCTGGCGCTTCATGCCTGCGATGCATCGCGTCGATTGTATATTTTTGCCGTGAACGCCGACATTCGCGCGGGAAGCGATTCGCTGCGATCCGGGGCGGAGCAGGCGGCGGGGCGTTGCGCCGGATCGGCGGAGCGTCGTGGGCAATGCGCTGCAGCACGATCTTTCGGCTTCCTTGCTACGCCTCGAACCACGTTGCCGTGTTGATCCGCCGGCAGCGTGGCGGCTCGTTGGCCCGGGTTTTTCACGAAGACAACCCGTCATGTCGAATCGCGGGCCGTCACACCTTGATCAATCGGGTGGAATGTCAGTACCGTAGCAGGCTTGATCGCCGGGCTTCCATCGCGTGTCCCTGGGCAGCCCGGCTTGACATCCCATTGCGCGCCGGTCGATGACGCAGGCGAAGGAGTGTTGAACGTGACGGTGACAGGCGTGGACAAGGTGAGAATCCGTCGTGCCAGCGCACGCGATGCCCCGGCCGTGCTGGCGATCTTCGACGACGTGATTGCGTGGTTCGTCGCCATCGGCAACGACGGGCAATGGGGCCGCGAGCCCTGGTCGACGCAACCCCGGCGGATCGCGCTCGTGACCGACGCCTGCGCGCTGCCCGACGCGTGGGTCGCAGAGGATCAGGACGGCCGCGTCCTCGGCGCATTGATCCTCGGCGAGTCCATGCCCTACGTGCCGCCCGCGACCGAGCCGGAAATCTACGTGCGCGTGCTGGTGGCGTCGCGCGATGCGCGGGCGCGGGGTGTCGGCCGGCGCCTGATGGCCTTCGCGGACGAGCGCGCCCGGGCGGCCGGGGTGGCGCGCTTGCGGGTGGACTGCTACGGCGGCGGGACCGGCGCGCTGGTGCGTTTCTACGAGTCGTGCGGCTATGAGCGAATTTCACCCTTCGACGTGGAAGGGTGGCCGGGGCAGTTGCTGGGGCGTCGTTTGTGACGGTGCCTGACCGAAGCCACGCGGCACGACAGCGTTCGGCCGAGCCCGGGAGGGCGTGCAGTTGGCCGTTTCAAGGCGAGCCGGAAACGGCGTGCTGCCCGACGGGATTTCCGTGGGCCGACGAACCGGGATGCGCGGGCGCGCCGTCCACACCGTGCGCGACCGGCAGCGCCACCCGCACATAGAGAAACGCACGCCGCTCGCGATCGGGCAGCACCTGCGGTCCGTAACTGATCGTGACCGTGCCGTCGTGAATCTCGCCCGCCTGCGCGAAACGCCACGCGCCGGGATCGCTGTCGAGCAGGAATTCGGCGTGCGCATACGCCTGCGGTTCAAACCGCTCGGGAATCTCCACCGGGCGTCCGTCGAGCTTGTCGAGCAATGCTTCGACCACGTTGAAGCCATAGCCGTCGCGCACGATGTCGCAGATGAAGCTGCCCGCGATGCGCGGATTCAGTTCGATCACGTGCGGCACGCCGTCGTGCACGATGCAGTCCAGGTGTACGGGACCCCAGGTCAGCCCGGCGGCGGCCGTGGCGCGCGTCCCGACGTCGATCAGTGCGCGCAGCGTGCCCGCGTCGAGGTCGAGTTCGGACGTATAGCCGCGCTCGAGAAAGCCCGCCCCGTGCCGTTTCAGCTTGCGCAGCGCGCCGACGTACCGGCCGTCGAAATACTCGACGCAGTATTCGCTGCCGCTCAGAAATTCCTCGATCACGACGCGCTCGGTCGCGAGCGCTTGAGCGTCGGCTTGCCCGGCAGCGAGGGCGTCGAGCTGCGCACGGACCTCGGCGATGTCCTTGCAGCGCCGCACGCCGTCGCTCGCCGAGCCTTCCGACGGCTTGACGACGACCGGGAAACGCAGCGGGTCTGCCGCGGCCGCGAGCGCCGCCGGCGCGGCCAGCGTGCCCGTGACGAATTGCGCGGCCGGGATGCCGTGCGCGGCGAGCAGCGCCTTCTGGTTCGACTTCGACACCGCGTGCGCGACGTGGCGCGCATCGGGGCCGGGCAGGCCGAGCGCGTCGGCGACCCACGCGGCGGTGCGCGCGTAGGTGTCGTGCGCGGTCGTCACGCGCAGCGTGTCGATCTCGTCCGGATAGCGCGTGCGCAGCCAGCCGGCGAGCTGGCCGGCATCGGGTTCGAGGTTGATCGTCTCGACGCCCGCCGGAAAGACGCCGTCGAGACGGTGCGCGGGGGCGGTGATCACGGTCACGGCCGCTTGCCGCGCAAGCGCGCCACGCACGAGCGCGAGGCTGCTGCCGGTGGCGCGGGCGCCGATCACGATGAGTCGCTTCATGCTGGATCCTTGATCGAGGGCGGAAGAGGGGAACGGCATCGCGTGCCGGCTAGCGTGCGCGGCGGCGCAGGCGCTGTGCTTCGAGGCGCGGCAGCAGATGCTGGACGACGCGCGGCAGCGTGTAGATCGGCAGCTGCGCGCAGGTGAACACGAGCGCCATGGTGGGCGTCGCGGCGAGCCCGAGCGCGGCCCACATCAGGCCGACGTTGCGATTGGCGACGATCAGCGCGACATTGAGCCGCGTGCGGACGTCGCCGGGCGTGAGCCCGTACGCGATCACCTGGAAGCCCGCGTTGACGGCGAACGCGAGGGCGATCGCGGTCAGCGCGCGGTGCGGCGCGTCGATGATCGATTGCTGCATGCCGGCCATCGTGCCGAGCGCGAACACCAGCAGCGCAACGACGACGGTTGCATCGATCGGTGTCGCATAGCGGTCGAGCCGGGCGCCGGCGAAGCGCCGCACGAGCAGCGCAACGCCCTCGGCGCTGCCGATCAGCAGCGCGAGCCGTAACGCGAGATTCAGCGGCGAGATCGACACGGCCGCATCGTGGCTGAACCAGGCCGTCAGCAGCGGCGCGGTGAGCGGGACGAACACCATCGATGCGAGGGTCGCGACGAGCGCGACGCTCGCGTCGAGCGACAGCATCCGCGCGATCGTCGACGTGCCGCTCGACGGCGGCGCGCAGTACGCGATCACCAGCGCGACGACCCAGTCGTACGGCATGCCGACGAGCCGCGCGGCGATGCCGAGCGCGACCGGGCACGCGATCATCGTCGCGGCGGGCAGCAGCAGCGACACGGCCGGCCGCCGCGCGACCGCGCGCACCGCGCTGGGCTCGACGCGCAGCAGCGTGCCGAGCACGAACAGGAACACGGTGACGGGCATCAGCGGCCGCGCGAGAGCCGCGAGCGGCGGCACCAGCAGCCCGAGGCCGACGCCGCACGCGAGCACGGTCGGGCCGCGCCGCACCAGCGCGGCGATCAGCGTGCGCACGGGCGAGCCTCGGGACGACGGCGGACGGTCGCGCGACCAGGGCAGGCGGAGAAGGGCATGCGGATTCCTCGGGAGCGGGCCGTCGGGCACCGGGTATCCGCAAGGCTAATCCGGATTTTTTGCGAAGTAAAATGATATAACTGCGATCAGTAACAAGAGAAAGTGATATGAACATCCCTCTGCTCGAAACCTTCCGGGCCGTCGTTCAGGAAGGCAGCGCGCTGCGCGCGGCCGAACGGCTCGGCTGCACGCAGTCGAACGTCACCGCGCGGCTGCGCCTGCTCGAAGCGTCGCTCGACGCGCCGCTGTTCGACCGGCACGGCAAGCGGCTGGTGCTGAACGACGCCGGGCGTCGGCTGATTCCGTATTGCGATCGCATCCTGCGCCTCGTCGACGAAGCGACGCAGGTGGTGCGCGAGGCACCGGTCGCGCGCAGCTTCCGGCTCGGCTCGATGGAAAGCACGGCGGCCACGCGGCTGCCGGCGCTCGCCGCTGCATTGAAGGCGCGCGACCCGGCGCTCGGCCTTGCGGTGCAGATCGGCAGCGAACCGGATCTGGCCGATGCACTGCTGCGCGGCCGGATCGACGCCGCGCTCACCGCGCGCGCGGTCGTGCGCCCCGGGTTGCGCTACGACCCGGCGTTCGCCGAAGAGATGGTGCTGGTGAGCGCGACCACGGCCACGCGGCGGCAGGTGCTGGCCGACAACCCGGTGCGGCTGCTCGCGTTTCACGACGGCTGCCCGTATCGCGCGGTCGCGGAGCACTGGCTGAAGGCGCGCGGCATCGCGATCGAGTCGGTGGCGTCGTTCGGCACGTTCGGCGCGATCCTCGGCTGCGTGGCGGCCGGCATGGGCGTCGCGATCCTGCCGAAGCGGATCACGACCGAGCACGTGGCGCGCAAGGAACTGCGGGCGCATTCGTTCGACGATCTCGACAGTGTGACGACCTATCTCGTCACGTCCGACGAAGCGCCTGAGCTGCCCGAGCTCGATACATTGCGTGCGGTGCTGGGGCGGCAGGCGGGGGCGCTGCTCGGGCGCTAGCAGGGCGCACCTCGGCGCGCCGCACCGCGCCGCACGCGCTACGCCGGCGCAACCGCCCGTTCATCCGCGAAGAATTCAGCCTCGATCTCGCGAATCCGCCGGCAGTCCTCCAGCAGCCGCTCGAACGTCGGGCTGTACAGGCCGACGGTGCCGAGCGCCGTCTGCAGGTCGGTGGTCACGCGCAGCGTGTCGCCCACCCTCGCCCATTGCTTGAGCCCGACGAACGACGGCAGCGCCTGGATCGCCTGCCACGTGAAGTCCTGCCGCAGCACGCCGTTGCGCGACGACAGCAGCAGCACGTGCCCGCAGTAACCCCGAAAATCCGTCGGTGCGGCGACGTCACCGAACAGCCGCTCCGGATGCAGCACCGCTTCCACGGCAGCCGACACATGATTCTCGCCGCTGACCGCACTCGTCAGCCGCGGATCGAGGCTGCCGTGCAGTCGCGCGTTCAGCTCGACGATCGTCGGGCCGTCGGCCGTATCGAACAGTTCGAGATGGGTCGGCCCGAAGCGCACGTCCAGCGCATCGAGCACCGCGGCCGCGTAGTCGAGCAGCGGCGCGTAGCGCGGATCGGCGTGATTCAGCACCAGCATCTTGTCGAGCCGCGGCGCATGCGTGCGGTCGCGGTGCACTTCCCACAGGCTGACCACCCGGTGGCAGCCTTCGAACGACACCGAATCGACGATGTATTCCTGCCCCTCCGAATAGCTCTGGATCACGATGTCGTCGTTCGGCTGGTTGTACAGCGAACGGGTGGCCAGCACGTCGCGCGCGGCGGCCTCGACCTGGTCGAGCGTCCGGCAGATCTTCACGCCGGTCACGCCCGCGCTGCGCGCCGGCTTCACCACGAGCGGCAGCTTGCCGTACGCGCGTGCCCATTCGAGTGCGGCGTCGACCGACGTGCTGTGGAAATGGGCCGGGGCACGCAGGCCGGCCTGGCGAATCCGCTCGTTCATCGCGTACTTGTCGCGCCGCGCGGCCGACGTCGCGAGCGGATTGCGCGTCGGCACGTCGAGCCGTTCGGCGAGCGTGTCGGCCAGCTCCAGCGCCGCGTCGAGGCCGTGCAGCACCGCGCCGATCCGCAGGTCGCTCAACTGCGCGAGCGTCGCGTCGATATCGCCGTGATGCTGGACCTGGCGGATATAGTCGGACGGGACGAACTGGTTCCGGTAGATTTCCGGCAGGTCGGGGTCGCTGATCACGTGCGCGCAACGGATGCCGTAGGCGCGGAACGCGGGCGCAAGATAGGCGGCTGTCGACGCGCCGTCGACGATCAGGACGGTATCGATGAAGCGGTGCGGCATGGATTCCTCGCTGGGCTGTGGGATCGGTTGAAGGGGGCTTGGGCTCAGGCCCGCGGGCCGCTATCGGGCGCATTGCTGGGCGCATCGCCGGGCCAGCGCGCGGCCAGCACGATGCAGAGGGCGACGAGCACGGCCGCGACCGCGAACCCGCGTGCCGCGCCGGCCACGATCGCCGCGCCCTGGCCCGCGACCAGTGCGCCGAGCGCCGCGACGCCGACGGCTGCGCCCACCTGGCGCGCGGTATTGAGGATCGCCGACGCGGTGGCCGCGCGGCCGGCCTCGACGCTGCCGAGCATCGTCGAGGTCAGCGCGGGAATCGCGATCCCGCCGCCGATCGCCATCGCCGCGAGCCCGGGCGCCAGCAGCGCATACGGCGTGTGCGCGCCGAGCGTCTGCCACAGCCACACGTAGCCCGCGAGCGACACGGCGAGGCCGACGATGACGGTCGCGCGGAAGCCATGGCGGACGGCGAGACGCGCGCTCGCGATGTTGGCGAGCATGATGATCGTGAGCGGCGCGAGCGCGAGCCCCGACTCGGTCGCGGTGAAGCCGCGCGCGTTCTGGAAATAGAGGCTCAGCGAGAAGATCAGCCCGTAGAACGCGGCATTCGTGACCGCGCCGATCGCGAGCACGCCCGGCACGCGCGCGATCCGGAAGAATGCGAGCTGCAGCATCGGCGCGGCCACGCGCCGCTCGATCGCGACGAACAGCGCGCCGAGCACGACCGACGCGGCCAGCGCACCGGCCGCATACGGATCGCCCACCCCCTGCGCGCCGGCCCGGATGATCCCGCCCGTCAGCAGCGCGAGCACGAGCACCGCGACGATCTGGCCGGCCGGATCGAACAGCCGCGTGCGCGCGGCGGCCGAATCGCGCACGTGGCGCAGCGTGAGCCACAGGCCGGCCGCACAGATCGGCAGATTGATGAAGAAGATCGCACGCCAGCCGAGCGAATCGATCAGCAGGCCGCCGAGCGTCGGCCCGGCCGCGCTGATCGCGCCGCCCGTCGCGCTCCACCACGCGACGGCCCGCACACGGGCGGCGGCATCGTTGGCGCACGCGTGCGTGATGAGCGCGAGCGACGTGGGCAGGATCATCGCGGCGCCCACGCCCTGCGCGACGCGCGCGACGATCAGCGCGACCAGCGACGGCGCGAGCGCGCAGCCGAGCGATGCCAGCAGGAACAGCGCAAGGCCGTACGCGAACAGCCGGCGGCTGCCGAAGCGGTCGGCCAGCGTGCCGGACGTCAGCAGCAGCGCGGCGAACGATAGCGTGTACGCATCGACGATCCACTGCAGCCCGTGGACGCTCGATCCGAATGAATGGCCGAGGCTCGGAATCGCGACGTTGACCACGGTCACGTCGAGCTGGACGATCGCGAAGCCAAGGCTCGCGGCCGCGACGGTCGGGAAGATCGCACGCAGCGACGTGCGGTGCGGCGGCACGCCGGCGGCTAGCGTGCGCTCGAGTGCCGGCGCGCGATCGCTCATCGTGTCCTCCGCACCGCGTGGCGGGTGGGGCGGCATGCAGCCAACGGCGCGTCGTTTCCGGGCGTACTGCGCAGCAGATGGAATCGGTTCATCTAACGGGTTTCCGTGGGGCGGAGGAAGGGCGCCGGCTGCCGATCGACGGCCGGCGCATCGTCGAATCCGACAGAAAACTAGCATCGACCCGTTAGCGAATACAAATAATAACCAGCGATTTTTTAACAACCATTCGTGTTAAGCGACGGCACGAACGACGCGGCCCGCCGCTCGCCGCGTTGCTGAACATATATCGAAATTTTTTGTTTGCAATCGAATTAATATCATTTCGCAATGCAATGACGGTCTCCTAGTCTTGTCGAGCGCCGGGCCCCGAGGACGGCCACGCGCGGCGGTAGAGCCATACCGCTTATCGACCTCCGATCTTTATACGAGAGACCTATGACCTATCTCGCAGATGCACGCATCGTTTTGACGGCAGCGGAATCGAGTCACATCCGGACGACGCTCGGCGCACTGGCCTATGATCCGGCCGGCGGTGCGGGCTACATCAGCGCGGTGCGCAAGCTTGCCTACACCGCGTTTCCCGACCGGGTCGTCGACGCGTTCGATCGCGCGAAGGCGCCGACCGCCGATGCGCACGGCTTGATCGAGATCGACAACCTGCCGATCGACGACGACGTGAAGGGCAGCCCGCGGTTCGAGGAAACCGGCCGCTCATTCAAGGCCGGCGTGTTGAGCGAGAACGTGCTGGTCGCGTTGAGCACGCTGGCCGGCGAGCCGTATTCGATTGCGCACGAAGGCCGCGAGCTCGTGAACAACCTCACGCCGCACAAGGCGACCGCGCGCGACTATACGGGCCTGGGCTCCGAGGTCGAACTCGATTTCCATATCGAGAACGCCGCGCAGGCGCACATGCCGGAAGGCGATACGTCGCCGTTCGCGTTGCTGCTGCTCGGCGTGCGCAGCGAGGCCGGCGGCGGCCCGTACACGCGGCTCGCCGATGCGCGTCGTGCGCTGCAGCTGCTGTCGCCGGACGATATCGCGCAACTCTACGGCGAGCACTACATCATCCGCGTGCCGTACCGGTGGCGCGGGGCCGCGCCGACGCCGCGCGACAACACCGACCTGAGCGCGGTGCTGTCGGGGCCGCTCGATGCGCCGCGCGTGACGGTCGCGTTCTATCCGGACATGGTGCTGGCGGTCAACACGCGCGCGCAGGAGGCGCTGGCCAACCTGTATCGCGCGGTGCGCGAGGTGTCGTTCGGCGTGCAGGTTCAACCGGGCAAGCTGGTGCTGATCAACAACCATTTCACGCTGCATTCGCGCGACAGTTTCGATCCGCAATACGACGAGAACGACCGGGCATTCCGCTGGGTGCAGCGCGTGTTCGTCGCGCGCAGCCTGTGGAACTTCCGTGCGTTCACGCCGCTGCAGGCGCGCGTGTTCGATCCGAAGGCGCTGTATGCGGGCGAGTCGCAAGCAACCCGCCCGTCGCCGGTCGCCCAGCCGGTGACGCGACGCGCGGCCGCGGCCGAACTCGAAGCGACGCCCGCCTGAGCGGGCCGGGAGCGCCAGGCGGCGACGGGCGGTGAACATCGTTCGGCCCGCCCGCGTTCCGCACACGCGTCATCAAAAAAACAAAGGAATCCGGAAGACATGAAAAGAACAGCATTTCCCGTTGCGCGCGTCGTTCGCGTGCTGGCCGCCGTCCTGATCGGCGGCAGCGTGGCCGCGCAGGCCGCGACGTTCGACCTGAGCCCAGAGCAGCCCGGCCGGCAGCGCGGCACCGTGAACCCGGCGGTCGAGCAGGCATTGCCGGCCGGCTTCCGGTTTGCCGAGGCGAACACGCTGACGATCGGCATCGCGCCGAACCTGCCGCCGCTCAGCACCTATGCGACCGATGCGCGAACGGTGGTCGGCTTCGATCCCGATCTCGCGCAGCTCGTCGCGGACAGCATCGGCCGCAAGCTGAAGCTCGTGCCGCTTTCGTGGGCCGACTGGCCGCTCGCGCTGCAGTCCGGCAAGGTCGACGCGGTGATCTCGAACGTGACGGTGACCGAACAGCGCAAGGAGAAATTCGACTTCTCGACCTACCGGAAGGATCAGCTCGGCTTCTACGTGAAGAACGGCAGCCGGATCGCCGCGATCCGCGAGCCGAAAGATGTTGCCGGGCTGCGCGTCGTGACCGATTCGGGCACGAACCAGGAAAAGATCCTGCTCGAGTGGAACCGGCAGAACGTCGCGCGCGGCCTCGCGCCGGTCGAGATCCAGTATTACGCGGATGCGGCCGAGCGCTGGGTCGCGCTGCAGTCGGGGCGCGTCGACACGATCTTCAGCGTGAATTCGATGCTCGCGTACCAGGCGTCGCTGCGCGGCGATGCGAAGCTGATCGGCACGGTGAGCGGCGGCTGGCCGCGCACCGCGGACATCGCGATCACGACGCGCAAGGGCAGCGGCCTCGCCGATCCGCTGACGGTCGCGATCAATGCGCTGATCGCGAACGGCAGCTACCGGAAGGTGCTCGGCCGCTGGAGCCTCGACGCCGAAGCGATCGAGCGGTCGCAGACCAATCCGCCGGGGCTGCCGCGTACCTGAACCGCCCGTGTGCCGATTGCTGCAGCGCTCACGTGATCGGCCACTGCAGGATCACGATCCCGTCGTTGTAGTCGGCATCGGCGCCGTCCTCGGCACCCAGCCAGCCGAGCCAGACGGAGTCGCCCGCGGACAGCGGCGCGAGGCGCGCATCGGTCGCGGATGGCCTGCCGTTGGCCGACGCGTCGATCCGGATCTTGCCGCCGTTCGAGTTCAGCGTGAACATCCTGACGCCGTCCTCGCTGTTGCCGACGAACGATGCGGCCGGTTCCGGCACATCGTCGATGAAAAGTTTCAGGTCCTGCCGGTCGGCGGCATTCGCGTAGAAGATCGCCTTGAATGCCGTATTCGGCGGCAGCGTGAAGTGGCCATTGCGATCCGACGACGGCTTGAAACCGGGCTGCTTCGTGTCCGGCTGGCTTCCGGCGATCTCGATCGACGTTTCCCAGCGGAAATAGCCCGATACGGTGCCGTCGCGGTCGTATACGCCGAAATCGGCCGTACACGTGGTGGCGCCCGCGGCCAGCACGTCGCTGCGCCAGTAGTGGTCCTTCATCGGATGGCACGGCGGATGCAGCAGGTCGTCGGCATTCGGCACGGGCGTGGCCGCGTCGCGCACTTCGGGTTCGATCGGCGCGACGATGCCCGCATCCTTCAACGTGAACCGGACGAACAGCACGCTTACCTCGGCGCGCAAGGCCAGCGCGGTTTCGCGCAGGCGCAGCTGGTCGCCCGGCGACAGGCCGGTAAAGAGGCGGCTATCGTTGTGGCCGAGCGGCGCGGCGTCGCCGGGGCTCACCACATAGAGATGCCGGCCGTCGATCACGGTCGGCGCGGCTGGATCCCGGCTTGCCTCCGGGTAGGCCGACAGCAACGTGACGGCGTCGACGATCACCAGCGCATCGCAACGAAGACCAGACATGAGCGCTTCCTCCGCAACAAGTGGATGATGCGGGCAACCGCCGCGCGGCCGCCCGCCTGCCGCGATCAGTTATGGATCGAGATGAACGGATCCCAGGAGAAGCAGCCCTGGCTCTGGCAGTTGCGATCGATGATCTGGAACTGGAAGTGGTACGTCACGCGGCCGACTTTCAGGCACTCCGACGACCAGTAGTAGTTCGCGACCTTCTGGCAGGTCGGCACCTCGGGCTTGCTGGTGTTCGGCACCGGGATGGACGCTTCCGCGACGCGCGGCGTCGGCGTCGAGATCAGTTCGTTGCCGACGTTGCCGACGAACTTGTAGAACACGACCTGGTTCTCGAAGCCCAGCGACAGGCTCGTTTCACGCCAGCGGATCAGGTCGCCGACCTGCGCCTTCAGGTCGAGTTCGCCGCCTGCCTGCCCGGAGATGACGTTGTCCTGGTTGGTCACCATATAGACATAGCGCCAATCGATCAGCGTCGGTGCGGCCGGGTTCTTGCTGGGATTCGGATATTTTTTGAGAATGGTTTCGGTATCGAAAGAGACGAGCACATCAGTGACGCGTGACATAGAAGCTCCCGTTTGAATGAATGGGACTTATTGTTGCGCGAATTTCTTCGTGCGGCCGCCATCGCCTTGTCCTGCAAGGCTTCGTGCCGGTCAAGGCACGTGCAGGCGAGATGGCGAATGCAGATTATCCCGTTCGGTTAATTCCGGAAGCTGTAAAGGTAAACAGGGCATTAATATTATTTCGGACGGTAATTTTAAAATCGGCTTCAATCGGCTCGACGCGTTACATAAATATAACGACATTGAACCTGTTAATCGAATGGCCGATGATGTCCGACAGCGGCGGGCGGGGAAGGATCGCTTACCGATAGGTCCACAGCCGGTGCAGCGCGAACGTGGTCGGCGGAACCAGCAGCGCGATCGCGACGATGCTTATCGCGCGGGAAGCTTCGAGCGCTTCGGCCGCACGCGCGAGCAGCATCGTTTCGACGAAGCCGGCCAGCGTGACCGCGAGAAAGCGCACCGCGTTGCGCGTGCCCACCGTCGACGAGAAGCTCCACAGCGTATTCGCGAGATACGAGAAGGCCGTCGCGCAGAGGAAGGCGATCGCGTTCGCCGTCACCAGCGTCGCGTCGAACCGCGCGAACAGCGCCGCGGCCACCAGCGTGTGGATCGCGGTCGAGCCGAGCCCGGACACGCCGAAGCGCACGAGCCGCGTGCGCTCGGCATGGAGCAGGGCGATCATGGCCGTTGGCGCGCGTCAGCGTGCGCCGATCCGCGCACGGGTCGGCTGCACGCGCCGGCGCGCGATCTGGCGGCGCGCATCGCGCGCGACCGGGAGTTCGATCACCTTGCCGTGCGCCTGGTAGCGGCGGCGGATCAGGTAGACGGGCCGCTGCTTCGACTCGTCGTAGATCCGCCCGACGTATTCGCCGACGACACCGATCCCGATGAGCTCGATCCCGCCGATGAACAGCGTGACCGAGATCAGCGATGCGTAGCCGAGCACCGGATTGCCGAACAGCAGCGTGCGGAAGATGATGAACGCGCCGTACAGGAACGCGAGCGTGGCGATGCCGACGCCGATATAGGTCCAGCTGCGCAGCGGCACGGTGCTGAAGCTGGTGATGCCTTCCAGCGCGAAATTCCACAGTTTCCAGCCGGAGAACTTCGAGTGCCCGGCGCTGCGCGCGTCGCGCTGGTATTCGACGATCACGGTGCGGTAGCCGACCCACGCGAACAGCCCCTTCATGAAGCGATGCCGCTCGGGCAGGTTGCGCAGCGCGTTCACGACCTTGCGGTCCATCAGCCGGAAATCGCCGACGTTCTCCGGCAGTTTCACGTCCGACAGCAGGTTGTGCACGCGATAGTAGATCGCGGCCGCCGTGCGTTTCGCGAACGAGTCGCACGCGCGGTTGCTGCGCTTCGCCGCGACGACTTCCGCGCCGTCGCGCCAGTGCTCGATCATCACGGGGATCAGGCTCGGCGGATCCTGCAGGTCGGCGTCGAGCGGGATCACCGCGTCGCCGAGCGCTTCGTCGAGGCCGGCCGTGAGCGCCGCTTCCTTGCCGAAGTTGCGGGTGAGGTCGATCACGCGCACGCGCCGCTCGGCGGTGCTGATCCGGATCAGCCGGTCGAGCGTGTCGTCGCGGCTGCCGTCGTTCACGCAGACGATCTCGAAACGGATCGCGGCGATGGACGTCATCAGCGGAATCACGACGTCGAAGAAGTGCTCAACGGCCTCGCCTTCGTTATAGAACGGCACGACCAGCGAGATGAGCGGTGTATAGAGTGGTTCCCGCATGATGATTCCCCTTGTGACGTCGTTTCACCGTTGCGCGCCGATGGTCGGTCGGCCGGTGCGGCGCATTCCGTACGCCGGGCGGTGGTGCGTTCGGGCCTGATGCGAGAACGCGGTTTCGGTCGAGTTGTCGCGTGTGTCCGGCATCAACGGCACGTCGTGTCGTTCCCGGGCGATCCGGCTGACGAGCAGCCCGAGCGACGCCAGCGTGACGAGCGGCATGAACTGGAACGACAGATGCGGCACGACCGCGAGACCGGCGAGCGGCATCAGCCACAGCAGCAGCAGCCATTCGCGATCGAAGCGGCGCCAGCCGTGCGTCCACGCATAGCGCGCGTACCACGCGATCACGATGCCGTACCCGGTCAGGTCGTAGTCGTACAGATAGGGGCTGACGAGCAGGCAGGCGCAGGCGAGGGTCGCGGCGCGCAGCGCGTACGAGCAGGCGCCGCGCCATGCATAGATGACGGCGATCGACGCGATCGCGGCCGACAGCAGTTGGAGGCCGTCCGCGACGACGGCAGGCCAGCCTGCCATCATCGCGAGCGCGAACACCGACGGCATGCGCACGAACTTGGCCTGGCCGGCACCGACGATCGCGTAGACGTTGTCGATCACATGCGCGAACGTGAGCCACGGGCCGAACCCGAACGCGAGGGTCGAGAGCGCGACGCTGCACGCGATCGTCGCGGCCCACGCGGCCAGCGCGCGCCATTGACCCGCGCACAGTAGCGCGAGCGGGAACAGCACCGCGAGCTGCGGCTTCATCGTCAGCAAACCGAAGCAGATTCCGGCGTACACCGGGCGGCGGTTCAGCGCAAGCAGGCCGGCGCCGGCGAGCAACGCGGTGAAGAGGCTGGTCTGCCCGGCGATCACCGTGAGGAACGCGCCGGGGAACGCGAGCGCGCACAGCCACGCGGCATCGCGCTGCACGATCGCGCGGATCGTTGCCGCGAACAGCCCATACGTGAGCCCGAGCCACAGCACGCGCGCCAGCGTGTACGGCAGCCAGCCGAGCGGCAGCACGAGCAGCAGCATGGACGGCGGATAGAGCCACGGCAGCGTGCCTTCCGCGAGATTCAGCGCCGGAATCGCGAGCTTCTGGACCGCGAGCAGCGCGGGGAAATGCCATGCATCGGCCGCGTGCCCGTGCGCGGCGAGCCACGCCGCGCTCCAGATCGGCGAGAAATCCGGCGACAGCGGTTCCGGTGCGCCGTGGTGCGACAGGACCACGCGGAGCGAATAGATGCCGATGAACAGCAGTTCCGCCATCAGCACGGCGGCCGCATAAAGGCGCACGCGTTCGCGATTGAGCCAGTGCGGATAGCGGCGCGGGCCCGCGATCGGGAGTTCCGGATGCACGTCGGTGGCGGCATGCGCGTGGCGGGCGAACGAAGGCGCTTTCATGGCGTGGTCCGTGACGCGAGGGCCGCGCGGCGCACGACGACGAGCAGCACCGCGAGCAGCACGACCGGCCCGATCTGGGGCAGCTTCGTCAACCGGTTGAACATCTCGAAGACCGGCAGCAGCCACGCGAGCACGAGGATGCCCTGGTCGCCGGGCAGCCAGCCTTCGTCGAGGCCGTGCGCGATCAGGCAGAAGATCGCGATGCCGAGCCACGTCAGTTCGTAATGCCACAGATAGGGCGTCGTCAGCAGCGTGGCGACCGCCAGCACCGCGCCGCGCAGGCGCATGTCGGGCGTACGGCGCCATACATCGACAGCCGCGGCGATCGCGATCAGTGCGACCGCCGCTTGCGCGGCCAGCGCGGCGGCCACCGGCGCACCCGCGAGCCGCAACGCGGCGAACGGCGTCGGCGACGCGAACCAGTACGACGCGAGCATGAAATGCATGTCGCGTACCGTCGACATGGCCTGGCTCAAACCGTGCAGCGCGCCGGGGCCGGTCAGTGCAATCCCGGCCGCCGCGAACAGCGTCGCGCTCAGCGCGGCCGCCGCGAACGTGCGCCATGCCCGCGCCGCGATCAGCACGAACGGAAACACGACGGCGAGTTGCGGCTTGATCGCAAGCAATCCGATCACCACGCCGGCCACGACCGGGCGCTTGCCCAGCAGATGCAGCGCGAGCGCGGCGAGGCCGGCGGTCAGGACGCTGTTCTGGCCGAACAGCGCGGACAGGCACACCCCCGAATACGCGACCACGACGAGCGTGGCGGCGCGCGGGTGGGGAAGATGCGCGCGCAATCCCGACAACCGCGAGACTGCGAACGCGTAGCATAAAAGACTGCCCGCCAAAAAGAGGAAATACGCGGGCAGGAAAGGCACAAGGGCAAGCGGCGCGATGAACAGCAGCATCGTCGGCGGATAGAGCCAGGGAAGCGGCTGGTGCTGCAGAGACGCACCGAAGTGCGCGAACTCGGCCTGCTTGAATGAGGAAATGTCGTAGACCGATGCGGCGTGGCCTTGCAACACGAGATGCGATGCGGTCCAGAAGACCGAGAAGTCGGTGCCGGGGCGGACCGTGGTGGTCGACGTGAAGCCGTCGGTCACGATCCCCCACACGATCAGCAATGCGGTGAAGAGCATCAGCATGATGCAGCTGTACGGAATGATCCGGTCGGCTGTCAGCCATTGGATGCGGCGTATTGCACGCCCGCGGATTTCACGGTTGGCTGTGTACATGATTCCCCGTCTGTCGTGAAGGCTGCGTGGTCTTTCACAGCCGTTTTCATGTTGTCGTGCCCGCGGATCGAATCGCGCTGAAATCGCGTTGTCCGGTGAATTCATTGTTGAAGAAAAAATCGCACGATGCAAACCGCGCACGGACGGCGGGTATTTAAATTGTTCAGCGATACGTGTGAAAACCGCGTTTTCACGTATGAGAAAACGGCGCGACCGGATTTCATGTATCTGGCTTGAAACATTCCGGGTTTTTTACCGGGTTTGCGTGCCGTCGATACCGCGGCGCCCGAGCGGCCGGATGCGTTCGGGAAAGTCCCGAGAAAAAAATTGAGACCCTTGTTGCAGCGCGGCGACCGGCGTTCAGGCGTGCAACGCGTGCGCGGGCGGATCGATCAATTTTGAAACATTTCGCGCATCGAGCCCCGAGCCGGGATGGACGGGCATCGCCGGAACGCTTGATACGCCTGGATTTCGTTCGGGGTGGCCTGCTCTTTGCGTAAGCGTTGGCACGGCAGTCGACGAGGTGAAGACCGGGCGGTTCCGGCAAAGGACAGACGGAATCCGCTGCGGAATCACCTGCGGAAAGGAGGGCCGGAGCGCGACGGGGAACACGCAGCTCCAGGTCGATCAACCGAGCAAGACTTCGTCGAATGACCCATGAGACCCGGTAGCGTCAGGGCAATAAGAAATCGGCATGGCAGCATTGGGGAATAAAAATGAAAGACCACAGCATATTGCGGATCGCAAACCGCATTAAAGACACATTGCGGATTTTCCGGGAGTTTGTCTCCCGTTCAACAGGATTCCACGCGTCGAACGGCAGTCGTGCCGTTCGGGTCGATCGGATCGTCCGGTTCATCCGGCCGGTCGCACCGTACACGCCTCTCTCGCTCACGGCCTCATTGATACCCGTTCGCACGGACAGGGGTGTCTATCCCCGCTCCCGCAGCTGAGCGACGCATTCCGATTTTTCGAGTAGTGCCGGTGGTGCCCACCCCCGACGTCCCGACGGACGAAGGGTATTTCATAGCAGTCCGAAAGGAGAATGCTCATGTCAAGAATCATCGAGAAGATCGCCTGGCTCGTCGAGGATCAGGGCGGCGTGACGGCCATTGAATACGGCCTGATCGCCGCGCTGATCGCGATCGGTATCGTCGCCGCGTTGACGACGGTCGGTACGGATCTGAAGACCGTCTTCAGCACGGTCGCCGACGATCTGGATTCGATCGTTGCTGCGATTTGATGGACGGTGCGGCGAACGGCTCGTCCGATTCGTTCGTTGGCACCACACGGCATTAACACCATGCCTCGACGTATCGATGCCGGATCAATCGATCCTGCCGGCACGCGAGGGATCTGAAAGTGACTACGCAAGGAGATCATCATGTCCAAGTTCATTCAACAAGCCAGCCGTTTCCTCCGCGACGAAGACGGTGTGACCGCCATCGAATACGGCCTGATCGCCGCACTGATCGCCATCGGCATCATCGCCGCGCTGTCGACGGTCGGCAAGGACCTCAAGACCGTGTTCACCACGATCGCGGACGACCTCGATTCGGCGGTCGCAGCCATCTGATGGATCGTGCCGCGGACGGCTCGGCCGGTGCAGCGCTCGAGCCGTCCCCGGTCATCTGATCGACCCGGAACCGGAGACCATCATGCAAGCCACGATGCGCGTCGTACGTCGCTGGATCAGCGACGAGCAGGGTGTGACGTCGACCGAATATGCATTGCTCGGCGCGATGTTCGCCGTTGCGGTGCTGGGCAGCGTCGTCACGCTGAAAGGCTCGCTTGCCGATACGTACGAGGTGATCGCGACGGCCGTGACGGCCGCCGTGGCCACCGCGCTGGCAATGGTTTCCTGATCCGCCGATTCCACCGATTCGACCGCGAGGTTCGCCATGCTCCCTGTTGCGCCGCCTTATCCGGTTCCGTTGTGCGTGACGCTGCTTGCTGTCGCCGCGGCCAGCACGGACATCGCGACCCGTCGCATTCCGAACCGTCTCGTCCTGCTCGGCCTGGCCGGCGCGCTGGTTGCCCAGTGCCTGTTGCACGGTGTCGTGGCAGGTGCGCTCGGATGGCTCGCCGGCGCCGCGACCGGCTTCGGCATGCTGCTGCCGTTCTACCTGTTGCGCGGCATGGCGGCCGGCGACGTGAAGCTGATGCTCGCCATCGGCGCCTGGGTCGGCGCGGAAATGACGTTTTACATCGTGCTGGCCACCTTCCTGGCCGGCGGGATCGGCGCCGTCGCCTTCGCGCTGTTGCGCGGGCGGATGCGCCAGATGTGGGCGAACGTGCGCGTATTGATCGCGCGGCGCTTGCAAGGCGCGAGCGCCGAGACCGCCGGCGGCCCCGTCGAAATCGCATCGGTCGGCACGCTGCCGTACGGCGTGGCGATCGCGGCCGGCACGCTGGGCATGCTGTTCGTGTCGTGCGCATAGCGCGACGCATCCGCAACGAGGACGCAACGATCATGAACACGAATCACACCGAACCGAGACGCGACGCACAGGTGGCACGCCTGCCAGATCCGTTGCCGTCGCGGGAAGCGCATACGAAGCTGGGCGCGCAGTTGCCGGCGGCGCCGCGCTCGCTCGAGGAAACCGGGTTGAGCATGACGTTCGTTGCCGGCCTCGTGCTGAAGTCGACACTGATGCTCGGCCGCCCGTCATACGGCGACCTGGTCGAACGGCACTGCCTGTCGCTCGCGGTGCTCGACGACGTCTTCGCATTCCTGGTGCGCGAGCACCTCGTCGAGCTCACGCACCGTGGTGCGACCGATCTCGACGTGACGTTCCGCCTGACCGACGCGGGCCGCGTGCTCGCGCTGGAGGAACGCTCGCGCAGCAGCTACAGCGGTCCCGCACCGGTGACGCTCGATGCCTATATCGAATGCCTGAACGCGCATTCGGTGCGCAAGCTGCGCATCAGCCAGAACGAAGTGTGGGCGGCGTTCGAAGGCATCGTGATCGACACGTCGCTGCTCGATGCGGCGGCGGCCGCGCTGAACGCCGGCCGTCCGCTGCTGATCTACGGCCCGGCCGGCAGCGGCAAGACCTTCCTCGCCGAGCGGCTCGGCTCGTTGATGCGCGGCCGCGTGCCGGTGCCGCACGCGATCTGCGCGGCCGGCGAAGTGATCCAGATCTACGACCCGCTCGTGCACGTCGACGCGGGCACGCCGTCCGGCGGCCTGTCGGTCGATCGCCGCTGGCGCCTGTGTCAACGGCCGGTCGTGATGTCGGGCGGCGAACTGACGCTCGACGAGCTCGACCTGCGCCGCGACGAGGCCGCCGGCTTCTACCAGGCGCCGCCGCACATGAAGGCGAACCTGGGCATGTACGTCGTCGACGATCTCGGCCGCCAGCGCGTCGAGCCGCGCGACCTGCTCAATCGCTGGCTGCGTCCGCTCGATCGCGGCGTCGATTTCCTGACGCTCGAATCCGGCAACCGCTTCGTGATGCCGTTCGACGTCTGGCCGGTGTTCTCGAGCAACCTGTCGCCGGAGCAGCTGGGCGACGACGCATTCCTGCGCCGCCTCGGCTCGAAGCTGCACGTCGGCGCGATGTCGATCGACGACTACCGCCAGGTGTACAACGCGGCCTGCGCATCGCTCGGACTCGTATCGGCGAGCGATGCATTCGACTACCTGCTGCATCGGCTGCACCTGCCGACCGGCAAGGCGTTTCTCGCCTGTTTCCCGGCGGACCTGCTGCGTCTCGTGGCCGCCGGCGCGCGTTACCGCGGCGATCCGCCCGAGGTGACGCACGACGCGCTGTACGACGCATGGGCGAGCTATTTCGGCACGGTGCCTGAACGGGACGGCAGCCATCCGCCGCCCGTCGAGCGCGGCGGGCGCACCTACATCACCGGTTGAGCCGTTTCTTTCACGATTCGTCGAGGAGCATTGCCATGAAAAACAGTCGAGCGGTCATGATGCTGGTCGTCGCGATGGTCGCGGGTCTTGCCGCGGTCGTATTCGCGTCCCACTGGCTGGTGCAGACATCCACGAGCTCGGTCACGCCGGTCGCGGTGGCCAACACCGATCTGAACCTGGGCGAACCGCTCGGGCCGAACCAGATCCACATGGTCAGCTGGCCCTCGGGCAGCGTGCCCAACGGCGCGTTCACCGATACGAAGGGGCTCGAAGGGCGCGTCGTGCGCACCAGCCTCGCACGCGGCGAGCCGGTGATCGAGTCGAAGCTCGCGCCGGTCGGCACGAAGGGCGGGCTGTCCGCGGTGATCGCCGACGGCAGCCGCGCGATCACGGTGCGCGTGAACGACGTGGTCGGTGTCGCGGGCTTCGCGCTGCCGGGCAACTACGTCGACGTGATCGTCAACACGCAGGAACAACAGGGCAAGACCGACGGGCAGAGCATCTCGAAGATCGTGCTCGAGCACATCCTCGTGCTCGCCGTCGCGCAGCAGGTCAGCCGCGACGACACGGCGCCGAAGGTCGTCAACGCGGTGACGCTGGAAGTCACGCCCGACCAGGCCGAACGGCTCGACCTCGCGCGCAGCGTCGGCACGCTGTCGCTCGTGCTGCGCAACCAGGTCGACCAGAAGACGCTGAACACCGACGGGGCGACCAAGCTGACGCTGCTCGGCAAGGAGCCCGCACCCGAAGCGCCGCCGGCACCGGCCCGTGTGAAGACGGTGCGCGTGCACGTCGCATCGCACGCGGCGCCGGAAGTGCGGCGCGACTGCGTCGGCGTGCTGACGGGCGTGAAGGGCAGCGTCGAGTGTTTCTGAATCAGTTCATCGAAGTCACATAAACGGCCGCCGGCAATGCGCGGCGGCCCTGGAAGTCGATAACCGGCACGGCGCCGGTCTCTCGGGGGATCAGACGAAATGAAGATCAAACCGCAATGCACAGGTACCGGCCCACTGCAGACACGCGTCGCACGGGGCACGATGATGGCCGCGATCCTCTGTTCAGGATGGCTGACCGTTTATGGCGCGCTCGCGCAGGAAGGCGTCGAGTCGGCCGCGCTGACCAAGGGCGGCGCCAGCGCGCCGGCCGCGGTCGGCAAGGGGCCGATGCAGATGACGATCAGCATGGCGCCGGTGGCGGCCGCCGCGCCCGCCGCAGCGGCGGGGCCGCTGCGCGGGCCGAACTGCGTCGGCGCCGTGCGCGAATCGACCAGTGTCAGCGTGCCGCTCGGCAAGTCGCTGCTGGTGCCGATGCCGGAGCCGGTCCGTAATCGGACGATCGGCAATCCGGCCGTCGCGCAGGCCACGATGGTGTCGCCGCAGACGCTGTACATCCTCGGGCTCGCGGTCGGCACGACCAACATGATCGTGCAAGGCAAGAGCGGGGCATGCCGCGTGATCGACGTCGCGGTCGGCGCGGATGCCGGC
This sequence comes from Burkholderia sp. AU45274, assembly GCF_030482505.1. Lineage (NCBI taxonomy): Bacteria > Pseudomonadati > Pseudomonadota > Betaproteobacteria > Burkholderiales > Burkholderiaceae > Burkholderia > Burkholderia sp. AU45274. The sequence continues at coordinate 303,808 of NZ_JAUJQE010000003.1, read as the reverse complement.
GGCCTGCAGGCGTCGCTGATGCAGCTGATGCCGAGCGAGCGCGACATCCACGTGTCGACCGCCGCCGGCACGATCGTGCTGGCGGGCACCGTGTCGAGCTCGATGGCCGCGCAGCAGGCCATGCAGATCGCCCGGGCGTACGGTGACAGCGCGGGCGATCCGGCGGGCGGCGGCAAGGCGGGCGGGGTGCTCAACATGCTGAACGTCACGTCGCCGCAGCAGGTGATGCTCGAGGTGAAGGTGGCCGAGGTGTCGAAGACGCTGATCAACCAGATGGGCAGCGCGCTCAACATCCAGGGCGGCTTCGGTTCGTGGAGCGGCGCGCTGGTCAGCAACCTGCTCGCGGGCGTCGCCACCGGCATCGCCTTCAGCAAGGCGAACAACAAGCCGTTCAACCTCGCGGCCGACGCGCAGAACACCGACAACATGGTCAAGATCCTCGCGGAGCCGAATCTCGTGACGATCAGCGGCCAGGAAGCGACGTTCCTCGCCGGCGGCAAGATCTTCATCCCGATCCCGCAGAGCGGCAGCAACGGCGTCTCGTCGATCACGCTGCAGGAAGAGGAGTTCGGCGTCGCGCTGAAGTTCACGCCGACCGTGCTGGGCAACGGCCGGATCAGCCTGAAGGTCGCACCGGAAGTGTCGGAGCTGTCGCAGACGGGCGTCACGCTGAGCGCGTCCAACATCGGCGGCACGTCGATCCTGCCGCTGATCACGACGCGGCGCGCATCGACGACGGTGCAGATGGGCGACGGCGAAACGTTCGCGATCGGCGGGCTGATCAAGGACAACGGGACCGGCGCGCTGAAGGCGCTCCCCGGTGTCGGCGAAATTCCCGTGCTCGGCGCGCTGCTCCGCAGTACATCGTTTCAGCAGGACCGCACCGAGCTGATCTTCGTGATCACGCCGCACCTGGTGAAGCCGCTGCAGACCGCCGACGTGCCGTTGCCGACCGACAGCTTCTCGAAGCCGAACGAAGTCGACGTGTATGCGACCGGCAACATGGAAGGCCGCGGCGGTGTTCGCAAGCACGGCGCCCAACCGGCGAACGGCGCGGCAGCCGCACCGCAGACCCCGGCCCAGGCACCGGCCCCCGCACCGGCACCGCAATCGGAAGCGCCCGCCGCCCCGGCCGCCGCGCTGCCCGCGCCGCGCGCGCCGCAGGGGACGGACGCGCAGCCGCCGGCGCCGGCCGAGCCGCAGAAGACGCCTGCACCGGTTGCCGCCGCCGTCTCGCAGCACGAATCCGCCAACGCGGCCCGCATCGCGCGTATCGAAGCCGCCGCCGCCCGTCTTGCGGCGGCCGGTTCCGACACGCCGGCCCAGCCCGCGGGGCAGCCGAAGCGCCGGACACCGGCGGCGGCCCATGCGCAGCAGGTCGTGCGCGTGAGCGCGGCACCCGAATCCACCGATCGTTGAAGCCATCCAAGGGGACGCTCATGAAATCCGCCTACCTCGTCATCGTGCGCCGCGTGGCGCTCGCCGCACCGCTCGCGTTCGCGCTTGCCGGCTGCATGTCGTCGACCCCGGTGTGGGACACCCGCTTCGGCGATTCGGTCCGCGCCGTGACCCAGGCCCAGATCATCGACCCGCATGCCGCCGACCACGCGGCCTCGGTGTCGGCGCCGGGGGTCGACGGCGCTGCCGCCGCGGCCGCGCTCGACAACTACGACAAGTCGTTCAAGCAGACCGTGCCGCCCGCCAATGCGTTCGTGATCGGCATCGGCAAGTCCACCCAGTAACGACGGCACGCTCAGGGAGAACGCCATGAACAGCGCAGCTCGCCATCCGAAAGTCATGCGTCGCAGCCTGCATCGCCAGCGCGGTGCCGTCGCGATCATCGTCGGTCTCGCACTGGCGGTGATGATCGGGTTCGTCGGCCTCGCGCTGGATCTCGGCAAGCTGTACGTCACGCGCAGCGAACTGCAGAACAGCGCCGATGCCTGCGCGCTGTCGGCCGCGCGTGACCTGACCTCGGCCATCAGCCTGTCGGTGGCCGAGGCGGACGGCATCGCCGCCGGCCACCTGAACTTCGTGTTCTTCCAGAACAAGTCGGTGCAGATGTCGACGAACGCGAACGTCACGTTCAGCGACTCGCTGTCCAACGCGTTCCAGACGAAGAACTCGGTCACGAAGCCGGCGAACATCAAGTACGTGCAGTGCACCGCCACGTTGAGCAACATCGCGCACTGGTTCATCGAGATACTGAACGTGCTGCCGGGCACGAAGCTCGCGAACGCGGCGGAGGTGTCGGCCAGCGCGATCGCCACCGTCGGCGGCGGGCAGACGACCTGCGCGATTCCGGTGTTCGTGTGTCGCGGCCCGTCCGATCCGGCCTACAAGGTCGGCGACTGGATCTCGTCGCCGTCCGGGTCGTCGTCGACCTACGGGCCGGGCAACTTCGGCTGGGCGGCGCTCGACGGCTCGACGAACGAACCGACCCTCGCGAGCGAGCTGTCGGGCAATACCTGCAACATCACGAGTCCGCCGGATCTCGCCACCACGGGCCTGAAGTCGGCGTCGCTGCGCGCCTGGAACACGCGCTTCGGCATCTATACGAACGGCGCGAACGGCTCGAGCGGCCAGCCCGACTTCACCGGCTATGCATATGTCGGCCCGAACTACGGGCCGCCCGGAACGGCGGGCATCAAGGGCGACGCGTACACGCAGTTCGTGGCCGACCGCGCAGCCTTCAAGTCCTACCAGGGCGACGGCGCGCCGCCGACCGGCAGCGGGATCAACACCAACGGCACCGCGACGGCGAGCAACTACCAGACTTACGGCAGCGACCGCCGTGTCGCGCTCGCGCCGGAAGGCGACTGTTCGACGCTGAAGGGCAGCAGCGGCAAGGTGCACGTCACGCAATGGGACTGCGTGCTGATGCTCGATCCGCTGCCGTTCAGCTCCGGCAGCGGCGCGATCGTCGCGCACCTCGAATACCTCGGCTCGTCGGTCTCCGGCAACAATCCGTGCGCGACGCACGGCTTGCCGGGCAGCGGCAGCGCGTCCGGGACCCAGGTCCCGATGCTCGTTCAATAGCGGAGAGCGGATCATGAAAAAGCCCCCGTTTCGCCGTTCGCGCACCCGCGGCGCCGTCGCCGTCGAGTTCGCGCTCGTGCTGATGCCGATGATCATGCTCGCGACCGGCGTGGCCGAGTTCGGCCGCGCGATCTACCAGTTCGAGACGCTGACCAAGGCGACGCGCGATGCGGCGCGCTACCTGTCGGTCTGGTTGCCGACCGACAGCGCGTATCCGGCCTCGCAGGCGCAGTGCCTCGTCGTCTACGGCAGCACGACGTGCGGCGCCGCCGGCACCGAGCTGGTGCCGGGGCTCAAGACGTCGATGGTGACGATCTGCGACGCGCAGCGCACGACCGGCTGCAGCGACACGTCCGACCCGGCGCAGTTCGCGAACCTGCCGACCTACGACTCGAACAACAACGCGTCGGGCGGCACCGCGACGGGCGCGATCAACGTCGTCGAAGTGAAGATCACGGGCTACAAGTACCAGCCGATCCCCGCGTTCCCGGGGCTGCCGTCGATCACCTTCAACAACATCGTCACCGTGATGAGGCAAGTGTCATGAACGCGCGCCATGCCCCCCCGTCACGCCGGCGTGCCCAACGCGGCTCGGCGATCGTCGAGTTCGCGCTGATCGCATGGATCCTGATCATGCTGCTGATCGGCATCTTCGAATTCGGCCGCGTGCTGTTCTACTGGAGCACCGCGAGCGAAGCCGTGCGCCTGGGCGCGCGCACGGCGGTGGTGTGCGACGTGAATGCGGCCGGCGTCGTGAAGCGGGTGAGAGCGCTGCTGCCGTTGCTGTCGAACGCGAACGTGTCGGTGAACTACTCGCCCGCGAGCTGTGACGTGAATTCGTGCGCGTTCGTGACGGTCAGCGTCACGAACGTCACGGTCAAGACGATGATCCCGTTCGTGAACATCACGGTGACGATGCCGCCGTTCACGACGACACTGCCGCGCGAAAGCCTCACTTCCGCGACCGGCGGCGCCAACTGTAATTAATCGAACAGGCGAGGCACACGACATGATCAACATCCTCGTAGCTTCCGACGACACCGCGCGTCTTTCGCAGATCGCGCGCCTCGTGGCCGACTGCGGACACTATCGCGCGACACGCGCGACCGGCCGCCCGTCGCAGATCGAACATCGCACCGACGGGCTCGACGCGTTCGATATCCTGCTGGTCGACGGCACGTCGCTCGACCCGTCCGAGCTGTCGGCGATCGAACGGATCTGCCGCGCGCACGCGAGCCTGACCTGCATTCTCGTGACGGCCGACGCGTCGCCGCACGTGCTGCTCGACGCGATGCGGGCGGGCGCCCGCGACGTGCTGCAGTGGCCGCTCGACCCGCAGGCGCTCGGCCACGCGCTCGAACGGGCCGCCGCGCAAAGCACGCGGCGCGACACGGACGACACGCGGATCGTGTCGTTCATGTCGTGCAAGGGCGGAGCCGGCACGAGCTTCGCGGCCAGCAACCTCGCATTCGAGATCGCGGAAGGCTTCAAGCGCCGCGTGCTGCTGATCGACCTGAACCAGCAGTTCGCCGACGCGGCGTTCCTCGTCAGCGACGAAACCCCGCCGTCGACGCTGCCGCAGCTGTGCGCGCAGATCGAACGGCTCGACAGCGCGTTCCTCGACGCGAGCGTCGCGCACGTGACGGAAAACTTCCACGTGCTCGCGGGCGCCGGCGACCCGGTCAAGGCCGCCGAGATGCGCGAGGACGCGCTCGAATGGATCCTGGGCGTCGCCGCGCCGCGTTACGACTTCGTGATCTTCGACGTCGGCGTCTGCATCAATCCGCTGTCGATGGTCGCCCTGGATCGCAGCGACCAGATCGCGCTCGTGCTGCAGCCCGCGATGCCGCACGTGCGGGCCGGCCGCCGGCTGCTGGAGATCCTCGTGTCGCTCGGCTACTCAACTGACCAGATGCGGCTGATCGTGAACCGCGCGACGCGCGCGAGCGACCGCACTCGCACGGCGCTCGAGGAAGTGCTCGGCCTGCACGCGGCCTGCACGATTCCCGACGATGCCGACACCGTGCTCGAAGCGCTCAACCAGGGCCATCCGGTGTCGCGGGTCGCGCGCGGCACGGGGGTCGTCCGAGCGTTGCAAGGGTATGCGAAGCAACTCGTCGAAGGGGAGGTGCGCGCGGGACACGGCGCGACGCACAGCGAACCGCTGATGTCCCGGCTGTTCGGCCGCAAGGCCACGCCGAAGCTCAAGTCCATGTAAATCTTTCGGGGAACCATCATGTCATTGCGCGAACAGATGTCCTTGCAACGGGCCCAGCCGCTGGCGACGGGCAGCGAACCGGCCGGCCCGACCCATTCGTCGGTGCGCGACGCATACCAGAAGCTGCGCCGCGAAATCCACCTGGCCGTGCTCGAACGCGTCGAGCTCGAGCGCCTGTCGCGGATGCCGCAGGAATCGGTCCGCATGGAGATCGGCCTGCTGATCACGCGCATCCTCGACGAGGAGCGGCTGCCGGCGAACGACATCGAGCGGCGGCAGCTCGCGATCGACGTGTACGACGAGATGTTCGGTTTCGGCCCGCTCGAAGCGCTGCTGCGCGACCCGACCGTTTCCGACATCCTCGTGAACACGTACCGGCAGGTCTATGTCGAGCGCTTCGGCCAGCTCGAACTGACCGACGTGACGTTCTACGACGACGCGCACCTGATGAAGGTGATCGAGAAGATCGTGTCGCGCGTCGGGCGCCGCATCGACGAATCGAGCCCGATGGTCGATGCGCGTCTGCCCGACGGCTCGCGCGTGAACGCGATCATCCCGCCGTCCGCGATCGACGGGCCGCTGATGTCGATCCGGCGTTTCGCGGTCAATCCGCTGAAGATGGACGACCTCGTGCGCTACCACAGCCTGACGCCGCCGATGGCCGAGTTGCTCGATGCGCTGTCGCGCGCGAAGGTGAACGTGCTGGTGTCGGGCGGCACCGGCAGCGGCAAGACGACGCTGCTCAACATCCTGTCCGGCTTCATTCCGCGCAACGAGCGGATCGTGACGATCGAGGATGCCGCCGAACTGCAACTGCAGCAGCCGCACGTGCTGCGGCTCGAAACACGCCCGCCGAACATCGAAGGCAAGGGCGAGATCACGCAGCGCACGCTGGTGCGCAACGCGCTGCGGATGCGCCCGGACCGGATCATCCTCGGCGAAGTGCGCGGCGCCGAAGCGCTCGACATGCTCAACGCGATGAACACCGGCCACGAGGGCTCGCTCGCGACGATCCACGCGAACACCCCGCGCGACGCGCTGACGCGGCTCGAGAACATGATCAGCGTCTCCGGCCTGACGCTGCCGCCGAAGACGATGCGCCAGCAGATCACGTCGGCGATCTCGGTGGTCGTGCAGGCCGCGCGGCTGACCGACGGCAGGCGCAAGATCGTCAGCATCCAGGAACTGACCGGGATGGAGGGCGACATCATCAACATGCAGGAGATCTTCACGTTCAAGCGAACGGGCGTGGACCGCGACGGTTCGGTACGCGGCCACTTCTGCGCGACGGGCGTGCGGCCGAAGTTCGTCGAGCGGCTGCAGGCATTCGGCATCAACCTGCCGGATTCGCTGTACGACCCGTCTCAGCGGTACGAGACGAACTGACGACAGGGCGCCGTTCGCTGCCGGGGAGGCTTCATGAACACGATCTTTTACGGTTTTGTGATTCTCACCTTCGTCGCGGTGGTTCTCGCGATCGAAGGCGGTTATCAATGGTGGAACGCGCGGCATGGCGCCGCCGCGCGCCGGATCGAATCGCGCATCCGCTCGATGTCGGCCGGCGGCAACGTCCAGCAGGAACGGCTGTCGATCCTGAAGAAGCGGATGCTCGACGAATCGAAGCCGTTCGACCGGCTGCTGCTGCGCATGCCGCGCGTGCATCGGCTCGATCTCGTGATCCAGCAATCGGGCCTCGACTGGACGCTGCCGAAGCTGATCATGCTCAGCACGGTGTTCGCGGCGTTCGCGTGGCTTGCGCTGAGCTTCGCGACGTTGCCGCAGCTCGCTGCGCTGCCGGTCGCGCTGTTCGCCGGATGCCTGCCGATGATGTACGTGATGCGCTGCCGCGGGAAGCGGATGCGCAAGCTCGAGCGGCAGTTGCCGGACATCTGCGACATGATCGCGCGCGCGCTGCGGTCCGGCCACTCGTTCACGAGCACGCTCGGGATGGTCGGCGACGAGTTTCCCGAGCCGATGGGCGGCGAGTTCCGCGTCACGTTCGACGAGGTCAACTACGGCGTGTCGTTGCACGATGCGCTGATGAACCTCGTCACGCGCGTGCCGGTGCAGGACCTGCGCTACTTCGTGATCGCGGTGCTGATCCAGCGCGAGACGGGCGGCAACCTCGCCGAGCTGCTCGACAGCATCGCCGCGCTGATCCGCGAGCGCTTCAAGCTGTTCGACAAGGTGCGCGTGCTGTCGGCGGAAGGGCGGTTGTCGGCATGGATTCTCGGGCTGCTGCCGTTCGGCACCGCCGCGGTGATGGCGCTGCTGAACCGCGAATTCCTGTCCGTGCTCTGGGAGGACCCGGCGGGGATCAGGATGGTCGGCGCGATGCTGGTGTCGATGCTGTTCGGGCTGTTCTGGATCCGCCGTATTGTCCGCATTCGCGTCTGACGCGCGAGCCGTATAACGAACCGTTGCGAGGCTGTCATGCAAAACCTGAGCGTAGTCCAGGCCGTGATGCTGGGCGGCTTGTTCCTCTTCGTGGCCGGCGGCGCGCTCGTCGCGATGCTGCTGTTCGCGCCGCGCAGCATCCAGCGCCGGGTCCAGCAGGCCGGCGGGGCCGGGGCGGGCGCGACCGGCGTGGCGGGCACGGGCGACGGCGACGACCTGACGTCGCGCTGGGTCGCGAAGCTGGTCGAGCTGTCCACGCCGATCTCGAAGCTGTCGGTGCCGAAGGAGGGCTGGGAGAATTCGCCGCTGCGCATCCGGCTCATGAATGCCGGCTGGCGCAACCAGAGCGCGGCTGCGCTGTATTTCACCGCGAAGACGGCGCTCGCGCTCGGGTTGCCGTGCGCGGCGCTGCTCGTGCTGATCACGACGTCGCTCGGCGACGAGCGTGCGATCCTGTCGGTCATCCTCGTCGCGCTCGCCGGCATCGGCTACTACATTCCGAACGTCGTGCTGTCGCAGCGGGTCAAGGTGCGCCAGAGGAAGATCTTCGAGGATTTCCCGGACGCGCTCGACCTGCTGACGGTGTGCGTCGAAGCGGGTCTCGGGCTCGATGCGGCGCTGATGAAGGTGAGCGAGGAGCTGCGGTTCAGCAGCGAGGTGGTCGCGAGCGAACTCGACCTGCTGCTGCTCGAGATGCGCTCCGGCTTCACGAAGGAGACGGCGCTGCGCAATCTCGCGCTGCGTACCGGTGTGGAGGACATCGAATCGTTCTGCGCGATGCTGATCCAGGCCGACCGCTTTGGCACGAGCATCAGCGAATCGCTGCGCGTGCTGTCCGACATGCTGCGCACGCGGCGCCGGATGCGCGCGGAAGAGCGGGCCGCGAAGATCGCGCTGAAGCTGCTGTTCCCGCTGATCTTCTGCATTTTCCCCGCACTGATGATGGTGCTGCTCGGGCCGGCGATGATCCACGTCTATCGCGTGCTGCTGCCGACGTTCGTGGGCATCGGGCAGTGAGTGACGCAGCGGCGTTGCGCCGGTTGCGTCGATCAAGGTTTTGCGTGCCGGATGGCCACCCCCGCCGGCCGGCACGGTAACAGGCTTCATGGAGGCTCCCTCCCCAGGCGGCGCCGCGAGACAGGTTGACCATAGCGGCGTCAAGGCATCCTGGACCCATGGTCGGCCATGGAACGAGCCGTAGTCCACCGCCTTAGCGGCTGCCCCCTACTGCTAACCTGAATGCCGGCGAAGTTTGCCGGCATCGCGTTGTGCGCCTGGATGAAACGGCACGGCGATACCTCGCCTGATAGTGAAAGACGGCAACGATCCGCGGGATTGTTGACTCCGTCGTTCATGGCAATGGCTTCTCGTTCGTTTTTTGCGCACCGCTGCGCGCCATCCGAAAATCTCCTTGAAATACCCGGCCCGAATTTCTACATTATTGAAAATCATGCCTGCATCACGGGACTGACGACGCAAACGTTGCACGTGCCGGAAATACCGAACAACAACACTTGAAAATCAAGAGACTGCCCGACAATACGGAAAACAGGCCAGTCACGCACGATCAAGGCCGGGGGAAACATGAACGAGCAAGCAATGGCAAGCAGGTGGCCTGACGCTTCATCCAGCAGACATCCGCGGGCCCGTGGCGCCCGCGCGAATCCGCCGCGCACGTTCCCCGGTCCGCTTCCCCCCGATTCCTGACCGCCGGCACGCGACCGCGTCCGCAAGACCGTTTCCGCACCGACATCCCGCACGACGAAGCACACCCGAAGCGGCCCGTACCCGGCCGGCGTCGCGTCGCGCGTCGGCCGTGCCGGCACGACCATTCGAACGAGGGACCCAGCATGGCCATCGATGTGCCTGTGACACGCCGGACGTTTCTGAAGCTGGCCGGGAGCGGCGCGCTCGTCGCGATCTCGATCACCCATTTGCCGGCGCTGGCGCTCGGCGCCGCCGGGCAGGCGGACGACGACGCGGCCGGGCCGGGCTGGGCGCCGGTGCCCGGCAAGGCGCGCTGGCGCATCGACGGCATCCCGAAGGTCACGGGCCAGAAGATCTACGCACGCGACTTCAAGTCGCGCGACTTCGTCGGCTGGCCGCAGCAGGAGAACTGGCTCTATGCGTTGCGGTGCGATCGGGTCGACGCCGTGTACGAAGGCTACGACCTCGGTGTGCTGCCGGCCGAATTGCGGCCGATCGCCGTCGTCGACAACGCATTGCTGAGCGCGCGGCGGATTCCGCTGGCACCCGAGGCCGACCCGATCGCGAACCAGGACATCTACTGGCTCGCGCGCACCGGCCACGCGGCGGATTGCTACGGACAACCGGCCGCGCTGCTGATCTTCGAGAACTTCGATGTCTATCGTCGAGCGAAGAAGCTGCTCGATTTCAACCAAGGCGTGATCCGTTACGGCGCGCCGGTCACGCGCCCGACGACCGCGCAGGCCGTGCCGTTTTCTCCCGTGACCATCTACGTGCGCGATGACGAACGCGGCTTCAACTACGTCGACAACTACCAGACCGACAGCAGCGGCAAGCCGACCGCCGAATACCTGAAGCAACGCGAGGAGGCGGTCGCCAACATCGACGCGACGATTGCCCGCAACGCGGCCGCCGGCGCGTGGATCGGCGTGCGCGCGACCGGCAACGAAGGATTCGAGACGCCGGCGATGGACCCGATGTTCATGGAACCCGAAGCGGGGCTCGCATGGTACGACGCATCCAGCGCGACAATGAGCCTCGTGCTCGGTACGCAGTCGGCGAACGACGATGCGACCGGCGCACTCGCGCTGTTTCAGGGCAGCGACATCGCGGCCAAGGAGGCCCACGTCATCGCGTGCTATCCGGGCGGCGGCTTCGGCGGGCGCGACAAGTCCTATTTCCCGCTTTATCTCGCGCTCGCGGCGCCGTTCGCGACGGGCGCGCTACGCTGGCAGCAGTCGCGCTACGAGCAGTTCCAGGTCGGGCTGAAGCGCTGCGAAACGCAGTTTTCGGAATCGCTGTGGTTCAACCGGCGCGGCAAGCTCGAAGCGATCACGTGCGATTTCCTGATGAACGGCGGCGGCAAGAAGAACCTGTCGCCGTACGTCGCGCAGCTCGCCGCGCTGAGCGCGATGAGCTGCTACGAGATTCCGCGCGCACGCGCGCAGGCGGCCTCGACTTACACGCGGGAAGTGTTCGGCGGATCGCAGCGCGGCTTCGGCGGCCCCCAGGCGTTCATGGCGGTCGAGACGCTGATGGACGAGGCCGCGCGCCGGCTCGGGCTCTCGCCGTTCGCGATCCGTCGCGCCAATTTTCTCGGCAGCACGCCCGGGCTCGGCAAGGGGCGCGCGATCACGGGTGCGCCGATCCTGTTCGACCTGCAGCTCGACGCGCTGCTCGACCGGCTCGAACAGCACCCGCTGTGGCGCGAACGCGAGCGCACCCGCGCGGAACGCGCTGCGCACCATCTTCGCTACGGCGTCGGACTCGCGATGGCGAACGAGGCCTACGGCACCTCCGGTGACGGCATGTTCGGGATGGTGCAGATCCTGCCCGACAGCCGGCTGCGCGTGGTCACGCCGTACACCGACATGGGTAACGGCGCGGCCACGACGCTGGGGCTCGCACCGTCCGAATTTCTCGGGCAGAACGCGCAGACGATCGCCATGAGCGAGATCGGGCCGTTCAATGCACTCGGGCTCACGCGGTCGAGCAACCCGTCGGCCAATCCGAAGACGGTGCGCTATACGTACGGTTCGTCGAGCGCCTGTCTCGGCGCATTCCATCAGTACCACGCAGTGAAGGGGGCGGCACAGGCCTTGTTCCTGCAAAGCGTGTTGCCGGCTGCCCGTGCATGGTGGGGCGTGTCCGTGCGGGCCGAGGATGTGCGCTGGGCCAATGGTGCGCTCGTCGCGAACGGCCTCACGCCGATTTCGTGGCCGACGCTGCTCGACACCATCACGGAGCTGGGCCTGCAGACGGTGGCGGCCGTGCATGCGAGCTATGCCGGCTACTTCTGGAAGGGCACCTATCCGTTCGCGTCGGGCAGTGCGCAAATCGACTACGACTACGTGGCGGTCGGCCTCGATCCTTACTTCCTGACGCCGTTGTACCGCGCGCTGCAGGCGCCGCCGGTCGACACGAGCCTCTACGGGCGCACGACCTATGCGCCATCGGCGTCGCTCGTCGGCGTGTCCGTCGATCCGGCGAACGGGCGCGTGAAGGTCGAGCGCGTGGTGTCGGCGGTGAGCGTCGGGCGGCAACTGTCGCCGGAGCTCGTCGAAGGACAGTCGCAGGGCGCGGTCGCGATGGGCATCGGCAACGTGCTGACCGAGACGTGCCCGCTCGGCCCGGACGGCCCGGGTGGCGGCCGATGGAACCTCGACCGCTACGAGGTGACGCGCCTGCCCGACATTCCCGAGCAAGAGCTGATCGCGCTGCCGCCGCCCGGCAACGATCCCGCGAATGCGCGCGGCATCGCGGAAGCGGTGATGTGCCCGATCGCGCCGGCGCTGCTCAATGCGCTGGCGATGGCGACGGGGCGAAGGTTCAGGGTCACGCCGGTCACGCCGGACAAGATTCGGGAGGCACTGCAATGAGCGATCCGATCCGCATGGTCGTGAATGGCCAGCCCGTCGAGGCAGCAGCCGACGACGCCGACATGAACCTCATCGACTTCCTGCATGAACGACAGGACCTGACCGGCACGAAGCTGTGCTGCGGCATCGGCGTGTGCCGTGCGTGCACGGTCGGCGTGCGCAACACGCCCGACGCGCCGATGGAAAAGACGCTGTCGTGCTCGACGCCGGTCAGCGCGATGGCCGGCATGCACGTCTACACGATCGAAGGGCTCGCGCAGGACGGCACGCTGTCGCCGCTGCAGCAGAGCTTTCTCGAATCGTTCGCGTTCCAGTGCGGCTACTGCGCGTCGGGATTCCTGATGGCCGCGACCGCGATGCTCGATCATCTGCGCGCGCAGCCGGTGCCCGCCGCCGAACTGGACGCGATGATCGAGACGTGGGTGGGCGGCAACGTGTGCCGATGCACCGGCTACGTCAAATACATCGAGGCCATCCGCAAGGTGGCGATGCGCTACACGAAGGAGGCGGCATGACGATCAGGACCTGCGCCGCGGCGCTGGCGATGCTGCTGGCCGCGCCCGCCTCGTTTGCCGCGGAAGGCGCCGATGCCTCCCTGCACGAATACGCGCAGCAGTGCACCGACGAAATCGGCGAGATTCCCGCGTTCGACTGCAACAGCGGGACGGACGTGCCGATCACCGTCAACGGCAGCGTGCCCGCGCGGTACACGGCACACATGACCTGCGATCGCCCGGCGCTGTTGCCGTACGACGCGCCGACCTCCGGGCAATGCACGCCTTACTCGAAGATCCTCGACCTGTCTCACGGCGACACGCAGATCTCGGCGTTTTGCCGTCGCAAGCAGATCCGCGAGAACCGCAGCCCGTATTACGACGAAGTCGACATCGTGCTGCACCACGTGCGCAACGGCAAGACCTGCTGGTTTCATGCGGACAAGGGCGGCACGGGCGGCATGGACGCGTCGCGCGTGCCGCCGCCGAACGAGAAGACCCCGCCGCCCGGCCGGCCGTCGGCCGCGGAATTCTGGTGGAAACCGGCTGCGACCGCGACGAAGCGCTGCGTGTCGTGCCACGACGCGAGCCCGGTCATGTACAGCCCATGGATCGGGCAGGTTTGGAACCGCGTGCCGACCGATCCGTGGGGCAAGTACGTCAATCTCGGGGCCGACTTCGCGTCATGGACGTCGCACGCGATCAGCACGCCCGGTAACACCTGCATCGGCTGCCACCGGATCGGCGACCAGAACAGTTGCAAGATCTACGTGCCGCTCGCCGCCGGGTTGCTGCCGCCGCCGAAAGGCAGCAACCCGCTGGCGAGCAGCTATCCGCTGACGCACTGGATGCCGATCGACAACAACCGCAGCCGCGACGAGTGGAACGCGGCCAACGTGAAGTCGGTGAGCGACCTGCTCGAGTGCTGTTCGGCGCGGGGCAAGAACGATCCGAAGTGCTCGTTCACGCCGGCGGCGCAGGCGGCGAAGTAGGGGGCCGCCGGCCGGCACCCCCCGCATGCCTGCGTGCTCGAGATCGAGTCGGTGGCGGGCCGGCATCTGATCTGAATCCAGGCCGATGCGCCGTGCCGGACATCGGCTGCGCACGTTGCGCGTAATGTGGCGGAAAGGTTCCATCCGCACGACTGTTTCATCCGTCGAGCCAATCGCATCGATGCCTTGAGTTTCGTCATCCGCCGCGCTACATTGCCGCTCGCAGCATTCCGCACGGACTCCTGCGCATCCTGTAACGCGTACGTAAGGAATCCCCGATGGGGCAACAGGCGGAAGGCAACGACGACATTCCCGGCAATCCGGCCAGCCGCGACGCACTCGCGCCGGTCGCAGGCGCCGCCGCGTTGCTGGTCGCCACGCTCGGCGCGCTGGGCGCGGTCGACTTCCTCCCCGCCGACCTGCGCTGGTGCGCGCCGCTTGCCAGTGCCTGGTGCAACGTACTCGTGGTCGCGATCGGCGTGCTGCTCGCCGGCCGCGCGCGCCGCGATCCTCCCGAACTATCGGCCGCCACGCTGATCGGCGACTGGCTGCGCGATGCGTTCAGCCGCAAGCACGAGCCGGAGCAGGACGACAACCCGTGGCCGGCGATCGCCGCTGCGATCGACTGGCGGCCGTGGGCCGTTGCCGCGGGCGGCGTGCTCTCCGTCGCGCTGGCCGCGCTCGCGTGGCAGCCGCCATCGCCCGGGATGCTGGTGCGCGCGATGGCTGCGCCCGAGCCGACGCTCGCGGCCGGCGCGGCCTGCATCGTGCTCGCCTTCCTCACACTCGTCGCTGAACGCCACCATGCGGCGGCCGCCAGCCGTTCGGCGGTGTCCGCGTCGCTCACGCGGGTGCTGCGCGTCGCGCTCGTCACCGCGCTCGCGGGTGCGCTGGCCGCTGCAGGGTTCGCGTTCCGGCACCGCCCCGCAGACGGGCTCGTGCGGGCGGTCGCGCTGCTCAATGCTGCCGTCGCCGCCGAACTGGCGCTGCGCGGCGTGCTGTCGTGGTTTGCGGTGCCGCGCGGCGCCATCGTGCCGACCAGCGCGATCGCCGGGCTGCTGAGCCGGCGCCCGTCGCCGTTCGCGTCGCTCGGCGCCGAACTGCGCCATCGTTACGGCATCGACCTGCGGCAGAGCTGGGGCTGGCGCAGCTTCGTGCGGCTGCTGCCCGGCGCGCTCGCCACCACCGTCGCGTGTGCATGGCTGCTTACCGCCGTCGTCGTGCTGAACCCGGAGCAGCGCGCGGTCTATGAGCGCTTCGGCGCGCCGGTCGCCGTCTGGCAGCCGGGCCTGCACGTCGGCCTGCCCTGGCCGTTCGGGCGCGCGCGCATCGTCGACAACGGCGCGGTGCACCAGGTCGCGATCGCGGGCAACGTGAGCGACGGCGGCGCCGATACGTCGCCCGTGCCGGCCGATGGCCCGACACCCGAACGCCTCGACCGTCTTTGGGATGTGCCGCATCCGTGGGAAACCACCCAGGTGATCGCCGGCGCGAACGGCGACCGCCAGAACTTCCAGATCGTCAACGCCGACGTGCGGGTGGACTACCGGCTCGGCCCGACCGATGCCGACGCGCGCGCGGCGCTCTATCGCACGATCGACCCGGAAAGCACGGTGCGCACGAGCGCCAATCGCGAACTCGTGCACTACCTCGCGTCGCATACGCTCGAATCGCTGCTCGAAACCAATCAGGCCGCGATGGCCGGCCAGTTGAAGCGCGCGATCCAGCAGCAGCTCGACCGGCTGCAAAGCGGCGTCGACGTGATTGCGGTCGTGATCGAGAGCGTGCATCCGCCGACCGGCGCGGCCGCCGCGTTCCATGACGTGCAGGCCGCGCAGATCCGCGCGCAGGGCAGCGTCGCGCAGGCGCGCGGCTTCGCGGCCGGCCTGCTCGGCAACGCACAGCAGCAGGCGCTCGAACGGGTCGCGCACGCCGAAGCGCAGGCCGGCGACACGATGTCGTCGGCGCGCGTGCAGCAGATCGATTTCGACGCCGACCTGGTCGCATACCGGCTCGGCGGCCCCGCGTTTCCGTTCGAGTATTACCTCGACCGGCTGCAACGCGGCCTGCGCGACGCGCGCATGACGATCATCGACGACCGGCTGGCCGACGGCACGCGGGCGACCGTCGATCTTCGCAATACGCCTGCCGGCGATCTTGCCGGCATCCATTGACATGTCGCGGCGATTTCCGCACGGACGGCGCGACACGGCAACACGCCGTGTCGCCGCGCCGCACGCGGGCGACGCCGCACCCGGGGCGACATCGTGAGTTTGTTTCATTCGCACGCGCATGATCATGCGCACCACGGCCATCCTCATCACGCGCACCACGGTGCGCCGCAGCCGCCCGGCGCGTTCCGCCTGCGCGTGGCGGTCGCGGTGCTGTGCGTGCTCGTCGCGCTCGCGGTGGCGAGCTTCGTGCAGGTGCGTGCCGGCGAGGCGTCGGTGATCACGCGCTTCGGCCGACCGGTGCGCGTGCTGCTCGAACCCGGGCTCGCGTGGCGCCTGCCCGCGCCGATCGACGCGGTGACGCCCGTCGACCTGCGCCTGCACACCACGTCGAGCGGCCTGCAGGACGTCGGTACCCGCGACGGGCTGCGCATCATCGTCGAGGCCTACGTCGCGTGGCGCGTGCCGGCCGATGCGCGCGACATCGGGCGCTTCATGCGCGCGGTCGGCAACGAGCCGGACGAAGCGGCGCGGCAGATCCGCTCGCTCGTCGGCTCCGCGCTGCAGACGACGTCCGCCGGATACGATCTCGCGTCGCTCGTGAACACCGATCCGGCCCAGGTGAAGATCGGCGAGTTCGAAGATGCGCTGCGCCGGCAGATCGATGCGCAGCTCTATTCGGCTTATGGCGTGCGCGTCGCCCAGGTCGGGCTCGAACGGCTCACGCTGCCGGCCGTCACGCTCGCCGCGACCGTCGACCGGATGAGCGCGGAACGCGAGACGGTGGCCGCGCAGCGTACCGCGGAGGGCAATCGCGAGGCCGCGCAGATCCGTTCCGATGCCGAGCGCGACGCGCGCATCGCACTGGCCGATGCGAACGTGAAAGCGGCCGGCATCGAAGCGCAATCGCGCAAGGACGCGGCCGACATCTACGGCAAGAGCTATGCGGGCAACCCGCACCTGTACACGATGCTGCGTTCGCTCGACACGCTGAACACGGTGGTCGGCACCAATACGAACCTGATCCTGCGTACCGACGCCGCGCCGTTCCGCGTGCTCGTGCAGGGCCCGGGCGACGCGTCGGCGCAGGCCGCGCCGGCGCCCAAGGCACACAAGGCCGCGCGATGAGCGAGCCGTCCGCACCGCCGCTCGGGCCGGGCGCGCAGGCCGTGCGTCTGTCGTTCTGGTTCGTCGCCGCGCTCGCGGTGCTCGCCGCCTGCGCGTGGGCCGGCTCGAACATCCGGCGGATTCCGGCGGACAGCCGCGCGGTCGTGATGCGGTTCGGCGCGCTCGTGCGTACCCAGGACGCCGGGCTCGTGATCGCGTGGCCGCAGCCGTTCGAATCGGTCCTGCTCGTGCCGGGCGCCGCGCGCGTGCTCGAGCAGCGGATCCGCTCGCTCGACCGCGATCCGCGGGCGCTCGCGCCGTCCGCGAAGGGCGTCGCGCGGTTGCCCGACGCGCTCGCCGGTTCGGGCTACGTGCTGACGGGCGACGGCGGCGCGGTCGCGTTGAGCGCGGTGCTTTATTACCGGGTCAGCGATCCGTACGCGTACGTGCTGCAGCAGGCTCGCCTCGACGCGGCGCTCGAGCGGATCGTGTCCGCGTCGGCCGTCGAAGTTGCGGCGACCCGCGATCTCGACGCGATCCTGGTCGCGCGGCCCGAGCAACTGGCCGCCGACCGGCAGATGGCCGCGCGTCGCGAACGGTTGCGCGGCGATCTCGCCGATGCGATCGCGCGGCACCTGCGCGCACTCGACGCGGCGCACGCGGGGCTCGGCGTCGAAATCGCGCGCGTCGACGTGCAGCCCGCGTTTCCCGGAGCGGCCGCCGATGCGTTCAACGCGGTGCTGACGTCGCTGCAGGTCGCTGAACGGACCATCGCCGAAGCCCGCACCGCCGCCGAACAGCGGCGCCAGGATGCGCAGCAGGATGCCGACCGGATCGTGCAGGACGCGCAGGCCCACGCGGCCGAACGCGTCGCGACCGCGCAGACCGACACGCTGGACATCCGGCAACTCGACGCGACGCTTCGCGAGAACGGCGATCCGGGGCTGCTGGCGCGGCTGTATCGCGATCGCATGCAGCATGTGCTGTCGAAAGCCGGACGCGTGACGACGATCGATCCGCACGATACTTCCAACCTGATCCTGCCCGGAACCGCCCGATGAATTCGCTCGCCGAACCGGCCACGCAGCCGGACGCCGCGCCTGCCGGCACGACCGCCTACGCGCTGTCCTCCGACGAACGCCGCACGATCACGCGGCAGATCGCGCTGGCGCTGCTCGGGGGCGGCCTGCTCGTGCTGTCGTTCGCATGGCGCGTGCTGTCGGCCGGCGGCGACACGCTCGCGCAACTGCTCGCCGCGCTCGCGTCGCTGATCGTCGCGGGGCCGGTGTTCGCGAGCGCGTGGCACAGCCTGCGCGCGCCGAGCCTGCACGGCGTGACCGATCGCCTGATCGCGCTCGCGATGCTGGCCGCGTGGGCGATCGGCGACATGACGACAGCCGCGTTGCTGCCGATCGTGATGACCTTCGGCCATGCACTGGAAGAGCGCAGCGTGCTCGGTTCGCAGGAGGCGATCCGCGCGCTCGGCCGGCTGACGGCCGGCCGCGTGCGCCGTATCGGCACCGACGGCAGTGTCGTCGAAGTCGCGTACGACGCGCTGCGTGCGGGCGACCGCATCGAAGTGGTGGCCGGCGCGCGCATTCCGGTCGACGGCGTCGTCGTCGCGGGCACGTCGAGCGTCGACAATGGGCCGATCACCGGCGAATCCGTGCCGCACGACGTCGACGCAGGCAGCGCCGTGTATGGCGGCGCGCTGAACCTCGACGGCGTGCTGCGCATCGACGTCACGCACACGGGCAAGGATTCGACGCTCGGCAAGATCATCGCGCTGATGCAGCACGCGGAACAGGCGAAACCGCCCGTCACGCAAGTGCTCGAGCGGCACATGGGCGCATATCTCGCGCTCGTGCTGCTGATCGCGGCGATCGTCTGGTTCACGTCCTCGAATGCATCGGCGATGCTCGCGGTGATCGTGGCCGCGTGCCCGTGCGCGCTGGTGCTCGCCGCGCCGTCCACGGCCATTGCCGGGATCGCGGTCGGCGCGCGGCACGGCATCCTGTTTCGCAATGCCGCGTTCCTCGACAAGATCGCCGAAGTCGATTCGCTCGTGATCGACAAGACGGGCACGCTCACCCGCGGGGAATTGCACGTGCGGCAGGTGTGGCTGCAGCCGGGCGTTGACGGCGCGCAGGCGCGTGCGCTGGCCGCGCGGCTCGGCGAAAGCAGCGCGCATCCGGCGAGCCGCGCGCTCGTTCGCGATGCCGCCGCGTCAGGCCTGACCGGCGCTGCCGTTGCGCCGTTCGAGCGCACGCGGGAATTGCGCGGGCTCGGGGTCGTCGCCGACACGCCGGACGGCACGGCGGTACTCGGCCGGCCCACGCTGCTCGCCGACCATGCCGGTGACTTGCCGTCACCGCCGGAAGGATTCGACGGGCCGCTCGTCGGCCTCGTGCTCGACGGGCGGCTGCTCGCGTGGTTCGGTTTCGCGGATACCTTGCGGCCCGATGCGCGCGATGCGCTCGCCGAACTGCGGGCGCTGGGCCTTGCGCGGCAGACGCTGCTGACGGGTGACCGCGAGCGCGTCGCGAGCAAGGTCGCGGCCGAGACCGGCATCGAGACGGTGGTCGCGCAGGCGCTGCCGCACGACAAGCTCGACTATGTGATGCGCGAGATCGGTGCGGGCCTGCATCCGCTCGTCGTCGGCGACGGGCTGAACGACGTGCTGGCGATCAAGGCCGGCTCGACGAGCATCGCGATGGGCGAGCGTGGCGTCGACATCGCGATCGCATCGGCCGATGTCGTGCTGCTGGGCGACGACCTGAAGCGGATTCCGACCTGCATCCGCCTTGGCCGACAATGCCGTCGCACGGCGACGACCAATGCGGCGATCGGCCTCGCGTGGACGCTCGCGGTGATCGCGCTCGCCGCGACCGGCCTGCTCGGCGCGGTGTGGGCGGCGATCCTGCACAACGTTGGCACGTTCGTCGTGATTGCGAACGCCGGCCGGCTGCTGCGGATCGGCGAGGACGTTCACGGCGCGTGAGCGATGGAGGGGGCACGTCGTCGCCGTTCGCGGCCGTCACTGAAAGTGATGCACATACCGCAGCACCATCCGCGTGCCCTGCGGCCGGTTGCGCGCATAGGTTTCGAAGTACGCGTTGAACATCAGATGATCCTGCGGCGAGAAGCTATACATGGCCCCCGGGCCGATCGCGAACACGGCCTCCCGCGTGCCCGGCACGTCCTGCCCGTTTGTCTTCATGTCGGTGGTCTGGCGCAGCCAGTAGCCGTTGAGTCCCAGCCGCAGGCCGGGGCGCACTTCGTATTCGGTCGCGAAGTTCGCGTGGATCGCCTGGCCGGCCTGCGTCGACGTCACGTCCGGGCCGAGCGACGTGGCCGGCTGATGGTTGGTCGCGTTCCACAGATAATGCAGCCGCCACGACACGGTCCACTTGGGCGTGAGCCACAGCGTCGCTGCCCAGTACGGATCGAACGACCAGACATGGCTGCCGGGATTGATCGCCCGCGAAGGATCGTACGCGCCGGTCGGCGCGATGAACTGGAACTCCACGCGCTGCGCGAAGCGCGGGCCTTGCGCGCCCATCACCGGGTCGAACTGGATGAACGGGCCGATCAGCAGGTCGCCGAAGCCGGCGCGTGCATTCAGCGCGACGTTGCCGATGCCGTCGTCGGTTCGCGCGGACGCGATCCACGGCAGGATCACGTCGAGGCCGGGATGCATGCCCGCGAACGTCAGCGGCGACTGATAGACGAGCTGGCTCAGCCCTGCGAACAGGTCGATGTCCTGCTTCGGCAACCCGACCTTGTTGCCCGCATTGTCGTTGACGCGGCCGGCCGTGTAGTACTGCAGGTACTGCGTGCCGTACCAGCCGGAGCCGGCCGGCGGCATCCCGTCGAGGAAGCTGGTCATGCCGAGGTTGACCGCCGGCAGGTCGGCTGCGCCGGCCGGCGCGCTGGCGGCCATGCCGGCGATCGTGAGGCCTGCGACGACGAGCATGCGAGAGCCGAGTTTCATGTTCACCACCTCCTGGAATATTTATTTGTATAACTAATCAAATGGCGCGAAAAAGATCGGGATGATCGGCGATCGCGCGATACTGGCCCGCATGGAACACCAGCGGCGCACGGCCGAACGTGTCGAACTGTTCGATCTGGCCGATGAAGAGCAGGTGATCGCCGCCTTCGTAATGGCCGACGTTGCGGCACACGAAGCGCGCGCTCGCGCCGTCGAGGCAGGGCACGCCGCCGGTTTCCGAATCGACGTGAAGCACGCCGTCGAACTTGTCGGCGCTGGGCGTCGCGAAGCGGCGCGACAGCTCGATCTGGTCGTGCGCGAGGATGTTGATCGCGAAATGGGTGGCCGCGACGAAATCCGGGCGGCTCGGCGCGACCTTGCGCAGGCTCCACAGCACGAGCGGCGGATCGAGCGACAGCGACGAGAACGAATTGGCGGTGAGGCCCACCTTGCGTCCGTCGGCCGCGCACGTGGTGATCACGGTCACGCCGGTCGGGAATTGGCCGAACGCGGCGCGCAACTGCAGCGGGTCGAGGGCCGGGCGATCGGTAGCGGTCGTTTCCATGTCGGTCACTCCGTGCGTACGCTGTGTTCGCGGATCATCGCCGCGCAGGCCGACGGCTCGAACCACCACGGCGAGAAGCGGCGCGGATCGTCGAAGCCGTCGACAATCGCCGCGGCAAGCGACGGCAACCGGCCGGCCGCGCCGAGCAGTTCGAGGATGTGCGGCGGCGGTGGCGTGAGCAGCGAGTTGGTCCAGCGCACGACGTGCTGCGCATACGCCCAGTACCCTTCGAAGGTCTGCTGCATCCAGTCTTCACCGAACGGCGCGGCATCGCGCGCGACGATCGCATCGAAATACGCTTTCGCGCATTTCGCGGCGTTGTTCGATCCCTGGCCGGTGATCGGATCGTTGACGACCACCGCATCGGCCATCCCGAACACCGTGCGGCCCGACGGCAACCGGAAGAACGGCTTGCGCACCGTCGGCGTGAAGCGTCCGGCGAGCGTGCCGTTCGGATCGGTGAGCTCGACGTCGCGGCAGCGCTCGAATTCCCACGGTACGTACTGCTGCAGGAACGACAGGCTCCGGTCCAGATGCTGGTCGGGCGTCTTCACGTCGGCCCAGCAGTCGAGCAGGCCGCCCGGAATGCCTTCGAACACCATGATTTCGCACGGGCCCGTCGTGGTCAGCGCGGGAAACACGAAGTACTCGCCGATGCCCGGCAGCAGGTTGAAGCGCACGCGCGAATACGGCTGGCTCGGCGTCATCCCTTTCACGTAGGTGAGGGCCAGCGCGCGTTGCGGGCGGTCGAACGCGCTGCGCGTGTCGTCGCGGCCGAGCAGGTTGACGATCTCGCCCTTGCCGGCCGCGAGCAGCACGAGGTCGTGGCTGCGCGCCAGCTCCTCCAGTTCGGGCACGCCGATGTCGGCAATGCGCACGTCCGCGCCCCGGCGCTTCACGCGGTCGAGCCAATCGGCCATCTTCACGCGCTGGTCGACCGACTGCGCATAGCGCGTCAGCCGCGACGACCAGTCGATTACCTTGCGACCGTTGCCGTCCGGATGTGGCACCGCGATGCCGATCCCTTCGACGGACGGGCACGCTTCCTCCCAGCCGTTCAGGCCGAGATCGCGCTCGATCTGCAATGACGTGTGGAACATGCACTGGCTCGACATGACCTTGCCGGTGCGGATCTGTTCGGCGTCGCGGTTGGTCGCGAGCGTGACGTGGTAGCCCTGGTCGAGCAGGGCGAAGGCGAGTTGCAGGCCGGACTGGCCGGCGCCGACGATGGCGATGCGTCTCATGAGGTTGTCCTTGGTTGGCCGAATGCCGGCCGGGATCAAAACGATGGCGGGAAGCGGTGCTGAGGAACCGTCACTCCGCGAGACGCGGAATGGCCGGCACCGCCTGTTCGGGGCCCATCGCGGCATAGCCGCCATCCACCGCGTAGTCGGCGCCGGTCACGAAGCTCGCCGCGTCGCTGCACAGGAACGTCACGACCTGCGCGACCTCGGACGGATCGCCGACCCGGCCGAGCAGGTGGAACGGCGCGGCGACGCGATCGGTCTTCGCGCGGTCGCCGTGCGTCAGCTCGTCCATCACGCGCGACCACGTCCAGCCCGGCGACACCGAGTTGACGCGAATGCGGTCGGGCGCGAGATCCATCGCCATGCTGCGCGTGAGCTGGCGGATCGCCGCCTTGGATGTCGGGTACAGCCAGCGGCCGGTTTGCGCGCACTGGGCCGAGATCGAGCTGAAGTTCACGATCGCGCCGCCGCCGCGCCGGACCATCTGCGGATGCACGGCCTTCGCGAGCATCGCCGCCGACACGACGTTGACGTCCATCGCGGCGAGCCAGTCGTTGCGGGTCGCCTGGATGCCGTTGTCGACGTAGCTGCACGCGAGGTTGACGAGCACGTCGATCGCGCCGAACCGCTCGACGATGGCTGCGACCGCATGCTCGATCGCGCGATCGTCGGTGATGTCGAGCGCGACGAACATCGCCCGTTCGCCGAGCGAGTCGGCCACGCGCGCGCCGTTCTCCGCATCGAGATCGAGGATCGCGACGCACGCACCGGCGCGGCTCAGGTCCTGCGCGACCGCGGCGCCGATCAGCGTGGCGCCGCCGGTGACGATCGCGACTTTGCCAGCAAGGGCAGTCATGGGGTGTCTCCGGAAATCGTTGTGTGGGGGAAGGTGTTGTGTCAATGCGTGCCCGACGACGGCTCGCTGTCCTGCCAGCGGCGCATCAGCCCGTTCGACGGCACGGTTTCGTCGAGCAGCTTGCGGGCCGTTTCGACACCCGCGACCGGCAGGCCGGCCGGATCGAGCAGGCCGATCTGCACGAGCACGCTCGCCTGGTCCCAGTAGATGTGCTCGTGATAGAGCTTGTCGCCGCGAAACTTGACGATCGCGACGAGCGGAATCTCGACGCGCTTGCCGGTCGGCGCGACGCCCGGCAGCATCCAGTCGATCTCGGTGGTGTGCGTGAAGCAGAACAGCAGCTCGTCGACGATCTGGCTCGCGCCGACCGTGCGCGAGATCGGCGTGATCGTCGTGTCCGGCGGATTCGCATGCACGAAGTGATGCGTGTAGAAGCGCTTGAGTTCGTCGTAGCCGACGCCGCCCGTCAGCGTCGGAATATGGTTGACGTACGGTTCGGCAACCATCGTCGCCATTGTGGCGTCGACGTTGCGTGTGTCGAACTCGTGTTGGAGATGCGCTTCCCACAGTGTGGACAGGTCGTAGTGCGGGCCGAGCGCGGCACGGAACGCGGCGATCGCGCGCTGATGGGCCATGCTCGCGGCGGCCTTGTCGAAATGATCGCCGCCGGCGCGTGCGAACGCGTGATCGACCCCGGGATACACGTACACTTCGACGCCGTCGCGCCCGGCCAGCGCTCCAGCAATGCGCTGCTGCGCGTCGGGCGGGCAGAAGCGGTCCTGCCCCGCGATCTGCAGCACGAGCCGGCCGTGCAGGTGCGACGCCTCGTCGAGCGCGTGCTCGATGCCGACGCCGTAGTAGCTGACCGCCGCGGCCACGTCCGGCAGCCGGCACGCGGCGAGATACGCGAGCTTGCCGCCGAGACAGTAGCCGAGCACGCCGGTTCCGCCCGTGCATTCGGGAAGCTGCCTGAGCACGGCCAGCGTGGCGCCAACATCCTCGACACCCTTGTTCTCGTCGTATTCGCGGTAAAGGGCCATTGCGCGTTCGGCATCCGCTCCCGCATAGCCGAGTTCGATCCCCGGCGCCTGGCGCCAGAACAGGTCGGGCACGAGCACCGTGTAGCCTTCCTCCGCGTAGTAGTCGGCTGCTTCCCGCATCGTCGCGTTCGCGCCGAAGATCTCGTGGCACAGCACGATGCCCGGTCCCTTGCCGCCGGCCGGCGTGCTCAGGTAGGCGCGAAACGTGCCGCCGTCCGGCGACGGAATCTCGATGTGACGTCCTTGCATATGTCCCTCCATTCCAGTTTTTTGCTGCGACGGACCCAGTATTGGCGGACGAAATGGGCACTTCTATCCGCTTTCTTCGGCCGATATCCGCGAATTCCGGAAACCTGTTGCACCGGCCGCCGCGCATGGGCGGGCGCGCGGCTGACTGCGGGTATGTGCGGATGCGGAAGCCCCGCACAGTTTTCTACGATGCGCGAACGGCCCGCTTCTTGCGTCATGTATGCAGGACTTGCGCGCTTGGGCGGCCGGACTGTCCGGATACTCCGGGCGCTATCCGGATCGTGCGGCGGATGCCCCCACATCGGGAATGCATGCACGGCGCGAGTGCAATGGAGCATGACGGGAGAACAGCGATGGCGCAATTTTCCGGAACAGGCTGGTTGCCGGATACGGCCTGTTTCAATCACGACAACCTGCTGCTGCAGTCGAACGACGTCGACGAGGTGCGCGCACGCGTGGCCGACGTCTTCAAGCCGCACCGGCTCACGCCGACCGGCGAATCGCGCGCGCTGCACAGCTGCATGCATCACGCGCGCTGGGGCAACCTGTCGTTGAACCTGCTCGATTATGGCGGCGGCGTCAGCATCGAGCCCGGGCCGCTCGAGCACTTCTTCCTGTTGCAGATCCCGTTGCGCGGCGACGCGGAGATCGAGTGCGGCTCGGCGCGTTTCGTGTCGTCGCCGGGCACCGCGTCGTTGATCTCGCCGACGCTGCCGCTGAAGATGCGCTGGGGCGACGCGTGTCCGCAAGTCATCCTGCGTATCGAGCGCGAAGTGATGGAGCGCCACGCGCAGCGGCATTTCGGCGACGACCGGCGCGCGCCGGTCGAATTCGAGCCGGCATTCAGCCTGTCGTCGGCGCAGGGCGCGTGTCTGATGCAGATACTGCCGATCCTCGCCGGCGCGATCGCGACGGACGCGCATCCGCTGCGTCATCCGCTCGCGTTCGAGCAGCTCGAATCGACGCTGCTCAACCTGCTGCTGCACGGCCACCCGAACAGCGCACGCAACGGCACGCGGCACCTGCCG
Source organism: Burkholderia sp. AU45274 (assembly GCF_030482505.1). NCBI lineage: Bacteria > Pseudomonadati > Pseudomonadota > Betaproteobacteria > Burkholderiales > Burkholderiaceae > Burkholderia > Burkholderia sp. AU45274. The sequence continues at coordinate 277,825 of NZ_JAUJQE010000003.1, read as the reverse complement.
GTGGCGATTGCGCCGTTCTATGTGCGGCGCGTCGAGGACTACGTCCGCGCGCATCTCGACGAGCCGCTGACGATCGAACGGCTCGCCGAACTCGCCGGCGTCAGCCCGAGCACGCTGTTCGCCGGCTTTCGTCATCGCCACGGCACCACGCCGATGGGCTTCGTGCGGCAGTTGCGGCTGCAACATGTGCGCGAGGAATTGCTGGCCGACGCGTCGCCGGGGCTCGCGTCGGTGACGGACATCGCGCTGAAATGGGGTTTCGCACACCTCGGGCGGTTCGCGATCGAGTACAAGCGGGCGTTCGGCGAGTCGCCGTCGGCGACGCTCAGGATGCGGCGCGGGCGCGCCTAGCGGCTCAGGCGGCAGGCCGCTCCCGCTACGACAGCGACACGCCCCAGACTGCCGTCACGTCCCCGCCGAGCCGCCATTCGGTGAACGGGCGGCGCGGTGCGATGATCGCCGGCAGCCGCGCGTCGTGAAAGCGCGCGTAGTACGGCTCGACCCAGCTCAGTTCATCGCGGAACGTCCACGGAAACAGGTCCTGCCTGACCGGCGTGATGGCCGTGAAGCTGGCGGGATCGTCGACCGCGTTGATGACCAGGTTCGCCAGGCGGCCGATCGCGCCGTCGTTTTCCCGATAGAGATCGATATGGCGCCGCTGCACGAGTTCCGCCGCGAACACGAGCGGGAGCAGCGCGAACGTGTGATAGTGCAGCGCGCGGTTGCCGCGTTTGACTTCCCGTGCCAGCGAACCGTCGGGGCCGATGTCGCGGATGCCTTCGCGTACCCGCAGCAGCCCCGAATCGACGAGGCTCGCGTTGCCGGTCACAGTGCCGATGGCGATCAGGTCGAGTCCGGCCCAGTACACGAGGTTGTTGTGCAGGTGGTTGATCGCTTGCGCATCGCGGGTGGCGGTCGCGATACGTTCGAGCCACGGATCGATCGCGTCGAACCGGGCGCGGTTCGCGTCGCGCACGTCGCGCGGCATGCGCAGGATCACCATCGCGAAGTCGGTGCCGGCCCAGGAGCGCTCGTAGTCGCCCTGGTAACCGGTGATCCGGCCCATCAGCGCGTCGGCCCGCGCCCAGCTTTCCAGCAGGCTCACCGCGCATGACCAGTCCCCTTTGTCCGCCGACGCATTGAGCCGTGAAATGAAATCGCGCATCGGCTTCACGGCGCGCGCATAGCCGGCGGCGTCGTCATAGTAGCCGGGCGGATCGATCGTCGTGACGGCCGCCGGGACCTCACAGGCGCCGGCCGGCGGCATGGCCCAGCAAAGTGCGCTCACCGCGAGCCACGCGGCGAACAGGGGGCGAGTCGACAGGCGGCGCATACGGTCCTCGGTGGTGACGTGACGATGACGTGGCAAACACGGAAGCCGAACCGGGGGCGGACAACCTCGCGACGCAGGACGCGCGCGTCCGCCAAGGCACGACGAACCCCGTTGATGCGCGCGGGCCGTGCAGCCCGCGGCCGCTTCCCGTCGCGCACGCAGTCTAGCGTCCCCGTCTTTCATCCGCCTTGCCCGGCGCCGGCCGACGACGCATTTTTTTGAGACTGCGCCCTATTCGCCCGGTATCATCGCTGCGCTCGCGACCGACGCCATGGGCCAGTGCATGCCGACTCGCGCGCAACCTGCATCGCCAAGAAGACAACACAGGGCGGACGCCGACGGCGCGTCGCGCCGCGATCGGGCCGAATCGGCCACCAGCACGACGGAGCAAGGAACGATGGTAACGGGGACGGGTGCGGCGCGACGCGCGAGGGCGATCGCGGCCGGAAGCGCGTGGGTCGTGGCGGCGGCGGGCGGCGCACACGCGCAGGCATCGGGTGCGGCAGTCACGCCGCCGGCCGGCGCGGCGGCGGCCGTGCTGCCGACGATCGACGTGACCGGGAAGGCCGACGGCGCGTCGAGCGGGCTCGTCGGGCTGCGCACCACGGCCGGCACGAAGACCGACACGCCGGTGGCCGAGATCCCGCAAACGGTCAATCTCGTGACCGCGCAGCAGATCGAGATGACCGGCGCGACCGACCTGAACCAGACGCTGCGCTACGTGCCGGGATTCGCGACGTTCGGCGCCGACAGCCGCACCGACTGGTATGCGGCGCTGCGCGGCTTCACGCCGACGCTGTACGTCGACGGCGTCGCCGCGCCGAATACGGCCGTGATCGCGAACTGGCGCGTCGACCCGTACACGATCGACTCGATCGCCGTGCTGCGCGGGCCGACCTCGGTGCTGTACGGCGCGGGCGAGCCCGGCGCGATCGTCGATGCGCACACGAAGCTCGCCGACGGCGAGCGCGTCCGCGAAGCCGGCGTGCAGATCGGCAACGACGCGCGCAAGCAATTCATGCTCGATGTCGGCGATACGCTCGATCCGGACGGCCGCTATGCGTACCGCTTCGTCGGCGTGGCGCGCGACGGCAACGCGGTCACCGGCCCGAACGGCGACCGGCGCGTCGCGCTGGCGCCGTCGTTCCGATGGCGGCCGACCGCCGATACGTCGCTGACGCTATCGGCGACGTTCCTGCAGGACGGCAGCGATATTTCGTCGAACTTCCTACCGGCGTCGGGCACCGTGTTGCCGAACCCGAATGGCCGGCTGTCGCAGGACATCTACATGGGCGCCCCCGGCTTCAACGACTACCGGAAGAAGCAGTGGTCGCTCGGCTACGCGCTGGAGCACCGCGTGAATGCGATCTGGTCGCTGCACCAGGACGTGCGCTGGTCGCACCTGTCGCTCGACGACGCGACGGTGTTCGGTATCGGCTACGTGCCCCGCAGCAGCACCAACATGATGCGTTATGCGGGGCTGTTCCAGCTCAACTACAGCCGGTTCGACATCGACAACCACGCGCAGGCGCGCTTCGGCACGGGGCCGCTCGAACATACGCTGCTGCTCGGCGCGCAATATGACCGGCAGACGACGACCAACAGCGTGTGGCTCGCGCTGGCGCCGTCGCTCAACCTGTATCACCCCGTCTACCGGCCCGTCACGGACGCGATTTTCTCCGGCCCGACGTCGCTCGGCCACGTCGACCAGTACACGGCGATGAACACGTTCGGCGTGTATGCGCAGGACCAGATCCGCTGGCGGCGCTGGACGCTGACGCTCGGCGGCCGCGAGGATTTCGTCAATGCGCGGTTCGACGACCGGACGGCCGGCACGCAGGCGCGGCAGGACGTCAGTGCGTTCTCCGGGCGCGTCGGGCTCACCTATCAGGGCGACGCCGCGCTGTCGCCGTACGTGAGCTATTCGACGTCGTTCGATCCCGTCATCGGCGTGAGGATGGTCGGCGGCGGCTTGCCGAAGCCGACACGCGGCAAGCAGACGGAAGCCGGGTTGCGCTGGCAGCCGCCCGGCAAGAACCTGCTGTTGAGTGCGGCCGTCTACCAGATCGACCAGACCAACGTCGCGACGCCGACACCGGTGAGTCTCGACCCGACCGGCACGACGTCCGTGCAGACCGGCAAGGTGCGCTCGCGCGGGATCGAGCTGAGCGCGGTCGGCAAGGTCACCCGCGAGTTGTCGGTCGTCGCGTCGTATGTGTATCAGGACGTCAGGAACGTGCAGGCGAACGACGCGTCTCTGAACCACTGGCCGGTGGCGGTGCCGCTGCCGCGGCAGATGGCGTCGATGTGGGCCGACTGGACCTGGCGCACGGGTATCCTGTCGGGCCTCGGGGTCGGCGGCGGCGTGCGCTACCAGAGCGCGTCGGCCGGCGCACCCGACAACTCGCTGACCGTGCCGAGCGTGACGCTGGTTGACCTGGCGCTGCACTACGAGATGCCGCACTGGCGATTCGGGCTGAATGTCGCGAACCTGTTCGATCGCAGCTATGTGAGCGGTTGCCAGTCGTACGCCGTCTGCGTGTTCGGCAACGAGCGAACCGTGCTGGCCACCGCGAAATACAACTGGTAGGCGCGAACGCGCGCAGCGGGCCTACGCGTCGCGTTGCGGCTCCCGGCGCACGGCGCGTTCGCCGGCGTGACGCTGGCGCCGCCACGCGGTCGGCGTGAGGCCGAAACGTTCGCGGAATGCGGTCGCGAAATTCGCCGGCGTGGAAAAGCCGATCTCCTTCGCGATGCTGGCAATGCTGAGCGATGTCGAATCCAGCAAGTCCTGCGCGATCCGCAGCCGCTCGTGCCGCAAGTACTCGAATACCGTCTGGCCGAGGTTGTCGCGAAACGCGCGTGACAGCCGCTTTTCGTGCGTGCCGACCGCGCGGGCCAGCTGCTCCACCGTCGGCGGATCGTTCAGCGTCCGTGCCAGGTGGCGGATCGCCGCGCGCACGATGATGTCGTCGTCCTTGCCGGCCACGAACGGGCTTTCCGTGTCGACGGGCCGCTCGCGCTTCTCGCGCGCCAGCTGCACGCGAATCCGCGCAAGCACTTCCGCGGGCTCGAACGGCTTGACCACATAGTCGACGCAGCCGATGTCGAACCCCTCGAGGCGCTCGTGCAACGCGCCGGCCACGGTCAGGAAAATCACCGGAATCGCGCACGTCAGCGGATCAGCGGCAAGCAGCCGGCATGCGGTGAAGCCGTCCATGCGCGGCATGCGGACATCCATCAGGATCAGGTCGGGCATGAGCGCCTGCGCGCGCTGGCACGCCTGCAGCCCGTCGGACGCAATGCTGATCCGGCACCCCGTGCCGCGCAGGATGTCGATCAGCAAGCGAAGCTGGTCGGGCTGATCGTCGACGATCAGGATATGGGCGTCGCCCAATGCGGAGATCGATGGATGCATCGTGCACCTGTTCTGGAATGACTGCTGGCTGCGTTCCTGCGGGTGGCCGGCCCGGTTCGGATCAATCGTCGGAAGCTGCTCGATGGCGACGTACAAGCGCATCGACATTCGAATTTCGCCCCGCTACACGACGGACAACCGGTCGGCGTAATGCCTTGCATGGCGGGTTTTGATCACTGACCCGGTAAAGGCGCGGAGCGTTGCCGGCGTCGCGCGCTGAAAAGTGCGCGACTGCCGGTATCGATGCGAGGCGAATTGTAGGGGCATATTTCAATTCTTGCCAGACGCATTGACTCTATCTGCTTCAATCCGTTTTTCAGCTGCTTCAGCTTGTATGGTGATTCGTGTTTGGCGTGCGGCATACCGGTGCCTGTCCATTTCCGCCATTTTCATTTGGTGCCGCCACGTGCGGTCGCGTAGTTCAGAAATATTTTTTGGGAAATCTTTTGAGGAATTTTTCTTTAATCCGCCTCAGCAAAGATTTTATCCTCCCGACAAAACATCTCGATTAATTTAGATGGCGCGAAATCGTTTGCGAGATGCGCGTTTTTAGCGCAACTATTTGAATATATTGAATTTTACAATCTATAAAGAATGCCACCTTCAATAATTTTAATTCGTGTCTCATAATTCGTCCGAACTTTGAGTGCAGGGTTGCACCGAGCAACGCAAGGCACGGCGGATTGTGACGGACGTTGCGCGATTCGGGTCCGAGGCATCAATTGATGTGACTCCGAGCGCATGTCCGTTGCGCGCAAGCGAAAATCCGGTTGCCGTGGATGAAATAAAAGAAGCGGGGTGGGTCGCGGTCAGCGCGACATCAAATCAGGGGTGTCCATAACGGCGGATTGAATCTCCGGATTCAGTCGCTGGGAGAATTCGCCCATATAAAACGATATGCATTCCTAATGAATCACCAGGATTAACGGAACGGGCCGTCACACGAACGACGGGCCCGCACTTTCGAACGTCCCGTCGCCACGGGCGGACGATGCGCGCCGTCTTCGGCACGCTCGAGCCGGGCACGGGCATCGGGTTCCGCACTGAAGTCGTAATCGCAATCGCAGTCGCAGCTGAAGTCTTCAACAAAACTAAGTAGTCCGTATTCAAACCAAACGCTACAAAACGGAGCAGAAGACCATGAAGAGGAAGCAGATTTCGGCGCTTGCCGCCGCCATGTTCACGGGTGCAGGTGTGCTGATCTCGGGCGCCGCGCATGCGGACAATTTCGTCGATCGCGGCAACCCGGACAACGCGCTGAGCGGTCAGTGCATCGACGGCACGAACCCGTTGTGCGTCGCGACCAAGAGCGGGAGCTACGTGGCGGTAAGCACGGCAAACGTCAAGATGGGCACGAACGCCAAGGCCGGCACCAGCGGCATCGCGATCGGCGACCAGTCGAACGCAAGCAGCAATGGCGGCACCAGCAGCGGCGGCGCGATCGCGGTCGGCGTCGGCGCGCAGGCGCTGGCGAACTCGGCCACGGCCATCGGCACGGTAGCCGTCGCGCAAGGCAACACGGCGCTCGCCATCGGCCGCCAGTCGGCCGCGGTCGGCGATTTCTCGATGGCGCTCGGCAACGTCGCCGATGCGCACGGCACGAGCTCGATCGCACTGGGCCACTCGGCGCTGGCCAGCGGCGATCGTTCGGTCGCGATCGGCGGCGCCAACCCGACGTCGAGCGACGGCGTGTCGGCCGGCGCGTCGTATGACGCGGCCACCCAGACGCGCGCCGCCGGCACGCAATCCGTCGCGATCGGTGCAGGCGCGCAGACGAACGACAACAACCAGGTGGCGATCGGGTCGGGCAGCGTCGGTGCGAACAATGGCGGCACGCCGGTGTTCGGCGGCACGGCCGCGCCGGTCGGCGGCGCGGTGTCGTTCGGCGCGATCGGCAACGAGCGCCAGCTCAAGAACGTCGCGGCAGGCGCGGCCGATACGGACGCCGTCAACGTCCAGCAGCTGAAGAACGTGAACGGCACGCTCAGCACGAGCATCGCCACGGTCGACGCGCGCGTGACGTCGGTCGGCAATTCGCTGTCGACCACGATCTCGAACGTCGACCAGCGCGTGACCAACGTGGGCAACAGCCTCAGCACCAGCATCGTGACCGCAACGAAGAACGTCGTGAAATACACCGACGATTCGCATGCGGCGATCGCACTCGACGGCGCCAACGGCACGACGATCAACGGCGTCGCGGCCGGCGTCGCCGACACCGATGCGGTCAACGTCGGCCAGCTGAAGGGCAGCGTCGCGCCGCTGCAGACGTCCATCTCGACGGCGGCGTCGAACATCGCGAACCTGCAGGCCAGCGTCACCGGCATCAACACGTCGCTGAGCACGGCAACCACGAACATCAGCAACCTGCAGGCGGCCGATGCACGCAACGTGAAGTACGACGGGCAGAGCGGCTTCGACTCGGTGACGTTTGCCGGCACGAACGGCACGACGCTGCACAACGTCGCGGCCGGTGTCGCGAATACCGACGCCGTGAACGTCGGCCAACTGAACGGCGGCCTGTCGTCGCTCAGCACGAGCGTGACGAACAACATCAGCACGACGCTCGGCAACCTGAGCACGTCGATCACGAACCAGATCGGCAACGCGACGAAGAACGCCGTGCAGTACGACGATGATGCGCACGGCGGCGTGACGCTCGGCGGCAAGGGCGCGCAGTCGCCGGTCGGCCTGCACAACGTGGCGGACGGCATTGCCGCGGGCGACGCCGTGAACGTCGGTCAGCTCGGCAAGGCCACCGACACGCTGAACCAGTCGATCACGACCGTCGGCAACAACGTGACGACGCTCGGCAACCAGGTGACGACGAACACGGGCAACATCGCCGCGCTTCAGCAGGATGCGCTGCTGTGGAACACGAACCTCGGCGCATACGACGCGAGCCACGGCGGCAACGGCCCGCAACGCATCGGCAACGTCGCGGCCGGCAAGAACGGCACGGACGCGGTCAACGTCGACCAGTTGAACGCGGCAATTCAGGACGGCACGAGCCAGCTCGATGCGCTCGCAGTGAAGTACGACGACGCGAGCAAGAAGCAGGTTTCGCTCGGTGCAGGCAACGGCGGGAGCCCGGTGCGACTGACCAATATCGCGGAAGGCAACGTCGCGGCCGGCAGCACCGACGCGGTGAACGGCGCGCAACTGCGCCGCACGACCGACGGCACCGCAGCCGCGCTGGGCGGCGGTGCAACGGCGAATCCGGACGGCTCGATCAGCGCGCCGGCCTATAAAGTCGGCGGCGGCTCGTTCAACAACGTCGGCGACGCACTCACGAACCTCGACGGCCGGGTCGGCAGCAACGCGACGACGCTCGAGAATCACGAAACGCGCATCGGCAACGCCGAAACGAACATCGCCGGCAACACGGCCGCGATCGCCGGGCTGCAACAGGACGCGCTCCAGTTCGACCCGAAGGCCGGCGCCTACAACGCGGCGCGCAGCGGCGCACCGACGAAGCTGACGAACGTGGCCGACGGCAACATCGCCGCGGGCAGCACGGACGCGGTGAACGGCGGCCAGTTGTCGGGCGTGAAGTCGTCGCTCGAACAGCAGATCACGCAGGTGGCCAACCAGGCGGGCGAGGCCGTGAAGAACGTCGTCAAGTACGATGTCGACACGAACGGCAACCGGCTGAATTCGGTTTCGCTGATCGGCGGCGACACGAATGCGGCCGTCGTGCTGAAGAACGTCGCCGCGGGCACCGACGATACGGACGCGGTGAACGTGAAGCAGCTGAAGGGCGTGCAGTCGAGTCTCAACCAGCTCGGCGCGCTCGCGGTGCAGTACGACGACAGCTCGAAGAACTCGATCACCCTCGGCGGCGCCGGCGGCACGCGCATCACCAACGTGCAGGCGGGGACGCTCAGCGCAACCAGCACGGACGCGGTGAACGGCTCGCAGCTCTACGCGACCAACCAGCAGGTCGCGAAGAACACGACCGACATCACGAACCTGCAGGGGAACGTGACCAACATCGCGAACGGCAAGGCCGGCCTCGTGCAGCAGCAGGATCCGAACGGCGCGATCACGGTCGGGAAGGACACCGGCGGCACCAGCGTGAACTTCTCCGGCACGTCGGGCGACCGCGTGCTGACCGGTGTCGCGGCGGGCGTGAACAACAACGACGCGGTCAACATGGGCCAGTTCAACAATGCGCTGAAGAACGTCGCGGCCAACGACCAGATCCGCGCGGCGGCGACCGATGCGAACACCACGTGGATCGCGCGAGCCGATGCGGGTGCGATCGGGTCGACGGCGACGGCAACCGGCAAGAACGCGGTGGCGGTCGGCCAGGGCTCCGTCGCCGATCGCGACAATTCGTTCTCGGTCGGCGCGAAGGGCAGCGAGCGCCAGGTCACGAACGTCGCGGCCGGCACCGCGCCGACCGACGCGGTGAACGTGCAGCAGCTGAACGACAACCTGTCGGCCGCGTCGAATCAGGCGAAGGGCTACACCGACCAGCGCATCGGCCAGGTGTACAACTCGTTCAACGACCTGAAGAAGGACATGTACGGCGGCGTGGCATCGGCCATGGCCGTGGCCGGCCTGCCGCAACCGACGGGCGCGGGCCGCTCGATGGTCTCGGCGGCGACGTCGAACTATCACGGCCAGCAGGGTTTCGCCGCCGGGTACTCGTACGTGACGGAAAGCAACCGCTGGGTCGTCAAGGCGTCGGTGACGGGCAACACGCGTTCGGACTTCGGCGCGGTGGTGGGCGCGGGTTACCAGTTCTGACGTCATCCGTGCAGCACCGATTGACCGGTGGTGCCGGGCAGCGGTCGTGATGTCCGGCATTGGCGGGAAATCCGTGGCCCGGGGTGGGTTTGTCACCCTCGGGCCATCGACGCTTGATGCGTCACGCAAAGCGACAGGGATGCGCCGAGCGCGTGTGGCAGTCCCTGCCGTTTGCCTTGCGCCCGGGGCTCACACGGCAAACACAGCGAAACGAGGGTGTTCGGGCCCATCCCGGCCAAATGCGAATAGCGCGATCCACGGCGATCGCAACGGCGCCCCGGCCCCCGGTTTCATGCGGGTTCGCGGGCGGTCCGGACGTGCCACGAATGCGAGTTGTCGAACGTGAGCGCCGGCTCGTATTCTGAATGCGTCGGGCGGAACGGCATGGGGCCTCCGCCGATCCACGCATGACAGGGACTCGCAATGACTGCCATTACGCAAACCATGAAGCTCAACCACCTGAGCTTCCCGTCGGCCGACACGCTGGCGACGGCCCGATTCTTCGAGCGGCACCTCGGTTTCACGATCGCGGGAAGCTGGGAACAATCCTGGATCCTCAAGCGTCCGGGCTTCGACGTGGTAATCGATCACGTCAGCGACGACAGGCCGGCATGGCCGACGAATTTCCACGTCGGGTTCGAACTGCCGAGCCTCGATGAGGTTCGCACGTTGTTCGAGCGCTTCCGGGAGGAGGGCGTCGAGATGGTGACGGACGTCTTCAACAACGGGCGCGGTTCGCGTTTCTTCTGCCGCGCACCGGGCGGCGTGATGTTCGAACTGAACACGCGCGCGGATGCCGCGCCGGCATATCAAGGCACGTTCGATGACTGACGCAGGTAAGCGTCGCGCCGCGCTCAGCCGCTGGCGCGGGCCAGCCTGTCGATGACCGCGCGGGTGTGCGAAGGCCGGGTGATTTCCGTCCAGTGCAGATGCGCGAATGTCGGGTCGTCTCGCAGGGCGGCGAACTTGATGCGATTCCTGGCGAACGTGGTGTACGACCACAGCAGCACCGACTCCCGGGAGAATGCCATCCGCAGCGATTCACGGTTGCCGTGAGAAAGCTCGGTGCGCATGAGCCCTCGGCTCAACGTGCGCCAGAGCACCCGGGAGAACACCGTCCGTCGCCCGAAGTTGAGCCAGACCACGTGCGTGGCTCTCGACCAGAGCACGTCGCGCACGGCGCTGTAGTTCCCGTCGGCGACCCAGCGGTCGCCGGCCGTCGCGGCCAGCACGGCGCTCTCGAACTGTTCCGGCGGCACGGCTGTCCAGCCGGGGCCCCAGTAGAGTCGATCCAGCTCGATGCAAGGGCAGCCGGCTGCTGCCGCCAGCGCGCTGGAAAAGGTGGATTTCCCCGCTCCGCTGGTTCCGACGACGATGAAGCGCATGGGTTTGACCGCGGCTGAATTTTTGAAGCTGCGTATTGTGCCCCATGCGTGCCTCATGCAGGAAGCGGTCCCTCGAATGCCGCGGTTCATCGTTGAATCTTCGCGATGTCCAGGCTTGCTCCGCCAACCCATCTGCATTGGAGGGGCAGCCTGGTCAACGCCGAATCAGCCTGACGGGCCGTTGCCCGGCCCCGTCACACGCAGGCTGAAGACGGAACCCTTCCGGTCACTTCTTGAGCGACACCACCATGTTCTGCGTGTTGCCGACGCGAACGTACTCGAAGCGGAGTTGCTGGTCGTTCGACTGCGGCACTCCGTCGATGGCGACGACCTGCTTGTGCAGCATCGCCGACTGGTCGAACGCGCTGCCGGCGCCGTAGAAGGTGAACTTGCCCGTCGCCTTGGACTCGGGTGTCGACTGGAAGTTGAACAACCCCTGGGGATACGTCTTGTTGCCCAGGAAATCGAAAGGTTTTCCGCCGGAATACGTATCGAATTCCACGTTGGCGTTGTGCGAGATGGAAAACGTTGCCGTCGACGCACTGTCGTAAAACTCGACCGCGTCGGTAACGAACTTCGCATTCGCATCGTCCTGAGCCCAGACCCGCACGCTTTTGCGCAACGTAATCTGCTTGCTCGTCATCGCGCTCTTCGCACGCCTTCCGAACGCGAGACGCGATTCGGCGATCTCCATCTTGCCGCCCGTCGATTCCATGTGCAGCGAGTAATCGTTGCCCGGAACCCGGGGCAGCGCCGCCGGCAGAACGGCATACTCGCTGAATGTCAGCACGATCTCTTCGGCACGGACATTCACCGCGGACTGGCCCTGGACACGCAGCTTCTTGGTGCTGGCGTACAACCGGCAGGAGACGTCATAGCGGCTGGCGCCGGCCAGTTCCAGATCGAGGAGAAGGTCGATATACATGCCGAGCAACGGCGGGACCAGGCCGCCCGCATTCACCGTATCGAAACGGCTGGCCTCGAACGCGGCGTCGACGATCCTGAAGTTGACGAACGGGTGACCGATGAGCTTGTGCGGATACGGGCCCATCGTGAAATCGATGCCGCGCGCATCGCCGGAGATGCCGCGCATCACGAGGGCACCGCTACGAAGATCGATTTCAACGGGCGGGATGTCGTTGTCGAAACTTCCGCCCCATACCGACGACTGCCGGGACAGCAGCGTCAACGTTCCGGCGGGAGCGATCATCGAGAAGGATTTGCCGGCTTCCTTGTCAAAGGAAGGGGCGCTCACCTCATTCGTACCCGCCGTGCTGTATGTCTGGTTTTCATTGGGCTTCCAGATGAAGATGTCTGGCATGATGCTCTCCTGATTGATTCGAACGTTACGCACGGGAGCGTTGAATGCTTCCCCGTCAGTCTCGAGGTTGATCGAACGGCGACCGGCGCTTGATTGGCTCTGTTCGACCCGCCTGAAGTCAGGCGCATGGCGAAAGAGTGACGCCAATATAGGACCGTTTTTTTCCAGAATCGATTACACGTGATTACGCGGCGCGGCGTGCCGGCAGCGCCTGTATCGGGGGGCGAGCAGACGTGTCCGGGCCGGGTAGTCTCGGCGTCCCGCAATGGCCATTTGAATGTGACATCGAAGTCGGCTGTTCGCTGCCTGCGCCTTTGTACGACCAGCCACGACAATCCTGCCGCACACCGCGGCGGCCAACCCCGACAAGATCAAGAGAGAGAAACGATGGCGACCGAACCCGGGTTGCGGGACAGCATGCATGTGCGTAGCACCCGTGACGGCAACCCGTCATGTGTGCACGGATGGGTAACGGCCAGGCCCGCGTCTCGAGCGAATCGGGGGCTGGCATGAGCGACAAACCCGTTCTTGCCGCCGGTACATCGTGCGAACCGGCCGCGTCGACTGCGTCGCTGATGGCGCTGGCGTGCCTGGTCGTCTTCATGGCGCAAATGGCGACGACGGTGTACCTGCCGTCGCTGCCTGTCGTCATGCGCGAACTGAAGATGACGCAAGGCGGCGCCGAGTTGTCCATCTCCGCCTATGTGATCGGCGCGGCGCTGCCGGTGCCGCGCTGGTTGCGCTCGCAACCACGTTGATGCTGGCGTCCTGGCTGGGTGGCCGGCTGGATCATTTCGGCGGCCTGTGGATCTTCATCGCGCTGTATTGCCTCGCGATTTTTGGCCAGGCGGTGCTGTTTCCCAACAGCATGGCGACCGCCGTCAGCAATGCGCACGAACACGGCGCGCATGCGATGGCGTTGTGCGGTTTCCTGCAGCAAGGACTGGCGGGCATCGCGGCGACGGCCGCGGTGCTGCAGCGCCACGGCGGCACGTGGACGCTCGCCGTGTTCGTGCTGGGCGCGCTGACGTGGCTGGTGGTGCGGTTCAAGGTGAGGGCCGGCTAGGCAGCGGACGTCAGTGAATGGTGCATCGGCCGCACGCGCGTTCCTCGGCAACAACCGCGTGCGCAACCGCTGACTGGGCATGAGCCTTCCGATGCAAGAGAACGTGTGACGTGCACATCCGATGGGTTGCGCCGCGCCGCTCAAGCGAAAGATTCGTAGAAAGCATTACCTCGTGCGCCGCTCGGCAGGCTTTCACTACGAATTCAAAGGCATTGTCGTCAAAATCGAGAATCGAACGGCCATTAAAAGTTTCATTGGCGCGCCGGCAATGGCAACAATCAAAATAAATATTTAATAAAGCAACTAGTGTCTGGAGCATTACCCCCGGCTTTACCTCATTCGTCCTGCCCGACCCGCGCCACGTGCGGTCTTTCCCAGGCAGCGCCAGCCTCTCCGACACATTCCCCCGATGCAACCTTGTCGATCCCTCCATCGCGGCCGACGAGATCATTTCAAATTTCTCACCAAACAATGACTCGATTAACGACGATGACAGTAAAAAATAAACTGTCAGAAAATATCTTGTAATTATAAAAATGACCCTCTAGCATCCCTCTGCGGTTCGTGACATGTCTTACATCAAAGTCTGTACTTGATGCATTCCTCGAACATCACCCACTTATAAGCCGGGGGATTACATGAAGAAACTGTCTCGTCTGCTGTCCATCTCCGCGATTACCGTCGCGAGTCTCAGTGCTTTTGCCCAGGCCGGCGACCCGTCGGCTACGGTCGACAAGGCACTGCAACTGATCCAGCAGAACCCGTCCGCCTTCAGCCTCGCAGCCGGCGGCGCAGCACGCACGTTGAAGTTCGCAGGGCCGCAGGCGAGCGCGCCGGCGGATGGCGATCAGTTCCAGGTGCGCGACGTGATCGTCGACCCCGACGGCACTGAGCACGTGCGGTTCGACCGCTTCTACGCGGGCCTGCCCGTGATCGGGGGCGACGTGGTCGTCCATTCGAGCAAGGGGCAGTTGAAGCAGGCAAGCGTGACCCAGCTCGCGCCGATCAGTCTCGCCGGCACGATCGGCAAGGTCGGCGACCGCGCGGTCGTACGCAACGCACCCGACATCGGCGCTGCCCGGGTCAAGCGCATCGCGGCCGCGCGTTTCAACTCGGACGTGCGCCGCGTCGATGACGCGGAACTCGTCGTGTTCGCACGCGACGTCACGCCGACGCTGGCCTACGCGGTGCGCGTGTACGGCAAGGCGACCGACGTGCATGGCGACGCGGTGCTGTACTACGTCGATGCGCGCACCGGCACCGTGCTCGACGCGCAGGACCTGATCAAGACGGCGGCCGCGACCGGCACCGGCCGCTCGTTGTACTACGGCAACCTGACGCTCACCACGGACCAGACGGGCACGAACGCGTACCGGATGCTCGATCCGAGCCGTGGCTCCGGCTCGGTCTACGACGGCCGCGGGCTGACCTCGGACGACGTCGAGCAGGCGACCGACCTGCCGATCTTCACGAGCAGCACGAACGTGTGGGGCAACAATACGACCACCGACCGGCAGACAGTCGCCGCCGACATCGACTATGGTCTCGCGCTGACTTGGGACTACTACAAGACGACGCACAACCGTAACGGCATCTTCAATGACGGCCGCGGCGTGAAGAGCTATGCACACGTGGTGTTCAACACGGGCAGCGGCACGACCGGCGCGAATGCGGCATGGCTGGATTCGCACGTGATGGTGTATGGAGACGGCCAACCCGGCACCAGCCTGCCGAAACCGGTCGTGTCGGTGGACGTCGCCGGACACGAGATGAGTCACGGCGTGACCGAGGCCACGGCCAACCTGAACTACTCGGGTGACGCGGGCGGCCTGAACGAGTCGACGTCCGACATCTTCGGCACGCTCGTGAAGTACTACGCCAACAACCCGAACGATCCCGGCAACTACGTGATCGGTGCGCGCGTGGTGAGCGGCGGCCTGCGCAAGATGTACAAGCAGGATCTCGACGGCCGGTCGTTCAGCTGTTACCCGCCCGGCGGATTCTCGTGGTCGAATCCGCGCCACGATCCGCATTTCACGTCGGGCGTCGGCAACCGCCTGTTCTACCTGCTCGCGGAAGGCCCGACGGTGCCGTCGACCGATACCGGCCTGACGAAGGCGCAACTGGTGTGCAACGGCGACACGACCTTCAGCGGCGTGGGCCGCGAGAAGGCCGGGAAGATCTGGTACCGGACGCTGACCGTGTATCTGAACGCCAACTCCAGCTACCCGAACGCGCGTCGTGCGTCGATCCAGGCGGCGAACGACCTGTATGGCACGAACTCGGCCGAAAGCGCCGCGGTCGCTCGCGCGTGGAGTGCGGTCGGGGTGAATTGATGGCGGTTGTGTGAGCGCGTTGAACGCCCGGCGCGCGCGTGGTGAACCCTTCGCTTCGGCGAAGGGCGAACCGGTCGAAGCCACGTGACGCCCGGGCGAATGAAGGGCAGCCGTTGATCGACCGCCTGCGATTGCAGGCGGTCGATTTTTTGGCGGCCGGCTTTCACGACACTCGCCGTCTATCCTGCTGATCTCGTCACGCCGTTCGTCGGAACGCGCGCGTTCCGTCCAATCGATCACCTGTCCGGTGGTGTGCCATTCGAGCGCGATGTGCTCGGCCTCCGCCGCAGCCCGAATCTCCTTTCCCCCATCCCGTCTCGTTCCGGCACTTTTTCCCAAAAAAATATCTGTCGTGCAATCGTTTGCGCCCGGGCGCACGGCGTTCAGTTTATTCATCACGTGCCGATATCTGGAGGGCACGCCTGATCGAAGCGGCATTGCCCCCCGCTGCGTCGATCGGGCATGGCATCGGCCCATGCGACGGATAGGGGAAGAAAGGTTTTGGTGACAGTTTTCGGGTGCATCGTTCATCGGCACAACCACTGGCTGGTGTTGCTTGCCGCACTGCTGTGCGGAGGCGGCTCGTGGGTCACCGCGCGCCTGTTCCAGCGCACGGTGAACACCTCCGGCACGCAGCGGCTCGGCTGGCAGGTGCTGACGGCCATTTCGGCCGGCGTGGCGATCTGGTGCACGCACTTCATCGCGATGCTCGGCTTCGACGCCGGCGCGCCCGTGCACTTCAACCTGCCGCTCACGCTCGTGTCGCTGCTCATCGCGGTCGTGGGCAGCACGATCGGCTTCGCGCTGACGACCTGTCGCATCGTCAAGGTCGCGCCCGCGCTCGGCGGCGCGATCGTCGGCGTGGCGATCGTGCTGATGCACTACACCGGCATGCTCGCGTGGCGGGTCGAGGGGATCGTGTCGTGGGACGTCGGCTACCTGGTCGCGTCGGTGGTCCTGGCGATGACGCTCGCCGCGCTCGCGCTGCACCTCGCGATGCGGCCGTCGCCGCACGCCGTCAACCAGATGGCCGGCGTGCTGTCGCTCGCGATCCTCGCGTTGCATTTCACCGGGATGTCCGCGCTGCGCATCACGCCGCTGATGCTCGACGGCAACTGGACCGACATGAGCGAGATGCGTCCGCTGGCGCTGGCGGTCGCGGGCACGTCGCTCGTGATCGTCTGCACGGGGCTCGTGAGCTACGTGATCGACAGCAACGTGCGGGCCGAATCGCTCGAACACCTGCGCCGGCTGGCGCTGAGCGACATGCTGACCGGCCTGCCCAACCGGGCCAGCTTCAACGAGCGGCTCGACCTCGAAATCGCGCTTGCGCAGGAACAACGCACGAAGCTCGCGCTGATCGGCATCGACCTGAACCGCTTCAAGGAAATCAACGACCTGCGCGGCCACCACGCCGGCGACGAGGTGCTGCGCATCCTCGCGCGCCGCATGACGAACCTGCTGCGCGAAGGCGAATTCGTCGCCCGCATCGGCGGCGACGAATTCGCGGCGCTTTGCCGGATGGACGACGACACGCGCCTGATGGATCTGCTCGAACGGCTCGAGCCGGCGCTCTACAAGCCGGTCAGGCTGGACGACTACGAGGTCGTGCCGGGCGCGAGCTTCGGCGTCGCCATCTATCCGGACGACGCGGCCACCAAGGCCATCCTCATCAACAACGCGGACCTCGCGATGTACCGCGCGAAGGGCAGCATCGCGCAATCGATCTGCTTCTACGAGCCGGCGATGGACCTGATCGTCCGCGCGCGCCGCAGCCTCGCGGCCGACCTGCGCCGCGCGGTGGCCGACAACCAGCTGAGCATCCACTACCAGGTGCAGACGTCGCTCGCGACCGGCGAGATCCGCGGCTACGAGGCGCTGCTGCGCTGGCAGCACGCGACGCTCGGCACGATTCCGCCCGCCGAGTTCATTCCGCTCGCCGAGGAAAACGGCGTGATCCTGGACATCGGCGCATGGGTGCTGCGCGAGGCCTGCGCGCGGGCGGCCACGTGGGAGCCGCCCTATGCGGTCGCGGTGAACGTATCGGCCGTGCAGTTCATGCACGCGGACCTGACGGCGCTCGTGGCGGACGTGCTCGAAGCCACCCGCCTGCCGGCGTCGCGCCTGCAGCTGGAGCTGACCGAATCGACGATCTTCGCCAGCCGCGAGCGTGCGCTGGACACGCTGCGGCAGATCAAGGCGCTGGGGGTGAGCATCGCGCTCGACGATTTCGGTACCGGCTATTCGTCGCTCGACACGCTGCGCTCGTTCCCGTTCGACCGCATCAAGCTCGACCAGTCGTTCGTCGCGGACGCGGAAGCGAAACCGCAGGATCGCGCGATCATCCGCGCCGTGCTCGCGCTCGGCAAGAGCCTGGGCATTCCGATCCTGGCCGAAGGCATCGAGACGCACGACCAGCTGGCGCTGCTGGCCGACGAAGGCTGCGACGAAGCGCAGGGCTTCCTGCTCGGCAGGCCCGCCCCCCTCAACGAGATCGTCGGCAGCGGGCAGATTGCGCTGACCGGCGGCAACCGCGTCCGCACGGCGGTTCCTGCGTCCGAATCGGCCGTCGCGGCCGATCTCGACCCGGATCCGCGCGGGTAACCCTCGACGCCGGACACGGCAGCCCGCCCCCGGGTTGCCGCCGGCAGGCTCACATGAAAATCCTCTACGCACGGATGGCAAGACTGGCAAGCCTCGCGGCGCCGGCCCGGAACCCGGACCTGCTCGCGGCGCAATACCGGGTATTCGCCGGCCAGATCCCGGTGTCGTACCTGATCCTCATCTCGAGCACCTGGAGCCTTGCCGTCACGCACCTCGGCAGCACGCCGTGGTGGCTGTCGGTCGCGATGCCGGCCGCGATGACGCTCGCGGCGCTCGCGCGGCTGCTGCACTGGCACCGCACCCGGCTGTTGGAGCCGACGCCGGACACCGTGATGCGTGCGCTCACGGTCACGAACTGGCTGGTGATTCCGGTCGCGGTGACGTTCACCACCTGGGCGCTGCTGCTGTTCCCGTACGGCGATGCGTGGCAAAAGGCCCAGGTGGCGTTCTACATGGCGATCACGATGATCGGTTGCGTCTTCAGCCTGATGTACCTGCGGACGGCCGCGCTGAGCGTGGCCTTGATCGTCAACGTCGCGTTCATCGTGTTCTTCATCTCGACCGGCCAGCCGACGCTCGTCGCCACCGCGGTCAACATGGCCTTCGTGTCGGCGTCGCTGATCGCCGTCATCTCCGTCAACTACCGGAGCGTCCTGCGCACCGTCGACGCGCAGGACGAATCGCGTCTGCGCGAGCAGGCGCAGACGCGGCTGATGCGGATGATCGACGACATGCCGGTGGCCGTGATGACGGCCGACCCGGAGACGTTCCGCATCAACTACCTGAACGCGACGTCGCGCAACCTGCTGCGCTCGATCGAGCACCTGCTGCCGATTCGCGCGGACGACGCGCTTGGCGCGTCGATCGACTTCTTCCACCCGCACCCGCAGCACCAGCGCCGCCTGCTCGCCGATCCGGCGAACCTGCCGCATCGCGCCCGCATTCCGCTCGGGCCGGAAGTGCTCGACATCCAGGTCTCGGCCGTGCGCGACGCCCAGGGGCGCTACATCGGCCCGATGCTGTCGTGGTCGATCGTCACGCAGCAGGCCGAGGCGGAGGCGCGCATTCACCAGCTCGCGCATCACGATTCGCTCACCGGCCTGCCGAACCGCGCGACCTTCCTGGCCGAATTCGACGCGAGCCTGCGCCGCTCGGACAAGCTGCTCGCGCTGCTTTTCATCGACCTCGACGGCTTCAAGCTGATCAACGACGCGTGCGGGCATTCGGCCGGCGACGCGGTGCTGCGCCAGGTCGCGGAGCGCCTGCGCGGGCAGTGCCCCGAGCCGGGGATGATGCTGGGGCGCATCGGCGGCGACGAATTCGCGGTGCTGCTGCGCGACACCGACGCGGACCGCGCGATGGGTGCGGCCGCGCGGCTCGTCGACACGCTCGTCGCCCCCTATGCGCCGTCGCCCGACCGGCCGTTCCGCATCGGGGCATCGATCGGCTGCGTGCTGGCGCCGCATCACGGCAACGACGCCGGCGCGCTGCTGTCCCGCGCGGACATGGCGCTCTATGCGGCCAAGAAAGCCGGGAAGGGCACCTACCGGATGTTCTCGCCGGACATGGAATCGAGCGCGCAGGAGCGGGTCGCGCTCGAATCGAAGCTGCGCGTCGCGCTGGACGAGAACCAGGGGCTGTACGTGTTCTACCAGCCGATCGTCGATGTCCTCACCCGCCAGATCACGGCGCGCGAGGCGCTGCTGCGCTGGCATCATCCGCGCACCGGCTGGATTTCGCCGGGCTGCTTCATTCCGGTGGCCGAGCGCGGCGGCCTGATCGACCGGCTCGGCCGCTTCGTGCTCGAGCAGGCCTGCCGGGAGGCGGCGCGCTGGCCCGACGGTGCGCGCGTTGCCGTCAACGTGTCGGCGGGGCAGCTCGGCCACGGCACGATTGCGCCGACCTTAGCGGCGGCGCTGGCCGGCGCGGGCCTCGCGCCCGACCGGCTGGAAATCGAGGTGACGGAAACCGCGCTGCTGCACGACGAGGGCAAGGCCATCGCGGACCTGCGCGCACTGCGTTCGATGGGCGTGCGCGTCGCCCTTGATGACTTCGGCACCGGCTTCTCGTCGCTCGCGCATCTGCGCGCGTTCCCGTTCGACAAGATCAAGATCGACGGCAGCTTCGTGCGCGATGCAGTCACGCGTCCGGACTGCGCGGCCGTCGTGCGCACGGTGGCCGATCTCGGCAAGCGCCTCGGCGTGACGACCGTCGCGGAAGGCGTCGAGACGGAGGAGCAGCTGGCGTGCATCACGGATGCCGGCTGCCGCGAGGTGCAGGGCTTCCTGATCGGCAAGCCCGCGCCGGGCGAGCAGGATGCGCCGGCCATCCGCTGGATCGAGCGGGCCGCGCTGGCGGCGCAGGCCACGGCCAGGCAGGCGTGAGCGGCGGCGGGACGGCCACGGCCATCGTCTTGGCGGGATGAAACAATTTGTTACAAAGAGCCGATTTCGCCCCCCTTGAAGCGGGCGACCAGCACCTCTATTTCGCTTTCCGCCAGACAGTGGCACGGCTGCCCGGCAGCGGCGCTTGCGTCGCCATGCCCGGCAGGCGGATTCCTTTTTCGAACCTTTAATCGCTCAGGAGATGAGAATGCAGATTCGTCCCCTCTACGACCGGGTTATCGTCAAGCGAATCGAGACGCAGCGGACGACGGCCTCGGGCATCGTGATTCCCGATTCGGCCGCGGAAAAGCCCGAGCAGGGTGAAGTCGTCGCGGTCGGCAGTGGCCGGCTGCTGCAGGATGGAACGCTTCGCGCGCTCCAGTTGAAAGCGGGTGACCAGGTTCTCTTCGGCAAATACGCGGGCCAGACCGTCAAGGTCGATGGCGAGGAACTCCTCGTCATGCGCGAGGAGGACGTCATGGGCGTCCTCGAGGCCGATACCGGCGCGTCCCGCCAGGCCGCCTGAGATCCCGGGCAGCTCGCGAACCCCACCGGGTGTTCGTGACACATCGCATCAACGACTTCTATCCAGAGCCACAAGATGAGTGCAAAAGACGTCAAATTCCACGACAGCGCCCGCGCCCGTATCGTCGACGGCGTGAACGTGCTGGCCGATGCCGTGAAGGTCACGCTCGGGCCGAAAGGCCGCAACGTGGTGATCGAGCGCAGCTTCGGCGCGCCCACCATCACGAAGGACGGCGTGTCGGTCGCGAAGGAAATCGAGCTGAAGGACCGCTTCGAGAACATGGGCGCGCAGATCGTCAAGCAGGTCGCATCGAAGACCGCCGACGTGGCCGGCGACGGCACCACCACGGCCACCGTGCTCGCGCAGGCGATCGTGCAGGAAGGCATGAAGCACGTTGCCGCCGGCATGAATCCGATGGATCTCAAGCGCGGCATCGACAAGGCCGTGGCCGCCGTGCTGGATGAACTGCGCAAACTGTCCAAGCCGATTTCCACGAACCGGGAAATCGCGCAGGTGGGTTCGATCTCCGCCAACTCCGACGAGGCGATCGGCAAGATAATCGCGGACGCCATGGAGAAGGTCGGCAAGGAAGGGGTCATCACGGTCGAGGATGGCAAGTCCCTCGAGAACGAGCTGGATGTCGTTGAAGGGATGCAGTTCGATCGCGGCTACGTCAGCCCCTACTTCATCAACGATCCGGAAAAGCAGGCGGCGTATCTGGACGACGCGCTGATCCTGTTGCACGACAGGAAGATCTCGAACGTCCGGGATCTGCTGCCGATCCTCGAGGCGGCCTCCAAGGCAGGCAAGCCGCTGCTGATCGTTGCCGAAGACGTCGATGGCGAAGCGCTGGCCACCCTCGTGGTCAACGCGATGCGAGGCATCCTCAAGGTCATGGCCGTCAAGGCGCCCGGCTTTGGTGACCGGCGCAAGGCCATGCTGGAAGACATCGCCATCCTCACCGGCGCAACCGTCATCTCGGAAGAAACCGGCAAGCAACTGCAGAAGGCCACGCTCGACGACCTCGGCGGCGCGAAGCGCGTCGAGGTTCGCAAGGACGACACGATCATCATCGACGGCGCGGGCGACGCGCAGCACATCGAGGCGCGCGTGAAGTCCATCCGTACGCAGATCGACGAAGCCACGAGCGACTACGATCGCGAGAAGCTTCAGGAGCGCGTGGCGAAGCTGGCCGGCGGGGTGGCCGTCATCAAGGTCGGGGCCGCCACCGAAGTCGAAATGAAGGAGAAAAAGGATCGCGTCGACGATGCGCTGCATGCCACCCGCGCGGCGGTCGAGGAGGGCATCGTGCCGGGTGGCGGCGTGGCGCTGCTGCGCGCGCGTTCCACGGCGACGAGCCTGAAAGGCGCCAACGGCGATCAGGACGCGGGCATTCAGATCGTGCTGCGCGCGCTCGAAGCGCCGCTGCGCGTGATCGCCGCGAATGCCGGGGATGAACCGTCGGTCGTCGTGGCGAAAGTGCTTGAAGGCAAGGGCAACTTTGGCTACAACGCGGCCACCGGTGAATATGGCGATCTTGTCGAGGCGGGAGTGGTCGATCCGACCAAGGTCACGCGCACGGCATTGCAGAACGCCGCATCGATTGCCGGGCTCATCCTGACGACGGACGCAACGGTCGCCGAAGCGCCGAAAGACCCCAAACCGGGGCAGTCGGTCGCACCTGAGTTCGAGCACTGACCCCCGGCAGCGGGTCGTGTACGCACCGGCCAACAGTCGCGGCCGGTGCAAGTCGTTTGGCGCCGCAGGCTGCCTCACCTCATGCGGCGCCCCTTTTTGCCGATGATCGACATGAAACTCGAACTTTGCATTGACTCGAAGCCGCTCGACATCGAGCTTGACGACGTCGTGGCAGGACTGCTGGCTGTTCGGCTCGATTTGCCGGCAAACGCGGATCACCGGGACGCCATCACCCGTTATCTCAACGAGAAGGGGGCGCCCTGGAGCCTCGACGCGGACCACATGCGCCGACGGATTCTGCGCCGACTGATTCTCGATATCGCCGATCCGGCACTCGTGATTCGCTATCTGATGGAGGAAGACTGAATCGGCCCCGCCGGTTCCAAGCGACACGCGGGGCATGATGCGCGTCGACATCCATCAGTTGTCCTCCTGACTCGATCGCGTCGATGGCACGGGAAACCCGCTCAGCCGATATCGATCGTGCGACTGGTGGGCCTGGCCGGCTCCGATTTCGGTACGGTCAACGTGAGGACACCGTTGTCGAATTTTGCCAAGGTGTGCTCAGGGTCGGCATTGTCCGGCATCGGGATCGTGCGCACGAAGCTTCCATGGGCGCGCTCCAGCCGGTAGCAACCGTTTTCTTCACTGCGCACGTCTTGCCTTTTCTCTCCGCGCAGCACGATGGCGCCATCCTCGACGCTCACCTTCAGATCTTCGCGCTCCATTCCGGGCAGTTCGGCGGTCACGCGCAGCACCGGGCCTTCATCGACGACGTCGATGCGCGGCTGGAAGCGCGATGAACTGAAGTCGCCAAACCACCGTTCGAGCGCGCCGTTGCCGGCGAACGGGTCATGAAGGAATTCCTCCATGGCGCGCCATGGTTCTCGTGAAAACAGTCGCGAAATGTCGGGCCATGACGCACGCCCCGGCTCGCCTGTCGGCGGACTGTCCGGGCCTTCCGGATCGGACTTGCGGGTGGCCCCGCGAAGGAACTTGAACGGGTTCCACTTTTTCGGATCGGCATTCATGGCGTCCTCCGATTGATCTCCAGTCTGTTTTGAGCCTGGCGTAGCCGTCCGGTGCGGACACGCGCGCCGTGATTCGCGTCACGGGGATCGTGCGGATCCGGAGCGCGTGTCCTCACCCATACGCCTGCGTCGACTCAGGCAGCGAAGCGTCGCTGATCCTGTTCTGCGTCGACGGAGGGGCGCGTGCTGCGCCTTGGCTCATGACGCGTCAGCGGGTCTTGATTTCGATGCGTCGTGGACGCGCTTCGTCGCGGCGCGGGATGGTCAGCTTCAGCACCCCGTCCTGAAGGCTCGCCTCGATCCTGGACGAGTCGAGATCCGCCGACAGCGTAAACGTGCGGGCGAAATGCGGCTCCCGAACCTCGGCATGCTGAAGCCGCAGATTGGCCGGCGTCGGCACCACGGCCTCGGCCTCGATCAGGAGGCTGCTGTCGTGAACCTTCACGTCCAGCTTGTCCTTCGTCACGCCGGGCAAATCGGCCCACAGCGTGACGCCTTGACTGTCCTCGTAGACGTCGACGGCCGGCACGAGTGTCATCCGGCGCACGGCCTGTTCGGTATCGCGACGCGCAACGGCGGACGCGTCGCGTTCCGCCAGTTGGGTAGTGTCTTTCATGATCGGCTCCTTCTCTTACTGGACAGCGATGGCACGCGGCCTGGACGATTCACGCTTGCCAATACTGATGGATAGACACCCGTTTTCGTAGTGCGCCTGGACCTTGTCGGGATCGGCGGCCTCGGGCAGCTCGATGACCCGCCGGAACGTTCCGGCAAAGCGCTCTTGCGCATAGGTGCGCCGCTCACCCCCGGTGTCGCGTTGTGCCGATTTGCGTTCGCCGCCAATGGTCAGCAGCCCCTTGTCGATCGACACATCGAGCGCGGCGGCGTCGACGCCGGGCGCGAACGCGACGATCTCGATTGAATCGTCTGTCGCGCCGATATTGATCTGAGGGAACGTGCCGAAACGGCTCGCGCGAATGCTGGACGGGAAACCGCCGAAGCGTTGCGCCATCTGTTGCTGCAGGCGGTCGAACTCGCTGAAGAGGTCGGTTCCGAAATAGAGATCGCTCATGATCTTGTCCTCCTGGCTTGTCGCAGCATGGAGGCGAACGGGCCTACGCGCTCCAGTTCGCCTGCCGGACTGCATGGCAAACAAATCGAAACACGCAGCGCGCGGAATGAAGCGACCCGCGCGTCTGCCTGAGCGAAACTTAAGATAGGAATTCTGCGGAGAATTTCAAGGGGAAAACCCTCATTTTTTGCCCTTGAAATTGTCGCGCTGGACCCTATCATCGCGGCGAATCGGTACTGCGTTACGGAGGGCGCCATGGAATTCGACACGGACTGGATTACGCTCGGCAGACACCGTATTCGGCTGCGCTCGACGAGGGGGTTTCCGACCGAGTCGATGCGCACCGTGGCGGAGGTCGTCCGGCTGGCGATCGACAACAACATGAGCGCGCGGGCTCGGCTCGTCGAGGTCGTCTGCCGGCAGGAAAAGACTTACGACGTCGTCGTTGGCACCACGATGGCGGAGGACAAGTTTTGTGCGCCGCAACTCGAAGCGGCCGTGGCGGTGGTGCTGGGCCTGCTGCCTGACCAGATCAACATCACGGTCACGCCCGTCACGCAAAAGGAGGTCGATCTGCACTTCGGCGTGTATGAGCGGATGCTGTCGGAGAAGCTGGGTACGACGTCGCCGATCCAATGATCGGCCGGGCCGGGCCGGCACGGGGCGGTGCGGTGGCCTCCAGCCGGATCGCCCGCAGCGTCACCGTGCAGCGACCCGGTCGCGATCGATATCCCGATGGAGGGCAGGCGGACCCCGCAACAAGCGGCCGTCCCGCCCGACCAGCGTGACTCGAAACATCACGCAGAAACAAGCGTGAGGGGGAGGCCTCGCGTGATCCACGAGGATCGAACCACCGCGCGTATCGGATGGCGACCGTATTGGACGGGTACGTGAATTGCTGAGGCCGTATCGGGAGGCCGCCATCATGAACGACCCTGAACCGCTCGAATTCGAGAAAACCGCGCCTAAGCCCGCCGGCCCGAACTGGGTACGTCGCCTTGGCCCCGGCTTGATTACCGGCGCGGCCGACGACGATCCGTCGGGCATTGGTACGTATTCGCAAGCCGGCGCGCAGTTCGGATTCGAATTGCTATGGACCCTCCTCCTGACCTACCCGCTCATGACGGCCATCCAACTGGTGAGCGCGCGGATCGGGCGAGTGACCGGCAAGGGGCTTGCATCGAACATGCGGGCTCACTACCCGATGTGGCTGCTCTACAGCGCGGTCGTGCTGCTGATGATCGCCAACGTCATCAACATCGCCGCCGACCTGTCGGCGATGGGCGCCGCGGCCGGCTTGCTGCTCCCCGGGCCGCACCAGCTCTACGTGGTTGGGCTGGGTGGCCTGTCGGTCGTGCTTCAGGTGTTCGTTCCCTATGAACGGTACGCACGCCTTCTCAAGTGGACGGCGCTGATCCTGCTCGCTTATGTGGCGGTTGCGTTGATCGTCCCGATCCAGTGGACCGAGGTGGCCCGCGCGATCGTATGGCCGCATATCGTGCTGCAATCGGACTACCTCACGACGGTCGTCGCTGTCCTCGGCACGACCATCAGCCCGTACCTGTTCTTCTGGCAGGCCTCGCAGGAAGTCGAGGAACTGCAATCCGCGCCGCGCGAGGGGCCGCTTCGCCGCGTTCCCCACCAGGCCCCGGCGCAACTGCGCCGAATCAGTTTCGATACCTGGCTGGGGATGGGCGTATCGAATGTCATTGCCTTCTTCATCGTGCTCACCGCAGCGGCTACGCTGCATGCGCACCACATCGAGGTCAAGACGTCGGCTGACGCCGCGCGGGCCCTTGCGCCGATCGCGGGTCGCTTCGCTTATATGCTGTTCGCGCTCGGGATCGTCGGCACCGGCCTGCTGGCGCTGCCGGTGCTCGCCGGATCGACCGCATACGCGGCGGCCGGCACATTCCGCTGGCGCAATAGCCTCGCCCTGAAGTTGACGCTCGCGCGAGAATTCTATGCGGTCATCGCATTGGCGACCGTGGGTGGTGTTGCCATCACGTTCATGCATTTCGATCCGATCCGCGCGTTGTATTGGAGCGCCGTGATCAACGGGGTAACGGCGGTCCCCATCATGGTCATCATGATGCTGATGGCTCGGAGCAAGCGGGTCATGGGCGAATTCGCCATTGCGGGGCCGCTTGCGTGGGGAGGGTGGCTTGCAACACTTGCAATGGCAATTGCAGCCGTGGGGATTTTTGTGCCGGGATGACGTCCACCAGGCGGCTCGGGCGTCGCAAAAAAGATCGATTGGCTCAGCGTCCCACCCCGCATGTCGGCCTTCGATGCGTTGCTGGTGCCGTTCGGTTTCGGTATTCGACACGAGCCGATTCATTCGTGCAACGACCGGCACGGGTGTTCATCTGGAACGGCAAAAGGACGAAGGAGCGCAGAGCGGTGACGCGTGACCTTGGCGACCACCGAGCAAACTGAACTCGAAGCGCTGCTTGTTGTCCATCACGAGTGGCTTGCGTCCACCGCTACCTTGAGGCGATGGAGCAGGCGGCCCGGGCGCCGGCCGCTGCGGTGCATGCGGCAAGCAAGGCGATGGCGGGGGATTCGCCTCGCGCGCCGCGTCATCGCAGCGACATCTTTCTCGCGTAAATCTATGGCACTTCGCCAGTCGGCGAGGTACCGTTTTCTCAAGGAATACCGACCATGGCGGCAAAACGCCTTCGCATCAACATGATTACCCGTCGCCAGTCGACGTTCGATGGCCGGCATCTCGACACCGAGGCGGCGCGCCGCCTCGACGCGCACACGCAGGACGCGACGCCTGCTCATCTGAAAGGCACGCAGGGCGCCGAGGCCGAATGGCAACCACGCGTGAAGGTCAGCGAACGATAATCCGGTTACGCCGGGCGAGCCGCTGCGCGATAGCGGCGAACGCGCCGTCCGGCGACTCTCCCCATTTCGATCGAGATGGAACGCGTTCGCCGGACGGCGAGCGCCGGATCACGAACGTCTCGGCTCGCGTATCGCGTCCTGTCAGACCCGCGCCGGACGGGGCGGGTCGCTGTTCTGCGGCGCCCGGCGCCGTCTCGCGGCATGTCGGCCGCCAAAGCAGTCTCGATGCGCCCGCAAGCCATGTCCATCTCGCGCCCGTGACGCGATAGGATCGCGGCTGCAGGCGTCAGCGCCGGCCTGAGCGGGCCCGTTCGTCAAGTGACCGGCGGCGCGTGCCCGTGATCGCCCAATCCCCGAGCGTCGTCGTATTCCCGCGAAATATCCTTGTTCGTATAGTCGCCGAGCTTCGACGCGGCGACCACGCTCAGCACCGCACACACCAGCACGTACGCCGCGATCGCATACCCCGAGTGGTAGTAGGCAAACAGCGCGGTCGCGATCAGCGGCGCCGGGCCACCGGCAATGACCGACGCGAGCTGATAACCCATCGACGCGCCGCTATACCGCAGCCGCCCGGTGAACGATTCGGCGATCAATGCAGCCTGCGGCCCATACATCATCGAATGCGGGACCAGCGACAACACGATCGCCACGAAGATCCACACCGGGTTCCGGCTATCGACCATCGCGAAGTAGACGAATCCGAACACGCCGACGGCAGCCGCGCCGATCATGTACATCCGCCGCCGGCCGATCAGATCCGACACGTGCCCGAACAGCGGAATGGTGACGAACTCGACCACGGAGGCGGCCAGCACCGCGGCCAGCAGCAGTTCGCGCGTGACGCCCAGCGCCGTGATCCCGTAAGTGAACACGAACGCCGTATAGATGTAGAAGGGCGCCTGTTCGGCCATCCGCGCAAACGCCGACAGCACGATATCCCGCGGATGCTTGCGCAGCACTTCGAGCATCGGTGTCTTCTCGATCCGGCGCTCGGCCAGCAGCTTCGCGAAGATCGGTGTCTCGAGAATATTCAGGCGGATATAGAGCCCGATCGCGACCAGCACGACGCTGAGGATAAACGGCACGCGCCAGCCCCACGTCAGGAATGCGTTGCCGGAAAACCAGCTCATGGCCAGCACGGCAAGGTTGGCGAGAAACAAGCCCGCCGGCACGCCGAACTGCGGCCACGACGCGACGAAACCGCGATGCGCATTGGTGCGCGCCCACTCCATCGACATCAGGACCGAGCCGCCCCATTCGCCGCCTACGCCGACGCCCTGGATGAAACGCAATACCGTGAGGATGACGGCGCCCCAGATGCCGATCGCGGCGTAGGTCGGAACGAAGGCCACGGCGAACGTGGCGAGCCCCATCAGCAACAGGGTCACGATCAGTGTGGCCTTGCGGCCGATGCGGTCGCCGTAATGGCCGAAGATCGCCGCGCCGACCGGTCGTGCGACGAAGCCGACGGCATAGATCAGGAACGCCTGCAGCGTACCGACGAGCGGGTGGGATTGCGGGAAGTACAGCTTTGCGAAGACCAGGCCGGTGACCGTGCTGTAGAGGAAGAAGTCATACCATTCGATCGTGGTGCCAATCGTGCTGGCGATGACGGCGCGGCGTAACTGGCGCCGGGCTTCCTCGTCGGAGAGGGGCGTGGCCGCGGATTGCATGGCAGCCATTTTGATATCTCCCGGAACAGGGCGATAGAGAAATTAACCATACGCCCCGCGACAGGTTCCGGCAAGCGCGGGCGACGCATGGCTGCCTCGCTGCCCGGGTCATTCTTTCAGCGATCCTTAAATATCATAATATGACGTTTGACCGTCATTCGTCGCGGCGGCGTGATCAGCGGTGGACCAACCAGGCCCGCTCACCATTTATGCGTCTTTCAGCCAGGGCATTTCCACCGGTGACACGACTAGCTGCCGGAATTCGCGTTTCAGATCGAAGATGAACCCGACCAGGATCATGGAATCGGCGTAAGGAATCGGAAAGACATGCGGATTTTCCGGCGTACGCAACGGACGCTCGGGGCTGTCGACCGTCGCTGCGGCGTTCTCGCGAACGCTTTCCAGTTCGTCGGCCATGGCCGGGCCACTGATTTGCAGCACGCGGCTACGCAGGTCACTGAAGGGCTCGATGCGCGCAGCGTCTTCGTGGTATTCGGGCACTTCGTAAACGAACCAGGACATTTTCGTCTCCTGTGAGAAGGGGCGCTATTTTAACGCTGCGCGAGGATGCGCCGAGAGTCGGCCAGGTTGTGCGGCGGCCGAGGTTGCTCGAGGTGGCCTCACGCATCCCGGTAAGCCGGTCTGGCCAGCGATAACGCACGCCGCGATCCGAATGGACCACAGGCCGGCTGTTGCTGCGATCGATTGCTTCGATGGCGGCATCGAGCATCGTGTTCACGAGCCCGGTTTATCCTTCCTGCTTGACCGCGGCAGACATGTACTGCTCGCGGACTGCCAATCCCCCGTATGGCAGGTGGGATGCGGTGACCGTCGCTACGTAATCCGAATAGGCGTAGCTTACCCGTGCAACCGCCACGGGTTTGCCTATCAGCGATTCCAGCGTGGTATCTCCCGACACCGATGTGGGTGCGCCGAGCACATCGTGCAGATGCCGGACGGCGATCTGCCAGCTCAGTCGTGTTTCCTCCACGGACATGTCGCGACGGTACACATTGATGGCCATCAACGTGCGATCCGGCGCGAAACTGAACCATATTTCGCTCACGGGTGGGCCGGTCGAGCCGAGCATTTCCGCCGGCACGCCTCGACAGCGCAGGTAGCGTAAGCCTCGGGTCAATTCGACGCACTGCGCGTTGTATCGCGGCATTTTTTCCAGCACGTCCGCTTCCGTACTGCGATCAAGCTGCAGGCCGAACGCGGGACGTTGCGGGGCCGCTGATACACCTTTCTCCTGCAAAATGGCTTTGTTCCGAATCGACAGCACCGTTCGGGAATCGACGGAATCCACTGGACACTTCACGCCCAGCTCGTTGAGGAGCCGTCGCCCTTGGGTCGTGTGCAACCAGCCGATGCCGGCAACACTCACGGAGAGTGCCGTAGCGACCCACGCGATCACGTGGGTGCTTCGCACCGCTGTCAGCCCGTACATGATGTCGCAACCGTCGGCGGAAGATACACCGGGCCGCCGGGTGTGGCGCTGATGATGGTATTACGCAAATTGAAGAGGATAGGCACCGCACTGAACTGGAATTTTGTGCCGACCGGGATGCCGGCCGAGTTTTTCTCGGTGAGCGTGTACGTTCCATTTGTCGTCGACGTCAGTGCGGCAAAGTCTGCGGCCGGGAGTTTGCTTTGCAGCGTCGCGACGAGATCCACCATGAACTGGTCGAACACGCAGCCTGGAACGCCGACGTCGTTATGGGCTGTCGTCATGTCTTGACACATCTCCGGTTGAGCGTCGATGTCTCCGGCCACCTTGACGGGGCCGGGGTAGGTGTACGGACCGCCGAGGAGCGATTCAAACTGCAGCGTAAGACATGCTTCAAGCCGCGCAGGCGTGTCATGGGCGGCACTGCTGTGGCTGGCATTACCGGTTACCGCCGCGAAATAGGGCGCTTCGACCGGGTCCGCCAACAGGCCTGCGACAGCTGCATTGACCACGCCGGCCACCACGCCGGGGGCAGCCGAATCACCGCCGAGCGCGGCCCAGATGGCCTGATTCTCCGGATGTTGGGCCGCCACGGGCGCAATGTCATCTCCGCCTCCGCAGGCGCTGAGCGCGAACGGCGCCGCTGCGGCAACGACGATACCGATGAAAAGCTTCATGAGTTGTCTCCTCTGGATGCCATCGCGACGCCATTTCCCGAGGTGGGACGCCAAGCATCTTGGCTGGATGACATACGCAGATACGATGGAGGCGCGAGAGCGGATGCAGCGGCGGGTTTGCAGTGATGGAGCAGGGAATACGAGAATTTTCTCCATCCGAGTTCACTAAAGAACTTGTTCAACGACTCATTTTTGGCATCGTCAATGCGAACGATTCGCGTGCTTCGCATGATCGGAGATAAAGCCGGCTTGCGAGGCTCCCGGCTCTATCCGGCGCGGGCGTCGTTCATGTCGTCTGCGCCGGTTGGCGCAGGAGAATGAGGCGTTACGCCATCCCAATGGCTTGCAATCGCAAGCGCGGCCGGCAAGATGAACGCCCAGCCGGTTGCGACAACGACGAGCGCTGCGGCCGGATCCTTGAAATGAACGGCTCCCAGCGCCGCACCAGCGCGAAAGGACGCCGGGCCGGCGATCGCGCCGACGAGCGCCGAGATGAGCGGTCGCGCTCGAAGCCAGTGCAGCACGGTATTGAGTTGAATCGCGAACAGCGCCCACAACCCCGCGAGCCAGTACGGCGCTGTCCCTTTGAGAAAAACGCCGTCCGGGTACACGAGCAGGCCGGAATGGGCAACGGCGCTGTCCCATAACCATCCGGACACCGTGACCGTGATCACAATCCGCGCCTCGGATGTGGGTCGACGCGCGAAGAGAAGATGGCCGACTGTCGCGATCAGCGCATAGGTGACGCCCCACGCGGCGTGATGCGATGCGGCCGTCATCACGCAGACCAGCCATCCTGTTTGGGTGGTCGCGAGATAGACGTATACGCGAGCGACCCCAGACTTTTGCGTGCGGGAAGTCAGTTGATTGGGAGTGCTTCTCATGATCGTTCGCGCGGGATCAGTAACGGCATGCTCGCCATGCCGCACCGTCGACGTTGCATCTCGGGGAAAACGGCAGGTAGAACGTTCATGGCAGACAGGTCTCGCTATCGTCGACGAGCGGATCCACCGCCGTACGATTGCGTCGCACGGAGCGATTGCCGGCATTCCGCGCTGATTCATCTATCCATTTCACATACGACGCTCCATTGCGGACGGATGCACTTGCGCAGGGAAGATCGGGATGTCGTTAAGGGGGGGCGGCTGCCGTGCGATGCATGCATCCGCTTGCGCGCAAGCTCCGTAAACGACATACAAGGCGGCGGATGCGGTCGGAATCGTCAGGTGTGAGGATATTCATGAACATGAAAGTCGGACTTGCCGTCCTGTCGGTGCTGCTCGCGGCCGGTCTCCTCGCCGCGTGTAGCCCGGTGCGGCTCCTGAATGCGCTGACGCCGAGCTACACGTTCAGCCTTTTCGCCGGTATCCCGTACGGATCCGGCGAACGCCACGTGCTCGACGTCTACTTGCCCACGCGCGTCTTGCATCACTGGCCGGCCGATGCGAGTGCGGGCGCCCCGGTGGTCGTGTTCTTTTACGGCGGAAGCTGGCAGTCCGGCGAGCGCAAGGACTATCTGTTCGTGGGAGAGGCGCTCGCGTCGAGGGGTTTTGTTGCCGTCTTACCCGACTACAGGACGTATCCGGCGACTACCTTTCCCGGTTTCGTCGACGATGCGGCGCAGGCGGTGGCGTGGGCACGCGAGCATGCAGTTGCGTTCGGCGGCGATCCACGTCGCCTGTTTCTGATGGGGCACTCCGCGGGTGCGCAGATTGCCGCATTGCTTGCGACCGACGGCCGCTATCTGGCGGCACAGGAGATGCGCAAGAGCGATATCGCTGGCGTGATTGGCCTGGCCGGGGCTTATGATTTCCTACCGCTGCGGGACACCACGCTTGAAAGGATCTTCCCGGAGGAAGCGCGCGCCGCGAGCCAGCCCATTCGATTCATCCAGGGTACGGAGCCGCCGATGTGGCTGGCCGTCGCGGAGAACGACACGGTGGTCGAGCCCGGCAACACGACCCGCTTCGCGCGCGCGTTGCAAGACAGGGGCGATACCGTCGTGGTCATGCGTTACAGGAACGTGAGCCATGCGTCGATCGTCGGCGTTCTGGGCGCGCCGTTGCGAGGCGTGGCGTCCGTGCTCGACGATCTCTCCGCGTTCGTGGATCGCGTCGCGAATGCGTCGAATGCCGGCACCACGAGCAGACAGCCGACGTCGCCTGCCGCAGCGGCTCGGGCTTCGGTTTCGGCTCAGTGATCGAGGCAAGCCCCGCATTGCACGCGAAAGCGCATCGCCACCTGTCGTCGCGGCCAGGCCGCAACGGCCGGCGGCGCTTGCCGCGCTACAGCGCCTTCAGTTCCGGCGTGGTTCCGCCTAATCCCTCTTCGCGAAGAATGACGGCCAGCGCCGTCTCGAGCAATTCGGCTGCCCGATTCGCCGCGTCTCCAAGGTGGCGATGCAGCAGCGCATCGGCCGGCGATCGCGACACGCATTCGTCGCTGTATCGCTCGAACGCACCGAGCTGCATGATCAATTCGGAGAGATGACGCGGACACTCGCATTTGACGGTGGTGGACAGGCCGCTGAGCGACGCGAGCGTCGCGTCGTCGAAGCGTCGCCGCGTGCGCAGCCAAAGCCCGCGATCCGCGTCATTCGATTGGCGCGACTTGACGACGGCTTGCGCCAGTCTCGACATAATGGCTATCGGGTTGGTCTGGCCTTCCGTCGACCGGAACAGCTCGAACCCCGACAGACGCGCCAGCTCGACCGCCTCTGCCGTGCCGAACGCGTACACGACGGCCACGGCGTGCGCGTTGAGCTGTTGCGCCACGGCAGCGAGCTGCGAAACGACATCCTCATGGAGCGACGTGGTCGTCGCGATGAGGGCGTCGACTGGCGTACCCGCATGCGCGCTCGCGTCGTCGATCGAGTCGATTCGCGCGGCGATCCGGATTCCCATGCGCGCTATCGCGGATTCCGGAATCGAAAGCGCGCCGACGACCGCGAGGCGCACGCTTGTCTCGTGAAACGACGGGTCACGCGTATTCGTCAACGACAACGCCTCGAGTTCCTCGCGGCTCAGGCTGGCGATGGACCCGATCGCGTGGCCCTGATTGACGAGCGTTTTCAGCAAACGAATTCGCTGGACGTCGTCGTCCGAGTACATCCGTTGTCCGGACGGCGTTTTGGGCGGAGCAATCACGCCATAGCGCCTTTCCCAGATTCTCAGCGTGGCTGCCGGCATGCGCGCCAGGCGCGCGGCCTCGCCGCTGCGATAGCGGTGCGGCGTATCGCGATCCTTGCGAGGGGGCATCGTTGCTCTCCTGAAGTCGACCTGCTGTTGTCTCGGGATTGTACGCAGTTTGCGTGAAATACGAAGCAGGAAAGTGATTCAATCGGCGGGCTTTCGTCCGAAAAGGTGGTTCGTGAAGCGCGAGCCGGCAGCATGCTTCGGAGCGGCACCGCTCGGTGTCGCGAGGTTGGTCAGGACGCGCGGAGGTGTTTCGAGTGTCCTCGAACCGCGAAGTGATTCACGCGCTCATGGCTCGAGATACGTCTTGAGTCGCATCAGGCTGCGCCGAATCCAGCTCTTCATCGTGCCGAGCGGCACCTGCATGCGTTCGGCCAGCTCCGCATAGGACGCGCCGCCATGAAACGCTTCGCGCAGCACATACGCCTGCCGCTTGCCCAGATGCGCGAGCCCGCGCTCCAGACGCAGGCGCTCCTGGCTCGCCTGCGCACCGAGATCGGGCGTCGGGTTTTCGTCGGGGATCGACAGCGCCAGTTCGTCGTCGAGCGGAAGCTCGCGGCGCTGCCTGATCCGGTCGATGGTCCGATTGCGTGCGAGCGTCATCAGCCAGGTCATCGCCGTGCCGCGTCCGGCGTCGAATGAATCGGCGCGACGCCACGCCGT
Source organism: Burkholderia sp. AU45274 (assembly GCF_030482505.1). Taxonomy (NCBI): domain Bacteria; kingdom Pseudomonadati; phylum Pseudomonadota; class Betaproteobacteria; order Burkholderiales; family Burkholderiaceae; genus Burkholderia; species Burkholderia sp. AU45274. Next base: position 242,383 of record NZ_JAUJQE010000003.1, on the reverse strand, counting down.
CGTGAACACGTCCTGAAGCAGGTCTTCCGCTTCGTGGCGGTCGCGGATCATCCGGACGATCGCCCCGTACAGCCGCGCCGCCGTCAGTCGATACAGCTGCGCGAACGCGTGCTCGTCGCCGGCGGCGACGAGCGACAGCAACGAGTCGAGTTCCGCATGCGGGTTGGGTGATTCGTCGGGCTGAACGACCGCATCGGCGGTGAATTCGGTTCTGCCGCCGGGGCACGACCGCCCGCGGGACGCGCCCCGGCGTGGCTGCCTGCCTGAATGCAGCGTCGTCGATCGCCCCTGGCCGGAAGACGGGCGGAGTGAATCGTGCGAACCGTTCATCGGGAACTCCGTATGGCTTTGCGCGTCCTGCTGTTGCGCGCACGCGGTGACGAGCGGGCGCGGCTCATGGCCGGGCACGGTGCCGGCACATTCGTCACGAATGCCAGTCGTGCGCTTTACGCATTCTTTCCGGACAACAAGGCGAGAAACTCTCGGCGAAGCGATGCGTCCGCGAGAAATTTCCCGCGCATCACGCTGTTGGTCATTTTTGCCTGGTCGTCCTTGGTGCCGCGCCAATGCATGCAGAAGTGCTCGGCCTCGAGGACGACGGCAAGCCCATCGGGCGAGATGCGCGATTCGAGGAGGTCGGCAATCTGCTTGACTGCTTCTTCCTGGATCTGCGGACGCGTCATGACCCAGTTCACCAGCCTGCCGTACTTCGACAGGCCGATCAGATTCGACGCGGCGCTAGGTAGTACGCCGATCCAGATGCGGCCCATGATCGGGCAAAGATGATGCGAGCAGGCACTGCGCACGCGCAGCGGCCCGACGATCAGCAGCTCGTCCAGCCGCTCGACGTTCGGAAATTCGGTGACGGACGGCGCCGCGTCGTAGCGGCCCGCGAACACTTCGCGGATGAACATCTTCGCGACGCGCCGCGCGGTTTCGCGGGTGTTGTGGTCGTTGTCGACATCGATCACGAGCGAGCGCAGCACCGCTTCCATTCCCTGCGCCACTTCGTTCTGCAGAGCATCCAGCTCGCCGTCGCGCAGGTGCGCGGCGATGTTGTCGTTTGCATGGAAGCGCGCGCCCGCGCTCTCGAGCCGACGACGGATGAGGTGCGACAGGGGAATGCCCTCGTCGATCGCAGTCAGGGTGTGCTCGGGAGCGTCGATCAGATTGCCCATTTCGGTTCTTTTCTCGAGGTTAGGGGGTCATGCGATGGATCGCGACTGAGGCGATGCGGTGATTTCCCTGTGTTCCTTGCGTAAAAATCGGCCGAACGCCGCCGCTGTTTCGACGACGCGCCGACCGGGTGACGCTCACCTGCGCGCACGCGGGCGTGCATGGCGGCCCGGCAGCGTCACCGGAGATCCGGTCCTGATCCCGCACGACGGACCGACTGGCGTTGGCGGGGCGCAGCCGCCGACGTCCCGGCGGAACCACAACATAGGGTCGTTCGCCGTCGGCTTCGCTGCGAGCATGACGGCGGCGGATTGTTGCAACTGGGTCAGGACGTATGTTTGGTCGATACGTCCGCCGACCGAGTGAAACAGGTGGAACCCTGCAAGGCGGATCAACGAGAGGGCCTGCGCGCTGCCGTACGCATAGATGATCGCGGCCGCGCGGACACGGCGAGCCTGCGCCAGCGACACGAATTGAATGGCCAGATCCATATGCAACGACGAGACCTCGGCGATCAGGGCGTCGACAGCCAGGCCTGGCTGTACGAGCGCCCGCGACACCGACTCGACGCGCTCGCTGACGTGCAGGCCGAATTGCTCGATCGTTTCGTCGGAGGCAGTCAGGCCGCCCGTGACGAGCAGCGTCGGACACGCGCGAGCCGCGACGGTGTTCGATCGCCGTTCGGGCAGTGCGCCGTTCAGGCAGGCGCTTGCACACCCGTCGGTCAGCTGCGGCGAGCGGCGCCGGCAGCGTTGGCCGCGCTGCTGCGCGGCGACCCGCAAGCGCGATGCGATCGACCGGTCGGGCGCCGCACCGACGTGGTGCGACGGGCTGCGTGCCGGGGCAACGGACACGCGCGCCATCAATGAAGCCGGACACGCCGGAAACCGGCGCGGCTTGATGTCGTGATTGCGTGTTGGCACGGGGCCTCCCTCGGTCGATTCATGCGGCACAGCTGGATTGTATGCAAATTTTCCGGGAAGTGAAGCGGAAAAGTGATTCATGAAATAATTTGTGCTGGAGGTTTATGCGTCAGTTGTCGATTCAGCATCGGAAAATTGCGCTTTCAGCACGTGAATGCTTATTTCTGCAAGCGCATTGCGGGTCTTTGATGCATGCGAAACGACTTTCAGGGTCAACGCTATGGCGACAACGACCGGTGGGGATGAGCCAGAAAGTACGCCGGAAGGGGGCGATTTCGATACGTGAATCAATCGTGTCGCACATTTTCGAGTCGATGCAGCAGGATCCGGCCTGCGGCCGTTTACGCCAACGAACATGACCGCGCATTCCCGCCAGCGTCGTGCAACTGAGACAGGGCGGCGTGAACCGCCTGGAGGCAACCGGGCATGCTGCAATCCAGACGGCCGTGGGGAAGGGGAAGGTGGAGGGCCGCGCTCACGAGCGCGCCTGCGCGCGCCGGTGCCGATCGATCCCGGTTGCCCGAAACAGGGGCGAGCATTCCGTCTCGGCCAGATCGAAGCGCTATCCGGGCCCGCGCGCTGCTCGCGACCGGATCATCAACGCGAAGTCAACGACGTTCAGCGTTCGTCTTCATGCGGGAAGGCGGCCGCCGATTCCGACGGCAACGCTCCGAGCAATATCGGACTTCGTCCCACGCGGCTTTCCATTTCTTTCTCCAGCTGAAAGGCAAGCCGCAGGTCTCGCAGGTCTTCTCGGGCAAGTGCATCTTGTTGGCCATGGCGAATCACACGTCGAGACGGATCTCTGACGCACTGCCCGGCCGAGCAACGTTGCCGCGTCGATACACTGGATCAGTCGCCATCGCTCACTGTCGAATCAGCGCGGATCGTCGCCCAGCAACTGACGGCGCAACGATTTTGCCCGCGTGCGCGGGTCGAGCCAGATCGCGAAGAATGCACGCGCGAACGCCGGGTCGGTCACTTCGGCCGTGAGGCGGCCGTTGGTGTAGAAGCGTGCGCCGCGCTCGGGCACATACACGCCGCACAGCACGTCGCCGCGCGATACGTCGGTAAACGCCCGTTCGATATCGCGGCGCCATGCATCGAGCGTCGCAGCCGGCAACGGCGCGGTTGCGAGGCGCTCGATCTCGTCCATGCCCGTCGAGACGAGCCGTTCGCCTTTCACGTCATGACGGTAGGCCAGCGACAACGCAAACGGCGTGTCGAACGCGCCCGGGGGCCGGGGCGCCCACAGCTGGGCATCGTACAGACAGATGCCCAGTATGCAGAACCGGCCGGATCCGATCAGTCGCGCCGATGAGATGTCGTCGACGCAGTTCGCGCCGGCGAACAAGGGTGCGGCAAGCGCCGCGGCCGCGACTGCGGCGAGCATCGCAAGCCGGCGCCTCATGTCAGCCGCCCGGCGACACGATGAAATGCATCACGTCGGTCCGCCGCTCGGCAAATCCCGCTTCGCAATAGGCGAGATAGAGGCGCCAGGTGCGGATGAACGTCTCGTCGAACCGTTGCGCGCGCACCGAGTCGATGCGCGCCTCGAACGCGGCGCGCCAGGTGCGCAGCGTGCGCGCGTAGTCGTCACCGAACGCGAACACCGGTTCGGCGGCCAGGCCGGCCCGCCGCGCGGCATCGACGAAACGCGCCGGGCTCGGCAGCATTCCGCCGGGAAAGATGAACTCGCGAATGAAGTCGCTCGACGTGCGATATGCGTCGAATAGCGACTCGATGATCGTGATCGACTGAATCAGCGCGCGAGCACCGGGCTTCAGGCGCTGCCTGAGCGTGTCGAAGTACACCGGCCAGAACGTTTCGCCCACGGCCTCGAACATCTCGATCGACACGATCGCGTCGTATTGACCGTCGACGTCGCGATAGTCGCGCAATTCGAGCGTGACGCGATCGGACAGCCCGTCGCGCGCCATGCGCTCGCGGGCCAGCGCGTATTGCGCCTGCGAGACGGTGACGCCATGCACGCGGATGCCTTGCCGTGCGGCATGCGCGGCGAACCCGCCCCAGCCGCAGCCGATCTCGAGCACGCGCATGCCGGCGCGCAGGCCGAGCGAATCGACGATGCGCTGATACTTCGCCGTTTGCGCGTCGGCGAGCGAACGCTGCGCGTCGCCGTCGAAGCATGCGCTCGAATACGTCCACGTGTCGTCGAGCCACAATCCGTAAAAGTCGTTGCCGAGATCGTAGTGCGCGTGGATGTTGCGGCGGCTGCCGGCCCGCGTATTCATCCTCAGCCGGTGACGCAGCGCGTACCAGAGGCGTGCCAGGCGGCCGCCGGTCACCGTCTTCGCGATCACCGGCTGGTTGCGGATCGCGAGACGCAGCAGCGCGACGAGCTCGGGCGTGTCGATCCAGCCGGCGCGGTACGCTTCCGCGAATCCGATGTCGCCCGCGCGCAGGATCGCACGGCACGCCCGCCAGTCGCGGACCTGCAGCGTCGCGGCCGGCCGGCAGTGCGGATCGCCGAACACGTGCTGCGCGCCTTCGGGCGTCACGAGCGTCAGGTGACCGTCGTGGATTTGCCGGAGCAGCGCGATGAACAACCGGGCCGAGAGCGGCATCGCCGGTTGCGGGGCGGGAGACAGCAGGCGCAGCAAGGTCATGGGCGAGCCTCGTGATCGGACATCGCCGAGCGGCCGTGTGGCGACGCGCCCGGCGAACGGGACAATGGCGAATCGGCAGCGGCAGAACGGCCGGGGGGCGTCCTGCCGTGGAACGGCACGCGCGCGAGCCACAGCCGCAGCGCTTGCCAATGAATGCGCATGACGACGTTGACCGCGTTCAGCGGCTGCCGGGCCAGCGCGCGCCATGCGCGTGCCGCCGTCAGCGGCGCGGACCGCATGCCGATTGCCGTGCGCAGCAGCAGACCGTCGTCGTCGCGATAGTCGATTGCCACGCTCAGATGATTGCCGCACTGACGCACGCGAAACGCGTAATCCCCGACGATGTCGCAAAACGGCGAGACATGAAACGCCTTGCGGCAGACGAGCACGGTGTCGGCCTCGATCGGCGCGTGGCGCATCGCACTCAGCAGGTAGCCGTGGTGCGCACCGAACGTGTTGCGCACGTCGGCGTACAGCGCGCGCAGCCGGCCCGCGCGGTCGTAGCAGTACCAGAAGCTCACCGGATTGAATGCGTAGCCGAAGACGCGCGGGATCGTCTGCAGCCAGATCGGGCCGTCGGCGGGAATGCCGGCGTGCGCGAGGACATCGCGCATCCACGGGCCGAGCGCGCGGCCGTCGCGCGGGCCGTAGTCGCGGGAGGCGAGCGCGAGCGGGGCCCGGCGATCGATGCCGAACCAGCCGGCGTCGATCTCGTCCAGCCGCTCGACGTCGCAGCAGACCTGGAATAGCGGGTACGCGAACGCATGGCGCACCGGCCGCAGCCGTTCATGCATCACGGTGCCGACGAGCAGCCGGGCGGCCGTGCCGTCGCGGGCAAAGGGCGCGTTCATGGGCAAGCCCAGGCCGGCGCGACGTCGAAGCTGCGGGCGACGCGCAACGCCGATTTCAGTCCATCCTCATGGAACCCGTAGCCTGTCCACGCTCCCGCGTACCACGTATTGCGCCGCCCTTGCAGCATCGGCAGGCGATGCTGCGCATCCACGGCCGCGAGATCGAGCAGCGGATGCGCGTAATCGTAGTGGCCGAGCTGGGTGCCGGGCGCGGGCTCGTCGACCGGATTCAACGTGACGACGACCGGCGAGCGGAACGGCAGCGGCTGCAACTGGTTGAGCAGGTAGCTCACGCACACGGGCGATTCGCCGCCCGTGCGCCTCGGCCGACCGCCCAGGTAGTTCCACGCCGACCACACGCGCCGCCGGCGCGGCAGCAACGCCGTATCGGTATGAAGCACCGCGACGTTGTGCTGGTAGCGCACGGCGCCGAGCACGTCGCGCTCGGCCTTGCTGGCATCCGCGAGCAGCCGCAGGCTGGTCGGCGCATGGCACGCGAGCACGACCGCGTCGAAACGCTCGTGACCGGCTGAATCGGTCGCCACCGTCACGCCCGCGTCGTCGCGCCGTATCGCGCGCACCGGCGTATTCACGCGCACGTCGTCGAGCGTCGCGGCGATGCGCTCGACGTACTGCCGCGCGCCGCCCGCGACGGTGCGCCAGGTCGGCCGGCTGTTGACCTGCAACAACGCGTGATTCAGGCAGAAGCGCAGGAACGTCGCCGCCGGAAACCGCAGGATGTCGTTGGCCGCGCTCGACCAGATCGCGGCCGCCATCGGCAGCAGGTAGTGATGCTGGAACGAGGCGCCGTAACCGCCGGCCGTGAGCAGTTCCCCGACCGAAAGACGCTGCCGGCTCGCCGATTCGAGGTGAGCGTGCGCGGACGCGTTGAAGCGCAGGATGTCGCGCAACATCCCGAGAAAGGTCGGCGAGAACAGGTTGCGGCGTTGCGCGAACACCGTGTTCAGGTTGCTGCCGGCCCATTCGAGCCGGCCGCCGTCGACCGAAACCGAAAACGACATGTCGGTCGAATGGGCGGCCACGCCCAGTTCGTCGAACAGCGCGACCAGGTTCGGATAGGTCCGGTCGTTGAACACGAGGAAGCCCGTATCGACGGGGTGGCGTGCGCCGTCGAGATCGACGTCGACCGTGTGCGTGTGACCGCCGAGATAGTCGGCGGCCTCGAACAGCGTCACGCGGTGACGGCGGGCCAGCAAGTACGCGCTGGCCAGGCCCGCGATGCCGGCGCCGACGACGGCGATCCGCCGGCCGGGCCGCGACATTGAAAGTTCCGGGTGCATCGCGAAGGGTCTCCGTCAGTCACAAGAGCAGGTTCTGGAATCACCTGTGCTCATATACGACGCACCGCGCGCGGCGGATGCAGGTGCGGTGTTCATTCGCGATCGCCGGGCGACGCGAAGCCCGGCTTGCCGAGCTGGTCCGGTGTTTGCGGCACCCGCCTGAAGCGCGATGTGTCGTAACCCATCGCATCGAGCCGGGCGAGCAGCGAGCGATAGGTGGCCTCGTCCATCGTCGGCGCGCGCGAGAAGATCCAGCCGAGCGTCTTGCCCGGGTAGCCGAGGATCGTGTACCGGTAGTCGGGGTCGACGTAGAGCGTCAGTTGCGTGACATACACGGGCCAGAACAGCCGCACGCGCCATTCGCCACCGCCGCTGCCGGGCTTGACGGCGTCGACGAACCGATAGTGCTTCTCGGGCTGGTCGAAGCCGACGAATGCGTCGTCGATCCGGCCGTCGTCACGCAGGCGCCACTCGGCCCGGCTGCCGACGAAGCCGCGTTCCGCGAAATACGGGATGTTCGCGATCACGTACCAGCGGCCCATGTAGCGCGGCAAGTCGACGGGTACGGTCGACAGCGGAACGGCGGCGCGCGGATTCAGATTCGGCGGGCTGCCCGAGCACCCGGCGGCCCCGATCGCGAGCGCCGTCACGACCGTGGCGGCGACGCGGCGGAGAACCCGGTACGGGATCGCGGCCCTCATGCGAGCACCCGGCGCTTGTCGAACAGATAGTGGGCGACGCCCCATTCCTGCCCGTCGGCATAGCCGAACAGCTCGGCGACCGCCATGTAGAACATCCGCCAGCGCTGGAACCAGAGGCGGGCGTCGGCGCCGTAGACCGTCTCGAAAATCGGCATGATCCGGTCGCGCGCCGCATCGAGCGACGCGAGCCACTGATTGGCCGTGCGGGCGTAGTGCGTCCCGTCGAGCCACCATTGGCGCGCGATGCGCACGTCGTCCTGGAACCGCAGCAGCAGGTCGGCCGACGGCATCGTCCCGCCCGTGAAGAAATGGCGCGACATCCAGTCGGTGTCGTCGCGCACCGCGAAGTGATAGGCGAGCAGCTTGTGCGCGAAGATGTGCACGAAGAGCTTGCCGTCGTCGTGCATCCAGCGCGCGATTTTGGCGAGCAGTTGCCCGTAGTTCTTCATGTGCTCGAACATCTCGATCGAGAGCACGCGGTCGAAGCCGGCGTCCGCGGGATCGAAGTCGAACTCCACCACGTTGCCGGTCACGATGCGCAGATTCGTCAGCCCGCGCTGCGCCGCGCATCGCTCGATGAAGTGGCGTTGGCCGTGCGAATTCGACAGGCCGACGATCTGCGCCGCCGGATACCGCTCGGCGAGCCAGAGCGACAGCGAACCCCAGCCGCATCCGAGGTCGAGCATGCGCTGGCCGTCCGCCAGTCTCGCGCGCTGCGCGTACAACGCAAGCATCGCGTCCTCCGCCTGCGACAGCGTTTCGTCGCCACGCGGGTAATAGCCGCACGAGTATTTGAGCCGCGGGCCGAGATGGGCCTCGAAGAAGCTGCCGGGCACTTCGTAATGCTGCGTGTTCGCCGCGAGCGTCTCGATTGCGATCGGGCTCGCGCCCAGTTCACGCACCAGCGTGTCGTGGGCCGCCGCGCGCTGTTCGCCGTCATACGCGTGTTCGGCGCGCAGGCGTTGCCGCATGAGCGAGCGCATGCCGGCCCGGATCAGCCGGTCCGGCAGCCAGCCGCGCTCGCAGCAGCGAATCAGCCAGGTGTCGTTGGGTGCCGCCACCGAGGCCGGCGACGGTGGCGAGGTGGTAGCGGTCATGATCGCGTGCTCCGGTCGTCAGGGTGATCGGATCGAGTGGGGGAAGGGCTGGGCGCCGGCCTCGGAGGCCACGGAACGATGGCGCTGGTCGTGCGCATGTACTCGCGGTAGCCCGGCCGGCTTTGCACCAGACGCGCTTCGAGCAGCGGCAAGCCGGATACCTTGAGCAGCAGCCATGCCATCAGGACGGGCGGCAACAGCGTCAGCCAGCCCCACGGCATGCCGATCGCCAGGGCCGTGTAGGCGAGCCAGTGCACGCACTCGAAAAAATAGTTGGGGTGCCGCGAATAGCGCCACCAACCGGCGCGACAGACCTGGCCGCCGTGGTCGGGATCCGCGAGAAACCGCTTGAGTTGCCGGTCGGAGGCCGTCTCTCCGGCGACGGCGGCGATCCAGATCGCGACTGCCGCGGCAATCGCGAACCGGGACGGGGCTGCCGCGCTGTAGGCGGGGATGAAGAACGCGATCGACAGCAGCATCGAGATCAGCGCTTGCAACTGGAACAGCCAGAACATGTTGCGCGGTGCGGCGTCGCCCCACTGCAGGCGGAACTGTCGATAGCGCGGGTCCTCCGGCTGCCCGCGATTGCGCCGCCACAGGTGCCGCGCGAGTCGCAGCCCCCAGATGCCGCCGCCGGCGGCGACGAGCGCACGATTCAATTCCGGGCCGGTCGCCAGCACGGCGACGAACACGGCTACGCCGCCCAGCGTCGCGGCCCAGACCGGATCGATCATCCCGGCGTTCCGGGATTGCAATTGGATAATCCACACCGCCGTGAAGGACAGGATCAGTCCGACGAAGGCGAGGAGGGCAACGACGACGGCGGGCATACGGGCTCCGAGGGCGCGATACCCTTTATACGGAGCCGGCGACCGATCGGATGCAGACGAATGCGACGAGATGCGTGATGTCGTCGAGAGAGACGGCAGCGGGCGGCACGCCGCCGCGCTTTGCGTTTACAGGGCGAGCGCGCGTTGCGCGCGTCAAGTGGTGTGCATCGCGCCGGTGGCGAGCACCGGCCCGGTGGGTTGGCCGCTCGGCGAGCCGCCGTGAGGCTCGAGCGATACGGCGAGCACCGCGCGTGCATCGAGTCGCGCGGCGATCGCTTGCGGCAGCGTCATCGACGCCGGTGCGTTCGACGCGAATACGCCGAGCGAGATCGGCTTCGCATTCGGCGGAATCAGCCAGAGCTCCGTCGAGCGGTCCGCGGCGACCGGCGGCGTGTTCGCGGGCACCACGACCATCCGGGCACGCCGCAAGTCGACCGTGGCGGTCCACCGTGCGACGCCATCCGCTTGTGCCAGCGTGGCCGCCATGTAGTGGCTGTCTTCGGCAGCGGGGCGCGGCGGCGCTTCACCCACCCGGATCACGTTGACCGTGAGCAGCCCGAGCGCTGCCACGCTCGCGCCCATGCCGACCCAGCGCCACAGTCGCAGGCTGTTCCACCATCCGGCGGATGGCGCAGCGCCGCGTGGGCGCGGCGGCGGGATGAAGCCCAGTTGGTGCTGGATTCTCGTCCAGGTTCGCGCGGGCGGGTCGACGGGCGTGACGTCGTCCGCGAGCGGGGCGAGGCGGCGCTGCCAGCGCTCGAGCGTGGCTTGCAACGCCGGATCGCGAGCGGCGGACTGCTCCAGCTCGCGGCGCGCGTCTGCGTCGAGCACGCCGAGCGCGTATTCGGCGCAGCGCAATTCGGGATCGTGATCGGCCGGCGTATTCATTGCTCCAGACACACCTTCAGCTGCATCAGGCTGCGCCGGATCCAGCTCTTCATGGTTCCGAGCGGCACACGCAGTCGCGCTGCCAGCTCACTGTAGGTCGCGCCGCTGAAGAAGGCCTCGCGCACCGCGCGGCCCTGCTGCGGATCGAGTTGCGCGAGGCAGCGCTCGAGGCGCTGGCGCTCCTGCGAGGCCTCCGCCAGCGCGGCGGGCGTTGGATCATCGGCGGGAAGCTCAAGCGCCTGTTCGTCGTCGAGTTGCGCGTCGCGATGCTGCCGCAAGCGGTCGATCGTCTTGTTGCGTGCCAGCGTGATCAGCCACGTCATCGCGCCGCCGCGCGTCGGGTCGAACGTGTCGATGCGGCGCCATGCGGTCGTGTAGACCTCCTGGAGGATATCCTCGGCTTCGCCGTGATCGTGAAGCATGCGCACGATTGTCCCGAACACCCGCGACGCGGTCAGCTGATACAACTCCGCGAAAGCCGCCTGATCGCCGGATGCTGCCTGAAGCATCACCCGGTTCAGATGTTCGCGGCGCGCGACATCCGCATCGGCATCGCGCGAAGGGGCTGACTGATCGAAGCCGCTGGCACCGCCTGGCGTGTCGCTCATGCGAAGTGGATGGCGCGGATCGCCATGATGTGAATGTCGAGCGAAATATAGCACTCCCGGATGCATGTGATCGAACGATCGGTGGCACGTCCGCTGCACGTTGTGCAGCGCAACGCCCGCTGTGATCTCTTCAACCAGATACGAGCGACGCGTCCGCGCGGATTCAGGCAGCCGCAACGTGCGGCGAATGCGGCCGACTACCGTCGGTTGCGTGCACAATGAGCGGGTTTCGTGTCTGGAGAGTCATTCAATGAAGCGAAGTATCGTGGGCCGACCGCTGTGGGCCGCGGGCGTGATCGTGGCGGGCGCCGCCCTGGTGCTGGCGGGATGTGCAGGCCTCGCCGGCGGGCCCAGCGGGAATGCACACGTTCCGCAACCCGCGAAATCCGTCGATCTCGATCGCTACGTCGGCAGATGGTACGAGTTCGCGCGGTACGAAAACCGCTTCGAGCGCGGATGCGACGGCGTGACGGCCGACTATGCGAAGCGGGAAGACGGTCTCGTCGGCGTGCGCAATACCTGCCGCGAAGGCGGGCCGGACGGCCGCGCGCGAAGCGCCGACGGCCGCGCAAGGATCGTGGCGGACAGCGGCGGCGCAAAGCTGAAAGTGTCGTTCTTCGGGCCGTTCTTCTTCGGCGATTACTGGGTGCTCGATCGCGCCGACGACTACGCGTGGTCGATCGTCGGTGAACCGTCGGGGCGGTTCCTGTGGATCCTGACGCGCGATGCGAAGCCTTCCGCTGAACAGGTCGCGGCGCTCGTCGAACGGGTGCGGGCGCTCGGTTACGACACGACGATGTTGCGGCGCACCGCGCATTAGGGCGACCGCGTGCGGCATGCGTGTACGGCGCCGTCGGGCCTGGAGCAAAGCCGCCAGGTCCGTGCTCTCGATACCTGATGACCAGCCGTTCCACCTGGCGCACGTTCAGGTTCAGCCGTACGGCCGCACGTCCCGAACGGACATTTGAACTTAGCTACTACAATTAAAAAAATTGATCATCAGCATTATGTCAAATAAATGATATTTGTTGATTGCCGTGGATACAGGACCGGCCCACCTCGCTGGAGCATTCGGACGGCCCGTGTGGGTGTTGCTGTCGGCTGCATGCGATGAGCGTTGGTCCAACAGCCATCGCGATACGCCGTGGTACAGGTCCATGCAGCTGTATCGGCAAGCGACATTGGGTGACTGGAGCAGCCCGATATCGGAAATGGCGGCGGCATTGTCTGGCCAGAGCGCGGTATGGTAGTCGACATCAAGCAGGCACATCGGCAGCGAGCGTGCTGTTCGAGATAAGCGTTGATCAGCGAATAGCGCACTCAACGTGTAAGACCAACGTCGCTCCACTTGATGCTACCGGCTCGCCGTCAATACCGACCTCGAGGCGGCAGCGACACGCCCATTCCGAATCAAACTTCACTCCGCTTCAGTCAGCGGCTTACTGATTTTCCCAGTGAAATGTCGTGAATTTAATCAAAAAGACCGATCAGGAGCCTGTCGTATGATTCGATTTGTCTCGAATTTGTCGACAGAAATCCACCGATAAATTCGCGCTGTCGATTTTTGTAGTCAACCCATTTCTCATCGTGCGAATCGATTGCCTGCCCGAGTTGCAGTGCACCCTCCTCCGCATCCTGTCCATTATAAAAATAACCAAGCTCACGGCAGAGGTATGCGTTATGGATCAATGCATACCCGTTCCAGCACACATCGAAATAGAAGTAATTCAGCGCAAGCCCTGATTGATGGGATATTACAATGTCGGTATGTTCCGAAAGAAATTGAGGGGTGTTGTAATAGCCGACAAAGCTTATCTTTGAGTCTCTCACCAGGTCGAGGTGGTGCGCGATGCCAACAAATTCGGGGCTGTTTTTTGCAAGATGCTCCGTGTTCGTCGCGTGCACGTAAGATATCTTTTCGCCAAACTTCCGATAGCCCAGTTCTGCAATCAAGAGCGGATAGAGGCAAAACTTCGTAACGTCGATATTCGGCTCCATGATGGAGAGGCGCTTCGATTGCCCGGTTGGACGATACTCCCCGCGATGCGGAAGCGCTGCCGACCGCTCTTCGACGCACATCGGGTCCCAAACGAACGGGACTTCACGAACCGGCTGGCGTCGTAATACGCTGAAGTAGCTCGCGCTGGTATCGACAACTTGCGGGATGATCCACACTTGATCATAACGTTGGTTGATGAATACCGTTTCCGCATGCCGTCTGCCAAAAATCATGGCCTGCATCATGTGCACGTATTCCGGACCGCAGCAATAGCTCACGACTTTTGTACCGCGTGCCTGCAGATACGCGGTTTGCTGCTGGTCAATTTGCCCCCCGAGTTCGATCAGGACATCGAGCGAGTCTTTCGCATCGTCGAACGAGCGTATCGGATACTGCGTGGTATCCCACGGAAGTTCCGACGTGATCCGGACGTTCGTGGTGTTGACGAGGGTGACCTGATGGCCAAGAGGCGAGTGTTGAAAGAGCTTCATCAGATACAAGGCGTTCTGCTTGATGCCGTTGACCCAGAGACTCTCCGCCGCGTGGTGAAGGCCAATTGTGATACCGACGCTGAGTGAGCGTGCCAAACTCATGGGAGGTTCTCCAGGATGCCCGTCCAACAAAGAGTTAGATCATAGCGCTGCACTGGTCTCCAGCTGTCAAGAACTGTCAAAATCTGACATGCGTGCTCGGCACGGGTGACCCTGCACGGCATGCCATACAGCGGCGCGCAGGGTTTCGTATTCAAGGAAGTACGGTTGTCGATTGAAATCGCGTCGGATCCAGTCGACGATGTCCGGGCGGCCCTGAGCGCGAAAATGCGCGCCTAACCGGGACATTTGTTAAATAGCTTGAATACCCGCCAACGTGCGAATGATTTGCCGTACTATCCGCCCGTCATCGTGGCTAATGTCGAATGCGGTCGATCGACCTTGGGCAACGGCCATGGTTTTTTATCTTCGGGAGCTCGAGCCGGGCGCCGATTACATCCGAACGCCAGGACCGATCATGTTCCAGTCCCCCGGAGATTCCTTCGTCAACGGTTCGTTGCTGGGCCTGTGCGTCGAGGTTCCGCTTGCCGCGATCGTTTCGCTGGCGATGCACGGCGTCGACTGGAACGGGCCGCGCATCGCGATGCTCATCGCCACGCCGGTGCTGATCGCGTGCATCACGCTGCTGACGCGCCCCGTCGCATTCAGCACGGTATGGAAGCACAAACGCTCGCCGTTCGTGCTCGACGACAATGTGCGCGCGTCGATTTACGGCCGGCTGTGCGGAATCGCGATCGGCGTCGTGTTCGGCATCATGGTCGCGACGACGTTCGCCTGACCCGGTCGAGAAAATCTCCCATCGGGGTCCGCGCAGGGCGTGAAGCCTCGCTCACGAAGGGAAAGCAGCGTTTCCCGAAAGCACATGTGCCCTCAGGCCGCCTTCTCATTACCCCCGCTCACGTCGCCGCGACCAGCGCGTTGAACGACGTATCCCACAGCGGCGCGACATTGGCCGGCCCATCCAGCACACCGATCCGCGCGAACACATCCGCGACCTGCTGATGCTGCGCCACCACGTCGGGCGTCACCGGCAGCAGCGCGTAGTCTTCGCTGCGCTGGTCGAACATCGCGACGAGATCGGCAACCGGCACGCGCGTCTCGCGGTTCTGCACGAGCGCATAGTCGCCGAAATGCGTGTTCGCCCATGCATACGCGCGTCGAAACCGCAGCAGCAGATCGCCCGTCGCCGCGCGACGGCGCGCATCGTCGAGCGTGCGCGGGTTCGCATAGACCGGAAAGTTGCCCGACAGATAGCCCTTCCCCGTCTTCAGCACGCGCGCACCGTAGCGATTGCGCGCAAGCTGGCCGTTGTAGCCGTAGATCGCCCATGCGTCGATGTCGCCGCGATCGTAGGCGGACAAGCCATCGGCCGGCGACAGGTTGATCGGCTGGATATCGTCGAAGCTCAGGCCGGCCTCCGCGAGCTGGCGATACAGGAAGTAGTGCGACGTCGTCGCACGCACGTACCCGACACGCTTGCCCTTCAGGTCCGCGATGCTGCGGATCGTCGTGTCCTTGCGCGCGAGCGTGACCTGGTTGTTCAGGTCCTCGCGCACGCGGGTGATGAGCCGCACGTTGGCCTTCTGTCGCGCGGCGAACACGGCCGGAATTTCGCTGCCCGAACCGATGTCGAGCGCATCCGCGTTGAGCGCCTCGATGTGCAGCACGCCGTTGTTCAGCTCGCGCCAGTCGATCCGGTACGGTGTGTCGGCCAGCCCGGCCGCCTGCAGCAGCGCGCGCCAGCCGCCCTTGTAGGTTGCGACGCGCAACGTGGTGCCGGCGAGATCGGTGCTGACCGCGGGCGTGGCGAACGCGGCCTTCGCGGCCCATGGCGCCGCCGCCACCGCGGCACCGGCGAGCAGCAAACGGCGACGTGCCGCCGAAATTGACGACATCGGATGCTCCTGTCGGTCGATCAAACGGGAAGTGAAAAGCGCTGCGTCAATGCAGCACCGGAAATCCGTGGCGCTCGGCCAGCAGTTCGAGGATGCGGCGCGCGTCGGTGACGAAGCGCACGTCGCCGAGCGTCTGCGCGTCGTCCGGCGCCGGCTGGTCGCGGCCGAGCACGAGGACCGGCAGCCCCTGGTGCGCATCGTCGAGCGCGTCGACCACCGCGTGCCGCGGCCGCTCGAAGCCGACACGTTTCACGTCGATTCGACTCGCGCGATCGGGTGCGCTCGCGAGCAGCCCCTCGATCGACAGTCCATGCGGGCAGACGAAGCGCTGGCCCGGATGCTTCGGATCGGCAAAGCCCGGTTCCAGCAGAAACAGCACATCGCGACTCATGACAGACGGCTCCCTTGTTCGTGGTTCAGCCGGGATGAATGCGCTTGGGCGCCCTTCCGTTCCCGGAGCATGCCGGCCCCAGGCCGGATGCCCGACTCTACCGGCATGCGTCGCACGGCCCTACCAACGTTTTGCGGAATCGATATGCGGCCGCACGTAGCGCATCAGGCGCGCGCCGCACAGCGGGCGTAGCGTAAAAACATCGCACGCCGGGCCGCCGGTAGTGCGGACATCGAACGATTTCATCGATCGATATGACGGCGCCCGCGTGTATCCGGTGCTCGACGTTCGCCGTTCGCGCGATACGTTCGCCGCAGCATGGGTGCCGGACGCGATCGCGGCGCACATGCAGGGCTTGCGGCAACTCATATTGCAAATCGGCCGCGCAGCGATTTGCAAACCACGGATCGACCGTTCGCCGGCACCACCGTCATCAATAGGATCGTGATCCTCGCAGATGTACCCATAAAAAAGAGGATAGTCATGATCAAAAAAACGGTAGTCCTGGGTTTGGTTTCGATCGGTTCGGTCAGCGCGCATGCGCAGAGTTCGGTCACGTTGTACGGCGTCGTCGATGCCGGGTTCGCTTATACGAACAATCAGGGTGGCGCGAGCAACATCCAGCAGACGAGCGGCAAGTTGAGCGGCAGCCGCTGGGGCCTGAAAGGCGTGGAAGATCTCGGTGGCGGCGTGCAGGCGGTCTTCACGCTCGAAAGCGGGTTCCGGCCGAGCGACGGCGGGCTCGGCCAGGGCGGCCGCCTGTTCGGCCGCTCCGCATACGTGGGCCTCGCCAGCAAGGGGCTCGGCACGCTGACCTTCGGCCGCCAGTACGAGCCGATCACCGACCTCGTTGCGCAGTACTCGGGGTCCGGCTTCTGGTCGCCGGCCACGCACGTGGGCGACAACGACAACATGAACCAGAGCTTCCGGCTGAACAACGCGGTGAAGTTCCGCAGCGACACGATCGCCGGCTTCACGGCCGACCTGCTCTATGCGTTCAGTAACCAGGCCAACGGTGGCGCGGGCACCGGATTCTCGAACAACAACGCGTGGGGCGCGTCGGCAAACTACGTGAACGGCCCGTTGTCGGTGGGCGCCGGCTATGTCCGCATCAATCATCCGAATTCGACGTCGAATACGAGCGGCGCGGTGGGCGGTGCGACCTCCACCACCGGCAACGACTACAGCGGCGGATTCTTCTACGGGCTGAACGGCGGCGTGCTCAAGCAGCAGATCGGCGTGGTCGGCGCGAACTACGCGCTCGGCCCTGCGACGCTGGGCTTTGCGTGGAGCCACACGCAGCTCAACTATCTCGACGGCTCGTCGCGCAAGTTCAACAACTACGACGTGAACGCGCGTTACCAGCTCACGCCGGCCGCCACGCTGATCGGTGTCTATACGTTCACCGACGGGCGCGCGAGCGGCCTGCCGGGCACCGGCGGCCAGACGCTGAAACCGCGCTGGCACCAGTTCACGCTCGGGTTCGACTACGCGCTGTCGAAACGCACCGATATCTACCTGTCCGGCATCTACCAGCTCGCGGCCGGCGACGCGAGCACGGCAACGTCGGGCGGCTATCGCAAGATCGCGGCGATCTCGAACATCGGCAGCGCGTCGTCGACGAACCGCCAGGTCGCGTTCGTCACTGGGCTGCGCGTGAAGTTCTGACGGCGAGCGTATCGGGCGCGGTGCAGCGTGGTGCAGCGTGGTGCGATAAGCAAAGCGGGAATCGTTGTTTGTCGCACCGGGTTCGGTTGCCGAGAATGGGCGTTTCCCCGCGTGCTGCCCCGGCGCACGATACGCGTTCGACCATGACCGACTCCCGTTTCCCGCCCCACCCACCGCGCAGCGGCCGGCGCGCAGCACTGCGCCGGCTCGCCGGCGGATGGGCGGCAGCGATGCTGCCTGCCAGCGGCGCGCTGGCGAGCCAGCCGCTCGCCCCGCTCTCTCCGCGCTCCCCGCTCGACGTGCCGCCATGGACACGCGAACCGGGTGCGCCGCTACTGTCGCCGCCCTACGGCGTGCCGGGGCCGCACGAACGCGACGTGATCCGCCGCAGCGCCCGCACGCCGGCATTGCCCGGCTCCGGCTCGTCGATGACGCCGCTCGCCGACCTGTTCGGCGACATCACGCCGAACGGCCTCGTCTACGAGCGTCATCATGCGGGCGTGCCGGAGATCGATGCGCAGCGTCATCGCGTCGTCGTGCACGGCCTCGTGCGCGAGCCGCGCGTGTTCACGATCGACGACCTGCTGCGCTTTCCGTCCGAGTCGCGGATCCACTTCCTCGAATGCTCGGGCAACACCGGCAGCGAATGGAACGGCCCGAGCGGGCTGCCCGTTCAGTTCACGCACGGGCTGCTGTCGTGCTGCGATTGGACAGGCGTTCGGCTGTCGACGCTGCTCGACGAAACCGGCATCGATCCGGACGCACGCTGGCTGCTCGCCGAAGGCGCCGACGGCGCGGCAATGACGCGCAGCCTGCCGCTCGACCGGATCCTCGAGCGCGCGCTCGTCGTCTATGCGCAGAACGGCGAGCGGCTGCGCCCCGAGAACGGTTATCCGGTACGGCTGATCGTGCCGGGTTTCGAAGGCAACACGAACATCAAGTGGCTGCGGCGGCTGAAACTGGTGCGCGCGCCGGAGATGACGCGCGAGGAAACGTCGAAATACACGAACCTGCTGCCCGGCGGCTGCGCGCGCCAGTTCGTGTTCGAGATGGATGCGAAGTCGGTCATCACGCGGCCGTCGGCCGGCCATCGGCTCGCCGCGCACGGCTATTACCCGATCGGCGGCTACGCGTGGTCGGGACGCGGCCGGATTCGCGCGGTCGACGTCTCGACCGACGGTGGCCGCACCTGGCGGCCCGCTCGACTCGCGGGCGACGTGCGCGATCGCGCGCTGACGCGCTTCGAAGCCGACTGGATCTGGAACGGCGAGCCGGCCGACCTGCAAAGCCGCGCCACCGACGACACAGGCTATGTGCAGCCGACCCGCGAGGCGCTCGTCGCCGCTCGCGGCGTCAACTCGCAGTACCACTACAACGGTATCCAGAACTGGCGCATCGGCACGGACGGCGAGGTGCGCAATGCGTAAGCCGCTTGCCTGCCTGCTCGTCGCATCCCTGAGCGTCCCGAGCGCATTCGGCGCGGGCTACGGTCTCGGCCAGCCGGTCGACCGCGCGGCGCTCGCGGCGTGGGACATCGACGTCGCGCCCGACGGCAGCGGCCTGCCGCCCGGCTCGGGCACGGTCGCGCGCGGCGCTCACGTGTTCGCGGACAAATGCGCGATGTGCCACGGTGCCGGCGGCGAAGGCGGCGTCGGCGATCCGCTCGTCGGCGGACTGGGCTCGCTCGCGAGCGCCAAGCCGAAAAAGACGGTCGGCAGCTACTGGCCGTACGCGACGACGCTGTTCGACTACATCCGCCGCGCGATGCCGTACAACGCGCCGCAATCGCTGAGCGCGGACGAAGTCTATGCGGTCACCGCTTATGTGCTCCATCTGAACGGCATCGTGCCCGCCGATGCACGGCTCGACGCGCGCACGCTGCCACGCGTGCGGATGCCGAACCGCGACGGGTTCGTGTCCGATCCGAGGCCCGGCACGCTATGACGCGGCTCGAACCGCGCGCACGCACATCGTGCATGACACCCGGGCGATTCGCCGCCGCACGTGCCGCGCGTTGTCGTCCGCTACATGTCCAACCCGCAAGGAAGCCTTCATGAGCGACACGTCCCTCGCCGCTCCGGTCGCGCCGTCGCCGTTCGTCGACGTGCGCTCACCGGCGGATTTCCCCGACAGCCCCGTCTCGCGTGTCCTCGCGCAGCCGCTGATGCTCGGGCTGTTCCTGCCGATCCAGGCCGGCGGCTGGAGCGCGTCGACGCTGCCGCGCACGACCGACTGGACCTTCGACTACAACGCCGACCTGGTCGCGCGCGCGGAGGCACTCGGCTTCGATCTCGTGTTCGCGCTGTCGCAGTGGCTGCCGAAAGGCGGTTACGGCGGTGTGTTCGACGGCCAGGCGCTCGACTCGTTCATGACGCTGGCCGCGCTGACCGCGCGCACCGAACGGATCATCCTCGTCGCGACGAGCCACGTGCTGTACGGGCCCTGGCATCCGCTGCATTTCGCGAAGTTCACCGCGACGCTCGATCACATCTCGCGCGGGCGCTGGGGGATCAACGTCGTGACCGGCCACCGCGCGATCGAGCACGAGATGTTCGGCTGGAACCGGATCGAACACGACCGGCGCTACGAAATGGCCGCCGAATTTCTCGACGCGGTCCAGCAGTTGTGGGCGCAACCGGACAATTTCAGCTACACGCCGGTGCTGTCGAGCTGGCGGCTGGGCGGCGCATTCGTGACGCCGAAGCCGCGCTACGGTCGCCCGCTGCTGATCAACGCGACGGGCTCCGATGCGGGCATCGATTTCGCCGCACGCTACTCGGACATCGTGTTCGTCACGAGCCCGGCCGGCACGGATGCCGAGCACGCGATCGCTGCGCTGCCCGCGCATACCGCACGGGTGAAGGCAGCCGCCGCGGCGCGCGGCCGAACGATCCGCACGTTGCTCAACCCGCTCGTGATCTGCCGCGAGACGGCGGCGGAAGCGCGTGCGTACCGCGACGCGATCGTCGCGCATGCGGACGAAGGCAGCTTCCACCGTTTCGACAGTGACGCGCATGCGTGGCGAGGCGGCTTCGAACAGCGCTCGCAGGCTGCCTCGCGCGCGATCGGCGGCAATATCTCGATCACCGGCTCGCCGGAAGAAGTCGCCGATACCATCGTGCGCCTGCACCGTGCAGGCATCGACGGCATCCAGTTGAGCTTCTACGACTTCAAGCCCGAGCTCGACTTCTTTGGTGAGCGCGTGCTGCCGCTACTGCGCGATGCTGGTCTGCGGCGCTGACGTCAGGCAGCCGTTTCGGTACGGGCGGTGGTGTCGTGGCGTACGGGCCGGCGCAGCCCCAGATGCTCGCGCAGCGTATGGCCCGCATAGTCGTCGCGAAACAGCCCTCGGCGGCGCAACTCGGGCAGCACCAGCGCGATGAAATCGTCGAGGCCACCGGGCAACGTCGGCGCCATCACGTTGTAGCCGTCCGCGCCGTAACGCACGAAGCGCTCTTCGAGCTGGTCGACGATCTGCTCCGGCGTGCCGACGAGCTGCCAGTGGCCGCGCGCGCCTGCGACTCGCAAATAGAGTTCGCGGATCGTCAGGTTTTCGCGGCGCGCGAGCTCGATCGTCAGTGCCTGCCGGCTCTTGCTGGCGTTCGTCTCCGGCAGCGGCGGAATCGGGCCGTCGAGCGGATACGCGGACAGGTCGAACCCGCCGGTGAGGCCCGAGACGAGCGCGAGCCCGACCGTCGGGTCGATCAACGACTGCAACGCGTCGAATTTCTCCTTCGCTTCGCTTTCGGTATGGCCCACCACCGGAAACACGCCGGGCATGATCTTCAGCGTATCGGGATCGCGGCCGAACGCCGCGAGCTGGCCCTTCACGTCCGCATAAAACGCGACCGCGTCGTCGAGCGTCTGCTGCGCGGTGAAGATCACTTCGGCCGTGCGCGCGGCCAGCCGCGTACCGGCCGGCGACGAACCGGCCTGCACGACGACCGGGTGTCCCTGCGGCGGTCGTGCGACGTTCAAGGGCCCGCGCACCTGGAAGAAGCGGCCGCGATGGTCGAGTACGTGTCGCTTGTGCGGATCGAAGAAACGGCCCGATGCGCGATCGCGCACGAATGCATCGTCGTCCCAGCTATCCCACAGGCCACGCACGACATCCGCGAACTCCTCCGCGCGCGCGTAGCGTTCGGCATGATCGAAATGCGTATCGCGATTGAAGTTGCGCGCCTCGTGCGCACTCGACGACGTGACGAGGTTCCAGCCTGCGCGACCGCCGCTGATGTGGTCGAGCGATGCGAACTTGCGCGCGATGTGGAACGGCTCGTTGAAACTCGTCGACGCGGTGCCGACGAGGCCGATTCGCTCGGTAACGGCCGCGAGCGCCGACAGCAGCGTCAGCGGCTCGAACTGCGCGACGTAGCTGTGCGCGGTGCGGCTCAGGAACTCGACGTCGTCGCCGCGCGTGCCCACGCCGTCGGCAAGAAACACGAGATCGAATTTCGCGGCCTCGGCCGCCTGGGCAAGCCGCACGTAGTGGCGAAAATCGACGCCCGCGTCGGCCTGCGAACCGGGATGGCGCCACGCGGCGATGTGATGGCCGGTCGGGTACAGGAATGCGCCGAGATGCAGGTGTCCGGTGCGGGTCGTCATCGGGAAGGGTTTCCGGAAAAGAGGGCCGCGCGCGCGGCCAGGTCAGAACACGCGGCCTTCGGTCAGGTGTGTCGTCACGCCGTTCAGCTCGTAGTCGCCGATCACGCGCGCCTTGTGCAGCAACGGGTTGTGGCTGAAGATCGTGCGCAGGTTGCGCCAGTGCCGGTCAAAGTTGTGTTCGCGCGCCGTCGCCGACGCGCCGCCGACCTCGAACAGCCGCTCCGCCGCATGCAGCGCCAGCTTGCTGACGATGAGCTGCGTGCGTGCCGTCGCGAGCGCGCTGTCGAGCACCAGCGCATGTGCATCGGCATCGCCGGCTTCGATCGCGTCGGCGGAACGGTCGAGCGCCCGCGCGTTTTCGCGCACGAGCGCGTCGATTGCATGACTGTGCGCGGACAGCTCGCCGACGACCTGCTGGATGAAATGATCGTCGCGTGCGGTCGGCGCCGGGCTGTGCAGCACCGGGCGGCCGTGCCCGAGCACGTAGCGGCGCGCATCGGCAACCACGTTGCGCACGATGCCCGCCCCCGTCGCGACGAGATGCAGCTGCCGCAGCGCGCCGCAATGGCGGCCGACGAGCGTCGAGCCGTCGCGCGCGGCCACCTCATCCGCGAACACCTGCACGTCGTTCAGCAGCAGGCTGCCGCTCGCGGTCATGCGCTGGCCCATGCCGTCCCAGTCGTCGAGCACCTGCACGCCGTCCCGCGCGACGGGAATGATCACGGCGACCGCGTCACCCTGCTCGTTCTCCACGTTGATGCGCGCGAAATCGGCAAACGCGGTGCCGGTCGAATAGTATTTGCGGCCCGTCACGCGATAGTGATCGCCGTCCCGACGCAACACCGTGGTGTTCTCGCCGGGCCGCGACGTGCCGCGCTCGGTCGACGCACCGCCGAAGATCGCGCCGGCCAGCGCCCGCTCGAGCTGCACGTCGTTGAACGGTGTGCGCGGCGACAGCCGCAGCGTCTCGATCTGGTCGTAGTGGATCCGCAGCGCGTGCGCGAGATTCGAATCGGCGGCGGCCAGCGTCGCGATCGTATCGAACAGATCGACCAGCGTGCCGCCGAGGCCGCCGCGCTCCACCGGAATCCGCAGCACGCCCAGCGCCGAGCGGCGGAAGATCGCAAACCCCTCGAACGGCAGTTCGCGACGCGCCTCGCGTTGCGCGGCATCCTGCCCGATCGCGCTTGCGAGATCGGGTAGCGCGGCAAGCGCGTCGCGCAACGCGTCGCGCGGATCGACGGCATCACGGGCAGTCATTCGGCAAGTCCTTGTTCGGGAAGATCGGGCGCTGCGCAGCGCGATCGCGACATGCGCGAACCGCCGCATGCGCAGCATCGCAAAGTATAGGGACGCACCCGGCGCGCGTGAAAAGCCGATTTCAGCTTACGTTATGCATGCGCCGGGAATTGCCGCGTGCGGTGACATCAGTGCTGGATGCCCCAGCGCCGCACGGTCACGCGTTCGAGCGTGTCGAACACGAGGTTCTCGACGAGCAGGCCGATCACGATGACGGCCGCGAGGCCGGCGAACACGCGATCCGTATACAGCTCGTTGCGGTTCTGGAAGATGTACCAGCCGAGCCCGCCCTGGCCCGCGCTCGCGCCGAATACCAGCTCGGCCGCGATCAGCGTTCGCCACGCAAATGCCCAGCCGACGCGCAGGCCCGACAGGATCGACGGCAATGCGGCCGGCACGAGGATCAGCGCGATCTGGCGCAGGCCCGTGAGGCCGTAGTTGCGCCCCGCCATCTTCAGCGTGGCCGGCACGCCCGCGAAGCCCGTATACATGCTGAGCGCGAGCGGCCACAGCACCGCGTGCACGAGCACGAACAGCAGGCTGCCGGTGCCGAGCCCGAACCACAGCAGCGCGATCGGCAGCAACGCGATCGACGGCAGCGGATTGAACATCGACGTCAGCATCGCCAGCAGGTCGCGGCCGATGCGCGTCGATACCGCGAGCGATGTCAGCGCAAATGCGAAGAACACGCCCAGCGCGTAACCGCGCAGCAACACCGACAGCGAGATGCCCGTCTTCACCAGCAGTTCGCCGGACTCGATGCCCTGCACGAACGCGGCCAGCGTCGCGCCGAAGGTCGGCACGAGCAGATCGTTCGCGACGATGCGCGCGACGATCTCCCACGCGGCAATCAGCACGAGTGCGATGACGCTGCGCCGAAACCATCCCGCACCGGCGACGCGACGCCACAGCGGAGCCGGCACGGCACGTTCGGCGTCGGGCAGCGTGTCGAGCGTGCGTTCGTATTCGGCGCGCACGGGCGGTAGCGGCGGCAGGGCCGGATCGATCGTGCTCATGATGCAGATGCCTCCGTCGTCGGGACGCGGGTCGTGTCGGTATCGAACAGCAGGCGATGGATCCGCGCGACGTTGTCGCGGAAGTCGCCGGTGTCGACGTTGTCGAGCGAATGCTCGTGGCTGTTGAGTTCCGCACGCACGCGGCCCGGATGCGGCGACAGCAGCAGGATCCGGTTGCCGACGACGAGCGCTTCCTCGATCGAATGCGTGACGAACAGCAGCGTGAAACGGAACTCGTCCCACAGGCGCAGCAGTTCCTCCTGCATCTTGCGGCGTCAACGCGTCGAGCGCGGCGAACGGCTCGTCCATCAGCAACACGCGCGGCTGCATCGCCAGTGCGCGCGCGATCGCGACGCGCTGCTTCATGCCGCCCGACAGCGTGTGCGGATAGGCGTCGGCGAACCCGCTCAACCCGACCTTGTCGAGATAATGCAGCGCGCGCTCCCGTGCTTCGGCGCGCGACAACCTGGCGGCGGCACGCAACGGAAACGCGACGTTTTCGACGACCGTCTTCCACGGCGGCAACTGGTCGAACTCCTGGAACACCACGACGCGGTCAGGGCCCGGCCCGCGCACCGGCCGACCGTCGAGCGCGATCGAACCCGATACAGGCTCGATGAAGCCGGCAATCGCCTTCAGCAGCGTCGACTTTCCGCACCCCGACGGGCCGAGCAGCACGAAGCGGTCGCTGCCATACACGTCGAAGCTGACCTGGTGGGTCGCGCGCACGATCCGCGCGCCGCTGCGGTATTCGAGGTTCACCCGGTCGATGGCGAGCAGGCGTTCACTGTGCGCGCCAGCCTGCGCGGCATCCGGCGCGGGCCGGCCGGCGACCTGCGCGTCGGGCACGGGGTGGACGGCAGGCGCCGCGCCGCCGCGTGCCGCATACGGCGGCAGCCAGGTTCGGGGAGAAGTGGCGTTCACGATCGAATCTCTTGCGGGTAAAGCATCAGCATGCGGCCAGACCTTTCGCGGACCAACCATCGATTGCCCATATCGAAACCGCACCGACGCATAAACGTCGATCGCGGCGTCGAAGCGGCTCCGCTCAGCTGCCGCCGGCCGTCGCCGGATCGTCGAAGAAGTAGTCGCGCCACGACTTCGGTTCGGTGCGGATCGCACCGGTGCGGTGCATGAACTGCGCGAGCGCGAGCGTGTTCTGCGGCGCGGTCTTGAACTGCACCTGCGGATTGCGCAGGATTTTCAGCAGCAGCGCGCGATCGATCTTCGATGCGTTCACGCGGATATAGGTATCGGCCGCGCGCTCGGGATCGGCCGCGATCTGGCGCGCGGCATCGGCCAGCGCGGCGACGAATGCACGATAGGTCTTCGGGTTGTCGTCGCGGAATTTCTCGGTGGCATACAGCACCGTCGCGGAGCTCGGGCCGCCGAGCACGTCATAGGAATTCAGCACGATGTGCGCATTCGGGTTGCCGGCGAGTTCCTGCTCCTGAAACGGCGGATTGCCGAAGTGGCCGGTAATCGCACTGCTGTTCGCCAGAATGGCAGCCGTCGCGTCCGGATGCGGAATCGCCTGCGTGAGCGCGTCGAGCTTGTCGAACTGCTTGTCGCCCCACTGCTTCGCGGCCGCATACTGCAGCACGCGCGACTGCACCGACACGCCGACCGCCGGCACCGCGATGCGGTCCTTCGTGCTCAGGTCGGCGATCGTCTTCACGTTCGGGTTGCTGCTGACGAGGTAGTACGGGAAATTGCCGAGCGACGCGACGCCCTTCACGTTCTGCCGGCCGCGCGTGCGGTCCCACACGGTCAGCAGCGGCCCGACGCCCGCGCCCGCGATGTCGACCGCGCCGGACAACAGCGCGTCGTTCACGGCCGCGCCGCCCGACAGCCGGACCCAGTCGACCTTGATGTCGAGGCCGGCCTTGCGCCCTTCCTTTTCGATCAACTGCTGGTCGCGCGCGACGTTCAGCATCAGGTAGACGACGCCGAACTGCTCGGCGATGCGGATGCGGCCTTCCGCGTGCGCGGCTTGCGGGGCGAGTGCGCCGGCGAACGCAAGCGTTGCGGTCAGTGCGGCCGCCAGCGCGCGGCGCGCCGGCAAAAACGAGAACGGCATCGGAACTCCAGTCAGGATGGGGCGGAAGATTGACGCGGCACGTGGCTCAGAAAGGCGCGTCGCCTTCAATCGTCGTGCGGTACAGCTTGCGGCGCAGATGGTCGGGCGTGCCGGCGGCGAGATGCATCAGCGAGCGGTTGTCCCAGAACACGAGATCGTGCTCGCGCCATGGGTGCCGGTACACATGCTCGGCACGCACGCTGTGTGCGAACAGCTCGTCGAGCAGCGCGCGGCTTTCGTCGTCGGGCAGCCCGACGATGCGCGTCGTGAAATGCTCGCTGACGAACAGCGCCTTGCGGCCCGTTTCCGGATGCGTGCGCACGACCGGATGCACGACCGCGGCAACCTGCGCGATCTGCTCGGGCGACAGGTTCGGCCGCCACGGATTGCGCGCCTGCAGCTCCGCATAGCGTGCGAGATACGTATGCTCGGCACGCCGCCCTTCTACCGCGCGGCGCAGATGGGCCGGCAGCGTGTCCCACGCGAGATGCATGTTCGCGAACAGCGTGTCGCCGCCTTCGGCCGGCAGTTCCTGCGCATGCAGCAGCGAGCCGAGGCTCGGCTTCTCCTTGTACGACAGGTCGGAGTGCCAGAAATGGCCCGCGTCGCCGAGCCCGATCGGCTTGCCGTTCTCGACGACGTTCGACACGATCAGCACCTCCGGATGGCCGGCGAGCGCGAACTGGTGAAGCACGTGGATCTGCAGCGGGCCGAAGCGGCGGCTGAACGCGATGTGCTCGTCCGGCGTGATGCGCTGGTCGCGAAACACCAGCACGTGATGGTCGAGATGCGCGCGATGAATGCGCGCGAAGTCGCCGGCGTCGAGCGGTTGCGACAGGTCGACGCCGACCACTTCGGCACCGAGCGGCGCATCGAACGGCACGATGTCGAAGTGCTGCGCCGCAACGCGCGGCCGCGACGCGGGCGGATGCCCGGCGCAAAGCGATGCGTCGTCGCGGATGGCGGTAGTCGTCACGGCACGGCTCCTGATTCGGTCAAAAACGCGAATCTACGAGTGCGTGCCGGACGGCGTCAACGAAGCGATTCCGATACGTTTATCTGCTGCGCTGATAAAGATCGCTGCTCCCGCATACGGCGCGGCGGCGGACGGCGGGCTCACGTGCGAAAACGGCCGATCGCGGCGGCCGTCACGATTCCGTCGCCGGGTCGGGTACGTGCACGGCCCCTTCAGGACATTCGCGTGCTGGGCTCGGCTACGACTCGGATGGCGCGTTCGGACATGCATTCAAGCGCATCGTGGGCTGCTCGCCCCGCGCGTATCGCCATGACTTTGCGAGTGAGTCGGGCGGAGTCGGGCGGATAACAGGCCGTTGAAATACCGCTCGATCGGATGCGGGTCCGATCCCGCATTTCGCGACGATCACTGCACGGCTTTCGATTTCAGTTCGATTGCCGCATTCCGGCGCGTATTAATGGGGTTGGGCGCCTGAGGGCGTCCGTTTCAATGCATGACGGGCCCGGCGGACGCATTCCGGCAAACGAGCTCAATCGACGCGCCGTGAAAACGCGCTTCAACGCATCAGTCGGAAATTTTGCGGATCGTTTGCCGCTGCAGCTTTTGTGAAGGGTGGTGACAATATCAGATCGAGAATCGATCGATATTGAGAGCGCGTGCAGACCGTTGGTCAACGGTCTGCACTGAACGGATGTGCCGTCTATTGGAATATTGGGTGGCCCTCGGAACAAGGTGTGTATTGAAACAAAATCCCGCGCCGCTGATAACTGACAACATTGACAGGGATTGTTCCAGTTTGAGTGGCTACCGAGACGACGACAGCACCGCCCGTTTGAAAATGAGCGGATGATCCTTTACGCGTGACGCCATTTTGCCAATGTAGGCAGTTCGTGCTCGGTGGCCGGATCATCCAGCCGGATCCAGCTATAAAACGTGCCATGCCATCCCGGAACGGGAAGCGGGGCCGCACGGCGAATGTCCGCGAGGCCCGGCCGATAGGCCTGAAATGGCCAGAATAGCGGCATGATGCGGCGCGCTTCCATGCCTTGGCGCAATTCGGCCGGTCCGCCCGCGTCGGACACGATATCGCAGTGGAACGCCCAGTCCTCTTCGCTCCAGGCGAGAAATACACTGGGCGCGCCGGCGGCATCGAACATCAGCACCGCGTCCTGATTGGGGCGCCAGTAGTATTCGACGATGCCTTCCCGCGCGGCCACCTCATCGATCAGCTTGACGATCCGTGGATCCCGGTAGGTCGCTCCCGCTTCATGCAGGCTGATGTGCCCGCGGGCCGCGCAGCACTTGCGTTTCGCGTCGTCCAGCGCGCTCGCCAGCTTGCGCGCCATCTCGACGTCGGTTTTCTTCAGATAGCAATCGATCAGTCCCGCGTTGAACGCGGCCACCGCCTCGCGCTCGTCGGCGATGCCGGTGAGCAGGATTTTCATGCAGTTCGCGTTGCGGATGGAGGTCAGGAACTGGATGCCGTCGACCTCCGGCATCGAATAGTCGACGACCACCGCGCCCACCGCCTCGAATCGGGCAGGATCGGCGAGCGCATCCTCGCCGATCGCATTCCCGCCGGTTTTCTCCGCACCGAAATAGTCCGCAGCCGTGGGGGGTATCTCCGCGTCACGCGACGACACGAAGTCGAGCGCCGCCCGGGGGTGCGTAAAAAAGTGGTTCAGGCGTTCGTCCGGAAATGCGCCCCGCAGCGCCTGCAGGAAATCCGGATTGTCGTCGACAAATACCACGGACACGGGGTAAAGCACCGGCTGCCTGACGAAGGGTTGCATAAGGGTCTCGATAAATCAGCAAAAGAAAATGCGGCAACGGAGACGCTTTGCCGCGAATGATTATCGCGGCAATTATCCGGCGAAAGTGCGACGCACATCAACTGCTCTTCATTCGCTAATTCGGCACGTTTCGACTGCACCGCTCCGCGGAATTGCACGGGGAGAATCGGGCCATTCCTTCTCGTTGAAGGAATGCGCCGCTACCGCCAGTAGCGATTCAAGGAGTTATCCATGTTGACGCGCGACGCGATTCTTCACGTCCTTTCCAACGAAACGGCCCATATTTCCGAGAAAACCTTCCATCATGTGGTGGACATTTACCTCAAGGATTCCAATGCCTTCATGAATACCTATTTCGCACGCTATTTCGAATGGCAGGGCGTGTGCCGTGAACGCTGGTTTCACGAATGCATCCACAACAACCTGATGGGGGCCGGCGGGGCATTCGTGACGAAGCGCGCGCATCAGGAATACGTCCATGAGACGTTTCCGTTCCAGCGTGTCGATTGCTTTCTCAATACGTTCGAGGTTCGGCAATGTTCGGCCTACCTGCTGTTTCGCTTCTACGTGGACGGGCGGCAGGTGTCGCTGGGGTATCAGCAAATCGTGTTTGCCGGTTCCGACAAGCGGATCCGCCGGTTTCCGCCGGGCATCATCGAGCGGGTCAAGGCGTATGAGCTGATCCTGCCGTCCGCCGCGAACTGAATGTGAGACCGCCCTACCCGATGCGATAGCGCGGGGGGAGCGCCGGCGGACCGTTCAGTGTCGGGTCCGCCGGCGCCCCGGGCTCCGGCAGCCGGATCGTGAACGTGGTGCGGATGCCGGGAACGGATTCACACGTGATGGTGCCACCGAGCGCTTCACATGCGCGGCGGCAAAAACTCAGGCCCATGCCGGCGCCGCGACCGTGCGACTTGGTCGAGAAAAAGGCGTCGAAAATTTGAGGGAGCACATCAGGGGCGATGCCCGGCCCCGTATCGCTGAAACGCACCACGCAGTAACCGTTGCTGCGATGCGCGTCGATCTCGATCTGCCCACGGCCGTTGGCGTGGATCGCGTACAGGGCATTTTTCAGCAGATTGAAGATCACGAAGATCACGAGCGAGTCGGAGCCGAAAAACCGGATGTCCGTATCGATCGCGTCGACCGATACGCGGTCCCGCTCACCCGGACGGAACGGAAAGCGATCCACGGCGGCGTCGACACAGGCCCGTATCGGATAGGCCGCGAAGCTGTGGCGATCGAGTCGGTCCAGCGTAAAGGACGCCAGGGACATCTCGACCACCGTGCTGGTGGTGTCGACCTGGCGCCGGATCGACGACGCAAGCGTCGGCAGCCGCTCCAGCTGTCCGGGATACAAACCGTCGGCGCACAACCGGTGCTGCACCGCCAGCCGATACCCGCGCAGCAGCTCCGGCAGGACAGCGCGCAGCTCGTCCGCGTGCAGGCCGATCGCCGCCAGCGGCGTGGCCACTTCGTGCGCGACCGTCGCGGCCAGCAGATAGGGACCCATCAGCCCATAGCGGACGATCGACGTCGCGAGTATCCCGAGACTGATCGCGATAAACAGCACCCCCACCGGATAGAAGTCGACGCCGTAGTTCACCGCATAGTCGGTCGCCGCGAGCGAGTAGAGGCCCAGGCTGACGAGGCATTGCGTGAGCAACTGCCGGACGTCTCGCGCCCGCCCCTGACGTCTTGCCTCGATCAGGAGCCAACCGCTGCGGCAGACCAGGAGTACCGTCTGCACGACGTGCAACGGATGCAGCGGGCCCGCCTTGGGATACGGGCCAAAGAAATGCGGGCGGAATCCATCGACGACCGCATTGCTCGTGACCAGCAGCACGGCCAGCAGGACGCTGAGTCCGTAGGACGCGAATATGATCGGCCGCTCGTCCCGACGCGACACGATTTCCGTCACGAAATGATAGAAGGTCGTCGGCAGAAAAAGGATGAACAGATAGCCGGCCTTGACCAGCACGTTGGCGACGTCCGAGTCGGTGGTCTGGAACAGGAAGGCCCACGTTCCCTGCCAGACGAAGGTCGTCGCGCACATCAGGGCGAACGGGACGGATACCCGCGTGAGCCCCTTGGTGGCCAGCACGTAGAGGCCGAACCCGAGAAACAACGCAGATACGAACGCAGGCAAGATCGAGTACATATGCGTGAATCCACCATGTTGACGGGTCGCGCACCACTGAACTGTCCTGGCCGGTGCCGTTCGCGAGAGTAGCACGCCGCGCTCGGCGAGCGAGCGCGGCGGCTTTGTCCATGGGGCCTCTGCGCATCACAACTGTTGCGCGCGCGGTGCCGTGTGCCGGGTAGCGTTGACCAGAATGAAATTGTCGCGGTTTGCGAAGCAAGGTTGTCACCTAGCCGTTCAACGTTGGCCGGAAGGTGCGAAGGTCTCGTGAATTCATGAGGCTGCACGTCGCGAATTCAGGTTTGTCACTGGCCGTGGTCTCGCGAAGACCCGTGTCAACGCCCCTGCGCTGCCGTTGCAGCGTGGGCAGTCTCTGTCGCGCGTCGTGCGAAACCTGATTTTGGATCACACAACCCCATCATCACGATAAGTTTTCTTATCACAATAGATCGATGGGAGATCCAAACTCGCATTTGCGCAAACGCCCCGGATGCAACGGGGCGTTCGCCTTTCAGCGCCCGATCGGCAACCCGGTCGGCTCGATCCAGCCCAGCTTGTAAGCGATCAGCAGCGACAGGAACAGCGTGACCGACAGCCCGACGCGTGCCGCGAGCGACCATGCCATCCGCTTGGACTTGCCGCGATCGTGATTCATGAAATACAGCGCGAAGATCAGGCTCGCGATGATCATCGCGAATGCCACGGAAACCAGCAGAGTTTTCATTGGTGATGCCCTTGAAGATCGGAATCGGCCTGAAGCAGTTCGGCCAGTTTGTGCCGCTCGTCGGCGAGCGCGCCGACGCCCGACGCCGGCCAGTCCAGCGCGACGCCATTGCCCAGCGAATCGCGCACGAGCGCCTGGTAGCGCCGGTCGTTGATCCGGCCGTGGTCCATCGTTTCCGAGATCTCGCGCCGGAACGGCAGCGGGAAACTCGCGTACGCGCGCGACAGCGCCGCATATTGTCTCGCATCGATCTCTTTCGACGATGGTATGACAGTCCAGATCACCACAGCCACGATGGCCGTGAACGGGATCGCCGTATAGCGAAGAATGAACTTGATCGGGGTCATGAAGCGGTGGGCAGAAGTGATCGCGAAGGCGGGCGGCGCGGCCGTGCGGCAGCGAAGCCGCAGTCGGGCCGCTGTCAGGCCGCGCCGGATGACATTGTACTGAAAGCCCTATTCAACTAACAGAGTATGATAATGGCATTATCATGTTCGTCACATGATTCGAGAGACCCGGCACCTGTGGGCAGGCGGCGTGCCCGCCCTGCCGTCCGGTGCCGGTCGTCACGTCCGTGCCCGCGATTCGCGGCGATTGAGCGAAGCCCCTGAGCCCCTATGCCAGCGCAGTACTTTCGAAACCTGACGGGAAAACACCGCAGCGCGACCGCGAACCGTCAGCTCGGGTTTTCGCTGGCGTTCGTCGCCGGCGCGGCCAATGCCGGCGGCTTCCTCGCGGTCAAGCAATACACGTCGCACATGAGCGGCATCGTGTCGGCGATCGCCGACCAGACGGCGCTCGGCGACGTGCGGCTCGCGCTGGCCGGCATCAGCTCGCTGGGGTCGTTCCTGATCGGCGCCAGCTGCTCGGCGATCCTCGTCAACTGGGGCCGCCGTCGCGGCCTGCACAGCCAGTTCATGCTGCCGCTGCTGGTCGAGGCCGCGCTGCTGCTCCTGTTCGGGCTGCTCGGCAGCCACCTCGCGCTGTGGGAAACCTTCTTCGTGCCGGTGACCGTGACGCTGCTGTGCTTCATCATGGGGCTGCAGAACGCGACGATCACGAAGCTGTCGGGCGCGGAGATCCGCACGACGCACATGACGGGCATCGTGACCGACCTCGGCATCGAGCTCGGGAAGCTGTTCTACTGGAACCGGTCGGCGGTCGACGTCGACGCGCATGCGGTGGTCGCCAACCGCTCGAAACTGCGGATTCACGCGACGATGCTCGCGTCGTTCTTCATCGGCGGCCTGGCCGGCGCGATCGGCTTCAAGCACGTCGGCTACGTATCGACCGTGCCGCTTGCCGCGGTGCTCGTCACGCTCGCGATCGTGCCGGTGATCGACGACCTGCTCGCGTTGCTCCGCAGCAGGCGCTGATCGCGCACCGGGAGCGCGCTTTCGGCGGTGGCGCCGAAGGCGGATCGATTATAATTTGATTAACATACCGACCACCCTCGCCCCGCAATGGAAACGAAAACCGCCCGCCTGACCGTCCTGATCGATCCCGCGAAAAAGGAAGCCTTCGAGATGCTCTGCGCGGAGCAGGATCTCACGCCGTCGCAAGTCGTGCGGCAACTGATCCGCGAGTATCTCGACCGCCACGGCGTAACGTACAAGACCAAGAGCGCGCTCGGCAAGCGCGTGAAGTAAAGGCGGCCGTACAGGCCGCGCCTACCTGCAGGCTACGCGCCGATTTCCCATCGCTCTTGCGGCCGCGCACGCATCACCAGCCGCTGCGGGTCGACGCTCTCCCCGGCCTTCATCCGCCTCGCCGTGGCCGCCAGCTTGAGCTCGCCGGCCCGCGCACACGCCAGTGCGCGTTCGAGCAGGATCCGCAGCGACGGCAGCCGGCTGCCACCCTTCCATGCGAACGCGATGAAGTTGTTGTCGTCGCCGCACGGCGCCAGCGTATACGACATGCCGAATACGGATCGCAACTGCTCGAGATGCTCCGGCAGCGCGGGATCGTCGTCCATGAAGTTGATTGCCAGCACGCCGTTTTCGCTCAGGCGCGCGTGACATGCGGCGAGGAATGCGGCGCCCGTACAGCGGCCACGCATGCCGTCGGCGACGAACGCGTCGTGCAGGATCACGTCCGTCCGGACATCCGCCCTGTCCAGATGATCCGCGCCGTCGGCGCACACCACCGTGAACCGGCCGTCATCAGCGGGAATCCTGAAAGCGTCACGCAGCGCGATCACGTCCGGATTGATCTCGACCGCGTCGATCGTCGCGCCGGGCAAGTGCCGGTAGCAGTACTTCGCCAGCGAACCACCGCCGAGCCCGAGCATGCAGATGTGCGCGGGCTCGGGCTGCAGCAGCAGAAAGCCCATCATCACGCGCGTATAGCCGAGCTCGAGCCGGCCCGGATCCCGGAGCGACATGAAGCTCTGCGTGCCGAAATGGTCGAAGTGCAGCGAAAGCGCGTGCTGCGTCTCCAGCACGAACGGCCGGCCGTCGTTCAGCGGCGTCGCCAGGAACCTGACGAACGCGTCGTAGGAAATTCGATCCTCGGCCATGAACGGGCAGTCAGTTACTGACAGTCGAT
This sequence comes from Burkholderia sp. AU45274, assembly GCF_030482505.1. Lineage (NCBI taxonomy): Bacteria > Pseudomonadati > Pseudomonadota > Betaproteobacteria > Burkholderiales > Burkholderiaceae > Burkholderia > Burkholderia sp. AU45274. The sequence continues at coordinate 207,691 of NZ_JAUJQE010000003.1, read as the reverse complement.
TGGAGCGTGCGCGCTCAGACTTTCTTCAGGTAGCAGGCCTTCAGCATGAAGCCCCCCATGTCGGTCTTGCAGTCGACCTCGTGATCGCCGCCGACGAGCCGGATGCTCTTGACCTTGGTGCCCATCTTAAGCGTGATCGACGAGCCCTTCACGCGCAAATCCTTGATCAGCACGACCGAGTCGCCATCCGACAGCACGTTGCCGTTGGCGTCCTTGACGACGTCGCCCGCCGGTTCGTCGCCCGTTTCGGCGCCGGCGCCGGCCGACCATTCATGGCCGCAGTCCGCGCATACGGTCAGCGTGCCGTCCGGGTAAGTGTTTTCCATCGCGCATTGCGGGCAGGCGGGGGCGGCGTTCATTGCGGCTTCCATTCAGGGGGAGTTGAGTCGTCGATAAAAAGGCCGGGCGCGCTGGCAGCGTCGCCCGGCCCGCCTGAAGGCACGTGCCGACGGGTCGGCGAGCCGCCTTCGGCGCACACGGCATTATAATGCAATACACATATCTTGGCTGCTGTATTATAATGGGCGTTTTCGCGCCGTTCGCCGGACTTGCGGCCCGTTTCACCGAGAATGCCGGCACATCCACGCAGGATGCGCATGCCCCGGCAGCGCTGCCGGCGTTCCGGAGTCATGCGGAACAGCGCGTTTCTCGCCTGTCTGGCGCACCGCCGGCCTGGCGCCGCACACCGATCCCGACGTTCCGTCCAGAGGCTCTCCGACATCGTGGCAACCGTTGTGTTCGTTGAAATCGGCCCCGCGTGGAACCGCAACCGCGGCCACGCCGCACGAGCAGCCGCCGCCGACGCGGCGCGCGGCTTCGAAAGCGACATCCTGCTGATCGCGAACGGGATCAGCAGCGATGCGAAGGACAGCGCCGCCGTCGCGGCGCTGCAGGTGCACGGCGGCACGTCCGCACAGGTGCTGGCCACCGGCCCCGACGAGGAGGCAGCCCTGCAGGCGCTGCTGCCCGTGCTGCAAGCGCGCTGACCGGCGCGCCACCCGATGTCACGGCATCCCGCCCACCCCGAATCCCCTTTTCACGAGGAAGCGATGAGCGACAACTTCACGTCCAACACCCCGAACCTGTCGGCCTCCGCCATCTGGGCGCTCGAACGCCTCGCCGACGTCCGCTACGGGCGCGACGCACCGGCGCTCGGCTGGTCGATCGCGAGCGAACTCGTCAGCGCGGGCTTCGTCAGCCATCCCGCACACGGCCGCTCGGGCGCCTCGATCACGGCCGAAGGCCGGACCTTCCTGAAGAACCGGAAGTAGACCGCCTGCGGCCGCGAATCAACTTGATCCTTCCGAGCATCATGTCGAGTGACGGCGGCACATCGGAAGGGCGGCGCACCGCATGAAAGTCCGACTATCGCGCGGGAAGCCGATAGAATTGCGCCCGCTTCCCGTGCGACGTCGTCGATGCGGTGGCATCATCTCCGGCCGCCCGCACCGCAGCCTGTTCGTGCAACGGTTTTGCTATCATTCCGGCTCCCTGTCTTGCCGAATTGGACATGCCCGCTCGCAGCGGGCCGCCGTCGCCTGCCGTCAATCGCCTGCCGTCAATCGCACGTCGTCGCTCGCCGAGGAACATCGCCGGCCGATCTGCCTGCCGGTGCGCGAACGGAACCCAACCAGCGCGGCATCGACATGCTGACGGCCTGACCGTCCCATGCCCCTCCTCTCCGGAAGCCACGATGCCGCCTGTCTCCTCCCCGCCCGTTCTCGATACGCCGCGTCTCATCCTCGAAGGCCATCCGCTCGGCGACTTCGAGGCGCTCGCCACGATGTGGGCCGAGCCGAAGGTCGTCGAGCACATCTTCAGCGGCAAGCCGTCCGCGCCGCGCGACTCGTGGATGCGCATGCTCGCGTATCGCGGGCTGTGGCCGCTGCTCGGCTATGGGTACTGGGCGATTCGCGAGAAGGCGTCGGGCCGCTATGTCGGCGATCTGGGCTTCGCCGATTTCCACCGGCTCATCGAGCCGTCGATTCGCGGCGTGCCGGAAGCCGGCTGGGCCCTTGCGACGTGGGCGCACGGCAAGGGTTACGCGACCGAGGCGCTCTCGGCCGCGCTGGCATGGCTCGACGGGCAACACCGGTTCGAGCGCAGCGTGTGCCTGATCGCGCCGACCAACGTCGCGTCGATCCGCGTGGCGGAAAAGGCGGGTTATGGGGAGCCGGTGCAGATCCGGTTCAACGATACCGACTCATTGCTGTTTTCGCGCGCGCGCCGATAGGCTGCCGGCGTACGGGTGACGAAGGCGTACCGTATGGACGGCACCCGCGCGCCCTCGCCGCTCACTCCACGACCGGTTCATACAGGCTCGTAAAGAGCCCGTTGTCCATCGGCCAGCAGTTGCCGCAATCATCGCGCACGATCCAGTCACCCGACTTCACCGAACGCCAGCCTTCCGGTGTGGCGATCGCGCGTCCGCCTTCACGGGTTTCCACCCGATCGTGGTCGCCATCCGCGAACCACCGTGTTGCATCGACATAACTGATGCGTTTTCGAAATCGCATACCGCCACCGAAATGTTGAGACCTGACCGGCATGTTCAAGGACCTGTCCGTGTCAATGCGTGTACGGCGCGAAGCGCCGTGAAATGGCTGAGCGCCACGAAGGGGATCGGGCGGCCATGGCATCCGCCCCGGGCGACGGCGGCCGGGTTTCGTACAACGCCTTCCGGCTCTCCGCGACGCGTGCCTCCAGCGCTTCCCGTGCGGTGATCGAGATCCGGATATCGATCTCCCGCATTCTCCGGATCGCCGCGTGAACCTCGTCGGGTTGATCGGGTGATAGCGCCGTCAAGAACGCCGAACGTGTTTCCGCTGCCCGGACGGCCTCGCTCCAGTCGGCGTGGGCGACCGCGACTTCGATCGCGTTCGTGAGTGAATCGAGACTCCGGATGATTTGAAGCGGCGTCATTTCGCATTCCTATCAGAGCATCGTGCCGGTCAGACGTTTGCCGCCTGGAAGGCGGGGTGACGTCGACATTGTTTCGCGCGCGTCGAGGCACCGACAGTGCCGCACCGAACGGACGCACCACGCGAGCAATGGCACGCTGTCAGTCACCGCCATCGCATTGGCATTCACTTCGGCGGCCGGCCGGAAGCCGGCGTGCGTCATGCTCGCCACCGAGTCGCCACGATTGTAAGGACCTGTCCGTTGCCCGTTTCGTAATATTTTGTAATGATATGTCGAGCAATCTTTACCGGCTTGCGGCGCGGGCGGGCGTGCTTTTCACGCGCCATTTTTCCGCAAACGTTTTCGTGCGAACGACATCGCGCCAGCGATCATTGCCGGCCTTTAACCGGATTCCACGCCCGACCTTATCGCCCAACCGTCGCCCCGTTCCGCGACGACACGATTCCACCCCTTCGCCCATTTGCCTGGCTGCCTGGGCCGGGTGATTCGCGTGCGGACCGGGCGGTCGAGCGATGCAGATTTCGCCACATTCCACCGGATTGTTTGGACGTATCATGCGCGTCTCTTCAGCCACCCCATGGTCGGACTGGGCTTGAACGCTCGCCACTTTCCCGTTTCACCCCCTTGTTTAGCGATGCCCATCCGAATCCTGCTCGTCGAAGACGACGTCCCATTGTCCGCACTGATCGCAGACTATCTGCGCACGCATCAGTACGAGGTGGACCGCCTGTTCGACGGCACCGACGCCGTCGCCACGATCGTCGCGCGTCACCCCGACCTGGTGCTGCTCGACATCAACCTGCCGGGCAAGGACGGCTTCGAGATCTGTCGCGACGCACGCATGCAGTACGACGGCATCGTCATCATGATGACGGCTCGCGACGAACAGTTCGACGAGTTGCTCGGCCTGGAATTCGGCGCGGACGACTTTCTCCACAAGCCGATCGAGCCGCGCATCCTGCTCGCGCGGATCAAGGCTCACCTGCGACGGGTGCGCATGCGCCCGGACGATGTCGAGCCGGCATCGCCTCATCGTTTCGAGTTCGGCAAGTTTTCGATCGACCGGGCCGATCGCAAGGTGCGTCTTCCCGACGGCAGCGCACCCCGCCTGACGTCGACCGAGTTCGACCTGCTGTGGGCGCTCGTCTGCCGCGCCGGCGAGGTGGTCAGCCGAAAAGACCTGACGCTGCTGCTGCGCGGCATCGAGTTCGACGGCTTCGACCGCTCGATCGACGGCCGCATTTCGAAGCTGCGCCGCAAGCTGCGTGACGACCTGACGGAACCGAAGCGAATCAAGACGATTCGCGGCAAGGGCTATCAGTTCAGCAAGCACGCGTGGGACTGACGCGCTGCGCTCAGGTGCCCGTCGTCTTCTCGCCGGGCGCGGTCACGGGCGTCTCCGGGGCGCGCGCCAGCCCTTGCGCGAACACCTTCAACCCTTCCAGCAACGGCGTCAGCGCGTCCCACAGCGCTTCGTCGTGCAGCAGCCGGTAGACGCCGCGCACGCCCGGTGCGACATGCTCGTGCTGCGCCGGCTGCCACGCGCCGACGTGATGCAGCGCGTCGGCGGCCGCGAACACGGCCTTGCCGAACTGCTCGGGCGGAATGCGCGACAGCGCCATCAACAGCACCGCGAGATTCTGCATGCCGCTCTGCATGCCCGGCTTGTCGAGCGCATCGACGAACGTGTCGGCCAGCCGCGCGTTCGCGCTGACGACCTCGGTCGCCAAATGCAGGAATCCATGCCGGTGCAGGCTGCCGAGCAAATGTTCGAGCGCATCGTGCGCGCTGGGCTCCGGGTGCGGAGGCGTCGTTTCGGGGGACTGACGTTCGGTCATCGGCTTTCTCCGTTTGGGACGCCACGTGGCCGCCGCGACGGCGGCCACGCGCGCCGGTTGCGTGTGCGGGTTTCATCGGCGAGCCATGCGGCCCGCGTGTCGAGCGGCCGTGCCGGTACGCGCTGACCGGCCGCCGCCCTACCGCATGTTTCCCGTATGGCCCAGCGAATAGCGGCCCGGCTGCGGCCACACCGTCAGGCCGTGCGGCTCCATGCCGACGGGAATCGACCGGATCGCGCCGCTCGCGGTGTCGATCGCGTAGACGACGTCATCGAAGCGGCCCGACAGCCACAGCGTGGTGCCGTCCGCGCTGACGTTGCCCATGTCGGGGCTGCCGCCGCCGGGAATCGGCCAGGTCGCGACCACCTGGCGGGTCGCGAAATCGAGCACCGAGACGCTGCCCTTGCCGTGACGCGGCCCATGGACGCGATTGGAGCCGCGATTCGCGATATAGAGCTTCGTGCCGTCGCGGCTCGGGTACAGGCCGTGCGTCCCGACGCCGGTCGGGATGAAGCCGATCTTCGTGAAGGCGTCGCCATCGATGACGTAGACCCCGTCCGCCATCATGTCGGCGACATAGAACACCTTGCCGTCGGGCGACACGCGAATGTCCTGCGGCATTCCTTTCCGGTCGAGCTCGAGATAGCCGACCACCTTGCGGTTCACGAAATCGATCTTGGCCAGCTTGCCGCCGAACTCGCACGTGAAGAGCGCATACCGGCCGTCGATCGAGAAGTCGGCATGGTTGATGCCCTTGCAGTGCGGCACATCGAGGCTCGATTTCAGCGCCATCGTTTTCGGGTCGCGGAAGTCGAGACGCGCATGCGCTTCGGCCACCACGATCGCGTCCTGGCCGTCGGGCGTGAAATACATGTTGTACGGATCGTCGACGCTCACCGGCTGGCCGGGCTTGCCCGTCTTCGGATCGATCGGCGTCAGGCTGCCGTCGGTTCGCCCTTCCGCATTGTTCGCGACCCACAGCGTCTGCAGGTCCCATGCCGGCACGACGTGCTGCGGACTGCGGCCAACGGCGAACCGGTCGACGACCTGGTACGTGGCCGGGTCGATCACGTAGACGTCGTTCGATCTCAGGTTCGGCACATAGATGCGCGGCAACGCGCCCGCTACCGCCGCGCTCATGCGGCCGGCCTGCGCCTCGCTGTACAGGTTGTCGGGATGAAGGACGGGCGGCATGCCGGGTACGGTCGCGACGGCAGCCGCCGCGATCGCCCCGCGGGCACCGACGGCCAGCGCCGCCACGATGACGATCGCGGGACGTGAGAAGCGAAGATGACGGAGGAAGCGCGGTTGCATGACGATGTCCCGGTTCGATTGAAGGGAACGACGACAAAGGTAGCGCGATGGCGCGGCTGCGTCAGCGGCCGGCGATGTCCTTTCTGATCGCATCGACGGTGCGCGACACGATGGCGTCGGTGCCCAGCCGGCCGAGTTCGACACTCGCGTGACGCGGATCGCCGCCGTAGACGCCGTCGACCGCGCCCGGCTTCGCGGCGTTGCGCAGCTTGTCGACCCTGACCATGCGCGGCTCGACCGCCAGCAGCAGCGCCGTGTCGGCCAGCCCCGCATGCGTGCCGATCTCCGCGCCCGGCACGCCGTGCTCGCGCAGGATCTGGTCATAACCGTCGGAACTGGTGCCGTAGTACGCGGCCGGCACGAACGCGCGCGCCCCCGTGCCGGCCCAGGACTTGTTCAGCCGGGCCACGGATTGCTTGATGTCGTTCTGGTAGCCGCCGTGGTCGCCGAGGAACACGATGTTGGTGAAGCCATGGACGCGGAAGCTGTTGGCCGCGGATTCGAGGGTCTTTTCGAAGACGTCGTCGGGCACGGTGATCGTGCCCGGGAAGCGCATGTGCGACGTCGGCGGCGCATAGCCACCCTCGGGCACATAGGCGATGACGGGCGCGACGATCGCGTTGCCGAGCCCTTCCGCGATCCGCTCGGACAGCACCCTGACCCGCGCGTTGTGCTTGCCGAGTGCGACGTACGGGCCGCTTTGCTCGGTCCCGCCGATCGGAATCAGGATCGTGGTCTTGCCGGCCCGGATGCTGTCGCGCAGTTCGGTCCAGGTCATGTCTTCGAGTCGCACCGTGCCCGGCGCCTGGGCGAGCACGGCTTGCGCGACGGTGACAGCGAGGGCGGCGAGGATGGCGCGTGGCAGGCATTTCATCGCGGATTCCCGGCGTAAGGAAAGAAACGACGCGGCGTTCCCTCGCACCATAAACGAACTCGCGCGACTTGTCGCTGACCGACGCATGACGCTTCACGCCGCGGGTCGAGAGAAAGGATTTCGTCAGGATGCCGTCTTGCGTCGCGAAGCCTGTCGCTCCCGGTCAGCACGCGACGAGCCGATTCGATGCGCGGACCAAGGCACCACGCGCCCGCTCCTCATCTGCGCCCATCACGCCGGCAACACGGCCACCGCCTTGATCTCGACGATATAGCCGGGCGCGCCGCCCAGCATGTGCGCACCGACCGCAGTCCACGCCGGCTTCGGGTGCGCCGCGAGGTAGCGGTCGCGCACCTGCATGAACAACGGCAGGTCGCGCATGTCGGTATGGAAGGTCGTCAGGTCGACCACGTCGTTGAACGATGCGCCCGCCGCCTCCAGCACAAGCTTCAGATTCTCGAACGCCTGCACGATCTGCGCTTCACGGCCTTCGACGAGCTGCATCGCCGCATCGCGGCCGATCTGGCCGGATACGTACAGCGTATCGCCGACCTTCAGGCCCGGTGCATAGCCGATTTTCTCGTACACCGCTTCCATTCCCGCCGGAACGATGGCTTTGCGATCACGCATGAGGGTCTCCGTGGCCGGCGTCTTGGCGCCGACCGGTGGGTTGTCGATGAACACAGGTTGAACACGTGCAGGTGGCGCCACGACACATCGCTCAACCCGTATCGCCGCCCGCGACCGGCAGCACCGTGCCGGTGATGTAGCTCGCCTCGTCGGACGCGAGGAACAGGATCGGCGCGATCTGCTCGTCGAGGCTGCCGTAGCGCTTGAAGAACGTCGACTCGGTGACCTGGCGCACCGCCTCGCCCATCCATACCTGTTCCTGCTCGCTGTCACCGGCCGCATTGCGCGGCACGCGGCGCGGCGGCGCGCTGGTGCCGCCCGGCGCGGTCGCCACGACCCGGATGTTGTGCTCCGCGTATTCCATCGCGAGCGCTGCCGTCAGCGCATTGACGCCGCCCTTCGCCGCCGAGTACGGCACGCGGCGGATGCCGCGCGTCGCGTTCGACGAGATGTTGACGATCGTGCCGCCGCCGCGCGCGAGCAGGTGCGGCAGCACCGCGTGGCACGTATAGAGCGTCGGCATCAGCGAGCGGCGGATTTCCGCATCGATCTGCGCGGGCTCGAATTCGGCGAACGGGCGCATGCGAATCGCGCCGCCGACGCCGTTGATCAGGATGTCGACGCCGCCGAACGTCTGCGCGGCGTACGCGATCGCCGCATGCGCACCGTCGTAGGTTTCGAGATCGGCGACGAAGCCGGCCGTCTCGCCACCGGTCGCTTCGGCCGCGACGTCGGCGACGAAATCCGCGCGATCGACGAACAGCACCCTGCCGCCTTCGGCCGCCGCGCGCAGCGCGACGCCACGACCGATGCCCTGCGCGGCGCCCGTGACGACGATGACCTTGCCAGAGAATCGTTGCATGATCACGCCGCCTTTGCCGTGACGTTGGGGGTGAACTTCTCGTAGTGGAAGCTGTTCGGCTTCACGCCTTCGTCGTCGAAATACTGGCGCACCGCGTCGACCATCGGCGGCGGCCCGCACAGATACACGTCGACGTCGCCGTCGTTCAGCGCCTCGGCCGGGATATGCTGCGTGACCCAGCCCTTGCGCGGATGGCTCGACGCCGCATCCGCGACGACCGTCGCGAAGCTGAAGTTTGGCAGTTTCGCCGCGTAGGCTTCGATCACGTCGACCAGCACGAGGTCGAGCTCGCGCGTCACGCCGTAGATCAGGTGCATCTTCTGCTGCGACCCGGCGCGCGCGAGCACCTCGAGCATCGACAGGAACGGCGCCAGCCCCGTGCCGCCCGCGAGGAACAGCAGCGGCCGCTGCACGTCGCGCAGGTAGAAGCTGCCGAGCGGCCCGTGCAGTTCCAGCGTGTCGCCGGGCTGCGCCGATTCGAGCCACGTGCTCATCACGCCGCCGGGGATCTTCTTGATCAGGAAGCTGACCTTCGCATCGGCCGGCGCCGACGAGAACGAGTAGGACCGGTGCTGCCCGCTCGCGGGCACGTCGATGTTCACGTACTGGCCCGGCAGGAAAACGGGCGCGGCCGCGCCGACGTCCAGTTCGAGCACGACGGCCGCGTCGTTGTGCTGCTCGACCTTCGTCACCGTGGCGGCGAAGCTGCTCTGGCCGGTCTTGCACGCGACCGACGACGTCGGCACCGCGATCACGCAATCGCTTTGCGGCACCATCTGGCAGGTCAGCACGAGGCCGCCGTCCTTTTCGTCTTCGGTGAGCGCGTCGTCGATGTAATCGTCGCCGAGGTCGTAGCTGCCGCTTTCGGCGCGGCACTTGCAGGTGCCGCACACGCCGTCGGAGCAATCCATCGGCAGGTTGATCTTCGCGCGGAAGGCCGCGTCGAGCACCTTCTCGCCGGCCTTGCAGTCGATGAAGCGGGTTACCCCGTCCTCGAAATTCAGTGCAATCTTGTAGCTGGACATGGCGTCGCCTCCACTTCCTTGTCTTTGATGACGAAACAACGGGCGTCAGACGTGATAGACGTCGAGCACCTGCCGGATGTAGTCGTTCTTCAGCACGATCTTCTTGTACGAGATCAGCAGCTCATCGCCCACCTGGCGCAACGTGACGAACATCGTGCCGAAGAAGTGATCGGTCACGCGGTAGCGGTGGTTCAGCGTGTGAAAGTTGTAGCGCACGTCCACCTCGTCGTCGCGTTCGGCCAGCACCTCGACGTTCGTCACGTTGTGGCTGGTGCGCGGCTCGGGCGTCGATGCGCCGCTGCGCTCGGTCTTGATCCGGAACACGCGATCCTCGAGGCCGCCGCGGTCCGGGTAGTACATCAGCGAGATCTGGCTCTGGTGATCGTCGGTCGGCCGATCGTCGTCGTCCCATGCGGGCATCCAGTACGTGACGTCCTCCGTGTAGCAGGTCAGCCACGCGTCCCACTGACGATCGTCGAGCAGGCGCGCTTCGCGATACAGCGCCGCGCAAATGATCCGGTAATCGAAGCTCATGCTGCCACCTCCCCACGTTCCTTCTTCAGCGCATCGCGCATCACGTGCACCCAGTGTTCGTGCTGGCACACGAACAGCCCTTCGTCCTCGCTGCGCTCGCCGGAAATGCGCGGGTTCAGCCCCATCTTCCTCGCGTTCTCGTCGGGCCCGTCGATCCACAACGGCGCACCGCGCGACAGGTCGTTCCACATCGCCGTGATGCCCGCGTAACCGGCCTGGCATGCGCGGAATTCCTCGAGATCGTCGGCGGTGCCCATGCCCGTCACGTTGAAGAAATCCTCGTACTGGCGGATCCGGATCGTGCGGTCGGCCTCGCTCTCGCCCTTCGGCGCGAAGCAGAAGATCGTGACTTCGGTCTTGTCGACGCCGAGCGGCCGCACCACGCGGATCTGTGTGCTGAACTGGTCCATCAGGAACACGTTCGGGTACACGCACAGGTTGCGGGTCTGGTTGACGATGAAGTCCGCCTGCACGTCGCCGACGCGCGCCTTGATCTCGTCACGGTGCAGGTACACCGGCCGCACTTCCGGGTTCATCGTCTGCGTCCACAGCAGGATGTGGCCGTTGTCGAAGCCGTACACGCCCGCGACCGACTTGCTCCAGCTGTTCGCGTCGACGGCCTTGGTGCCGTCTTCCTTGCGGCGGCCCATCGTCGCCGCGTAGTTCCAGTGCACGGTGCTGACGTGGTAGCCGTCGCAACCATTCTCCATCTGCATCTTCCAGTTGCCTTCGTAGATGTAGGACGAGTTGCCGCGCAGCACCTCGAGCCCGTTCGGCGCCTGGTCAACGATCTGGTCGATGATCACGCGCGCTTCGCCAAGGTAGTCCTCGAGCGGCAGCACGTCGGCGCTGAGGCTGCCGAACAGGAAGCCGCGATAGTTCGCGAAGCGTGCAACCTTCTTCAGGTCGTGCGAGCCGTGCGTGTTGAACTGCACCGGATACTCGGTCGTCTTCTCGTCCTTCACCTTCAGCAGCTTGCCGGTGTTCGAGAAGGTCCAGCCGTGGAACGGACACGTGAAGCTGCCCTTGTTGCCGTGCTTGCGGCGGCACAGCATCGCGCCCTTGTGGGCACAGGCGTTGATCACTGCGTGCAGCTCGCCGGTCTTGTCGCGCGTGATCACGATCGGCTGGCGGCCGATCCACGTCGTGTAGTAGTCGTTGTTGGCCGGGATCTGGCTTTCGTGCGCCAGGTACACCCAGTTGCCTTCGAAGATGTGCTTCATCTCGAGCTCGTACAGCTCGGCGTTCGTGAAGATGTCGCGGCGGCAGCGGAATACGCCGGCTTCCTTGTCGTCCTGCACGGCGGTGGCGAGCAGGTGATCCAGGTCGGTGGCTTGGTCGATCGTGGCGGACATGTTGGCTCCTCCCATGCGCGTGCCGCGTCCTGCAAGCACGCTCGCATCGGTAATCGGTTGAATCTCGCGGGAACCCGGCCGGCGGCGGCGTATTCGCGCCGTGCCGGCGGGTGGTTACGCCGTCGCGGCTGCGCGCGGGCGGTGGACGATCTGGTTGTCCTTGCCCTGCACCCGCGGCGTCAGGACGAAGTTGAACTCGATGTCCTGGTACGCATCGGCCTTCATGCCGAGCGCCGTGCCGCCGGTCTTCGCGACCACGGGCGGGATCAGCTCCTCGCGCGTCGCATACGCGAAGTCATCCCAGATCAGCGGATCGCCGTCGATGTTGAACTGCGTCGTCAGCTTGCGGTGGTCGGGGCTGTCGACGAAGAAGTGCACGTGCGCCGGGCGGTTGCCGTGGCGGCCGAGGCCGTTCAGCAGCTGCTGCGTCGCGCCCTGCGGCGGGCAGCCGTAGCCGACCGGCATCAGCGTGCGGAATTCGTACTTGCCGTCGGCACCCGTCTTCACGGCACCACGCAGGTTGAAATCGCTCTGCTTGCCGGTCGGGTCGAAGTGCGAATAGAAGCCGTGCGAGTTCGCGTGCCAGCATTCGACCACCGCGCCCGCGATCGGCTTGCCGTCGAGGCCCGTGACCGTGCCGTGGATCACGAGCGGGCCCGCGCCGTCGTCTTCGTCGAGGTCGATCTTCGACACGCCGTCGCGCACCGGTGCGCCGGCCACATAGAGTGGCCCTTCGATCGTGCGCGGCGTGCCGCCGTCGAGGCCGGCCGCCTTGTCCGCGGCATCCATCCGGATGTCGAGATACTTCTCGAGGCCGAGGCCGGCCGCGAGCAGCGCCGCTTCGCCGTCCTGGCCGAGCTTGTTCAGGTAGTTGACGCCGGCCCACACTTCGTCGGGCGTGATGTCGAGATCGTCGATCGCCTTGAACAGGTCGCCGAGCAGCCGCAGCACGACCTGCTGCGTGCGTGCGTTGCCGCCCGTCGTGCCGTTCGCGCCCGCGTTCGACGCGGCCTTCAGCAGATCCTGCACTTCCCGGGACTCGAAAACTTTGACGCTCATGATGGTGTCTCCACGTGTATTGGGGGAATGACGGCCTTTGCCTGGCTCGGGTTATCTATCGCGCGACTTTCGTCAGCCCGTCGCGGGTGAAACGCCTGACCTTGTCCTCGTCGAGTTCGATGCCGAGGCCCGGGCCGTCCGGCACGGTCAGTTCGAAGTCGCTGTAATCGAGCGGCTGCGTCAGGATCTCTTCGGTGATCAGCAGCGGCCCGAACAGTTCGGTGCCCCACTGCAGGTTCGCGACACTCGCGAACAGGTGCGCGGACGCCACCGTGCTGAACGCGCCTTCGAGCATCGTGCCGCCGTACAGCTCGATGCCGGCCGCATCCGCGATCGCGGCGACGCGCTGCGCGGCGAACAGGCCGCCGCTTTGCTCGATCTTGATCGCGAACACGTCGGCGCCGTGGTGCTTCGCGATCTCGAAGGCGCTGTCGGGGCCCTGCAGGATTTCATCGGCCATCAGCGCGACCGGGAAGCGGCGCATCAGGCGCGCCAGCGCCGCGGCCGAAGCCACCGGCTGCTCGACCAGTTCGCAACCGGCATCGGCCAGCGCCGGAATCGCACGCGCGGCCTGCGTTTCGCTCCACGCCATGTTCACGTCGACACGCACCGACGCGCGATCGCCGACGGCCCGCTTGATCTCGGCCACGTGGCGGATATCCGTCTCCGGCGACTTCGCGCCGATCTTCAGCTTGAACACGTTGTGGCGGCGCTGGTCGAGCATCCGCTCGGCTTCGGCGATGTCGGTGGCCGTGTCGCCCGATGCGAGCGTCCAGGCGACCGGCAGGCGATCGCGGCGGCGGCCGCCGAGCAGCTCGCTCACCGGCACGCCGAGCCGCTTGCCGTGCGCGTCGAGCAGCGCGGTTTCGAGTGCGCTCTTCGCGAAGTGGTTGACCTTCGCGAGCTTGCCGAGGAAGGCCATCAGCGTCTGGATGCGCGTCGCGTCCTTGCCGATGATCGCCGGCGCGAGATACGTGTCGATCGCCAGCTTCATCGCCTCGGGGCTTTCCGGGCCGTACGCCATGCCGGCGATCGTCGTGCCTTCGCCGAGGCCCGTGACGCCGTCGCTGCAGCACACCTTCACGAGCATCAGCGTCTGGCCATGCATCGTGGCCACCGACAGCTTGTGCGGACGGATCGTCGGCAGGTCGACGAGGCGGGTTTCGATGCGTTCGATGGTGACGGAGGACATGGGGCACGCCGTGGAGGTGAAGTTCTTGAGGCGATTTATACGTCTCGGCCAGATCGAGCGTCCAATACTTTTAGGCGGTCATTTCAATACCTCGCAGGTATTGAAATTCGCGGATATTCGGTTGATTTAGCTTGTCACCATACCCTCAATGACAGGCAATATGGCCGGGGAGCCGCGCTGGATCGAGAGGAGCGGTCAACCGGGATGCGGACGGCCGGATACGCGAAAGGCATCGGCCGCCATGCGCGCGGCGACGCAAAAAAGCGGCCTCGATGGGCCGCTGTCAGGGTTTTCCTGATGCCTCGCTCGGGGGGCTCGGGGGCAGGTTTCTCGATATGCGCTGTTGGCGGCCGGCTTCGCGTGCGTTGGTTCGACCGGTTGTCGGGTCAAGACGCTGCGGCGCCGGCGGGATTCACGTCAGCGGTGCTTGCGCATCGGGTTGGGTGCGCGAAGGGCCCGGCGTCACCGCAGGTCACCTCATGCGTATGCCGACCGGCTTCGTGGCGAGCCTCACCGGCTCCGGCAATTCAACCGCCGCACCACCCCCGGGGCGCGGCGGCACCGCATCACGACTCCCCATCGACACCCGCGTCCCCACCCAACCTGCCCTCCACCCCGAATCCATCATCCGGCGCCGGTAGCCGCCCGAGCACCCGCTCGACCTCCAGCGCGACCGCGATGAGTTCGCGATCGGTGCCGGCCGCCCCATCCAGTGCGAGGCCGACCGGCAGCCCGGCCGCCGTCAGGCCGGCCGGGACGGTCATGCCCGGTACGCCGGCATTGCTGCCCGGCTCGGTATTCCGGATGTAAGTCGCGAACACCGACGCAGGCTCGCCGTTGAGCATCATCACGTCGCCCGCCGGGATCGGGCACGCGGTGGCGATCGTGGTCGGAAACACCAGCGCGTCGGCGCCGCTGTCGGCGAGGCACTGCCGATACGCGGCACGCGACCGCGTACGCCGGTCGAGCGCGGTGCGGTACGCCGCTTCGCCGATCCCGTCGGGGCCGGTGATATGGCGGGCGATCTTCGCGACGTCCGGGCTCCCCACGTTCGCGACGATGTCGTCGACCGACAGGTCGTAGCCGTTCTCGACCAGATACGCGTGCATCGATGACCGGAATTCGTACATCGCGATGATGGCCGGCTCATCGTCGAAGAACCCCGGATAGTCGTTCAGGTCGATATCGACACACTCGAATCCCGCCTGCGCCAGTTTCGCCACCGCGGCATTCGCCACCCTTTCGACATCTTGAGCGAGGCCGCGCCAGAACGTCGTGCGCGGGACCGCCAGGCGCACGGAGCGTGTCGTGCCACGGGTCGGCAGCGACATGGGCGCGTGGGCGCCGGTGCCGGACAGAATCGCGTCGAGCAGCGCGATGTCCTCGACCGACCGCGCGATCGGGCCGACGGTGTCGCGCGTGCGCGAAATCGGCGCCACGCTGCCCGACGGGTAGCGCCCCACCGTCGGGCGAAGGCCGACGGCACCGCACAGCGCAGCCGGAATCCGGACCGAGCCGCCGGTGTCCGTCCCGAGCGCGGCGGGCACCACGCCCGCGCCGACCAGCGCGCCCGAGCCGCTGCTGCTGCCGCCCGGAATCCGGTTGAAATCGTACGGGTTGCGTACGGCGCCCGTCACACGGTTGTTGCCCGACACGCCGAACGCCAGCTCGTGCAGGTTTGCCTTGCCCGCGATCAGCGCCCCTTGCGCGAGCAGCCGCGCGACGACCGGCGCATGCTGCGGCGGCACGCGGTTGTGCAGCGCCAGCGTGCCGTTGCCGGTCGGCAGGCACGCGGTGTCGATGTTGTCCTTGATCGCGATCGGCAGGCCCAGCAGCGCGTGCGGGGTGGACGACGTCGCGAGGTCGCGGTCGCAGCGGGCCGCTTCGGCGAGCAGCCGCGCATCGTCGACGCACGTAAAGCCGTTCAGGTAGCGCCAGCGTGCGTGCCGCTCGATCATGGCGTACGCGTATTCGACGCAGGAAAACTCACGGCGCAGGATCGCGTGCCGGGCTTCGGTGAGCGTCAGGGTTCCCAGGGTGGGCATCGTCGTCGTTCCTCGTCACGGGGGATCGTCACAAGGTAGGGCGCGCCGATTTTGACGCCCATCATCACAATGGATGACCCCGGCCGACGGCCATGCAACCCGCCGTTACGCCAGCGCGGCCGCCAGGCTCGCGCGGTTGGCGACGCCCTTCTTCGCCATCACGCGCCGCAGGTGCGTGCGGACCGTCGGCACCCCGATGCCGAGCGTGCGCGCGACGTCCTTGTCGGTATAACCGGCGGCAACCAGCCGCGCGACGTCGCTCTCGCGCTCGGTCAGCCCCGCGCACGCATGGCGCCGCCGCAGCAGCGCGCGCCGGAAAAACGGCTCGATGCCGTTCAGCAGCAGCTTGTCGCGTTCGGTGAAATCGGGCCGCCCTTGCGCCCGCCAGATGCGCAGGTCGCCGACGTGGGTCGCGCCGTCGAACGCATAGACGTTGATGCCGTGGTGCATGCCGTCGCGACACAGGAAATCGGTGTAGAACTCGGTCTGCTCCAGCTCGCGCCGGCTCACCACCTCGTCGACGCAGGTCGCCACGCGGCGCGCGCGCAGTGGCGGCGTGACCGGATCGATATGCTGGAACCACGCTTCGTACCGCGCGATCTGCAACGGATCGAGGTTGTACGAGAAGCCGTTGCGCCACAGGCCGGTGTGTTCGTCGCAATCGAACGACGCGGCGAAATCGGCGCGGAGCAGCTGCGTGATCGCGGGCAGCACGACCGTTCTCACGTCGACGACCGGCCCCAGTTCTTCCAGGCGGGCGACGGTGTCGCCGAACAGCCGGAGTTCCTCCGGGGTGATTTCGGACGCGGAAAGGTTCATGACGGGCGGTTCCTCGGCAAGCCGGTGGAGAACACCTGCATCGAGCGCTTCGACGGGGGTGTCGCGGCGAAGGCCCGAACGAGCTTGGGTGCGTCGCGATGCGCCATGTTACCTGGCGGATCGACGCATTGCGTATCGACGTATATAGCCCCCTTTTCTACCGATGGGCGGCACGTCCGCCCGTCAGTCTTTTGCGTCGGCTCTTCATACAGGCGGGTTTGACGCCACTGCTAGTATGGGTCCGGGCCAGCACTATCTTCACCAGGCACGCCCGGAGATCTCGAGGGAAGAGTCGGATTCGGATTTTCTGCCCCGGGTGGCTCGCCGGGATATAGCATTCCGGTATATCAATCTTCTTTTGGTTGGTAGGGCATGACAAATTATCCACTTCTTTTTTCCTCCTTTGCCCTTGTTGTTATGGCATATTTAATGCTGATATTGACTGAGCAAGTGGTGAATTTTGTTCGCACCAGCAAAATGTGGGACGCATATCTTAGAATCGTTTTCGGAATAAATATAGCGAAAGTAAAAGATGAAACGATTTTTAAGATGGTTAAATTAAATGGATTTATCGCCCTTCTTATGACGGTGGTTTTGGGGTGGGGAGTGATGTCAAAATTATTTGCAAAATAATTGACCTTATTCTCCGCGGCTGATTTTCATCGCCTTCGTACCCGCTTGACGCGTCGAGATTGAGCATCGCGACGCGCTCCTCAATCTCGACTGGTCGCTCATCTACAGGCTTACCACCAGTGAGTGAAACGATCATTGTGAAACTGGGCTGTAATTTGGAACGAAGAAACGGGCTGGCAAAACTCCTGGGGGAATGACGGCCGGCCCACTGCGGCACACCGAGCCGCTGCGTTATAGCGCCAACGTGAAGCTCCACTCAGCGGCTGGCAGCCCCCACCGACGCCTGCCATTGCGCGGCCACGCCGGCGTAATCCCGGACCTTGAACGCGGAGCCATCCTTGACGTGCACCCAGCCGAGCGTGCGCTCGGCGAGCGGCTTGTCGTGGTCGTCCGTCGCGATCTTGACGATCGCCTGCGCACGCACATGCACGAGACCGTCCGGATAGTCGGACGACGGGTTCGCCAGCGTCACCGTCACGAACGGCCCGAGATCCTGCAGCAGTTGCGCGGCGGGCGGATTGTCGGCCATCAGCAACGAACCGCCCTTCACGCGGTCGTCCACGCGAATGGCCGTGCCGCCCGGGCGCCGCTGCGCAGCGGTCGGCTGCGACATCCACAGCACGTGATCCGGGTTGAGATAGACCACATCGGGGTCGCCCATCGCGTCGCGGGTTTCAATCCGGGGTATCGGCATGCACAGTCTCCTGTCGAATATCGGGCACCGGGTGCCGGTGCGTCGGCTCCATGATGATGCCGCAATATGTCGGCTTGCCGCATGCATGGCGGTGAACGGCGAATGGCGCGACCACGCCGGGCCGGATGGCCGCGCGCGATGCACGTTACTCGCACGTCACCGTTTCGCAGGTGCGCCGACGTCGTCGAGTGGTGGTTGACACCGCTTCACGCCAACGCGATCCGTAGCCCGGCCGCACTGCCTACCCTCGCCATGTCGCGTCCGCGAGCTTCGCCACCAGTTCGTCGTACACGACCCGGATGCGCCGGGGCATCGGCCCGCGCCGCGGCCGATAGACGTGCAGCTTCCACGGCTCGGGTTCGAGGCCGGGCAGCAGCCGCACGAGGCGCCCGTTGTCGACGTACGGCCGGACGAGGTATTCCGAGCACTGCCCCAGCCCCACCCCCGCACAGATGGCCTCGATCTCCACCTCGGTATCGTCGGTCAGATACGCCGGTGAAGGCGGAACGAACTGGTGCTCCCCCCGAAACATCCACGGCCACGCGCGGCCGCTCGCGCGATCGATCAGGCACGTGACCGGCATCGATTCGAGTTCCTTGCGATTTTTGGGCTCACCCAGCCGCCTGATCAGCGACGGCGCGCCGACGATCCACATCGGCAACGGCCCGACCATGCGCGCGACGAAGCGGTTGTCGCCGATCGCCCCGACGCGCACGCCGATGTCGATCTGCTCGTCGACCACCGGCGAAGGCACGTCCGACAGCCGCAAGTCGGGCACGAGCCCCGGATACCGCTGCATGAGATCGCTCAGGATCGGCTGCACGTAACGACGCCCCATGCCCGACGGCGCCGTGATCCGCACGACGCCCACCGGCTCGTCGGCCTGGCCGGTCGCGGGGCCGAACAGCCCGTCGACGGCCGCCAGCGCCGTCTGCGCGTCACGGGCGAACGCCTGCCCGAACGCGGTGATCCGGATGCTCCGCGTCGTCCGGTGAAACAGCGTTTCGCCGAGCATCTCCTCCAGTTCGCGCACCGCGCGCGTCACGACTTGCGGCGACACGCCGAGGCGCGCCGCCGCCTCGCGGAACGTGGGCGCCGCGGCGGCCGCGGAAAAGATCTTCAGGATGTCGAGTCGGTTGAGCATGGAGAACCCTCGTGGCACGCGCATGCGGCAGCGCTTTTCATTCCCGAAACGGGAATTCTGAATGCGCCATTGTTCCATTTTTTTACGATCGACGAGCGACCACAATGCCCATCAAGCGTGCATCTCAACCGATTCAACTCAGCCCCTTGCGCCGCTTTCATCCCTCACTCTGGAGAATCTCATCATGAACGCAAGCACGAAACCGACCCAACTCGACAGCCGCATCGCCCTGGTGACGGGCGCCAGCTCCGGCATCGGCCGCGCGTCCGCGATCGAACTCGCGCGGCGCGGCGCCAAGGTCGTCGTCTCCGCGCGGCGCAAACCCGAGCTCGATCGACTGGTCGACGAAATCGTGACCGCCGGCGGCGAAGCGAAGACCTTCGTCGCGGATGTCGCGAACGAAGACGATCTGCGCAAGCTGTTCGATTTCGCAGTAGAAACCTACGGACGCCTCGACATCGCGTTCAACAACGCCGGCACGGAAGGCGTGTTCGCGCCGCTGCTCGAGCAGGATGCCGAGCGGTTCGACAGGGTGTTCGAACCGAACGTGCGCGGCGTGTTCAACTCGATGAAGTACGCCGCTGAAATCATGCTGCGGCAGGGGTCGGGCAGCATCATCAACAACGCGTCGATGGGCGGGCTGATCGGCTTCGAGAATGCATCGGTCTATATCGCGAGCAAGCACGCGGTGATCGGGATGACGAAGACCGCGTCGATCGAATGGTTCAAACGCGGCGTGCGCGTGAACGCACTGTGCCCGGGGCTGATCGAAACGCCGTTCCATCATCGCGGCATCTGGCCGTCGGAAGAGGCGCAACAGGCATTCGCCGCATCGACACCGGCAGGACGCTGGGGCTCCGCCGAGGAGATGGCGACGATCGTCGCGTTCCTCGCGTCGGACGATTCCAGCTACGTGTCAGGGCATGCGCTCGTGGCCGACGGCGGCTACTCGGTTGCATGACGGGCAACGCGCGAGGCACGTCCGCAAGCCCGTTATTAGCGTGAACAGGCCCTAGGCCACCGCCTGCCTCGCATGCAGCCGCAGCGCCAGCCACGCGATCCCGACCGCCACCGCGCCGACCACGCCGCCGAACGTGCCGACCCACGGCAGCCCGAAGTCGCCGGCGATATGGTTGCCGATCAGCGCGCCCGCGCCAATCCCGACGTTGTACAGCCCGGAGAAGATCGACACCGCGAGGTCGGTTCCCTCCGGCGCCAGCTTCAGCACCCATGCCTGCATCGCCAGCCCGAAGCAGACGATCGCGCCGCCCCAGACCAGCGTATGCACGGACAGCGTGACGATGTTCAGCGCGCACGGGAACAGGATCAGCAGGCATCCCGCCAGCGCGACGATCGACCCGAGCAGGAAGTCGTCCGGCCGGTGCGGATAGAGGCGGTTGAAGCAGATCGCGGCCGGTATGCCGGCGACGCCGAACAGGATCAGCACATAGGTGATCCGGCTGCTGCTCGCGTGGTTCACGCTTTGGACGAAAGGCTCGATGTACGTGTACGACGTGAAATGCGCGGACACGACGAGCACGGTGATCGCGTACAGCGCCACCAGCGCGGGCTTGCGCAGGAACACGCCGATGCTGCTGAGCGACCCGGCGCCCTCGCTCGGCAAGACCGGCAACGTCGCGCGCAGCAGCAGCAACGCGACGCCCGCCGCGCCGGCGATGATCAGGAACGTGACGCGCCAGCCGAACGTCTCGCCGACCACGCGCCCGAGCGGAATGCCGGCCACCATCGCGATCGCCGTGCCCATCGCCAGCAGGCTGAGCGCGCGGCTTTTCCGGTCGCTCGGCGCGAGCCGCACGGCCAGCGGCACGGAAATCGACCAGAACACCGCATGCGCGCACGCGATGCCCAGCCGGCCAACCATCAGCACCGCGAAATTCCACGCGACGCCGGTCACGACGTGGCTAGCGATGAACCCCAGCAACGCCCACGTGAGCAGCTTGCGACGCTCGACGTGGCGCGTGGCGAGCGTCAGCGGCAGCGACACGACGGCCACGGCCCACGCGTAGATCGTCAGCATCAGGCCGACGTCGGTCGGCTGCATGTGCAGGCTGTCGCCGATCGCGCTGAGCAGCGCGACGGGCACGAATTCGGTGGTATTGAAGATGAAGGCGGTGAGTGCCAGGGTCAGGACACCCCACCACGAGTGCTTGGAACTGACGGCGTCCGGTGTAGCCATACCTGGAATCGGCGAGACGAGGGTTGGGGGCGCGCGGCGCGGAGAACCCGGCCCGGCGATCGCCGCGATTGTACCAGCGGCACATGACACGGCGCGGCGCGGGGGGCGTCGGTGGGCCGCGGGACATGGTCATGACACGGCCGTGCGCCGATAATGTGCCCACACGCTTCTCACGACCCGTTCGCTCGACCCCTTTCGAGCCAGGAGGTACACATGCGCATTGAAACGTCTTTTCTGTTCGATCTCGACGGCACGCTCGTCGACAGCGTCTACCAGCACGTGCTCGCGTGGAAGGAAGCGCTCGATGCCGAAGGCATCGAACTGTCGGTGTGGCGCATCCACCGCAAGATCGGCATGAGCGGCGGCCTGTTCCTGAATCAGCTGCTACGCGAGACGTCGGGCGACCTCGACGCCGAGCGCGTCGAGCGGTTGGCGCGCCTCCATGCGGCCGCGTACCAGCGGCTGCGCGCGCAGGTCCGGCCGCTGCCGGGTGCGCGCGAACTGCTGGCCGCGTTGTCGGCGGCGGGCATTCGCTGGGCGATCGCGACCAGCGGGCGGATGGAAACGGCCGCCATCAATCTCGAGGCGCTCGGCGTCGATCCGGCGAAGCACGTGGTAGTCACGCGCGACCAGGTCAAGTACGCGAAGCCCGACCCCGACCTGTTCCTGACGGCCGCCGCGCAACTGAACGTGCCGATCGAACACACGGTCGTGGTCGGCGACAGCATCTGGGACATGCTCGCCGCCGCCCGCTGCCGCTCGCTCGGCGTCGGGCTGCTGTCGGGTGGGTACGGCAGCGACGAACTCGAACGCGCGGGCGCGCTGCGCGTGTACGACGATCCGGCCGATCTGCTGTGGCATCTCGACGAGATTGCAGCGCGGCCCTGAAACGCCTGCTTCGCCGACGGCGCCTGCGCCAGTGCGCCGTCGGTTTCGTCAGGCCGCGAACGACCACCGGCCACGCCTGCGCCGAACCGGCAGGCGGCCGCCGCGCAGCTCAATCGTCGTCAATGCGCTTGTCGATCAGATAGCGCCCCCGCTCGACACCCGCGAGCAGCGCTTCGTTCTCGGTCATCCAGTCGGGGCCATCGGCCGCCGGCGCGACCAGCTCGATGCGCTCGCCGCCCACATACACCTGCACCTCGTCACGCCACGCGCCGCTGTCGTTGCGCCGCGCCCACACGCGTATCTCGTGCCCGCGATACGGGTCCCGAATCTGTGCGTCCTGTTGATTTTGCAAGGTGGCCTCCTGTGCCTATCTGCGATGGCGATGCAAAAAATACGCGCCGCATGATCGCCGCGCGCCCCGTCGGCCCGGCGCGCACGGGTCGTGCCCGGTACCCCCGCAGGCACGCGGTTTGCGCGCCGCTCGCGCACCGGATCGCCACGGGCACGCACCGCGAGCCCGCGAAGCGGTTCCCCCTGCAACCGGACGACGATCCGCGCACCGACGCCTTCCCCGGCTCCGCTCCCGCGACCCGGCTCGCGGATCGACCGTCCCGACCCTTCGCCAAGGAGCCTCGTTGTGACTCAAACGACCGATCTGCTCTCCTATCTCGTGACGAGCCAGCTGGCTGCGCGCATGCGGTCCGGCGCATGGCTCACGACCGGTCAGCTCGTCGACGTGCAGCGGATGTGGCTCGCGTGCCATCACGCCGAATGCGGATGGCTTGCGCGGGTCAGGATCGCGGACGCGTCCGCGACGATCGCGCAAGGGATCTACGACATCGCGATCGCGAACCGCGATCCCGACAGCGGCGAACGGGTGCGGCTCGACGCCGATTCACCGGAACTGAACGCGCTGCGCGAACGTTGCGACGTGCTGCTGCAGCGAATCGACAGCAACCGGGACATCGACGCATGGTGATCGTGCCGGACGCGCGCGACGCCCCGCAGCGGGCACGTCGCTTGCGCGGTGAGCCCGTTTTGATCGGACGGAGCCGGCCCATGCGAACCGACGCACTCGACGGAAACGATCTCGACTACTGGTGTGCACGCGCGCTGTGCGCCGACGACGAAGACACGCTGCGTTTCACCGCAGTCGCACCGCACCTGGTCGTGACGGCTGCATGCGACGCACTCAGGCGGCTCGACACGTGTTTCGTGCCGTCGACGTCGTGGTCCGATGCGGGCGCGGTGCTCGACCGTGTCGACGATCTTCGAATCGCACGGCACGGCGACGACGTCGAATGCGACGCGACCTTCGTCGACGGCCCGTGCACCTGCGGCGCGCACGGGCGCGATGCGCGTGTGGCCCTGCTGCGGGCGTTCGTGCGCGCACGCGCTGCGACCCCGGCGTGCCGCTTCCCGAAGCCGATGACGATCGTGCCACGGGCGACAGCACGGATATCCGCTCGGTGCCGCGCATGTAAGTGCATGCAGTACCCAGCGGTCATGTAAAAACGACAGTCCCCGCCGCCGCGGGTCTCCCACCCGCCCTTGCCCCACGGGAAACCACCCGGCAGGCACACGTGTTGCGGCGAACCGGCGTCATTGACTGCCGCCCGTACGCCCGCGCCATGGACTCCACGCCGCCCTTTTCTCCGCACCTCTACTTCTGCGACGCCCGCCTCGTCGGACCGCTCGACGCATGGCCGCAGACGTTCGCGCATGTCGCCGGCATGGGCTTCGATCATGTGCTCGTCGGCGCGTTCTGGGCCGCGAGCGTCGCCGGCTTTCCGCGCCACGTGGCCGATTTCCGGCGGCCGTCCCAAGCGTTCGCGACCCGCGCGAGCGCGCTCGAAACCTTCTCGCGGCTCGCCCAGCTCGCACACGGCCACGGGCTGCGCCTGCTGCTCGAAGTCGTGCCGGATCGGGTCGCGCGCGAGAACCCACTGCGTGCCGAGCATCCGGACTGGTACGTCGAGCACACGCACGACGATGCGCTGATCGATCCGCGCGGCACCGCGCACGCGCTGGATGTCGCCCACGCGAACCTCGGCGATGAAGCCGCGCGCGATGCGCTGTCCGCGTGGTGGTGCCAGCACCTCGCCGCGTTCGCCGATGCGGGCGCGGCCGGCTTCCTGATCGACGCGCCGCATCATTTGCCGGCCGACTGGTGGCCCGGCTGGCGCGCGGCGCTGCGCCGTACGCGCCCGGACGCCGCGGTGCTCGCCGGCGTGCCCGGCCATGCGCGCGACGCGCTGGCGCAGCTCGAAGGCGCCGGGTTCGACGCGGTGTTTTCATCGGTGCGCTGGTGGGATCTGCGCGCGCCGTGGTTCGTCGACGAACACCGGCTGCTGCGGCGCATCGGCGCGCCGATCGCGTTTCCCGACGCGTTCGACGGCCCGCGCCTCGCCGACGACTGGCCCGGCGCGTCGGATGACCTCGTCGTACGCGCCTATCGCCGCGCGTTGTGGACCGCTGCCGCCGTCGGCACCGGCTGGCTCGTGCCGATGGGCTTCGAGCGCGGCGTCACGGTGCCGCTGATGGCGCGCGACGCCGATGCGGCGCGCTACCGCGCCGCGTTCGAGCGCGCGCGCTTCGACCTGTCGGGCACGATCGCCGACGCGAACGCGTGGCGCCGCGCCACGCCTGTGGCGGCCGCACGCGGCGAAATCGCGCAGTTGAGCGCGCCCGGCGCGCCGGCGACCGCGTTGCTGCGCGGCACCGGGCCGTCGCTCGAACACGACGAAGCGGCGCTGCTGATCGCGTTGAATCCCGAGCTCGACGCAGCGGTGACGGTCGACCCCGCGACGATCCTGCCCGGCGTGCCGGGCGGATTCACGCATGTCGCCACGCACGGCGGCACGCAAACCCACCCGCCGGCCGCGCTCGAACCGTTCACGCTCGACCCCGGCGCGTACGCGCTGCTGCATGCGTGGCGGGCGCCGCCCGTCACGACCCGCCACGACGCCGCACACGAGCGCGGTGCGCTGTCCGCGGCGCTCGCGGCCGAACGGATCGCGATCGAGCGCGTCGAGCCGTCGGTCGACGGCGGCCGCTTCGCGGTCAAGCGCGTAATCGGCGAGACGCTCGTCGTCCACGCATCGATCTTCACCGACGGGCACGCGCATCTCGCGGCCGCGCTGCAGTGGCGCGCCGCCGGCGACGACGACTGGCGCGAAATCCCGTTCGAAGCCGAACCGAACGACGGCTGGCACGCCCGCGTCGCGCTCGACAGGCTCGGCCGCCATGAATTTCGCGTGATTGCCTGGCGCGACGACTGGGCCTCGCTCGTCCACGATGTCGCGAAGAAACACGCGGCCGGCCAGGACGTGACGCTCGAACTGCGCGAAGCGCAGCTGCTGCTCGCGACCGCGCTCAAGCTCGCCGATCCGCGCGATACGCGCGTGCTCACGCAGATGAAACGACTCGTCGCCGAATTCAACGATGCGCCGGCCGACGCGCGGCTCGCGCAGCTCGGCGCGGCGCCGCTCGCCGACGCGTTCGCGGCGCTGCGCTACCGCCCGTTCGTCACGCACGACACGACGACCTTCCCGGTCGACGTCGAGCGCCGCGCGGCGCGCTTCTCCAGCTGGTACGAGATGTTTCCGCGCTCGGCGAGCGACGATCCGCACCGGCACGGCACGTTCGACGACGTGATCGCGCACCTGCCGCGCATCCGCGACATGGGTTTCGACGTGCTGTATTTCCCGCCGATCCACCCGATCGGCACGACCGCGCGCAAGGGCCGCAACAACAGCCTGAAGGCCGGCCCCGACGACGTCGGCAGCCCTTACGCGATCGGCTCGCCGGACGGCGGCCACACGGCCGTGCATCCGCAGCTCGGCACGCTCGACTCGTTCCGCGCGCTGGTCGATGCCGCGCGCGGCCACGGGCTCGAGATCGCGCTCGATTTCGCGATCCAGTGCTCGCCCGACCATCCGTGGCTCGCCGCGCATCCGGGCTGGTTCGCGTGGCGGCCCGACGGCTCGCTGCGCTTCGCGGAGAATCCGCCGAAGCGTTACCAGGACATCGTCAACCCTGATTTCTACGCGCCGGACGCGCTGCCCGACCTGTGGCTCGCGCTGCGCGACGCGGTGCTGTTCTGGGTCGACGCGGGCGTGCGGATCTTCCGCGTCGACAACCCGCACACGAAGCCGCTGCCGTTCTGGGCGTGGATGATCGACGACGTGCGCGGCCGGCATCCGGACGTGGTGTTCCTGTCCGAAGCGTTCACGCGGCCGGCCATGATGTATCGGCTCGCGAAAGTCGGCTTCTCGCAGTCGTACACGTACTTCACGTGGCGCGAGTCGAAGCGCGAATTCATCGACTACCTGACCGAGCTGACGACCGGCCCGGCGCGCGAGTTCTTCCGGCCGAACTTCTTCGTCAACACGCCCGACATCAACCCGCGCCACCTGCAGAACGCGCCGCGCACGCAGTTCGTGATCCGCGCGGCGCTCGCGGCGACGCTGGCCGGCTCGTGGGGCCTGTACTCGGGCTTCGAGCTCGGCGAATCGGCGCCGCTGCCCGACAGCGAGGAATACGCGGACGCGGAGAAGTACGAGCTGCGTGCGCGCGACTGGAGCAAGGCCGCGCATATCGGCGCCGAGGTCGCGCGGCTGAACCGCGCGCGGCGCGCGCACCCGGCGCTGCAGACCCATCTCGGCCTCACGTTCGCCGACGCGGACAACGACGCGGTGCTCGTGTTCGTGAAGGCGACGCCGGCGTTCGACAGCGTGGTGGTCGTCGCGATCAGCACCGATCCGTGGCATCCGCAGGTCACGAACTTCACGCTCGATGCGTCGCTGTGGCGCGGCCTGGGGCTCGTCGACGGCGAACCGCTCGACGCGCTCGAACAGGACGCCACGCATGCGGAAACCTGGCGCGGGCATCGCCAGTACGTCTCGCTCGATCCGCATGTGCGCCCGTATGCGATCTGGCGGCTCACGCCGTCTCCAGGCGCCGCGCGGGCGGCGGCGCGCGAACCGGGCGACGCCCGGCCCTCCTCGGGAGCCCACGGATGATGAAACGCGAAGATTCCCTCGACGACGTACGCCGCGCGCAATTCCCGTCGCTGGCGCCGGCCGGCACCCCGCGCCGGCGCCGCGCACGCCGCCGCGCGCCGGCGCTCTGCGCGGACGATCCGCTGTGGTACAAGGACGCGATCATCTACCAGGTGCACGTGAAGTCGTTCTACGACTCGAACAACGACGGCATCGGCGATTTCCCCGGCCTGATCGCGAAGCTCGACTACATCGCCGAACTCGGCGTCGACACGATCTGGCTGCTGCCGTTCTACCCGTCGCCGCGCCGCGACGACGGCTACGACATCGCCGACTATCGCGACGTGCATCCCGACTACGGCACGCTGGCCGACGTGCGGCGCTTCATCCGCGAAGCGCATGCACGCGGCATTCGCGTGATCACCGAGCTGGTGATCAACCACACGTCGGACCAGCATCCGTGGTTCCAGCGCGCGCGCCGCGCGAAGCCCGGCTCCACGCATCGCGACTACTACGTGTGGTCCGACACCGACACGAAATACGCGGGCACGCGGATCATCTTCCTCGATACGGAAACGTCGAACTGGGCGCACGACCCGATCGCCGGCCAGTACTACTGGCACCGCTTCTATTCGCACCAGCCGGACCTGAACTTCGACAACCCGGCCGTCGTGCGCGAGGTGATGCAGGTGATGCGCTTCTGGCTCGACCTCGGCATCGACGGGCTGCGGCTCGACGCGGTGCCGTATCTCGTCGCGCGGGAAGGCACCAGCAACGAGAACCTGCCCGAGACGCACGCGATCCTGAAGCGGATCCGCGCGACGATCGACGCCGAGTATCCGAACCGGATGCTGCTCGCGGAGGCGAACCAGTGGCCGGAAGACGTGCAGGAATATTTCGGCAACGAGGACGAATGCCACATGGCGTTCCATTTCCCGCTGATGCCGCGCATCTACATGTCGATCGCGAGCGAGGACCGCTTCCCGATCGTCGACATCATGCGGCAGACGCCGGAACTCGCGCCGAGCAACCAGTGGGCCGTGTTCCTGCGCAACCACGACGAGCTGACGCTCGAGATGGTCACCGACTCCGAGCGCGACCTGCTGTGGCAGACCTATGCGAGCGACCGGCGCGCGCGGCTGAACCTCGGCATCCGGCGCCGGCTCGCGCCGCTGATGGAACGCGACCGGCGCCGCATCGAGCTGATCAACTCGCTGCTGCTGTCGATGCCCGGCACGCCGGTGATCTACTACGGCGACGAGCTCGGGATGGGCGACAACATCCACCTCGGCGACCGCGACGGCGTGCGCACGCCGATGCAGTGGTCGTCGGACCGCAACGGCGGCTTCTCGCGCGCCGACCCCGAACAGCTCGTGCTGCCGCCGGTGATGGGCGCGCTGTACGGCTATGACGCGGTCAACGTCGAGGCGCAGACGCGCGACCCGCATTCGCTGCTGAACTGGACGCGCCGGATCCTGTCGACGCGCCGCGCGTCGCAGGCGTTCGGACGCGGCACGATCCGCTTCCTGCGCCCGGAGAACCGCAAGGTGCTCGCGTACCTGCGCGAGCTGGACGGCCATGATCCGGTGCTGTGCGTCGCGAACCTGTCGCGGGCGTCGCAGGCCGTCGAGCTCGACCTGTCCGAATTCGCGGGCCGCGTGCCGATCGAGATGACGTCGGATTCGCCGTTTCCGCCGATCGGGCAGCTCACGTACCTGCTGACCTTTCCGCCGTACGGATTCCTGTGGTTCGTGCTCGCCGAGCACGGCCGCGAGCCGTCGTGGCGGCAGCCGCACGCGGAGCCGCTGCCCGAATACGTGACGCTCGTGATGCGACGCGGCGATACACGGCCGAACGTCGAACAGCTGCACGTGCTCGCGCACGATGCCCTGCCCTCGTGGCTCGCGCGGCGGCGCTGGTTCGCGTCGAAGGACCGCGCGATCGGCACGGCCCGGCTGAACGTCGTCACGCCGGTGCCGGGCGAACCGTTCCAGTATGCGGAGGCCTGGGTCGAATCCGGTGCGACGGGCGACGTCGAACGCTACGTCGTGCCGCTCGCGGCCGCGTGGGGCGGTGAAACCTCGCAGCCGCTGTTCACGCAGCTGGCGCTGGCGCGCGTGCGGCGCGGCCACTCGGTCGGCTACCTGACCGACGCGTTCGCGCTGCCGGCGTTCGCGCACGGGATGCTGCGCAAGCTACGCGACGGCGCGACGGTGCCGACCACCGACGGCGGCCGGCTCGCGTTCCTGCCGGAAGACGCGCTCGCCGCACTCGATCCCGGCGACGACGCCGAAGTGCGCTGGCTCGCGGCCGAGCAGAGCAACAGCTCGCTCGTGATCGGCGACGCGATCGTGCTGAAGCTGGTGCGCAAGGTCGCGCACGGCGTACATCCGGAAGCGGAAATGAGCCGGTACCTGACGCGGATCGGCTACCCGAACACCGCGACGCTCGCGGGCGAAGTCGTGCACGTCGATCCTGACGGCACGCCGCACACGGTCGCGATCCTGCAGCGCTACGTCGACAACCAGGGCGACGCGTGGACGCGCTCGTTCGACTTCCTGCGGCGCGCGGTGGACGAGCTCGCGCTGCCGGCGGCTGACGAAGAGCACACCGACGACGCCAACGAGGAACCCGACGCGCTGCTCGGCTATGCGGCGTTCGCGGGGATCATCGGCACGCGGCTCGGCCAGCTGCACGTCGCGCTCGCGCAGCCGTCCGACGATCCCGCGTTCGCGCCGGAGCATGCAACGCCCGAACACGTCGACGGCTGGTGCGCGGACGCGATCGCGTCGTTCGAGCACGCGCTCGACGTGCTGCACACGCGACTCGATGCGCTCGATCCCGCCATGCGCGCGGCGGCCGACACGCTGCTCGCGTCGCGCGACGCGGCCGTGCGCGCGCTCGGCGAGCTCGTGCCGCGCACGCTCGATGCGCAGTGCATGCGGATCCACGGCGATTTCCATCTGGGCCAGGTGCTCGACGTGCAGGGCGACGCGCTGCTGATCGACTTCGAAGGCGAGCCGGCGCGCCCGCTCGAACACCGCCGCGCGAAATCGCATCCGCTGCGCGACGTGGCCGGCCTGCTGCGGTCGCTGTCGTACGTGAGCGCGACCGCGCAGTTCGCGATCGAGAAGGCGCCGCCGCAGGCGGCCGGCCGCAAGCGTGCGTTGTTCGACCGCTTCGGGCAGGCCGCCGCCGACCGCTTCGTCGACTGCTATCGCATGGCCGCCGAGCAGGCCCCCGCGCGTTTCATCGACCCGCGCTACGCCGATCGCCTGCTCGCGCTGTTCCTGATCGACAAGGCGTCGTACGAGCTGTGCTACGAAGCCGCGAACCGGCCCGACTGGCTGAGCGTGCCGGTCGGCGGGCTCGCCGCGCTGGTCGAACGGCTGCTCGGCGACGGCGGCGCATCCGACGACGGAGGCACGCAATGACTGAAACGCTGTTCGAACGATCCGACATCGATGCGCTGCTCGCCGGCCGTCATCCCGATCCGTTCGCCTGCCTCGGCCCACACGGGCAGGCCGGCGAGGTCGTCGTGCGCGCGCTGCTGCCCGGCGCGAAAAGCGTGCATGCGCTGTCGCCGGAAGGCGCCGACCTCGGCGCGCTCGCGTGCGTCGATCGCGCCGGCTGCTTCGCGGGGACGATCCCGCGCAACGGCGGCGCGCCCCACTATCTGCTCGCGATCGACTGGCCCGACGCGCGACAGGTGATCGACGACGCGTATGCGTTCGGCACGCTGCTCGACGACGCCGTGCTCGCCCGCTTCTCCGCCGGCGACCCGGCCGCGGTGCTCGACTGCCTCGGCGCGGCGCCGGCGCGCATCGACGACACCGACGGCGTGCGCTTCGCGGTCTGGGCGCCGAACGCGCAGCGCGTGTCGGTGGTCGGCGATTTCAACGGCTGGGACGGCCGCCGCCATCCGATGCGGCTGCGGCGGCCGTCGGGCGTGTGGGAGCTGTTCGTGCCGGGCATCGGCGCGGGCGAGTGCTACAAATACGAGGTGCGCGCGGCCGACGGGCGCGTGCTGCCGCACAAGGCCGATCCCTGTGCGCGCGCGACCGAGGCGCCGCCGCGCACGGCGTCGGTCGTCGCCGACGTCGCGGCGCTCGACGCGTTCGCGTGGCACGACGACGGCTGGATGCACGCGCGGCCGCACGCCGACCGCTACCGCGTGCCGTGGTCGATCTACGAGGTGCATGCGGAATCGTGGCAACGCGTGCCCGAGGAAATGAACCGCAGCGCGACCTGGGACGAACTCGCCGAGCGGCTGATTCCGTACGTGAAGGGGATGGGCTTCACGCACGTCGAATTCATGCCGATCGCCGAATACCCGTTCGGCGGCTCGTGGGGCTACCAGCCGCTCGCGCAGTTCGCGCCGTCCGCGCGCTTCGGGCCGGTCGACGGCTTCGCGCGCTTCGTCGACCGCGCGCACGCGGCCGGCATCGGCGTGCTCGTCGACTGGGTGCCCGCGCACTTCCCCGACGATCCGCACGGCCTCGCGCAGTTCGACGGCACCGCGCTGTACGAGCACGCCGACCCGCGCGAAGGGCTGCATCCCGACTGGCACACCTGCGTGTTCAACGTCGGGCGCACGGAAGTCGGCGCGTTCCTCGCCGCCTCGGCGCTCGCGTGGGCGCGCCGGTATCACGTCGACGGCATCCGCGTCGACGCGGTCGCGTCGATGCTGTACCGCGACTATTCGCGCGCGGAAGGCGAATGGGTGCCGAACGTGCACGGCGGCCGCGAGAACCTCGAATCGGTCGCGTTCCTGCGCATGCTGAACGACACGCTGCACGGGGCGGCCGCGCCGGCCGGCGTCGTCACCGTCGCGGAGGAATCGACCGCGTGGCCGGGCGTCACCGCGCCGACCGGCGACGGCGGGCTCGGCTTCGACTTCAAGTGGAACATGGGCTGGATGCACGACACGCTCGCGTATCTGCGCGAAGACCCGGTGCATCGCCGCTATCACCACGACCGGATGACGTTCGGGCTCGTCTACGCGTTCTCCGAGCGCTTCGTGCTGCCGCTGTCGCACGACGAGGTCGTGCACGGCAAGGGCTCGCTCGTCGCGAAGATGCCGGGCGACGCGTGGCAGCGGCTCGCGACGCTGCGCGCGTACTTCGGCTTCATGTGGGCGCACCCCGGCAAGAAGCTGCTGTTCATGGGCAGCGAATTCGCGCAATGGGCCGAGTTCGCGCACGACGCGACGCCGCACTGGGACCTGCTCGATGCGCCCGCGCATCGCGGCGTGCAGCGGCTCGTGCGCGACCTGAACCGCAC
Organism: Burkholderia sp. AU45274; assembly: GCF_030482505.1. Classification (NCBI taxonomy): domain Bacteria; kingdom Pseudomonadati; phylum Pseudomonadota; class Betaproteobacteria; order Burkholderiales; family Burkholderiaceae; genus Burkholderia; species Burkholderia sp. AU45274. The sequence goes on along the minus strand of NZ_JAUJQE010000003.1, from coordinate 175,380 downwards.
GTACGCGGCCGAGCCGGCGCTGCATGCGCTCGACTGCCAAGCGGCCGGCTTCTCCTGGCTGATCGGCGACGACCGCGACAACAGCGTGTTCGCGTTCGCGCGGCGCGACGATGCCGGGCATCGGGTGGTCGCCGTCTGCAACTTCACGCCGGTGCCGCGCGCGAGCTATCGCGTCGGCCTGCCCGCGCCCGGACAGTGGCGCGAACTGATGAACACCGATGCCGCGCCGTACGGCGGCACCAACGCCGGCAACGACGGCGCCGTGTGGGCCGAAGCCGTGCCCGCGCACGGCGAGGCGTGGTCGGCCACCCTGCGCCTGCCGCCGCTCGCGACGCTATGGCTGCGCCCTGCCTGATTTCCCGCACCCTGGACACGGAGATCCGCCCCATGCCGACCGCCCTGCCCGCCCGTCTCGAATCCGGCCGCAGCTATCCGCTCGGCGCGACCTGGGACGGCCTCGGGACCAACTTCGCGGTGTTTTCCGCGCACGCGCACCGCATCCAGCTGTGCGTGTTCGATCCGACCGGCCGCAAGGAGCTGGCGCGCCTCGACCTGCCCGAATGCACCGACGAGATCTGGCACGGCTACCTGCCCAACGCGCATCCGGGCACCGTGTACGGGTTTCGCGCGGACGGCCCGTACCAGCCGCAGCACGGCCATCGCTTCAACCCGACCAAGCTGCTGCTCGACCCGTATGCGCGCAAGCTGGTCGGCCAGTTCCGCTGGTCGGACGCGCTGTTCGGCTATCGCCTGCATTCGAACCGCGCGGACCTGTCGATGGACCGGCGCGACTCGGCGCCCGCGATGCCGAAGTGCGTGGTGGTCGACGAGGCGTTCGACTGGAGCACCGACCGGCGCCCGCGCGTGTCGTGGCGCAACACGGTGATCTACGAGACCCACGTGCGCGGCGCGTCGATGCGGCGTGCCGGGTTGCGCCCGCCCGAGCGCGGCACGTTCGCGGCGTTCGCGCATCCGGCGTTCATCGATCACCTGCTGTCGATCGGCGTGACGACGGTCGAGCTGCTGCCCGTCCACGCGTTCCTGCAGCAGCGCGCGCTCGTGAACCGCGGGCTGCGCAACTACTGGGGCTACGACACGGCCGCGTTCTTCGCGCCGGAGCCCGCGTATCTCGCGACGCGGCGGCTCGACGAGATGCGCATCGCGATCCGCCAGCTGCATGCGGCCGGCATCGAGGTCGTGCTCGACGTCGTCTACAACCATACGTGCGAGGGCAACGAGCTCGGCCCGACGCTGTCGTGGCGCGGCCTCGACAACGCGAGCTACTACCGGCTGAGGCCGGACGACCGCCGCTTTCATGTCGACGAGACCGGCTGCGGCAACACGCTGAACCTGTCGCATCCGCGCGTCGTGCAGATGGTGATGGATTCGCTGCGCTACTGGGCCACCGCGTTCAACATCGACGGCTTCCGTTTCGACCTCGGCGTGACGCTCGGTCGCGAGGAACACGGCTTCGATCCGGGCGCGGGGTTCTTCGACGCGCTGCGGCAGGACCCGGTGCTCGCGCAGCGCAAGCTGATCACCGAGCCGTGGGATCTCGGCCCCGGCGGCTACCAGTTGGGCCGCCACCCGCCCGGTTTCGCCGAATGGAACGACCGCTTCCGCGACACGGTGCGGCGCTTCTGGCGCGGCGACCCGGGCCAGCGGCCGGAACTCGCCGCGCGGCTCGCGGGGTCGGCCGACCTGTTCAACCACCAGCGGCGCCATACGTGGGCGTCGGTCAACTTCGTCACCGCGCACGACGGCTTCACGCTCGCCGATCTCGTGTCGTATTCGACGAAACACAACGACGCGAACGGTGAGGACAACCGCGACGGCCGCGACGACAACTGCACCGCGAACTGGGGCGTCGAGGGGCCGACCGACGACCCGGCGATCCGCGCGGTACGTGCGCGGGTCGCGCGCTCGATGCTCGCGACGCTGTTTACCGCGCTCGGCACGCCGATGCTGGTGGCCGGCGACGAGTTCGGCCGCACGCAGCACGGCAACAACAACGCGTACTGCCAGGACAACGAGCTGTCGTGGCTCGACTGGGAGCTGGCGCGCGGCGACGAAGCCGTGACGCTGATGCGCTTCGTGTCGCGGCTTGCCGCGCTGCGACGCATGTATCCGGTGATGTCCACGCCGCGCTATCCGTCGGGCGACCGCGAAGCGGCGCGGGGCATGGCGGAGATCGGCTGGTTCGACGAGCGCGGCGACGCGATGACCGTGCCCGCGTGGCAGGACCGCGAGCGCCGCGCGCTGACGATGCGCCGCGTCGGCACGGGCCGCACCGGGCGCACCGAGGCGCTGCTCGTGATGCTGAACGCGTCGTCCGAGACGGTCGTGTTCGCGCCGCCCGCGCCGGCGCTCGACTATCGCGTGCTGGTCGACACGGCCACGCCGGACGCCGGCCCGCGCTCGTGGCCGGCCGACGGCCTCGACGTCGCCGCGCACGCGGCCGCGATCGCGGTGGCCGCCGTGCCGACCGACCTGTCTCCGGGAGACCCGACATGAGATCACGCCCCGCCCGTCCATCGGGTTCGCACGCGTTCGACACGTCGTTCGGCGCGACCTGCGTCGAGGCCGACCGCACGCGCTTCCGGCTGTGGGCGCCCGCGAGCCGCACGGCCGCCGTCGAGATCGAAGGCGAAAACCGGCCCGCCGTCCCGATGACCGCGGTGGGCGAAGGCTGGTTCGAGGCCGTCGTGCCGTGCGGCCCCGGTACGCTGTATCGCTACCGGCTCGACGGCGATCTCGCGGTGCCCGATCCCGCGTCGCGCTTCCAGCCCGGCGGCGTGGATGGCCCGAGCCAGGTCGTCGATCCCGCTGCGTACCGCTGGCGCCACGACGCGTGGCGCGGCCGCCCGTGGCACGAAACGGTGCTGTACGAACTGCACATCGGCGCATTCGGCGGCCATGCAAGCGTCGAGCGGCGGCTGCCGGACATCGCCGTGCTCGGCGTGACCGCCATCGAGCTGATGCCCGTCAACACGTTTCCCGGCGCGCGCAACTGGGGTTACGACGGCGTGCTGCCGTTCGCGCCCGATCCGTCGTACGGACGGCCCGAGGAACTGAAGGCGCTGATCGATGCCGCGCACGGGCTCGGGCTGCAGGTGTTTCTCGACGTCGTCTACAACCACTTCGGCCCGCAAGGCAACCTGCTGCCGCGCTACGCGCCCGCGTTCTTTCGCGCGGACCGGCAAACGGCGTGGGGGCCGGCGATCGACTTTTCGCGGGAGCAGACGAGCGCGTTCTTCATCGAGAACGCGCTGTACTGGCTCCACGAATTCCGTTTCGACGGGCTGCGCATCGATGCCGCGCACGCGATCGACGACGACGCGTGGCTGCGCGAACTCGCGCGCCGCGTGCGCGCGTACGCGGGCGACACGCGCCATGTGCACCTCGTGCTCGAGAACGAGCGCAACGCGGCGAGCCTGCTCGGGCCCGGCGGTTTCGACGCGCAATGGAACGACGATTTCCACAACAGCGCGCACGTGCTGCTGACCGGCGAGCGCGACGGCTACTACCGCGCGTACGCCGACGCGCCGCTGCGCCATCTCGCGCGCACGCTCGGCGAAGGCTTCGCGTACCAGGGCGAGCCGTCGCCGCTGCACGACGGCGCCCCGCGCGGCGAACCGAGCGCGCACCTGCCGCCGACCGCGTTCGTCGCGTTCCTGCAGAACCACGACCAGGTCGGCAACCGCGCATTCGGCGAACGGCTGCGCACGCTCGCGAACGAAGACGCGGTGCGCGCGGCGACCGCGCTGCTGCTGCTCGCGCCGTCGATCCCGCTGCTGTTCATGGGCGAGGAAGACGGCAGCACCCAGCCGTTCCAGTTCTTCACCGACTATCGCGGCGCGCTCGCCGACGCGGTGCGCGAGGGCCGGCGCCGCGAATTCGCGGCCTTTCCGGCGTTCGCCGACGCCGCGCATCGCGACGCGATTCCCGATCCGAACGACATCGCGACGTTCGTGCGTTCGACGCTGCACGGCAGCAGCGACGAAACCACGCCCGACACCGACGCCTGGCGGCGCTTCTACCGCAGCGCACTGACCGTGCGTGCGGCGCTCGTGACGCCGAACCTGCCCGGCGCCAGCGCACTCGGCGTCGACCTGCTCGCGGGCGACGGCGACCCGCAGGCGCTTGCGGCGCGCTGGCGCCTCGGCGACGGCAGCACGCTGACGATCGCGTTGAACCTCGGCTCGCACGACGCGGTGCTGCCCGCGCTGCCGGTCGGCAAGATCGTGTTCGAGACGCCGCCGCGCGCACGCGACCGGTTGCGCGACCTGCGGCTGCCGCCCCGCGCGTGCATCGCGTGGCGCGACGGCGAGGTCAACCACGATGCGCGGCAGCACCGCATGAACGGGCAGGGCCGATCATGACGGCCGACGTGTCGATCACCGAACTCGCGCGCACGGCCGGCCTGGAAACCGACTGGACCGATGCGGGCGGCATCGCGCGGCGGGTGGACGATGACGCCCTCGTCAGGCTCGTCGACGCGCTCGGCTGGCCGTGCGGCACGGCGGCCCAGCGGGTGGAAAGCGCCGCCGCGCTCGCCGACGCGAACGCGGCGGCCCCGCGCATCGTCACCGGCGACGCGGGCCTGCCGCCCACCCTGCCGGCCGCGATCGCGCCGCCCGGCGCGCGCTTCCGGATCACGCTCGAAGCGGGCGGGCATGTCGACGGGCGCGTCGGCGGCGAAGGCGAACACGGCACGCTGCCGCCGCTCGCGATCCCCGGCTATCACGCGCTCGACGTCGGCGACCAGCGCATCGGGCTCACGATCGCGCCGCCGCGCCCGCAACCGGTCGACCCGCGCGCGGCGGATGCGGGCGGCCGCTGGGGCATCGCGGCGCAGCTCTACAGCCTGCGCCGCGCCGGCGACGACGGCGCGGGCGACTACACCGCGCTCGCGCGGCTGGCCGCGCATGCGGCGCGGCACGGCGCGCAGGCGGTGGCGATCAGCCCGACCCACGCCGGCTTTCCGGCACTGCCCGCGCACGACAGCCCGTATTCGCCGTCGTCGCGGCGCTGGCACAACGTCGCGTATCTCGACTGCGACGCGGTGCCGGGCGCCGCGGCCGTGCCTCACGCAACCGGCGCCGCGGCCGACGCACCACTGATCGACTGGCCGCACGTGCTGCCGCTGAAACTGCGGCGCCTGCGTGCGTGCTTCGACGCATGGCGCGCCAGCGACGACCCGTCGCGTGACACCTTCCAGCGGTTTCGCGCCGCGGGCGGTGCGGCGCTCGAGGCGCACGCGCGCTTCGACGCATTGCAGGCGTTCTGCCTCGAGCACGGGGCGGGCTTTGACTGGCGGAAATGGCCGGCGCCGTGGCGAGAACCGGGATCGGCTGAAGTCGATGCGTTCGCGCACGCCCATGCCGACACGGTCGCGTTCCACACGTACCTGCAATGGTGCGCGTCGCGCGCGCTCGGCGACGCGCAGCACGCGGCACGCGGCGCGGGCATGGCCACCGGGCTGATCGCCGATCTCGCGGTCGGCTCCGATCGCGCGGGCAGCGACGCGTGGGCGCACGGCGCGACGCTGCTGCGCGGCGTGTCGCTCGGGGCGCCGCCCGACCTGTTCAATGCGGCCGGCCAGGCGTGGGGCGTGACGACCTGGACGCCCGCCGCGCTGCGGGCGGAAGGCTTCGTGCCGTTCGTCGAGCTGTTGCGCGCGGCGTTCGCCCATGCGGGCGGCATCCGCATCGATCACGTGCTCGGCTTCGCGCGGATGTGGATCGTGCCGGACGGCGGCTCGCCGCGCGACGGCGCGTACCTGCGTTATCCGGTCGACGATCTCGTGCGGCTCGTCGCGCTCGAGGCGGCCCGTTATCGCGCGCTCGCGATCGGCGAGGATCTCGGCACGGTGCCGCCCGGCTTCCGCGAACGGCTCGGCGCGCAGGGCATCGCCGGGATGCGCGTGCTGTGGTTCGAGCGCGACGCCGGCGGCGCCTTCCGGCCGCCGTCCGCATGGGATCGCGACGCGATCGCGATGCCCTCGACGCACGATCTGCCGACCGTGGCCGGCTGGTGGCGCGGAGTCGATCTGGCCTGGCGTCGAATCGCGGCCGAGGCGGCGCAGCAGTCCGACGACGCGGAGGCGCGTGACGCAGCGCCGCCCACACCGCCGGATGAAGCGAGCGCGGATGATCGGCACACGACCGTGCCCGGCGCCGCCGCCCCGCCCGACACCGCGGACACCACGCCGCCTCCGGAAGCCGGCCCCGCCCCCCCGCCGCCCGCCGTCGACCCCGACGTCGTCGCCGCGCATGCTGCACGCGCCACCGAACGCGCGGCGCTGTGGCGAGCGTTGCAGGAAGCAGGCTGCGCGCCGGCCGGTGACGCCGCCCCGCAGGCCGACGCGCCGCCTGTCGCCGAGATACTCGCGTACGTCGCGCGCAGCCCGTCGCCGCTCGCGATCCTGCCGCTCGAGGACCTGCTGGCGCTGGACACGCAGCCGAACCTGCCGGGGCCGCCCTGCGGGCACCCGAACTGGCGGCAGCGCCTGCCGCGCGCGATCGACACGCTGTTCGACGCCGACGTGCGCGACCGCATCGCGGCCGTGGTGCGCGCACGCGGTTCGCGGGAGCCCGGCCCATGACGCCACGCGCGACGCTGCGACTGCAGCTGCATGCGGGCTTCACGTTCGACGACGCGGCCGCGCACGCCGGCTATTTCGCGCGGCTCGGCGTGAGCCACCTGTACCTGTCGCCGGTCGCGACGGCCGAACCCGGTTCGCGGCACGGCTACGACACCGTCGATTACGGCACGCTCAACCCCGAGCTCGGCGGCGAAGCCGGTTTCGTCCGGCTCGTCGATGCGTTGCGCGCGCACGGGCTGGGCGTGATCGTCGACATCGTGCCGAACCACATGGGCGTCGGCGGTTCGTCGAACGGCTGGTGGAACGACGTGCTCGAATGGGGCCCCGCGAGCCCGTACGCGCACCACTTCGACATCGACTGGCATCCGCCCGACGCGGCGCTCGACGGCAAGGTGCTGCTGCCCTGCCTCGGCACGCCGTATGGTGAAGCGCTCGCGGCCGGCGACATCACGCTCGACGCCGATCCGGCCACCGGGCGCTTCTTCGTGTCGTGTCCCGGGCGACGGCTGCCGGTGGCCGCGGCCACCTACGCGGAGCTCCTGCGCCTCGCGAACCGCGCGGACCTGAACGCGCTCGCCGAACGCTTCGACGCCGCGCCGCCGCGCGACAGCACGCGACTGGCCGCCGCGCATGCGGCGCTGCGCGATCACGCGGCCGCGCACGGCCCGAATGCGCTCGACGCGGTGCTGCGCGGCGCCGATCCGCGCCGCGCGCGCTCGCGTGCCTGCCTGCACCAGGTGCTCGAACGCCAGCACTACCGGCTCGCGTGGTGGCGCACGGCCGCCGACGAGCTGAACTGGCGGCGCTTCTTCGACATCGCGACGCTCGCGGCCGTCCGCGTCGACGACGATGCGGTGTTCGATGCCGTCCATGCGCTGCCGCTGCGGCTTCATGCGGCCGGCTACATCGACGGCCTGCGCGTCGATCACGTCGACGGCCTCGCCGATCCGCGCGCGTATGGCCGGCGGCTGCATCAGCGGCTGGCCGCGCAACGCGACGCGCGGCCGTACATCGTCGTCGAGAAGATCCTCGCGCCCGGCGAATCGCTGCGCGCCGACTGGGCTGTCGACGGCACGACCGGCTACGACTTCATGAACGATGTCGGCGCGCTGCTGCACGATCCGGCCGGCGCCGCGCCGCTCGCCGCGCACTGGGCGCACGTGTCGGGTTCGTCGCGCACGTTCGCGCAGGAAGCGCTCGACGGCAAGCGGCGCGTGCTGATGCGCCAGCTCGCCGTCGAGCATGCGCGCGCCGCGCGGGCGTTGCACGGCGTGGCGCGTGCGGCACCCGCGACGCGCGACGTGAGCCGGATCGCGATTCGGCGCGTACTGGGGGAACTCGCGGTGCAGTTGCCCGTGTACCGGATGTATCCGGTGCAGGACGAAGAACCCGCCGACGCCGACCGTCGCGTGCTCGCGCAAGCGTACGAACGGGCGGTCGAGGCCGTCGATCCTGCCGACCGGTTCGCACTCGATCACGTCGCCACCTGGCTCGGGTTGCCGGTCGCACGCGTGCCGCGCGCGGATGCCGCCGCGTTGCACGCGGCGCGCGTCGCGTTCGCGCAGCTCACCGCGCCGCTGGCCGCGAAGGGTGTCGAGGATACGGCTCACTATCGTTACGGCCGGCTCTTGTCGCGCAATGAAGTCGGTGCCGACGCGGGCGACTTCAGCCTGTCGCGCGGCGCGTTCCATGCGCGCAACCGGCGCCGCGCGCGCACCGTGCCGCACGGGCTCGTCGCCACCGCCACGCACGACCACAAGCGCGGCGAAGACGCGCGTGCGCGGCTCGCCGTGCTCAGCGAAATGCCCGACGCGTGGCGCGCGGTATCGCTCGACTGGTCCGCGCTCAACCGGCCGCATCGCGGCGGCGCGCATCGCGACCTCGCATGGGCACCCGGGCCGGCCGCCGAGGCGATGCTGTACCAGACGCTCGTCGGCTGCTGGCCGCCCGAACTCGCGCCCGACGACGCGGCGGGGCTCACGGCGCTCACCGAACGCGTCGTGCAGTGGCAGACGAAAGCGCTGCGCGAGGCGAAGCGTCACACCGACTGGCTCGCGCCCGATATTCGCTACGAGCGCGATTGCGAAGCGTTCGTCCGCGCGATCCTGAAGCCGCGTGGCGCCGGCGACTTCGTCCATCGGCTCCATGCGTTCGTCGCGCGGATCGCGCCGGCCGGCGTCGTCAACAGCCTGACGCAGGCCATGCTGCGAATGGCATCGCCCGGCGTGCCCGACCTGTATCAAGGATCTGAAGCATGGGATCACTCGCTCGTCGATCCGGACAACCGCCGCGACGTGCCGTTCGCCGCGCTCGCGGCCGAGCGGGTCGACGGGCCGGTCGCGTCGTATCTGGCGACGTGGCCCGATGCGCGCGTGAAGCGGGCGCTGGTCGAGCGCATGCTGGCGCTGCGCGCGCGATGGCCGGCGACGTTCGCGGACGGCGCGTACGTGCCGCTGCGCGTACGCGGCCGGCTCGGGCGTCATGCGGTGGCGTTCGCGCGCTGCAGCGACGAGGCCACCGTGGTGGTGGTCGCGACACGGCTTGCGGGCCGGTTGCTCGGCGAACCACCGGAATTGCCGCGCGTGGAACCGGCGCAATGGGGCGATACGGCGGTCGTGCTGCCACGCGATATCGACGGGCCGTGGATGGATGGACTGGAGGCGGGGGATGCGGTCGACGTGCCGGGAGGGTTGATCAAGCTCGGTGACTGGCTGGCCGCGCTACCGGTTGCCGTGCTGGTGGCTACGCGTCCAACGAGCGAATCGTGATCGTCCAGCGCACGCTCGTTTCCGCCGATGAAATTCCGGGAAGTCGTGGCGTTTGTCTTTAGTCACGAGCATCGCGCATTTGCTCGTACCCCCAGTTGCCAGGGAAAATCAAATTTGTGCAAGACAGCCTGCGTGTAATCGTTTTTGTACATCCAAAATCGATTTACGCCCGAAACGAGCTTCCATAATCGGTTTTGCGCATTGGCTGGGCCGAAGGAAATGCCCGTCTTGCAGCAGCCGGGTATCTGGCCCGCGATCGTCGAAGCAGTATTCTCGGCCTTTCGCGACGGCGACTCCACGGATGCCGCGATCGTTGATCGATACCGCCCTGAACGACCGGCCGGACAATAAAGCAAGCCTCACGACAACACGCCCGCCGGCAATCCGCAGCTAGCCGCTCACCGGAAACCCCGCATCCACCCGTCACGCGTCGGTGACATCGGGCTCTCGCGCGTCGTTGCGCTGCACGCACTGCACGACCGACAGGCCGTCGGCCGTCAACGCGGGCCGGCGCTCGCCGGACGCGTCGTCGTGCTGCATCACGATCAGGTGCTGTTCGACCAGCGCAAGGACATCCTCGCGGTCGATCTGGATCTGCTCCGGTGCGCGATGCACCAGGAGCAGCGTGGCGAATTCATGGGCGGTCAGCATGCTCGTTCCCCGTTGGCGGCTGCGCGAGATGCGCGCCGGCGAGCAGCAATGCATGCAGGGACCATGCCGGGTTGCGTGGCGCCCTCGTTATCCGTGCCGCTTGCGCGCGGCACGATGTGGCACCACACGGCGGCCCGTGCGCGGTGCAAAGTTTTCAACGGCGTGTAATGCGGGAGACAAACCAGCGGGAGGCAAACCGGCGCACCCCATGCCGGGAACGCCAGCAGGGTCAGGATCGCCGCGACCGGAACAGGCTCGCTCGCGCACGACCGGCCGGCGCACGGAAATAGCCGCTGTGCAGCACCACGCCGCCGTTACCGTTACCGTCACCGTTGCCGCCGCCGCTGCTGTCGCCCAGCACGTCGGCGCAGGCGGCTGCGATGCGCGCGCGGCCCTGTTCGAACGCATCGCGCAAGTCGGCCTCCAGCGCGGAGCGTGCGCCGAAATGATCTTCCAGCGCTTCGACCGTGATGGCGCAGGTTTGCAGCTCGCCATCGACATCGACGACGAAACGCAACTGCAGCGCCGCCCCGTCGAACACGGGCGGCTCGTCGACCAGCGTCACGCGGCGGGCGGAATCGGCGGCCATCGTCTCAGGCGCCCCGCGCCGAAAGGCGATCGACCGGCGCATCCCCGATCGCGAGAATGGCTAGCCTGCAATGCCCGAATCTGCCGCTCATGAGCCCCTCCGTCCACGTGGTGGCACGTGTCGTGCCGTGCCAGTCGCGCAGCAAGCGGCGTGCCTGCCAACCCGTCCGCGCGCGCAAATCAAGTATCGAAAGGCCGATCGGCGCGGCTACTGCAGCCGGCGCGCGGCGTCGAGCATCGCATCGGTCAGCTCGACCGTCAGTGTCACGTGTTCGTCGGGCAGGCGCTCGAGCAGGTCCTCCACCGTGGCGTGCAGGATCGCGTGCACGCGCATCCGCGTGCTTTCGTCGAGATCCGCATAGCGCTCCATCGTGTCGCAGTCGAGCACGAGCACGACCGAATGCCGCGCGGTCTCGGGCGGCGGGTCGGCCGCCTCCGCCCACGCCGCCTGAAACATGATCCTGCCCGTCGAGACGTCGACATGGACCGTCGTATCGAGATCGTCGGCGTCGATCATGTCGCCATCGGCATCGTTGTCGATCTCGTCGTTTTCCAGCCAGATCCGGGAATGCGATTGCATGATGTCCTCCTGCGTGTTGGCGGGATGGCACGTCCAGCCCGTCTTGTGCAGCAACACCCGTGCCGCGGCCGGCACGGGTTCGTCGTCCGGATCACGCGCGCCGCGCGGCACGCGGTTTGCGCCGCCACCGTCACTACGTCCCTGTCACCCCAATGGAGCCGACTTAATGCCTTCCGCTACCGCTACCCACGCGCATGGCAAGCACCTGACGCGACGCCCGGGCCGCGCCCGCGGCACCGACCCGCACCACCGCAAGCGCTGGTCCGCCGACGTCACGCAAAAAAGCGATGCGCTCGACATCGAACCCAATATTTTCAAGTCCGATGACCCGGCCGCGATCGCCGCGTCGCTGAAGCATTCGGCCGAACACAGCCGCCGCCGCCACGGGTCGCCATTCCAGTCGGCGATGTCGATGCTGAACTTCTACGTGAACCGCGCGGGCCGCAACCTGCCGAAAACGCGCCGCGCCACGCTCGAACGCGCGAAGCGGAAGCTGCGCGAGGCGTTCGGCCGCAAGCCCTGACGGCGCGCGCCCCCCTGATCGGCCTGCCACGGCACACATGCACGAGACGCTCTGGTACCTGATCGTCGGCGCGGTGCTGATGGGCATGGGCGTCGCGACGTCCGCGCTGCGCCACCTGCCCGTCAGCACCGCGATGATCTATCTCGTGCTCGGCGTCGTGCTCGGCCCGGCCGGCGCCGGCCTGCTGGATCTCGATCTCGAACGCGATGCACGGCTGCTGCGTGAAATCGTCGAGATCGCGCTGCTCGTCTCGCTGTTCGCGATCGGGCTGCGGCTGCGCGTGCCGCTCACCGACCGGCTGTGGCACGTGCCGTGCCGCCTCGGCCTGCTCGCGATGGGCCTCACCGTGCCGCTGCTGGCCGCGTGCGCGATGCTCGCCCTCGGGCTCGACTGGGGCCCCGCGCTGCTGCTCGCGGCGATCCTCGCGCCGACCGACCCGGTGCTCGCGCACGACGTGCAGGTGCACGACCCGGGCGATCGAGATCTCGTACGCTTCGCGCTGTCGGGCGAAGGCGGCCTGAACGACGGGATCGCACTGCCGTTCGCGCTGGCCGGGCTCGCGCTGTGCGGCGCACCCGGCACGACGCACGGGCTGCCGCCGCTGTCGGGCGCGTTCGCGCTCACCGCGCTGTGGGGCATCGCCGGTGGGGCCGCGATCGGCGGCGGCCTCGGCTGGATCACGACGAAGACGATCGGCTGGCTGCGCACGCGCCACGCGCAGGCGCTCGGCCTCGAAGGCTTCTTCGCGCTCGCGCTGATCGTGCTGTCGTTCGGCGCCGCGCAGTTCGCGCATGCATTCGGGTTCATCGCGACGTTCGCGGCCGGGGTCGCGATGCGCCGGGTCGAGCACCGCGCGAGCGGCGATCGCGCGCCGCGCGACGTGATCGGCCAGATCGATTCGTCCGACGTCGTCGCCACCGAGAAGCATCCGGACAAAGCGCACGCGTTCATGGCCGAATCGGTGCTCGGCTTCACGATCGAGCTCGAACGGATCGCCGAAGCCCTCGTGATGACGATGATCGGCAGCGTGCTCATGACGCTGCCGGGCCCGCTGCTGACGTGGCGCGCGGCCTCGCTGGCCGTCGTGCTGTTCGTCGCCGTGCGCCCGCTGGCGGTGCTGGTCACGCTCACCGGTTCGCGCGCGACGCATGCGCAGCGACGGCTGATGGCATGGTTCGGCATCCGCGGAATCGGCTCGTTCTACTATCTGCTGTTCGCGCTCGAACATGGGCCCTCCGCCGCGGTGCGTCCGCTCTCGGCCCCCGTGCTGGCCGTCGTGTCGGCATCGGTGATCGCGCACGGGATCACCGCGACGCCGCTGATGAACTGGTATCACCGGCTGCAGCATCGGCGCTGACGCGTGCACGACGATGCGCGCTGCCACGCAATCAGGCCGCCACGCGGGCGGTGGCGCCGCAGGGGTGTGAGGGAAGCATCGACATCGACATGCGCTCGCCGCGTTCGGGATGCAGCAGCCACGCGGATCGCCGCGCCGCCGCCCCGCGAGCGGCAGCGGCGTCAGGGCGCGCGCAGCGCCGCGTCGAGTTCGGCGCGCGTCACGTCGAGCGCGACGTTGCATTCGATCACCGCCTCCTCGACGCGCGGCTTGCGCTCGTCCACCGCGCGCCGCGCGCGGTCGCACAGAACCGTGCGCACGCGCAGCCGGTCGGCCGCGCCGAGCGACGCATAGCGCGTGATCACGTCCGGCTCGAACCGCAGGTCGACCGTGCAACGCCATTCGCGCGCGTCCTCGTCGGACGGCACACGCACCCACGAGACCTGGATCGTCAGCCGCCCGGACGCGTCGTCCGCGTGCACGACGACGGTCGATTCCGACGGAAAGCCGATCGCGAGCGCATGCTCGAGTTCCGCGATGCGCTGCGACCGGATGGGTGCGCCGCTCATCGTCGCACGACGCCCAGCAGCAGCGTGACGAGGAAGATCACGACGAAGATGTAGAACAGGATCTTCGCGATCTCGGCCGCGCCGGCCGCGATCCCGCCGAAGCCGAACACGGCCGCGACGATCGCGATGATGAAGAAGATGACCGCGTATCGCAGCATGGATACCTCCTGGATGGCAGCAGTGGTCAATACACGTCGTCGCCGGTCACGCATCGTGCTTGTGCTCCGGTTTGCCGCATCGCGGCGTGGACGCCATTTTTTCACGTTCCTTTTCGCTCATCGACCTGGCCATCGGCTTCGCCGACGGCATGAGGTCCCGCATTTTCGTGTTGCCGCGCCCGGCCGACAGCACGGCGCCCGCCGCGCTCTGCCGGGCTTGAGACTTTGCCGGCATGGTTGCGCGCCTGTCGTGGGCGCACGCGTCGACGCGACGGTCGGCACGTGCACGCGACAGGCTCGCCCGGGCCGCCGTCATGCGGCGTCGCGGCGGCGCAGGTCAGCCGGCGGAATCTTCATCGCCTGGCGATACTTCGTCACCGTGCGACGCGCGAGCAGGATGCCGCGGCCCGCGAGGTTCTGCGCGAGCGTGACGTCGGACAGCGGATCGGTGTGCCGCTCGGCCGCGATCATGTCGCGGATCAGCACCTTCGCGGCCGCCGCCGAGCACACGCCCTTGCCGGCCGCCTCGAGCTTGCGCGGGAAGAAATGCTTGAACTCGAACGTGCCGTGCGGCGTGGCCATGTACTTGTTGCCCGTCGCGCGCGACACGGTCGATTCGTGCAGGTCGAGTTCCTCGGCGATGTCGCGCAACACGAGCGGCTTCATCGCGATCTCGCCGTAGCGGAAGAAATCGCGCTGCCGCGCGACGATGCATTCGCCGACGCGCTGGATCGTCTCGAAGCGCTTCTGCACGTTGCGGATCAGCCAGCGCGCTTCCTGCAGCTGCTGGCCGAGCGGCGAATCGCGTTCGCCGCTCGACTGCGCGAACAGCGTCGCATAGCGTTCATGCAGCCGCGCGCGCGGCAGCACGGCCGGGTTGATCGTCACGATCCACTCGTCGCGCACCTGGCGCACGATCACGTCGGGCACCACGTAGTCGCCGCGCGTGCTGCCGTAATGATTGCCGGGGCGCGGATCGAGCCCGCGCACCAGCGCGCAGGCCGCCTGCAGCGTCGGCGCGTCGCAGCCGAGCCGCCGCTGGATCTCGGCCGTCTCGCGGCGGGCCAGACGCTCGAGATGCTCGCGCGCGATTGCCTTCGCTTCCGCGAGCGCCGGCGTGCCGGCCGGAATCGCGTCGAGTTGCAGCACGAGACACTCGGACAGCGAGCGCGCGGCCAGGCCCGGGCGGTCGAGCATCTGCACGAGCCGCAGTGCGATCGCGAGATCCTGCTCGGAGAGCAGCAGCGCGGGGTCGGCCGCGACCAGCAGTTCGCCCAGTTCCTGGCGCAGGTAGCCGTCGTCGTCGAGCGCGTCGATCACGAGGCGCGCGGCTTCACGGTCACGCCGGTTCAACGGATAGAGCCGCAACGCATCGTGCAGCTGCTGATTCAGCGACGGTTCCGCGGCCAGCCACTCGCCGGGCGACTGGCCGCCCGCATCGTCGCCCTGGCGGCTCGTGCCGCGCGGCGTGGGCGCGGCCGTCAACGACACCTCGGACACCTCCGGCACTTCGGGGGCTTCGCCGTCCTGCGGGCGAGCGTCGTCAGGCTGGGGGGCCGCTTCGGGCGCGGCGGCTTCCGCCGGTTGGCCGGGGGCATCGGCGGCAGCCTCCTCGTCTCCCTGGCCATCCTCGAGGAACGGATTCTGATCGAGCGCCTGCCGCAATTCCTGTTGAAATTCGAGCGAGGACAACTGCAGCAACCGCAGCGACTGCTGAAGCCTCGGCGTAAGTGCCAGATGCTGTCGCATCTGCAGCGCAAGCGAGACGGACATCGATGGTCCTCCTGACGTTTCACGGGTTTCGTTTCGTATTCGGTCAGGATTGATGCAGCTTCCATGCCAGAGGGCGCGATCGCACCGCGTCGCGGCTCGCGCAGGTTCGTACCCCGTCTTGCAGCGCGTCGGGGGCCGCTTTTTTACAAGCTGTCGGCAAGTTTTGGGCACGCGTTTCGCGCACCGTCCCGCGTCGCGCCGGCTGTGGGATGTATCAGTACTGCGTCGGCGGCGGCGTGCCCGGCAGCGTCGGGTCGCCCGGCGTGCCGTTCGGGCCCGGTGGCGGCACGTCGACCGGGTCGCCACCGGTCGCACCCGGCGGCAACGTGTTGCCCGGCGACGGCCGTGTCTCGTAACGCGTATTGGCGTCGGGCATCGTCGTGCCCGGCGACGGCGGGTGGGCGCCCGGCGGCGCGGGCGGCGCGCCTCGCGCGCCGTAGGGGCCAGGTTGCGTGCATGCAGCCAGCGCGCACGCGGCGGCCAGCAGGCATGCGCCCGTGCGGATCGTGCGGATCGGTTTCATCGAACACCTCCTGACATCCGCGGCAGCCGCGGAATCGGTTGGGCAGGTCCCCGCCAATTCGCAATCCACGTGCCGTCCGTTCACGCGTCAAGCACATCGTCCCGCGGTGTGCCGCGCGTTTGGGACCACCGTCGGTCGCCGCGATGCCTGCCTGCGCGCCGCTATGCGTCGTACGCGGCCATCACGAGCCACAGCTCGCGGCCGTCGTCGCGCACGCGTGCCGCGAGCGCATACGTGTCGGTGGGCTCGCACGCACGCTGCAGCGCGAATCGCGCCGGCTCGGTCGAGCCGAACGTCTCCTCCCCGAGCGGCCGTACGTCCGCCTTGCCCTCGAACATCCGGCGCTCGGGCCGGTAGATCAGCGGTTCGCTCTTCCATTCCTGGAAGTGGCTCTTCACCGAATCGAACCCGCCACCGCAAACGTTGAGCTCGTAGCGCACGCCCTCTCGCCGTTTTGGAATCGTCATCGTGCCTCCGTGTGGTGTGTGCGCAGCCGGCACGGGTCGCGCCGCACGTGGTCGTCGTCATCTTCGTCGTGTTCCCCGTCGATACGGCAAGTCGCGTGCCGCGTGCCGAGCGCGGGCATGGTCGTTGCGGAAACGTTCGCGTCTTCGTCGTCCGCGGGCGCGTTGCCATGAAGGATGCGACCCGGCCCGGCCATGACGCGCCAATGCACGAACGACGCACCGATCCGTCGCCGCCGCGAAAGCACCGGGATCACAGGCGCACGCGCCATTCGTCATTCGGAATGCCCTATCGCCCCGCCGCTCGAGGACATGTTCCGCGCGACGGGCGGCATTACGCGATACGCATGACGAAAGGCCGCATCAGAACCCGCGCAAATGCGCCGGCGAATCACGAGCCGAGCGTGCCGCACGGCATGCGGTTTGCCGAATCCGCAGAGGAATCACCCCATCCAACCCGCCAGGAGGTCGTCATGCATCGCGTCAACGAAATCATGTCGCAGGACGTCGTGCGCATCGCGCCGACCGATTCGATCCGCCATGCCGCGCAGTTGATGGAGCGCTACGACATCGGCGCGCTCCCCGTATGCGACAACAACCGGCTGGTGGGGATGGTGACGGACCGCGACCTCGCGGTGCGCGCGATCTCGGTCGGCAAGCCGCCGGAGACGCGGATCCAGGAAGTCGCGTCGGGCCCGATCGAATGGTGTTTCGAGGACGATTCGCTGGACGAGATCCAGCATTACATGGCCGATGCGCAGTTGCGGCGCCTGCCGGTCGTCGATCACGACAAGCGGCTGGTCGGGATGCTGTCGCTCGCGGACATCGCGACGCGCTCGACCGGCCCGGCGCGCGACGACGTCGCGAACACGCTCGAAGGCGTGTCGCAGCCGAAGCGGACGTGATGGCGCATCGCATGCCGCGCGCGATGCAGCCTGCCGGCCGCCGGTCGAGGCCGGCCCCGCATCACCGAAACGGGCCGTCGCAACAGGGCAATGACGGACGGCCGCCGCGTCAGCCGTCCTGCTTCGTCACGCGCACGATCTTGTCCGCCAGTTCGCGCACGTCGACCGGCTTGCACAGATAGCCGTCGAACCCGGCCTCGAGCGCGCGGCGTTCGTCGGCCACGCCCGCATGCGCGGTCACGGCGAGCACCCGCATGGCGGGCGGCCCGCCGCCGCCGTTCATGACGGCGCGCCGCAACGCGTCGAGCAGCCAGAAGCCGTCGCCGTCGGGCATCGCGAGATCGGACAGCACGACGGTCGGCCGCAGGTCGGCGGCCACCGCGAGCGCTTCGCGCCCCGTCGACGCGATCGCGACGGCCGCGCCGAACGTCGTCAGCGCGGCGGTGAGGCTCTCGCGCGTCGTCGGATCGTCGTCGACGATCAGGATGCGTTGCGTATCGAGCGTCAACGGGGCGCGATGGCCGTCCACGTGCGCATTCCCCCACGCCATCGCGCCGACCGGTTGCCAGCCGGCCGGCAGCGTCACCGTAAACGTCGCGCCGCGATTGCGGCCCGCGCTCTCGACCGTCACGCCGCCGCCGTGCAGCTCGGCGATATGCCGCACGATCGACAAGCCGAGGCCAAGCCCGCGCCGCGACGACGCCGGCGAATCCTCCGCGCGGCGGAACATGTCGAACACGTACGGCAGGAACGCCGGCACGATGCCCTGCCCCGTGTCGCTCACGGTCAGCACCACCCGCGCATCGTTGCGGGCGAGCCCGACCGTCACGCTGCCGCCGGACGGCGTGAACTTGAGCGCGTTCGACACGAGGTTCGACAGCATCTGCCGCAAACGCTCGGCATCGCCCGACACCACGCAGGTCGACGCCGCACAGTCGAATTCGAGCACGATGCCGGCCGACGACGCGGCCGTCTGGAACGCGCCGACCGAATCGGAGAACAGCCGCACGACGTCCACCGGCCGCGCGTCGAGCTGCAGCTTGCCGGTCGCGAGCGACGACGCGTCGAGGATGTCGCCGACCATCCGCGTGAGCGAACGCGCGCTGCGGTCGATCGCGTCGACCGCCTGCTGCTGCAGCGCGCTGTCGCCCGAATTGCGCAGCACCTCGACCCAGCCGTAGATCACGTTCAGCGGCGTGCGCAGCTCGTGCGACACCGTCGCGAGCAGTTCGTCCTTCAGCCGGTTCGACGTATCGGCCTGATCGCGCGCATCGCGTGCGCCCTGCAGCGACCGCTGCGCGCGCAGGTCGCGGCGGCGCTGCGCGCCGGCTTCGCGCAGCGTCAGCGACAACGCGACGGAGGCACGCACGTCGCCGCGTACCGGGCCCGCCGACACGGTCGCCCGGAAGCGCCGGCCGTCGCGCCGCACGCACAGCAGGTCGATCGGCCCGACCGCCGCGTGCATGTCGTCGAACGACTGCACGAGCGGCTTGCGTTTCAGCCAGCGCATCGCCACCAGCGATTCGAACATGCGCCCATGCGCCTGGCTTTCGTCGTAGCCGAACATGCGTTGCGCGGCCGGGTTCCAGCTGACGATGCGGCCGTCGCCATCGATGCCGACGATCGCGTCGGGCGACGCGTCGACGACCGCGCGCTGCAACCGCGACGCATCGGCCCGCGAACGGTCGGCACCGGCGTCGCGCAGCAGCAGCACGGCGCCGTCGACGTTGCCGTCCGCATCGCCGAGCGGCGCGGCCACCTCGACGATCGGCACCGGCTCGCTCCCTTCCGCCTGCAGCCAGTGGCGATCCGATGTGACACCCTCGCCGCCGAGCGCGAGATCGAGCGGTGTCGATTGAACGCGCCGGCCGTCGCGATCGGCGATCCGCAGCACGTCGCGCGCGGCGCGGCCCATCGCATCGTCGGGCCGGCAGCCGACGAGCGCGGCCGCGGCGGCGTTGAGGTAAGTGAGCCGCCCGTTCGTGTCGGTGGCGATCACGCCATGCGGCAACGCCTGCAGCACGGCTTCGAGCCGCCGGCGCGCGGCCGCTTCACGCCGTAGCGCCGCATCGCTCGTGAAGCGCGCGTGGCGCAGCATCGACGCGATCGCGCAGACGAGCGCGCAGATCAGCACGAAGGTGCCGAGCCGCACGAGCCGATCGGGCAGCGGCTGCGTATAGGCCGCGGGATCCGAGAGGAACAGCGTCCATACGAGCAGGCCGCTGACGACCGTCGAGGCCATCCCGAACAGGAACGACGTCGCCCACGCGGCGCCCGCGAGCAGCGGATAGTAGAGGACGAGCGGCAGGTTCACGCCGCCGAAGCGGATCGCGAGCGCCTGCAGCACGGTGGCGATCGCAACCAGCATCACGGCCGTGACGTAGTTGCCGGCGCGGGTCCGCGAAATGTCGATCATCGATCACACTCCTGCCGGCGGGTCGGTCGCGGCGGCATCAGGATTCAGGCTTGTCCACTTCGTCTTCGAGCTGCGCGAGCCGGTTGTAGATCGTCTTCAGGCTGACGTCGAGCACCTCGGCCGCCTGCGCCTTCACGCCCCCGCATTGCGCGATCGTGCCGAGGATCAGCTTGCGGTCGGCTTCCTCGAGCGACGTGCCGAACGGCACGGTCACACGATCCTCGTGCGAATCGGCCAGGTTCGACAGTTCGTCCATGATCGGCGGCGGCAGCGTATCGATCACGTCCGCGTCGCAGAAGATGCTCGCGCGCTGCACGAAGTTGCGCAGCTCGCGTACGTTGCCGGGCCACGCATAGGTCTTCAGCGCATCGCGCGCGGCCGGTGCGAAGCGCAGGTTCCGGCCGCTTTCGGCGTTGAACTGCTGCAGGAATGCGTCGGCCAGCATCGGGATGTCGTCGCCGCGCTCGCGCAGCGACGGCAGCGGGATCGGGAACACGTTGATCCGGTGGAACAGGTCGGGCCGCAGCTTGCCGTCGGCCATCGCGGCTTCCGGATCGCGGTTGGTCGCCGCGACGATGCGCACGTCGACATCGATCTCGCGCGTCGAGCCGAGCCGCGTGAGGCGCCCGGTCTCGAGCACGCGCAGCAGCTTGACCTGTGACTCGAGCGGCATCTCGGTGATCTCGTCGAGAAACAGCGTGCCGCCGTCTGCGCGTTCGAAGAAGCCCTTGTGCTGGCGCTCCGCGCCCGTGAAGCTGCCGCGGTCGTGACCGAACATCTCGCTCTCGACGAGGTTCGCGGCAATCGCGCCGCAGTTCACCGCGAGGAACGGGCCGCGGCGGCGCAGGCTCAGGTCGTGCACCGTCTGCGCGGCGAGCTCCTTGCCGGTGCCCGATTCGCCCGTCAGCAGGACCGATGCCTCGGTGCGCGCCACGCGGCCGATCGCGTCGTAGACGGTCTGCATCGCGGGTGAGCTACCGAGCATGCGGCCGAAACGGCCGAGGCGCTGCAGCTCCGAACGCAGTTCGGCAATCTCTTCATGCAGTGCGGTGGTGCGCGGCACGCGCGCGAAGATGCTGTTCAGCCGCTGCATGTTGAGCGGCTTCACCAGGTAGTCGGTCGCGCCGCGCCGCAGTGCGTCGATCGCGGTTTCGAGGCTTGCGTGGCCGGTGGTCAGCACCATTTCGCAGTGCGAATGCTTCGGCAACGCATCGAACAGATCCATCCCGTTGCCGTCCGGCAGCACGAGATCGCACAGCACGAGATCGGGGGGATGCGTCGACACGAGCGTGCGCGCTTCCTCGAGCGTCGCGGCCGTGTCGCATGCAAGCTGCTGCGTGCGCGCGAGCGCCGCGAGCATCGTCCGCGTGTCGGCGTCATCTTCGACGATCAGGACGTAGGGCATCGTGGCTCCTTGTGAGGCGGCCCGGCGTGCTTGCCTGCCGGGACCGCGGCGGATTGTAGCGAGGTCCGGCCGTCGGTCGCACGACGATATGGCTTGATCGATGCACTCGTGCGGATGGGCTGTCCTCCCGTGAAAAGCGTCTCTGTGAGTATAGGAGAGGCATGTCGCGCTTTCGCCGGTCATCGAATAAATCTATCCGCCCTCGTGACCTGCATTGCCAGATTCAATGCGCGGCAATCGGTAAGAATGCCATCGCTTCAAGGCGATCATGTAGCGTGAAGTCGCCCGGATCCCGTCTTTTGTGCACGTTGACGCGCCATGCGGTCAAACTTTCCGATCTGATTTTTCGCATGTCGGAATTCTCGGATGACGAGAGTGGCCGCTTGATAGCGTGCGTTCGATTCAGACCCTGGCGCGTGACTTGCCGACCATCGAGCGCTCTATCCGCTTCGTCGAACCGTCAGTCGGTTGAGGCCTGACTGCCGCCGTCGCGCGCTTTCGAGATCGCTTCGACGAGCTTCAGTTCGTCGTCGATCGACAGCGTCGTGTCGATCACGTCTCCGCCGAACGGTGCGAGCGCCGTGCTCAGCGCGTAGATATCGAGTTGCGTCGCGGCCAGCCCGAGCGACACGGTGCCGGGGCGCGCCTTGCGCGCGACGCGGTCGATCAGTGCGTCGTCCACCGGCTTCTCGCGCCATGCGTCGAGCGACGATTCGATATGTTCGACCACGCTGTCGAGCAGCGACGCGGGCGGCGTGCGATCGGGGTCGACCGCATGCGCGCGCAACTGTCCATCGGCCGTGCACTCGACGATCGCCACTCCCGACAGCGCGACGACGTGCCGGTCGCGCAACGTATCGAGTTCGGCGAGCGCGCGATGGGCGGCCGCGAGGTCGGGATAGGACAACACGATCAACGTATTCATCAACGACTCCATGAAATCAGGCGGCCGGTTCGAGATGGGCGGCACTCAGTGCGGCAGCCCGAATGCGGCCTTCAGGCTCGCGACGATCATCTGCATCGCGATCGCCGCGAGAATCATCCCCATCAGCCGTTGCGTCACCGCCGTCACGCGCGGCGACAGGTAATGGCCGATCAGCGGTGCCGACAGCAGCGAGACGGCCAGCAACACGAGAAACGCGGCGAGCCCGAGCGCGAACGCGAATTCCTGCCCGGTCGAGAACGCGCCATGCCCGAGCACGATCATCGTCGCGATCGTGCCGGGGCCGACGAGCAACGGGATCGTCAGCGGATAGATCGCGACGCTCTCGGCCGCGGCCGGATCGGCGCCTTCGTCGTCGCCCGGCGAATGCTGCCGGCTCGGCGCGCCGTGCAGCATCGACAGCGCGATCAGCAGCACCAGCAGCCCGCCCGCGAGGCGGAAATCGTCGATCGTCAGGCCGAACACATGCAGGATCGCGCCGCCTGCCACCGCCGACACGATGCAGCCGACCGTCACGCCGATCGCGGCCGTCAGCGCGACCTTGCGGCGCACGCCGTCCGCCGCGCCTTCGGTCAGCGACAGGAACACCGGAATGTTCGCGATCGGGTTCATGATCGCGAACAGCGCCGCGAACACCTTGATGGAAAACGTCAGGTCGAAGGCCACAGGTTCGCTCCCGTCTCGCGCGTCGACACGTGCGTCGAATCGCGCGCAGGTTCCGTTTCGTTCCGGATGCACGGCGCACGCCATGCTGCTACGATCGACGCACCGCGTTCACGCACGACGGAGGGCCCCGACCGATGCAAGCCACCGACACCTTCATGGATCACGAGATTCGCGTCGATGCGACGCGCAACGCGAACGGCGCGTGGGTCGCGCAGGTGCGGATCTTCCGCGACGGCGCGCCGGTCGACCTGCCCGCGCCCGAGCTCGTCACACCCGAATGGCTCACGTGCGACGAAGCCCTGCGCGGCGGCATCGACCAGGGCCGCGTGATCATCAAGACACGCGACCGCTAGCGGCAACCGGCTCATCCGCATGCATCGCACGGCGCGTTTCACGCATCGAAATCCAGATCGCCGATCAGGATCTCGCGATCGCGCTGGGTGCGCGTGCTGAAATCGACCGGCAACTCCATCTGCCAGCGTTCGATCGTGACCGGCAGCGCCGCGAGGTAGCGGTCGAAGCGGCTGCGGTCGGGCTCGGCCAGCAACGCATCGATCGCATCGTCACGCCACGCGAGCCGCGCGTTCAGCCGGTTCGGCAAGCCGACCGTCGACGTGAGGCCGATCACGTCGACACAGGTCGGGCTGCCCTGCCCGTCGTGCGGCACGACGTCCACTCTCACTTCGCCAGGCTGATACAGGCCGAGCACGCGCGCCGCGATGCGCGGCGCAAACTCGGTTTCGAAACGTGCACGCACATCGGGATTCATCGCGCCTCCAGGTTCGAATCGTGTCGTCATACCGTTGTCACGCGGCTGCAATCTGCCGCTCGAATGCTGCTTCCGCCTTCAGGCTGTCGAGATCGCGGCCAACCGTCGCGACCGCGAGCCGTGTGTTGCCGCGCCAGTACGCGATCGAGCAATCGTGCGCGGCGAGGTCGCCATCGATCTCGACACGATCGAATTGCTCTGCATGCCCGACATAGTTGACCGTCAGGTCGTAATGCTGGCTCCAGAAGAACGGCACCGCGTCGAACGGCCGCTGCTGCCCGAGCATGTTGTGCGCGGCGACGATGCCCTGCCGCTCGGCGACGACCCAGTGCTCGACGCGAATCCGCTCGCCCGTCAGCGGATCGGGCCAGCGCGCGATGTCGCCGGCCGCGTAGATGCCGGGCGCACTCGTCTGAAGGAAGCGGTCGACCGTCACGCCTCGGTCGACGGCCAGCCCCGCGTCCTGCGCGAGGGCCACGTTCGGATGCACGCCGATGCCGACCACCACGAGATCGGCCGGCAGCACGGCGCCGGTCGACAGCGTCACGCTGTCCGGCGTGATCCGCGCGGGCGTCGCACCGAGATGGAACACGACGCCGTGCGACTCGTGCAGTGCCTGGATCGTGCTGCCGAGCGCTTCGCCGAGCACGCGCGCCATCGGATGCGCATCGGGCGCGACGACCTGCACGTCGAGCCCGCGCGTGCGCAGCGCGGCGGCCGCTTCGAGCCCGATGAAGCTCGCGCCGACCACGACGCAGCGACGCGCCGTTTTCAGCTTGCCGATCAGCGCGTCGCAATCGGCGCGCGAGCGCAGCACGCACACGTGCGGCAGATCCGCGCCGGGCACGGTCAGCCGGTTCGGCTCGGCACCCGTTGCAAGTAGCAGCGCGCCGTAGCCGACGCGGCTGCCGTCGGCCAGTTCGACCGCCTGCTGCGCTGGGTCGATGCGTACGACGCGTGTGCCGCACCGCACGTCGATGTGATGGTCCGCATAGAACGACGGCGCACGCAGCGGCAGCCAGTCGGCATCGGCCGTGCCGGCGAGATAGTCTTTCGACAGGTTCGGCCGGTCGTACGGCGGATCGGCATCGGCCGTGAGCAGCGTGACGGGATGCGGATAGCCTTCCTGCCGCAGCGTCACCGCGGCCGCGATGGCAGCCGCGCCACCGCCGACGATTACCACCGACGCGGGCAGTCCGGCGGCATTCAACCCGGGCGGTGCGGCGGCCGGCCGCTCATCGAGCACGACGGCGCGGCCGTCGCGGCGTTCGACGCGCCAGCACGGCAGCCCGTCGAGCGCGGACGCGCGCAGCAGCGCGCCGGTGCGCAGGCAGAACGCCGCGTGATGCCACGGGCAGTGGATCGTGTCGCCTTCCAGCAGGCCGTCGGCCAACGGCGCGCCGTAGTGCGGGCACTGCGCGCCCACGGCAAACAGTTCATCGGCGCGGCGCACGAGCAGCACCGCTGCATCGCCGACATGGCCCTCGATCATTGCGCCGTCGGCGAGCTCGTCGAGCGCGATGCCTTGCGTGAGATCGGGGCGTGACGACGAATCGTCGCTTGCAGTCATGACGTGGCTCCCGAAAAGTCAGGTAACGATCCCATTATCGACATCCCTCCTGAAAAGAACAGGTACAGACGTCCCCGCAGCGCACGCAAACACGCACTGTAGCTTGTACGAGATCCATGACGGGCGTAGAACGTCATCAACGTTGCGGCGCAACACGGCAGCGGCCCGCGACGCACGCCGCGCCTCCCGCGCAAGCCGCGTGCCGCCTTCTCCCCGTCACCAGGAGTACTACCCGATGGCCACCGTCCTGTGCGTGCTCTACCCCGATCCCGTGGACGGCTATCCGCCGCGCTACGTGCGCGATGCGATTCCGGTCATCACGCACTACGCGGACGGGCAGACCGCGCCGACGCCGGCCGGCCCGCCCGGCTTTCGTCCCGGCGAACTCGTCGGCTCGGTGTCCGGCGCGCTCGGCTTGCGCGCCTATCTGGAAGCGCACGGCCACACGCTGATCGTCACGAGCGACAAGGACGGCCCCGACTCCGAATTCGAGCGCCGGCTGCCCGAAGCGGACATCGTGATCTCGCAGCCGTTCTGGCCCGCGTACCTGACGGCCGAACGGATCGCCCGCGCGCCGAAGCTGAAGCTCGCGCTGACGGCCGGCATCGGCTCCGATCACGTCGATCTCGACGCCGCCGCGCGCGCGCACATCACCGTCGCCGAAGTCACCGGCTCGAACAGCATCAGCGTGGCCGAGCACGTGGTGATGACGACGCTCGCGCTGGTGCGCAACTACTTGCCGTCGCATGCGATCGCGCAGCAAGGCGGCTGGAACATCGCCGATTGCGTGTCGCGCAGCTACGACGTCGAAGGGATGCATTTCGGCACGGTCGGCGCGGGGCGCATCGGGCTCGCCGTGCTGCGCCGGCTGCAGCCGTTCGGGCTGCAGCTGCACTACACGCAACGCCACCGGCTCGATGCATCGATCGAGCAGGCACTCGGGCTCACGTATCACGCCGATGCCGCGTCACTCGCGAGCGCCGTCGACATCGTCAACCTGCAGATTCCGCTGTACCCGTCGACCGAGCACCTGTTCGACGCGGCGATGATCGCGCGCATGAAGCGCGGCGCGTACCTGATCAACACCGCGCGCGCCAAGCTGGTCGACCGCGACGCGGTCGTGAATGCCGTCACGTCCGGACATCTCGCGGGCTACGGCGGCGACGTGTGGTTTCCGCAGCCGGCGCCGGCCGATCACCCGTGGCGCACGATGCCGTTCAACGGGATGACTCCGCATATCTCGGGCACGTCGCTGTCCGCGCAGGCGCGCTACGCGGCCGGCACGCTGGAGATCCTGCAGTGCTGGTTCGACGGCAAGCCGATCCGCAACGAATACCTGATCGTCGACGGCGGCACGCTCGCGGGAACGGGCGCGCAGTCGTACCGGCTGACGTGACGCCGCGCGCGTGCCGCATGACACGCGACGCGCGGCGGCTCACTCAGTCGAGGCAGTAGGCGGCGAGCTTGCCGACCGCGATCACCGCCTGTTCGATCTCCGGCGACCACGGGCTGCTGTAGTTCAGCCGGATGAAGTTCCGGTAGCTGTCCGTGATCGAGAACATGTAGCCGGGCCCGATCGTGATCCCCTGCTCCAGCGCAAGCTGGTACAGCCGCATCGCGTCGATCTGCGCAGGCAGTTCGATCCACAGCACGTACCCGCCCGCCGGGCTCGAGATGCGCGTGCCCTCCGGAAAGAATCGCGACACCATCGTGCGCATCAGGTTCGCCTGCTGCGCATAGGCCTTGCGAATCCGCCGCAGGTGATGCTCGTAGCCGTCGCGTTCGAGAAACTCGGCAATCGCGAGCTGCGGCAGCGACGGCGTCGCGAGCGTGTTCAGGAATTTCAGCTTCTCGACCTGCTCGCGATAGCGGCCCGGCAGCGCCCAGCCGATCCGGTACGCGGCCGTCAGGCTCTTCGAAAACGACGAGCAATGCAGCACGATGTCGTGCCGGTCGAACGACTTCAGCGTGCTCGGATGCATGTTGCCGAAGTACAGTTCGTTGTACACGCCGTTCTCGATGATCGGCAGGTCGGCTTTCGCGGCGAACTCGACCAGCTCGCGCTTGCGCTCGTCCGGCATCTGGAAGCCGAGCGGGTTCTGGAAGTTCGGCATCACCATGCACGCGGCGATCGGCTGCGACTTCGCGATCGCGGCCAGCGCCGCGATGTCGATCCCGTATTCCGGATGTGTCGCGACCTCGATCGCCTTCATTCCCATCCGCTCGATCGCGTGCAGCATCGCGTAGAACGTCGGCGACTCCACTGCAATCGTGTCGCCCGGTTTCGCGACCGCCTGCAGGCACAGGTTGATCGCCTCCGTCGCGCCGACCGTCACGATGATCTCGTTCGGATCCACCGACATCCCGTTTTCCAGGTAGCGGCGCGCGATCTGCCGGATCAGCCGCGGATGCCCCGGCGGCAAGCCGTCCGTCACGCCCCACAGCGACTTGTCGCGGCCGGCCGCATACGCGTAGCGGTTCAGCTTCTCGAACGGAAACAGGCTCGGGTCCGGGTACGGCGAACCGAGCGGCACCGCGTCGTCGGTGCCGATCGAGCGCAGCGTCGACAGCACGAGCCGGCTCACGTCGACCGACGACGAGATCGCGATCGGCTTCGACGGCCGCAGCTCGCGCACCGGCGCATGGCTGTCGTCGCGTCGCAGGTTCACGAAATAGCCCGACTGCGGCCGGCTCTCCAGCAGCCCGCGGCTTTCCAGCAACAGATACGCATGCAGCACGGTCGTGATGCTGATCCGGTGCTGCTGGCTCGCCTGCCGCACCGAAGGAACACGATCGCCGTGTCGATATACGCCCTGCCGGATGAGTCTCTCTATGTCGTTTGCAAATTTCTCGTAGAGCTTCATCCGCCTCGCCCCGCCAGCGGTGAACCGGCGTGCGATGCACGGGCGGCATGGCCGCGCCGGTGCACGAAGCCGGATAGCCGTGCCCGGGCGCGGGCGTCCCGGTGCGAACCTCGTCCGTTATCGAAATTGAAGGCGGATAGCAATGCGAATCTCATCAAGACAAGGTTCGGCATCCTACTGCGTCATTTCGACGAATGTAAGTGACAGTTTGGCGAGGAAACGTGAAATCCGGCCGGCGTGGTGAACAGATTCGAACGCGACCGCAAACGGCCCCGCGCGATCGCGTGGCAAGCATTCGCCGGGCGCGGTGCCGGCGTGCGTCGTCGCGGTTTGCCGGCGGCCGTCGGGCGGCCAGTCACGTGAAGCCGGCTGATGCGCCGGCCCCGCGTGCGCTCAAGCGTCGTCGACGTTGTCCGCGTAGTGATCGATCGCGACCTTGCACTCGTCGAACACCACCGTCAGCAACGCGATGTCGTTCGACTCGACCCACTTGCGGATCTGCAGGAATTGCCCGGTGCCGAGATCGGCGAGGCGGGCCGGATCGTCGGTCGTCACCTCGACGCTCGCGATCGCGCGGTTGCCGTGGCCGGGCAGCGGCGACAGCGTCGCCGTGATGTCGAAGCGCCGGTACGATTGTTCGATGTGCATGCGGTTCTCCCTTTACGGTTCGACGACGACACGCTCAGTCGAGCGACTGGCGAAACACCTTGCCGCCGAATCCGGTCACGACGTTGTCGACCGAGAACGGCGTGTCCTCCTTCGCTTCCAGGATGATCGCGACGCTGCCGGGCACGAGCCGCGCCGCCACCGTCTCGACGAACGTGCCGTCGAGCAGCGCGTTGCCGGCCGCTTCCGCGAGAATGCCGGCGCCCGCACCGGCCGCCATGCCGGTGACCACGCCGAGCGGCCCGGCGAGCAGGCCGAGCAAGCCGCCCTTGAACGGCCGCGATTCCGCGTGGAGGACCGCGAGCTTGCCGGTCGCGTCCTTCTCGACGACGCCGCCGTTCTCGATGTGGAATCCTTCGTCCTTCTCCGACAGCGCCTCGAAATCGTTCGCGGCCTGGCGGGCCGTGTCGACGGTGCCGAACACGGCGACGATCAGTTGCTTGGTCATGCGATACCTCGCTCGGTGGGAGGGTCAGTGGCAGCGCCGCAACCGATGCGGCACGCCAAGGTTCGATTCAGATGCCGATGGCCGCCTCGCGTGCACGTGCCGCGTCGGCATAGGCGTACGCAGCTTCTCGCTGCAACCCGGTGACGGTGGGCGCGCGGGCGAGCGCCGGATCGGCGTCGCGCGTGTCGCGCGCCAGCCGGTAGGCGTCCGACGCCGCGTGCTGCAGCTCGATCGCCCGCTTCGATTCAACGGAATGTGTGCTCATCCGGCTCCCTCCTTGCAGGGACAGCGAAAATGCATGCGGCCGGCCGCGCGTTACCGGCGCGCCTGCGCATCGTCCTCGACATCGGCGACGTCGGCCGGGAAGCGGTGCTGGCCGAAACTCAGGATCAGCACGCCGACGGCGAGCAGCACGATCCCGACCGTCGTCATCAGCATCCGCTCGGGGCTGTCGGTTGCGCCGCGCAGTATCAGGTCGCGCGCGAGCGACGTCATCGCAATGAACAGCGGAAACCGCACGGGCAAGCGGCCGAGCCGCAGGTAGCGCACGTCCATCGCGA
The DNA here is from genome assembly GCF_030482505.1 of Burkholderia sp. AU45274. Classification (NCBI taxonomy): domain Bacteria; kingdom Pseudomonadati; phylum Pseudomonadota; class Betaproteobacteria; order Burkholderiales; family Burkholderiaceae; genus Burkholderia; species Burkholderia sp. AU45274. The sequence continues at coordinate 145,628 of NZ_JAUJQE010000003.1, read as the reverse complement.
GCACTTCGAGATACAGGAACATCAGCAGCAGGTCGGTCAGCGACACCTCGCCCGCGAGCACGACCTTCCACGCTTCCTGCGCCATCGCGAACGCGGTCGCGAGCCCGATCACGATCAGTCCGGCCAGTTCGGCCGCGTGAAGGAAATGGCCGAAGCGGCGGCGGATGCGCTCGGCGGGCGAGCAGGGAATGGAGGTCGTATTCAAGGTGACAGTCGCTGGGTTGAGGCATGAGCGGCGCCGGGCGGCGGCGGGAACGTCGCGTCGCGCGCGGCGGCATGCACGGCATCGTGCGCGTCGGGCCGATCCGGCCTGTCCTGCACACGCGGGCCGGCCGCGCCGGTCGCCTGCTCGACCGCGGACAGCGTCCGGCGGCAGCACACGTGGAACGCGTCACCCGCATCGGTGCAGGCGACGTCGTCGTGGTCGCGGCACAGCAGCAGGCGGCAGCCGAGATACCGTTCGAGGCCGTCGATCCGTTCGCTCACCTGCGCTTCGTCGAGTTGCAGCTCGGACGCCGCACCGGACAGGCCGCCATGCTCGACCACCGCGACATACACACGCATCGCTTCCAGCAGGTTCATGATGACGCTCCTCGTGGCGGCGCAGCGGGACCTAATCTACTGCACGCCGCACGCACGCTCAAGAGCACAGCGCCGCATGGGCCAGGAGTACAGCTGAGCGGGCGCCGGCCAAAATCCGGCCCTGTTTGACGGATTCGCATGACAGTTTGGCGATTCGTGTTCCAAAGACCGGTCGAAGCTGCTAGATTGCTTGCTCGACGACGTCACGCGGGGCAGGCAGGTCGCGCGCCCCGTGCGGCCGCCACCGCTGCGGCCCGTTGCGGGATGCCCGCACTGCGTCCTTCATCCGCGTGACACAAAGAGAACAGTCGCATGACACAGTTCAACCGTTCGCCCTCGCGCGCCACGGCACTTCCGTCCCGACATGACTGACCGGCAGCCCACGATGCAGACACCTCCCCCGCTCCCCCAAAACGTTCACAGCACGATCACGCGCAGCGCGATCTTCCTCGTGGCGACGATCAATCCCGGCGCCGATCACGCCGACACGATCCGCTCATGGTGCGGCGACATCGCCGCGCTCGTGCGCTCGGTCGGCAAGCGCGTGCCGGGCGGCAACCTCACCTGCGTGTGCGGCTTCGGCGCCGACGCGTGGGATGCGTTGTTCGGCAACCCGCGCCCCGCCGCGCTGCATCCGTTCCGTGAATTCGGCGCGGGCCAGCGCGTCGCGGTCGCGACGCCGGGCGACATCCTGCTGCACATTCGCGCGGAAGCGATGGACCTGTGCTTCGAACTCGCGACGCAGCTGCTCGGCGCGCTCGGCGATGCCGTCACGGTCGTCGACGAGGTGCACGGCTTCCGCAATTTCGACCAGCGCGCGATGATCGGCTTCGTCGACGGCACCGAGAACCCGGAAGGCCGCGCGGCGGTCGACTTCACGGTGATCGGCGACGAGGACGCGGAATTCGCCGGCGGCAGCTACGTGATCGTGCAGAAGTACCTGCACGACATGGCCGGCTGGAACGCGCTCGCGGTCGAGACGCAGGAGCGCATCATCGGCCGCACCAAGCTCGCCGACATCGAGCTCGCGCCGGACGTGAAGCCGTCGTGCTCGCACAGCTCGCTGACCACGCTCGACGAGGGCGGCCAGGAAGTGAAGATCCTGCGCGACAACATGCCGTTCGGGCGCCCGGGTGCGGGCGAATTCGGCACCTACTTCATCGGCTATGCCCGTTCGCCGGCGCCGATCGAGCAGATGCTCGAGAACATGTTCGTCGGCCGCCCGCCCGGCAACTACGACCGCCTGCTCGACTACAGCCGCGCGGTCACCGGCTCGCTGTTCTTCGTGCCGTCCGCCGACCTGCTCGAAGCGCTCGCCGATCGCGCGGCGCCGGCCGCCGACGCCGTGGAGCCGGAACCGGAACCGGCATCCTCCGCGCCGCATCGCGACGGCTCGCTGACGATCGGCTCGCTGAAAGGCGTGCCGTCGTAACGCACATCATCACCAAGGGCAGTCCGGCGCGCCTACCCCGCGCCGGACGAGACGCATGGTGGCGCCATGCACGCCCTTCACTCGTTGCGAAGCTTCAATAGACTGCGCCTATGATTCATCCGGGCTCGGCCCCGGCAACTGAACGCGGCCGAGCCCCGGCGTCCGGAACCCCTGCCGGATGAATGTTCGTAAGAATGCACGACACGCGATCGGCCGTCGGCCGCCAAGGGTTCGGCACGCCGTCGAGCCCGGCCCGAGCGACGCGGGCGCCGGCGCGCCCCCGGGTATCGCCATCCGTCGCGGCGTGCAGCACAAGCGCACACCCTCTCCCCGCACGTGAATTGCAGAACAGTTGCGCCACCGCAGCGTGTCGTTTCGATTTGTGCTGCAGCGGTGTCAATAGAGCCTGCTAATATGCATTTCGTCCTCGATCGGCCTGCCGGGCCCAGACGCAGTCCGTCAGCCGATCGGCCACCATGAAGTGTTTTCGCTGACGTGAGGCAACCCAAACCCATGAATAACCTGCACCGCGAACTCGCCCCGATCTCGTCCTCCGCCTGGGAGCAAATCGAGGAGGAAGTGGCACGCACGTTCAAACGATCGGTGGCCGGCCGCCGCGTCGTCGATGTCGACGGCCCCGAAGGCCCCGAGCTGTCGGCCGTCGGCACCGGGCACCTCGTCGACGTCGCCGCCCCGCGCGAGCTGGTGAATGCGCGGCTGCGCGAAGTCCGCACGATCGTCGAGCTGACGGTGCCGTTCGAGTTGAGCCGCGATGCGATCGACAGCGTCGAGCGCGGCGCGCGCGACGCCGACTGGCAACCGGCGAAGGACGCCGCGCAGCGGCTCGCGTTCGCCGAAGACGGCGCGATTTTCGACGGCTACCCGGCCGCCGGCATTCTCGGCATCCGCGAAGGCACGTCGAACCGCAAGCTCACGCTGCCGGCGGACGTCGCCGCCTACCCCGACGCGATCAGCGACGCGCTCGAGGCATTGCGGCTTGCCGGCGTCGACGGCCCGTACTCGGTCGTGCTCGGCTCGGATGCGTACACGGCGCTCAGCGAAGCGCGCGACCAGGGCTATCCGGTCCTCGGCCATATCAAGCGAATCGTCAGCGGCGAGATCATCTGGGCGCCGGCGATCAGCGGCGGCTGCGTGCTGTCCACGCGCGGCGGCGATTACGAGCTGCACCTCGGGGAAGACGTATCGATCGGCTACACGAGCCATACCGACAAGGTCGTCCGCCTGTACCTGCGCGAAACGTTCACGTTCCTGATGCTCACGAGCGAAGCATCGGTGGCCGTGGCGCCGCAGGCCGGCACGGCGGCCTGACCGCGGTTGCCCGCGCGCGATGCCCGCCGGGTGTCGCGCGCGAGCGGCCGCCCCGCCGGCCGCATGTTCGTCGCCGATCAAACCCATCTTGCATGGAGTGTGTGATGAGCGAGTCGAATGAGGCATTGCAGGCGCTGCAGGCGTCGGTCGACCACCTGAAGCAGGCGGTCGACGCGAACGCGAGCAGCCAGGCCGGCGACACCGCCGTGCTGTTCACCGTCTTGTCGCTGGTCCTGGCGGAGTTGCCGCCCGACACGCGCAACCTGATCGAGGATTCGTTCTCCGTCTGGGCCAATGGCCTGCCGGATGCGGCACTGTCGAAGGACGTGAAGCGGATCGCCCGGCAGCGGCTGGCGATGCCCCTCCCGGACTGACCGCGGCACGCCACGGTTGCGACGTGTCCGGCCCGGACCGTGCAACCCGCCCTCGCCAGCGGCCGCCCCACACGCATCGTCTGCGGTGCGTGCGTGGTGGCGCTTGGCCGCTCGCGGCACGCGCCCCGTGCCGCGCCCCCTGCCGCGCTTCCGTCGCGCCGCCCCATCCGTGCTGCCTTTGATCCCCCGATAACCGGCGCCCTGCGCGCCGATGTCGCACCGCGATCCGTTCGCGCGCCGCCCGCTTCCGCTTCCTGTCATCACACGCCGCGCACGCCGCGCACGCCCGTGGCGCCGTGCGCCCGCCCGTCTGTACTCCTTGCCGCCCGTGCGCGCGCGCATGCGAGGGTGCAATTCACGGCCGGGCCGGTGCAGAACTGTGCCTTGGATAGCCTCCGCCGATTCGCTATTTTGAACGCAGTCGAAGCGATGCCGTGGGCTCCTCCCGGCACGCACGCTTGCCGCCCTGACCGCGACCGTGCACGACGCCGACGCGCGCTGCGTGACCGCACCGGTGCCGCCCGCGCGCCGCCGTGCCGCGTGTCGTGCGTTCGCGGTCGGAAGCGCCCAAGCGCCGCACCGCATCGGGACTTCACCCTTCGACCCACTTTCACCGACAGGAGCCAGACCACCATGCCCGCACTTTGCGATATCTGCCACGCGCGGCCCGCCGTCGCGCGCGCAACCGTGATGCAGGACGGCGAGCGCAAGACGATCTCGATCTGCGATTACCACTTCCGTCAGCTGATGCGGCATCAGAGCATGCTGAACCCGTTCGATTCGCTGCTCGGCGGTGGCGGCTCGTCGTCGCTGTTCGGCGGGCTCGACGACGAATCGCCGCTCGCCGCCGAGATTCCGCGCGAATCGGTCGACCCGACCGACGCGTTCAGCGAGCAGACGCTGGAGCTGCTGCAACGCGCGGCCGAGAAGGCGCACGAGCTGCGCCGCAGCGAGCTCGATTCCGAACACCTGCTGTACGCGCTCGCGGACACCGACGTGTGCGCCGCGCTGCTGAAGGAACTGAAGCTGTCGCCGGAGGACATCAAGTCGTACATCGACGCGCATGCGCACACCGGCACGGCCGATCCCGATGCGCCGCTCGACAAGCTGTCGATCTCGCCGCGCGTGAAGAAGGCCGTGCAGTACGCATTCCAGGCGTCGCGCGATCTCGGCCACTCGTACATCGGCCCCGAGCACCTGCTGATCGGGCTCGCGTCGGTGCCGGACAGCGTCGCCGGCACGCTGCTGAAGAAATACGGCGTGACGCCCGAGGCGCTGCGCCAGAAGGTCGTGAAGGTGGTCGGCAAAGGCGCCGAGGACGGCCGCGTCGATGCGCCGACCGGCACGCCGAACCTCGACAAGTTCGGCCGCGACCTCACCGCGATCGCGCGCCAGGGCAAGCTCGACCCGGTGCTCGGCCGTGCGCAGGAAATCGAGAGCACGATCGAGGTGCTCGCACGTCGCAAGAAGAACAACCCGGTGCTGATCGGCGAGCCGGGCGTCGGCAAGACGGCGATCGTCGAAGGGCTCGCGCAGCGGATCGTCAACGGCGACGTGCCCGAGGTGCTGCGCGACAAGCGGCTCGTCGAAGTCAACATCAACTCGATGGTGGCCGGCGCGAAGTATCGCGGCGAGTTCGAGGAGCGCGCGAAGCAGCTGATCGACGAAGTCACTGCGAAGCAGGACGAACTGATCCTGTTCATCGACGAGCTGCACACGATCGTCGGTGCCGGCCAGGGCGGCGGCGAAGGCGGCCTCGACATCGCGAACGTGCTGAAACCCGCGCTCGCACGCGGCGAGCTGAGCCTGATCGGCGCGACGACGCTCAACGAATACCAGAAGTACATCGAGAAGGATGCCGCGCTCGAACGGCGCTTCCAGCCGGTGTTCGTGCCGGAGCCGAGCGTCGAGCAGACGATCGTGATCCTGCGCGGGTTGCGCGACAGCCTCGAGGCGCACCACCAGGTGACGTTCGCCGACGACGCGTTCGTCGCGGCCGCGGAATTCGCCGATCGCTACATCACGTCGCGCTTCCTGCCCGACAAGGCGATCGACCTGATCGACCAGGCCGCCGCGCGCGTGCGGATCGGCGCGACCTCGCGCCCGGTCGACATCCAGGAAGGCGAAGCGCAGATCGCGCAACTGAAGCGCGAGCAGGACTACGCCACGTCGCGCAAGCGCTTCGACGAAGCGAAGCAGTTCGAGGAGCAGATCAACGCGAAGCAGAAATCCGTCGACGAGAAGATGGAGGCGTGGCAGCGCAAGACGGGCTCCGAAACGCTCGAGGTCACCGTCGAATCGGTGGCCGAGGTCGTGTCGCGGCTCACCGGCATCCCGGTTTCCGAACTCACGCAGGAAGAACGCCAGAAGCTGCTGAAGATGGAAGAGCAGCTGCGCGAGCGCGTGGTCGGCCAGAGCGACGCGGTGGTGGCCGTCAGCGATGCCGTGCGGCTGTCGCGCGCGGGGCTCGGCCAGACGCACCGTCCGATCGCGACGTTCCTGTTCCTCGGGCCGACGGGCGTCGGCAAGACCGAGCTCGCGAAGGCGCTGGCCGAGACCGTGTTCGGCGACGAGCAGGCGATCATCCGCATCGACATGTCCGAGTACATGGAGCGGCACGCGGTCGCGCGGCTGATCGGCGCGCCGCCCGGCTACGTCGGCTACGACGAAGGCGGCCAGCTCACCGAGCGCGTGCGGCGCCGCCCATACAGCGTGATCCTGCTCGACGAGATCGAGAAGGCGCATCCGGACGTCTACAACGTGCTGCTGCAGGTGTTCGACGACGGCCGCCTGACCGACGGCAAGGGCCGCGTGGTCGACTTCAGCAACACGATCATCATCGCGACGAGCAACCTCGGCGCCGCGATCATCATGGACAACCTCACGCAGCCGGAAGCCGCGCGCAAGACCGACAAGGCGATCCGCGAGGAACTGATGCAGGTGCTGAAGGGCCATTTCCGCCCCGAGTTCCTGAACCGGATCGACGAGGTGATCGTCTTCCACGCGCTGTCGAAGGAGAACATCCGCGCGATCGTGCAGATCCAGCTCGACCGCGTGGTGCGCACCGCCGCCGCGCAGGACATCACGCTCGTGATGGGCGATTCGCTCGTCGAGCACCTGACCGAAGCCGGCTACCAGCCGGAGTTCGGCGCACGCGAGCTGAAGCGCCAGATCCGCCAGACCATCGAGACCCGGCTCGCGAAGGAGATCCTCGCCGACCGGCTGAAGTCGGGCGACCGGTGCGAGGTCGACTACGACAAGGCCAGCGACGAAGTGAAGTTCACCAAGCTCGCCGCGCCTGAAGCGAAGGAGACCAGGGACGCGAAGAAGGACGCCGACGGCAAGGCGAAACCGAACGGCAAGGCGGCCAAGGCCAGCGACGATGTGAAGACGGGTGACACGCCCGCCGACGCCCCGCCGCCCGCGCCTGCCGCGAAAGCGTCCGGCAAGAAGTCGTCGGGCGCGAAGAAGGACGCGCACTGAAAAACAGCATGCCCCGCACGCCCGGGGCATGCATGACCGGCTCCGTCCACCGGACGGAGCCGCCCCACGCCGCGACACGGCGCAAACCGAGCCGCCCGCACCGGGTAAGGCTGATGGAGATTCAACATGACAAATCGACGCGAAGTGCCAGGCATCAGGAAGTACGACGGGCCCGCCGGTGGTTGGGGCGCGCTTCGCGCGACAGCCGATGCGGTGCGCACGCAAATGGAAACCATCGAGGCGCCGATCGTGCTGATGCGGACCAACCAGCCCGACGGCTTCGACTGCCCCGGCTGCGCCTGGCCCGACAAGGAACACAAGTCGACGTTCCAGTTCTGCGAGAACGGCGCGAAGGCCGTCACGTGGGAAGCGACGACCAAGCGCGTGACGCCCGAGTTCTTCGCGGCGAACACCGTGTCGTCGCTGCTGCGCATGTCGGACTACGAACTGGAGAACATGGGCCGGCTCACGCATCCGCTCGTCTACGATCGCGCGACCGACACGTTCCGCGCGATCGAATGGGACGACGCGTTCGCGCGCATCGGCGAAGTGCTGCGCGCGCTGCCGCCCGACCAGGTCGAGTTCTATACGTCCGGCCGCGCGTCGAACGAAGCCGCGTACCTGTACCAGCTGTTCGCGCGCGAACTCGGCACCAACAACTTCCCCGACTGCTCGAACATGTGCCACGAGCCGACCAGCGTCGGCCTGCCGCAGTCGATCGGCATCGGCAAGGGCACCGTATCGCTGGAGGATTTCGACCACTGCGAGCTGATCATCTCGATCGGCCACAACCCCGGCACGAACCACCCGCGGATGATGGGCACGCTGCACGAGTGCGCGCGCCGCAACGTGCCGATCATCGTGTTCAACCCGCTGCGCGAGCGCGCGCTCGAACGCTTCGCCGATCCGCAGGACATGATCGAGATGGCGTCGTTCGGCTCGACCCGCATCGCATCGACGTACTACCAGGTCGACGCCGGCGGCGACGCGGCCGCGCTGAAGGGCATCATGAAGGCGCTGCTGCAGCTCGAAGCCGAGCGCGGCAACGTGCTCGACCGCGACTTCATCGCGCAGCACACCAACGGCTTCGACGCGTTCTCGGCCGACCTCGAAGCCACGTCGTGGGACGACATCGAGCGCGCGAGCGGGCTCAGCCAGGCGCAGCTCGAACAGGTCGCGCTCGCGTACGCGAAGTCGAACGCGACGATCGTCACGTACGGGATGGGCGTCACGCAGCACAACAAGGGCACCGCAACCGTCCGCCTGATCGCCGACCTGCTGCTGATGCGCGGCAACATCGGCAAGCCCGGCGCCGGCGTGTGCCCGCTGCGCGGCCACTCGAACGTGCAGGGCAACCGCACGGTCGGCATCACCGAGAAGCCGTCGGCCGAGTTCCTGAAGAAGATCGAGGACGTGTGCGGCTTCACGCCGCCCGCGCATCACGGGCATGACGCCGTGCAGGCGATGCAGGCAATGATCGACGGCACCGCGAAGGCGCTGCTGTGCCTCGGCGGCAACTTCGCGGTCGCGCTGCCCGATCCGGAACAGTCGTTCCCGGCGATGGCGAAGCTCGACCTGAGCGTGCATCTCGGCACCAAGCTGAACCGCTCGCACCTGCTGGTCGCGAAGGAAACGTTCGTCCTGCCGGTGCTCGGCCGCACCGAGCTCGACATGCAGGCCACCGGCCGGCAGTCGATCACCGTCGAGGATTCGATGTCGATGGTTCACGCGTCGGCCGGCAAGCTCAAGCCTGCGTCCGACCAGCTGCGCTCGGAGCCGGCGATCGTCGCGGGCATCGCGCATGCGACGCTGCCGGCCAGCAAGGTCGCGTGGCTCGACCTGATCGCCGACTACGACCGCATCCGCGACCTGATCGACAAAACGGTATCCGGCTTCGAGGCGTTCAACGAGCGCATCCGCACGCCGGGCGGCTTCCGCCTGCCGCTGCCGCCCACCGAGCGCGTGTGGCCGACGCCGACCGGCAAGGCGATGTTCTCGGTCTACAAGGGCGTAAAGGAGGACGCCGACGTGCTCGGCGCCGAGCAGGTGCTGCGGCTGATCACGCTGCGCAGCCACGACCAGTACAACACGACGATCTACGGGCTCGACGACCGCTATCGCGGCGTGTTCGGCCGGCGCGACGTGCTGTTCATGAACCCTGCCGATCTCGCGAAGTACGGGCTCGAACACGGCGACCTCGTCGACATCGAGACGGTCACCGCATCGGGTCGCGCGCTGCGCCTCGAGAAGATCACCGCGATCGAGTACGACATCGCGCCGGGGTCGGTCGGCGCGTACTACCCGGAAGCGAACGTGCTCGTGCCGCTCGACTACATCGACAAGGAAAGCGGCACGCCGTCGTACAAGTCGGTGCCGGTGCGCGTCGCGCGCTCGGCGGTGGTCTGACGTACTAACGGGCCACCGTGTCTGAACGGATGCGATGGCCCCCTTCCTTCCCCGTCGTTACCGCGCCGCCGTCGGCGGCATCGTCGCGCCCGTCTGCCGGCGCCGGTACGCGCTGTCGCGCGTCGCGAGCCAGTAGTACAGCGGCGACGTCAGCACGAGCCCCACCAGCCACGACAGGTCCGCGCCACCGAGATGCGCGGGAATCGGGCCCGCATACATCGGCGTGTTCATGAACGGAATCTGCACGAGGATGCCGATCGCATACGCGAGCAGCGCCTGCGGGTTGAAGCGGCCGTAGATCCCGCCATCGACCATGAAGATCGACTTGATGTCGTACTTGCCCTTGTGGATCACGTAGAAGTCGATCAGGTTGATCGCCGTCCACGGCACCAGCACGACGAGCAGCGCGAGCACGAGATCGACGAGGTTGCCGACGAAGTTCGTCGACGCACCGATCGCCGCGTAGCAGCACGCGACGAAAATCACGACCGACACCACCGCGCGTGCCTTCGCGGTCGGAATCCACTTGTATGCGAACGTCTGCACCGACGTGATCACCGCGAGCACCGCGCCGTACAGGTTCAGCGCGTTGTGGCTGATCACGCTGAGCAGGAACAGCACGAGCATCAGCGGGCCGAGCGGGCCCGTGGCCTGCTTGACCGCATCCATCGCGTCCGCGCCGGCCGGCACCGCGAGCACCGCGACCGCGCCGAAGATGAACGCGAGCGTCGAGCCGATCGTGCAGCCGAGATAGGTCGCCCAGAACGTCGACGCCACGCCGACATTTTCCGGCAGATAGCGCGAATAGTCCGACACGTACGGCGCGAACGCGATCTGCCACAACGCCGACAGCGACACCGTCGCGAGCCAGCCGGCGAAGTTGAAGCCGCCGCGCGTCAGGAAATCGTCGGTCGTCACGTGCGTGAGGATCATCCAGAAGCCGACCAGGATGCCGATGCCGAGCACCCACGTGCCGATCCGGTTCAGGATGTGGATGAACCGGTAGCCGACGATCCCGATCAGCCCCGAGCCCACCGCGCCGATCACGATGCCGACGGGCACCGGCACCGACGACGCGATGCCGTGCACCGACTTGCCGGCCAGCACGATGTTCGACGCGAAGAAGCCGACGTACATCACGGCCGCGATCACGGTCACGAGCAGCGCGCCCCACGAGCCGAACTGCGCGCGGCTCTGGATCATCTGCGGGATGCCCATCTGCGGCCCCTGCGCCGAATGCAGCGCCATCAGCACGCCGCCGACCGCCTGGCCGACGACGATCGCGACGATGCCCCACATCAGGTTCAGGTGGAAGAGCTGCACGCCGAGCGCGCCGGTCACGATCGGCAGCGGCGCGATGTTGCCGCCGAACCAGAGCGTGAACAGGTCGCGCACCTTGCCGTGGCGCTCCGCGGGCGGCACGTAGCCGATCGTGTGCTTCTCTATCATCGGGGACGCGTTGCGGTCCACGTTCGTCATGGTGATGTCTCCTGTCCTGCGCGGCGATGCGCGCTTGCCGTGTCAGCCGGCGCGCGTTGGGGGGCGCGCCGGCAATCGGGTCCGGATACGCGAGCGACGACGCGCCGCGTGCACGCGCGGCGGGTCGAGCGAAGCGGACGATGCGCATGCGGGGGCGGGGGCGGATGCCATGTCCCGCCGGTGCGTGCGCGGCCGCTTCGTTTGCTTCTTGATCCAGGTTGGAGACGATGGTGCGCCACGACCCGCGCGACCGGAAAATACTAAAAATATTTCCGGGACATACGAAAAAGCTCTGCAGCGGACATTTCGGCGCCGGGGGGCTTTCAGGTAAGGTGCTACGCAAACCATGGACAGATTGCGCCCGCGGCGGCACGCCGGGGCCGTGCATCAGAGGTGCTTGTGGCTCACTACACTTTGCGGCAACTGAAATACTTCGTGACGACGGTGGAATCCGGCAGCGTCGCCGAGGCGTCGCGCCAGCTGTTCATCGCGCAGCCGTCGATCTCCAGCGCGATCAAGGGTCTGGAGGAAAGCTTCGGCGTGAAGCTGTTCATCCGCCATCACGCGCAGGGCGTGTCGCTGACGCCGAGCGGCACGCGCTTCTACCGGAAGGCGCAGGAGCTGCTGCGCATCGCGCACGAATTCGAACAGAACGCGCTCGCCGACAACGACGTGGTCACCGGGCAGATCGACATCGGCTGCTTCGAGACGGTCGCGCCGCTCTATCTGCCGCAACTGATCGCGGGCTTTCGCGAGCGCTACCCGGGCGTGAACATCCGGCTGCGCGACGGCGACCAGCAGGAACTCGTGCAGGGCCTGACGTCCGGCACGTTCGATCTCGCGCTGATGTACGACCACGATCTCGACGGCACGATCGAGACCGAGCCGCTGATGCCGCCGCAGCAGCCGTACGTGCTGCTGCCGGAAAATCACCGGTTCGCGGGCCAGACGCACGTGTCGTTGCGCGACCTCTGTGTCGAGCCGATGATCCTGCTCGACGTGCAGCCGAGCCGCACGTATTTCGTCAGCCTCTTTCACGAACTCGGGCTCACGCCGAACATCGTGTTCGGATCGCCGTCGATCGAGATGGTGCGCGGGATGGTCGGCCAGGGGTTCGGCTTCTCGCTGCTCGTCACGCGCCCGCATTCCGAATACACGTACGACGGCCAGCGCGTCGTGACGATCGGCCTCAGCGAGACGGTGAGCCCGTCGGGGCTCGTGAGTGCACGGCTGAAGCGCGGGCAACTCACGAAGCAGGCGCAGTCGTTCGTCGATTTTTGCCGCGAGCGGCTCGCGCAGATCGTCGCGGAAACGGTGCGATAAGGAACCTGAAGGAACCGGAAGGAACACGAAAGCGCCCGCGCCGCGGGAGGCGGTGCGTGCGCGTCGGTCAGGCGTGCCGCGTCAGGCGGCTGCGGAAAGATGGGCGGCCAGCCGCGCCAGCATCGCGTCGCAGCCGTGGAGCTGGTCGAGCGTGACGAACTCGTCGGGCTTGTGCCCCTGGTCCATGCTGCCGGGCCCGCACACCACGGTCGGAATGCCGGCTTGCCCGAATAGCCCGCCCTCGGTGCCGAACGCCACCGTGCCGAACGCATCGGAGCCGCTCAGCATCGCGAGCAGACGCGCGGCCTCGCTGTCCGGCGCGGTCGCAAGGCCCGGATACGCGCCCAGCGGCTGCAGTTGAATGTCGGTATCGGGCTGCACCGCACGCATTCTCGGCAACAGTTCGGATTCCGCATAGTCCTGCAGCTTCCTCGGCACGTCGTGCGCATCGAAATCCGGCAGCGCCCGCACCTCGAAATCGAACTCGCATTCGGCCGGCACGATGTTCAGCGCGCGGCCGCCCTTGATCAGCCCCGTCTGCACGGTCGAGAACGGCGGATCGAATCGTTCGTCGTGCCGTTCCGGCCGCGCGAGCGCTGCGCCGATCTCGCCGAGCCGGCCGATCAGCTTCGCCGCATAGTCGATCGCGTTGACGCCCGACGGCGCGTACGCCGAGTGGCACGCGGCACCTTTCACGTGGCAGCGCATCGCGAGCTTGCCCTTGTGACCGAGCACCGGCTTCAGCTCGGTCGGCTCGCCGATCAGGCACAGGCGCGGCCGGTGCGCGCGTGCGGCCAGTGCATCGAGCATCGGCCGCACGCCGAGGCAGCCGACTTCCTCGTCGTACGAGAACGCGAGATGCACGGGCATGCCCAGCGGCCGGGCGACGAACGCCGGCACGGCCGCGAGCACCGAAGCGATGAAGCCCTTCATGTCGGCCGTGCCGCGGCCGTACAGGCGGCCGTCGCGCTCGGTCAGCCGGAACGGCTCGACCGTCCACGCCTGCCCGTCGACCGGCACCACGTCGGTATGGCCCGACAGCGCGATGCCGCCGCGATCGCGCGGCCCGATCGTCGCGTACAGGCTCGCCTTCGTCCGTTCCGCGTTGTAGAACAATTCGCTCTCGACGCCGAAGCCCGCGAGATAGTCGTGGATGAACGCGACCATCTCGAGGTTCGACTCGCGGCTGACCGTCGCGAAACCGATCAGCCGTTCCAGCAATGCGCGGCTCGACGTGTCATTCATCGCCCGGCACTCCGTAGCTCGGCGCGGCGGTGGGGTTCAGCGCGCGCGTCTGGTAGTCCTGCATCTGCGGCCGATACGCCTGCCACAGCGCATCGAGCTGCCCGATCGGATCGGTGTCGGCCCAGTCGACACGCAGGTCGACGATCGGCCAGGTCACGTCACCGGCCACCTTCAGCGCGGCCGAATGCACCGGCCCCGCCTCGCCGCCGGCCGCCATCGCCGCGTGCATCGCGGCCAGCAGGCGATCGGCGAGCAGGCCGGGCGCCTGTTCGAAGGCACGCGCCATCGCGTCGATCACGGCCGGCGCGGCCAGCAGGTTGCCCGCCGCCACGCATTGCTCGCCCTGCACCGCGTGATGCGTGCCGAGCGCTTCCTTGCCGGTGAAGCACGCCGTCTGCCCCTGCCCGTCGATCACCGTGACCTGCCGGTACTGGCTCCAGCCGTTCGCGCTGAGCGCGCGATCGAGCGCCGCGGCGGGCGCGAGCTGCTCGTGCTCGATCAGGTCGAGGATCTGGGGCCCAAGCGCCGGCAGCGTGATGTTCTGCGTCGCGACGGCGCCGACGCCCGCGCGCACCCACGGGCAGCGCGCGCCCACCGCGATGCTCGACGAGCTGATCGCGATGCCGAGCTGGCCCGTCTCCGGGCAACGCCCGACGATGGAGAAAGTCATGTCGCCTCCTACGCGCGGTTCGGTTGCCAGTTGTCCGGGATCACGGCGATCACGTCGATTTCCATCAGCCACTGCGGCTGGCCGAGCGCCGACACGACGAGCCCCGTCGAGATCGGATACACGCCCTTCAGCCACTTGCCGACTTCCTGGTACACCGGCTCGCGATAGCGCGGGTCGATCAGGTAAGTCGTCGTCTTCACGATGTGCGTGAGGTCGCTGCCGGCTTCCTCCAGCAGTTGCTTGACGTTCTTCATCGCCTGCTCGGCCTGCACGCGCGGATCGCCGAGACCGATCAGCGTGCCGTCGAAATCGGTGCCGACCTGGCCGCGCACGTAGACGGTGTTGCCGGCTCGCACGGCCTGGCACAGGTCGTTGTCGAGCGTCTGGTTCGGGTAGGTATCCTTCGTGTTGAACATGCGGATACGGGTGTGGGTGGGTTGGCTCATCGGAATCCTTCAGTCGTCAGGGGTCACGCCGCCGCACCGGAAGCAGACGCGGTGCGTCAGGCGGCGGGGGTTCGGTCAGTTCACCGTATCGGCGAGCGGCTGCGTATCGGCGTGCGGCTGCGCGTCGGCATGCGGCGCGGCGCCGTCCTGTTCCGCGTGCGCGGTCGAGCGGCGCTGCGATGCGTCGTGGTACTCGAGGTAGGTGCGCTGGATCGCGATGTGGTCGGCGATGTGCCGCGCGTCGTGCCACACGCCCCAGATGAAGCTGGAGCCGCGCCGCGACAGCCACGGCAGCCCGAGGAAATAGATGCCCGGCTCCTTCGACACGCCGCGCTGGTGCTGCGGCTTGCCGTTGTCGGCGAACGCGTCGACCTTCAGCCAGCCGTAGTCGACCGCATAGCCGGTCGCCCAGATGATCGACGTGACACCCGCGCCGGCAAGGTCGAGCGCGAGGATCGGATGCGCAACGCAGTCGGGGTTCGGCAGGATGCGGCGGGCTTCCGGCTCTTCCGGCAGGTCGAGGCCGTTGCGCGCCGCATAGGCGTCGGCCGCGTCGAGCAGCGACAGGTAGTTCTCGTCGCCGCGTGCGAGATTGATCGCCAGATCGCGTTCGAACACGGCCACGCCGCCGTCGAACGACTTCGTCAGCCCGACGAGCGTCACGCCCTGGTTCGCGAGCTTGCGGAAATCCACCGTGTGGCCGCCGCGCGCGCCGCTCACCGCGATCGTCACGTGCTCACGGCCGGGCGTCGCGACTTCCTTGTCCCATTCGCCGAGCACGCCGAGCCACCAGCAGAAATCGCGGCCGCGATACGCACGCGGCGGCCGATCGTGCGGGCCGACCGACAGGTAGACCTGCCGGCCCGCGCGCTGCAGCTCGTCGGCGATCTGCACGCCCGACGACCCCGCGCCGACCACCAGCACCGCCCCTTCCGGAAGCTGCGCCGGGTTGCGATAGTCGGCGGAATGAATCTGCACGAGGCGGGCGTCGTCCGGGGCGATCGGCGGAATCACCGGGCGCTGGAACGGCCCGGTCGCGACGACCACGCGGTTCGCCTCGATCGTGCCGTCGGACGTCTCGACGATGAAACCCGGCTTGCCGGCATTGCGCACGACCTGCTTCACCTCGACGCCGGTGCGGATCGGCGCGTTGAACTTGCGCGCATACGCTTCGAAGTAGTCGGCGACCTGGTCTTTCGTTGCGAACGCATCGGGATCGAGGCCGTCGAATTCGAGGCCGGGGAAGCGGTCATGCCATGCGGGGCCGTTCGCGACCAGCGAATCCCAGCGCCCGGTGCGCCAGCGTTCGGCGATGCGGCTGCGCTCCAGCACGAGATGCGGTACGCCCAGCTTGCCCAGGTGCTCGCTCATGGCCACGCCGGCCTGACCGGCGCCGACGACGAGCGTATCGATTGAGGTTGTTTCGACTGCCACGGCTGTCTCCTTCGGAAGTGCGGCTCGGCGCGACGTTCGGGTTGTCGCGTGAGTTGGAATGGAGACATTCTGCTGATGCGCAGGCAGGCGCGAAATGATGATTTTTGTTGGTGTTGACGAACAAAAAGCTGGGGGTAGTGGGGGTGGCGAGCGGTGCGGGTGGCTTTCTCGCACGCTCACGAGAAGCAATTGGCGTGTCTAGCAGCAATGCGAAATCTGCTTGATTTGCCTCAATCGTATTCGGTTATCAAGCGGAGGGGAACGTTGGCATACAACGCCTCGGTCAGATGAACAACCGATCATCCTTAGACCGGCCACAAGAAGGTTCGGTGAGGCTGATCGTCGGCCCACCATCCGCGACTTCGGCTGCACCTCGTGAAGGAGCCGCGAGCGTCAATAGCATGAGCGCATTTTGTCGCTGCATGTCTGAAACTCAGCACACTTGGATGGGCTGAGGATTATCGTCACTGGTTCACCGAGCTCAAGCAGCGCGTCGAGCGCGCTCGGCAGCGGGCCGTCGCCAGCGCAAATCGCGAGTTGGTCTCACTGTACTGGCAGATCGGTCGCGATATTCTCGATCGGCAGCAAAAACAGGGCTGGGGGGCCGGCGTCGTCGACCAACTTGCGCGTGATCTCAAGGCAGCGTTTCCTGACATGCGCGGGTTTTCTCCGCGCAACCTCAAGTACATGCGCGCCCTCGCACAAGCTTTTCCGCGGCCGGAATTTGTGCAACAGCCCGTTGCACAATTACCGTGGTCTCACGTTGTGACATTGCTCGACAAGCTTGATGACGCCCCGCAGCGGCTTTGGTACGCGGAAAAGTCGCTCGAGCACGGATGGTCGCGCAGCGTGTTGACCATGCAGATCGAGACGGCCGCCCATGCGCGCGCCGGCAACGCCGTGACGAATTTCGCCGACCGGCTGCCGCCTCCGCAGTCGGATCTCGCCCGCGACGCGCTCAAGGATCCTTATATCCTCGACTTCCTCGGCCTGACCGAGAACGCACAAGAGCGCAATATCGAACGTGCGCTCACGCAGCACATCACTCGTTTTTTGCTCGAACTGGGCGCCGGGTTCGCATTCGTCGGGCGTCAGTACCGGCTGGAGGTTGGCGGCGACGAGTTTTTCATCGATCTGCTTTTCTACCATCTCAAGCTTCGCTGCTATGTCGTCGTCGAACTGAAAACGCCGCCGTTCAAGCCGGAGTATGCGGGACAACTGAACTTCTACCTTTCCGCGCTCGACGCGCAGGTCAAGGCGCCGGAAGACCAGCCAACCATCGGCTTGCTTCTGTGCAAGGAGAAGAATCGGCTTGTCGCGGAATATGCGCTCCGCGGCGTGACTCAACCGATGGGCGTGGCTGAATATCAGCTTATGCGTGAGGTTCCCCCCTCACTTGAGACTGGCCTCCCGACCATCGATCAGATCGAGGCCGAGTTGCGCCCCGATCTTCCGGATGTCCCTGCCTAGTTCGTTGGTCAGCGGCCCGCCTCGCAGATCGGGGAACGTGTCGCTCTGCATGACGTAGGCCTGGCGATACTACGGGTTGAACGTGACCGCCAACGGATGATCGTCCGCCACATCGGCCTGCCAGATGCCCGCCACCAGGCACGCGCGCGTGCCGCGACACCGGATCGCCGGAGGCGAAGCGACGTTCGGCGATCGGATATTTCAGTTGTGCCAGCCAGTAACCACCGTCAGGAGCGGCAGTCGTTTCCGCCTGCGGAGGCACGGTGACCTGCGGCTTCTCCGGCAGCAGTTAGCCATCGGGCACGTGCGCGCGCCCCGTACGCAGCGACACGGGAGGCACGGCGGCCTTGGCCGGCGACGCCGGCGCAGACGTCACCGCCTTCGCCGCGTCGATCAACGTCTCCTTTTTGCCGTCCCATTTGGGCAGTTTGGCGGGCGGCAGCGGCACCATCTTGTCAAGGTTCGGCAGACGCAGGTCGGGGTCGCGTTCCAGGCGATCGGCAAGGACGCTGTAACGCTCGGCGCGAGCGCGATCCTTCACGCCACCGGCTACCGGATCGCCATCATCGAACGCACCGAACAAATATCCCGCACTCTCGGCGCTACCGAATTTCACGCCCGCATGCAACGTCTTGAGCGCACGTTCGTTGTTCTCGCCCAACTCGGCTCGATCGCCCGCGATCGTCGTTCCCAACACATACGCCGCACGCCCGTTGCCCTGCGCGACCGCACATTCAAGCATCTGGAGTGCGATCTTGCGGTTGCCCCAGAACCCCGCCTTGGGGTCGTCGTAGAGCGCGTCCATCTTGCCACCCAGATACGCCATCGCACTCGGACTGCCCTTATCGGCGGCCAATTGCCAGAATGCATAGGCGCGGCTGGCATCCTGTTTTACGCCCATCCCGTCCATGTAATACGTACCCATCAGATCGTAGGCCGCCGGAATACCCAGTTTCATCGCCTGTTCGGTGATCTGCAGGGCATGTTCGGAATCACGATCCACCCCCTCCCCCTGGGCGTAGGCGTTCGCCAGATTCAGCATTGCCTTCCAGTGCTTGCGCTCGGCCGCCTTCGCCCACAAATCGACAGCGCCCTTGTAATCGCGTTGGTTCGGCCACAACAGCGCGCTGGTCTGCACCATTGCCTGCTGGTTCCATCGATCGGCCTCGGGATCGAGCGGGGGCGCCACGTCAACCTCGTGCTTGCACTCAAACGCTGTGCGATGAGGGTTGAAGGCGGTCAACGACATGTTGCGAGGAAGAGAATCGTTCATTGAGCAGGCTGCGCATGCAATGAACAGGAAAGCCGAAACCAACCGGGTCAAGCCGATACGGTTGGCGGGAGTCGAACGCAATTGATTTAGCACGATTTGGGAAGCCTACTCAGGAAAAGCGAACGCCTGTCGCACGCTCATCATGGGACGGATGCAGGAAGCCGGTCGGCGCTCCCGAACGTGAAGAAACTGTCGTCGATCATCATCAGCAGCAGTTTACTTTCGATGTAGCTCGGGCCCCATCCTCGGATCGGGTCAGGGAACGGCGGTCGGCCTATCGCCGAGGCCAGGACGGGAGCCAGTCGTCGCAATCACCGGCAATGGCTCCGCGCACTACGCGCCGCAAGCGTTGTGGACCACAGCGAGTCGGAGGTGTCGCCTCCGGCCGCACGCCTCTCCGACAATTCTTGACTATGCACACATCGCCAAACTGGTAGGATGCCGGTCGCCTCGGCATGGAAAGCGAGCACAGGATACCCGATCGATCCCTTTTAATGGACCTCGACCCGCCATCCGTGCCGTCCAGCCCAGGCAACACGGTGCCCCACAGCCCCCGTCAAATCCGCAACACCCGGCGTCGCCCTACCCGACCCGTTGCAGCAACCGTTGGAGCGGCGCCTTTCGCGCCGGCAAGTCTGAAAGCATGAAGAACTCGAAGCAGCCCCCCCGCCCCCCGCAGCACAAAGACCGCACGCCGCTGGCGCGCGCCGGCGCGCTGCTGCTGATGGCCGGCCTGCTATATCTGCTGTGGCCGTCGGCCGAAACCGCGTACCTCGCGATGGAGTCGGTGATCCGCTGACGCGCCCGGCCATCCGTCCCCGCACTACGCTATACTCACGCAATGGAAACCCGACCCGCCTCGCCGAACGTGCATTGCTGGTGGCGCGCCTGACCCAGGCGGCCCGTTTCCTTTTGCATGTCCCAAACGTGATGCCGCCAGCGATGGCGGCATTTGCGTTTCTGCGCAGACACCATGGCTGGCGGCTTCGATAACCTGGAGCCACGACCAACATGACCCACCCGACCCGACCGACCATCCTCACCGGCGACCGCACGACCGGCCCGCTGCACCTCGGCCACTACATCGGCTCGCTGCGCGCCCGCGTGCAGATGCAGCATGAAGCGAAGCAGTTCCTGCTGCTCGCCGACACGCAGGCGCTGACCGACAACATGGGCCGCAGCCAGCGCGTCACCGAGAACGTGATCGAGGTCGCGCTCGACTATCTCGCGGTCGGCATCGACCCGGCGATCTCGACGATCGTCGTGCAGTCGCAGGTGCCCGAGCTCGCCGAGCTGTCGCAGTACCTGCTCAACCTCGTCACGGTCGCGCGCCTCGAACGCAACCCGACCATCAAGGAAGAGATCCGCCTGCGCGGCTTCGAGCGCGACATCCCGGCCGGCTTCCTGACCTACCCGGTGAGCCAGGCGGCCGACATCACCGCGTTCAAGGCAACCCACGTACCCGTCGGCGACGACCAGTTGCCGATGATCGAGCAGACCAACGAACTCGTGCGCCGCTTCAACGCGACCGTCGAGCAGCCCGTGCTGGTCGAATGCGAGGCCGTGCTGTCGCCGGTCACGCGGCTGCCGGGGATCGACGGCAAGGCGAAGATGAGCAAGTCGCTCGGCAACGCGATCACGCTCGGCTCGACGCCGGACGAGATCACGCAGGCCGTGAAGGACATGTACACGGACCCGAACCACCTGCGCGTGAGCGATCCCGGCCAGGTCGAGGGCAACGTCGTGTTCACGTTCCTCGACGCGTTCGAGCCCGACGAGCAGAAAGTCGACGAATTGAAGGCCCACTATCGTCGTGGCGGGCTCGGCGACAGCGTCGTCAAGCGCGTGCTGAACGAGCGGCTGCAGGCGCTGATCGAGCCGATCCGCGCACGCCGCCGCGAATTCGAGGCCGACAAGGCCGAAGTGATGGCGATCCTGAAGCGCGGCACGATGCACGCGCGGGACGTCGCCGGCGCGACGCTCGCGGAAGTGAAGGGCGCGATGGGGTTGAACTACTTCGATTGAGCGGCGCAGGCAGTGCGAACCCGCTTCGCGCGCCGGACGGTATCGGCCCGGTGCGCGGCGGTCAGCACCGCGTCACATGCGCAAGCGAGCGTCGATGCCACCGCAACCTCATCACGATGCGTGCGTCGGCACGGCCGCGTGGCACACCGCTTCCACCCTGTTACCGGCCGGGTCGACGAGAAACGCGCCGTAGTAATCGCCGTGGTAATGCGGCCTCAAGCCGGGCTCCCCGTCGGACTGCCCGCCCGTCGCCAGGCCGGCATTGAAAAACGCATCCACCTGCTCGCGGCTCGCGGCCTTGAAGCACCAGTGCCGCTTGCTCATGCCGACTTCGGCGGAATCCAGATAGACCGCCAGAAAAGTCGACGCGGTGTCGTTCGCATTGCAGCGTTCGCCATAGCCGAGCGCGGTCGGCCGGTCATAGACCTTGGCTGCGCCCAGCGCGGCCATGATGGCGTCGTAGAACGGGCGCGCAACGTCAATATCCGGCACGCCAATGGATACGTGATCAAGCAATTGCATGGGGTTTGCTCCATTGAATAAGCGTGAGTCTACACACTCATGCCTGTTTCGCCTCGACCGACCCTCCCCGCCAGCGTCCGTGCGACCGGGGCGCGACATTCGGTCAGCACCTCGGCTCGCTGCGCGCCCATACGGATGCAGCACGAAACCGCTGTCAAGACGGGCATTGGCCCTGAGCACGGCCAGCGACACTTGGAAACCTTTCGGTTCAAGCCTTCCGTCGCATCGGGAACCGCACCGGCCGAGATCGTTTCCTCGCCGCTCACCGGCAACAGCGCAGCAACTGCAGGCTTCGGGCAGTTCGCACCCGAGCGCTCGAGCCATCGCAAGCCACACGCATGCCCTCAGTCCGAAATTGACCTGCAATGACGGTCTCGCTAACGTGGCCCACCAATTACAAAGACGGCCAGCGAAGCGTGCAGCACATGTGGCTTGTTTCGCCTGCGCCCCGAGGGCACCAAGTGAATACCTATCGCTACCAGAACCAGCAAAACCTGAGTCCGACCGAACTATTCTTCTTGATCGCCATCGATGAAACGTGCAATCAGGCCGGAATCGACGATGTAGAAGCCGTTATTCTGATTCTCTCCGGCCTGCCGATCCTTCCGACTCGCGCCAAGCCGCTCGGGGCAACCCGAGGTACCTCCGTTGCATCGGTGATGGCACGGTCGGTATTCCGGCATGAATTCAAACGCAAGGTACTTCCGACCGTCACGCTACAAAGCATCAAGAATCTGCGCGTGATCCTGACTCATCGCCTCGCGGTATTCGTTGGCCGGACTGTGCCAGGCGTTGGCTGGGTCCTGCTCGCCAAAGATGCCTTCCATATTGTCCGGAACACCGTTTCCCGGTACAACCAGATTGCAAAACCGGAGGACAGGATTCTGTAATGGACGACCATCAATTGTGGGAAAAACTGGAAGCATTCGTTCGTGAGGAAACCGCCGTATCGGGCAAACGCCAGATTACCGGGAATACCTCCGTATCCGACGATCTCGGACAAACCGGCGACGATGCCGACATCTTCATGGATCGATTCTTCACGCGATTCGAGGTGGATCGCGGCGACTACGATTTCGGACGGTACTTCCTGATGGAAGGTGAAGGGATCCTGTATCACGTTGTGCGCAAGTACCTGCTCAGGAAACCCCATACGTTCAAACGGGAAGCATTGACCGTCAACATGCTGTACAAGGCGATCTCACTGGGCAAGTGGGACTCGGAGGCAATCAACGAATGATCGGCGCCGGCAGCCCCCTACACTTGCTCGACCGATCGTGAGTCCCTAGTCGCCTTAGTCCACTCCGCCGATGCCGCACCCACTCGCCCCCGCTATCGTTTCCCCGTCATCCACCCACCCACGACACCATGACGCCACAGGAAACGATCGACCGGATGGAGATCCAGGATCTGCTGACCCGCTACTGCCACGCCGTCGACCGCCACGACTGGCGCGAATTCGAGCGCCTCTTCGCGGCCAACGCGACACTCGATTACTCGGCGTTCGGCGGCCCGGTCGGCCATCGCGCGGAGGTTGCCGCCTATCTGGAACAGGTGACGTCGGCGATGCGCGGCACGCAGCACACGATCTCGACGTCGCTGCTGGTCGTCGACGGCGACGCCGCGACCGCGCGAACGGCCGGCCAGGCGGTGATGATCTCGGCCGACGATGCCGGCGACGATCGCGTGTGCTTCGTCGGGCTCTGGTATCGCGACCTGCTGGTGCGAACCGAATGCGGGTGGCGCATCCGGAGCCGCACGCAGGAGCGCAGCTGGATGCACGATGCGCCGCCGGTCGCAACCGCGTGAATGCCCCGCGCGGCGGCGCCGTACTTCACTTCATCTGCATCAACTGAATCAGGTTCCCGCACGTATCGTCGACGACCGCGACGCGCACGGGCCCGGCGTCCATCGGCTCCAGCGTGAAGCGGACATCGAGCGCCTTGAGCCGCGCGAACTCCGCATCGAGATCGTCGACCTGGAACGATGCCGCCGGAATGCCGTCCTCGTACAGCGCCTGCTTGTAAGGCCCGACCGCGCGATGGTGGCTCGGCTCGAGCAGCAGTTCGGTGCCCTCGGGCTGGTCCTTCGACACCACGGTCAGCCAGCGGTACTCGCCCACCGGCACGTTGTTCTTCAGCTTGAACCCGAGCTTGTCGGTATAGAACGTCAACGCCTTGTCCTGGTCGTCGACAAAAATACTCGTCACGTAGATGCGCATTTCAACCTCTCCTGAACGGGCAGCCACGCCCCGCCGCTATTCTTCGTCGCAATCGAGGACAAACGCATAACCGCCGTCGATCAGCTTGCGCAAATAGCCGTCGAAGTCGTCGGCGATCACCGCATAGTTGTCGGGATCGTGCAGGAAGCGCACGACCTGCCCGACCTTGCCGCCCGGCGCCGGGTCGAAGTCGAGGTAGAGCTGCGACGTGCCGCCGTTGTTCACGCAATGCGAGAAGCACAGCCGCCGGCCCAGCGGCAGCGCGATGTCGATGCGCGGATCGACGAGTTCGCCGTCGTCGTTTGCGTCGTCGCCATACATCTCCGCGATGCTGTCGCGGTACTTCGCCCCTTTCTCGAGCATCTGCGCGGCCGACAGCAGGAAATACGGGTATTCGTCGACGTCGGAGCCCAGCACCAGCACCTTGACCGTCGTGCCGTCGTAGTCGCGCCGGTAGGTCCCGTCGAGCTTGCCGAGCAGTTCGATCAGGCTCGCCGGGCACTGCGGATACACGGCGCGCAGCGCGTCGAGTTGCGCGGGCGTCGCGCCCCTGGCGGCGGCAAGCGCGGCGTTGTCGGTGTCGGGCAGCGCCGCGCGCAGGCCGGCGAGATAGGTATCGACGAGGGTCATTGCGTCAGGTCCGAAGAACAGGCAAGCGCCATTCTAGCGCCCGACGCGATCCGCCACTTTCGCGCTTGCGCGCCCCCGCCTACGTGATCTGGTACGTCGACGCCGGCACGAATTCCTCCGGCAGCGGGCGATCGCCCAGTTCGAGCACCGACCGCTCGATCGTGCGCGTGATCGCATCGAGCGCCAGCGCATTCGGCGCGAGGCCGAACGGCTCGGCCACCTCGCTCGCGATCGCCTCGAGCGCGATCAGCGTGTACGAGATGAACACGCAGATCAACGGCGTGAAGAACTCCGTCGAATCGACAAGGCCGAACGGCAGCAGCACGCAATACGCATACACCGTGCGATGCAGCAGCACGCTGTACGAGAACGGGATCGGCGTCGACAGGATGCGTTCGCAACCGCCGACCGATTTGCCGACCTCGTCGAGTTGCGTCTCGAACATCCAGCAGGTCGCGTCGCTGCCGGGCGCACGGCCCAGCGCGCGGACGATGCCGCCGCGCAGCTCGTCGAGGATCGCGACGGGCTTGAAGCATTTGCCTCCCAGCTCGGCCGTGCGCTCCGCACCGAGAATGCGCTGCAGGTCTGCGGTCGGATCGGTATGACGAAGCTGATGCTTCAGCGCATAGGTGAGCGCGATCAGCAGGTCGGCCAGCCGATTGCGCTCGGCGTCGCTCACGCTGTCGGGCAGGTAGCGATTGAACTGCGACGTCAGCGTACGCGCCGCGATCAGCAGGTTGCCCCACAGATGCCGCGCCTCCTTGAAGCGCTCGAAGCTCGCGCTGTTGCGAAACCCGAGAAAGATCGCGAGCGCGAGCCCGAACAGCGTGAACGGCGCGGTGTTGAGCGGGATCTTCTCGCCGAAGATGCGCCCGTTCGTGAAGACCGCCAGCGTGCTGACGATCGCCATGAACACGAGCTGCGGAATGATCGATTGCAGCACGGAGCCGTTCCAGACGAACAGCATCCTGAGCCAGTTTTGTTGTGGTCGGACGATCATGGTGTTTTCTCGACTGCCAAGGGATGCATCGTACGGCGCGCCTGCGCCCGATGCGCAACGGCCCGCGCGTGGCGGGCCGCTGTCGGGTGAATGCCGGGCACGTGTGCCGCGCTGCGCGTGATGATACGCCCACGCCAGCGCCCGCCGCGCCCGTCACATCATGCGGCGTTCATCGATGGCCGCTCAGTGATGGCCGCTCAGTGATAACCGATGTCGCCCTCGCGCACCTTGCCGCGGAACACGCGGTACTGCATCGCGTTGTACACGAGGATGATCGGCAGCACGATCACGGTGCCGACGAGCGCGAACAGCTGGCTCGAGTGGCTCGACGACGCGTCCCAGATCGACAGCGACGGCGGCACGATGTTCGGCCAGATGCTGATCACGAGCCCCGTGTAGCCGAGGAACACGAGCGCGAGCGTCAGCAGGAACGGCGTGGCCTCGTGCTCGCGCTTCACGGTGTGGAAGATGCCCCACACGCAGGCGACGACGAGCACCGGCACCGGCAGGAACCAGCCGAGGTTGCCGCTGCCGAACCAGCGGTGCGCGACGGCCGGCAGCCCGATCACGGTCCACAGGCTGACCACGCCCATCACGGCGAGCAGCACGCCCGCGAGCGGCTTCATCAGCAACCGCATCTTGCGCTGCAGCTCGCCGTCGACCTTCAGGATCAGCCAGCCGCAGCCGAGCGTCGCATACGTGACGAGCACGCCGATCCCGCACAGCAGGCTGAACGGCGACAGCCAGTCGAACGGCCCGCCCGCGAACTGGTTGTTCTCGATCTTGATGCCCTGCAGCAGCGAACCGAGCACGATCCCCTGGCAGAACGCGGCCAGCGCCGAGCCGCCGATGAACGCGAGATCCCACATGTGTTGCGTGCGCGTGGCCTTCGCGCGCAGCTCGAACGCCGCCCCGCGGAAGATCAGCCCGACCAGCATCAGCACCAGCGGCAGGTAGTTCGCCGGCAGCAGCGTCGAATACACGACCGGGAACGCGCCGTAGAGCCCCGCGCCGCCGAGCACCAGGAACGTCTCGTTGCCGTCCCACACCGGTGCGACAGTGTCGAGCATCACCTGGCGCTCGGCCTTCGCGTCGAAGAACGGAAACAGCAGGCCGATGCCGAGATCGAAGCCGTCCAGCATCACGTAGATGAACACGCCGAGGCCGATGATCGCGGCCCAAATGACAGGAAGATCGATGTGCATGGCTTACTCCGCTTCGGTGACGTTCAGCGGCGTGGACAGCGCGCTCTTGCGCAGCCCCGGATGCCGGTGCAGCTCGATATACCCGGCCTGGGCAGCCGGCCCGCGCTTCATCAGTTTCATCATGTAATAGATACCCGTTCCGAACACCAGGAAATACACGACCACGAAGATCAGCAGCGACACGCCGACCTGCTGCGCGCTCAGCGGCGCGACCGAATCGATGGTGCGCAGCACGCCGTACACGGTCCACGGCTGACGCCCGACCTCGGTCGTGATCCAGCCGGCCAGCAGCGCGAGGATGCCCGACGGCCCCATGCATACGACGAACCACTGGAACCAGCGCGTTTCATACAGGCGCCCGCCCTTTCTCAGCAGCAGCCCGAGCAGCGCGGTGAGCAGCATCAGCATCCCGAGGCCCGCCATGATCCGGAACGTCCAGAACACGATCGGCGAATACGGGCGGTCCTGCGGCGGGAATTCCTTCAGCCCGCGAATCTCGCCGTCCCAGCTGTGCGTGAGGATCAGGCTGCCGAGGTGCGGCACCTGGATCGCATAGCGCGTGGTTTCGGCCTGCATGTCGGGCAACCCGAAGAGGTTCAGCGCGGTGCCGCCCTTCTCGGTTTCCCACAGCCCCTCGATCGCCGCGATCTTGGCCGGCTGGTATTCGCGGGTGTTCAGCCCGTGCGCATCGCCGACGACGATCTGGATCGGCGCGAGGATCAGCAGCATCCACAGCGCCATCGAGAAGCTGCGCTTCACCGGCTCGTCGCGGCGCCCCTTGAGCAGGTGCCACGCGCCGCACGCGGCGACGATGAAGCCCGCGACGATGAACGCCGCGATCGTCATGTGCACGAGACGGTACGGGAACGACGGGTTGAAGACGACCTTGAACCAGTCGACCGGCACGACGAGGCCGTTCTCGATCTTGTAGCCCTGCGGCGTCTGCATGAAGCTGTTCGATGCGAGGATCCAGAACGTCGAGATCAGCGTGCCGACCGCGACCATCAGCGTCGCGAAGAAGTGTGCGCGGGGGCTCACGCGCTGCCAGCCGAACAGCATCACGCCGAGGAAGCCGGCTTCGAGGAAGAACGCCGTCAGCACTTCATACGTGAGGAGCGGGCCCGTGATGTTGCCGGCGACGCGCGAGAAGCCGGCCCAGTTGGTGCCGAACTCGTACGCCATCACGACGCCGGAGACCACGCCCATCCCGAAGCCGATCGCGAAGATCTTCGACCAGAACTGGAACATGGATTTGTAGGCGGCATCGCCGGTGACGAGGTAGCGCCATTCCAGCACTGCCAGGAAGCTCGCCATACCGATGCTGATCGCGGGAAACACGATGTGGAACGACACCGTGAACGCGAATTGCAAGCGGGCGAGATGGAACGCATCGAAGATTTCCATGACCGTAATTTGCTCGTGGTTGTGAGGACGTACGCTCGAAGCAGGAAATCGCGCGACGGCTTGGCGACAACACATGCGAACACAAACGGTCACTCGCATGGCATCGAAGCGTGAATGACGATATCGCGTTTGCAACGATACTCGCAATCGTTCGAACGTGCGTTGAAACTGTGCTGCTTACGCCGCCGAAGATGTGTGCACGGAAAACACATTTCGTGCCTGCGGGAGGGTCAGCTGTACTGCTTTCGGCGTTGCAGCGCTGTATATCCGGCGTGCCTGTCACCCCCCTTAACATCCCATGAAACGCCTGCCGGAAGCGACGGCGCGCCCCCTCGGCCGCGCCCGCCCGGCAGCATCCCGATTCCCCTGGTCCGGCGTACCTGCCCGACCCGGCCGGCCCACCGGCCGATCCGCCTGGAGAAAACCGCATGGAGTCCTGCATCCGCCGCGACGAGCCGACCGGCAGCACCGCGTGTCAGGTGACGCGCCACCGTGCCGGCGAAGCGCGCGACACCGTCGACAGCGTCGTCGAGGAAACGCCGGTTGCACTCGTGTTCAACGACATTGCGCACACGGTCATGATGGCGACCCCGATCGACCTCGACGTGTTCGGCCTCGGCTTCGCGCTGAGCGAAGGCATCGTTGAGCGCGCATCGGACGTGTTCGACCTCGAAAGCGAATGCCGTGCGGGCAGCGCCGAAGTGCGGCTGACCGTGTCGCAGCAGGCATTCATGGCGATGAAGGCGCACCGGCGCGCACTGGCCGGCCGCACCGGCTGCGGCGTCTGCGGGATCGAAAGCATCGCGCAGCTCGACCTGCACCCGCCGCGCATCGCCGCCGCCGGCACGGCCGCCGGTATCGGCGCGGCAGCGATCGAACGTGCCGCGCGCGCGTTGCCGGCCCACCAGACGCTGATGCGCGAGACGGGCGGCATCCATGCGGCCGCGTGGTGCAACCGCGACGGCGACGTGCTCGACGTGTTCGAGGACGTCGGCCGCCACAACGCGCTCGACAAGCTGATCGGCCGGCTCGCGCGGCGCCGCGCGAACCTGCATGACGGCTTCGTGTTCCTGTCCAGCCGCGCAAGCTACGAACTGGTGCGCAAGGCCGCGCGGGTCGGCATCCCGATGATCGCGACGATCTCGGCGCCGACCTCGCTCGCGATCGACGTCGCCCGCGAAGCCGGCGTCCGGCTGGTCGGCTTCTGCCGCAACGACGGCTTCGTCGAGTACGTGTCGCCCGACGCCGCTCAGCCCTCTCAACCCGATCAACCCGCGCTCGCTCAAGCGCATCCGGCGCGCTCCTGATGAAACCCCTGACCGATTTCGACACCGCGCAGCAGCATTTCGCCACTGCGTTCGCGCCGCTCGGCGCCACCACGTCCGTCCCGGTCGCGGAAGCCGCCGGCCACGTGCTGGCCGCGCCGCTCATCGCCGTGCTCGACCAGCCGCCGGCCGACCAGAGTGCGATGGACGGCTACGCCGTGCGTCACGCGGATCTCGCGCACGGCGAGCCGCTGCACGTCGCGCAGCGCTGCTACGCAGGCGACACGCCGGCGCCGCTGGCCCCGCGCACGGCCGCACGCATCTTCACCGGCAGCGTGATTCCGCCCGGCGCGGACACCGTCGTGATGCAGGAACACGCACGCGAGCAGGACGGCTGGGTCGCGTTCGACGCGCCGCAGCGCAGCGGCTCGCACATCCGCCGCCAGGGCGAGGAAGTGCGCGCCGGCGACCGGCTCGTGCCGGCCGGCGTGCGCATGGGCCCGATGCACGTCGGCGTGGCCGCCGCGCAGGGGTTCGCGCGCGTCGACGTGCGCCCGGCGCTGCGCGTCGGCATCCTGACGACCGGCGACGAGCTCGTCGCGTGCGGGCAGCCGCGTGCGCCGCAACAGATTTACAACAGCAATGCGCCGATGCTCGCCGCGCTCGTTTCGGGAACCGGTGCCGAAGTCGCGATGCGCCTGCATGCGGCCGACACCGCGGCCGCCGTCGATCGTGCGCTGCGCGATCTGCACGCGGGTTGCGACCTGGTGATCTGCGTCGGTGGCGCATCGGTCGGCGACAAGGATCTGCTGCGCCCCGCGCTGGACGCGCTCGGCGCGTCGTTCATCGTCGCCGGCGTGCGCATGAAGCCGGGCAAGCCGGTTGCACTCGCCCGGCTCGACACGCGGCCGGTGGTGTTGCTGCCCGGCAATCCGGGGGCCGCGATGACCGCGTTCGCGCTGTTCGTCGCGCCGCTGATCCGCCGCCTGCAGGGGCGCAGCGCACGCCTGCCGATCGTGCCGTCGCTGCCGATCGACGCCGACTTCGAACCGGATCCGCAGCGCGAACGCTTCGTGCGCGTGCACTGCACCGTCGGCCTCGACGGCACGCCCGCGCTCGACACGCTGCGCCAGCAAGGCGCCGGCACGCTGCAGTCGCTCGTGCAGGCGAGCGGGCTCGCGCGGCTGCCGGCCGGGCAGCGCATCGCGTGCGGCGACGCGGTACCGTATTACGAATTCGCGCACTGGCTTGCATGAGCGCGATGACCCTCACCCGCCCGATTCACGGCCTTCGCCGTCGCGCAGGTCGTACGACGAACTGTATCCCTGCAATTCGGGCGCGATTGTGTCCCTGCCGCGAAAACCCCGCGGACTATCCTCACGATGAGGCTCGTCACGCGCCGTGCGCCTGCCCATCCGCACACGCACGGCCGACCGGCGACGCCCCACCGCTTACTTCTTGCAGGCCGACGAACCGATCGTGAATGCCATCGTTTCCGCCGCGCCGGCCGCTGCCGCACTATCCGGCGGCGCATCGCCCGGCGCATTCCCCCGCACGACCGACACGCTCGGCCGCCCGCTGCGCGACCTGCGCCTGTCCGTAATCGATCAATGCAACTTCCGCTGCGGCTACTGCATGCCGCGCGAAAGCTTCGGCGCCGACTATGCGTTCATGCCGTCGTCCGAGCGGCTGTCGTTCGCGCAACTCGAAAAGATCGCCCGTGCGTTCACGTCGCTCGGCGTCGAAAAGATCCGCATCACGGGCGGCGAGCCGCTGCTGCGCCGCAACCTCGAAGCGCTGATCGAACGTCTCGCCGCGCTGACGACCGTCGACGGCAAGCCCGTCGAGATCGCGCTGACGACCAACGGCTCGCTGCTGGCCGCGAAGGCGCGCACGCTGCGCGACGCGGGCCTGTCGCGCGTGACGGTCAGCCTCGATGCGCTCGACGACGCGGTGTTCCGCCGGATGAGCGACACCGACGTGCCCGTGTCGCGCGTGCTGGCCGGCATCGAGGCCGCGCAGGCGGCGGGGCTCGCGCCGGTCAAGGTCAACGCGGTGATCGAGCGCGGCGCGAACGACGACCAGATCCTCCCGCTCGTGCGGCACTTCCGGCACACCGGCGTGGCCGTGCGCTTCATCGAATACATGGACGTCGGCGGCGCGAGCTTCTGGTCCGGCGACAAGGTCGTGCCGGCCGCGCGAATGCGCGAGCTGATCGACGAACACTATCCGCTCGTGCTCGTCGGCGAACCGGCGCACGATGCGACCGCGATCCGTTGCGCGCACATCGACGGCGCGGGCGAAGTCGGCTTCATCGCGAGCGTGTCGCATCCGTTCTGCGGCACCTGCTCGCGCGCCCGCGTGTCGGCCGACGGGCAGCTCTACACGTGCCTGTTCGCGACGCAAGGCACCGATCTGCGGCCATGGCTCGACGACGCAGCGTCGAGCGCCGACCTCGCCGCCGCCGTGCGCGAACGCTGGACGCACCGCGACGACCGCTATTCCGAGCGCCGGGCCGCACGGCCTGCCCGCGCGCCGGGCAAGACCTATCCGACCGTGCGCATGTCGCTGGTCGGCGGCTGAGGGGCCGCCGCGCGCCCCAGGCCGCACCGCCTACAGGAGAATCGTCATGACGAGCTTCACCGAATCCCGTGCCGGTCTGCCGGACGATCCGTTGCACGCGGGCAGCCCCGCGCCCGACAACGCGACCGACCCGCATCCCGAACCGCCACCGTCGATTGCCGCGGGCTTCGAAGTGCGCGTCCAGTACGCGTCGATCGATGCCGGCGCCGAGCTCGCGCCGATCGTTCGCAATCCGAATGTCGGCGCGGTCGTGAATTTCCTCGGCGTGGTGCGCAACGAAGGCGACGTCGATGACGTGATCGCGCTCGAGGTCGAGCACTATCCGACGATGACCGAACAGGCGCTATGGAGCATCGTCGAGGAAGCCAGCGCGCGCTGGCAGCTCGAAACGATCAAGATCGTGCATCGCGTCGGGCGCATTCCGCTCGGCCAGACGGTCGTGCTGGTCGTGGTGGCCGCCGCGCATCGCGGCGCCGCGTTCGACGCGTGCGAATTCCTGATGGACTTCCTGAAGACCCATGCGCCGTTCTGGAAGAAGGAGATCCGCCACGACGGTGTGTCCGGCTGGGTCGAGGCGAAAGCGCACGACGACCAGGCGATGCGGCGCTGGGGCTGATTGCGTTCGCTTCGTGTTTCCGATTCCGCCGCTCCTTCTGAAGACAACGCAATGAAACTGACGATCAAATACTTCGCAAGCATTCGCGAACAACTGGCAATCGATGAAGAAACCGTCGAGATCGATGCGCGCGAACTCACCGTCGACGCGCTGCGCGACACGCTGGCCGCACGCGACGCGCGCAGCGCGGAAGCGCTGCGGATGGACCGGCCCGTGCGGGCCGCCGTGAATCTCGAGATGGTGACGGGGGGCTTCGTCGTGCGGGAGGACAGCGAGGTGGCGTTTTTCCCGCCGGTGACGGGGGGTTAACCTCGGTCACGCAAGCCTCCGGGGCACCCGATTGCGAGCGCCCGGCCGGCGATGGCTTCTGCGCGGCCACCGCTGCATGCCGTCGAAATGACAAAGCCGGCACCAGGCCGGCTTCGTCGTTGAAGCACACGATACCGCGCGTGCCCGCTCACCGCATGCACGCCGCCGCCAGCTTCCCGACCGTGATCACCGCCTGCTCGATTTCCGGCGACCACGGGCTGCTGTAGTTCAACCGGATGAAGTTCCGGTAGCTGTCCGTGATCGAGAACATGTAGCCGGGCCCGATCGTGATCCCCTGCTCCAGCGCGAGCTGGTACAGCCGCATCGCGTCGATCTGCGCGGGCAGCTCGACCCACAGCACGTACCCGCCCGCCGGGCTCGAGATGCGCGTGCCTTCCGGAAAGAACCGCGACACCATCGCGCGCATCAGGTTCGCCTGCTGCGCATACGCCTTGCGCAGGCGCCGCAGGTGATGCTCGTAGCCGTCGCGTTCGAGAAACTCAGCGATCGCGAGCTGCGGCAGCGACGGCGTCGCGAGCGTGTTCAGGAATTTCAGCTTCTCGACCTGGTCACGATAGCGGCCCGGCAACGCCCAGCCGATCCGGTATGCGGCCGTCAGGCTCTTCGAGAACGACGAGCAGTGCAGCACGATCCCGCTGCGGTCATACGACTTCAGCGAACTCGGATGCGCATCGCCGAAATACAGTTCGTTGTACACGCCGTTCTCGATCAGCGGCATCCCGGTCTTCGTCGCGAATTCGACCAGCTCGCGCTTGCGTTCGTCCGGCATCTGGAAGCCGAGCGGGTTCTGGAAGTTCGGCATCACCATGCACGCGGCGATCGGCTGCGACTTCGCGATCGCGGCCAGCGCCGCGATGTCGATTCCGTATTCCGGATGTGTCGCGACCTCGATCGCCTTCATTCCCATCCGCTCGATCGCGTGCAGCATCGCGTAGAACGTCGGCGACTCCACCGCGATCGTGTCGCCCGGTTTCGCAACGGCCTGCAGGCACAGGTTGATCGCCTCCGTCGCGCCGACCGTCACGATGATCTCGTTCGGGTCCACCGACATCCCGTTTTCCAGGTAGCGGCGTGCAATCTGGCGGATCAGCCGCGGATGCCCCGGCGGCAAGCCGTCCGTCACGCCCCACAGCGATTTGTCACGGCCGGCCGCATACGCATAGCGGTTCAGCTTCTCGAACGGAAACAGGCTCGGGTCCGGATACGGCGAGCCGAGCGGCACCGCGTCGTCGGTACCGATCGAGCGCAGCGTCGACAGCACCAGCCGGCTCACGTCGACCGACGACGAGATCGCGATCGGCTTCGACGGCCGCAGCTCGCGCACCGGCGCATGGCTGTCGTCGCGTCGCAGGTTCACGAAATAGCCCGACTGCGGCCGGCTTTCGAGCAGCCCGCGGCTTTCCAGCAACAGATACGCATGCAGCACGGTCGTGATGCTGATCCGGTGCTGCTGGCTCGCCTGCCGCACCGAAGGAATCCGGTCGCCGTGCCGGTACACGCCCTGGCGGATCAGGCGCTCGATGTCGTCCGCGAGTTTTTCATAGAGTTTCATCGCGTGCCTCCCGCCGGCTCGCGCAGCTGGGCTGCCCCGCCGTTTGCGTCCGACACGCCCGTGTTTCGCCCGCCGGCCGGGCCGTCGTGATTCCTGATCTTTCCCTCCGGTTTTGCCTTTTCCATCGCACTGGCTCTCTCTTGAAGATGCGCCGACAGGGTTCCGGTACGACTGGATCTGCGGCACTGTGCACTTGATGATGGAATCTTAAGAGCAGAACAGTTGGCGACGAGTACACACATCGATCGCGCGAACAAGAGTACAGTTCGGCGCGCATCGCGCATCGCGGGAGAACTGTACGTCTTATGAAATGGGCCGCGATGCCGGCAAATCGCGCGCAGCGACGCCGGACGGCGCGCGTGGCTTTCAGGGCATGACAACGAACCGCAGATGCCTCCCTGCGGCCGCGGGGCGGCCGGTACACGTTGCCGGTCATTCGGAAGTAAAAACTGTTCGATCTAACAGTTTTTCTCTCAACATCGTCGCTTATGAGCCAAAACTCGTCGATCGCACGGTTTACGCTTGAATTCTTCCATTGAGATGCAATACTGTTTGATCTCACAGTTTTTATCCTGCCGAGCCGGCAACGGTAGCAGGGCCCACCATGCGATACACGATCGAACAGGCATCCGACATCGGCGGCGTGATCCGCGCCGCGCGGAAAGTGCAGCAACTGCGCCAGGACGACGCGGCCGGCAGCGTCGGCGTCAGCGAGTCGTTCATGGTCAAGGCCGAGCGCGGCGCGGACACCATCCAGTGGGCCAAGGTGTTCCAGATCCTGCAGGGGCTCGGCGTTCGGGTCGTCGTCGACATTCCCGACGCCAGCGAGGAACTGCTCGAACGCCAGTCGGCGCGCGCGAGCCATCGGGCCGGCGTGCGTGCACGGCGCGCGGCCGAGCGCCTGCTGCTGCGCGCGGACGCCGCGCACCCGGCCCCGGCCGGCGAATCCGCGCCGCCCACCCGCGCGGCCGCACGCGTGCTCTCGGCCGCACGTCTCGTGCTGTCGCCTGTCGAAGCGTTCGGCGTGGGGACGGACGACACGCGCCGCCCGCGGATCAGGACGACCGACGCCGGCCGTCAGGCCTCGGCCCGTGCAATCGAGATCGCGCGCCGCGTGCTGACAGACGCCGGTGAAGCCGTACCCGACCACGCGCGCCCCGCCGGCGAGGACGTGTCGCATGACTGAGCGCACCCTCGTCGCCGCCATCGACGGCCAATCAATCGGCACGCTGCATGAAAACCGCAATCTGTGGGCGTTCGAATACGCGCCGTCGTGGCTCGCGCAGGCGTCCCGCTTCGCGCTGAGCCCGCATCTCCCGCTGCAGGCCGGCGTGCTGCGCGACGGCGCGACCACCCGCCCCGTCCAGTGGTATTTCGACAACCTGCTGCCGGAAGAATCGGTGCGGGCGCTGCTGGCGCGTGACGCGGGCCTGCCCGACATCGGCGACGCGTTCGCGCTGCTCGAGCACTACGGACGCGAATCGGCCGGCTCGGTGACGTTGCGCCTGCCGGTGGACACGGCCGACGAGGACACGCGCCTGCGCCCGCTCGACGATACCGAACTCGACGCGCGCATCCGCCACCTGCCTGCCGTGCCGCTGACGCACGACGCGCCGAAGAAGATGTCGCTCGCCGGCGCGCAGCACAAGCTGCCGGTCGTGCTGCGCGACGGCGCGCTGTTCGAGCCGAGCGGCCAGGCGGTGTCGACGCACATCCTGAAGCCGAATCATCCGCACGCGCACGACTATCCGCATTCGGTCATCAACGAGTGGTTCGTGATGACGCTCGCGCGCCGCGTCGGCCTCGACGTGCCCGAGGTCGAGCGCCGCTACGTGCCGGCGCCCGTGTACGTGATCCGCCGCTTCGACCGCGCGCAGACGGATACCGGCGTCGAACGACGCCACGCGATCGACGGTTGCCAGGCGCTCAACCTGCCCGCGACGATGAAATACACGGGCTGGTCGCTCGACGCGCTCGCAACGCTCGCCAACGCGTGCCGCGCGCCCGCACCGGTTCGCCTGCGCCTGTTCCGCTGGCTCGTGTTCTGCATCGTCGTCGGCAACGGCGATTCACACCTGAAGAATCTGAGCTTCCTCGTCACCGACAGCGGGCTCGCGCTGGCACCGCACTACGACCTGCTGTGCGACGGTGTCTACGAAACCGCGACTTACAGCGCGCGCAGCCGCTGGCCGGACCTGACGGAATTCACGCGGCCCGTCGCGGGTGTGCAGCGCTATGCGGATTTCACGCGCGACGTGCTCGACCAGGCCGGCGCGACGCTCGGGCTGACGCGCGCGACCGCGCAGCGCCACATCGACGAACTGCTCGCGCGCATTCCGGTGCAGGCCGACGCGCTGCTGCTCGAGATCGCCGCCGACAACGACGCGATGAAGACTGCCCGCCCCGAACTCACGGCGACGCTCGGCGGTGAGATGCACCTGCTGCGCGCGATCCGCCATATCGTCATCCACGAGATGGTCGAGCGCCTGCGGCCGCGCTGACGCCACGACACCACCCAAGCCGATCCGATCCCGCCACGCGAGGGCCGCCCAACCTCATGACCGAATCCGTCCACCCGCCCCTCGTCGACCAGCTCGTCGCGCGGCTGACCGGCACTGCCGACCACCCGCGCTTCACCGGCGCGCCGCTCGACCTGTCGACGCTCGACGCGCACGCGCTCGGCGCGGTGTGGCCCGCGCTGCGCCGCACCGAGGAATACGTCGCGCAACACGACTACGCGTACGACGATCCGCGCGCCGAGTTCGCGCGCTGGCTGCGCACCCAGATCGACGCGCTCGAGCTCGCGCCGCTCGTCGACGCCGAAGCCGCGCTCGAACTGTTCCGCGACATTCCGGCCGGCGCGTGGCAGCGCGCGTTACAGGAACTGTCGTGTCTCGACGCGCTGCCCGCGCCCGCACTGCAGGCCGAACTCGCGCGCATCCTCGGCGAACCGCAGAACGACGGCCTGCAAAGACTCTCCGTGTACGGGAAATATGCCCTGCACGCGTTCGCCGGCCAGCGCGACATCACGGCCTTGCGCGACGCGTATGCGCAGTTGAACGCCGATTCACCGGCGCGCGTGCGCGAGCTCGACGTGCTGCCCGAACTCGGGCCGGCGGCGCTGCTCGCGCTGGCCGCGACGAACGACGGCTATTTCGCGCCGAAACGGCTGTGGTTCAACGCCGACGATCCGGCCGCCACGCTCGCGGAAGAGCCCGCTTACGTCGACTTCGCGCGCGACACGCTGACCGACGCCGCGCGGCACGTCGCCGCGATTCACGCGGGTGACGTCCCCTATCAGGCCGATCGCGCGTTCACGACCGACGACGCGCAGGTCGTCGCGCGCGCGGCGCGCGTCGCGGCCTATCGCGACGCGCCGTGGCTCCCGCCGCTGATCGGGCCGCTGCTGACCGGCGTGTGCGTCGCGCCGACCGCCGCGAAAACCGCGCCGTCGCAATCGCTCGCGATCGCGCTCGGCCATGCGGTCGAGACGATCCCGACACCCGAGAGCGTGCGTGCGCTGCGCGATGCGCTGGCCGCCGTGCGCCACGCGGGCGTGCAGAAGAAGCTCGCGCGTAACCTGAAGCCCGCTGAACGCGCGCTCGGCGAACGACCGCACACCGCGCTGCGCATGACGCTCGACGCGAAACCCGACAAGAAGCAGCTCACGATGCTCGCCACCTGCATGGAAGCGGGTTTCTGGCAGTCGATGACGCTCGGCCATGCCGAATGGCGCGAGCGCCTCGTCGATGCGCCGGCCGGCGCCGCGTTCTCGACCCGCACGATCTGGCAGGCACGCGCGCGCGACGGCGCGACGGTCTCGTTCATGCCCGATATCGCGAAGGGCAAGGTCGTACTGCGCGACGCCGCCGGCGTGGCGTGCAAACTCGACGTCGACAGCGAGATCCGGCTCTGGCATCCGCTGCTGGCCGATGCTGACGAGCGGCTCGCGTGGCAGCGCGCGATCGTCGGCCGTGCGATCCGGCAGCCCGTTCGGCAGGCGTTCCGCGAGTTCTACGTGCCGGCCGACGAAGACACCGCGACCAGTCATTCCGCGATGTTCGAAGGTCATGTCCTCGCAAGCCGCCGGCTGCTCGGCGTCGCGCGCCGCGAAGGCTGGTCGATCCGCGCGTACGACGACGGCCTGGCACGCGAGTTCGGCGACGTGCGCGCGACCTTCAGCGTCGCCGCGCGGCTCTTTCCCGGCACGGACGGCCAGGGCACATCGGGCCGGCTGCACGTCGAACGCAGGCACGAGCGGCGCTGGATGGCCGCGCCGATCGGTGAAATCGATCCCGTCGTGTTCTCGGAAGTGGCACGCGCGGTCGACCTGCTCGTCAGCGTCGCCGCCTTCGCGCTCGACGATGAAGCGCCGCGCGCGGCCGACACGCCGGCGGACCCGGTGCGCCAGCGCGCCGCGCGGAACGCGCGCGAGCAGCGCCTGCACCGGCTGTCCGACCTGCCGCTCGGCGCGATGGCGCGGCATCGCAAGCAGGTGCTCGCGCTCGTGTTCGCGGAGCCGATCGCGCAAGGCCGGGTGACGCTCGACGAACGCCATGTGCGCGTCGGCGCGTGGTCGGTGCATTGCGCGACCGGGCGCGTGACGCGCGACGGCGAACCCGTCGAACCCGCGATCGAACCGCCGCCGTCGCCGCTGCGCGCGGTGCCGTGGCTGCCTTATGACGAAGCGCTGCTGCAGCGGATCGTCGATGTGGTCGCGGGGTTGCTGGGCTAAACCGGAAAATGAATAGCGCCGTCGAGATTCATTTCTCGACGCCGATAAAACGATCGACGCGTTTCCGATCGCCCTATTCATTCGGTATATATCGGTCGGGCGGCTATGATAACGTTTTGCTTTCGCTTTCTTTGCGCACCATCACGACATGCCTGCCTACGTCAAACCCAGATGGTTACGGGATCTGCTGCGTTTCCTCCCGTTGAAAAGCCAGTTCGTGCTCTCGGGAAACGTCCGCGATTTGCAGGCCTGTGAAGTGGCCCCCGACGTGGTGACGGCGCAGTCGCTGGTGAATACGCTCGGCGACAATCTCCGCGAGGCGGGTTATGCGCAGCTGGTCGTCTGGAATCCGGTTTCAGGCTTCACGGTGCCCGATAGCCGGGTATCGCCCACGGAGCCTCCCGATGAAACCCTGCGACGTCTCGGCCTGACACCGGTCGATGGCACGGCGCCGGGCGGCATCGATGTACTCACCGCATGCATTGAACGCCTGGTCGCGCTGCCCGGCCCGCCGGTTGCCCTCGTCGTCGATTTTGCTTCTCGACTGGCGATTCGCGCCGAAACGCTGAACCCGGCCGAGCACACGCTGTTCACACGCGCCCTGGTGCTGGCACATATGGCGGCCCCCCGCCCCGCGGGAGAACTGCGACGTCCGTTTTTCAATACCGTGATCTGGATCGTCGACAAGGAAGGCGATCTGCCGGACTGGTTGCTGATCGACAATCCGCGCATCCGGCATATTCCCGTGTCGAAACCCGACAGTGCCGCCCGTCGCGCGTTGGCCGGTGCATTGCTGCGCGGCGTACCCGGTGCGCAGGCCGCTACGCCGGATCATCTGGCCGAGGCGGCATCCGCCTTCGTCGACGGCTCCGAGGGATTGCTGCTCGCCGACATGAATGCGATCGCCACGCTCGCCCGCGTCGAGCAGGTGCCCCTCGATAAAATTGCCGACGCCGTGCGACGTTATAAAGTGGGCGTCACCGAGGATCCGTGGCAGCAAATCGACCGCGACAAGATCCGTCACGCCGACGCATTCATTCGCCGCCGCGTCAAAGGCCAAGCGCATGCAGTCACGCACATGCTCGATCTCGTCAAGCGCGCCATGACGGGGGTGGGTTCTCAACGGAAAGGCAACCGGCCGCGCGGTGTCGCCTTCCTCGCCGGTCCGACCGGCGTCGGGAAAACCGAACTCGCCAAAACGATCACGAGCCTGCTGTTCGGCGACGAAAGCGCCTACATCCGCTTCGACATGTCGGAATTCAGCGCGGAACACGCCGACCAGCGACTCATCGGCGCGCCGCCCGGCTACGTCGGCTACGACGTCGGCGGAGAATTGACGAATGCGATTCGCGAACGCCCGTTCAGCGTGGTGCTCTTCGACGAAATCGAAAAAGCGCATCCGCGCATTCTCGACAAATTTCTGCAAATCCTCGATGACGGCGTGCTGACGTCAGGGCGCGGCGACCGCGTGTATTTTTCCGAAGCGCTGATCGTTTTCACGTCGAATCTCGGCATTTACCGCCAGGACGAATCGGGTCAGCGCGTCGCGAATATCCATCCAGGAAACGCCTTTGCGGACATCCAGAAAAAGGTACTCGGGGAAATCCAGCAGCATTTCAAGTTGGTCCTGAACCGGCCTGAAATCCTGAACCGCATCGGCGAAAACATCATCGTATTCGACTTCATCCGCGACGATGTCGCGACGGAGATCTTCGAGCAGATGGTGCGTGCCGTGCTCGACGACGTCGCGTCCCAGGGGATCGCCGTCGACCTGGACGCCAGTTCCAGGATCGCGCTCCAGGCGCAATGCCTCGGCGATCTGTCCAACGGCGGGCGCGGCATCCGCAACCAGATCGAAGCGCACCTGCTCAACCCGCTGGCACGCGGCCTGTTCGATCAGGACGCGGCCGCCGGCGATCGATTCGTCATCTCGGGCATCGACTCGGGTTCGTTCCAGTTGCAAAAGCAGTAGGCCATGGACATCCGTGTTTCGCGCCTGCACTTTCCCGTGACGACGCTCGGGCCGGGGCAGCGGATCGGCATCTGGTTTCAGGGTTGCGCGGTCCGATGCCCGGGCTGTATTTCGATGGATACCTGGGCACATGCCGGGGGCGAAACCACCGTCGATGCGCTGTTGGCCCAGGTCCGAGCCTGGCTGCCTGACGCCACCGGCATCACGATCTCGGGCGGCGAGCCGTTCGAGCAGGCCGATGCGCTGATTGCGCTCCTGCATGGCCTGCGGCAACTGTCGGCGGGCGACATCCTCGTCTACAGCGGCTACCCGATCGAATCCCTGGCCGATACGCTGGCCCGCGCCGACGGCCTGATCGATGCGCTGATCTCCGATCCGTTCGACATCGACGCGCCGCAGACACGCGCGCTGCGCGGCAGCGACAACCAGCGATTGCATTGCCTGACGGCCCTCGGCCACGCGCGCTTTGCGCAGTACGAGCGCGCGCCGCCGCACAGCGGCAAGGCGCTGGATGTCATGTTCGACGAGGACGGTAGCGTCTGGTTCGCGGGGATACCGGGCCGGGACGATTTTCATCGATTGAGAGACCTTTTGACCGATCAGGGGCATCACGTCCGGATCAGTGCCGACAAGGCGAGAAACAGATAAGACAGGAAATGTCAGCCATGATGCGTTTTTGCCCGAATTGCCGAACCGAGCGGTCGGTGGACGAGTGGTACTGTGCCGGCACGGTCGGCGATGCCGTTTGCAACTGGGATTTGTCAGGCGTACCGATCCGGGCAAACGGCTGGCGCCCCCAGGATGTGGTCACGGTCGAGACGGTTAGCCAGCAAGTGGCTGCGGACGTGCCCGGGTCTGCCCTGCCGCCCTCGTTGTCGTGCACGAACGGCCATCCGATGAACGACGGCGACCTCATGTGCCTCGAATGCGGCGCGGATCCGGCCATGCCCGCCGCCGCCCAGCCGCTCGGCGCCGGCGACGAGGGTCCTGCCGGCCGCTCGGCAGAGGACGCGCCGCCGCCCGTCGAAGAAACGCGGATCGACGGCTGGCGGTTGTTGCGCCAGATTTCCAGCACGGATGGCGTGCGCGAACGCTACGTGGCCCAGCAGGACGGGACCGGCCGGCAAGCCGTCCTGACGCTGTATCGACCGGGCGCGGAACCGGATCCGGCGGTCTACGACGTGGTGCGCCGCCTGCCGCGCGAGCATGTGCCGGAGATCATCGCTACCGGACGCTGGGATCAACGTGCGTACGAAGTCGCCGAGGAGATGAGCGGCGGGACGCTGGCGGATCTCGGCATGGCCGTCCGCGATAGCGCGACGATCCGCCATGTCGTCGATGAACTGGGCCAGGCCTTGCAGGCGTTTTCGGACGTGGGGCTGCGGCATCGGGACCTGCGGCCCGGCACGCTGCTGGTGCGCAGCCGCGAACCGCTGGATCTCGTCATCAGCGGCTTCGGTTCGGCACGGCTGTCCGAATTCGATCTCGATATCGTCTCGCCGCTCGAAACGACGCGCTACATGGCGCCCGAGGCCATTGCCGGCGGTGTCGCCGCGGCGTCCGACTGGTGGAGCCTCGGCATGATCCTGCTCGAGCAACTGACCGACGGACGCTGCTTCGAGGGCATCAACCCGCGCGCGTTTCTGATTCACGTGCTGGCCAACGGCGTCACGCTGCCGGACGACCTGGATCCGTCGCTTCACCTGCTGCTGCGCGGCCTGCTCGCGCGCGATCGACATCAACGCTGGCAATGGCCGCAAGTCAAGGCCTGGCTGGACGGCAAACCGGTCGATGCACCATCGGCGGCGACGATCGATGCCGATGGCGACGAAGGCGCCAGCATCGCATTGGGCGCCCGCCAATATCGCAAGCCGGCGATCTTCGCGCTCGCCGCGGCGGAGCGCGAGAACTGGGAAGCGGCACGCGATCACCTG
Organism: Burkholderia sp. AU45274; assembly: GCF_030482505.1. Classification (NCBI taxonomy): domain Bacteria; kingdom Pseudomonadati; phylum Pseudomonadota; class Betaproteobacteria; order Burkholderiales; family Burkholderiaceae; genus Burkholderia; species Burkholderia sp. AU45274. Next base: position 102,688 of record NZ_JAUJQE010000003.1, on the reverse strand, counting down.
AATCGCGGCGTCGTCCTGACCTGGGCGGAACAAGCCGGTGCCGATGCGAAAGTGCTGGCCGGCCTGCGCCAGGTTGCGCAACTCGACGGCGTCGATGACGATGGCCGCCTGATGATCGCGCTCAAGCTGCTGAATCCCGACATGCCGCTCATTCTGCGCGGCGACATCGTCACGCCCGGCTGGTTGCTGCACAACCCGTTGGAGGGTTACGACCTGGTGACCGGGCCGGTGCCGACGTTCCTGGCGCGGCTGGGCACGGAAAGCTGGCTGTCCAGGCTACGCGCTCGAGCCGATGAAGTACGACACCGGGCCGCGCAGCTTGGCATCGAACTGAACGAGGACCTGGTGCGCATCGCGCTGCTTTCCACGTCGCGTGCCCAATTGGGCGCGCAATGGGAAGAGCGACGCCTGTTGTTGCCGGATTCCGATCATCACGGCCTGCTGTCGCTGTCGGAACGCCGCGTTCTCAGCGAGGAAGACCTGATCGTTCTGCTGAGCGCGGCCATTTCGCAGTTTCGCTCGGTCGACGAGATCCTCGACCAGGCGGCGGCCATCGCGGAACGAGAGCAGATTCTGGTCTTCGATCGCCAGGCTGCCCGGACCGCGCTTGCGCTGCCGCGCGTTGACCTGTTCCATGCCGTCGACGACCGCATCGCCGGATTCGCGCGCACCGGCAACCCGACAGTCGATGAATGGGCGGAGCAGTTCCGGCTGGAACGTCGCTTGCCGCTGCACGAAGTGGTCGTTCTGCTGTCGGTGCCCGCCGAGCAGTGGCTGGAGCCGCAGAAGCAGCAATACGTGTCGCAGATCCTCGACTTCTTCGAGAAAAAAGTCGCCACGACCGTCTTGCGCGGCCCATTGGTACGGATGACCATCGGCAAGACCACGGGGCGCGTCGATCTTCACGAACTGAACGGCGAGCGATTCGCCAGCACCGCACTGCTCGACCATCTGCTCCAGCGCAATGTCCAGACGGTATCGGTGGACCCGGCCGTGTTCGGTGCAAACGGAACGCTCGAGGGCCGGTTGAACACGCTGTACCGGCAGACCTCGCTCTACAAGCGGGATACCGGCATCGACGGCCTCTATCTCGGTTTCCCGTTCCTGCTTTACAAGGATCATCGCAGCACGACGCGCCCTCGTATCGCCCCCGTGCTGTTGTGGCCGGTCAAACTGTTGATGGAACTCGGCACGCGACGCCAGGTGGCGATGGCTTTTGACGGCGAGCGCGAAGAGGTTCGCCTGAATCCCGCACTCGAGGGCCTGCTGGGACGCGAAGCCGTCAAGGCGTGGCGTGTCGCAGCCGACGAGGTGCTCGGACGTTCCGCGTTGAAAGCAGCCGACGTGGTCGATGCGTTCGGCCTGCTGGCCGACGTGGAAAGCCGCAAACTCGGCGCGCTGCCGCCGCCGACCCTCGACCTGCCCGCCGGCGCGACGCGTCTCGCCTGCGCCGGCGTGCTCTTTCACGTCGACTTCGCCGGCCAGGCCATCGGCGAGGATCTGCGTCAGCTCAAGCAATTGTCGCCGTCCGGCACGGCGCTCGAATCGATGCTGCGGCTCAAGGACAAATCCGACTACGATGCGTCCGAGGCCAAGTCGACCGAGCTCGACCGATTCCTGACGGTGGCGAGCGATCCGTCGCAGGAAGCGGCCATCCTGCAGGCGCGTCAGGGCCCCGGCCTGCTGGTCGAAGGGCCGCCGGGTACCGGCAAGAGCCAGACGATCGTCAACATGGTCGCCGACGCGATCGGACAAGGCCGGAGCCTGCTGATCGTCTGCCAGAAGCATGCGGCACTGGAAGTCGTTCGCAAGCGTCTCGTCGCGGAAGGCCTGGGCGATCGCATCGTGATGCTCAACGACGTCAACAAGGATCGCGAGCCGACGATTCGAGCCGTCCGCGAGCAACTGGATGCGATCTTTCACGGTGCCGTGTTCGACCACGGTTCGATACGCCAGCGTGAACGCATGGCCGCGAGAATCGAGGCCCTCGAGGGCGAACTCGATCGCCAGCATGCCGCGCTGCATCGCGTCGACGAATCGACCGGCCTCAGCTATCGGGGGCTGCTCGGCGAATTGATCCGACTCGAGGCCGGCACGCCGCCCGTCAGCGTGCCGCAGTTGCGTACCCGGCTTGCCACGCTGGATATTTCGGCACTGACCACGCTGGAAGAACACTGCGCACCGCTCGCCCGCTACTGGCTACCGTCGAAGTTCGAAGGCAGCCCGCTGGCGCAATTGAAATCGTTCGCGACCGATGCCGCCACGCTCGACGCGTTCAACGCGGCCTTCGCTGATTTCCGCGAAGCGGAGCGCCTGCGGATCGAGACGCTCGCCGCGCATCCCGCGCGCTTCGATGTCGACGACCCCGCCCCGTATCGGGCGTGGCTCGATGCCAACGCCGGCCGCCTCGTCGCGCTGGACGAGACGCAACGCAAACGGCTGGCTCAATGGCTGCCCTTGTTCCGACCGGCCGACAATGCCGATGCGGAAGGCCATCGGTATTACACGGCGCTCGGTGCATTGCATCGCGATCTGTTGGCCGTCGACACCAGCGGCTTCGACGCGGTGCTGTCGGCTGCCGTCGCGCACCTGCCGGATCCCGCGCTCCGCAAGCTCGAGGCCCAGGCGACGTTGGCGACTCGCGCCCCGTCGCTCTTGCGCCGCCTTAACCCGGTCACGTATCTGCGGCGTGGCCGCCTGATGAAATTCGTCACCGGCTGCGGCGCGCCCGCAACCGACGAGACGCTCCGCAAGCTGCTGGCCGCCAGCCGGCTCGAACAGACCTGGCGGCCGCTGCGCGACACATTGAACACGATCAGCCGGGCCTTGCATCTCGAGACGGTCGAACCCGCCTGCGGGCCTGCGCTCGCCGATGCCTGCCTGACCCGCCTGCGCCAGCTCGAGGAGATCCGCGAACTCGCGCAGCATCTGGCGATCGCGCCCCGCGGCGACGAATTCGACTCGGCCGTGATGACGGGCGACCGGGCGCCCGTCGAACAATTGCTCGACGGCTTCGAGACCGCGTTCGTGCGGCACAACGCGCGCCAGCATAGTCTGCGGGCGCTGAGGTTGCTCGACGAGTGGCTCTCGGCAGAACTCGTCACTGCGTGTCGGCAGGCCATCGCCGACAACATCAGTTATCAGGCGCCGTTGAACCGAATCGGCGATGCGTTGCCGACGCTGGCCGCGTACCAGCAATTCCGCACCCGGGCACGGCATGTCAGCGCCGACGCACTCGACGTATTTGCGATCATGCGCGACCACGAAGACGCGCTGACACGTCTGCCGCCTGAACGCCTCGACGACGCCGTGCGGCGCATGATCAACCGCGAGGCGCGGCTCGGATGGAAGCGGCGCATGGAGCAGGACCATCCCGAGTTGCTGCTCGACCAGAGCGAAACGGCCGCCAAGATCGAAGCACTCGCGGCCGCCGACGCGGAAATGCGGCGCCTGAACCGCGAGATGCTTCGCAACGGCATCGACCACGGCCGACTGGGTTCGGCGCGCGATTGGGAAGACGTGACGCGCTTGACCGGCAGGCGCTCCCGGCGTCTGCGCGAATTCATCGAACTCGGGACGGGGCTGGGCCTGATGGCGCTGCGGCCGGTCTGGCTGATGAACCCCGACGTCGCGAGCCGCGTACTGCCGCTGAAATCCGGGCTGTTCGATTCCGTCGTCTACGACGAGGCCTCGCAGATGCCGGTGGAATACGCGATTCCGACGCTGTTCCGCGGCAACCTGTCGATCGTCAGCGGCGACGAGAAGCAAATGCCGCCGACGGCGTTCTTTTCGAGCCGGGCGGACAGCGACGAGACGGACATCTTCGACGGCGAGCAACCCGACGAGGGCGCGACGGAAGACGAACGCGAGCGCTTCGAGGACACCTGGAACCGGCGCGAAATCAAGGACTGCCCTGACGTGCTGCAACTGGCACGGAGCGCACTGCCCGTGTCGACGCTGCAGATTCACTATCGTTCGGCGTATCGAGAGCTGATCGGCTATTCCAACGCCGCGTTCTACGAGAACAACCTCAGCGTGCCGGTTCGCCATCCGGATGCCACGGTGCGCGAGGTCAAGCCGCTCGAACTCATCCAGGTGAATGGCCTTTACGAGCAGCAGACCAACAGCGACGAAGCGGATCGCGTGGTCGCCTATCTGGCGCAACTGTGGCAACAGCCTTACGCGCAGCGTCCGTCCGTCGGCGTGGTCACGTTCAACCGCAAGCAAGCCGACCTCATTCTGGAGCGCCTGGAGCAGCGCGCGGAAGAGGATGAAGCATTCCGCGACGCGTATCGCGAGGAACTCGAGCGAACCGATCGCGGCGAGGACATGGCCGTGTTCGTGAAGAACGTCGAGAACGTCCAGGGGGACGAACGCGACATCATCGTCTTCTCCACGACCTTCGGGCGCAACGGCCAGGGCACCTTCCGGCGCATGTTTGGCGTGCTGGGCCAGAGCGGCGGCGAGCGGCGCCTCAATGTGGCCGTGACGCGTGCGCGCCACAAGGTCGTGCTCATCACGTCGATGCCGATCCGCGAGATCTCCGACATGCTCACGACGCAGCGCAAGCCGGCGATTCCGCGCGATTATCTTCAAGGCTATATGGAATACGCACGCGCGATGTCGAACGGCGAACTGCCCGCCGGCCGCGCGTTGCTTGGCCGCATGAGCAGCGAGCGCGCGCATGCGAAGTTGCGGCAGACCGGTGGCGTCGACGGCTTCGCGGAAGATGTGCTGGCTTATCTGCAGGAACTCGGCCTGTCGCCGGTGCCCGCCCAGGAAGGCGACGCCTTCGGGCTCGATTTTGCGATCGCCGATCCGGAAACCGGCCTTTATGCGATCGGCATCGAGTGCGATGCGCCGCGTCATCCCCTGCTCGAACATGCGCGTGCGCGGGAAATCTGGCGGCCGTCCGTGCTGGGGCGCGCCATTCCGACGCTGCATCGCGTCTCGTCGCAAGCCTGGTACCACGAACCGGAGACAGAGAAGGCTCGCCTGAAAGCAGCCGTAGCGCAGGCACTGAACCAGGAGGTGATGGCATGAGCGGCCCGAAAGTCGTCAGGATCGTGACGCGGGAGGAAATCGTCGCGATCTGCGAAGGACATCTGCAGCGCCTCGACCAGGCCATTGCCACCTGGATTGCCGAAGGCCGACGTACCGGCGTGCTATCGGACGACGAGATCGCGGCAACCCGGGCTCGACGTGAAGCGCTGGCCGCAATGATCGCCGCCGACGCGTTCGTGGAATTACAGAAGAAAGTGCCCGACGAGATGGCTTTCCTGAAGGCGGATCTCGCCCGGCGTCAACAGGTGGCAGTCGAGCAGGCCGAGCAAGCAGCGAAACGCCGGCGGCAAGGACGGCACGGCGCGACGACCTTGCTCGGCGCGCTGGAAGCGAAAGGGATCGAAATTCCGGCCGAACTCCGCGGCCAGCTTGATCGCCTGCGCTCGGGCGACCTGCTCGAGCAGGCCGATGCGCTGCTGGCGCAAGGGTTCGCCCTTCTGACGCCGGCTGTTGGACGCACACTCACCGATGCGCAACGGGCGCTGGCGAATCGACTGATGCCCGCCGAAGCATCGGCGGACTTCGAGACCTGGAAGGCCGCGCAACGAGCGGCGTCTCGTGATCCGTCCATCGACCGTGTCGATCGACAGATCGGGGAGGCACGGGTATTTCTGGATCCGCAAGCCGTTGCGGGGTTTTCGTCGAGACTGGATGCGCTCGAAGACGAGCTGAACGACGCGCGCAAGAACCTGTTGCTCGACAGCCTGATCCTCGACCTGTCGAGTGCAATCGAGGCCGCCCGTGCACGTCGTGCGGCGATCGCGGCACTGGAAGAACTGACGGCGGAGATTCGGGCTTGCCACACGGCAGACGCGACGATTTTTGTCGAACGCGCTCGACAGTGCGATCTCGCCACCGCGCCGGACATCGTGGCCGAGTTGACCCGAACCGGACAGGACCTGATCACGCAGGTGCGGCAGCAACAGGCAGCGGAGGCGCGGCGCAACGCGATCCTGAACGGTCTGGCGCGACTCGGCTACGAAGTGCATGAGGGCATGGCGACCGCATGGGCGAAGGACGGCCGGGTCGTCGTCAAGAAAGCTTCGCTGCCGGATTATGGCGTCGAAGTCGGCGGTCAGGCGCAAGCCGGTCGCCTGCAGGTTCGGGCCGTCTCCCTCGTCGCGAATCGCGACGTGGCCCGCGACAAGGATGTCGAAACGCTCTGGTGTGGCGAGTTCGGCCGATTGCAGGCGTTGCTGGCCCAACATGGTGACGACTTGCTGATCGACCGTGCGATGGGGGTGGGCGAGGTACCGCTCAAGGTGGTTGCCGAACTGGCCCCTACTTCCGGCACGGAAGCAGCCGTGCGCACACTGAAGTAAGTCGTGCTGGAGAGCATTTTCCGGGCGCGGTAGGCCGCGCGCCGTCACGCATGCACCGCCTACCGCGCCGCCTGCTGCCGCTGCACCTCCTGCGCTTTCATCTGCAGATAGGCGCCGCGCTCGACCTCGTGCAATTGCTGCGGATACTGCTCGGTCGCATCGAACCAGCGCGCGAGGCGCTGGTCGAGCGGCTTGTCGAGCGTCGCGAGATACGTGTCGATCGCGAGGTAGTAGCGCATCGTGTTGCGCTCCAGCAGCCCGCGCACGCCGCCGACGTACTGCGGCTGCGCGGCCGATCCGCCGCTGACGGTCGTGAAGCCGACCTTGTCGCTGCCGACGGTCGCGAGGTAGGTCTTCATCGCCATGCGGCCCACCGTGCCGAAGCCATACGAATACGTCAGATGCAGGAACGTGCGCGACGCGCCGACCGGCACGGCCTCCAGCGCGATCCGGTAATCCTTCGTGCCCATCGGGCCGCTGTCGGCGGTCAGGTCGACCTGGAAATAGTCGGGCGTCGCGGCCGCCACGCGATAGCGGAACTGCACGCGGTAGGTGTCCGGCAGCTTCTGCTGGATCTTGCGGCCAAGGTTCACGTCGAGCACCGGGCCGTTGCCGCCGGTCGACGCGTGGCAATACTTCGTGTTCAAGTGCAGGATCAGCACCGCGCACCAGTTCGCGGGGCCCTGCGCGGGATCGTCGAGCTGGCCGCTCACGACCGCATACGGATAGTCGACCACCGCGTAGATGTCGCCCTTCAGCGACGACGACGCTTCCGCCGATTCGAGCACCAGCGGCCGGTGAAACGCGTTGTCCTTCAGTTGCGGGCCGAGGCTGCGGTAACGTTCGAGCAGGGTCGCCGCATCGTCCGCGCCGAACGACAGCGCGCTCCAGCCCACGCACAGGGCCGCGACGAGCGCGTGCCGGGCGCGGCGAGCAAGCCACGTGCCGCGCGGATGTCCGGATGTCTTCATTCTTGTGCTCCCACCGGATGCGCGATGGTCGCGCACATGTGACACAGAATACGCCTGGCCGCAGCGCAACATGGCACGCGAACGAACCCTTATCGGCGCCGCCTCACCGGCACCGGCAACTGCGCGGCGGTGATACGGATCAATGCCGACAGCCATTCGCGATCGTCCCAGCGCTCGCCGGCGATGACGAGGTGCGGCTTCGCGGCCGGATACGGCGAACCTTCTTCGCACGTGCCGAGAAACGCGCGGCCTTCTGCCGTCGGCTTGACGAACAGCCGATCGTCGCAGACGAGCGCGACCATCTTGCCGTCGCAATAAATGCCGTATTCGCCGAACATCTTGCGTGCCGATACCGTACCGGCCGCCGCCATCTGCTCGACGATGAAATCGACCGTGCCTTGGCTCGATGCCATCGCTGTTCCTTTGAAAAAGTTTATGACCGCAGTGGGTGGCCGACCGTTCCGCCTGATTGGCAGAGAGGTGGCCGTGCGTCATCCATTCGTCTGCGGAACGCGCATTCAGGCACGGGCTGCGAGCCTTTCCGGCTCACGACGCGCGGCCAGCTTCCGCCCGATCGGCACGACGCCGTTACTTGTCGGCCGCGAACGCGCTCGACATCTGCCGCGCCCGCTTCACGTCGTCGCCATGCAGGTAAATCGACGTCGTCGAGATCGACGCATGGCGCAGGTTGTCGCGCACGGTCGTCAACTCCGCGCCGCGCGCCAACGCGTGCGTCGCATGCGTATGACGCATCCAGTGCGGGCTGGCCTGCCGCAACTTCTGCGCGAGCGCGGGGTTGTCGGCATCGACCTGATCGGCCGTCTGCGCGAAGAAGCGCTGCATCACCTTCCACAGCCGCACGCTCGTGATCGCGGCCGCACCGTCTTCCGCGAGGCTCGGGATCAGCGGCGTGTCGGGCCGCCAGCGCGACGGCGTGACCGGCAGCCGGCGTGCGACCAGGAAACGGTCGAGCCCCGTGCGCGCAAGCGGCGGCAGCGCGACGCGCGCGGCCTTGCTGCCCTTGCCGATCACCTTCAGCCACGCGTCGCCGTGCGCATCGGTCTCGATGTCGCCGAGCGTCGCGCCGACCAGCTCGCTCGCGCGCAGCCCGGTCGCATAGCCGAAATCGAGAATGAAGCGCAGCCGTTGCGCGGCGGCCGGCGTCCAGCCCGACTGCGGCGCGGCCGGCGTGCCCTTGCGGAACTCGAGCCCGTCGGCGATCGTGCGCACGAGCAGCCACTCGCCCTCGGTGAACGCATGCGACGTGTCGAGTGCGTTCGGGCCGCGCGTGTCGCGCACCTTGACGCCCGCGAACGGATTCGCGAGCAGGTAGCGCTGCTCGATCAGCCAGCGGAACAGCGCGCCGAGCACCGACAGCGTGTAGGCGGCCGAGCGCGCGGACAGCGCACCGGAGAACGGCCGCCAGTCGGGCGCGCTGCGCGGCCGCACGGGCCCGACCCAGCGCTCGTGCGGTGTCGGGCGCCGCACGAACGCGCGATACGCGACCGCATCCTCGGTCGTCAGCGAGGACAGCGCGCGGCCGCGCTCGACGATCGCCCACAGGATCAGCCGCTCGGCCTCCTTCCGGTACGCCCGCCGCGTCGCGGCCGATTCGTGCAGCGACAGCCACGCGTGCACGGCCGCGTAATCGTTGTCCGCATCGAGCGTGCTGGTCGCGCGCGGCGCGCGGAAGGTGCCGGCGGAGCCGTCGACCTCGTGCGGCAGCTTCAGTTGCTCCCACGGCACGATGGCGCCGCGCGGCGTCGCCGCGATCAGTGCGCGCGCCCGTTCGGTCAACGCCGGATGCGCGGTGAAAAACGCCTCGATGTGCCGCGCACCGGCCATGCCGAGGCCCGCGATCGCACGCCACCACTGGCGCCGGCGCGGAATCCGCACCGTGAGATCGGCCAGCGTCGCGATCCCGTGCGCACGCAGCGCGCCGACCGCACGCGCGGGCAGCCACAGGCCGACGTCGTCGCTGATCTGCGGAACCGGCGCACGCGCATGACGCAGCAGGCCGATCGCTTCGGCGGCCGCCTTCGCTTCCTGCCTACGCTCACCGTCGGCATGACCGAGCCGCTCCGCGAGATCGGGCCGGCCCACCTGCCGCGCGACGCGCACGAGGCGGCGGCGAATGCCGCCGATCACGCCGCGCGCCGACCGCCCTTCGCCGAGCCGATCGGGCAGGTAGCGCTCGACGGCCTGGCGCACGGTCATGCCCGCGTACCACGCACGCAGCGCGGCCAGTTCGTCGGCGTCGGGAAAGCCTGCGGGCGCAGGCGCGGAATCGGAGGAAGACGGTGAGGCGAGGCGCGGTTTCATGACCGCGAGTTTGACAGAAGCGCGCGCGGCCGGATACGTCGCGCGTGGGGTTCCGGGCGAGATACGCGTTCACACGCAGGACGCTCAACGTGGCCTGCTATGCTGCGCGCTGCATTCCCGCGTCATCCGCCCGCCGCTTCTTCGCATCACGTTGCGACGGGCGGGTTCCGCGTTGAACTGCGCTGGACGATCCGGCCATCCGTATCGGAATGCGCAGCCGGATATCAAAGGCTGCGTGGGTCGTCCAATGCAATTCCGGCCGTCGGTCAATCACACTTTTACCAACAAGAACCGCCATTTCATGACATCCCGCCTTCTCGCCGCGCTCGTTGCCGCGGCCTTGAGCTGCACCGCCCTGCCCGCCGCGTACGCACGCACCTACATCGCACCGACCGCGTCGCTCGGAAAAGGGGCTTACGTTCACCAGTTCGTGCTGCGGGACCCCGTCACGCACCAGCCGCTGCCGAATGCGCGCTACCGGCTGTTCCTGCCCGGTCAGGTCATCGCGGGGCTACCCGTCAAGCCGGAGGAGCATGACAGCGTGATCTTCGGCACGACCGACGCGGCCGGGCGCACCGTCCGGATCCGACTGCCGAAGCTGCATCCGGAGAAGCAATGGGTGTTCAACCCGATCGTCGGCGACGGCGATCTCGGCGAATCGTTCCGGCTGGTCGAGCCGGGCGGCTCGGCACCGATCGGCCATTTCCCGTACGTGCTGGACGTGGAGAACGAATACCTGGCGTGCGGCTATTCGGATGCGAACGGCTACACCTACTACGCGCAATCGCGCACGCCGCGCAACGTCAATCTTTACGCCGGCACGCTGGCCGGGTCGGCCGACACCGACTGGTGCGCGGGCGCGGGCTTGACGATCGCGAACAGCGCGAATGCGCCGGGCGCGCCTGACCTCTACACGCAATACCTCGGCAGCCTGGTCGCCAACCGCGACCGGATCAGCAGCGAGTTGCGGCAGCAGATCGTCGCCAAGCTGCTGTCGCTCGCGATCGCCGAACGCGATGAGGGGCGCGTGGCCGCCGCGCTCGATCTCGACAGGATTCCCGACGATCGCCGGAACGACATCGGCTATCGGCTCGCCGACGCCGGCGTCGCAGTCGAGCGCGGGCTCGCGATGATCGACGCGCATCTCGCGGAATCGCCGGACGATGCGTATGCGCTCGACAGCAAGGGCTGGGCGCTGTATCGCCTCGGCCGCAACGACGAGGCGCTGACGTGGTTCGACCGCTCGATTGCGATCTTCGCGAAGGGCGGCGACACGGACAAGGACGCAAGCGAAGCCCATGCGACCGGGCTGACGCACAAGGGCGAAGTGCTGTGGAAACTGGGCCGCCAGGATGAAGCGCGCGAAGCGTTCGCGCAGGCGCGGAAGACTCAGCCGAAGAACGACGAGCTGGCGGAAACGTTGAAGCGGCTGGCGATACGGATCGGGCAGGACGACACGAACGCGCCGGGTACCGCCAGCGAATAAGTGGAAAAGCCGCGCGGCAGCGACTGCCGCCGGTCTTGCGGAAAGCGGTTGCCGGCTGCCTCCCGCCCGCTCGGACGCAAGCAGCCGTGCGGGCCTGCCCGCCTCACTCTTCGCCCTTCGCGCCCGGGTTGAGCATTACGACGAAGCCGGCCACGCCGACGACCAGCGCGATCGCGCCGCCGTGCAGCGCCATCGCGTTGTCGAACAGCAGCCCCGACACGACGGCCATCATCCCCGCGAGCGACACGAACACGGCGATCGCCGCGACGACGACGCGGGACTGGCGGCGGATCATCGCGCGCCGCGTCAGGCAGCCGCGACGGTAGCCGCGACGTCGTCATCGTCGCCGCGAATCAGCAGCACCGGGCACTTCGAGCCGCGCACGAAGCGCTCCGCGACGCTGCCGAGCAGCACGCGCCGGATCCCGCGCCGCCCATGCGTGCCGACCACCGCGAGATCGAACCCGCCTTCCTTCACATAGCGCTGCAGGCGCTCCGCGATGTCCTCGCCGATGCTTTCGGTCTCGATGAGTTCGGCCTCGCCCTTCGCGCCGGCCAGCGCGATGATCTGCTCGGCTTCGCGCAGCACCTTGCGCCCGTCGTCGCGGATCTCCTCGACCAGTGCGTGCGGATCGAAACGGCCCGCGTAAGTGAACAGCACCGACTTGTCCACCACATACACGACGCTGACGTGTGCGTCGCCTGCCAGCGCGACCTTCACTGCCTCGGCAAGCGCCTGCTTCGACGAAGCGCTGCCGTCGACGGCCACCATGATCTTCTCGTACATGCGAACCTCGCTGGGGTGAGTTGCCACGCGTTCCGATCGCGCGGCCTTGTCACCATCATCGGCGGATGGCAGGTTCGAATGTTGATGGCGATCAAGGTCGACCGGACACCGTCCGTGCGGCAAAGCGTCGCGACGTGATGCCGCTACCGCTCGCTTGCGGCCAGGTCGCAAACCCGGCTGACACGAAAGCCGACGCAGCGGGATCGAGCGGTCATCGTGCCGAAAGCGCTATCATCGAATGTGCGACTTTCGTCCGGCCCTTATTTGCCGGCCCACATTCAACTCGCTCAACCGACATGACAACGACTACCGAACGCGTGGACGGCGCCGCCCAGCATCTCGTCGCCGCCCGCCATGCCGGCTCGCCCGGCCCGCTGCTGCCCGATGCGCTGCGCCCCGAGGACGTCGAGACTGCGCTCGCGATCCAGCAGCGCGTGGCCGACCTGCTCGGCGAACCCGTCGGCGGCTGGAAATGCGCGCTGCCGCCGCCCGACCGCGTGATCCTCGCGCCGATCTTCGCGTCGACGATCCGCGAGGCCGATGCGCCGTACCGCGTCGTCGGCGGCCCGATCGTGCGGATCGAACCGGAAATCGCGTTCGTGCTCGATCGCGACCTGCCTGCACGCGAACAGCCGTACGACGAACAGGACGTGCGCGCCGCGATCCGCGAAGTGCGCATCGTGCTCGAAGTGCTCGGTTGCCGCTATGCGGAGCCCACGCGCGCGTCGAAGTTCGAGCTGCTGGCCGACGGGCAATTCAACCAGGGGCTGTGCGTCGGCCCGGTCGTGCCCGACGGGCTGAACGTGCCGCTCGAGACGCTGGCGCTGTCGTTCGAAGGCGCGCTGAACCGCACGATCGACGGCCGCCATCCGGACGGCGATCCGCTGAAGCCGCTGGTATGGCTCGTCAATTTCCTCGCGTCGCGCGGCGATCCCCTGCGCGCCGGACAGATCGTGACGACCGGTTCGTACGCGGGCGCGATCGACGTGCCGCTCGGCGATGCGCTGACGGTGCGCTTCGGCGAACTCGGCAGCCTGTCGGTGACGTTGACGGCGTGATGCGTGGGGTGTGCGGGAGTGGTTGCGCCGATCGCTGACGCGCAGGTACGCCTGCGCCGTCGTGCCGACCGACCCGGCGTGATAACGTTGCACATCATCATCGCGTCCACCACACCCTACCCCCGGGCCCGCGCATCGCCTTCAAGCCGATACCGACCATGTCGCTGACACCGCTTCCCGCCCTGCTCGACGAAACCCTGCGCACCGTCGCGCGCCGCTACCGGCTGCCGCCGCTCGACAGCACGCTGTCGCCGGCCGACGCCGCGAACCCGGCCGCCACGCTCGCGATCGTGATCGAGGAAGCGCGCCGGATGCGAAGCGACGGACGGACGCCCGACGCGGCGCTACGGCAGCGCTTCATCGACGCCCTCGCGCGGATGATCCGCGATGCAATGGACACGCACGCCGGCGATCCCGCCTTTCAGGCCGCGGTGCTGCGGCACGATGCGCCGAGCGTGCGCGAATACGCGTCGTTGTCCGCGCACGCCGAGCAGGACCGTCGCGCGCTGCACTCGGCCGTCAACGCGATCGCGCACCCGGCCAAGCTCGAGCGCAGCGCCCGCCCCTGGCAACGCGACGGCCTCGCGCGGCTGCATGCGGCCGCCACCGCCGCGTCGTGGGCGGAACTGCACGACACGCTGCTGCACCTGCTCGCGCTGCCCGACATGGCGACCGACGCCGCGTTCGAGCAGGACATCGTCAAGCTGAAAGACAGCCCCGCGCTCGAACGCATGCTGCGCGTCGCCGCACTGGCATCGGACGAGCACGTGCGGCGCTACCGGGCGCTGTGGGTGCGCCAGGGCCCGCTCGAAGGCAGCACCGTCGCCGTCGCGCAGGGCGTCGCGTCGCAGCAGCGCGGCGCGGCCGTCGAAGCGCTGGCCGCGCAGGCGCTCGACGCGCTGGCGCGCCGGCTCGACGCCGTCGACGCACGCCGCACGTACCGGGTGGTGACGTCGATGCGCGTGCCGTCATCGATTCCGGGCCGCCACGATCGCGCGAAAACCGAATGGGACGCGATCCTGCTCGAACGCCCGCGCGGCGATGACCCGGCGCCCGCCTGGAACGTGCGCTTCCTCGTCGAAGCGAAAGCATCCGCGGATGCCGCGACGACCGATCTGCCGCGGCTGCTGCGCGGCCTGAACCTGCTCGCGCAGGCCGACCCGGACACGCTCTATGCGTTCGAGACGCACCAGGGCACGGTGCGCGTGCACGGCGCGTCGCTGCGGGCGCTGACGACCGACGAAGCGACGCTGCCACGCGAAGTGCTCTATTGCTGCGATGCGTCCGCCGACACGACGCCGCGCCTGCTGGGCGCCGCCAGCCGGATGCAGCTGCTGTCGGCGCAGGCGAGCCTCGAATACGCGAGCGCGCTCGCGCAGCGGCCGGATGCCGATCCGGACGGCCTCGGTGTGGTCTGGCACGCGCTGCTGACGCTGCCGCAATGGCATGCGGTGCTGCACCAGTACCCGTCGTTGCAGCAGGTCCGCGAGCTGATGGTGGCGATCGACGACTTGCGGGCCGCGATCGACGATGTCGATGAAGGCGGTGTGGCGAGCAGCGCGTACGCGTGACGCACGACACGAACCGCCGTGCGACGGCCGGCGTGCCCCGCCCGCTCAGTTGGTGAGCACGCCGAACGGCAACGTCCACCCCGTCAGGCGGCCGCCGTCCGCCCATCGATCCTCGGTCGCATCGCATGGCAGCAGAACCGGCGCGGTCGCGCACTCGAGCGTTTCCTTCGGCGTGTGGCCGAACTCCGCCTTGAACAGCCGGTGGAAATACTTCTCGTCGGGAAAGCCGTGCGCCCACGCGATTTCCGCGATGCGCTGATGCCGGCGCTGCGGGTCGCCCAGCACGTGGTACGCATGGCGCAGCCGCCGGCGCGTGATCTGCCGCATCACGCCGCCGTCCTCCTTGAACAGCTGGTAGAGCCGCGCTCTCGACACGCCGATGTCGCGGCAGATCCGGTCGGGATCGAGGTCGGGCTCCAGCAGATGCACGTCGATGTAGCGCCGGACCCGCTCGGCCAGCGCCCCGTCGATCGGGCCGCGTGCGTCGTGCAGCGCCTGCGTGGTGGGTGAAACGGCCGCGGCCAGCAGCAGCAACATCGATTGCACGATGCCCGGGATCTCTTGCGTGCGCAGAGTCGGCAGGTTGCGGAACAGCGACAGCAGGTGGTCGCCCAGCAGCCGCCCCACGCCGCTCGTCAGCGTCTGGCCGTGCGCCTGTGCGGCATGGCTCGGCAGCAGGTACCTCGGCACGACCAGGCTGATCACGTCGCCGGCCTCGACCCGGCAGTCGTTGACCTGCGCGACGTCGTAGACGAACACGTCGCCGGCGCGCTTGACCAGTTCGGGCCCGCCGGTGTAGCTGGCCAGCCGACCGCCGAGCAGCAGCGTGAAGCGGATCGAATCCTGGCCGTCGAGCCGGATTCGCCGTGTGGTGCGATTGACCCGATAGGCCGGTGCGCGCGACCGCCATTGCCGGCCCGACAGGATCAGCGGGCCGAGCGCCGCGCCGCTCGCTTCCGCGTCGAACGCGCCGTGGCCGCCGTCGTCATCGAGACGGTAGTCGCACAGCATGTCCTTGACCCAGACGTGGAACCGGTCCTGTTCGGGGTAGTCGATCGTGCGAAACTTGAAAACAGGGACGAATGCCGCTTGATCCATGACAGTTTTTTTATCGAGCCGACACGGGAGGATAGATCGGTTCGTCGATTATCGGACCAAATTGCGCCGGCGCAAGGCCGGCGCGGCATGTCGTCCACACAAGCGGCCGACCGGCGCCCTGCAACGGGCGCCGTCGATCTCGCGGCCATCAGCGTTGCGGATGGCATTCCCAGTTGTTGTACGTCGGCCGATCGATCGGCGTGAGCCCCGGAATCATGAACACCGTACAGCCGAAACGCCGCCCCTTGCCGGTCGTCGCGTCGTAACCCACCTTCTGGCCACCCAGCCCGTCCTTCTTCCCGTACTGCACGTTGGCAATCGTGATCTCGTCCGACGACGCGAGGCCGAGCGTCTTCGCGGTCGACGTCTGCACGTCGACCATGTTCATCTGCGTCGAACCGCACGCGGACAACACGAGGCCGGCGGCCGCCGCGCCCAGCGCGGTCCGCAAGGTAGCAACGGTGCACTGCAAGACTTGCTTCATGGCTTCTCCTTCGAATGCCCGACGCGACACGATTACGAGCCCGGCGTATAAAAACTGGACTGGATCTGGCTGCCGATGTTCGCGGCAAACCCCTGCCAGACGAGCGCCATCGCCCCCGCAGCGTTGACGGCCAGCGCCGGCCACGTTCCATCCTGCGGATCCGCCGTCGACGTGCTCCACGCGCCGTTCCGGTAGCCGGCCACGAGGAGAACCGACGCGTTCGGCGTGCCCGTGTCCTCCCAGGCGACCGTCACGTTGCCGGCCGGGTCGATCACCAGCGGCGGGTACTGGAGCGCCGCCCCGTTCAGGTGTTCCGTCAGCTTCTGCAGCGGCCCCCAGTTTCCGCTGGCGTCCGACACGCTCGCCTGCAGCACCGCGCCGCCTTCCGCCCACATCGCGGCGGCCACGCCGTTTTCGTTGACGGTCAGCATCGGCGTCGCGATGAAGCCCGTGGGCACCACGATCGCCGGGGCGACCGGCTGCGCGGGCTGCCACCCGGTTCCGGACACATAGCGCTGCGACATCGTGGCGTTGTAGAGCTTGCCGCCCGTCACGTCGAGTTGCCCCCAGACCAGCGTGATGTTGCCCTTCGCGTCCATGCCGGCGACCGGCGAGATGATCGTCGTGAACAGGCTCGAGTTCGAGACGACCGGGTTGACGTTGGTCCAGCCGTTGGTCGCGTCGTACGTGGCCGTCCACAGCGCCGATTTCGTATGGTTGGTCTGCCGCCACGCGAGCACCGCCCGGCCGGACGACAGGACCGACAGCATCGGCCGCACGTTGTCGGTGTCGCCGGTCACGGCGTCCGGGCCGCTCTGCACCGGCATCTGGACCAGCGCCGTCGGCGACCACTGCCCGGCCTGCGTATA
This sequence comes from Burkholderia sp. AU45274, assembly GCF_030482505.1. Taxonomy (NCBI): domain Bacteria; kingdom Pseudomonadati; phylum Pseudomonadota; class Betaproteobacteria; order Burkholderiales; family Burkholderiaceae; genus Burkholderia; species Burkholderia sp. AU45274. Next base: position 85,657 of record NZ_JAUJQE010000003.1, on the reverse strand, counting down.
GCGCGTCCACGCGATGCGCGTATCGAGCAGGCTGATCGACTGCGTCCAGGTGACGAGCGCGTTGCCCTGGTTGTCCATGCCGGCCGAATAGGACGACCCGGCCATGTCCGGCGCGAGCGTGACCGGCGTGCCCCAGCCGCTACCCGGGCTGTACGGGCGCGCCCACAACGCGTACGTGTTGGCGCCCGGCGTCCATTCGGTCCAGAACGCGACCGCCTGCCCGCTCGCATTGCCGACCAGTTTCGGCTGCACGCCGGTCAGCGTGTTCATCGCATGCGAACCGTCGCCCGTGTCGAGCCGCGTCGCGCTGCCCCAGCCCGAGCCCGCCACACGGCGCGCGCCCCACATTTCGTTGCCGTTCGTGCCGGCCGGGCCATTGGTCATCCAGGTGGCGAGCGCGTTGCCGCTCGCGTCGATGGTCACGCTGGGCTGGCCCTCCGGCCCGTTGCCGTCCACGGCGGCAGCCTTCGACCAGCCGGCCTGCGGTTGCGTCGTCCCGCCGCCGCCCGTCGGCCCGCCGTTCGAGCCGCCGTTCGAGCCGCCACCGGGCGAGGTCGGGCCGGAAGGCGTACCGGGCGTGTTCGGCGACGACGACGACGCGCCGCCGTTCGTGGCGACGTCGTCGCCGCCGCAGGCGGACAGCGCGAGCGCGACTGCCATGACCATCCATGTAATGGGTTTCATCGGAATCCTCTTCTTTTCGTGTGCCGGCGCACTCTCGTCTGCCGTTCGCCTCACGATGCCTCGCATCGATCGGCCTATTGATAAGCAATACTATTGAACAGGCATGGAAACCGGCGTCCGCTCACCCTCAATCATGATCGACCCCGTCGTGCGGATCGATGCGAACGCCGCTTCCGGCAGACCGCCCCCGTCAGGCAGCGACGACGACGGGTCGTCTATCGTCGGATGTCCGTCACTGCCGGCTGCATCTTAATTCAGGCGGTCCGGATTCAAGGTGGCGTTGCGTCTACAGTGAGTGGACTTCCATTTCGCCGGCCCGCATTCGATGCGGCGATCGGCCGGCCTGCGCGCGCTCGCGGCCGAAGCGACCAGTGCGGTACGATACGCGCCGGGGCGAAACGCCTCACCTGAGAGACCCGGCCGCTGCGGCCCCACACCCGGCACAAGAAAAAATGCCTAAAAGCCCATTGCTGCATCGAAACCTGTTCGCCGCGCTGGCGGTCAGCCTGTTCTGGATTCCGGCGGCCCATGCCAGCTCGGACGATAGCTGCGAAGCGCCGGTCACGCTCCGGCAGAACGCGTACTTCTGCGGCAACCTGCCGATACTGAGCCCCGCCAACGACACGCGTATCAACGCGATGCTGATGATGGTCGACAGCACCAAGGTCGCGCAGGCGTTTCCCGACCCGAAGACGATCCCGGCGAAAGACCGGATCCACCAGATCATCGTGCCGTTTCCGATGGACTTTTCCGGATGGATCTCTATCGGGCAGAAGACGCCCGACAAGACCGGCGGCGCGGCGCAGACCGAAACACCGTCGAACCAGTACGCCGACGGCGAAGGCAGCATCTGCCGCAGCATGACCTCGGGCGCCGACGCATTCAACGACGCACTGGGCAGTGCCGGCGGCCTCCCCGCCGACGAAGCCGCGCGCCTGCGCGCAGCGCGTGCCGACATCGCGCAGAAGACCTGCGCCGCCGGCGGCGCGAGCGCCGCGTGGACGAAACCGCCGGTCAAGTCGCCGCTCGGCCAGCAGTTCGCCGCGTACCTCGACGGCACGAACGCGTTCTACCGCGCCGACTTCCTCACCGCGACCCGTGCGTTCGCGAGCGCGTCGCACAGCGCGAACCCGTGGCTGAAGGAAACCGGACTCTACATGACCGGGCGCGCGCAGCTGAACGCCGCGCAGGCCAACGTGTTCGACCACGACAGCCCCACGCCGACGCGCGGCCGCGTGACGAAGGTGTCGCTCGACGCCGCGAACACGGTGTTTCGCACTTACCTGAAGGTGTACCCGCAGGGGCGCTATGCGACCTCCGCAAACGGGCTGTTGCGGCGGGTCGCGTGGCTTGGCGGCAACGTCACGCAGCAGGCCGACCTGTACGGCCACGCGCTCGCGCGCTGGTCGCCGGCGACGTCGAACGTGCCGCTGATCCAGCTCGCGAACGAACTCGACAGCAAGCTGCTGTTCGGGTCGGAATTCGACGCGAGTCAGATCCAGTCGCCGACCGTGCTCGCGACCGTCGACCTGCTGCGCATGCGCACGTCGGAAAACAGCGACTCGAGCCGCGCCAAGCCGCTGACGCTGGACGACCTGCAGGCGCAGAAGCCGCGCTTCGCGAACGCGCCCGCACTGTACGACTACCTGCTCGCGACCTGGCACGTCCAGATCGGGCACAAGCCGGACGCCGCGCTCGCGTTGCTGCCGCAGACGCCCGCGGAGCCGCTCGACTACTTCGGCCTGAGCCAGCAGGCGCTGCGCGGGTTCGCGCTGGAGGATAGCGGCCAGTCCGACAAGGCGCGCCAGCTGTGGCGCGACCTGATCCCGCTCGCGACATTCCGCTTCCAGCGCGAAGCGCTGGAACTCGCGCTCGCGATCAACCTGGAGCAGGCCGGACTCGTCAACGACGCGTTCGCCGACGATTCGCCCGTGCAGAACGCCGCGATCCGCGCCGTGCTGCTGCAACGCTCGGCCAATGCGGACCTGCTGCGCGCCCAGGCGCAAAACCAGGCGACCGGCGGCGCGCTGCGCGACACCGCGCTGTACACGCTGCTGTACAAGGAGCTCACGCGTTCGCATTACGCCGAATTCATCGCCGATGCCGCGCTGGTGTCCGGCAAGCCGGCCGATCCGCTGAAGCCGTTCATCGCGGCCGGCGCCAGGAACGAAGACGGTTATACGTGCCCGTCCGCGCACGACATCGCCACGGTGCTCCAGCAGAATCCCGCCGATGCGAAAGGGCTGAACTGTCTCGCCGATTTCGTGCGCCTGCACCCGCCCGCGGCCGGCCTCGAAAACGATCCGGTGCCGCTGTGGATGCGCAACGCGTCGACGACGGCCGCCACGCGCATCCCGCCGACGCTCGGCGCCGCGCCGTCCCAGTTCGCGGGCAAGCCGTTCGAGCGGATGTCGAGCTACGTGACGGTGATGGCCGATGCGCAGGCGAACCCGAACGACCGCGCCTACGCGTACTACCGCGCGATCAAGTGCTATGCACCGGGCGGCTCCAACGAATGCGGCGGCAAGGAAGTACCGAAGAACGTGCGCAAGCGCTGGTTCGATACGCTGAAGGCCAGCTACGCGGGGAGCCCGTGGGCGCAGAAGCTTCGCTACTACTGGTAAGCGCCGCGTGACGCGCATCGCATGCCTGGCGTGCCTCGCACTGCTGCTGGCCGGACGCGTCGCACTGGCCGGCACCGTCGACGCCGCGCGGTACGACGCGTTCTGGCTGTGGGCAGGCGTGAAGCCGCAGGCGGTCGTGCACGGCGCACGTGCCGTCTACGTGCTGCAAGGGCAGATCGAGGCGTCGCCGCGGGACGAGTCGCAGGTCCGCGTGATCGCGCAGGGCGTGGCGCTACCGCCCGCGCCGCAGGCGCGCGTGTGGCTCGTCTATCGCGCGCATACGCTGCGCTGGACGCCGCGCGTCACGCAGATCATGCTCGCGCAGCTCACGCGCTGGCGCGCGTCGGGCCGCACGATCACCGGCATCCAGATCGACTTCGATGCGCGCACGCGCCACCTGCAGGAGTACCTCGAATTCCTGCGGTCGCTGCGCGACACGCTGCCCGCCGATTGCCGGCTGAGCATCACCGGGCTGCTCGACTGGAGCAGCCGCATCGATACCGACCAGGTCAACCAGCTCAGGGGGATCGTCGACGAGGTGGTCGTGCAGACCTACCAGGGCCGCCGCACGATCCCCGACTATGCGGACTACCTGCCGCGCGTCGCGCGGCTGCAGTTGCCGTTTCGCATCGGCATCCTCCAGGGCGGCGAATGGGACGCGCCGCCGTACCTCGCGACGAATCCGTGGTTCCGCGGCTACGTCGTGTTCCTGCGCAACGACTAGCAGGCGCAGGCGCGACAGCCACGCGCCTGTCCACGCGCCGGATTCAGGCCGGTCGCGGCGAAGTCGCGTCCACGTACACCCACGCGGCGACGCCCGATTCGAGCACCACGCGATCGCGGCGATACGCGTCGACTTCGTAGTCGTCCGCGTGCTGCAGTTCTGCCGGCGTGATCGCGAACACGGTGCCCGTGACACGGTCACCGGACCGGCCGGTATAAGCCACCACCGGATGATGCGTCTTCCCGCTCGTCGCCACCACTTCCGGATCGTCGATCTTCAGCATCGTCATCGCGTAACCGGGCATCGCATCCTCGCGACCGTCGAGCTTGCGGCCGAAGGTCGCGAGCTGCACGGGTTCGAGTTGCAGCGTGCCATAGGAAAAGAGGTGTTCGGAGAAAGCCGGACGGGTGCTGGACATGATCGAAATCGGTCAAGGAGTGGGAGCGAACGAAGCGTCACGCAGATCGCCGGCGGGCTTACGCGGCGCCCGCGATCGTGCTGCCGAGCCCGGCGAGCGCAATCACGAGCAGCGCGCTCGCCGACGACGCCGTGATCCAGCGCTGCTTGCGCTGAATCAGCGGATGGTTGATCGCGGCCATGTAGCTGGTCAGGATCGTGAAATCGACCGCGATCCACAGTGCGGCCAGGATGGCCAGGCTCACGCGCGAATCCGGCGTGATGCCGACGAACTGCGGAAAGAACGCGACGAAGAACAGCAGGTCCTTCGGATTCGCGATGCCGACGAGAAAGCCGCGCACGACGCCCGGCAAGCCGCGCGCCTGCGCTGCCGGTTCTCCTTCCCGCGCGCCGTTGCCGTTACGCGTGCGGCCGGCGCGCCATTCGCCGAGCAGCGTCCGCACGGCCAGCACCGCGATGAACACGCAACCGGCCACATGCAACCCGGTCAACAGACGCTCGCTGACGAGCACGACGCCGAACACCATGAGCATCGCCCCCGCGATCATCACGAGGCTCGCGGCATTCGCGCCCACCGCGGTCAGCATCCCCTGGCGGAAGCCGCGCCGCGCGACGGTGCCGACCACGAGCATGACGACCGGGCCGGGCGTCGCGATGAGCAGCACGATCGCGGCGAGATAGGCGAACAGCAGCGGGTAATGAAGTGCCATGAAAAAAAGTTGTGGGGTGAATGGACGCGCGTGCCCGCCACGGTGGCATCATCGTGCTTCAGCGCACCGGATTGCACGGTTTTCTGAAGTATTGTGTACCCGGCCTGCTGTTGAAAAACGGAAAATCCTGCCGGATGACATGAGTTTTATTCCTGTTCTAAACCCATGAAGGCCAAACCGCTCCCGCCTGTCTACGCGCTGCGCGCGTTCGAAAGCGCCGCGCGCACCGGCTCGTTTACGCTGGCCGCCGAGGAACTGAGCCTCACGCAAAGCGCGGTGAGCAAGCACGTGAGGACACTCGAGGCGTACTTCGGGCGGAAGCTGTTCGTCCGGCACGGCCCGAAAATGACCGTGACGGCGGAAGCGCACATCTTCGCGTCGGGCCTGCGGCGCGGCTTCCGGCAGATCGAGGAAGCGTGCGTGCTGTTCCAGTCGCAACGCGACGTGCTGCGGCTCAAGGCGCCGTCCACGCTCACGATGCGCTGGCTGCTCGACGCCCTGGCCGCGTTTCGCGCCACGCGGCCCGCGTTCGAGGTGCAGATCGCGAGCGTGTGGATGGACGTCGATACCGTCGATTTCTTCAGCGAATCCTACGATTGCGCGATCCTGCTCGGCGCGGGCAAGTTCGGCGAGGCCACGCAGTGCGTGAAGCTGTTCGACGAATGGCTGATTCCGGTGTGCTCGCGAGCGACCGCGACGGTCGCACGCACGAATCCGGCGGCGTGCGAGCTGATCCACCCGTCGCCCGACCGGCGCGACTGGCGCCGCTGGCTCAAGGGCAGCGGCCATGATCTCGAGGTGGACATCACGCGCGGGCAGGTGTTCGACATGCTCGAACAGGGGATCGCGGCGGCGATTGCCGGCCACGGCATTTCGATCGGCGATCTCGCGCTGTGCGCGACGGCCATCGACGAGAAGCAGCTCGTGCTGCCGTTCAAGACCGCCGTCAATACGGGGGACGCGTACTACCTCGTCTGGCCGGACGATTCCGCCAAGGCCGCGCAGGTGCGCGAACTGCTCGCGTTTCTGGAAAGCCGGCTGCCGCGCCTGACGTTTCCGGGCATCCGCTTCAACGGCCCGGGCTGAACCGCAGCGGCCGGTGATCCGGCCGCGTGGCCGGCAGCGCGACGGGCGCGACCGCGCGCCGCCGGCCCGCAATGGCAGCGCAGCCCGCCGAAGCGGGCCTGCGCTCACACTGTTACGCCTGCACGAAAGCCAGCAGGTCGGCGTTGAGGACGTCCGCGTTGATCGTCAGCATCCCGTGCGAGTAGCCCGGGTACGTCTTCAACGTGCCGTTCTTCAGCAGCTTGATCGACTTCAGCGCAGCATCCGCGATCGGCACGATCTGGTCGTCTTCGCCATGCAGCACGAGCGTCGGGACGGAGATCGACTTCAGGTCTTCGGTCTGATCCGTTTCCGAAAATGCCTTGATGCCTTCGTAATGCGCCTTCGCGCTGCCTTCCATCCCTTGTCGCCACCAGTTGCGGATCACGCCCTGATGCACGGTTGCACCTTCGCGGTTGAACCCGTAGAACGGGCCGCTCGGCACATCGAGGAAAAACTGCGCGCGATTGTCGGCGAGCGCCTTGCGGAAGCCGTCGAACACCTCGATCGGCAAGCCTTCCGGGTTCGATGCGGTTTTCACCATCAGCGGCGGCACCGCGCTGACCAGCACCGCCTTCGCGACGCGGCCGGCCGGCTCGCCGTGCTTCGCGACGTAGCGCGCGACTTCGCCGCCACCGGTCGAGTGGCCGATGTGCACCGCATTGCGCAGGTCGAGCGCCTCGACGACCGCGAACGCGTCCGCCGCGTAATGATCCATGTCGTGGCCGTCCGACACCTGCGCCGACCGGCCGTGGCCGCGCCGGTCGTGCGCCACCACGCGATAGCCCTTCTGGACGAAGAAGAGCATCTGCGCATCCCAGTCGTCCGCGGACAACGGCCAGCCATGATGGAAGACGATGGGCTGCGCGTCCTTCGGGCCCCAGTCCTTGTAAAAGATCTCGACGTGATCCTTCGTTGTGACGTATGGCATCGCGATGACTCCTGTGAGGTGGATGAACGGCGCACTGGCCGGCGGCCATTATCGGACAGGTTTGTTAAACGAGGATGCCAAGTTGCGAATGACCGTCGACGATGTCGACAACGCGGACGAACCCGCTACGGGCGAACGATCGTGCGGCACGGCACGTCAACCGTCCGTCGACACCGTCACGGCCTCCCATGCCCGGATTTCCGCGTCCAGCGCCGCCAGCTTGCCGCGTACCAGCCGCAGCGCGTCGCTGCCGAGCAGCAGGTGCGCGGGCGGGTGGTCCGCCGCGATCGCCGCGAGCATTGCCCGCGCGGCCTTCGCCGGATCGCCCAGCTGCTTGCCGCTCTTCTCTTCGCGCGCCTGGCGGATCGGGTCGAACAGCGCGTCGTAATCGGCGATCGAGCGCGGCGTGCGCGCCATCGAGCGGCCGGCCCAGTCGGTGCGGAACGACCCCGGCGCCACGGCCGTCACCGCGATGCCGAACGGCGCCAGCTCCTTGCCGACGGTTTCGGTAATACCTTCCAGCGCGAACTTGCTGCCGCAGTAGTACGCGATGCCCGGCATCGTGATGTGGCCGCCCATCGACGTGATGTTCAGGATGTAGCCACGCCGCCGTTCGCGCATGTAAGGCATGACCGCCTTCATCATCGCGACCGCGCCGAACACGTTCACGTCGAACTGCCGGCGCATCTCCGCGAGCGGCGCCTCTTCCATGATCCCTTCGTGCCCGAAGCCGGCGTTGTTCACCAGGACGTCGACGGGCCCTACGTTCGCCTCGATGTCCGCCACGACGCCGTCGATGCGGTCGAAGTCGGTCACGTCGAGCACCCGCGCGAACGCCTGCGCGGACAGTGCGTCGAAATCCTGCGCCGCTTGCGCGCTTCGCACGGTGCCGACCACCGTGTAACCCGCCGCGAGGGCCTCCTGCGCGAGCGCGCGGCCAAAGCCGCTGCTGACGCCGGTAATGAGCATGAGCTTGCCGGATGCCATGTGAGCTTCTCCCGAATGTCGATTGGAGCATGCATACTAGTCTGACGATCCACGTCGAATAAGCCCGATTCCGCTGATTTTCTTGCACAAAACTATGAGCGCCGATCCCGTCCCCGCCCGATCCCCGACGCTGCCGCCGCGCGACCGGAAGCGCCTGGTGGCGCTGCTGCGCACGCTGGCGCCCGACGAAGGCTACAACCTGACGGCGCTGCCGAGCGTGCGCATCCTGCGTTCGAACCGCGCGCTGTCGCGCACGCCGGTGCTGTACGACCCGGGCATCGTGATCGTGTGCCAGGGCTGCAAGCGCGGCTACTTCGGCGGCGAGCGCTATCTGTACGACGAACATCACTACCTGGCGGTGTCCGTGCCCGTGCCGTTCAGCATGGAAACCGACGCCACGCCCGAGCGCCCGCTGCTCGCGCTGTACCTGCACCTCGATTTCACGATGGCCGCCGAACTCGCCGCGCAGATCGACCGCGAAGGGACGGCGGAGCCGGTGCAGGCGCCCAGGAGCATGATGTCGACGCCGATGGATGCGACGATGCACGCGTCGGTGCTGCGTTTCGTCGAGGCGATGCACCGGCCGCTCGACGCCGCGGTGCTCGGCCCGGCACTGCTGCGCGAGCTGTATTTCCGCGTGCTCACCGGCGCGCAGGGCAGCGCGATGCGCAGCGCGCTGGCGATGCGCGGGCAGTTCGGCCGGATCGGCCGGTCACTGCGCGTGATCCATGCCGATTACGCGCAGCCGCTCGACGTGCCGCAACTGGCCGACGCAGCCGGCATGAGCGTGCCGAGCTTTCACAGCCACTTCAAGGCGATCACGCAGGTGTCGCCGATGCAGTACCTGAAGTCGACACGGCTGCATCAGGCGCGCCTGCTGATGGTGCGTGAGGACCTGACGGCGGAGGCGGCCGGCTACGCGGTCGGCTATGCGAGCCCGTCGCAGTTCAGCCGCGAATTCAAGCGCCTGTTCGGCCTGACGCCGGCGAAGGAAACGCAGCGCATGCGCGACAGCTTCGCGATTCCGGAAGCCTTCGAGGATGCGCAATTCGTGTCGTCGCATTGACGTGCGTCGGCATGCGACCGTCGACGCATGCCGTCAACGCATGGCATCGCGCACCAGACCGGCGAGCGATCTCAGGATGAGCGCCGTCACGCCCCAGATGTCCTGCGCCTGCTCCGCCCAGTACCATGCGCCCGTGCGTTCGCCGTCCGTGTATTGCCGCAGCAGATCCGGATTCAGCAGCACGGCGAACGGAAACTCGAAGATCTCCGCGACTTCCGCGGGCGCCGCCTCCCATATCGCCGTTTCCGGCACGATGCCGACCACGGGAAAGATCGCGTGATTGCGTTTTCTGGTTTTGTGGATCGGCAAGCTGCCGGCCACGCGGACCGCATCAGGCGCGAGACGGATTTCCTCGAATGCCTCGCGCAAAGCGGTCGTACCGATATCGCGGTCGGACTCGGCCGGGCGTCCGCCCGGAAAACTCACATGCGACGAGTATTCGCTGAGGTCCGACGCGCGTCGGGTCAGCAGGATCGTCGGCTCGCGCCGCGCGACGATTGGGACCAGCACCGCCGAGAATTTCCACTGGCCATCGTTGTCCGCGAGGAGTTGCTTCGCGGTCGGCCAATCGGTGCCGGCAGGGATGCCGTGGCCTTCGACGCCACGGACGATCGCGTCCAGGAGCGTTTGCGGCGAGCCGGCATTCGCTTGGTCGCCGCCGGTGTCCGGGGCGCTTCCGTCAGATCCCATGTCGTCCCCCTGCACGCTCGAACCTGCACGTTGCGGATAGTCGAATGATCGAACCGGATCTCCATCCGCAAACCGGAGACCCCGATCATGCATGAAAAACGGCCAGCCCGGATGGCGCCCTTTCATCGCATCTTGCGGGCACAATGACGCACCGCATTGCGACGCGATGTCGCCGCCGCTCTGCCGCAAGCCGCCGACAAACGTGCCCCTCGGTCCGTCGATTGCCGCACCCACACGAGATTCAAATGCCTGCCTACGCCTTCCGCCTGCTGAACGTATTCGCCGAATCGACTTTCGGCGGCAACCCGCTTTGCGTATTCGACGATGCGCGCGGCATGGACGACGCGACCATGCGGGCGCTCGCGGTGCAGTTCAACCTGTCCGAAACGACCTTCGTGCTGCCGTCGGAGCGCGCCCATGCGCGGGTTCGCATCTTCACGCCCGGTTATGAAATGGCCTTCGCGGGCCATCCGACGCTCGGCACCGCGCATGTCGTGCGCGACTTGCTGGGCGCCGGCGGCGATCTCGCGCTCGAATTCAAGGCCGGCGTGGTCGACGTGAGCGCGCATGACGACGTGTGGACGTTCACCGCGCCGCACGCAGGCATGCCGAAGACGGCGCCGTGCGAATTGTCGGACGCCCGGATGGCGGCGCTGCTGGGGCTCACGGAAGACGATCTGCTCACGTCGCCGATCTGGGTCGACACCGGCGCCGACCAGTTGCTGGTCGCGCTCAAGGATCCCGCCGCCGTGCGCCGCGCGCAGCCCGACAGCGCCTGCCTCGATATCTGGCCGACCAGCAGCCTCGGCCGCAAGACCGCCTACGTCTTCGCGTTCGATGCCGAGCGTCCGGGGACGGTGGTGTCGCGCTACTTCTTCGTGAAGCAAGGCAGCGTCTCGGAAGACCCGGGCACCGGGTCGGCCTGCGCGAATCTGGGCGGGTGGCTGCTTGCGATGAAGCGCGACCTGCCGGCCGCGTTTCAGGTCGAACAGGGCGACGCTGTCGGCCGGCCTTGCCGGTTGCGGTTGTCGGTCAATGCGAGCGGCGAAATCGGCGTGGGCGGCCGCGTGATCGAACTCGGGCGCGGCGTGGTCAACCTGTAGCGGAGACGATCCGGGCCGCGCCCCGGCTCATCGCGCCCCCACCCGCCACACCGTCACTTCGTGCAGCGTCTCGCCGGGCTTGAGCACCGTCGTCGGGAATGCCGGATGATTCGGCGAATCGGGAAAATGCTCGGCCTCCAGCGCAAACGCATCGGTTTGCCGATAGACCGTCCCGCCCTTGCCCGCGACGCTGCCGTTCAATCCGTTGGCCGTATAGAACTGCAGCCCCGGCTGCGTCGTGTACACCTCGAGGAAACGCCCCGACGCCGGGTCGTAAGCGCGCGCGGCAAACGCCGGCGCCGGCTGGCCGCCCTGGTCGAGCACCCAGTTCTGGTCGTACCCATGCGCGATGACGAGTTGCGGATAGGCGTCGCGCAAATGCGCACCGATCGGCGTCAGCTGGCGCAGATCCATCGGCGTACCCGCGACGCTCGCCAGTTGCCCGGTCGGAATCGACGTCTCGTCGGTCGGCGTGAAGCGCGAGGCGGCGATCTCGATCAGTTGCCGCTCGACGCTGCCGCCCGCCTGCCCGGCCAGATTGAAATAGCTGTGGTTGGTCAGGTTGACGACCGTGTCCCTGTCGGTCGTCGCGCGGTAGTCGATACGGATCTGGTTGTCGCGCGTCAGCGTGTAGGTGACGTCAGTCGTCAACGTGCCGGGAAAGCCGTTCTCGCCGTCGGGGCTCACGTAGCGCAGCGTGACGCTCGAACCGCTCGCGTCGCTGTGCGTACCGGTGACCGTCCATACCTTCGCGTCGAAACTGCCGGGGCCGCCATGCAGCGTGTTCGGCCCGTCGTTGACCGGCAGCGTCCACGTCCGGCCATCGAGCGGGAACCGGCCGCCGGCAATGCGGTTCGCATACCGGCCGATCAGTGCGCCGAAATGGATGTTGCCGTTGTGCGCTTCGTAGTCGTGCAGCGAATCGAAGCCGAGCACGATGTCGGCAACGTGGCCGGTTCGATCCGGCACGTCGAGCGCGGTCACGATAGCGCCGTACGTGATGACTTTCAGCGTCACGCCGCGCTGGTTCGCCAGCGTGTACTGGCTCACCCGCTGCCCGGACGCGGTCGTTCCGTCATCCGCGCGGCTGATCGATACATCGGGCGCCGCCGAGGCGAGGTCTGCGTACAGCGCGAGCGCCCCGACCGCCCAGATCGCGAGCAGCGGGAAGCGCGGCCAGATTCGTTTCATGGCAACCTCCGATACGGTGCAATCCGTGCGCGTGCGCAAGCGGCATGCCTGCTCGCGGCCACGTTTGCTATGCTGCGCGCATCGCCCGCCCGAGCCGATCGCCGCCATGAACGCCCGCGATCCCGATATCGCGCGCACGCTGCGCGCCGCCTGCGACGCCTGCTTCGGCACGACGGCCGTGTGGCCGCTCGTCGAGCGCGCGTACGGCGAGCCGCAGCGCTTCTATCACACGCTCGCCCATCTGGCGGAACTGTTCGCTCACCTCGCGCCGTATCGTGCGAACCCGCTGTGGCCGGCCATCGAGCTGGCCGTGTGGGCGCACGATATCGTCTACGCGACGACCCTGCCGGCGTATGCGGACAACGAAGCGCTCAGCGCGCAATGGCTCGCGCAGGTCACGCACGCGCGTTGCGACGCAGCCTGGTTGCATGCGCATGCATCGCACGTGTCCGTTGCCCGCGACCTGGTGCTGGCGACGAAGTCGCACCGACTGCCTGACGGGTTCGCCGCCGATCCGGAATTGCAGCGCGCCGCGCAAATTTTTCTCGATGCCGATCTCGCGATCCTCGCGGCCGCACCCGACCGGCTGCGCGAGTACGACCGCGCAATCGCGTGCGAGTGGGCGCAGGATCCCGATGCACCGTCGGCAGCCTTCCGCGCCGGCCGGAAGCAGGCGCTCGAGCATCTGCGCGCGCAGGCCCCGTTGTTTCGATCGGCGGAATTCGCGCCGCTCGAGCCGCACGCGCAACGCAATCTCGACATGCTGATCGGCTTCTACGCATAAGCACCCTGCGCACACCGCTACAGGCGCGCGCTAATCCGGCCGGCGTGGCGCAAGCCGCGCGCCGCACGTGCGATCGCCGCTACCGCGCCCGCCCCGCACCCGGCCGAATCGAGCCGCGCAGGATGCACACGTTCCGATACCGGATGACGAAGCGGACCTCGCTTGCCCGCCCCGCATCACGACGCTCAGGTATGGTCCGCGCGCCAGCGGCGAGGGCTGACGCCGGTCAGGCGCGTGAAGGTCCGCGAGAAGTGGCTCTGATCGGCAAAGCCGCACGCGTCGGCGATCATGCTCAACGGCAGGCTCGGATTGCGCATCCACTCCTTCGCCCGTTCGACGCGCTGCACGATGAGCCAGCGATGCGGCGGCAGCCCGGTGGTCTGGTGAAACGCCTTCACGAAATAGCTGCGAGACAGCCCGCATGCGCTCGCCACGTCGGCCAGCCCGAGGTTGCCGTCGAGATGCTCGAGCAGCAATTCCTTCGCACGGCGCGCCTGCGACGGCGTGAGTTTCCCGTACGTCTTTTCCCGTCGCTCGCTGACGCCGCCATAACGGTGGGCCACGTGCGCCTGGAACGCGAGGCCGACGTGATCGATGAACATCTGCGACGCCTCGCCCGGCCGCGCGAGCGCGGGCAGCAGCGACTGGCCGAGCGAGTGGATGATCGGATCGTGCGCGCTCAGGTGAGGCGGCAGGTAAAGCCGCGGCCGCTGCCGGCCGCCGAGGTCGTCCACCGTTTCCTCGAGCAGCGGACGCGGCATGTGGAAATGCAGGCAGTCGAACGCGCCCTTCAGATCGGCTACCCAGTCGCGATCGAGATCGTAAACCGTGACCGTGCCCGCGCCGTAGGGCACGAACGGCGCGCGGCGGCCGTCGAGCCACAGATCCTGTTCGCCGAACGGGCGCAACTGCAACACGATGAGATCCGAATTCTCCAGTTGATAGGGCGCGGTGAGCCCGCTGTTGCGGCGCAGCGTCTTCAGCCGGACGATGCTGACCTGTCCCTTCGGCAGCGCCTGCGCGACGACGGTCTGCCTGACGTCGGCCGGGATGAAATCGGAAGAAGCGTTGTCCGCCTGACGCGCAGTCATGAGTGGAGACAAGCAAGTGAATGACGAGGCGTGTCAGTCTAGCAAACCACCATGACGCGCGCTGCCCTTCGTGCGGCACGCGCTGGTATGATGCGCCAGCCTCCTCCACCCGGAACTCGCGATGAAGCTGTCATTCGAAGCGCTCGAAGCACTGGATGCGATCGACCGTACCGGAACGTTCGCCGAAGCCGCGGAACTGCTGCATCGCGTGCCGTCCGCCCTGACCTACCTGGTACAAAAACTCGAGAGTGATCTCGGCGTCATGCTGTTCGACCGCAGCGGGCGACGCGCGAAGCTCACGCACGCGGGCCGCATCGTCGTCGAGGAAGGCCGGCGGCTCCTGCATGCGGCCGAACAGCTGGAGATGAAGGCGCAGCGCGCGCAGGAAGGCTGGGAAACCGAGGTCCGCATCTGTATCGACGAGATCCTGCCGTTCGATGCGATGTGGCCGTTCGTGCACCGGTTCTATGCGCTCGAGATGGACACGCGGCTGCGGCTGTCGACCGAAGTGCTCGGCGGGGCCTGGGACGCGCTGATCTCGCGCCGCGCGGATCTCGTCGTCGGCGCCGCCGGCGCGCCGCCCGAACTGCCGAACATCATCGCGCGCCCGATCGGCGCGCTGAAACACGTGTTCGCCGTTGCGCCGACCCACCCGCTCGCCGCGCTTCCCGAGCCGCTGTCGATGGCAACGGTCGTCCGGTATCGCGGCGCGGTGATCAGCGATACGTCGCGCGAACTGCCGCCGCAATCGGTTGCGATCGACGCGGGCCAGCCGACGCTCGCGGTGCCGACGCTCGCGGCCAAGCTCGATGCGCAATGCGAAGGGCTGGCGGTGGGCACGCTGCCGGAATGCATCGCCGCCCGCGCGATCGCCGACGGCAAGCTCGTCGCCCGCAGCGTGACCGGCATGCGCGACACCACGCATTGCTATCTCGCCTGGCGCAGCGACGAGGCCGGCCGTGCACTCCTGTGGTGGGTCGAGCAACTCGATCGCCCCGACCTCGTCGATCGCCTTTTGCAGCTCGCGTGATCGCGTTCGGCGCCCGCGAAGGTCACTGCCCCGCGTCAGACGATCGAATCGTGCACGCGCTTCATTTCCTTCTCGAGCCACGCGATCAGGCTGAATGACGCGTGCGCCTTCTCGACCGGCGGGATCATCATCCTTTCCTCGGCCGCGATGTGCTCGGTCACCGATTCGCACATCAGCCTGCCGAGCTCCGGCTTCCTGCGGATCAGCGCCGACAGGTCGTCGCTGCGCAGCTGCAGCACGGTCATCGCGGTCACCGCATGCACGGTCGCATGCAGGCGCGTGCCGGCCAGCACGACCGATTGCCCGATCGCATCGCCGGGCGCCATGCGCCGCACCTCGACGTCGCCCGCCGGGCCCGGCACGAATACGGCCGCGACGCCGGATTCGACGATCGTCAGCACGCGCGTATCCGAATTCGACGCATAGATCACGTCACCCTGGCCGAATGAACGCGGGACCAGCGCATCGGCCAGCGCGGCGAGATCGTCGCCGTCGACGCGCGCGAACAGGTCCACCGCACGCAACAGCAGCAACCGGCGCGACACGTCACGTCGATCGTGCCCGTCGCGCCCGTCCGGCGCCGCTGCCGGCGCGGCGCTCGCGAGCGGCCGCCACGCGGTGCCTGCCGCGGCCAGATGCCGATGCGCGAGATCGTACAGCGCGTTGCGCACGGCCGTCGTCTTCTGCAGCGCGTCGACGTAGCCGAGGAGCTCGTAGCGGATCGCGTTGGTGCCGAACGCCTTCACGACGGCAACCGGCGCGGGGCGCGCGAGCACGTCGAGCGAACTGGCCGCCGCGCGCTCGAGCGCGCCGACCACGACCGCCGGCCGCACCGCGGGATCGACGTCGAGCGTGAGCGTCACGCCGTGCAGGCCGGACGGTTCGCTGAGGTTCACGATGGTGGCACGGGCCGCGGCGCTGTTCGGCACGACGACCAGGTTGCCGAGGCTGTCGATCAGCTTCGTCGCCCGCCAGTTGCTTTCGACGATCCGCCCTTCGATTTCGCCGATCGACACGGTGTCGTTCAGCCGAAACGGCTGCGTGGTGTTCAGCACGAGCCCGGAGAATACGTCGTTCAGCGTGTTCTGCAGCGCGAGACCGAGGATCACCGCCACGGCGCCGGACGTCGCGACGACGCCGCTCAACGGCAGGCCGAGCACGTAGCCCAGCGCGGCGACCACGGCCGCGCCGAACACGACGCCCGCGGCGATGTCGTGAAAGAGCCGCTGGCTGCGCCACGCGGGCGGCAACAGCAGATGATCGAGCAGCAGGCTGAAGACGATCGCGCATTGCAGCCACCACGCGATGCAGATGGCCTGGAGCGCGACGCGATCGAGGCCGGTGGCCGACGCGGGAACGGCGAGCGGGCTCACGCCGTGCGCGAACAGCACGGCGGTCAGTGCGGCGAACGCCGCGCAGCGCCACACCGCCCGCGTCGCGCCGCGACCGCGTCCGAACAGGCGCCACGCGACGAGATCGGCCAGCACGATCGGCGCGCCGTAGAGCGCCGTGTCGGAGAGATTCAGCATATCGGAACGAAACGGAACGGAACGATGGCGACGGCAGCGTGACGGTCGGTCCGCCGTCGCTGCGACGGGATGATGGGCGCGGGCGACGCCCGCCGCCACGTTACTCGCGCCGGCGCACCACGCCCGGCAACGCATAGCGGCCGGCCCCCGCGATCGCGATCGTGCCGAACAGGATCAGCAGCATCCACGCGAACTGCGCATCGCGCAGCGACCAGTCGGGATGGACGAACACCAGCGCGACGAGCGTGATGATCATCACCGGCAGCGCGGCCAGGCGCGGCCATACGCCGACGATCATGAAGACCGGGCACACGACTTCCGCGAAGATCGCAAACAGGATCGACAGCGTGCGGCCGAGATGGAACGGATCCTCGATGGCGGCGGCTTCCGACGTGTAGTGAAACACTTTGGGCAAGCCGTGAACCACGAGCAGCAGCACGCTGGCGGTGACGCGCAGGAACAGCAGGCCGAGGTCGGCCGCGTGGCGGGAAAGGTCGGATTCGGGAAGTTTCATGCGGCGGTTCGTCCGGTTGGGCGGGTACGCGGCGGCGCAGGTGGCACCGCACGCGTCGCGACGCCCGCGTGGCGAATGGCGTCGCGATATCTCGGCGCGCGCACAGGGTCGCCACGCAAGCGTGCCGGAATGGCCGCGCCTTACGCACGCAATCTACGCGTGCCGCGTGCCCGTGTCCTTGAGCCGCGCTGAAACGTTCTGAAGCGCGGCAGGCACACCGCCCATCCGCCGTCAGCCGTCGCGCGCCGGCAGCTCCGCCTCGGCCGCATCGAAGCCGAGCGCGTGCACTTCCGACCACGCGTCGTGCACCGCCTGCGTCGATCCGGCCGTATGCGCGAGCGCCGCCGCATAGGCGGCGAGCAAGCGCACGCGCGCATCGGCGGCCTCTGCCGTGGTGTCGGCGTCGCGCATCGCATCGAGCGCCACGCGCGCCCGTTCGCGGCATTCGTCGACGAGCGACAGGTCGAACAGGCAAGGCACCGCGACGGCCGCGAGCGCGACGCCGAGCGCCGCATCGCCGTTCGCCGAGAATGCCCAGTCGAGCGCGGCACGCAGGTTGCCGAGCTCACGCCGCACCGCCTCGAGTTGCGTGGAGCCGCCATGATCGCTGCCCCGCGCGCCGCCGCCATGCGCCGCTTGCCGGAACAACTCGAGGAAATAGCCGGCGTGCGCCCGCGCGGCCGCCGCGCCGTCGCCGTGCGCGTCGAGCTGCTGCTGCGCATACGCGCGCGTGGTCGTCAGCAACCGGTAGCGCGGCGCGCCGTGCGCGGTCTCGAGGATCAGCAGCGATTTCGACACGAGGCCCGCGATCGTATCGAGCAGGTCGGCGCCGGCCAGCCCGTTCGGGCCGACCACCGCGCGCACGGCCTCGATCGAGAAACCGTCGCGGAACACGCCGAGCCAGCGCAACAGCAGGCGCTCGGCATCGCCCAGCAGCCGGTCGCTCCAGTCGTACATCGCCTGCAATGTCTGATGGCGCGGGAGCGCGGTGCGGAAACCGCCCGTCAGCAGCCGGAAATGATCGTCGAGATGGGCCGCCAGCACGTCGATGCCGAGCACGGCGGCACGCGCCGCGGCCAGTTCGATCGCAAGCGGCAGACCATCGAGCCGGCGGCAGACCGACGCCATCAGCGACAGGCTGCGCGCATCGAGCGGAAAACGCGGATCGGCCGCGCGGGCGCGTGCGGCGAACAACTGCACGGCGCTCGCGCGCATCGCATCGTGTTCGGCCGCGCCTTCGTCCGGCACGTCGAGCGGCAACACCGGGCACACGCGCTCGCCGTGGATGCGCAGCGATTCCCGGCTCGTCGCGAGCACGCACAGCCCGTCGTCCGCATCGGTCAGCGCGCTCGCGATCCGCGCCGCGGCATCGAGCAGGTGCTCGCAATTGTCGAGCACGAGCAGCATCCGGCGCCGTGCGACCGCGGCGAGCACGGCTTCGAGGGTCAGCGCGCCGGTCGGCTGCGCGATGCCGAACGCGCCCGCGAGCGCATCCGGCACGAAGCGTGGGCACGCGACCGTCGCGAGCGACACGAACACGGTGCCTTCGGGAAAACGCGCATCCGCGCGCGCGGCCGCCTCGATCGCGATTCGCGTCTTGCCGATGCCGCCCGCGCCGACCAGCGTCACGATGCGTGCGTCCTGCAACGCGGCCAGCACCTCGCCGACCATGCGTTCGCGGCCGAACAGCGCGCCGGGCGCGGCGGACGGCCGCGACATCGCGGGGCGCACGGGCGCGCCGCCGTCGTCATGTTGCTCGATGACGAGCCGATAGCCGCGGCCCGGCACCGTCACGATCAGGTTCCGGTCGTCGGCCAGCGCCTTGCGCAGCGACGCGATGTGCACCTGCAGGTTGTTTTCTTCCACCACGGTGTGCGGCCACACGCGCTGCATGATTTCGTCTTTCGATACCAGTGCGCCGTTCGCCCGAATCAACAGCTCGAGAATCTCGAATGCGCGGCTACCGATGCGCAACAGCTTGCCGTTCGAACGAATTTCACGTCTGTCGAGAAAAACGTGAAGTGTTCCAATTCGGATCATCGCAATTTCTTGATGGTGACATTCAACGGCGCACGGTTTAAACCGCGCGCCGGTTTCGCGTCAATGCTACGGTATTTACGTAGCAGAATGATTCAAATTATCAGAATGAAGCGATCGAATTTTTTGAAATGACGAAAAACGCCGTGACGACATCGTGTGGCAAGCGTGTGGCCCTATGCACCCGAATGCGGCAAGAGAAGCACGGCGGCGCACGATTCATGTGCGAATTGCCGATTCGCTCGTAAATATGATTTTCATATATCAGACGATATGCTTGCCGGTTCGGGAAAATTCGACGTATTTTCCGTTTGATTCGGCCGGTCGATCGAATGCGCGCGGGCTCCACCTATCGCGCCAGTAGATCATTGCTCCGTTTCGATAGCGGAATGATTCCCGCTTCGAGCAGCCGTGCGATCGGGCAGGTGCAAACTGCGGCCATTCGTCGCGGTATCGGCAAGCGTGTCGCAGTCGCCTCCGTTCCGAGATTGATGGCGTCACGACGTACCGCGCCGGTCGCAACCGATGCCACGCCGCGCTGCCGGCGTCATGGCCGGGACTGTCGCGCGGCGAACACGTCGAGCGCCGACGCCAGAATCATCTCGCGGCAGTTCGCCGGCCGTTTCGCACCGCGCCACTGGGGCTTGTAGATGGCATCGCCGACCCGGATCGGCCCGCCGGTGAGCGCGCACCGCCCAATCCCGCGCGCCTTCGCGCTGATCCAGCGCTGCTCGTCGTAGCGGCAGTGCGTCGGGTCGCTCCACGACACCAGCATCGACGAATCGGTCTGCCGCTCGGCGGTGACGATCGCGCTGCGGCGGCGGATGTCGCCGCTCGACGGCGTCGGCGCGTCGCCGCGATGGCCGCGGCGCGGGCCGTCCGCCTGTCGCGCGCGCGGCATCGGCATCGACCGGAGGCCCGCCACGGAAGGCGGCCCGAGCAACGTGATCATGTGCTCCCAGCGATTGAAGGCATCCATGGCGGCATATCCAGGCGAGTGACGGGCGGTGCGGGTATCGGATCCGTGCGCGCGGCGCGAAAGGTGCGCGGATGATCCGATGTCGACGATAGTCGCCGCGCGCTGAAGAGTCCCGGTCGCGCGCTTAATTTTTCTGCAGCCCGGCGAATTTCCGTCCGTGGCGCGGCGCGTTCAAGAAAATTCAGCCGGATTTCAGTACGGCGCGCGGCGCACCGCGATACGCTCCCGACGGCATTCGTTCGCCCACGCGGCACGAACCGACGTGCGACGACGCAAGCGGACCGGCTGCCGGCGGGATGGCCGCGGCCGGTCGTCACCGATCCACCCTCCCGCGCGGCATCGTTGCGCCGCATATTTCAGGAGTCCAGATGCACCCCGTACAGACCGACGCCGTTTCGTCGGCGCGCCGCCGCGACATGCTGCTTGCCGGCGCGACGGCCGTCGCGGCCGCCGCGCTGCCCGCGATGGCGGCCGCGGCCGGCACCCCCGCCCGCAGCGCCTCTTCAGCCCACCCAGGAGCCCATTCGATGAACACGATCACCACCCAGGACGGCACGCAGATCTACTTCAAGGACTGGGGCACCGGCCGCCCGGTCGTGTTCTCGCACGGCTGGCCGCTGTGTGCGGACGCGTGGGACGCGCAGATGCTGTTCCTCGTGCAGCACGGCTATCGCGTGATCGCGCACGACCGTCGTGGCCACGGCCGGTCGAGCCAGCCGTCGCGCGGCAACGACATGAACACGTACGCGGACGATCTGGCCGCCCTGCTCGACGCCCTGGACGTGCGCGAAGCCACGCTCGTCGGCCACTCGACGGGCGGTGGCGAAGTGGCGCGCTACATCGGCCGCCACGGTACGAAGCGCGTGGCGAAGGCCGTGCTGATCGGCGCGGTGCCGCCGCAGATGGTGAAGTCGCCGACCAACCCCGGCGGCCTGCCGATGGAGGTGTTCGACGGCATCCGCAAGAACGTCGCCGAGAACCGTTCGCAGTTCTACAAGGACCTCGCGGTGCCGTTCTTCGGGTTCAACCGCCCGAACGCCAAGCCGTCGCAGGGCACGATCGACGCGTTCTGGTCGCAGGGCATGATGGGCGGCATTCACGGCCAGTATCTGTGCGTGAAGGAGTTTTCCGAAGTCGACTACACGGACGATCTCAAGAAGATCGACGTGCCGACGCTCGTGCTGCACGGCGATGACGACCAGATCGTGCCGATCGACGATTCGGCCCGGCTGTCGTCGAAGATCGTCAAGCACGCGCAGTTGAAGGTGATCGAAGGCGGCTCGCACGGCATGTGCGTCGTGAACGCCGATCGCATCAACGCCGAGCTGCTCGCGTTCCTGCAGGCGTAAGCGCGCCGTCTGCCGTCGCGGCGCGCATGCCGCAGCGGCAGACGTGCCGTTCAGGATTTTTCAGAAAAATTCAGCCGCGCCGCGCTCACGGCGAGCGCACCGGCCGCAGCAGGATGCCGATCAGCGCACCGGCGAGCGCGCACGCCATCGCCACGCGGAAATTGTCGGCCAGCGCGAGCGTGGTCGCCTGCACGCGCACCGCCCGATCGACGAGCGCGTAGGCGGCCTGGTTGCCGGTCGCGACCGTGGCGCCGTGCGCAACCAGCGACGCCGCGCCGGCGCGCAGCCGCTCGAGCGTCTCGGGATCCGACAGCGACACATGCAGACCGACGAGATTCGAATGGGTACCCTCCCTGATCCGCTGAATCACCGCGATCGACGTCGTGCCGAGCTGCCCGCTCAGCAGGCGCGTCGTCTGCACGACCGCACCGAACGTCAACGCGTGTTCCGCCGTCACGTGCTTGCCGAAAAAGAAGATCACCGACGTCAGCGCCATCGTCTGCCCGAGCGCCTGCAGCAGTTGCGACGGAATGAAGTCGGGTTCGGCCCACGCGGACGTGAGGCGCGCACCGAGTGCGAAGGCGAACGCCACCGTCACGAAGCCGGCCACGATCAGCCGGCGCGGATCGACGCGCTGCAGCAGCAGTGCGACGCACGGCGCGAACAGCAGCTGCGGGATCGCGATCCAGCGCAGCGTATCGCCGATCTGCAACGGCCGCAGGCCGTAGGTGCTGGCGAGGAACAGCGACGGGATGAAGCTCGTATTGAGCACGGTGAAGCGCACGAGGCCGACGAGCACGATCAGCAGCGCGATGTTCGGCCGCGCGAGATAGCCGAGGTCGAGGCCCGCTCGCGGCGATGCGAGCTCATGGATCAGGAACGCGGCGACCATCAGGATGCCGAGCGCAAGCAGCGCGACGATCAGCGGCGACTGCAGCCAGAACAGCCGTTCACCCTGGTCGAGCGCGACGCACAGGCACGCGAAGCCGCCGGCGCCGAGCAGCATCCCGCGTGCATCGAGGCCGGACGCGAAGCGCTTGACCGGCTCGTCCGCCAGCGACAGCAGCAGGCACGCGATGAACGGCACCGTCAGCACCGCGTTCTGCCAGAACAGCCAGCGCCAGCTCAGGTGTTCGCTGTACCAGCCCTCGAGCGTGGCCGACAGGTTCAGCGACATCTCGAGATTCATCGCATACGCGGCGATGCCGAACGCAATGAGGCGCGGCGGCAGCGTCCGGACGACGAAGCCGACCGTCAGCGGGACGAACACGCCGGACGCGAGCCCCGCGATCGCCTGGAACACGACGAACGCGCCGAACTGCGTGCAGAGCGGCAGCACGGTTTCGGCGCCGAGAAACACGACGGCGCCCGCGACCAGTACGCGGCGCGTGCCGAACATGAACGCCGCGGCGATCGCCAGCGGCCCGACGAACATCTGCGACGCGGTAAACGCGGTGTTGATCCACGCGCCTTCGTCGACGCCGACGCCGAGCGCGCCGCGCACGTCGGCGAGCCCGAGCGACGTGATGCGCGAGGTCAGCGTCGCGATGATCGCGCCGAGCAAGACTGCCGCGATCGCGGCGATCGAGCGGAACGTCGGGATGTCCGGCGCCGCCGCCGGCGCGGCACGACCGGTTGCAAACGTGGTGTTCATCGTCAAGCGGCTCCCCGCTGTCAAGCTGGCGCAAGCATAACGCGATGCATCGAACCCTGCCCGTACGATGGAGTTTGTCGACCATGACCTCACCTTCTGCC
This sequence comes from Burkholderia sp. AU45274, assembly GCF_030482505.1. Classification (NCBI taxonomy): domain Bacteria; kingdom Pseudomonadati; phylum Pseudomonadota; class Betaproteobacteria; order Burkholderiales; family Burkholderiaceae; genus Burkholderia; species Burkholderia sp. AU45274. Next base: position 62,358 of record NZ_JAUJQE010000003.1, on the reverse strand, counting down.
GATACGCCGGCCGCTTCGGCGCCGCCGACCGCCGCGCCCGTTCGCTCGCGCCGGCCCGCGATCGTGGCGATCGCCGCGATCGCGCTGCTGCTCGTCGGATTGCTCGTGTACGAGTTCGACGCGCGCGATCGCGGCACCGACGACGCATATGTGACCGGCCACCTGCACGTGATCTCGCCGCGCGTGGCCGGCACCGTCGAACGCGTGCTCGTCGACGACAACCAGTTCGTGCACGCGGGCGACGCGCTCGTGCAGATCGACCGGCGCGATTTCGACGTGCGGGTCGCCGCGCAGCGCGCACGCGTCGCCCAGGCACATGCCGATGCGAGCCGCGCACACGCGCTGATCGAGCAGGCGGACGCGACGCTCGTGTCCGCACACGCCGATGCCGACAAGGCCGAACTCGACTACGCGCGTGCACGCGAACTGACCCGCGAGACGCCGCGCGGGCTGTCGAAGCAGGAGTTCGATGCGGCCGATGCCGCCCGCAAGTCGGCCCGCGCGCGCGTCGCGGCGGCCGATGCGCAACGGCGCAGCGCCGTCGCCGCCGCCGAGGCCGCCGATGCCGCGGCGAGCCAGAACGATGCCGAGTTGCGCGACGCGCTGCTGCAGCTCGGCTACACGGCGGTCGTCGCGCCGTCGGACGGCTACGTCGGCAAGAAGACCGTCGAGACGGGCGAACATGTCGCGCCCGGCCAGGCGCTGCTCACGCTGGTCGAGCCGCACCCGTGGATCGTCGCGAATTTCCGCGAAACGCAGCTTCGCCGCGTGCGCGCCGGCGATGCCGTGCAATTGCGCTTCGATGCGCTGCCGCAGCGTGTGTTCACCGGCCGCATCGACAGCCTGTCGCCCGCGACGGGCGCCCAGTTCGCATTGCTGCCGCCCGACAATGCGACCGGCAATTTCACGAAGGTCACGCAGCGCGTGCCCGTGAAGATCCTGCTCGACGGCCCGGCCGCGACGGAGCCGCGCATCCGGCCCGGGCTATCGGTCGTCGTCACGCTGCAACCCGGCGGCGAATCGCGATGAAGCGCGCCGCCGCCGTACTCGCCGCCTGCCTGCTCGCCGCGTGCTCGATCGCGCCGCAGCCGCTCGCGCCCGTGCCGGTCGGACACGACGGGTTCCGCCATGCCGATCCGTCGACCAATACGTCGACCGATGCGCGCGCGCCATCGCTCGCTGCGTGGCCCGCGTGGTTCGGCGACCCGCAGCTCGGCACCCTCGTCGACGCCGCGCTCGCGCACAACCTCGATATCCGCGCGGCGGCCGCACGCGTCGACCAGGCGCAGGCGCTGCTCGGCGTGCGCGATGCCGCGCTGGCGCCGACCGTGCGCGTCGACCCGTCGTTCAGCCGCACGCGCGTATCCGGCACGGTCGACAACGCGCTGCCGAAGCGCACGATGCACAACTGGTCGGTTCCCGTCGCCGCGAGCTACGAAGTCGATCTATGGGGCCGTTTGCGCGGCGGCGCCGACATCGGCGAACAGAACGTGCTGCAGGCGGCGGCCGATCGCGATGCGGTGCGTCTGCGGGTGGCGACCGAAGTGGCCGTCGACTACCTGACGCTGCGTTACGTCGACGACGATCTCGAGACGCTCACGCGCGCGATCGGGCTGCGGCACACCGCGCTCGACGTGATCGCCGCCCGCGTGCGGGCCGGCGCGGCGAGCGATCTCGACGGACTGCGCGCGTCGGCCGATCTCGACACCGCGCATGCCGATCTCGCGGAGAGCCGCCGGCTGCGCGAGAACCTCGTCGACGCCGTCGCGGTGCTGACCGGCGTGTCGCCGACCGCGTTCGACGTCGACGCGCGCCCCGTGCCCGTGCAAGTGCCCGACGTGCCGGCCGGGCTGCCGTCTGCGCTGCTCGCCCAACGCCCGGACGTATTCGCGGCGGCACGGCGCGCCGATGCGGCGTCGCTCGAACTGGGCATCGCGCGCACCGCGTGGCTGCCGACACTGACGCTGACCGCCGACGGCGGTTTCGCCACCCGCGACCTGCGGTCGTTTCTCGACCGCAACAGCTCGCTGTGGAGTCTCGGCGCGAACGTCGCGCTGACGCTGTTCGACGGCGGCAAGCGCGAGGCGATGGTGGCCGCCGCGCGGGCCGGCATGGACGCAGCCGACGCGAACTATCGCGCCACCGCGATCGGCGCGTTGCGCGACGTGCAGGACGCGCTCAACGACATCGCCGCGCAAAAGGAGCGGATCGTGCGCTACGACGACGCGGCGCGCGCGACGGATGCGGCGGCGCGGCTGTCGCTGAGCCGTTATGCGCATGGGTACGTCAGCTATCTGGAAGTCATCGACGCCGATCGCGATGCACTGAATGCGCGACGCCAGCTGATTCACTGCCGGCAGGCACTGGCCGTCGCGACGGTGAGTCTCGTGCGTGCGTTGGGCGGCGGCTGGACACCGCCGGCGCGCGCCGCCCGGGACGGATTGCGCGACGCGACGCAGGCGGACGCACGATGAATCCATCGAGCGGCCCGCACCTGCGTCACGCGCTCGCGAGCCGATGCGCATCCTCGCCGAGAAACCGGTGCACGAAGGTCACCGCCATCGCGCCTTCGCCGACCGCCGACGCGACGCGCTTGACCGATCCCGATCGCACGTCACCGGCCGCGAACGATCCCGGCACGCTGGTTTCCAGGTGGTACGGCCGTCGCTCGAGCGGCCACACGCGCTCGAACGCCGGACAGTCGTACAGGTCGCCGCCGGTGACGAGATAACCGTCCGGATTGCGAATGATGTCGGTGTCCTTCGCCCAGTCGGTATTCGGCGCGCCGCCGATGCACACGAACAGGCGCGTGGCCGGCAGCCGTTCGCGCGTGCCATCCGCCGAGCGAAGCTCGATCGCGTCGAGCCAGCCGTCGCCGTGCAGCGCGGCGACGCTCGACCGGTAGCGGACCTCGATGTTCGGCGTGCGCTCGATCCGGTCGATCAGGTAGCGCGACAGCGTGTCCGCGAGCGACGCACCGCGCACGAGCATCGTCACCTGGCGCGCATGCCGCGAGAAATTCATCGCGGCCTGGCCGGCCGAATTGCCGCCGCCGACGATGAACACCTGCTCGCCCGCGCACATCGGCGCTTCGCTCGACCCGGCGCCGTAGAACAGCCCCGCATTCAGAAACGCCGGCTCCTCGGGCAGCCCGAGGCTGCGATATTCGATGCCGGTCGCGCAGATGTTCGCGCGCGCGACCAGGATCGACCCGTCGGCGAGCTCGACGCGGATCTTGCCGTCGACGAACGTCGCATGCACGCCCTCGCGCATCGTCAGCAGTTCGACGCCGAACTTCACCGCCTGCTCGCGCGCGCGTTCCGCGAGCGCCGCGCCCGGGATGCCGTCGGGGAAGCCCATGTAGTTCTCGATCAGCGAACTCGTGCCGGCCTGCCCGCCTATCGCGCCGCGCTCGATCACGACCGCGCGCAGCCCTTCGGACGCCGCGTAGACCGCCGCCGACAGCCCGGCCGGCCCCGCGCCGTAGATCGACACGTCGTATTCGACGAAGCGCGGGCGCGCGACCCAGCCGAGCCGCGCGGCGATCTCGGCCAGGGTCGGCTGGTACAGGCGCGAGCCGTCCGGAAAGATCACGACCGGCAGCCGGATGTCGCGCAGCGGCGCGATGCCGAGCACCTGCGCGCAGTCGGCGTCGGAGGTCAGCTCGCACCAGTCGTACGCAATCATGCGCCGCTGCAGGAAATCGCGGATCGCGTACGCGTCCCTGCTGCGCGGCAGACCGACGATCCGCACGTGTTGCGGTTGATCCATGAGCGCCTCCCGATGATGTCGATGTCGATGTCGGATGCGGTTCGGCCGGTGCCGCGGCGTGGCCGAACGCATTCGCGACTGTACGCCGCCGCCGCGCGCCGCGCGGGCCGCTTCATGACAATTAAGGTCCGGCCGCGACGCGACGCTGCACAATGCCGCGTATCCCTCCCGCTTGCGGCCGCGTGCCGGCCACGCCGCGAGCGTCGCTCCCGCGCCGGCATCGGAGCGCAAGATGGCCAACGACTGTACGCATCTCGACGAAGCACGCGTGTTCGACACCGACAAGGACTACTGTGAGGAATGCGTTAGATCGGGCAGCGGCTGGGTGCATCTGCGGATGTGCCTGAGCTGCGGGCACGTCGGTTGCTGCGACTCGTCGCCGAATCGCCATGCGAGCCGGCATTTCCGTGACACCGGCCACCGGCTCGTTCGCTCGATCGAACCCGGCGAGCGCTGGATCTGGTGCTACGCGGACGAAGTCGTCGCCGGCGAGATTCCGTCTTGACGCGACGCGCGGGGCCGCCGCGACACAGCGCGCCCGTCATCCGCCCGCGCGCCGCGGCCCGGCTGATCCGGGGCCAGACACCGTTCAGAACGTTTCAGCGCCGCTTCAGGCCATGATCGCGGCCTCTGCGTAGACTGCGGTCACGAGCTGCCGCGCAGGACGGCGCTCGGCGCCCGTTATCGACTGCTGGAGTGACAACTTGATTCCCGTCGCCAATCAACGCCGCGCCGCAAGACGGTCGCGGCCGCATCGGACGGCCACGCACGGCCGATGCGCATCGTCCGGTGTTGCCGCGCATCGCATCACTTGCGCCGCACCACTTCGCCTGGAGCGCGCATGAAGCACAAACGACTCTGGATCGGCGCGGCCGGCATCGCGATCGCGGGCATCGCCGTCGCGATCGGCATCATGATCCGGCCGTCGATCGCGCCGATCGATCCGCCCGCCCCTGCTTCGTTCGATCCGCAGCTGGTGCGCGCCGGCGCGCGCGTCGTCGCGCTCGGCGACTGCGTCGTGTGCCATACCGCGAAGGACGGCAAGCCGTTCGCCGGCGGCCTGCCGCTGGCGACGCCGTTCGGCACGATCTATGCGACCAACATCACGCCGGATCCGGAAACCGGCATCGGCCGCTGGTCGCGCGACGCGTTCGCCCGTGCGCTGCGCACCGGGATCGGGCGTAACGGCCAGCCGCTGTACCCGGCGTTTCCGTACATTCATTTCACGAAGATGTCGGATGACGACATCGCCGCCGCGTATGCGTACCTGATGACCCGCACGCCGGTTCGCGCGACGACACCCGCCAACGACCTGATGTTTCCGCTGAACTTCCGGCCGCTGGTCGCGTTCTGGAACGTGCTGTTCCTGCGCGAAGGCGCGTCTCAACCCGACCCCGCGCAGTCCGCGCAATGGAACCGCGGCAGGATGCTCGTCGACGGGCTCGGCCATTGCGCGTCGTGCCATTCGCCGCTGAACGCGATCGGCGGCGAGCAAAGCGGCCGCGCATTCGACGGCGGCATCGTCGACGGCTGGGAAGCGCCGCCGCTCAATACGCTCGGCCATGCCGCACGGCCGTGGACGCAGGCGCAGCTCGTCACGTACCTGCGCACCGGCCGCGCGAGCGAGCACGGCGCGGCGGCCGGGCCGATGCTGCCCGTCACGCGCGATCTCGCGACGGTGCCGGTGGAGGACGTGGAAGCGATCGCCGCGTACATCCTGTCGATCCAGAAGCCGGCGAACGGGCATGCGACCGCGGCCGCCGCACCGGCCGAACGCGCCGCGACGACGCCCGCCGCGCAGCGCGGCGCGGTGCTGTTCCAGGCATCGTGCGCGCAGTGCCACGGGCCGGCCGCGCCGATGCAGTCGATCGGCGAGCGGCCGACGCTCGCGTTCAGCACGGCGGTCAACGCCGATACGCCGCGCAATGCGATCCAGATGATGTTCAACGGCATCGGCTGGCACGGCGAAGACACCTTGAACTACATGCCGTCGTTCATCGACCAGTACGACGACGCGCAAATCGCCGATCTCGCCGCATACGTGCGCGCGACCTACACCGATCGCCCCGCATGGTCGGGCATCGACGCGCTCGCCGCGAAGCTCAGAAAAGAGGACACCGCCCGATGATTACCCTCACCGTCAACGGCGTGCGGCACACGCTGGACATCGATCCGTCCACGCCGCTGCTGTATGCGCTGCGCAACGACCTGCACCTGCACGGCGCGAAGTTCGGCTGCGGCCTCGGGCAATGCGGCGCCTGCACGGTGATCGTCGACGGCAAGCCGACGTTCTCGTGCCTGATGCCGGTGGCCGCGGTCGGCGCGCGCAGCGTGCGCACCATCGAGAGCCTTGGCACCGCCGAGCATCCGGGCCCGCTGCAGCGCGCGTTCGTCGAGCATCAGGCCGCGCAGTGCGGCTACTGCATCGCGGGGATGATCATGCGCGCGCAGGCGCTGCTCGAGCGCAACCCGAAGCCGACCGAACAGGAACTGCGTACGCATATGGAGCCGAACCTGTGCCGCTGCGGCACCCATATGCGGATCCTCGCGGCCGTGCGCTCGGTCGCCGGGCTGCCGCCCCCGGAACCCGCCTCCGCCCCCGTTACGATCAGCAAGGGACTTTGTTGACGTCCTCCGCTCCCTAAAGGGAGAGGATTCCCACACCTGGCGATGCACGTCCGCATCGGAGAATGTTCAACGCAGCGTTGGTATCTCGATCATGCTCGACACCACAGTCACTGCAGGCCCACTCTCTTATTCGCAGTCCCGCGATACCTTTCGGCCGCGTCGTGCTGTCTTTCGACCCGCACGCCGAACAGGACTGGGTAGAACCGCTTTCGTCGACTTCCTCGAACGTGGCCCCGTGCGCGATCGCCTTGTAGCGGAGCTTGCTTCGGAAGGACGACCAGGATGCGTCGTAGACGCTCTTCGCCATCCTGGTTCTGGCGAGCTTGGCAGCCGACACGTTGCCGACCGCGATGTAATCGAAACGCCGCACCAGATCGAGCGCGAGCTTGTGTTGGAAATCGGCACGGGCATTCGCGACCTTGGCGTGCAGCTTCGCGATATGCCGTTTGTGTTTTCGCGCCCGTTGCGCTTTCGCCAGCTTGTCCGCCGCTCGTCGACCGAACGGGTCATTGGGCAGCTTCTCGCCCGTCGAAAGTGTGGCGAAGTCTTTCAGGCCAAGATCGATGCCGACGCCGGAACGGATCGGGCGCGCCTGAACATCGGGCATCTCGATCACGATGTTGAGAAACCAGTTGCCGCGCGCATCCTGCGCAAAGTTGGTCCCGTCCTTGATCTTGCCTTCGGGAAGCGGGCGGCTGTTGAACACGCGAAACGTGTTGCCGGCGAAACGGAACGCGTCACCCTCGCGTTTCAGGTCACGGCCCTTCAGCGGCACCCAGCCCAGCGATTTCCTGCCGCGATAGCGCAGGTAGGGCCGACGGTGTTGGCTGCGCGACTTCGCGTATTGCTCGCACGTTGCGTTGACCGTGCCGGAATGGATCCCGAGTTCCTTGCTGCTGCCGGTCGTCAGTACGTTCAGGTCGAATCCTGTCGGCCACTTCTTGCCCCACTTGAGCGCGTGCTTCTGCGTGTCATTGCAGAAGTTCCAGACGTAATTCACCGCACGGCTCTGCTTGTTAAGCAGTCCGTTGAGCGATTTCACCCGGTAGCGATAGACAAGGATCATGCCGGTGATCCTAACCCGTGGAAGAAGCAGCCTGTCAACAGCACGCCTTTCCTCCCCGTCTTGAAGGACGGGGTTTCTCGGAGCAACTGATGAATTCCCACGACGACATCGACGAAGGCCGCCGGCACTTCATCGTCTCCGGCGCGCTGTTCGTCGCGTTCACGCTCGCGCCGGCCACCCGCGCGGCCGCGCAGCTCGTGATCGCGGACGAAGGCGCCGCCGTGCATGTGGCGAAAGCCACGCAGGCGCTCGCCGGCAGCCTGAAGACCAATCCGCTGCTCGACGCGTGGATCAAGATCGCGCCGGACGGCAAGGTCACCGTATTCACCGGCAAGGTCGAGCTCGGCACCGGCGTGCGCACCGCGCTGCTGCAGGTGGCGGCCGAAGAACTCGACATGAAGCCGTCACTGATCACGTTCCTGACGGCCGACACCGGCGCGTCGCCCGACGAAGGGTTGACCGCCGGCAGCCACACGATGGCCGACAGCGGTTCCGCGCTGCTGAACGCGGCCGCGCAGGTGCGTGCGCTGCTGGTGGAAGGCGCGGCGAAGCGCTTCGGCGTCGACGCGCGCACGCTGACGACCGCCGACGCGGTCATCAAGGCGCCCGACGGCCGCACGATGACCTACGGCGACGCGATCCGCACCGTCGACCTGCATCGCAGCGCCGCGCCCACGTCGCCGCTGAAGAGCCCGGCGACGTTCACGGTGATCGGCACGTCGCTGCCGCGCATCGACATCCCGAACAAAGTGACGGGCGGCGTCAGCTACGTGCAGGACATGGAATTGCCCGGCATGCTGCACGCACGCATCGTGATGCCGCCGGTGTACGAAGCGAAGCTGCTGTCGTTCGATGACGCGGCGATCCTGAAGCTGCCGGGCGTCGTGCGGATCGTGCGCAACGGCAGCATGCTCGCGGTGGTCGCCCGGGGCGAATGGCAGGCGGTGGTCGCCCAGCGCGCGCTGGCCGCCGCGTGCCGCTGGTCGCCCGGCCGCAAGCTGCCCGATCGCGCCACCGTGCATGCCGACCTGAAGCGGATCTCGACGCAGCGCATCGAGATCGCCAACACGCACGCGGCCACCGCGCCGGCCGTGAAGACGCTCAATGCGACGTTCCTGAAGAACTACCTGCTGCACGGCTCGATCGGGCCGTCGTGTGCGGTCGCGCACCTCGAGAACGGGGCGATGACGGTGTGGACCCACTCGCAGGGCGTCTATCCGCTGCGCGACGCGCTGGCCGAGATGCTGTCGATGCCGAAGGCGAGCATCCGCTGCATTCATACCGAAGGATCGGGCTGCTACGGGCACAACGGCGCGGACGACGCCGCCGCGCACGCGGCGCTGATCGCCGCCGCGATGCCCGGCAAGCCGATTCGCGTGCAGTGGATGCGCGAGCAGGAACATACGTGGGACCACTTCACGCCGGCGATGGTGACCGAGGTCAGCGCATCGCTCGACGCGAGCGGCCGCATCGTCGACTGGAACTACGCGCTGTGGAGCAGCTCGCACAACGAGCGGATCGTCAACGCCGGCCGGCTGCTGCCGGCGCGGATGCTGGAGCCGCCGTTCGTGCCCGCGCCGTCGACGCCGATGCTGCAACCGGAAGGCGGCGCCGATCGCAACGCGATTCCGCTGTACGCGTTGCCGAACCAGCACATCGTGAACAACTTCTCGCCGACGATGCCGCTGCAGACGTCCGCGATGCGCTCGCTCGGCGCACACACCAACGTGTGGGCGATCGAAAGCTTCATGGACGAACTCGCGCACGAGGCTGGTGTCGATCCGGTCGAATTCCGGTTGCGCCACATGGAAGATCATCGCGCGCTTCAGGTGATCAAGCTCGCCGCGACGCACTTCGGCTGGCCGCGGCCGCCGCGCGCGCGCAACCGCGGCGTCGGCTTCGCGTTCGGCAAGTACAAGAACCTGATGGCGTACGTCGCGATCGCGGTCGAGGTGTCGGTCGTGCCGGAAACCGGCCAGGTGACGCTCGAGCACGCGGAAGCCGCCGTCGACGCGGGGCAGGTCGTATCGCCGGACGGGATCCGCAACCAGATCGAGGGCGGCATCGTGCAGGCCGCGAGCTGGACGCTGTACGAGGCGCTGAAGTACGACACCGAACGAATTCGCAGCTTCGACTGGAGCAGCTACCCGATCCTGCGCTTCTCGGCCGCACCGCGGAGCGTGAAGGTCCACCTGATCAATCGCCCGGGCGCGCCGTTCCTCGGTGCGGCCGAGGCGTCGATGGGGCCCACCGCCGGCGCGCTGGCCAACGCGATCTTCGACGCGACCGGCCAGCGCATGCGCGAAATGCCGTTCGCCGGCGACGCGCTGAGACGACGCATCGACGCATAGCGATCCGGTCGCCCCGATACGCGCGACCGACACCCGACACGACGGACGGCGCCGGCATGCACCGGCGCCGCGACCCGACAGAACTGGAGCCCCCCGACGATGGATACCTTGCTTTCGATGCGCGTGTTCACGCGCATCGTCGAAACCGGCAGCTTCACGCGCGCCTCCGACACGACCGGCCTCACGACGCCGCGCGTGTCCGCGCTGCTCAGCGCGCTCGAACAGCACCTCGGCTGCCGGCTGCTGAACCGCACGACGCGCCGCATCTCGCTGACCGAGGACGGCCAGGCTTACTACGAACGTTCCGTCGCGGTGCTGCGCGAAATCGACGACATGGAGGCGTCAGTCTCGCAGGCGCGCAACGTGCCGCGCGGCCGGCTGAAGGTGAACCTGCCGCCGGCGATGGCCAAGCAGGTCGTGGTGCCCGCGCTGCCCACCTTCCTCGACGCCCATCCGGGCATCATGATCGAGCTTGGCGTGACCGACCGGCAGATCGATCTCGTCGGCGAAGGCGTCGACTGCGTGGTGCGCATCGGCGCGCTCGACGACTCCGGGATGGTCGCGCGGCGCATCGGCAGCCTGACCACCTGCACGTGCGGCTCGCCCGCGTACCTGGCACGGTGCGGCGAGCCGGAGACCGTCGACGATCTCGCGCAGCACGTGGCGGTCAGCCACATCTCGGCCGATACCGGGCGCCCTCGCGTGTGGGACTACGTCGTCGACGGCGAGCCGCGCGTCGTGCAGATGTGCGGCACGGTCGCGGTCAACGATGCGGACAACTACATCGAGTGCGGCATCGCGGGCATCGGCCTGATCAAGACGTCGCTGTACCTCGTCGAGCCCTATCTGAAATCGGGGCGGCTGCGCGAAGTGCTGACCGACTTCAACGCGCCGGCCCGGCCGATCTCGGTGCTGTATCCGCCCAATCGCCACGTGCCCGTCAAGCTCAAGGTGTTCGTCGACTGGCTCGCGGGCCTGTTCGAGCAGATTCCGACGCTGCAGGGCAAGCGCGGCTGACCGGACGCGACCTTTGCGTGTCGCGCAAAGCTCGATTGCACTGCGGCTCGATTCCGGTTTGATCGACCGGTCAATAGTATGGGCGGCAACGCGGTGCACCGTATCGCGCCCCCGGCGAACCCCGTGCAGGCGCGGCGACACGGTGACCCACCTCTCTCTTCTCAAGGAGTCCACCATGTCAGCAGATTCCACGCCGCTCGCGCCGCCTGCGCACGGCACCCAACTCACGCAGGGGTTGATCCTGCTGTTCGCATTCAGCTGCGGCGCGATCGTCGCGAACCTGTACTACGCGCAGCCGATCACGGAACTCATCGCGCCGGGCCTGCACATGTCCGGCGGCACGGCGAGCCTGATCGTGTCGTTGACGCAGATCGGTTATGCCCTCGGCCTGTTCTTCATCGTGCCGCTCGGCGACCTGCTCGAGAACCGCAAGCTGATGATCGTGACGGCCATCGTGTCGATTGCGAGCCTCGCCGCGGCGGCGCTCGTGCGCACACCCGGGCTCTTTCTCGCGATTTCGCTGCTGATCGGCTTCAGCTCGGTGGCCGTGCAGATCCTCGTGCCGCTCGCCGCGCATCTCGCGCCGGATCATTCGCGCGGCCGCGTGGTCGGCACGATCATGAGCGGGCTGCTGCTCGGCATCCTGCTGGCCCGCCCGCTGTCGAGCGTCGTGGCCGACGCGTTCGGCTGGCGTTTCGTGTTCGCGGCGGCCGCCGTGCTGATGACGCTCGTCACGGCCGTGCTCGCGCTGACGATTCCGCCGCGCCAGCCCGACCATCGCGCGACCTATTTCGAGCTGATCGGCTCGCTGCTGCAACTGGTCCGCACGATGCCCGTCCTGCGTCATCGCGCGTTCTACCAGGGCCTGATGTTCGCGTCGTTCAGCCTGTTCTGGACCGTCGTGCCGGTCGAGCTGACGCGTCACTACGGATTGTCGCAGTCGGCCATCGGCCTGTTCGCGCTGGTCGGGGCGATCGGCGCGACGTCGGCACCGGTGGCCGGGCGCCTCGCGGACGCCGGCCATACGGTGCGCGCGACGCTGATCGCGCTGGTCGCCGGCACGCTGTCGTACGCGATCGGGTTCGTGCACGGCACCGGCCTGTACGGGCTCGTCGTGACCGGCATCGTGCTCGACTTCGCGGTGCAGATGAACATGGTGCTCGGCCAGCGCGAGATCTACGCGCTGCACGCGGCCAGCCGCAACCGGCTGAACGCGCTGTACATGACGAGCATCTTCGTCGGCGGCGCCGTCGGCTCGGCGCTTGCGAGCCCGCTGTACGAGCATGGCGGCTGGTCGCTCGTCGCGGCGGTGGCCGGTGCGTTCCCGATCGTCGCGCTCGCGCACTACCTGCTCGTCGGGCGGCCGCACGCGCAACGTCAAGTACTCGGCTGAACCCCGCCGCCGCCCTTCAAACCGATTCGTTCGCGGGGCGCGTTGCCGTCCCGCTCCCCGTCGAAGAAAAGGAGTCCATCATGTCTTCCCTGCTCAGTGCCTATGATCTGCGCGGCCTCGCGCTGCCGAACCGCGTCGTGATGGGGCCGATGACGCGCTCGCGCGCGCCGTCGCGCGGGCTGCCCACCGAACTGATGGCCGAGTACTACGCGCAGCGCGCGTCGGCCGGCCTGATCGTGACCGAGGCGACCAACGTCAGCCGGGCCTCCGCCGCATTCGAGCTGACGCCGGGGCTCGTCGACGATGCTCAAGCCGCCGGCTGGAAGGTCGTCACCGATGCCGTGCACGCGAACGGCGGCCGGATCTTCGCGCAGCTGTGGCACGGCGGCCGGGTCAGCTCGCTGACGCTGCTAGGCGGCGCCGCGCCGCTGTCGCCGTCCGGCGTGAACGACGACCTCGAACGGCTGCAGGTATGGGCGCAGTTGCAGAACGGCTATTACACGAAGATTCACGCGACGCCGTCGCGCGCGATGACGACCGACGAAGTCGTCGCGGCCGTCGATGAATTCCGGCAAGCGGCAACGCGCGCGATGGCCGCCGGCTTCGACGGCGTCGAGATCCATGCGGCCAACGGCTACCTGCCGCACCAGTTCCTGTCGTCGACGCTGAACCGCCGCGACGATCGCTACGGTGGCTCGGTCGCGAACCGCGCGCGCTTTCTCGCGGAAATCGTCGACGCGGTCGGCGGCGTGATGCCGCTCGGCCGTGTCGGCGTGCGGATCTCGCCGTACGCGAAGTACAACAACGTGCGCGATGCCGATCCGGATGCGACGCTCGCGTACGTCGGCCGGATGCTCGACGACGCGGGTGTCGCCTACCTGCACGCGGCCGACACCAACGGCTGGAGCGGCGAGCCCGACCTGCCGCGTATCGTCGAGCACGCGCGCCGGTCATTCGGCGGCACGCTGATCGTCAACGGCGGCATTTCACCGGACGCGGCGAACGCGCTGATCGACGCAGGCGACGCCGATCTCGTCGCGTTCGCGCGCGCCTATATCGCGAACCCCGATCTCGTCGAGCGCCTCGCCGCACGCGCCCCGCTCGCGGAGCCGAAAAACGTCGGCTGGTACGGCGGCGACCGCGCGGGCTACGTCGACTATGCGCGGCACGACGCGGCCGAATCGCCCGCGTAACCGGCGAATGCCCCGCGCACGGCACGGGTCGTCACGCACCCCATCGCGATACCGGGCCCGCGCGGCCGATTCCCGCGCGGGGCAACGGCGCCGTCACGCGTCGTTCCAGCGCGCCCCCAGCACGCGCCCGCAGAAATTCGGCCGCTGGAAATCCGGATCCGCGCGCTCGAGCACGTCGGCGCTCCACGTGCCGAACGTCGACTGCGGCCGATGCTCGACGCCGCGCGCGACCGCAGCAAGGAAAGTTTCGCGAAATCCGCTGCCGCGCGGGTACGCGGCGAGCAGCGCGGCGCGCTCGTCGTCGGTGTAGCGGTCGAAATCGGTTGCCATCAGATCCGTCGACACGGCGCGGGCCAGCGCGCGGGCGAGCGGCGACGCACGCGCGGCCACACCGGGCGTCGTATGCAGCGCGATCGCGTGCCATACCTCGTCGCGCATGCTGCGCGCGCGCCGATGCCGCACCAGCAGCGCGTGCGCGGCATCGGCGCCGTCGAGTTCGTAACGTTCGGGCGAACGGCAGTAAGCGGGGCTCAGCCCCATGTTCGCGTACATCGCGGCGACGTACAGCGCATCGGGATCGCACCCTTCGCCCGCGCGCCGCGCGGCGAGCGACGCGAACACGAACACGCGTGCGGCATGATCGGCGAGCGCGGCAGGCAACGATGCGCGCGCCGCGTCGGCCGCCTCGACCGCAAGCGTCGTGCGCGGAATGCTGACGCCGGCCACTTCGTCGGCGCTCGACGGTGCGCGCGTGTGCGCAACGTTCATCGTGTCTCCTTCCTGTCCCGTGCACGGGACACAAAAATCGTTCAAGGCAAGGCCGTGCCCCGGCCGCACCGGCGCGCGCACCGGTGCGTGCCGGCTAGCACACGGCGCAGCGGCCGCCGCACGCGTCGCAGCGGCCGCCGGCCGCGCTGGCCGTCGGATAGCGCGGCCGCGCGAAGCGGCGCCCGGGGCCGCGTGCCCGGCACGCATCGGTACCGGGTTCCGTGCACGCGTCGCCCACCGCCGCTGCGCGCGGACCGCCGTGCCCGTTCGCACCGGGCGCAGGCGTGCCGCCGCCGTCGGCGACCGGCGACCATTCGGGGCTGACGGGCGGCGGCGGCGGCGGCGCGAGCGACGCAAATTCCCGTTCCGCGTGCACGACCTTGCCGTCGACGACCGTCAGCACCGACGACAGCTGCGGGATGCGCGCCATGTCGATCGTGAAATAGTCGTCGCTCAGCACCGCGAAGTCCGCGTAACGGCCGGGCACCAGCGCCCCCTTGCGATGCTCGTCGGCGGAGAACCATGCGCTGCCGACCGTGTAGCGGCGCAGCGCCTCCATCCGGCCGAGCCGGTTGCGCGCCGGATACAGCACGGTGCCGCCGACGCTGCGCCCCGACACCATCCAGTACAGCGCGACGAACGGGTTGTAGCTCCCGGCATCCAGCGCGCCGGAGCCTGCCCCGACCGGCAGCCCGGCCGCGAGCATCGCGCGGATCGGTGGCGCGCGCGTCGCCGCGGCCGCCCCGTCGCGCGCGATGAACGCCTCACCCTCGAACGCCATGCGCGGCTGCACGGTCACGCCGCCGCCCAGCGCCGCCACGCGCGCGATGTTCGCATCCGACATCGTCTCGCACCGGTCGAAACACCAGCGCAGCCCGGCGAACGGCGTTTCGCGGTTCACCGCCTCGAACACGTCGAGGAAGCGGCCGATCGACTCGTCGTAGGTCGCATGCAGCCGGAACGGCCAGCGGTGGCGGACCAGCAGCCGGACGACGGCGGCCAGTTCCGCATCGACCGACGCGGGCAGCTCGGTGCGCGGGTCGAGAAAATTCCCCAGGTCGACCGCCGAAAACAGCAGCCGCTCGCCTGCGCCGTTCGCGCGCAGGAACGCATCGCCGTCGCCGGGCGAGGTCAGCGCGATCCACTGCGCGAAGTCGTCGATTTCCCGGCCGGCGTGCCGCGCGCCCAGCGCGTACGCGATGCGCGTCGTCAGTTCGCCGCGGCGTGCCAGCGCGATGACCGCCGCGTAATCGTCCGGATACGCCAGACCGTCGCCGCCGGCGTCGATCGCGCTCGTCACGCCGACGCGGTTCAGCGCGTGCATGAACTGCCGCGTCGAGTTGACCCGGTCGGCCGCGCCGAGCACCGGCGCGCGCGCGAGCGCCGCGGCCAGCACGGCCGGATCGGGGCGCGCGAGCAGCAGCCCGGTCGGCCGCCCATGGCGGTCGCGCCGCAATTCGCCGCCCGGCGGATCGGGCGTGTCGCGCCCGTAGCCGATCGCGCGCAGCGCGGCCGCATTCAACCACGCGCTGTCGCCGAGATGCCGGACGAACACCGGCGTATCGGGTGCGATCGCATTGAGCTCGGCCACCGTCGGGCCACGCTTTTCCGCGAACTGCAGCGCGGTCCAGCCGCCGCCCACGCGCACCCAGTGCGGTGCGGGCGTGCGCTCGGCCTGCCGATGCAGCAGGTCGAGCGCGGCGGCGAGCGACGGCACGCCGTCCCAGCGCAGCTCGAGGTTGAAGTGCGTGCCGCCGCGGATCGCCTGCAGGTGCGCGTCGACGAGGCCGGGAATCGCCGTGCGGCCGTTCAGGTCGATGCAGGTCGTGTCACCGTGTGCATGACGCAGCACGTCGCGATCGTTGCCGGTCGCGACGATGCGCCCGTCCTTCACCGCCAGTGCGCTGACGAACGAGCGCTGCTCGTCCTGGGTCGCAATCTTGCCGTTGAAGACGACGAGGTCCGCCGCGCGCGCGGGTTCCGTCGCTCTAAGCACCGTCGGGCCTCCCGTGCGCACGCGCACGCCGCGCCGCGCCGCACGTGCGGCGCGTCGTCGAACGACGGAACAGGGCTGCGTCGCACGCATCGGCACGCATGCCGCGATCGCGCAGTCGCGCGGCTGCCAGGAACGCGCGCATCGCTATGCGGCCTGCTGCGCCGCGTCGGCGGCGTCGTGGCGCGCACGCGTGCGGGACGGCGGAGACGGCGCGTCCTGGCGCACGAAATTCTGCACGCGCAGCAAGCGCCGCACGTCATGCGCGCGCGAATGCGGATCGAAGTGCCGCGCGACGCCGGCGACCAGTGTCGACGCGTGCGCGGTGCGCCCGCGCTCGATCAGGTGATCGGCGAGATCCAGCGCGCCGCGCAGCGCCCACATCGCGGCGCCCTGCCCGTTCGCGGTCTGGATCGCCATCTGCAGATGACGATGCCCGTCGGCCTCGTACGCGAGCGCGACGTCGGGGGCCGCGGAGCGTGCCTGTTCGAGCATCGCGACGCCCGTCACGCGCAGCAGTTCCGGCACGAACAGATGCTCGCCGTGCGCACGGCAGCGCGCGAGCGTCGCATCGAGCCGCATGCGCGCCTCGCTTGCGCGGCCGACGCGCACGAGGCCCTCCGCATACGCGACGTTCAACGGGGCGAGCAGCCGCCGGAATCCGCTCGCCTCGACACGCCGCAGCGCGGGTTCGAGCCGCGCGAGGCCCGCGCCGGGATGACCGGCCTGGATGTCGAACTGGCCGGTCAGGCATTCCGCGTGATTGCGCCAGATGTCGAAGCCGTGCGCGCTCGCGGTCGCGCGCAGCGTCGCGAGATAGTCGGACGTGATGTCGTGGTCGCCGTAGCGCAGTGCGATCGGCACGGCGGCCGCCCCCAGCACCACGCAAAGCGCGAGCGCGGACGGGCCGCGGCGCGCGCACTCGACCGCTTGCGCGGCGATGCGCATTGCATGGTCGGGGTCGCCCTGCATCCACACGAGCCGCGTGAGCATCGTGCGCGCGAGCGTCGTCATGTCGACGCCGAGCGCTGCCTGCGCGCACGGCGGCTCGCCCACCGCGCCGAGTTCGGCCGTCGCCGCCTCGAGCCGCTCGCGCGCCTGCGCGTGCTCGCCGAAGTAGTGCAGCGACGTTGCGACCATCGCGTTGGCCAGGAGCCGCTGCGAGCGGTCGCCGCGCCGCTCGGCCGCGCGCTCGAAGCGTGTCGCGTAGCGCAGCGATTCGTGAATGTCCGACAGCGTCAGCATCGTATGCCACTGCCCGACCAGCGCGCGCGCATCGAACGTATCGTCGCCGACCTGGGCGGCAAGACCGAGCGTGCGGTCCCACATCGCGGCCGCGGCCACGGCGTCGCCGTCCGTATGCAGCAGTGCCGACGCGCAGGCCGCGCGCAACCGCATCTCGCGCGCGGCATCGACCGGGTCGGCCGCCGCCGTGTCGAAAGCGTCGAGCACCTGGCGCGCCCGCGCCGCGCACTCGTGCATCCGTGCCGGCTCCAGCAGCGCGCGCGCCAGGCGGTCCGCTTCGGGCACGGGCGTTGCGTCGGCGGCCAGGACGGGCGCGTCGGTTGATGGATCGGCTGGTGCGTCGTTCGGCGCTGTCGTGACCGCACCGGCTGTTACGTCGTTCAGTGCCCCGGTGACCGCATCCGCTGATGCGTCGTTCGGTGTTTCGGTGACCCCATCGTCGCGCCGCGCGGCGTCCACGCTCGCCGCCGCGTGCGCGTGCTCGCGTTCATGCCCTTGCTCACGCTCGTATCGTGCGTGACGCGCCGCGATGCGCTCGAACTCGCCCTCGTTGTGCAGTTTTTCCAGCGCATACGCACGCGTCGATTCGGTCAGCCGGTACCGCGCCGATGCGCCGTGGAACTCGACGGTCACCAGCGACTTCGCGACCAGTTCGCCGAGCACCGCGATCATGTCCGCGGCCGATGTGCCGGGCTCGGTGGCGACCGCGTGCGCGGCATCGAACGTAAACGGCCCGATGAAGCATCCCATCCGGCGGAACAGCGCACGCGCGGCCGGGTCGAGCAGCACGTAGCTCCAGTCGAACGTCGCCCGCAGCGTCTGATGACGC
Source organism: Burkholderia sp. AU45274 (assembly GCF_030482505.1). NCBI lineage: Bacteria > Pseudomonadati > Pseudomonadota > Betaproteobacteria > Burkholderiales > Burkholderiaceae > Burkholderia > Burkholderia sp. AU45274. The sequence continues at coordinate 44,104 of NZ_JAUJQE010000003.1, read as the reverse complement.
GGCAGCGCCGAGCGCAGCCCGCCGGTCAGCAGGTTCAGCCGGTCGTCCAGCCGCGACGCGACGACCGCGAGCCCGAGCGTCGCGACGCGCGCCGCGGCCAGTTCGATCGCGAGCGGCAGCCCGTCGAGTCGCCGGCAGATATCGGCGATCAGCCGCATGCCGGCTTCGTCGACCGGACAATCCGGCGCGGCCGTGCGAACCCGTTCCAGGAACAGCTCGACGGCGGAACAACGAACGATCTCGTCGGTGCGCGCGTCGTCGTCGGGCACCGCGAGCGGGCTCAAGCGCAACACCGCTTCGGCCGAGATATGCAGCGGCTCGCGGCTCGTCACGAGGACGCGCAGCGAGCCGGCGCACGACGTCAGCGTTTCGACGAGGCTCGCGACGAGGTCGACGATGTGCTCGGCATTGTCGAACACGAGCAGGTAGCGCGACGCCGCGAATGCGGCGCCGATGTCCTCGATGGCGGGCACGCGCTGCGTGTCCAGGCCGAGCTCGGCCGCGACGGCGATCAGCATGTCGGCGCGCGTCCCCGCGCGCGCCAGCTCCACGAACAGCACGCGCTCGCGCGAGCGGCTGCGCACCGCGTGGGCCACGCGTACGGCGAGGCTCGTCTTGCCGATCCCGCCCGCGCCGACGAGCGTGACGACCGGCGTGCGTTCGAGCATCTCGACGATCTGCGCGATTTCGGCGTCGCGTCCGACGAGCGGCGCGATTTCGGCGTCGCGTCCGGCGAGCGGCGCGGGCAGCGACGACGCGTGGGCATCGGTCGGTAGGGCGGAAGGTACGGTCGGTACGGCGGCCGGCGTGTCGGCCGCGGGCATGGGTTCCGGGCCCGGCGACGCGCACGCGACCAGCAGGTAGCCGCGCCCGGGCACCGTCTTGATCAGATCGCGGCTCGTGCCGAGCGCCTTGCGCAGCGTCGCCACATGCACCTGAAGGCGGTTTTCCTCGACGATCAGCCCGGGCCAGACCGCGTCCATGATGTCGTCTTTCGACACGACCGCCCCGCTCGCGCGGTGCAGCACTTCGAGAATGTCGAGCGCGCGTGCACCGATGCGCAACGACGCGCCCTGACGGCGAATGTCGCGCTGCTCGAAATCCACCGACAACGTTCCGATCTGGATCATGGCCGCCTCCGGGTCCCTCAGGATGACCGCCCGGTGAACGCGGCAGTCCACCCGGCAGGATGTCCGGCCCCGGCGCACCGTGGCGCCGGCCGGACACTGTTGAATTACGGGCTGAGTGTAGACGGGCGCGCGACGAAAATCTTGAAGGAAAATGCACTGTGGACGGCGGCCGGATCACGCGATCGGCGCATTCGCTTGCATGTAAAAGTGGGGCGCGATACTCTGCCGGGCCGCTCGCACGCCGGACGTGACGGGCGATGCGGCGGCCGTGCGCCGTCATTGAAAGCAATTCGTCAGATTCACGAGCGGACGTTTGTGCAAATTCATTTTGAATGTTCACTTGCGTCGCTAAACTGGACTCGCCATTTCGCGCGCCGAGTCACTTGCCCGGGAATTCCATGTCAGACTCCGTTACCGCAGCGCCGGCGGTATCCCCGCCCCCACCGCCGAAGGACACGCTCGGCTGCGTGGCCAGCCTGCTGTCGAAGGATGTCGAGACCGCCACCGGCGGCCTGCGGCTTCACCGCAAATGCATGCGCGAAGCGCACGTGGAACACATCGACATGCCCGCGTGCGACCGCGGCTTCCTGGTCGGCGTATCGCTGGCCGCCGGCCATCGCCGCACGCTCTACGGGCGCGCCGGCGCGAGCGAGCGCCGGTTCCAGCATCACTCGATCTACATTCGCGATTTCTCGCGCCACTTCCATGCGGACCTGTACGGCAACTTCGACTTCGTGCTGGTCGAGCTGCCGCATGCGTATCTCGAGCGCGTCGGCCCGGAGCACGGCGGGCAGGCAATCGGCGGCCTCACGTGCCGCCCCGACGTGCGTGATCCGGTGCTCGGCCATCTCGCGCACGCGGTGGCCGGCAGCCTCGACGCGCCCGGCCCGCTGAACGCGCTGTTCATCGAGCAGGTGGGGCTCGCGATCGGCACGCACCTCGTGCGCCGTTACGGCAACGCGCGCACGCGCGAACTCGACCACAAGGGCAGCCTGTCGCCGGCGAAACTGGCGCGCGCGCAGGAGCTGTTGCTGGAAAAGGCGGATCTCGGCGTATCGATCGAGGAAGTGGCGAACGAATGCGACCTGTCGCGCGGCTACTTCATCCGCGCGTTCTCGCGCACCACCGGCCGCACGCCGCACCAGTGGCTGCTCGAACAGCGCGTGACGCGTGCGCGCGAACTGATCGAGACGTCCGACATGACGCTCGCCGACATCGCGATCGCGTGCGGCTTCGCGGACCAGAGCCATCTGAACCGCATCTTCGCGCGGATCGTCGGCCATCCGCCCGGCGCGTGGCGGCGCGCACGCTCGCGCTGAAGCCTCTGCGCGGTCGCGGACGCGCGCACCGGTAGCCCGGCCGATTGTTCAATCGAGGTTCATGCCGCCATCCGTCTGATCCGACAGATTGCGGCGCCAGCCCGCTCCATCCACCTTTTTGGTGGAGGAAGCGGGCTCATCGCTTTATCCCGGTCGTCGTATCGTCACCGAACGACGGGACGACTGCCAGCCGGGTCTCGTCCATGGTCGAGCAGAAGTGACGAGAACGAGCCCGCCGATCAGTCCCGGGGGCTCGCAAAAGGCGTCAAGGGCGATGAAGCGCGCGGACCCACGTCGCGGAGTCGCAATGGGGCCGCGCGCCGTGTCAGACCGCCCAGCAGGAGCACCCGAACGCGCCCCAGAAGCCCTTTGCGTCGGACGTCGGTAGCGCACTTGCCCATGCGCTCGCATGCGCATGCTGGTGAACGTTGCATGCGTTCGCGCAACCGCACATCGCAGCGGCGGCCGCCCGTTGCAGCGGCGCGCCGGCGCGCTGCGTCGCCCCCCAGCCGCCATAGCCGCCGAACTCACGCACGGGCGACCAGTCGGGCATCGCGGGCGGGATCGGTGCATCGTACGACTCGAACGGCCCCGCGCCCCACACGATCTTTCCGCCCACGACCGTCAGCAACGCCGTCGTGCCGGCGATGTCGTCCTCGGCACACGCGAAGAAATCGCGATCCGGGACCACCAGGTCGGCCAGCTGCCCCACCGCGACGCGCCCTTTCTTGCCCTCCTCGTTCGAGAACCACGTCACGTACTCGGTCCACATGCGCAGTGCCGTCTCCCGATCGAGCAGGTTGCGCTGCGGATACATCCGCATCCCGCCGACCGTCTTGCCGGTGACGAGCCATGCGAGCGACACCCACGGGTTGTACGACGCGACGCGGGTCGCGTCGGTGCCGGCCGAGACCTTGAGTCCCTTGCCGAGCATCTTCGCCACGGGCGGTGTGGCCTCCGCGGCTTGCGCGCCGTAGCGCTCGACGAAGTATTCGCCCTGGTACGCCATCCGGTGCTGCACCGCGATGCCGCCGCCGAGCGCGGCGATCCGGTCCATCGATTTCTCGGTGATGGTTTCCGCATGATCGAAGAACCAGTTCAGCCCGTCGAGCGGGATGTCCTGGTTCACTTTTTCGAACACGTCGAGCGCGCGGCTGATGGTCTCGTCATAGGTCGCGTGCATGCGCCACGGCCAACGGTTTTCCGCGAGCACGCGCACCACGCCTTCGAGATCATCCTCCATCTGGTCGGGCAGGTCCGGGCGTGCCACCCGGAAGTCTTCGAAGTCGGCCGCGGAAAACGCCAGCATCTCGCCCGCGCCGTTATTGCGGAAGTAGTCGGTTCCGTCGTGGTACTTGACGCTCTTCGTCCAGTTCACGAAGTCTTCCTTCTCCGCGTTCGGCTTCTGCGTGAACAGGTTGTAGGCGATCCGGATCGTCATCTCGCCCGAGTCGTGCAACTTGCGGATCACCTCGTAGTCGTCGGGATAATTCTGCGAGCCGCCGCCCGCGTCGATCACGCCCGTCACGCCGAGCCGGTTCAGCTCGCGCATGAAATGGCGCGTCGAATTGTACTGATACTCGAACGGCAGCTTCGGGCCCCTCGCGAGCGTCGCGTAGAGGATCGTCGCGTTCGGGTTCGCAAGCAGCAGGCCGGTCGGGTTGCCGGCGGCATCGCGAACGATGGTCCCACCCGGCGGCTCCGGCGTGTCCTTCGTGTAGCCGACCACCCGCAGCGCGGCCGCGTTCAGCAGCGCGCGATCGTACAGGTGCAGGATGAACACCGGGGTGTCCGGCGCGGCGGCATTGAGTTCGTCGATCGTCGGAAGCCGTTTCTCCACGAATTGATGCTCGGTGAAGCCACCGACCACGCGGACCCACTGCGGCGCGGGCGTCACGGCCACCTGGCGCTTGAGCATTTCCATCGCGACCGCGAGCGAGGGCACGCCGTCCCACCGCAGTTCCATGTTGTAGTTCAGTCCACCGCGAATCACGTGGCAGTGGTTGTCGATCAGACCCGGCAGCACGCCACGGCCGCCGAGATCGACCACCTTCGTCGCGCGGCCCGCGAGCGGCATCACATCCGCGTCGCTGCCGACGACGACGAAGCGGCCGGCGGCAATCGCGACCGCCGTCGCGACGGGGTTCGCGCGGTCGAGCGTCGTGAATCTTCCGTTATGCAGGATCAGATCCGGTTGGGTCACGGTTGCGGTCATAGACATCACCTCTTGTTGATCAGAAGCCAAGCAGCTGTTTCACGGTGGGCAACGCCTGCACGCCAATCAGCATGCCGAGCAACCCGACCAGCGCAATCAGCGGCGGTGCGGGAGAGCGAACCTTGATGGCGCTGTAAATCACACCGATCAGCAGGCCCGCACCAAGGGAAACCAGATAAGGTTCCATGCGATAAATCTCCCGGAAATTTCGAATGCAGCGGCCGTGTTCCGATCAGCCTGCTGCGGGCGGCATTCGTGTTTCGGTCACGTCCGCCGCCCGCGCAAGGGAGCCAATGCGGCGCGTTCGCCTCGAACCCGCCGCACCGGCATCAACGATCGCAGGCCGTCCGCGCTTACTTCGCCGGAACGGGCGCGATCGACTCGTGCGGCGTCGCGGTGCGCGGCGCGGCCTTGTGGACCATCGTGTACGCGTAGTCGACGCCCATCCCGTACGCGCCCGAATGCTCCTTCGCGATCGCCATCACGGCGTCGTACGTCTCGCGGTGCGCCCAGTCGCGCTGCCACTCGAGCAGCACCTGCTGCCACGTGACGGGCACGACGCCCGCCTGCACCATGCGCTGCATCGCGAAGTCGTGCGCGGCCTGCGTGGTGCCGCCCGATGCGTCGGCGACCATGTAGATTTCGTAGTCGCCTTCGAGCATCGCGCACAGCGCGAACGTCGTGTTGCAGACTTCGGTCCACAGACCGGACACGATCACCTTCTTGCGGCCGTTCGCGGCCAGCGCGTCGCGCACCTTCTGGTCGTCCCACGAATTCATCGACGTGCGTTCCAGCGTCTTCTGGTTCGGGAACACGTCGAGCAGCTCCGGATACGTGTGACCGGAGAAGCTGTCGCTTTCGACCGTCGTGATCGTGGTCGGGATGTTGAAGACCTTCGCGGCCTTCGCGAGCCCGACGACGTTGTTCTTCAGCGTCTGGCGATCGATCGACTGCACGCCGAACGCCATCTGCGGCTGCTGATCGATGAAGATCAGTTGGCTGTTGTGCGGGGTAAGTACTTCAAGCTTCGGGTTGCTCATGGCGGTGATGTCCTTTGACGCAGAGAGAAATGAGGCTCGCCGGGCCGACGAATCCGCGACGCGTCGAATGCGCTGGGGCGGAAGACTCGGCAGCCGGCCTGCGTCATTCAATCGACTAATGCGCGGCCACACCAATTAATTGTTCTGATTCTCGCGACCTTCATGAATCCAGGCTGAAAAGATCTGAATTTCATTGAACGGACCCGCAACGAACAGGCAGAACTGATAGGCTGACCCAGGACTTTCGGATCGACTCAAGATCGGTAGTTGTCCATATTTCCAACTGCCGACACACCATTCCAGACCTATGAAACCGTACACTGCTTCGCTGTTCGCCGGCATCCTCGCCGGCATCGTTTATGCGCTGATCGGCGTGCAATCGCCGGCGCCGCCCGCGGTCGCCCTGGCGGGCCTGCTTGGCATTCTGGCCGGCGAACAGATTCTCCCGCTGGCACGACGGCTGTTCAGCGGCATCCGGCTGGGAACCGCATGGCGCGACGCGAAGTGCAGCCAGCACATGTTCGGTGCGCTGCCGGGCGCCCATGCAACCGACGCTGGCGCGAAGCGCCGCGAATCGACACCGCTGTGATCGGAAGGTTCGAGCGCATCCGACCAGGACGGTCGGGGCGCTTGCATGTGTTTCAAGACGTTCGTCAATGGCCTGCGTGACGCCGCTGTTTCTGCGACCGTCCGCCGGCAGCACCGCCGGCTGCTCGAACGACGCATGACGCGTGCTCCGCATCTGATCGGCACGCCGACCTGACCTTCGCCGAGATCGGGGCCATTTGCGACTTTTCCGATCGGCACCCTCTGAACGACGTATTCGCGCAGGTCGTTGGGCGACCTGCCCCGTGCCCGGCGTCGTTCGGTCACGCGCGCGCCGCCCTGACAGGAGCGGCGGCGCGCGCCGCGTCACCAACCGAACTTCGCTTCCACGCCGACATAGTCGGCATTACGCGCGCCCAGCGCGCGAATCGAATCGGCGAGCTGGAAGTGCACCGCCTCGACGGCCAGGGCCGTGTTCGCATTGACGAGCCAGTCCACGCGAGCCTGCGCGTACATCCCCGTCCACGCGCCGCCCTTGCCCGCCGTGCCCGGCACGGCCGACATGCCCTGTCCGTAGATCGCATCGGCCGTCGTCTGCCGCCACTGGAAGCCGACGGCGGTCAGCACCGTTACCGAGCTGGCGGGCTTGAAGGTCAGCGAAGGCTTCACGTGGATCAGGTTGCTGTATCCGGTATAACCGGCGAGCGTGAAGTAATAGCCGTTCGGAAACATCGGATTGAACGTGCCCACGCGCCGGTCGCCCGGGTGAGCATCGCCCGACGCGCCGTCAATCTGGATCCCGATGCGCGGCGTGCCGGCCGTCTTCGCGAACGTATAGCCGCCGAGCGCGCCGAACGCCCACGCACCGACCGTGTCCTGCCCGACGTGGCCCGTCTGCAGCATCGCCTCGACGTCCCAGTCGAGCCCGTCGGCCTTGCCCGCATAGCGCATGTCGAACACGTCGCGCCGCTCGGTGCCCGACGCATCCGGAAAGCGCGCGTTGTCGCGCGTGTAGCGCGACCAGTACGCGGACAGGTCGCCCGGCCCCGTGCCGTTGCGCTCGACGCGCACGCCGTCGAATCGCAGGTGCCGGTTCGACACGTCGTCGAACGCGGCGGCGTCGCGATACTGCACCGGGCGCGTCACGTAGCCGATCAGCCGCCACTTGCCGATTTCGTAATCGGCCCACAGCGCGTCGAACGCCTGCCGCACGTTCGGGCCGTCGCGCACCGACACGAAGCGTTGCAAGTCGAACGCCATCTCCTGCCGGCCGACCCGCGTCTTCAACGTGCCGGGGCCGATCTGGTCGACATACGCGACGAACGCCTGCTCGATGTCGAGCTGGTCCCTGTCGATCGGGCCGACCGTATTCTTGCCGAACGGCCGCGCATCGACGAACTGCACGAACGCCTGCAGATGGCCGCGATAGCGCAGGTCCGCGTGCACGTTCGTGCGCTGGATCACGTAGTTGTCGTCGTGCGCGGAGCCGAGGCCGAACAGCGGCGCGTTGTTCAGCTCGAAACGCTCGCGCAGGTTCGCGCCGAGCGACAGGTAGGTCGACGGGTCGTCGCCGAGCGGCACGTATTTCAGAGCGTCGAACGGCTTGCGCGGCACGCACGGGTTCGCGAGCACCGACCAGTCCTCCTGCCAGCGGTTGAACAGCACGGTCGGACGCTTCGCGGTGCACGCCACGGCGGCGCTCGCTGCCGCCGGCGCCTGCGGCTGAACGACGGGTGCTGCTGCGGCTGCTGCGGCCGGCGCATCGGCACCGGCCGCCGTCCCGGCATGCAGCGCGACGCCGCCGGCCAGCACGACGCCCGGCAGCGCGCCGCGCCACGATGGTTTGATCGGCCGGCGCACCGTTATTTCGACCGTGCGTGGATTTCGGCGACGTAGCCGCCCGGGAACTGCACGAGCGCCGCGTCGCGGCCGTCCGACGTGAACGGCGGCACGAGCACGGTCACGCCCGCGGCTTCGGCCTGCTTCAGCGTCGTGGCCAGGTCGGCGACTTCATAGCCGGTCATCTCGCGCCCGAACGGGAACGGCAGGTGGCCGTCCGTCGCGAGCACGGTCATCTTGCCGAAGCCCGATTCGATGCGGATGCGGCGGTACGTGTCGTTCGGCCGGCCAATCTCGATGCCCGGCGCCTTGCGCACGTCCGACACGATCTTGCCGTGCGAGAACGCGGCGAAGTCGTGCGCGAGCTTGCCCGCGCGTTCCGGCGACACATACACGCGGTTTTCCGGCACCGTCTGCAGCGGGTCGTAATTCGGCGCCTGCGTATGCCAGTACAGCTGCATGTTCACGCCGCCCGGCCAGCGGATGATCGCGTCGCGCCCGATCGGATCGGGGAAGGTCGCGACGACCACGTCCGCGCCATGCGAACGCGCCGATTTCACGGCCATGTCCATGTCGGTCACCAGATAGCCGGTGCGCTCCTCGCAGAACGGATACGGGATCGGCGTCTTGAAGCCGAACACCGAGATCGTGCCGACCGGCGTGAGCACCAGTTGCGACATCGTCTGGCTCGGCGTCGGCGTGACCTGGAACACGCCCTGCTTCGACTTCTTGCCGCCGAACGTCGCGACGAAGCTGTCGGTGAAGCGGTCGAAGTCTTCCGGCGCGACGCACACGTGCGTCGTGTCGTACTGCGGGCCGACCGCGACCGCCGGGAAGCGCGCGGCGGCCGGCTGGCGCGCCGTGTCGTCCAGATGCGTTTCGTCGGCATGCGACGGGGCGGCCGCCAGCAACGCGGCGAGCATCGCCGTCGACGCAGTCGTCATGCGCAGCACGTGGCGCAGGTTCAGTGAAATCATCGGGTTCTCCTTGAAGGTGGCGCGCAGCGGCACGCCGCGCGCGAAAACGGGTTCAGCGCGAGGCGGGCAGCTCGGCCAAGCGTGCGGATCGATACGTGAGAAAGCCCAGCACCGCGAGCGGCAGCGCGAGCGCCCAGAACGCGGCATACAGGTACGCCGTCGCGCCGGCGCCCGCGCCGAGCGCGAAGCCGGCCACCGGCGGCAGCGTGCGCTGCAGCCGCGCGCGGGCGGCGTCCCGTTCGGCCGGCGCGGCGATCGGCACGAGCCAGTCGAAGGCATCGATGACGGCCTGCGTGACGTTGCCGGTCATCACCGTGTTGGCGACCACCGAGCGCGCGGTCAGCCGGCCATGCGCGTTCTGCACGCCCATCGCCGCCGCGCCGAGCAGCCCGCAGATGATCGTCGCGGGCGCGTCGGCGCTGCCGATCGGCGACGCCGCGATCCCCGCGAACATGAAGCCGGCGAGCAGGATCGCCTGCAATGCGTACAGCGAACCGGCCCGCGCGCCATGACCGCGCACGCGCATCCGGTGGTCGAGCAGGCGGGCGGCCACGATCCCGGCGATGAACGCCGGAAACGCGAGCCATTTGATCAGCAGCCCCTGCCCGACCCCGGCCAGGCCCGAGCCGATCAGGATGAAGTTGCCGGTCACATGGGCGGTAAAGAGGCCGAACAGCGCGACGAAGCCGAGCGTGTCGACATAGCCTGCGATCGACGCGAGAAAGACGTCTTCGCCGGGCAGGCGATCGGGCGCGGCCGCGCCGGCGGCCGTTACGTGTCCAGGTTGCATGTCGTGGTTTCCTTGGTTTTGCCGGCGCAGTCCGCGCCCTCGACCTGCGCGCCCGGCCCATGCGGCGGTTCGGTAGCAAGACTAGGGGACGTGCGCCTGAAAGTCATGGCGGCGAACTGAATTTTTCTGAAGCAACGCCGGCGGCGGAAGCGCAGCGCAACGCGCAAATCGAACGGGGCTGGAGCCCGCAAGCGAGCCTCTCCCTCTGGGCGTGTGCAAGCGGGGGATACGGATTGCCGGCGCCCGACGATCTCGACGCCGAAATCGAACGGCAGGTCGACGCGTTCCTGAACGGCACGCCGGCCGCACTGCAACGCGTGGCATCCGGCTCCTGCGCCGCCCCCGCCAAACGCCGCCGAGGCTGAGCGGCGGCGCACGCGTCACGCTGTCACGCAGGCCGCTTCAGAACGATTCAACCGCTGCGTCCGTTGCTTGCCCTATGCTCGGCCATCATCGGGAGACATCGGATGGAACACGGATCGGGCCGCAAGGCCGTCATCGTCGGCGGGTCGGTCGGCGGACTGTTCGCCGCGACCGCCCTGCGCGCAGCCGGCTGGGACGTCGGCGTATTCGAGCAATCCCCGCACGACCTGGACAGCCGCGGCGGCGGCATCGTGCTGCAGCCGCCGATCGAGCGGGCGTTCGCATTCGGCAACGTACCGCTGCCGCGCGAGGCCGCCGTCGATTCGATCGACCGGATCTACGTCGATGCGCAAGACCGCATCGTGCAACGCTTCACGATGCCGCAAACGCAGACCGCGTGGAACGTGATCTACACGGCGTTGAAGCGCGCGCTGCCGGCCGGCATCGTCCATGCGGGCGACGCGTTCGAGCGATTCGAGCAGGACGGCGAGCGCATCGTCGCGCATTTCGCGAGCGGCCACGCCGAGACGGCCGACCTGCTGATCGGTGCGGACGGCGGCCGCTCGGCGGTGCGAGCACAGTTGATGCCGGACGTGCGGCCGACGTATGCGGGCTATGTCGCATGGCGCGGGCTCGTCGACGAGCGGGCGCTGCCCGAACAGGTGCTGGATCTGCTGCGCGAGCGCTTCACGTTCCAGCAAGGCGACGCGCACCTGTTCCTCACCTATCTGGTGCCCGGCGCGGACGGCGCGATCGAGGCCGGCAAGCGGCGCGTGAACTGGGTCTGGTACCGGCGCCTCACTTCCGACCGGCTGCGGTCGCTGTTCGTCGCGCGCGACGGCACGCAACGCGACGGGTCGCTGCCGCCCGGCGCGATGCGCGACGACCACCGCGCGGAACTCGTCGACGCCGGTGGCCGGATGCTCGCGCCGACGCTCGCCGCGCTCGTCGACGCGACACCCGCGCCGTTCGCGCAGGCGATCCAGGATCTCGCGGTCGAACGGATGGCGGTGGGGCGTGCGGTGCTGCTGGGCGACGCCGCGTGCCTCGTTCGCCCGCACACGGCGGCCGGTGTCGCGAAAGCGGCGGACGACGCGGTCGGCCTCGCGCAAGCGCTGCGTGAAGTCGGCCACGGCCGCGGGTTCGACGCCGCGCTGGCGGGCTGGGACGCCCGTCAGCGCGCCGCGAGCGCGGTGATCGCCGCGCGCGGCATCGCGCTGGGCGCCCGCTTGATGGGCGCGGCTTGAACGTGGGCCGGCCGCGTGTGGGCGGGCCGGCGCAGCGCCTCGCTCGACGGATCGAGCGCGCGCAGCACGCTGGCGCGCCCGCCATCGTCGTCGGGCAGTTGCGGCTGGCCACGCGCGGCGGCCGGCGCGCCATGCGCCGCGAGCCACGCGGCGAGCGCCAGGCCCGCCACCCGCGCCAGTACGGCAGCCGGCTTCATTGCGCGCTCGCCGTTGAAACAGCCGCGCCCGTTCCCACGCCCGCCGTCGCGGTGCGCGGCTCGCCGTGCGCGATCGCATACAGCTCGCGATTGCGCGCGATCGTCGGCGCGCTCGGCGGATAGTCCCAGTTCGACGTCGGCAGCGTGCCGTCGCGCTCCGCCTGAATCAGGTCGGCGACCACGTCGGCGCGGGTGAGCGCATGGTCGGCGGTTTGCGCGAATGCGGCGACGGGTGCGCTCAGTGCGCAGGAAAGCAGGACTGCACGAATCAGGTTGTTCATGACGTTCACCTCTCGAGATGGCGTGTTCGCGTCCGCAGATCAGGCCGGACATCCGCTCCGCATCGATGCGATGAGGAGTGGTGTCCATTCTGCGATTCGCGCGCTTTCCGGAAGGTGAGGCTTCGATTACGGTCTTGTCATCAGGTCGCGGCCCGGCCGCACGGCCGTGTCAGTCAGCGCGCAACCGTTTCCGGGTTCCGCACGCTGCCCAGAAACCGCGTCAATTCCACCGTCTGCGGACGCTCGAAGATCTCGTCGGCCGTCCCGCTCTCCCACACGCGTCCCTGGTGCATGAACACGATCCTGTCGCTCACCGCACGCGCGAAGTTCATCTCGTGGGTGACCATGATCAGCGTCATGTCCTCGCGCGCGAGTTGCTCGATCACGCCCAGCACCTCGCCGACGAGCTCGGGATCGAGCGCCGACGTGATTTCGTCGCACAGCAGCACGCTCGGCTTCATCGCGAGCGCACGCGCGATCGCGACGCGCTGCTGCTGGCCGCCCGACAGGTGCTCCGGAAACGCGTCGAACTTGTCGCCGAGGCCGACGCGCTCGAGCATCAGCTCCGCGATCGCGCGCGCCTGCTGGGGGTGCGACTTCTTCACCACCGACTGCGCGAGCATCACGTTCTGTCCGGCGCTCAGGTGCGGAAACAGGTTGTATTGCTGGAACACCATGCCGACCTTCAGCCGCAGCGCACGCAAGTCCGCATGCCGCGCATCGACGCGTTCGCCGTCGACCGAGATCGTGCCCGCGTCGATGCTCTCGAGCCCGTTGAGCGTGCGCAGCAGCGTGCTCTTGCCCGAGCCGCTGCGGCCGATGATCGACACGACCTGCCCGCGCTCGACGGACAGGTCGATGCCCTTGAGCACATGATGGGTGCCGAAGTGCTTTTCGAGACCCCGGGTTTCAACGAGCGGCATGCCATCTCCTTTGCAACGTGCGCGCATAACGGGTAAGCGGATAGCAGAGCGCGAAATAGATCAGCGCAACGAGGCCATACACGACGAACGGCCGGAACGTCGCATTCGAGATCGCGATACCGACCTTCGTCAGCTCGGTGAAGCCGATGATCGACACGAGCGCCGTATCCTTCACCGCCTGCACGCCGAAGCCGACCGTCGGCGCGATCGCGATGCGCGCGGCCTGCGGCAGGATCACGTGACGCAACTGCTCGACATAGCTCATCGCCAGGCTGGCCGACGCCTCCCACTGCCCTTTCGGCACCGCCTCGACACAGCCGCGCCAGATCTCCGCCAGATAGGCGCTGGTGAAGAACGTGAGCCCCGCCGTGGCCGCGACCCACGGCGGCACGTCGAGCCCGACGAGCGGCAGGCCGAAGAACACGATGAACAGTTGCATCAGCAACGGCGTGCCCTGGAACACTTCGATATAGAGCTTCGCGATGCCGCGCAGCACCGTCGAACCCGACACGCGCATCACGAGCAGCCCGAGCCCGACGAGGCCGCCGGACACGAACGACACGATCGACAGCACGATCGTCCAGCGCGCGGCCAGCAGCAGGTTCGCGAGAATCTGCCCGAACGTGAAATCGGTCATCGCGCACCTCGCACGCGGCGGGAGAACAGGCGGCGGCCCATCGCGCCGAGCGTGGCGCGCATCAGCAGCGCCATCGCCAGATACGCGAGCGTGATCACGAAGTACGTCTCGAATGCACGGAAGTTGCGCGACTGGATGTAGCCGGCCGCATAGGTCAGGTCGGCCACCGAGATCTGCGACACGACCGCCGAACCCAGCATCGTGATCACGATCTGGCTCGACAGCGCGGGAAACACCTTGGCGAGCGCCTGCGGCAGCACGACGTGGCGCAGCATCTGCGCGCGCGACATCGCCAGCGCGGACGCCGCCTCCAGATGCCCTTTCGGCACGGCGGCCACGCCCGCGCGCACGATCTCGACCGAGTACGCGCCGAGGTTGAGCGTCATCGCGAGGATCGCGGCCGTGTACTCGTCGATGTGCACGCCGAGCGCCGGCAAGCCGAAGAAGATGAAGAACAGCTGGACGACGAACGGCGTATTGCGAATCGCCTCGACGTACGCGCCGATCAGCGGGCGCAGGCGCACGGCCGCGCGCGCGTCGGCACTGTACGCGGCCGCGCCGAGCACGCCGACGGCCGCGCCGAGCACGGTCGCGACCGCGGTCAGCGCGAGCGTGATCGCCGCGCCGCTCGCGAACACGCCGGCGTAATCGGCGAGTTCACCGAATTGAAGCTGGTAGCTCATGGGAAGCGGATGAATTCGGGTTCGGACAACGACACGCGCCACGCCGGGCATCCCGGCCGCGGCAACGTGTCAGGCTGCACTGCGATACGTCACAGCCCGGCCGGCAGCGGCTGGCCGAGCCACTTGCGCGACAGCTCGCCGAGCGAGCCGTCCTGCTTCGCATGCGCGATCGCATCGTCGATCTTCGCGAGCAGGCGCGGTTCGTTCTTGTTGACGCCGACGAAGCACGGCGAATTCTTGATCACGAACTTGACCTCGGGGCGGCGCGGCGGATGCTTCGCGAGAATCGCCGCCGCGACGATGTTGCCGGCCGCGATCAGTTGGACCTGCCCCGACAGGAACGCCTGGATCGTCGCGTTGTTGTCCTCGAAGCGCTTGATCGTCGCGTTCGGCGCGAGCTGCGACAGCGCGATCTCCTCGAGCGCGCCGCGCGTCGCGCCGACCGTCTTGCCGGTGAGGTCAGCGGGCGCGCTCACCTTCACGTCCGACGGCCCGAACACGCCCTGGAAATACGGCGCGTACGCGCTCGAGAAATCGATGACCTTCTCGCGCTCCGGCGTCTTGCCGAGCGACGAAATCACCATGTCGACCTTGTTGGTCGTCAGGTACGGAATCCGGTTCGCGCTGTTCACGGGCACCAGCTTCAGCTTGACGCCGAGCGCCTTGGCGAGGAGGCCTGCCATGTCGATGTCGTAGCCCTGCGGCTGCATGTCCGTGCCGACCGAACCGAACGGCGGATAGTCCTCGGGCACCGCGACGCGCAGCGTGCCGTTTTTCGCGATGGTGTCGAGCGCATCGGCGTGGGCCGGCGCGGCGGCGAACAGCGCGATCACGGGGGCGGCGAGCAGCGCAGCCAGCCAGGTGCGTCGGGGGAACGGTCGGGTCGTCGGGCTCACGGTGAATCTTCCTTGTCTGGTATGTCGTCGGGCAGCGCGCAACGATTGCGCGGCCGACACCACTCCAGCAAAAACCGGGCCATCGCCGTGAAACGCTTGCCGCACCGGCGCGAGACGAAAAATTCGATGTGCCGGATTCCTCATTTCGGTGCATGAGCCGGCGCCGTCGGTAACGGTTGCCCCCGCAGCGCGCGCCGGCGCACCAAATTACCTATCCGGTTCACCCGGCGCCGACACCTATGCATGGATTCGACCAGGCTCAGTCCAAATTTGCATTCCGTTTGTGACCGGAATTACGGCTGAATACGTTCGCGACGTACCGTGCCTTTCGTCACGTCCGACGAACCGCAATCTGGACGGGCGCGCGCGATTGCGCGCGCCGGACCTCCGGTACCGGTGGTCCCGATCGTCCGCGACCGGGACGAATCCCATCCCCTCCATGCGCGAGGAACCCGTCATGGCATCGATTCCCGACCCGTCGACAACCGGCGAAACCGACAAACGCAGCTGGCTCGAATCGCACGAAGCCGGCTATCACAAGACCCTCGGCAATCGACAGGTGCAGATGATCGCGATCGGCGGGGCCATCGGCACCGGGCTGTTTCTCGGCGCCGGCGCCCGGCTGCAGGCCGCCGGCCCGGCACTCGCGATCGTCTATCTCGTCTGCGGCGCGTTTTCGTTCCTGATCCTGCGCGCGCTCGGCGAGCTCGTGATGCATCGCCCGAGCAGCGGCAGCTTCGTGTCGTACGCACGCGAATTCCTCGGCGAAAAGGCGTCGTTCGTCGCAGGCTGGATGTACTTCCTGAACTGGGCGATGACCGGCATCGTCGACATCACCGCCGTCGCGCTCTACATGCATTACTGGGCACCGTTCGCGGCCGTGCCGCAGTGGATCTTCGCGCTCGTCGCGCTGTGCATCGTCGCGACGATGAACCTGATCGGCGTGAAATGGTTCGCGGAAATGGAGTTCTGGTTCGCTTTGATCAAGGTCGCCGCGATCGTGCTGTTTCTCGTGATCGGCGCGGCGATCCTCGGCACGGGCATGCCGGTGGCCGGCCATGGCACCGGCCTGCATCTGATCACCGACAACGGCGGGTTCTTTCCGCACGGACTGATGCCGGCGCTGGTGCTGGTGCAGGGCGTGGTGTTCGCGTTCGCGGGCGTCGAACTGGTCGGCACGGCCGCCGGCGAATGCAAGGATGCGCGCAAGGTGCTGCCGCGCGCGATCAACAACGTAATCTGGCGCATCGCGATTTTCTACGTCGCATCGGTCGTGCTGCTGGTCTGCCTGCTGCCGTGGAGTGCGTACAAGGCGGGCCAGAGCCCGTTCGTCACGTTCTTCGGCGCGCTCGGCGTGCCGGGCATCGGCTCGGTGATGAACCTGGTGGTGCTCACGGCCGCGCTGTCGAGCCTCAATTCCGGCCTGTATTCGACGGGGCGCGTATTGCGTTCGCTGTCGATGGGCGGCTCGGCCCCCGCATTCCTCGCGCGGATGAGCGGGCAATCCGTCCCGTACGCAGGCATTCTGGTGACGGTCGCGATCTATGTGGTCGGCGTGCTGCTCAACTATCTGGTGCCGTCGAGCGTGTTCGAGATCGTGCTGAACATCGCGTCGCTCGGCATCATCAGCACATGGGGCTTCATCGTCGTATGCCAGATGAAGTTCCGCGCCGCGGTCAGGCGCGGCGACGTGGAGGACGTCTCGTTCAGGATGCCCGGCGCGCCCGTGACGTCGTGGCTCACGCTGCTGTTCCTGCTCGGCGTGCTGGTGTTGATGGCATTCGACTACCCGAACGGGACATGGACGATCGCGTCGATCCCGCTGGTCGCGCTGCTGCTCGTGGCCGGCTGGAAGTGGCTGAGCCGTCGCGCGCGCCGCGCGTTGCTGAAGCCGACGATTCCGTCGATCGCGCTCACGCAGAACGTGCTCGAGAAAGGCGACGACTGACTCGCTACGGCATGCGTGCCGTCCGTTGAAGGAACCGCCGTCGGGCCGCGGACGGCGGTCGCCAATCGCGCTCAGTGATGGTCGTACAACTGGTGCTCGTCGAGCGACGCGAGCGATTGCGCATCAGTGCGCTTTGCGGCGACGCTCGGCCGCGCGGCGGCCGATTGCGCTTGCTGCGCGGCGACCTTCGCCTCGGCGGCCTGGATGTCGTCGGGATAGTTCGGATCGTTACCGATCGGCCGATAGCCGGCCTGTTCGACGCGGACGAGATCGGCGCGCACGTCGGCCCGTGTGAGCGCATGGTCGGCGGTTTGCGCAAATGCGACGATCGGTGCGCTCAGTGCGCAGGAAAGCAGGACTGCACGAATCAGGTTGTTCATGATGTTCACCTCTCAATGATGGCGTGTTCGCGTCCGCAGATCAGGCCGGACATCCGCTCCCCATCGATGTGATGAAGAGTTGGATTCATTCTGCGATTCGCGCGCTTTCCTGAAGGTGAGGCTTCGATTACGGTTTTGTTATCTGATCGCTCGCGTCCGTCGTGGGCGGGCCGCCCCGGTTCGCCGGACATCGCGCGGGCCCGCGACGCGATGCGCGTGCCAGTCGATCGTCGCGTTCATGCGGGCGCGTCGAGCGGCCGTACTTCCGGAATCATCGCGGCCTGGCCGTGCACGACTCCGTCCGCGTCCATGAGCTGCCACACGGTCGCGCGTTCGATCCAGAACCGCTTGCCGGACTTCGTCACGCGCACGCCGCGATATTCGGCCACGAAGCCATCGCGCATCACCTTGTCGAGAAACACCTGGCGCTCGTGTCGCTCCATCGGCTCCGCCGACAGACGGGACGGCAACGCCGTCAGTTCATCCCAGTCGTATTCGAAAATCGCCTGCGCGCGCCGGTTGCCGTACACGAACACCGGGTCGGCCGACGTGTCGTGCGCCAGGATGCCGAACGGCGCCGCTTCGTACAGCCACGCGGCGCCGTCGGATGCGCTCATGCCGTCGGGCACGAGCGGGCAGTTCACGAGCCGGCGATACGAGTCGGCAAGAAGGCGGAAGAAGTTTGCATCGGTGCGCAACGACATCGGTCTGGCTCCTGAAATCGGCGAGATACGCGAATGAGCGAAGGTTTGCCGCCGGACATTATGGATGAAGCGGCGCGCCGCCGTCGGCGGCGCGGGTCCGGCCAGCCCGCATCGCGCTGCGCGGCCTGCCGCACGGCCGCTGCCGCCGCGCCGGCGCAGATAACGGTTTCGTAATCTTCGAGTCAGGGTCGGGTCAACGCCGCGCCGGCAGACTGCGTGCTCGTCGCATCGAATGCGCGTCCATTCCCCGCTTCGAGGAGCACCATCATGTGGATCGTCCGGCTGGCGTTACGCAGGCCCTACACGTTCGTCGTACTCGCGCTGCTGATCTTCATCGCGGGGCCGCTCGCGCTGCTGCGCACCCCCACCGACATCTTCCCGAACATCGACATTCCGGTCGTCAGCATCGTCTGGTCGTACAACGGCTTCTCCGCGGAGGACATGGCCAAGCGCATCACGTCGAACTACGAACGCGCGCTCACGTCGGACGTCGACGACATCGAGCACATCGAATCGCAATCGCTGAACGGCGTGTCGGTCGTGAAGATCTTCTTCCACCCGGGCGCCGACATCAATCGCGCGATCGCGGAAGCCTCGAGCAACGCCGCGTCGATCCTGCGCATCCTGCCGCCCGGCACGCTGCCGCCGAACATCATCACGTACAACGCGTCGACGGTGCCGATCCTGCAGCTCGGGCTGTCGAGCAACACGCTCGCCGAGCAGCAGCTGTACGACCTCGGCAACAGCTTCATCCGCACGCAGCTCGCGACCGTCCAGGGCGCGGCCGTGCCGTTGCCGTTCGGCGGCAAGATCCGCCAGATCGTCGTCGATCTCGACACGCGTGCGCTGCAGGCGAAGGGCCTCGCGCCGATCGACGTGGTGAACGCGATCAACGCGCAGAACCTGATCCTGCCCGGCGGCACCGCGAAGATCGGCACGCACGAGTACGACGTGCAGATGAACGGCAGCACGCAGACGGTGGCCGCGCTGAACGACCTGCCGGTGAAGACGATCGGCGGCACGGTCGTCTATGTGCGCGACGTCGCTCACGTACGCGACGGCTACGCGCCGCAGACCAACATCGTGCGGGTGGACGGCAAACGCGCGGCGCTGCTGACCGTCGAGAAAACGGGTAGCGCGTCGACGCTGACGATCATCGACCAGGTGAAGGCGATGCTGCCGAAGATCGCGGCCGGGCTGCCGAAGGCGCTGCACATTTCGCCGCTCGACGACCAGTCGGTGTTCGTGAAGGCGGCAGTCCAGGGTGTCGTGCGCGAGGCGCTGATCGCCGCGTGCCTGACCGCGCTGATGATCCTGCTGTTCCTCGGCAGCTGGCGCGCGACGCTGATCATCGCGATCACGATCCCGCTCGCGGTGCTCACGTCGCTGCTCGCGCTCGCCGTGCTCGGCCAGACCATCAACATCATGACGCTCGGGGGCCTCGCGCTCGCGGTCGGGATCCTGGTGGACGACGCGACCGTCGCGATCGAGAACATCACGCATCATCTGGAACTCGGCGCGCCGCTTGAGGACGCGATCCTGACCGGCGCGGGCGAAATCGCGGTGCCGACCTTCGTGTCGACGCTGTCGATCTGCATCGTGTTCGTGCCGATGTTCCTGCTCACCGGCGTCGCGCGCTACCTGTTCGTGCCGCTGGCCGAAGCCGTGATCTTCGCGATGATCGCGTCGTACTTCTTCTCGCGCACGCTGGTGCCGACGCTCGCGATGGCGCTGATGCGCGCGAAGGGCCACGGCCGGCCGCCGCGCGGCGTGTTCGCCCGCCTCGCGCGCTTCCAGGCCGCGTTCGAACAACGCTTCGAGGCCGTCCGGCTGCGCTATCGCGCGCTGCTCGCGGCGGCGATCGCGCGGCGCCGCCGCTTCGCGGCCGCGTTCCTGCTCGCCTGCGTCGCATCGACCGGCCTGTTCGCGTTCGCCGGCCAGGACTTCTTTCCGTCGGTCGATACCGGCGAGATCCGCCTGCACCTGCGCGCGCCGACCGGCACGCGAATCGAGGAGACCGCACGGCTCACCGACGAAGTGGAAGCGAAGATCCGCGGCGTGATCCCGGCGGACCAGCTCGCGGGCGTGCTCGACAACATCGGCGTGCCGGTGAGCGGGATCAACCTCACGTACGACGCGTCCGACCCGATCGGCACCGGGGACGCCGACGTGCTGATCACGCTGAAGCCGAACCATGCGTCCACGGCCGCGTACGTCGCGACGCTGCGCAACGTGCTCGCGCAGTCGTTCCCCGGCGTGACGTTCGCGTTCCTGCCGGCCGACATCGTCAGCCAGATCCTCAATTTCGGGCTGCCCGCGCCGATCGACATCCAGATCGTCGGCAACCAGCTCGACCAGAACCGCGCGGTCGCGAACGCGCTGCTCGCGAAGCTGCGCGGCGTGCGCGGCCTCGTCGACGCACGCATCCAGCAACCCGGCGACGAACCGGCGATCGACGTGAACGTCGACCGCACGAAGGCGATCCTGGCCGGTCTGCAGCAGCGCGACGTCGCGCAGAACCTGCTGATCGCGCTGTCCGGCAGCTCGCAGACCACGCCGAACTTCTGGCTCGATCCGCGCAACGGCGTCAGCTACCCGGTGCTCGTGCAGACGCCGCAGTACACGGTGAATTCGCTGCAGGCGCTCGCGAACGTGCCGCTGCCCGCCGGCACCGCCCGCGCGCCGCAGACGCCGGCCGGCGGCCCGGCGGCCGGCGCACCCGCGCAGAACCTGCTCGGCACGCTCGGCAGCTTCTCGCGCACGACGCAGCAGGCGGTCGTGTCGCACTACAACGTGCAGCCGGTGCTCGACCTCTTCGCGTCGGTGCAGGGGCGCGACCTCGGCGGCGTCACCGCCGACGTGACGACACTCGTCGACGAAGCCCGCGCGCAACTGCCGCCCGGCTCGTCGATCGTGCTGCGCGGCCAGGTGCAGGCGATGCACGAGTCGTTCACCGGACTGCTCGGCGGCCTCGTGCTCGCGGTCGCGCTCGTCTACCTGCTGATGGTCGTCAATTTCCAGTCGTGGCTCGACCCGCTCGTGATCGTCGGCGGCCTGCCCGCGTCGCTCGCCGGCATCGCGTGGATGCTGTTCGTCACGCGCACGACGCTGTCCGTGCCTGCGCTGACGGGCACGATCCTCTGCATCGGCATCGCGACCGCGAACAGCATCCTCGTCGTGAACACGGCGCGCGAACTGCTCGCCGGCGGCGCGCCGCCGTGGCAGGCCGCGCTGGACGCCGGGTTCAACCGCTTCCGCCCGGTGCTGATGACCGCGCTCGCGATGCTGATCGGGATGCTGCCGATGGCGCTCGGCCTCGGCGACGGCGGCGAGCAGAACGCGCCGCTCGGCCGCGCGGTGATCGGCGGGCTCGCGTTCGGCACGGTGTCGACGCTGCTGTTCGTGCCGGTCGTGTTCGGCTTCGTCCACGCGTGGCTCGACCGGCGTCGCGAGGCCGCGGCCGCACGGCGCGCGCAGCCCACCTCCGATACGCCGGCGCTGGGCTGATCGCGCCGCCGCCCTTTCATCCGATTCGTCCAACCTCGAGCCCCCATCATGAACGACTCGATCGAACCCCTCGCCCCGCCGGCCGCCGACGCGGCCCACCCTGCCGGAAGCACGATCGAACGCGCGGCCGTCCCGCCCGGCTCCCGCGAGGCGGCGCCCGATGCGCCGCACCGCCGACGCGGCCGCCGGCTGACCGTGCCGCTCGCCGCCGTCGCGCTCGCCGCCGTGCTGCTCGCGATCGGTATCGTGCCGCGCATCGATGCGCGCGCCGCGCAGCGCGCGCAGGTGGCCGCGCAGCAAGCGCTGCCGGTATCGGTGATCGCGCCCGGCACGGCGCCCGCCGACCAGACGCTGACGCTGCCCGGTTCGGTGATGCCGTTCGCGGAAGCGTCGATCTATGCGCGCACCAGCGGCTACATCGCGCACTGGAGCGCGGATCTCGGCGCGCACGTGAAGGCCGGCCAGCCGCTCGCGCAGATCGCCGCGCCCGATCTCGATGCGCAGTTGCGCCAGGCGCGCGCCGACGCGGCCACCGCGCAGGCGAACTACGACTATGCGAAATCGACCGCGCAGCGCTGGCAGGACATGCTGACGTCGCAATCGGTGTCGCAGCAGGACACCGACACGAAGGTGGCCGACATGAACGCGAAGCGTGCGATGCTCGCATCCGCGCAGGCGAACGTCGCGCACCTGAACGAGCTGGTGTCGTACGAAGCGGTCAGCGCGCCGTTCGACGGCGTGATCACCGCGCGCAACGTCGACGTCGGCACGCTCGTCACCGCGGGCGGCACGCCGGGCAGTCCGGGCTTGTCCGGCGAACTGTTCCATCTGGAGCAAACCGGCACGCTGCGCGTATTCGTCGACGTGCCGCAGGACAGCGCAGCCGACGTCTCGACCGGCACGCCGGTCTACCTGACCACGCAGCAGTATCCGGGGCGGCACTTTGCCGCGCGCGTCGCACGCACGGCGGGCGCGATCGATCCGGTCACGCGCACGCTGCGCGTCGAAATCGACGTCGACAACGCCGACGGCGCGCTGCTGCCCGGTGCGTATGCGCAGGCGCACCTCGTCGTCGCGAGCGCCGCGCCCGCGTTCGAGCTGCCCGTCAGCGCGCTGCTGTTCCGGCCGGACGGCGTGACGGTGGCGACCGTCGCCGCGAACGGACGCACCGCGCTCAAGCGCGTGCAGATCGGGCGCGATTTCGGCACACGCGTCGAGATCGTCTCGGGGCTCGCGGCAGGCGATCGCGTGATCGACAACCCGGGCGATGCGATCACCGCCGGCGAAGTCGTGAAGATCGTGTCGATCGCGCACGCGGCGGCACCGGTTGCCGCTTCGCCCGCGCAACGCGCGCAACCCGCGCCCGCGAGCGGTGCGGGCGGCGTGCCGCCGATGCGCGCGAGCGGCGCAGCACCGGCCGCGCCGGCCGCATCGACACCCGCCTCGGCGCCCGCACGCGGCTGACCTATCGAAGACCCCTGACGAGATATCCGCCATGCGCCTCGCTCATCCGTTCCCGTTCGCCCGCCGCGCCGTCGCGCTCGGCGCCGCCGCGGCATTGGCCGCATTGACCGCCTGCACGACGCTGCCGCCATATTCACCGCCTGCGGTCGCCGTACCGGCGCATTACGCGGGCGCACCGACCGCACCGGCTGCGCAAGCCGGCTGGCACGTCGCGATGCCCGCCGACGCCGCTGCGCGCGGCGCGTGGTGGACGGTGTTCGGCGACGCCGACCTGAACGCGCTCGAAGCGCGCGTCGACGTATCGAACCAGACGGTGAAGAAAGCGCTCGCCGATTTGCAGCAGGCCCGCGCGATGGTCGACTACCAGCACGCGGGGTTCCTGCCGACGATCACCGCGGGCGCCGCGCAAAGCCGCGCACGCGTGTCGCAGAACCGGCTCGGCTCGTCGCTGGCCGGCAAGACCACGCCCGACTATCAGGCCGGCGTGGCCGCGAGCTGGGAGCCCGACGTATTCGGCCGCGTGCGCGATGCGGTGACGGGCGCGCAGGCGAACGCCGCCGCGAGCGCGGCCGACCTGCAGGCCGTGAAGCTGTCGGTGACGGCCGAGCTGGCGACCGACTATTTCGCGTTGCGCTCGCTCGACACGCAGAAGCAACTGCTCGACGACACGGTGCAGGCGTACGCGGACGCGCTGACGCTGCTGAAGCAGCAGCTCGCGGCCGGTGCGATCGACGCATCGGCGGTCGCGCAGGCCGACACGCAACTCGAGGCGACGCGCACGCAGGACACCGACATCGACGCGTCGCGCGCGCAGCTCCAGCATGCGATTGCAACGCTGGTCGGCGAAAGCGCGTCGACGTTCGCGCTGCCGCCGCGTGTGCAGGCGTACGACGTGCCGGCCATCCCGCCCGGCGTGCCGTCGCAACTGCTCGAGCGGCGGCCCGACATCGCGGCGGCCGAGCGCCGCGTCGCGGCCGCGAACGCGCGGATCGGCGAGGCGCGCGCGGCGTTCTTCCCGGACCTCGTGCTGTCGGCGAGCGCCGGGCTCGAAAGTTCGTTCTTTGCGCCGTGGCTCACCGCGCCGAGCCTGTTCTGGTCGCTCGGCCCGCAGCTCGCCGGCACGCTGTTCGACGGCGGCCGCCGCAGCGCGTCGCTGCGCGGCGCGCATGCGCAATACGACGGCGCGGTCGCCGATTACCGGCAAACCGTGCTGGTGGCATTCCAGCAGGTCGAAGATCAGTTGTCGTCGCTCGATGCGCTCGCGTCGGAGGCACGCAGCCAGCAGCGCGCGACCGACGCGGCCGACCTGTCGCTGCGGCTGACGACGAACCGGTTCAACGCAGGCGCCGTCAGCTACCTGGATGTCGTGACCGCGCAGACGATCGCACTGACGAACCGGCGCACGGCCGATCAGATCGCCGCGCGGCGAATGGAGGCCGAGGTCGGGTTGTTGAAGGCGTTGGGCGGTGGCTGGCAGGCGGAGCCGGCGCCCGGCGCGGCGGCACAGACGCAGACGGGCATCGCAAGCGACGCGGCCGCCGCGCCGCACGATACCGCCGTTACGACGCCGACGGCCGGCTGAACGTGAGCATGAAACGCGTGCCGGCCGCATCGCTTTCGACGCGGGCGGAACCGCCGTGCAGTTCCATCACCGACCGCACGATCGCGAGGCCGAGCCCGGCCGTGCCGCCCGGCGCACCGCCGCTGCGCGCCGGGTCGCCGCGCACGAACCGGTCGAAGATCCGCGGCAGCAGCGCGGGATCGATCGGCTCGCCGGGATTGGCGACGACGACGCGCACCGCATCCGGCGTTTCGTCGACGGCGAGCGTGATGACACCGCCGGCCGGGGTGTAACGCAGCGCGTTCGCGAGCAGGTTGCCGATCGCGCGGCGAAACAGCTCGACGTCGGCGGTCAGCCGCCCCTGCCCTTCGACGCGCAGCGTCGAGCCCGCTTCGTCGGCGAGCCCCTCGAAATACCCGGCGATGCGTTCGAGTTCGTCGCGCACGTCGAATGCCCGCTGCCGCGTGACGAAGCTCGGATGCTCGGCGCGCGCGAGAAACAGCACGTTGTCGATCATCCGCGCGAGCCGGTCGTACTCCTCGAGATGCGATTCGAGCAGCGCCTGGTATTCATCGGCCGGCCGCGGCCGTGCGAGCGCGACTTCGGTCGCGCCGCGCATGTTGTTCAGCGGCGTCCGCAGGTCGTGCGCGAGATCGGCGCTGAATTGCGACAGGTGCGAGAACGCCTGCTGCAGGCGGCCGAGCATCGCATTCTGCGCATCGACGAGCGCCCGCAGCTCGCGCGGCGCGCGCGACGCGTCGAGCCGCGTGTCGAGCTTGTCGACCGTGATCCGGCCGGTGTTGTCGACGATCTCGCGCAGCGGCTCGAGTGCCCTGCGGATCAGCCCGTAGCCGAGCAGCAGCGCGAACAACGCGCCGAGGCCGCCGGCAAGCTTGAGCCGGTCGCGGTAACCGTCGAGCAGCGCGGCCCGGTCGCGCATGTTGCGCGCGATCGCGACGTGAATCGGCGTGCGGTCGCCGAGCAAGGCTTCGATCACGACGCCGCGCATCGGCGTGCCGCCCGCCGCGATCCATGTGACGAGTCGATCGGCCGTGATCCGGTCGTTCGCGGGTATCGGCGCCGCATTCGGCGCAACCAGCTGCGCGTCGGCCAGCGGCGCCGACGCGGCCGGCCGCGCGTCGTCGAGCGCGGCGAGCGTGACGTTGTGGCGCACCAGCATGTCGCCCTGCCCGTCGGTGACGACCATCGACAGCGCCTCGTTGCCGAGCACCTGGCTCGTGAGCCGCTCCGTATGCGCGCGCACCGCGTCGAGCGATTCGAGCTCGCCCGCGAGCCGGCGCGTATGGCGCGCGGCGAGCACGATGTCGAGGTCGTCCTGCGTATTGACCTGCCGCTCGAGGCTCGCGTACACGTACACGCCGACGAGCCCGAACGCGGCCAGCGTGGTCGCGGCAATCGCGAGTGCGAGCGTCGCGGCCAGCGAGCGCGGCCACCTCATGCGTCGTCCTTCGGTTCGAGCACGTAGCCGACGCCGCGCACCGTGTGGATCAGCTTCACCGGGAACGCGTCGTCGATCTTCGCGCGCAGGCGCCGGATCGCGACTTCGACGACGTTGGTATCGCTGTCGAAATTCATGTCCCACACGTAGGACGCGATCTGCGTGCGGCTCAGCACCTCGCCCTGCCGGCGTGCAAGCAGCTGCAGCAGCGAGAATTCGCGCGGCGTCAGGTCGATCCGCGTGGCGCCGCGCTTCACGCGGCGGCGCACGACGTCGATTTCGAGGTCGCCAACCGCGAGATGCTCGGTTTCGCGCGGCGGCCCGCGCCGCGCGAGCGTGCGGATGCGGGCGAGCAGCTCGACGAACGCGAACGGCTTCACCAGGTAATCGTCGGCGCCGAGCTCGAGGCCGTGCACGCGGTCCTGCACGTCGTCGCGCGCCGTCAGGAACAGCACCGGCGTCGTATGCGTGTCGCGCAGCCGCTTCAGCACGCCCCAGCCGTCGAGCACCGGCAGCATCACGTCGAGCACGATCACGTCGTAGCGCTCTTCCTGCGCGAGCGTCAGCCCTTCGCCGCCGTCCTTCGCGAGATCGACGCTGAACCCCGATTCCTCGAGGCCCTTCTTCAGGTAGGCGCCCGTCTTCGGCTCGTCTTCAACTATCAGGATGCGCATGGCGGTTCCGTCGCGGTCGTGGTGACATGCGGCGATGTTACCGGGAAACGGCGACGGCGCACTGCACGGTGCAAGCGGGAACGGGGTGGATGACAAAACGGTAATCGGGCCGTCAGCGTGGCGTGCGGTGGCGAACCCCCGAATCCCCATTGGCGGCGCCGATCGGTATTCAGGGGACGGGCAGCTCGGCACACGCGGGCGCGGTGCGGACGACGGGTACCGAGGACGACCCGGACGGCGATGTCCGCACATCGCACGCGTCGTGAACGCGTATGCAACCGAACTTAAAGGCGCCCTCCCGAGCCCCTGCCGCCGTTATTTGGAGCCGGCCTGCGCAAACCCGCACGTCGGATCGAACGCGTCGAGGATCGTTGCCGACGTGCCGGCCATTCGCGTGGCCGTCGCGTCCGGATTCGCGCGCGCGGGCCCTGCCGAAGCCGGTGCACCGCCGTTCACATCAGGCCGCCGCCCAGCAAGGTGAGGCAGCCCCTTCCGCTGCGTTCGGATTCCCTCATGCCTGCACGCCGCACCCATTGAGCAACGCCGAGCTTGCTGAGCGACATTTCGTCGAGCGGTTTCGTCACGGCCCGGACGAGCGCATCGGAACAGCGCCGACAGCGCCGCCCGGCCGGATCAAGGCTTGCATCAGGCGGCATCGATAGCACATGCCGGCATAGCTGCGCCCCGACAAAAGTAACCCTCCGAACATCACATGATTGCATTCTCACATTTTATGTGATTTTATTACCACCTGTCGCACGCCGCCGCCCACCACGCGCGCGGCGCACCCCATACCAAGGAAGAGACGCAGATGGAGACAATCGCCGTCATCGGCAGCAACATGGTCGATCTCGTGACCTACGTCGCACGCATGCCCGCCCGGGGCGAAACGCTCGAAGCACCGAACTTCGAGCTCGGCTGCGGCGGCAAGGGGGCGAACCAGGCCGTCGCGGCCGCCCGCCTCGGCGCGCGCGTCGTGATGGTCACGAAGGTCGGCGACGACGTCTTCGCCGACAACACGATCCGCAACTTCGAGCGCGAAGGCATCGACACCACGCACGTGCGCAAGGTCGCCGGCGTGCCGAGCGGCGTCGCGCCGATCTTCGTCGAACCCGATTCGAGCAACAGCATCCTGATCGTCAAGGGCGCGAACCGCCACCTGACGCCGGCCGACATCGACGCGGCCGCGCCGCAGCTCGCCGCATGCGCGCTGATCGTGCTGCAGCTCGAGATCGAACTCGACACCGTCTATCACGCGATCGCATTCGGCGCGCGGCACGGCATTCCGGTGCTGCTGAACCCCGCGCCCGCGGTGGCCGATCTCGATTTCGAGCGGATCCGCACCGTCGAATTCTTCGTGCCGAACGAAACCGAGCTCGCGATCGTGTCCGGCATGCCGGTCGATTCGCGCGACAGCGCGGCGCGTGCCGCCGAAGCGCTGGTCGCGCGCGGGCTCAAGCACGTGCTCGTCACGCTCGGCAGCAACGGTTCGCTGCTGGTATCGCGCGACGGCGTGCGGCATGTGCCGGGCGTGCCGGTCGACGCACGCGACACGACGGGCGCCGGCGATGCGTACATCGGCTGCTTCGCGCGCTGCTATGCCGCGTCACGCAACGCACTCGATGCGATGCGTTACGCGTCCGCGTATGCCGCGCATTCGGTCACGGGCCTCGGCACGCAGAAGTCGTACGCCGACACCGCGACGTTCGAACGCTTCCTCCGCGACGCCGGCATGTAAGCGACGCCTTCATCGACGAGACAATTGGGAAGGAGACACCCATGAGCCGAGCCAGGATCGAACACACCCCCGACGGCTATTACCTGAACCGCACGCCGCTCTTCGCGTTCACGCTGCTGTGCTGCCTGTTCGCGCTGTGGGGCACCGCCGCGAACCTGAACGACGTGCTGATCGCGCAATTCAAGAAGTCGTTCTTCCTGTCCGATTTCGAATCGGCATTCGTGCAGTCCGCGTTCTATCTCGGCTACTTCTTCCTCGCGATTCCGGCCGCGACCGTCGTGAAGAAGTTCAGCTACAAGACGACGATCCTCGTCGGCCTGCTGCTCTACACGACCGGCTGCCTGCTGTTCTTCCCCGCAGCATCGATGGCGAAGTACGGGATGTTCCTCGTCGCGCTGTTCGTGATCGCGGCCGGCCTGTCGTTCCTCGAAACCGCATCGAACTCGTATTCGACGCTGATGGGCCCGCGCGCAACCAGCACGCGGCGGCTGAACATCTCGCAGACGTTCTATCCGTTCGGCGCGATGGCCGGCGTGTACATGGGCAGCTTCCTGATCTTCAAGGAAGGCGATGCGTCGCATGCGCAGCTCGCCGCGATGTCGGCCGCCGACGCGCACGTGCACCAGCTCGCGATGATCCAGGCCACGCTCGAGCCGTACAAGTGGCTGATCGTCGTGCTCGTGGCCGTGTTCATCGTGTTCGCGCTCACGCCCTACCCGGCCTGCAAGGGCAACGGCCCGAGCGTGGCCACGCACCGGATCGACGCGCGCGGCACGCTCGCGCGCCTGTTCGGCAACCGGCGCTTCGTCGCGGGCGTCGTCGCGCAGTTCCTGTATGTCGGCGCGCAGGTCGGCGTGTGGAGCTTCACGATCCGGCTCGCGATGCAGATCGGCGGCCTCACCGAGCGCGGTGCGTCGCACTACCTGCTCGCCACGTTCTTCGCCTTCTTCGTCGGCAAGCTGGTCGCCACGCTCGTGATGAAGCGCGTCGGGCCGGCCAAGGTGCTGATCGTCTACGGCATCCTGTGCATCGCGCTGCTCGCGTACACGATCAGCGTGCACGACATCACGGCCGTCTATGCGGCCGTGGGCGTGAGCGTGTTCCTCGGCCCGTGCTGGCCGACGATCTACGGCCTCACGATCGACGGGCTCGGCAAGGACACCGAATACGGCGGCTCGATCCTCGTGATGAGCATCGTCGGCGGCGCGGTCGTGCCGCTGATCCAGGGGCTGATCTCCGATCACACGGGCGGCAACATGCAGCTCGCGTTCGTCGTGCCGCTCGCGTGCTTCGTCGTGATCGTCTACTACGGCTTCTACTGCCTGCGCCACCTGCCGGCCGCGACGCCCGACGCAGCCGCCGACGGCAACGCGCCCGCGCGCTACGCCGCCACGCGCAACACATCGGGAGCGTAAGCATGCGAGGCGAAATCGAACTGCGCCGCGACGACTGCCGCGACACGCCGCGCACGCTGTACCGCACCGACGGGCTCACCGTCACCGCGTTCGCGTATCCCTCCGGCGTCGAGGCGCTGACGCTCGAGAACCGTCGCGGCCACCTCGTCGTGCTGCCGTATCTCGGCCAGATGATCTGGGCCGCCGCGTTCGACGGCCGCGACCTGACGATGAAGCACATGTTCCGGCAGCCGAAGCGCGCGGCATCGATCATCGATACCTACGGCTGCTTCATGTTCCACAGCGGGCTGCTGCGCAACGGCTGCCCGGGGCCGGACGACACGCATGCGCTGCACGGCGAAATGCCGTGCGCGCCGATGGATCGCGCGAGCGTCGTCGTCGGCTCGGATGCGCGCGGCGCGTTCGTCGAAGTGACCGGCGAATACGAATACGTGCAGGGTTTCGGCAGCCACTACATGGCGCGCCCGTCGGTGCGGCTCGCCGAGCACGACGCGCAGATGACGATCGCGATGGACGTGACGAATCTCGGCGGCGCGCCGATGGACCTGATGTACATGGCGCACCTGAACTATGCGTACGTGCCGGGCGGTCGCTTCGTGCAGGCGTTGCCTCGAGGCGGGTTGCGATTGCGCGACAGCGTGCCCGCGCACGTCAAGCCGACCGCCGCATGGCGCGACTACACGGCCACGCTCGCGCACGAGCCGGAACGGCTTCACACGCTCGATGCGCCCGCGCTGTACGACCCGGAGATCGTGTTCTTCATGAACGGTGCGGAAACGGATGCAGACGGGCTCGCGCATTTCCTGCTCGAACATCCGGATGGCGGCGCCTTCCACACCGCGTACCGCCCCGAGCAATTCCCGCATGCGACGCGCTGGATCATGCACAACGCGGACCAGCAGGTCGCCGCGTTCGCGCTGCCGTCGACCTGCGAGCCGGAGGGGTATGAAGCCGAACGCCGCAAGGGCCATGTGGCGGCGCTCGCGCCGGGCGCGACGCGCCGCTTCGAAGTCGTCACCGGCTACCTGAGCGCGGCGGAAGCCCGCCATGCGTGAAGCGATGCGCGGCCGCGCGGCGTCAGGTCACGAGCGCGATCCCGTGTTCGCGGATCGCCGTTTCGTAGCGGCGGCTCAGTTGCCCGTCCGAGATCACGTAGTTGAAGTCGGTCAGCTCGGCGAAGTAGGCCGCGCGCACTTCGTCGAACTTCGTGTGGTCGACGAGCAGGAAGCGGTTCTGCGCACGCGCCATCACCTTCTTCTTCGCGTCGACTTCGTGGAAGTTGAAGCAGGTCACGCCACATCGGTCGCTCACGCCGGCGGCGGAGATGAATGCCTTCGACACGCGCACCGTGTCGAGGATGCCCGTCTCGGCTACCGACTCGAACACCATGTTCTTGCGGTGGTACACGCCGCCGCACAGGATCACGCTGCAATGCGGCTTCTGCTGCAGCTTCGCGAACACGTTCAGCGAATTGCAGACCGCGGTGAATTCGAGGTCGTCCGGAATGAAGTCGACGATGAACGGCGTGGTCGAGCCGCAGTCGACGAAGATCGTGTCGCCGGTCGTCACGAACTGCGCGGCCAGCTTGCCGATGCGGCGCTTCTCCTCGGTCTGCCGGTCGTTCTCGGTGCTGACCACGTACTCGCCGATGTCGCTGCGCTGCGCGGCGAAGTGGCGCGTCACGTAGCCGCCGATCAGGCTCAGGCCGTGCGGGTTGTCCGCGAGATCGCGGCGGATCGTCATCTCGGACACACCGAACAGCTCGGCCACTTCCTTCAGATGAATCGCGTTCTGCCCTTGCAGCACGTTCATCAATGTCTTGATCCGTTCGCCTTTCTTCGTTTCCATGCCAGTATCCTGCGTGCCCGCTGCATCCGTCGCTCGTCGTGCCGGGCGCGCGGGCCCGGCCGGAATGTCGTATTTGTAACAAACCGATGTGAAAACATCAACTTTACGTGTGCCCTCCCGGCACACGCTCCGTGGAGTCCTGAAACATGCCGCTTTCCAACGCCCAACTCGCTCAAACCATCGATCACACGCTGCTCGCGCCCGACGCGAGCGACGCGCAGATCCGCGAACTCTGCCGCCAGGCGGCCGAGCATCGCTTTTACTCGGTCTGCGTGAATTCGGCGAACGTGCTGCTCGCCGCGCGCGAGCTGGCCGATACCGGCGTGCTCGTCTGTGCGGTGGTCGGCTTTCCGCTCGGTGCCGGGCTGTCGGCCGCCAAGGCGTTCGAAGCCACCGCCGCGATCGCGGCGGGCGCCGGCGAGATCGACATGGTGATCAACATCGGCGCGCTGAAGAGCGGCCGCGCCGACGACGTGAAGGCCGACATCGACACCGTGCACCAGGCATGCGGCGCGGTGCCGCTCAAGGTGATCCTCGAAACGGGGCTGCTGACCGACGACGAGAAGGTGCGCGTGTGCGAGATGTGCCGCGATCTCGGCGTCGCGTTCGTGAAGACGTCGACCGGGTTCGGCCACGGCGGCGCGACGCTCGCGGATGTCGCGCTGATGCGCCGCACGGTCGGCCCCGTGCTCGGCGTGAAGGCGTCGGGTGGCGTGCGCGACCGCGCGGCCGCGCTGGCGATGATCGAGGCCGGCGCGACGCGGCTCGGCACGAGCTCGGGGGTGGCGATCGTGACGGATCAGGGCGGGAGTGGGTCGGGGTATTGACCGATGCTGCAGGCCGCCGACGGATTGGCGGACGCGGACGCGGGCACGACGCCAGGCTTCGCGCCTATGCGCCGGCTTGCGCGCGGCGCCTGCGTCCATCCGACGAGAGCGCTCTCCGCCTGCTTGAAATCCCCGGCATCCTGCTCGCGATCGACATGCCCTGACAGTTTCGACAGGGGCACCGCAACGCCTCTTCCACCCGCCCCGCGACATCGGCACAATGCCGCTCATGCTCCAGGACAACGCCTTCGTTTCCCCGTCCGCCGGCCCCGTCGGCCGCCTCGTCAACCGGCTCGTCGCGAGTCGCCCGCTGCTGCGCACACGCCGCGCGCTGCTGTCGCGCCTGCCGTTCCTGCAGCTCGCGAGCGAGGTCGAGAACGTCGTGTACTGCACGTGGCTCGTCGATGTTGCGGCGGTCGCGCATCTGGTGCCGCGCGGCGTCACGCTCGCGAGCCGCGACGGCCGCACGCCGTTCACGATCCTCACCTATGCGCACCGCCATTTCGGCCCACGTATCGCAGGCCCGCTGCGACGCGTGTTCCCGTCGCCGTTGCAAAGCAACTGGCGGCTTTACGTCGATGCGCTGCCGGGCGGCGTGCCGGCCGATCGCACGGTGCTGTTCGTCAAGAACGTGTTCGATCATCCGCTCTATGCACTCGGCAGCCGACTCTTCAGCGACGCGCTGCCGTCGCATCTCGCCGAGCGCTTCACGCATGCCGAACAAGATGGACGGTATCGGACGCGGCTGTCGGGCGGCAGCGGGAGCGCGCCGGATTTCCATTGCTCGGCGGCAATGTCGGATGACGCCACGCTGCCCGAGGCGTTCGCGCCGTTCTTCGAAAGCTGGCGCGACGCCGTCGCTTACCTGTCGCTGCAGCACGCGGCCGTCGCGCATGTCGCGGACTGCGACCGCCTCGCGCATGCGTCGATCGAGCTGCCGATCGATGTCGACGCGGTTCGGCCGCTGAAACCGGTCGAACCGGTGGGCGGCGGCGAATTCCTCGCGCGCATCGGCGCGACCGGCGAGCCGATGTGCTTCGTCGTGCCGGACGTCGCGTTCAGGGTGTTGTCGGAGCGGGTGTTGTAACGCCCTGCTCAGCCCGCTCGCAACGCGCGGGCGCTTTCCTCCGCGTCACTTTCGTCCGCCATCCGCCCGATGTAATCCCGCACGAACTGCACGGCAATCCGCCCCGACCGCGCACCGCGTTCCAGCGCCCACCGCAGCGCCGGTTCGCGCGCCGCGCGAATCTGCTCCGTATCGAACCCGGCTTCGCTCAGCCGGCTGTCGACCACCGCCAGATATGCGTCCTGCGTGAACCCGTAAAACGTCACCCAGATCCCGAATCGCTCGGACAACGAAATCTTCTCCTCCACCGCGTCGCCCGGATGCAGCTCGCCGTTCTCCGCACGCGACACGTTCGCATTGTCGCTCGCCTGCTCGGGCATCAGGTGGCGGCGATTCGACGTCGCGTACACGAGCACGTTCGACAGGTCGCTCGCGACCGAGCCGTCGAGCACCGTCTTCAGTTCCTTGTAGCCGGTCTCGCCCGCCTCGAACGACAGGTCGTCGCAGAACACGATGTATCGTTCCGGCCGCGCCCGCACCAGATCGACGATCGCCGGCAGGTCGCTCAACTGCTCCTTGCCGACCTCGATCAGCCGCAGCCCGTGCGGCGCGAACGCATGCAGGCACGCCTTCACGATCGACGACTTCCCGGTGCCGCGCGCGCCGGTCAACAGCACGTGATTGGCCGCGAAGCCGCGCACGAACTGCCGCGTGTTCCGCTCGACGATCGCCACTTGTCGCTCGACGTTGCGCAGCGCATCGAACGCGATGAGCGCGGGCGCCGCGACCGGTTCGAGCGGCGCCGCTCGCGGCCCGCCGTCGAAGCCGCGCCAGCGGAATGCAACGGCCGCATCGAAATCGACTTGCGCCGGCTGGCCGGTGCCCGCCAGCGCTTCGAGCGCGGCTGCGATCCGTTCGAGCTGATGCGCGAGCGCCGGGCCCTCCACGGATGCAAGCGCGTCCGGCAGCGCGGCCATCAGGTGCTGCATATCGCGGTCGCCGCTCATTGCCGCACGCCCTGCGAAGCGCTCGCCTGGAACGGAAACCGCTGCGCGATCGCCACGCCGACAAGCGCCACGCCGCCGCCGATCAAGTGATACAGCTTCAGCGATTCGCCGAGCAGCACGATCGCGCCGACGGCCGTCATCACCGGCAGCAGGTTCATGAACATCGCGCAACGGCTCGGGCCGAGCAGCCGCACGCCCTGCATCCACAGATACGGCAGCACGACCGACGCCAGCACGCCGGCGTACAGGATCAGCGGCACGCTCGCACGCGTCGGCCATGCCGCCGGCGCGGGCAAGCGCAGCAGCATCGGCACCATGAAGACGAGCGCGGCAAGCGCCTGCACGTAGGTCGACTGCCACGCCGGCAGCGCACCGATGCGCCAGCGCTTGAGCAGCACACCGTACAGCGCATAGGCGGCCGACGCGGCCAGCATCAGCAGGTCGCCCGTATGCACGCCGCGCGCGGCGATCGTCGTCGGGTGCCCCTCGGCAATCAGGTAGACGACGCCCGCGAGCGACAGCACCCCGCCGCCGATCATGCCCACGCTGGGCGGATCACCGAGCAGCAGCGAGCTGAGCGCCATCGTCATCAGCGGCACGAGCGCCGTAATGATCGCCATGTTGGTCGCGCTGGTCGATTTCGCGGCCTCGTAGGACAGGCTCTGGAACAGCGCCATCGCGAGAAAGCCCAGCACCGCGAGCTTCGGCAGGTGCGCGACGAGCGCCGCGCGATTGCGCCACGCGGGGCGCAGCGTGAACACGCTCATCAGCGCGACGGCGAGCAGCAGCCGGTAGAAGGTGATCGCCGACGGGTCGATCGTCGACGCCGACAGCTTCGACACGACCACGTTGCCGGCCCACAGCGCGATCGCGCAGAAGGGAAACAGAAAAGGAGACTTGTTCATCGCATTCGACGGATTAATATCCTGGCAGGGGGTTGGCGTGGATGGGAACGCCATCGTGCCCGCCCGTCCACCTGCCTGTCTCACGCCAAAATGTCACGACTTGTCGCCAATCGGACACTCGAGTCCACCCCGCCCGGTGCCCACCTGCGCTTCGAATCGACGCCGATGCCCGTCTCGGCGATGGCGGCGATGTACGCGCACGGCACGTCGATCGCGCCGCACCGGCATCGCCGCGCGCAGCTGCTCTATGCGATCGAGGGCGTGATGCACGTGCAGTCCGAAGGCGCGTCGTGGGTCGTGCCGCCGACGCGCGGCGTGTGGCTCGAAGCCGGTCTCGACCACACGGTGCAGATGAGCGGCGACGTGCAGATGCGCACCGTGTTCGTCGAGCCGGGCGCGGTCGAGCACCTGCCTGCGCGGAGCTGCGTCGTGGAAGTGCATCCGCTGCTGCGCGAGCTGATCCTCGCCGCGGTGGACGTGCCGCTCGACTATGCGCCGGGCTCGCGCCACGACCACCTGATGCACCTGCTGCTCGCCGAGGTGACGGTCGCGCCGCTGCTGCCGCTGTACCTGCCGTGGCCGCACGACCCGCGCCTGCGCACGATCTGCGACGCGCTCGTCGCCGCGCCCGACGACCTGCGCACGATCGCCGAATGGGCCGACCGGCTCGGGCTGTCGGTCCGCACGCTCCATCGCGCGTTCCGCCGCGAGACGGGGCTCAGCTTCCGCCGCTGGCGCGAACAGGCGCGGCTGCTGCTCGCGCTCAAGCGCCTCGCGCACGGCGAGAAGGTGCTGACCGTCGCGATGGATCACGGCTACAGCAGCCAGAGCGCGTTCTCCGCGATGTTCAAGCGGCATTTCGGCGTGTCGCCGTCGGCGTTTTATGCGTAGGGCGGGTTCTTGTGCGGCACGCTCGAC
Organism: Burkholderia sp. AU45274; assembly: GCF_030482505.1. Lineage (NCBI taxonomy): Bacteria > Pseudomonadati > Pseudomonadota > Betaproteobacteria > Burkholderiales > Burkholderiaceae > Burkholderia > Burkholderia sp. AU45274. The sequence continues at coordinate 7,600 of NZ_JAUJQE010000003.1, read as the reverse complement.
GAATGCCGGTTGCCCGCACAGGCCGCGTCCACCGCATGACGCCCGCCGCTAGCGCGCCGCGATCCCCGCGATGAAAAACACGCACGCGGCGGCCGACGCCACCGTGCGCACGTGATTCCACATCGTCCAGTCGTGCACGTAACGCGTCCACAGCGCCGCGCCCTGCGCGGTCGACGGATCGGCCGCGGCGAGCGCATCGTTGAGCGGCACGTTGACGGCCATCGTCACCGCGAACATCCCGAACACGTACAGCACGCCGCCCGCGACCGCCAGCATCGCGCCCGGCTGCTCGCGATCGAACAGCGCGAGCACGACTAGGGCAAGCGCCATCAGCGTCGTGACGAGGAACAGCGGCATGAACGGCGAGCGCACGATGTCGACGTTGATCGCGTTCATCGCGGCCACGCCGGCCTGCGGCGCGATCCGTCCGAGCGACGTCATCACGAACGTCGAGAACGCGAAATACACGCCGGCCATCAGCCCGCAGCCGATGGCCGAGCCCCACAGCAAGGCGGCGGTCGCGAACGCGATCATGATCGTGCGCGCCACACGCCGGTGGCGGCCGTCGCGCGCGCATAGTCGGCGAAATCGCGCGCCGGCCGCCCGAGCGTCGCTTCGATACCGTGTGTCACCGCGCTGTTGCGCCCGTCGAGCACCACGCTGAACAGATCGTCGAGCAGCGCGACGACCGGCTCCGGCACGCCCGCCTCGCGCAATCCGGCGACGAACGCATCGGCCGGAATCTCGCGATAGACGACCGGCCGGCCGGCAGCCCGTGCGATTTCGCCGACCGCTTCGGCGAACGTCAGCGCGCGCGGCCCCGTGACCTCGATCACGCGGTTCGCGAAGCGCTCATCGGTGAGCGCGGCCACCGCTACATCGGCGATGTCGTCCGCATCGACGAACGGCTCGCGCACCGCGCCGGCCGGCAGCGCGACCTCACCGGCCAGCACGCCGTCGATCAGGTAGCCCTCGGAGAAGTTCTGGTTGAACCAGCTCGCGCGCACCACGCCCCAACCCACGCCCGACGCCTGCAGCGCGGCTTCGGCGGCCTGCGCGCGGGGCTCGCCGCGCCCGGACAGCAGCACGACCCGCTCGACACCGCTTTCCCGCGCAAGGCGTGCAAATGCGGCGATCGCATCCACCGCGCCTTCGACAGCCAGGTCGGGCTGATAGGTCACGTACGCGGCCGATACGCCGTCGAGCGCGGCCGGCCACGTGTCGGGCGCCGTCCAGTCGAAGCGGACGGCCGACGTACGCGACACGGGCCGGGTCGCGATGCCGCGCGCACGCAGCCGGGCATCGACGCGGGCGCCCGTCTTGCCCGAACCGCCGACGATGAGGATGGGAAGTGCCGACATGACCGTCTCCTTTGACTAAAATACGAGAGCGTCTCGTGTTTCGAAAACACGATAGACTCTCGCATTAGCAACGTCAAGTTTTTCCGGAGGCGGCATGGGCCGACAAAAATCGGGGCAGAACGACGGGCCTGCAACAACGGCGGACACGGCGGATACACCGGCGCGCGCACGGCTGGTGCCGACGCAGCAGCGCAGCCGCGAGCGGTTCGAGCGCATCCTCGCGTGCGCGTCGGAAGTGATGATCGAGAAAGGCTGCGATGCGTTCCGGATGAGCGACATCGTCGAACGCACGGGCATCTCGTTCGGCTCGCTGTACCAGTACTTCCCTGACAAGGCGGCCGTGATCGGCACGCTCGCGGAGCGCTACAACGAAGCCGGCCACGTCTGCGTGCGGCGCGACCTCGCGACGATGAAGACGCTCGACGACCTGCACGCCACGCTCGCCCGCATCACGGACAGCTACTACCGGATGTTCGTCGACGAGCCGCTGATGCGCGACATCTGGCGCGCCACGCAGGCCGACCGCGCATTGCAGGCGCTCGACCGGGCGGACGGGGAATTCCTGGCGGGGTTGTTCGCGGATGCGCTGGGCGAAGTGGCGCCCGATATTCCGCATGCGCAACGGAGCACATTCGCCGAGCTGATGATGATCCAGATTGCGGCGGCCGTGCGCCATGCGATCACGCTGCCGCCGAAGGCGGCGCAGCAGATTCTCGCGATGTTCAAGCGTGCGCTGCCGCGGGATCTGTCGGTGCTGGGCGCGTAGTCGTGTCCAACGCAGTACGCGGCCGGCACCGACTTCACGCCGCGCCTGCCGGACACGCAATCCGCCGGCGGCAAGCAAGCCCGACGTTCGTCACGGCATGACGGGCGGATGGTAGCTGAGCGTGCTCGCAAGCGCCCAGAGCATGACGATCACCAGCGGCAAATGCACCACCAGCTGCGTGAACGTGAACCCGACGATGGAAGAAAGGCGCGCGATAGACGCGCGCGATGCCGACGGCGCGTGACTGACATCCGGGAAGTGCAACCGTTCGTGCAGGCCGGCGCGTCACACCCGGGCAGAGCGGGGGTGACGATCGGAGGCCGGCGTCCGATCACGCGGCGCCGGCCCGTGCCGGTCAGCGCTTCGCCGGCACCGGTGGCTCGCCCGCCGTCGTCGCGCTGCGCGCCCAGTCGGCGAACTCGGTGTCGTAGCGATTGCCGATGTAAGCGACATGGTTTGCGTACCCGTCGTAATCGCCCACCCGGAAGCGTGACACGATCGTGTCGACGTCCGCGCGATGGCGCTCGAACATGAAGCGCGTCGCCATGTAGCCCCACCGGTACGCGCGCGTGACGTAGTCGCTCGACGTGTAACGCGTGCCGAGCACGTCAGAGAACCGGTACGTGCCCGTGCGCACCGCGTCGATCGACTCCGGGTTGTCGTTCTTTCTCGACAGATACTCGGCGACGCCTTCGATCCACCACACGGTCGGCTTCGCGGTGCTCACCGAGAAGTCGCCCGCCATGTCGTAGCGGCCGTCGAGATAGTGCGTGAACTCGTGCTCGAGATTCCACACCTTGAACTCGGGCCGCAGCCACGATGCCTCGTGCGCGATGAAGCGCGCCTGATTGCCCGGCGCGGACGGATCGCCCTCGAGGTACATGCCGCCGTTGTCGGTGCTGATGCCGTAGATCACCGACGCGTATTTTCGATAGTTCGCGTAGTCATCGAAAATGACGAGTTCGATCGTGTCGTTGCGGTCGCCCGCGACCGGCTTGCGCCCGGTCTTCATCATCCGGTGGAAGTAGTCGTCCTGCCGCGCGACTGCCGTGCAGACCGACTGCAGCTGCGGCGGCGTCATGTCCTGCGCGAGAATGCGCACGCCCGCATTGCATGCGTAGCGATGCGAGAGCACCGCGTCGGTCAGCCGCTTCTTGTAGTCGCAGGTGCCGTAGTCCGCGCAGTTGCCCGGATCGCCGTAGTCGACCGCTTCCGCCGCCGCGAGCCAGAGGTCGCTGTCCGCGCCCGTCATGCTCGTCGACGCGAGCATGTCCTGGATCATTTTCTTCACGCGCGGCTTCTGCGCCGGATAACGGAGGAAGCGAAACGTCTCGCGCGCCGCGTCGGCCAGCTGATAGGCGGCGCTCGTGTTCGACAGGCTCGCGCGGTTCGCGGTGACGAAGCGGTTGAGCGTCTCCGGGAGCGTCGCATCGCTGTCGAGCATCGGTTGCGCGCCGCTGCGCTGGTGCGCGTAGAAGAACACCGTGAGCAAGCCGGTGAAGCCGCCCGCCGCACTGCGCTGCAGCAGCGGCGCCGCTGCCTGCGGATTCGACGCGCTCACGGTGTAGGACGCGATGCGGTTCTTCAGCGTCGGCAGGTAGTACGCTTCGTCCCGCATGTTCGTGATGAGCTTCATCAGCTCGTTCGCGGTGCTCGGCGCACGCGAATTGTCGCGATAGAGCGCATCGCCCTCCAGGCTTTGCCTGATATACGGGCGCAGCGACACCGCGAGATTCGGAATCGGGTTTGCGATGCCCGATACATCATATTGGTAATAAGCGGCACGCAGATAAATCAGCAAATTGACCAGGATCAAATTGCTCGCGTCGTATTGATAAATTTCCTGCACGAAACGACCCGCGACAGCGTGCACGTTTTCGGCATTGAATATCTGCGTAGCCTGCGCTTTATCGACCGAGAACAGGCCGTAATGGCATTCGTAATCGGGAAGATTCGCGATGTAATCGGCGAGTGCCGCGCCGCGATACTGGGTCATCACCGACATGTCGCGGCAATCGGCGCCCGACGTGCTGCGCTTGCTGCGCGTGGCCGGCTGCTTGAGCGGCGAGGGCCGGGTCAGCGCCGCGCGATCCTGCTCGCTGAGCGGCAGGTTGTACTGCGCCTGCTCGGGCGACACCGGCAGATTCTGCGGCACGCGAGGCATGCGCGCCTGCCTGGGTTGCGTCTGCTGCGCCGGCTCGGTATTGGCCGATGCGGCGCCTGCCAGTCCGGCGAATACCGACCACGCGACGATGGCCGACCAGCGGCATTTTTTTTGAAACCCCTCGTTTATTGCCACTTTATTTTCTCTCGGTTGTTTTTGGGCAATCACGATATAACATTACACATTGAAACGTCAATTTAATCGATATGAAAGATAACTCCAAGTTAACTGACTTAACTATTTAACGATTAAAATCTATTTTCGAAATAATTCAACCAGCGGACAGTATTCGGCGAGCCGCTTCCATCAATGAAAAACGCGGGTGGCGAGCCGCACCGGATGAATTACACCATCCGACACAACTCGCCACCCGCGTTGATGACTTTCCAGCCTTCTGCTTACTTGCTGTAGTCGTACACCCCACGCCCGGTCTTCCGCCCGAGCCTGCCGGCCGTCACCATCTCGCGCAGCAGCGGGCATGCACGATACTTCGGATCGCCGAAGTCCTTCACGAACACGTCCATCACCGCGAGGCACACGTCGAGGCCGACGAGGTCGGCCAGCGCGAGCGGCCCGATCGGGTGGTTCGCGCCGAGCTTCATCCCCGCATCGATCTCCTCGGCCGACGCGATGCCTTCCGCCAGCACGAAGAACGCCTCGTTGATCATCGGCACGAGAATCCGGTTCACGACGAAGCCCGGCGAATTGCGCACGCCGATCGGCGACTTGTCGAAACGCTCGGTCAGCTCGCGCACCGCCGACGCGGTCGCGTCGCTCGTCTGCAGCCCGCGGATGATCTCGACGAGCGGCATCAGCGGCACCGGGTTGAAGAAGTGCATGCCGACGAAGCGCGCCGGATCGGCGAGCGGCGCCGCGAGCGCGGTGATCGAGATCGACGACGTGTTGGTCGCGATGATCGCTTCAGGCCGCGCGACGGCCTCGATCTGCTTCAGGATGCGGCCCTTCAGCTCGACGTTCTCGGTCGCGGCTTCGATCACGATATCGGCCGCTGCGAGCTTCGCGTAGTCGGTCGACGTCGTGATGCGCGCCAGCGCCGCATCGCGCGTGGCGGCGTCGAGCTTGTCCTTCGACACGAGCCGCTCAAGGCTGCCCTTCAGCGTCGCGATGCCCTTCTCGAGCGCCGCGTCGCTGACGTCGATCATCACGACGTTGAGACCCGCAACGGCGGCGGTCTGCGCAATGCCGTTGCCCATGGTTCCGGCGCCCACGACGCCGACGATTTCGATGGCCATGAAATTTCCTGTGTGTTCGGGTGCTGAGCGTTCGATTATCAGATGTTCTCGAAGATCGCAGCAATCCCCTGGCCGCCGCCGATACACATCGTCACGAGCGCGTAACGGCCGCCGATGCGCTTCAGTTCGTACAGCGCCTTGACCGTGATCAGCGCGCCGGTCGCACCGATCGGGTGGCCGAGCGAGATGCCCGAGCCGTTCGGGTTGACCTTCGCCGGATCGAGGCCGAGCTCCTGCGTGACCGCGCATGCCTGGGCCGCGAACGCCTCGTTCGCCTCGATCACGTCGAGATCGCTGATCTTCAGGCCCGCGCGTTCGAGCGCCTTCTGCGTGGCCGGCACCGGGCCGATGCCCATGTACGCCGGATCGACACCCGCGTGCGCATAGGCGACGAGGCGCGCGAGCGGCTTCACGCCCTGCGCGCGCGCGGCGTCCGCGCTCATCATCAGCACGGCCGCGGCCGCATCGTTGATGCCCGACGCGTTGCCGGCCGTCACGGTGCCGTTCTCCTTCTGGAACACCGGCTTCAGCTTCGTGAAATCATCCGCGCTGGCTTCGAGGCGCACGTGCTCGTCGGTGTCGAACGCAACTTCGCCCTTCTTCGTGCGGATCGAGATCGGCAGGATCTGATCCTTGAAGCGCCCTTCCGCGATCGCGCGCGCCGCGCGACGATGCGATTCGAGCGCCAGCGCATCCTGCGCGTCGCGCGAGATGCCGTACTTCGCCGCGACGTTCTCGGCCGTCACGCCCATGTGGATCGTCTGGAACGGGTCGTGCAGCGCGCCGAGCATCATGTCGACGAGCTTGCCGTCACCCATGCGCTGGCCGAAGCGCGCGGCCGGCACGGTGTACGGGGCGCGGCTCATGCTTTCGGAGCCGCCGCCGATCGCGATGTCGGCGTCGCCGAGCATGATCGTCTGCGCGGCCGACACGATCGCCTGCAGGCCCGAACCGCACAGGCGGTTCACGGTCAGCGCGGGCGTATGCTGCGCCACGCCGCCATTGATCGCCGCGACGCGCGCGAGATACATGTCCTTCGGCTCGGTGTTCACGACGTGGCCGAACACGACATGCCCGACTGCGTCGCCCGACACGTTCGCACGCGACAGCACTTCGGCGACCACCTTCGCACCGAGGTCGGTCGGCGAGAAATCCTTCAGGCTGCCGCCGAAATCACCGATCGCGGTACGAACACCGCTCACTACCACGACTTCTTTCGCTGCATTGCTCATCGTCTCACTCCGGTTCGTTCGCGCCCGCAGGCGCGGGGATGCGTTGCGTTACATGTTCGGGTAATTCGGCCCGCCGCCGCCTTCCGGCGTGACCCACACGATGTTCTGCGTCGGGTCCTTGATGTCGCAGGTCTTGCAGTGCACGCAGTTCTGCGCGTTGATCACCAGGCGATCGCTGCCGTCGTCGTTCTTCACGAATTCGTACACGGCCGCCGGGCAGAAGCGCGCCTCCGGCCCCGCGTACGTGCGCAGGTTCACGTTCACCGGCACGTTCGCATCCTTCAGCGTCAGGTGCGCGGGCTGGTTCTCTTCGTGGTTCGTGTTCGAGATGAATACCGACGAGAGACGGTCGAACGTCAGTTTGCCGTCCGGCTTCGGATACTCGATCGGCTGGCATTGCGATGCCGGCTTCAGCATTTCGTGGTCCGCATGCTTGTGGTGCAGCGTCCACGGCACGTTGCCGCCCATCACCTTCTGCTCCAGCCCGACCATCAGCGTGCCGAGGTACAGCCCCTTGGCCATCCACTGCTTGAAGTTGCGCGCGCGGTACAGCTCCGTGTACAGCCACGACTGCTTGAAGGCGTCCGGGTACGCGTTGAGCTCGTCGCTCTGGCGGCCAGCCTGCACCGCGTCGAACGCGGCGTCGGCCGCCAGCATGCCGGTCTTGATCGCCGCGTGGCTGCCCTTGATCCGCGATGCGTTCAGGAAGCCCGCGTCGTCGCCGATCAGCGCGCCGCCCGGGAACACCGTCTTCGGCAGCGACAGCAGCCCGCCGGCCGTGATCGCCCGCGCGCCGTACGACACGCGCTTGCCGCCTTCCAGGA
>NZ_JAUJQE010000039.1:0-775 GCF_030482505.1 Burkholderia sp. AU45274 | reverse complement strand
CTGGTGCCAGTGAAAAGAGTGGTCGATTACAACGTGAAGGTCCGCGTGAAGTCGGACAACACGGGCGTCGACATCGCGAACGTGAAGATGTCGATGAACCCGTTCGACGAAATCGCGGTTGAAGAAGCCGTGCGCCTGAAGGAAGCGGGCGTGGCGACCGAAGTGATCGCCGTATCGGTAGGCGTCGCGCAAGCGCAGGAGACGCTGCGTACGGCGCTGGCGATCGGCGCGGATCGCGCGATCCTCGTCGAGTCGAACGACAGCGTCGAGCCGCTGGGCGTCGCGAAGATCCTGAAGGCGCTGGTCGACAAGGAACAGCCGCAACTGGTGATCCTCGGCAAGCAGGCAATCGACGACGATTCGAACCAGACGGGCCAGATGCTGGCTGCGCTGGCAGGCCTCCCGCAAGCGACGTTCGCATCGAAGGTCACGGTGGCTGACGGTAAAGCAACGGTTGCACGCGAAGTCGATGGCGGTGCGGAAACGCTGTCGCTGACGCTGCCGGCCGTGATCACGACCGACCTGCGCCTGAACGAGCCGCGTTACGTGACGCTGCCGAACATCATGAAGGCGAAGAAGAAGCCGCTGGAAACCGTGAAGCCGGAAGACCTGGGTGTCGACGTCGCGCCGCGTCTGAAGACGCTGAAGGTGGTCGAGCCGCCGAAGCGCGCAGCCGGCGTGAAGGTGCCGGACGTGAAGACGCTGGTCGAGAAGCTGAAGACCGAAGCCAAGGTGCTGTAAGAGGGAGCGGAAAGAAATGACGATTCTGGTGATT
>NZ_JAUJQE010000038.1:0-988 GCF_030482505.1 Burkholderia sp. AU45274 | reverse complement strand
TGTCGTTCTTCACGCGCTCGACGATCCCTTCATCGCGCAGCAGCTTCAGGTTCGCGACCGCGACGGCCGCCGCGACCGGGTGGCCCGAGTACGTGAGGCCGTGATTGAATTCGCCGTTGTCGATGATCGGCCGCGCCACGCGTTCGTGAATGCCGACCGCCCCCATCGGCACGTAGCCCGACGTGAGGCCCTTGGCCATCGTGATGAGATCGGGTTCGAAGCCGAAGTGTTGGTGTGCGAACCATTCGCCGGTGCGGCCGAAGCCGCCGATCACTTCGTCGGCCACCAGCAGGATGTCGTACTTGCGGCAGATCCGCTGGATTTCCGGCCAGTACGTCGACGGCGGGAAGATCACGCCGCCCGCGCCCTGGAACGGCTCGCCGATGAACGCGGCGACGTTCTCCGCGCCGAGTTCGAGGATCTTCGCTTCGAGCTGCTGCGCGCGCGCCAGGCCGAACGCTTCCGGCGTTTCGCCGGCCGCCGCTTCACCGAAGAAATACGGCTGGTCGATATGCACGATGTGCTCGACCTTCGACGGCATCTGCTCGTGCATGTAGCCCATCCCGCCGAGCGTGCCGCCGGCGATCGTCGAGCCGTGATAGCCGTTCTTGCGCGAGATCACGTATTTCTTCTGCGGCTGGCCCTGCACGCGCCAGTACTGGTGCACGAGGCGCAGCACGGTGTCGTTGCCTTCCGAGCCGCTGTTGCAATAGAAGAAGTGGTTGAAGCCGGCCGGCGTGACTTCCGCGAGCATCGCGGAGAGTTCGATCACCGGCGGGTGCGTGGTCTTGAAGAACGTGTTGTAGAACGGCAGTTCCTGGATCTGGCGATACGCGGCGTCGGCGAGTTCCTTGCGGCCGTAGCCGACGTTCACGCACCAGAGGCCGGCCATCCCGTCGATCACCTTGTTGCCGTCCGAGTCCCACAGGTAGACGCCGTCGGCCTTCACGATCACGCGGCTGCCTGCACGGTTCAGCGCGCCCATGTC
>NZ_JAUJQE010000037.1:0-1002 GCF_030482505.1 Burkholderia sp. AU45274 | reverse complement strand
GCGTTCAGGAAGCCCGCGTCGTCGCCGATCAGCGCGCCGCCCGGGAACACCGTCTTCGGCAGCGACAGCAGCCCGCCGGCCGTGATCGCCCGCGCGCCGTACGACACGCGCTTGCCGCCTTCCAGGAACGCGCGGATCGACGGGTGCGTCTTGTAGCGCTGGAATTCCTCGAACGGCGACAGGTACGGGTTCGTGTAGCCGAGGCCCACCACGAAGCCGACCACGACCTGGTTGTTGTCCATGTGATACAGGAACGAGCCGCCGTACGTATCCGACTTCAGCGGCCAGCCGGCCGTGTGGATCACGAGGCCCGGCTTGTGCTTGGCCGGGTCGATCTCCCACAGCTCCTTGATGCCGATCCCGTAGGCCTGCGGATCCGCGTTCGCGTCGAGCTTGAACTTCGAGATCAACTGGCGGCCCAGATGGCCGCGGCAGCCTTCGGCGAACAGCGTGTACTTCGCGTGCAGTTCCATGCCGAGCTGGAAGTTCTCGGTCGGCTCGCCGTCCTTGCCCACGCCCATGTTGCCGGTCGCGACGCCCTTCACGGAGCCGTCGTCGTTGTACAGGATCTCTGCGGCCGGGAAGCCGGGGAAGATCTCGACACCGAGCGCTTCGGCCTGTGCCCCAAGCCAGCGCGTGACGTTGCCCAGCGAAATGACGTAGTTGCCGTGGTTCTGGAAGTTGGCGGGCAGCGCCCAGTTCGGCGTGGTGACCGCGCTCTTCTCGGACAGGAACAGGAAGCGGTCTTCCGTCACCTCGACGTCGAGCGGCGCGCCGCGTTCCTTCCAGTCGGGGAACAGTTCAGTGATCGCGCGCGGGTCCATCACCGCGCCCGACAGGATGTGCGCGCCGATCTCGGAACCCTTCTCGAGCACGCACACGCCGATCTCGGTGCCTTTCTCGGCGGCCAGCTGCTTGAGCCGGATCGCCGCCGACAGCCCGGCGGGGCCGCCGCCGACGATCACGACGTCGTATTCCATCGATTCGCGCGGGCCGTATTGC
>NZ_JAUJQE010000036.1:0-1238 GCF_030482505.1 Burkholderia sp. AU45274 | reverse complement strand
CATCACAAGCCGGACATGCACCTCGAGACGGCGATCGTCGTCGGGCCGCAGGGCGAGGAAGTCTATACCGACGAGTTGAACCGGATCCGCGTGCAGTTCGTGTGGGACCGCTTGAATCCGGGCAACGAGAACGCGTCGTGCTGGGTACGCGTCGTGCAATCGGATACGGGCGGCGGCTACGGCGGCGTGCACGTGCCGCGCATCGGCGAGGAAGTGCTGATCGACTACGTCGGCGGCGACTGCGACCGGCCGCTCGCGGTCGGGCGCGTGTACAACGGCGCGAACCAGCCGCAATGGCATACCGACGGGATCCTGTCCGGGTATCGGTCGAAGGAGTATTCGGGCGGCGGCTACAACCAGCTCGTGATGGACGACGCGACCGGGCAGAACCGCGTGCAGCTGATGAGCAGCAGCGCGAACAGCCTGCTGCATCTGGGCTACATCATCGACCAGAACGGCAATTCGCGCGGGTCGTATCTCGGCAGCGGCTTCGACCTGCGCTCGGATGCGTATGGCGCGGTGCGGGCGAGCCAGGGCCTGTACGTCACCACCCATCCGAAGGCGGCGAACAGCCAGCCGCTCGACGTGAAGGAAGCGCAGCAGCAGCTCGTGACGGGCGAGAGCCTCGTCGAGGCGATGTCGGGCGTGAGCGAGCAGCATCAGGCGGAAAGCCTGAAGGACGCGCAGGACACGATGCGCGCGTTCACGGATGCGACGCAGGACAGCGCATCGGGTAGCGCGTCGGGCGGGCGTACGGCAGGCGGCGGCACGGGTAACGCGAACGCATTCAAGGAGCCGGTGATGCTGTTCGGCAGCCCGTCGGGGATCGGGATGTCGACGCAGCAGTCGGTGCATGTGGTCGCGAACGATCACGTGAACGTGGCGAGCGGGCAGAGCGTGCACGTCGCGGCCGGCAAGTCGCTGATCGGGAGCATCGGGCAGAAGCTGAGCCTGTTCGTGCAGAACGCGGGGATGAAGCTGTTCGCGGGCAAGGGCAAGGTGGAGATCCAGGCGCAGTCGGACAACATCGAGGTGACCGCGCAGAAGGCGGTGAAGGTGGTGTCGGCGACGGACCGGATCGAGATCGCGGCCGATCAGGGGATTCTGCTGACGAGCGGCGGAGCATACATCCGGATCAAGGATGGCAACGTCGAGGTTCATGCGCCCGGGAAAATCGATATCAAGGGTGCGTCGCATACGTTCGCGGGGCCGGCGAGCATGGGGTATCCGCTGCCGAG
>NZ_JAUJQE010000035.1:0-1401 GCF_030482505.1 Burkholderia sp. AU45274 | reverse complement strand
TGAACTGCACCCCAAAAGTTGGACATCGATCCAACCTTTGGGGTGTTTTTCATGAGCAAGTACACGGAGCAGTTCAAGGTATCCATTGCAGAGGAGTACGAGTCCGGCCACGCTGGGTTCCGTGAGATGTCCAAGCGCCACGGCGTCGATGAGGCGACGATCCGCAAGTGGGTGGCGGCCCATCGCATACATGGTCCGGCAGGCTTGAAGAAGAAGTGCGAGCGCTACAGCGCAGAGTTCAAGTTGCTTGTACTGCAGCAAATGCGTAGCGAAGGGTTGTCAGCGCGTGAGACGGCTGCACGCTTCAACATTAGGAACCGTACGGCCATCGGCCAGTGGAAACGCCAGTATGATGAAGGCGGTATAGACGCACTGTCGCCGCGCCAGCGGGGGCGCCCCAGGAAGATGCCCAAGCCACCGCTCACGCCACCGCCGCTACCCGAGGACGATACGCGCTCCCGACAGGAACTACTCGACGAGTTGAACTTCCTGCGCATGGAGAACGCGTACTTAAAAAAGCTCGAAGCCTTGGCTCAAGCGCAGCAGCGATCAGCGCAACGCAAAAAGCGCAAATCGTGCTCGAGCTAAGGCAGCAATATCCGCTTGCGGGCTTGTTGAAGGTTGCCGGCTTGGCGCGCAGCACGTTCTACTATCATCAGAAATTGCTCGGAGCAGCCGACAAGTATGCCGATACAAGGGCAAGAATCTGCTCGCTGTTCGAACGGCACAAGGGCCGCTACGGCTATCGACGCATCACGCTCGCTCTACGTAATCTGGGACAGGTGATTAACCACAAGACTGTGGCGCGTCTGATGGGTGAGTTGCGGCTGAAGTCTTGTGTGCGCCCGAAGAAATACCGCTCCTACAAAGGTAGCGTCGGACGTGTTGCACCTCATGTTTTACAGCGTCGGTTCTACGCAAAGCGTCCGAATGAGAAGTGGGTAACGGATGTCACGGAATTCAACGTGGGCGGCCAGAAGCTGTACCTGTCACCAGTGCTCGATCTGTACAACGGCGAGATCATTGCTTATGAAACCGCGAGGCGCCCGGCGTTCGAGATGGTCAGCGCAATGCTTCGCAAGGCATTGGCGCGCTTGAAGTCACACGAGCGGCCTCTCTTGCATTCGGATCAGGGCTGGCAGTACCAGATGCCTGCGTATCGCCGCCTACTGCAGCAACGAGCGCTCACGCAAAGCATGTCGCGTAAAGGGAATTGCCTGGACAACGCCGCCATGGAGAGCTTCTTCGGCACGCTGAAATCCGAGTTCTTCCATCTGAATCGGTTCCGCAACCTGGACGAACTGCAAACCGGCTTGGCAAGCTACATCCACTACTACAATCACGACCGCATCAAACTGAAACTAAAAGGGCTGAGTCCCGTGCAATACAGAACTCAGCCCT
>NZ_JAUJQE010000033.1:0-2015 GCF_030482505.1 Burkholderia sp. AU45274 | reverse complement strand
ATCATCGACAACGGCGAATTCAATCACGGCCTCACGTACTCGGGCCACCCGGTCGCGGCGGCCGTCGCGGTCGCGAACCTGAAGCTGCTGCGCGATGAAGGGATCGTCGAGCGCGTGAAGAACGACACGGGCCCGTACTTCCAGGCGCTGATGCGCGAAACCTTCGCGCGCCACCCGATCGTCGGCGAGGTGCATGGCCACGGCCTCGTCGCGAGCCTGCAGCTCGCCGAAGCGCCGGCCGAACGCCGCCGCTTCGCGAACGGTGGCGACGTCGGCACGATCTGCCGCGACTTCTGCTTCAACGGCAACCTGATCATGCGCGCGACCGGCGACCGGATGCTGCTGTCGCCGCCGCTCGTGATCTCGCGTCCGGAAATCGATGAACTCGTATCGAAGGCGAAAAAAGCAGTCGATGCAACCGCCCAGCAACTGGGTATTTCGTAACGGTTTTTGCCTACAGGCGTGCGGCGGACGCCGCACGCCGCCATAACCAGGGGAATTCCACCATGCGTGCCTGCTTTCTTCGCCAAGCCTGTTCCGTTGCCGCCCTTGCCGCCGCGGCCGCGTTCACGTCGGTCGCCAGCCCGACGGCACACGCGGCCGACGAGCTGAACGTCTACAACTGGTCCGACTACATCGCACCCGACACGATCCCGAACTTCCAGAAGCAGACGGGCATCCACGTCAAGTACGACAACTACGACAGCGACGACACGCTTCAGGCGAAGCTGCTGGCCGGCAGTTCGGGTTACGACATCGTCGTGCCGACGTCGAACTACATGGCCAAGCAGATCCAGGCCGGCGTGTACCAGAAGCTCGACAAGTCGAAGCTGCCGAACCTCGCGAACCTCGACCCGCTCTTGATGAAGATGATCTCGGATGCCGACCCGGGCAACCAGTACGGCGTGCCCTGGGCCTACGGCACGGACGGCATCGGCTACAACGCGCAGGCGGTGAAGAAGGCCCTCGGCGACAAGGCGCCGGTCGACAGCTGGGCGCTGGTGTTCGATCCGGCCAACATGGAAAAGCTGAAGAGCTGCGGCGTGTCGTTCCTCGACCAGGCCGTCGATGTGTTCGCCGCCACGCTGCAATACATGGGCAAGGATCCGAACAGCAAGAATCCCGGCGACTACCAGGCTGCGTTCGAAGTCCTGAAGAAAGTCCGCCCGTACATCACCCAGTTCAACTCGTCCGGCTACATCAACGACCTCGCGAACAACGACGTGTGCGTCGTGCTCGGCTGGTCGGGCGACGTCGGCATCGCGCATCGCCGCTCGGCCGAAGCGAAGCGTTCGTACGACATCAAGTTCTCGAATCCGAAGGAAGGCGGCCTGCTGTGGTTCGACGTGATGGTGATCCCGAAGGATGCACCGCACGCCGAAGCCGCACTGAAGTGGATCAACTACGTGTCCGATCCGAAGGTCAACGCGGCGATCACCAACACGGTGTTCTACCCGACCGCGAACAAGGCCGCGCACCAGTTCGTCACGCCGGCCGTCGCGCAGGACCCGACCGTCTACCCGCCTGAAGACGTGCTGAAGAAGATGGTGCTGATGAAGCCGATGCCGGCCGACATCCTGCGCCTCGAGAACCGTCTGTGGGCCCAACTGAAGACCGGCCACTGATCGACCTGAATTCCGGCGGCGCAGGCGGCGCTTCACGCCTGCCCGCCTGAGATCCGCGGACCTCCGTCCGCCCGCGCGCGCCGCGCGCACTGTTCCATCCGGCACGAGCCGTCGCCCGTGAGTCGCGTTTTGCGCCTCGCGCGGGGGCGCTCACGCCTGCAATCCGTGAAGAACGAATGGTGAATCCCATGCAATCGATACCCTCTTCCGCTGCTGCACGACACACCCAGCCGGCCCCCGCGGCCCGTACGCAAAACGACGCCTTCGTGCGCATCGAAAACGTCGTGAAGAAATTCGGCGACAGCACCGCCGTCGACAACGTGAACCTGACGATCGCGAAGAACGAGCTGTTCGCGCTGCTCGGCAGCTCGGGCTGCGGCAAGTCGACGT
>NZ_JAUJQE010000032.1:0-3289 GCF_030482505.1 Burkholderia sp. AU45274 | reverse complement strand
AAACTATCCGGGTTGTGATTGTATCGATGTATCTCAAGATGATTCGAACTTAATGTTTGACTCAATTGGAATACGGCACAACGCGAGAACTCAACCTGTAGCGACTGTCGATGAGACAGACTCGTTATAGGGTCAAGCGAACAAGTGCATGTGGTGGATGCCTTGGCGATCACAGGCGATGAAGGACGCGGTAGCCTGCGAAAAGCTACGGGGAGCTGGCAAACGAGCTTTGATCCGTAGATGTCCGAATGGGGAAACCCACTCCTTTTGGAGTATCCATGGCTGAATACATAGGCCATGTGAAGCGAACGCGGTGAACTGAAACATCTAAGTAACCGCAGGAAAAGAAATCAACCGAGATTCCCAAAGTAGTGGCGAGCGAAATGGGATGAGCCTTGCACTCTTTATTTGTATTGTTAGCCGAACGCTCTGGAAAGTGCGGCCATAGCAGGTGATAGCCCTGTAGGCGAAAACAGTATGAAAGAACTAGGTGTGCGACAAGTAGGGCGGGACACGTGAAATCCTGTCTGAAGATGGGGGGACCATCCTCCAAGGCTAAATACTCGTGATCGACCGATAGTGAACCAGTACCGTGAGGGAAAGGCGAAAAGAACCCCGGGAGGGGAGTGAAATAGATCCTGAAACCGCATGCATACAAACAGTCGGAGCCTCGTAAGGGGTGACGGCGTACCTTTTGTATAATGGGTCAGCGACTTACGTTCAGTAGCAAGCTTAACCGTATAGGGCAGGCGTAGCGAAAGCGAGTCCGAATAGGGCGTTCAGTTGCTGGGCGTAGACCCGAAACCAAGTGATCTATCCATGGCCAGGATGAAGGTGCGGTAACACGTACTGGAGGTCCGAACCCACTAACGTTGAAAAGTTAGGGGATGAGCTGTGGATAGGGGTGAAAGGCTAAACAAACTTGGAAATAGCTGGTTCTCTCCGAAAACTATTTAGGTAGTGCCTCGTGTCTCACCTTCGGGGGTAGAGCACTGTCATGGTTGGGGGGTCTATTGCAGATTACCCCGCCATAGCAAACTCCGAATACCGAAGAGTGCAATCACGGGAGACAGACATCGGGTGCTAACGTCCGGTGTCAAGAGGGAAACAACCCAGACCGCCAGCTAAGGTCCCCAAATATAGCTAAGTGGGAAACGAAGTGGGAAGGCTAAAACAGTCAGGAGGTTGGCTTAGAAGCAGCCACCCTTTAAAGAAAGCGTAATAGCTCACTGATCGAGTCGTCCTGCGCGGAAGATGTAACGGGGCTAAGCTATATACCGAAGCTGCGGATGCGTGCTTAGCACGCATGGTAGGAGAGCGTTCTGTAAGCCTGCGAAGGTGTCTCGGAAGGGATGCTGGAGGTATCAGAAGTGCGAATGCTGACATGAGTAGCGATAAAGGGGGTGAAAGGCCCCCTCGCCGTAAGCCCAAGGTTTCCTACGCAACGTTCATCGGCGTAGGGTGAGTCGGCCCCTAAGGCGAGGCAGAAATGCGTAGCTGATGGGAAGCAGGTCAATATTCCTGCACCATTGTTAGATGCGATGGGGGGACGGATCGCGGAAGGTTGTCCGGGTGTTGGAAGTCCCGGTCGCTGCATTGGAGAAGGCGCTTAGGCAAATCCGGGCGCGTAATTCAAGGGTGTGGCGCGAGCTCCCTAGGGAGCGAAGCAATTGGAAGTGGTTCCAAGAAAAGCCTCTAAGCTTCAGTCTAACGATGACCGTACCGCAAACCGACACAGGTGGGCGAGATGAGTATTCTAAGGCGCTTGAGAGAACTCGGGAGAAGGAACTCGGCAAATTGGTACCGTAACTTCGGGATAAGGTACGCCCTTGTAGCTTGACTGGCCTGCGCCAGGAGGGTGAAGGGGTTGCAATAAACTGGTGGCTGCGACTGTTTAATAAAAACACAGCACTCTGCAAACACGAAAGTGGACGTATAGGGTGTGACGCCTGCCCGGTGCCGGAAGATTAAATGATGGGGTGCAAGCTCTTGATTGAAGTCCCGGTAAACGGCGGCCGTAACTATAACGGTCCTAAGGTAGCGAAATTCCTTGTCGGGTAAGTTCCGACCTGCACGAATGGCGTAACGATGGCCACACTGTCTCCTCCCGAGACTCAGCGAAGTTGAAGTGTTTGTGATGATGCAATCTACCCGCGGCTAGACGGAAAGACCCCATGAACCTTTACTGTAGCTTTGCATTGGACTTTGAACCGATCTGTGTAGGATAGGTGGGAGGCTATGAAACCGGAACGCTAGTTTCGGTGGAGCCGTCCTTGAAATACCACCCTGGTTTGTTTGAGGTTCTAACCTTGGCCCGTGATCCGGGTCGGGGACAGTGCATGGTAGGCAGTTTGACTGGGGCGGTCTCCTCCCAAAGCGTAACGGAGGAGTACGAAGGTACGCTAGGTACGGTCGGAAATCGTGCTGATAGTGCAATGGCATAAGCGTGCTTAACTGCGAGACCGACAAGTCGAGCAGGTGCGAAAGCAGGTCATAGTGATCCGGTGGTTCTGTATGGAAGGGCCATCGCTCAACGGATAAAAGGTACTCTGGGGATAACAGGCTGATACCGCCCAAGAGTTCATATCGACGGCGGTGTTTGGCACCTCGATGTCGGCTCATCTCATCCTGGGGCTGTAGCCGGTCCCAAGGGTATGGCTGTTCGCCATTTAAAGAGGTACGTGAGCTGGGTTTAAAACGTCGTGAGACAGTTTGGTCCCTATCTGCCGTGGGCGTTGGATATTTGAAGGGGGCTGCTCCTAGTACGAGAGGACCGGAGTGGACGAACCTCTGGTGTACCGGTTGTCACGCCAGTGGCATCGCCGGGTAGCTATGTTCGGAAGAGATAACCGCTGAAAGCATCTAAGCGGGAAACTCGCCTTAAGATGAGATATCCCTGGGGACTAGATCCCCTTGAAGGGTCGTTCGAGACCAGGACGTTGATAGGTCAGGTGTGTAAGCGCAGTAATGCGTTCAGCTAACTGATACTAATTGCCCGTAAGGCTTGATCCTATAACAAGTCTGCCTTGTAGATCGGCGCCGTGCGCAAGCACCGGCCGCGATCCAAAGCGACAGGTTGGATTCTCGTGTGTGATACACACAACTCAAAATTACTGCTTCTTCCCAGATTGGTTGTGCTGCGAAGCCAGCGCAACAACCCTCTTTGCCTGATGACCATAGCGAGTCGGTCCCACCCCTTCCCATCCCGAACAGGACCGTGAAACGACTCTACGCCGATGATAGTGCGGATTCCCGTGTGAAAGTAGGTAATCGTCAGGCTCCCTAAGCC
>NZ_JAUJQE010000031.1:0-3421 GCF_030482505.1 Burkholderia sp. AU45274 | reverse complement strand
TCAACCCGTGGACGTGTCCCGAGCCATACGTGAGCCAATCGACGGCATGGCCGTCCGGCCTGACCGTTCTGATGCGGTTACCGATTTCGTCGTACTGGTGATGCCACAC
Organism: Burkholderia sp. AU45274; assembly: GCF_030482505.1. Lineage (NCBI taxonomy): Bacteria > Pseudomonadati > Pseudomonadota > Betaproteobacteria > Burkholderiales > Burkholderiaceae > Burkholderia > Burkholderia sp. AU45274. The sequence goes on along the minus strand of NZ_JAUJQE010000031.1, from coordinate 3,312 downwards.
GAAGCTCCGGCTCGCGCCAAATACGTTGTACGTGTGATGCCATGAGACTTACCGATCTTCGTCCTGACGCGCGCCACCAGCCCTTCGTTCTTTACGATCTCGTTAATATCACTCGACTGCAGTCAATCCGCCTTCGCTCTCAATATAAACCGACTCCGCAACGATTTTCACTTTAACCTCTTCCGAATGACCTCGCTCATCAGCCGAATCAATTCCTAATTTAATTGTCCAAAATCCGTCAAAATCGGCCCGCTCTACCGACACCGAATTTATAAGGTCATTAGGCAACAGCCCCTCTGGACTCATTGAGAAATGCTTCACATTCGTGAACACAAGAAGCCCATTCTCCACATCTTCGTCCGTGTAAAAATCCCAATTTCCACATTCAGATCGAATTCTAGATATAAGATCAACCTGAATTCTAACAATTGACTCCCAAGAATCTATCAATATCGCCTTACATGCGCGATCACCAAGATAGACAGTTTTAAAAAAATCACGTGGGTTTTCTATCATTTCAGTGGAATATGAGCAGCTGCACTATTTGACGGAACAACGTTTCCATTTACATCCAAAGAGACACCTTGCCCTTTCATATTGGGGCCAGTTCCGATTGCATGAGCGTGACCGTGCGGGCACGAATTATTTGCGTGCCCTTTAGGGTTCAATCGATAACAATTGGACCCATTCGCGTACAAGGTATGCGTACCAACCCCCGCGCTTCTCGCTACTGTACTACCGCCAACAGGCTCAATTACGGCATTCCCTCTGCCGTCAACAATTACTCTCCCAATTGGAGCTTTAGTAATCGGATCGATCGGAGCCGTATTGGGCGCAGGAACCGATACACTCGGTTGATTCGGGGCCGGTAATGCTGGAACGCTGCTGCCAGTCAGCCCAAGGGGATCGATCCATACGACCGGGTTCGGCGCATACGCATAGACGTTGATCCCCCCACGAGTCCGATCGGATCCTTCGACACGAACCGCCCACTGTTCGGATCGTAGTACCGATACCGGTTATAGTGCAGCCCCGTCTCATCATCAACCTGCTGCCCCTGGAACCGCAACGGATTCCGCGGCACGATCCCCGCCGCCTTCGACGCCCGCGCGATCACCTCCCGCGCTTCCCCCCACGCCTTATACGACGCCTCCCACACCACGTCGCCTTCATCATCCGTCAGCAATTGCGGCGTGCCGATCTGATCACAGTGGTAATAGAACGCGTGCGCCTCACCCACCCGCTCCGGCAACCGTTGCAACGGATCGCCTTCCGGTACATAGCGATCGGTCTCACGGCGTGACGACGTCTCGAACCCTTCTACCGACGCACTCGCGTACTGCACCATCGGCACGAACGAACCCGCTTCGTAAAGGTAATGCGTGCTGCCCTGCTCCCCGCTCTCATACGCCAGCATGTCGCCATCCCACCCGAACACCGTGCGCTCGCCGTTCACCTCTTTCGCGATGCGACGTCCCAGCGCATCGTGGTAGTACCGCGACTCGCTCCTGCGAGCGACCTCCTCAACCGTCGCTGCAGTCATCCGATTGAACGCGTTCCACTCGTAACGCTGCTCACCCGCTGGCGATCTGCGGTGGACGAGATTGCCTCGCATAGTTGCTCGGTTTGCCGTCGCCGACGGCACATTCTATAGTTCCCTCATATTGCTACTAACCTTCAAGAGTGATTCACAAGCACTTCCCTCCACTCAAAATTAACGTCTTAAATTTATAATAGAATTCTCCCCCATCAGGCCCCGACAGCCAAATCCGGAAGAGAAATACCATTTCTATCCAATATAGACATTACCCTATCCAAGAACTTCAAAGGAAGATCCGTCTTCTCCCCATAAAGATCAACAATCCCAACCTCCACCACACTATCAACCAAATTAGAAAATTCACTTATTAAATCACTACTAGACAGCGCATCCTTAAGATCATCTGGCATTGGATCACCCCGCCCATTTAGATCAAGCAATGCGCCTCGCGAATCCCACTCCACCAAGCTTCGACTGGAGGCTATCGAATCCAGATGATTCAACAAGGCGTCGATAGCTGGATGAGAAATCCCCTTGGCTTCACAGTACCGCCGCAAGCACAAAGACGCATAGAGCTGCTTCCCTTCAGAAGGGCAGCTCTCCAATCTTTCAAGCAGCTTCACTCTATCCATGATGTCCACATCGTTGAATTAAATTCATATTAAATTTCCTGAGCAACGGATTACACACCGTGCACGGCGTCTTGTCGGTGCCATGAATTCCACTCGTACTATTTTTACCACGTACGTTGGCTACAGATATCGTCGCACCATCCAAGTCAACACCCTTGTTCCTTGCTCTAGCGATCGCATTCACCTCGGCACATTGAGCATCGAACTCATTCGGCGGAATATCCTTCAATGCGTCTTCGACCTCTGGATTAGTAACGCCACCTTGATTTCGCCCAATAACGATACGCCCATCCTTGGAAACAATCACAGCAACGGTATTCGGTCGCTGCGATGCCGGCAGATTTTGTGCTTTATCTGCAAGCCGGCCCGCAAGTGTGCCACTCAAGCCCAAAGGATCCACCCACTGCACTGGACTTGGCGTGTATTGATAGACGTTCAGCCCACCCGCAAGTCCAATTGGATCTTTGCCAATGAACCGGCCACTATCCGGATCGTAATACCTGTGCCGGTTATAGTGCAGCCCCGTCTCATCATCGACCTGCTGCCCCTGGAACCGCAGCGAATTCCTCGGCGTAATCCCCGCCGCCTTCGACGCCCGCGCGATAACCTCCCGCGCTTCTCCCCACGCCTTATACGAAGCCTCCCACACCACATCGCCTTCATCATCCGTCAGCAATTGCGGCGTGCCGATCTGATCACAGTGGTAATAGAACGCGTGCGCCTCACCCACCCGCTCCGGCAACCGTTGCAACGGATCGTCTTCCGGTACATAGCGATCGGTCTCACGCCGTGACGACGTCTCGAACCCGTCTACCGATGCACTCACGTACTGCACCATCGGCACGAACGAACCCGCTTCGTAAAGGTAATGCGTGCTGCCCTGCTCCCCGCTCTCATACGCCAGCGTGTCGCCATCCCACCCGAACACCGTGCGCTCGCCGTTCACCTCTTTCGCGATCCGACGTCCCAGCGCATCGTAGTAGTACCGCGACTCGCTCCTGCGAGCCACCTCGTCAACCGTCGCTGCAGTCATCCGATTGAACGCGTTCCACTCGTAACGCTGCTCACCCGCTGGCGATCTGCGATGAACGAGATTGCCGCGCGCGTCGTACGCGAAATGCTCCCCCGCGTATTGCTTCA
>NZ_JAUJQE010000030.1:0-3823 GCF_030482505.1 Burkholderia sp. AU45274 | reverse complement strand
CAGCGACCGCGTTCGCGCCGTCCTGGTTCAGGTCGGCGATCGCGACGGCCGCGCCCGCTTTCGCGAGCTCGAGTGCGATTTCCTTGCCGATGCCGCTCGCGGCGCCCGTGACGACTGCGGTCTTGCCGCTCAGATCTGCTGCCATGTCCGTCTCCTCCCGTTGTCGGATCGATAAAACAAGCGCCCGCTGCATCCGCTACCGTCGCGCGATCGTGCTGGCGGGCCAGCCGTCATTGTGCACGATCGGCCCCGCCGTTCGCGCGCAAAACGTCTAAGCTTAAGGTCGGTTCTGTCACGCAGGAGATTCGCATGCACTATCGACGGCTAGGCCGCTCCGGCCTGCAGATCAGCGCACTTTCGCTCGGTTCGTGGGTGACGTACGGCAACCAGGTCGACCAGCGGGTCGCACGCGAATGCCTGGCTGCGGCGCGCGACGCGGGCGTCAATTTCTTCGACAATGCCGAGGTCTACGCCGGCGGCAAATCGGAGGAAATCATGGGCCACGCGCTCAAGGCACTCGACTGGCCGCGCATCAGCTACATCGTGTCCACGAAGTTCTTCTGGGGGCTCGCCGAAGCGCCGAACCAGTATCACACGCTGAACCGGAAATACCTGCTGAACGCCATCGACGGCTCGCTGCGCCGGCTGCAACTCGACTATGTCGACCTCGTCTATTGCCATCGTCCCGACCCGAACACGCCGATCGAGGAAACCGTCTGGGCAATGAGCGACATGATCGTGCGCGGCAAGGCGCTGTACTGGGGCACGTCGGAATGGAGTGCCGACGAGATCCGTGCTGCGTGCGAGATCGCCGAGCGGCATCACCTGCACAAGCCGGTCGTCGAGCAGCCGCAGTACAACCTGTTCCACCGCACGCGGGTCGAACAGGAATATGCGCGGCTCTACGAAGACTACGGTCTCGGCCTCACGACCTGGAGCCCGCTGGCATCGGGCCTGCTCACCGGCAAGTACCGTAACGGCGTGCCGCCCGGCAGCCGCGCCCAGTTACAGGGTTACGACTGGATGCGCGACCGCCTGACCAATCCGGCCGCCAACGACATCGTCGAACGGCTCGGCACAATTGCAGCCGAGCTCGGCTGCAGCACGGCCCAACTCGCGATCGCGTGGGTACTCGCAAATCCGCGTGTGAGTTCAGTCATCACCGGCGCGTCGCGGATCGAGCAGATCAGTGACAACATGCGCGCGCTCGACGTTGCCGCGAAGCTGACGCCGGATGTGAAGCAACGCATCGAGGAGGTGGTCGGCGATGCGTACGAGTAAGGCGATGCGCGGTCACTCGCGTACAATACGCGGCCCGCATCGGCGCCCGGCCTGACGGCCGCGCACGATCGACCGCTTTCATCGATTCACCTTTCGTTTCAGGCAGCCCGCCATGCTCAGTTATCGTCACGGTTTTCACGCAGGCAACCACGCGGACGTGCTCAAGCACGCCGTCGTCGTTCAGCTGCTGCGCTACCTGAACAAGAAGGACAAGTCTTACTGGTACATCGACACGCATGCAGGTGCCGGCGTGTACTCGCTGCGCGACGGCTACGCGGCGAAGACGTCGGAATTCGACACCGGCATCGGCCGACTGTGGAACGAGAAGGACCTGCCGGAGGCGCTGGGCGACTATGTGGATGAAGTTCGCGCACTGAACGACGACGGTGAACTGCGCTTCTACCCGGGTTCCCCGTACATCGCATGGCGATCGATGCGCGAGCAGGACCGCATGCGCCTGTTCGAAATGCACACGACGGAAATCGACGTGCTGCGCCACAATTTCCGCGATGCGGGCCGACGCGCGATGATCTTCGCCGGCGACGGCTTCGAAGGCATCAAGGCGCTGCTGCCGCCGCCGCCGCGACGCGCACTCGTTCTGATCGACCCGTCCTACGAGGACAAGAAGGATTACGCGCGCACGGTGGCTTGCGTGACGGAGTGTCTGAAGCGTTTCGCGACGGGCTGCTATGCAGTCTGGTACCCGCAGGTGACCCGGACGGAATCGCAGCGTTTTCCCGAGCAGTTGAAGCGCCTGCAACCGAACAACTGGCTGCACCTGACACTGACGGTGTCGAATCCGCCGACTGACGGGCTAGGTCTCTACGGCAGCGGGATGTTCATTCTGAATCCGCCGTATACGCTCGCCCAGAGCATGAACGAGGCACTGCCCTACCTGGTCGAGATGCTCGGACAGGATAGCGGCGCCCGCTGCCAGATCGAGCACCGCGGAAACTGATCGGGTGACTGGCCGTTACGGCTGAGGTCTCGGCGCGAGCCTCGGCTGGTTGACCGGCTGCCCACCCCATGCGGGGACATTGATATACGGCGCGACGAACAGCGGAACCGACGTGTTCGGCGCCTGCCCGGCCGGAGCGCGCATCCCTGCCGGCTCGACGATCGGCTCGGAAGACAACGGGGCCGTCTGCAGCACCAACCCGCCCTTGCCGTCCTGGATACCGCGTTGCGTATCGAGAATCAGCGGCTTGGACGACGTCGCAGCAACAGCCGCGAGTCCGTGGACCAGCACCGCCGCGCCCAGAACGAGACGCGCGCGGGCACTTCGACGCACATCGAGACGCAAACGCATGATCGTGTCCTTCAGGATGAAAAGCAGGTGCATACCATAGCGCTGCACTGACGATTGCGCCAGATCCGACGCACAAAAAAACAAAGCCCCGTCAAATACGGGGCTTGCTTATCGTTCGGTGCCACGTGGCACCTGACGGTGACTCCGATTACAGCGAGTAGCCGTTGGTTTCGAGCGAGCGGATGCGGCTCTCGAGCTGGACGATGTCCGACGACGTGGCAAGGTAGGCCTCACGGCGTTCACGTTCTGCGGATTCGAACCAGTTGCTCAGCTTTTCGACGATGTAGGCGATCATGACATTCTCCAAGGAAGGGGGACCCCTGGTGAATCGGTGTTCAGGGATTTCCCGTATAGGGTTATCCCGAATTATAGCGATGCCGCACCAAGATGCTAGTGAAATACTTGCATGGGAACCATTCCAAATCGGAATGGCTGACCGACGCCACTTCATAACCCATTGATTTTTATCAAAATCGAGTCAATGCCTGATTGGGACGTCGAGCGAACGCACTAATTTGGTTCACTGACAGGGTCGGACAGACGCGCCAAAATCGGGCATTCGGGCCGCCCGTCACCATGACAGTGCGCAGCAAGATCGGCCAGTGTGTCGCGCATGTCGCTCAGCTCGGCGATGCGCTTGTCGAGTTCGGCCACGTGCTCGAGGGCGATTGACTTCACTTCGGCGCTCGCGCGGGAACGGTCTTGCCAGAGCATCAGCAGCTTGCGGATGTCCTCGACGAGAAAGCCAAGGCGTCGCGCCTGACGGATGAAGCGCAGGATATGGATCTCGTCTGCGCCGTAGATCCGGTAACCGGCGTCGGTACGCTTGCTTGGCGCCAGCAGGCCCACCTGTTCGTAGTACCGGATCATCTTTGCGCTGACTCCGGATTCGCGCGACGCGTCGCCGATATTCATTTCCGCTCTCTCCATCAAGCCCTGGTTTCAAACATGAAGGTCGACGTGTGCAATCGCCGACGACACGTCGATCGTATCAAATCGCGTGGTTTCGTTCCGGGATGAGGATCGACTGCAGGATGGCGGCTGATTGATCTGGTGTGCGTGCCGTTGGGATGTGATGAATGAAGCGCTCTTCTCTCACCACACATGCATTTCCGCCGCCCAAATGCAAAAACCCCCGCCTTTCGGGCGGGGGTTTTCGGCTTAGGGAGCCTGACGATTACCTACTTTCACACGGGAATCCGCACTATCATCGGCGTAGAGTCGTTTCACGGT